>NZ_JAGEMO020000121.1 GCF_017921975.2 Hymenobacter terricola
TCCCACCCAGGAGGAACTCTCCGCCCACGTGGCCGCCTGCGTGGCCCAGCGCAATGCCGCCCGCGCCACCGTGCGCTGGCAATTTACCCTGGAGAAGGCCCGCACCAAACTCGGACGGCATTACCAGAAAATTAGGATTGATAATTCCCCTGACTAAGCACTAGTGAAATCTCCCTGGAGGTTGATGTGCCGCTCGTTTGCGGGCGATGTGCGGGCGACGGCATCGGCCAGGGCCTGCCGCTCGGTAGCCGGGGCCTGAAGCAGCAGCTGATTCCGGTACAAGCAACGCCAGCGCCAGCAAACAATCATGGCCCAAATACTTGAAGCGCATTTTGCACACTCCGGTTGTAAGCATTGTCGCTGCTTCCTTCCCGCTATCTGGTCCTTTTAGCCGTGTAGGTATTCGCCCCACGAAGCAGGTTGAATCCACCAATTGCGCCATCGCCGTCCCGTTCGAAACGAATCGCCATGTCCAGGGCCGTCATGAAGAAGGCGGTCTTCGATTCCGGGAACAGCTCCATGCGCTTGGGGCCGAACAAGTCGCTTTGGAAGTAGAGGCGGTCCCCTTCGGCTACAATATGGACGGGCTTGTCCAGCAACTGGTAGTCCTCCGCGACCTGTCCGTTGGTGGCGGCGTCCCCGGTAATCGAGACCTTCTCGATTACCTTGAACTCCGGCCACCTGTATTCGGCTGCTATGCTGCATAATATCTCGCTAATCAAATCAGCGCCGTTATCGCTGTTGGTCATCACGACCACGCCTTGACCGGAGTGCGTGTAGCCATACAGCTGCGCGCGGAACCCTTCGGTGCCCCCGCTATGACCGAAGCTGGTGCGGTCGCCCAAATTTTCGACGAAGAATCCCAGACCGTATTCCCCGAGGCCGCGCGTCAGCATGACGGAGGCCAGACGGCGTGAGAGGATGTTGTCGGACTTCCCCGCTTCGGCCTGCTGCACGGCCAGCACCACGCGGGCCAGGTCACTGGGCGTGGTCCAGAGGCCAGCCGCGGCGGATTCCGGATAGGTGTGCCATCGCCCCGCGAGGGCCCGGCCGGCGCTGTCGTAAGCAGTGGCCGTCAGGGGGTGCCAGCTGAGTGGCAACGGGGCGGTGAATGTATTCTGAGCCATCCCCAGCCGTTCCAGAACCGCCGTCTTCATGTAGCGGTCGAACGGCTGGCGGCTGGCTTCGCTCATCATCAGCTGGACGATGCTGTACCCGCCGCCCGAGTAGCGCCAAGTGCTGCCGGGAACCACATCGACGCGAACCGGCTCAGAGTTTGCGGGCGCAACCCCGTCCAGCACCTGGACCAGCGTCGGTAACACCTGTCCCTCTGAATAGCCCTGGTAGCCATGCACCGTCGTGCCGGCGCTGTGATTGAGCAGCCTGCGCAGGCTGACCTCTTTGGAACGGGTTTGCTCGTTCGGCGGAATATGCCAGGAAGCCAGCTGGCGGTTCGCGTCTTCATCCAATGAGAGCTTGCCCTGTTCGACCAGGCGCAGGGCCCCGATGGCGCTGAGCGACTTGCTAATTGAACCCGCCTGGAACAGGGTCTTCACGGTTGCCGGCTGCTGGCTGGCGATATCGCCCACGCCGTATGCCCGGGCCCATTAAACCCGGCCGTTGTTGATTAAGGCAATGCTAACGGCCGGGACCCGATAAAAAGCCATGCGCTCCGTCAGGGCCATCTGCTGACCGGGCGCGCCCTTGACCACGACGGGCGTGGAGAGTCCTCGTTCGACCCGCGTGACTCTGGCCTGGAGCGCTGGCTTCACCGCGTTGGTGGAAGCGGAAGACGGGGTTGACTGGGCTTGCGCGCCCAGGCTCCACAGCAGCAACGTTGCGCAGGGCAGCTATAGGTGTTTCATCATACACGTTTCGGCATCAAACTTATGGGGTGTCGGACTTACAAGTCGCCCCGCCCGCCGACCTTTGTAAGGGTATTGGAAAGCCCAAACTGCCACGCGACCGAATGACGACGCCCGCCCGGCCAGGCAAACCTAACGCATGGAAGCGGCCCGGATGAGAGCGGCCTGAGGCGAGCCCCGCTGCTGGCGTAGCTGCTAGAGGTGCAGCAAGCAATCACGTAGCTCCTTCTAATAATGAGCGGCCAGACAGCCTTGTCAGAGGTTTGTAATCTACCTTTAAGGTATGAGCGCAAGCTCCGGATAGTAGAAAAAAGTTAAAAAACGGTTAGAAAGTGTAAGCCTGTTTTGTACTTGTTTAGACTCCTTTCTGTTGTTCTCGTTCGCGTTTCGATGTAATAAACTTTTGTGCTTAAGCTACAACGGGTTTCTGAGTGCTTTAAGCTGTCAATGGCATACAAATAAGCACCTTAGGTCGGATGAAAGGCTATTGGTAACCGCTTTTATCACGGTGCGGGGCCCAAAATCCGGCCATCGCCTAAGCAAAGGCCCACCACAAGTGGCTCGAAGCATAATGGGGCCGTACCGGCGGCCCTGAAATCCCTTCGGGTTTGCCCTGTATCTTTTCAACTTTTTATCGCGAACCCCTTTTCCCGCATGCCCGACGGCAGCCTCCTGCTCATCGACGACGAAGCCAGCCTGCGGGAAGTAGTGGCCCGGGTGCTTGGCTTCGAGGGCTACACCGTGCTGCAAGCCCCGGACGCCCGGCGCGGCCTGGAAACCCTGCGCCTGCACGCGGCCGAAATTCTGGTTATTCTCTGCGATGTGAAGCTGCCTGATGCCAACGGCGTGGACCTGCTGGGCCGCCTCAAAGCGCTGGCTCCTTTTGCCGAGGTGATTTTGCTCACGGCCTACGGCACGGTGCCCGATGGCGTGCGCGCCATGAAGCTCGGGGCCTTCGATTACCTCACCAAGGGCGATTCGGACGACCAGCTGCTGGTGGTGGTGGACCGGGCCGCCGAAAAGGCCCGCCTCCAGCGCCGCGTGGCCGATTTGGAAAAGCAGGTGGGCGCACAGCACAGTTTCGCATCGATGATTGGGCCTTCGGAGGCTCTGCGGCGGGCCAAAGACCTGGCCACCCGGGTGGCTCCGACCGATGCGGCCGTGTTGCTGGAAGGCCCCACGGGCAGCGGCAAGGAGTTGTTTGCCCAGGCCATTCACCAGGCCAGCCCGCGCCGCGCCAAGCCCTTCGTGGCCGTAAACTGCAGCGCCTTTCCGCGCGAGCTGCTGGAATCGGAGCTGTTTGGCTACCGGGCGGGCGCGTTTACGGGGGCGCAGAGTGATAAGAAGGGCTTGTTTGAGGAAGCCAGCGGCGGCACGTTGTTTCTGGACGAAATCGGGGAGTTGGACATCAGCCTGCAAGCCAAGCTGCTGCGGGTGCTCGAAACCCAGGAGTTTAACAAGCTCGGCGACCCGAAGCCCACGCGGGTGAACGTGCGCCTGGTGGCGGCCACCAACCGCAACCTACGCCAGGAGGCCGACCAGGGCCATTTTCGGGCCGATTTATACTACCGCCTCTCAGTGTTTGTGGTGGCGGTGCCGCCGCTCAACGCCCGGCGCGACGACATCGAGCCGCTGGCCCAGTACTTCCTGCACTTCTACGCGGCCAAGCTCGGCAAGCGCCTCACGGGCATGGAGCCGGAGTTCCTGCAACAGCTCCTGCGGCACGACTGGCGCGGCAATGTGCGCGAGCTCAAGAACGTGCTGGAACGCGCCGTGATTCTGGCCGACGAGCAAACCCTGACCACCGACACGCTGCCCGCCGAGCTGCAAACCTGGACCGCCACGGGCACCAATGAGGACGACAGCCGCTCACTTCAGGCCATGGAGAAGCGCCAGATTCGGCTAGTGTTGGGCGAAACGGCGGGCAATAAAACCGAGGCCGCCCGCCAGCTCGGCATCGGCGTAAAAACGCTGTACCGCAAGATTCAGGAGTACGGGTTATAGCAGCGCTATTTGTAAGCCCCAGCGGGGCGGCATATCGGTAGCAACCGGGTCATTTTGACCGACCCACCGGGTCAAAAGGATGCGGTGACGGTGACTTGGAAAAAGCGGCTGGGAGATTCCGATGCCGCTAATTAGCTAAAGGTTAAATAAGTACCGGATTATTCAGCAGCGCCAGGGCATTGCGGCGCGGCGTTGGCAAGGGGCATTCGCGAAAGCAGCTTGCTTCGCTATGAACATTAAATCCAAAATCACGGTCGGCTTCCTGGCATTGCTGGGGCTGCTCATCATCCTGGGCAGCTATGCGCACTACACGGTGCAGCAGCTGGATTCGCGCTCGCGCTCGGTGTTGCAGGACAATTTCTACTCCGTGCAGCTGGGCCAGGACATGCTGGTGGCCCTCGACGAGGCCGAAGCCCAACCCACCAGTCCCGAGGGCCTCCCGCGCTTCCACTACCTGCTCAGCCGGGAGGCGGGCAACGTCACCGAGCCCGGCGAGCGGCCGGTGGTGGACAGCCTGACGCGCAGCCTGGCGCAGTTGTCAGTGGCTAATAACGCTGCGGCGCTGGCCCAGCTCCGGCAGCTGACGCACCGCATGGTGCAGCTCAACATGCAGGCCGTGGCCCGCAAAGACGTGCAGGCGAACCGCGCCGCCGGGCGCGCCGGGCGCTATCTGCTCACGTTCATCGTGCTGAGTATTGTGGTGGCGCTGGGCTTTGTATTGAGTATACCAGAGGCGGCCGTTAGTGGACTACACAAGCTAACCGCCAGCATGGCGCACGCGGCCCAGGGCGATTTCACGGCCTCCATTCCGGTGGAAAGCCGCGACGAGTTCGGCCAGGTGGCCAGCTCGTTTAATCAACTGCTGGTGCAGGTGAACGACGCGCGGACCAGCAACCTGGCGGGCCTGATGACGGAGCGCAACCGCGTAACGAGCATCGTGCAGACGTTGGACGAGGCCCTGCTGCTGCTGGACGAAAACCAACGGATACTGGTGGCCAACCCGCCCGCCTGCGCCCTGCTGGAACTGCCCGAAAGCGAAGTGGTAGGCGCCGATGCCGACGACCTGGCCGCCCGCAGCCCCCTCATGCAGCAGCTGCTGGCGGTGGTGCGCGCCCCCGCTTCCCAGCGCAAAGCCGCCGTGCCCCTCGCGCTGATGCAGCGCGGCGAGGAGCTGCACTACCGCCTGATGGTGCACGATGCCGTGTCGTTCAACGCGCCGCTCGACAAGATGGAGTTCGTGGGCACCATCCTGGCGCTGCACAACGTGTCGGATTTCAAGCGCCTGGACCAGACCAAATCCAACTTCCTGGCCACCGTCTCGCACGAGCTGAAGACGCCGCTTTCCACCATCAACTTCCACCTCAAGCTGCTGCAAAACCTGCGCGTGGGCCCGCTCAACGCCGAGCAGCAGCAGATTGTGGAATCCCTCAAGCAGGAAAACCAGCGCCTGCTCAAGCTCACCCACAGCTTACTCGACGTCTCGAAGCTTGAATCGGGCGTCATTCCCCTCAACCTGCGCACCACCGCCGTGGCCGAGCTGCTGGCGTATGCCACCGACCCCATTCAGCTGCAGCTGGCCCCCAAGCACCTCACGCTGGAAATAGACCTGCCCCCGGACCTGCCGCCCGTGCTGGCCGACCGCGAAAAGACGGCCTGGGTCCTGCTCAACCTGCTGGCCAACGCCGTGCGCTACTCGCCCGAAGCTGGCCGCATCACGGTCAGCGCCGCCCGCGCCATTGGCGGCGAGGCCGTGGAAGTGCGCGTGCAGGACCGCGGCCCCGGCATCGAGCCCGAGTACCAGGAGCACATCTTTCAACGCTTTGCCCAGGCCCCCGATGCCGTCAGCACGGCCCAGGATGGCTCCGGACTGGGCCTGAGCATTTCGCACGAATTCATCACCACCCAGGGCGGCCTGCTCGGCGTGCACAGCGCGCCCGGTGCCGGCAGCACCTTCTTTTTCACCCTTCCGCTGGCTACTTAACGGTTAACGCCAAACCATCGACCGCTAACCGCTCACCACTACTTTGTTATGTCCTCATCTCCCTCGCTTTCCAGCACCAGCATCCACACCCGCAACATCACGGCGGCGGGGTTGCTGGTCACGCTCGGCATCATTTTCGGCGACATCGGCACCTCGCCGCTGTACGTGTTCAAGTCCATTCTCGGCGACCGGCCCATCAGCGAGCTGCTGGTGTACGGCGGCGTGTCGGCCGTGTTCTGGACGCTCACGCTCCAAACCAGCATCAAGTACATCCTGCTCACGCTGGAAGCCGATAACCACGGCGAGGGCGGCATTTTCTCGCTCTACTCCCTGGTGCGGCGGCGGGGCAAGTGGCTGCTGTGGCCGGCCATCATCGGGGCCGGCACGCTGCTGGCCGACGGCATCATCACGCCGCCCATCTCGGTCTCCTCGGCCATTGAAGGGCTGAAAATCATCGACCCCGGCCTAAACGAAACGACTATTATCGGCATCGTGCTGGTCATTATTACGTTGCTTTTCGGCTTCCAGCAGTTCGGCACCAAGGTGGTGGGCGCGTCGTTCGGGCCGATTATGTTCCTGTGGTTCAGTACGATTGGGACACTGGGCTTTATCCAGATTCTGCACCACCCGGCCGTACTCAAGGCCCTGAATCCGATGTGGGCCATCGAATTGCTCACGGTGTACCCGAAGGGCTTCTGGCTGCTGGGCGCGGTGTTTCTGTGTACCACGGGGGCCGAGGCCTTGTACTCGGACCTGGGCCACTGCGGGCGTAAGAACATTCGCGTGTCGTGGCTTTTCGTGAAAACCGCGCTGGTGCTGAACTACTTCGGCCAGGCCGCCTGGTCCATGCAGTTTGCCGGCAAAGCCCTGAATGGCGACCAGAACCCCTTCTTTCTCATCGCGCCGAAGTGGGGCATCGTGCCGCTCATCATCCTGGCCACGGCCGCTACCATCATCGCCTCGCAGGCGTTGATTTCGGGTTCCTACACCTTGATTTCTGAAGCCGTGAGTTTGAATTTCTGGCCCAAAGTCCGCATCCTGTTCCCAACGGACCAGCGCGGCCAGATTTACGTGCCCAGCATCAACTGGATGCTGTGGTTTGGCTGCGTGTGTGTGCAGCTCTGGTTCCAGACTTCGTCGAATATGGAGGCGGCCTACGGTTTTTCCATCACGGTGGCCATGCTGATGACCAGTATCCTGCTCTCGCAGTACCTGCGCGGCGTGAAGCACTGGGCACTGCCGGTGGTGGCGCTGATTATGCTGGTTTTCCTGACGGTGGAGTTCTCGTTCCTCATCGCCAACATCACCAAGCTGCTCAACCGGCTCGGCATCCTGGTCTTTGAGTGGGGCCTGATTTTCGGCATGTGGGTGGGCTACAAGGGCCGCCAGATTAAGAACCGCTACCTCGACATGACCGACTGGGCCGAAAACCTGCCCATCCTCCAGGAGTTGAGCCAGGACACGACCGTGAGCAAATACGCCTCGAACCTGGTGTACCTCACGCGCAGCAAAACCTCCCGGCAGATTGAGTCGCGCATTCTCTACTCCATCCTGCGCAAGAAGCCCAAGCGGGCCGACCGCTACTGGTTCCTCAACATCAGCCTGCTGAACGAGCCCTTCGGCATGCACTACACCCTGGAAACGCTGGTGCCCGACGTGGCCTACAAAATCAACTTCCGGCTGGGTTTCCGCATTCAGCCGCGCATCAACCTGCTGTTCCGCCGCGTGCTGGAGGACATGGGCGCCAAGGGCGAAATCGACATCACCTCGCGCTACGCCACGCTGCAAAAGCACAAGCTGCCCGGCGATTTCCGCTTCGTGGTGCTCGATAAGATTCTCAGCTACGACAACCAGCTTTCCTTCTATGAGCGGTTCGTGCTCAAGGGCTACTTCTTCTTCAACCACCTGGCCATCACCGACCAGCAGGCTTTCGGCCTCGATACCAGCGACGTGGTGGTGGAAAACGTGCCCCTCACCATCCAGCCCTACCGCGAGCTCGACCTCATGCGCGTGCCGCCGGAAAGCCAGTCGGACCCCGTACCGGCCGCGGCGCTGGCCGGCGAGCTGATGATGCACAAGGTGTAGGCCGGCTTGTGATACCTTTGGGTATTGTCACCCGGATAGAGTAACCCCCTCCGACCCGGCCCTGGGTGGGCTGACTCAGCGGCTGCCCGGCCCCCATCGAACGGGGCTTCGGCCGGCCGGGGCTGGTCGGAGAAGTCGCATTGGCCGTGCCGGCGCAGGTGGCGGCCGGAAGGCACGGCCGAAGGGACGCGCCTGATTTACCGAACCCGCTTATGAAACGCCTCACTTCATTCCCGCCCATGAAAAACCTCTTTTCTGACGCTTTCGCTACTGCAAAGCATTTCACGCGCCGGGCGCTGCCGCTACTGGGCGGAGCACTGCTGCTGGCGGGCTGCGGCCAGTCGGGGCAAAAAACGGAAACGGCCACCGCCACCGGTGCCGCGGCCGACACCAGCCGCACGGCCACGCCCCCGGCCGCCGGCGATGCCCATACCTGGTGGAAAGAAGCCGTGGTGTACCAGGTGTACCCGCGCAGCTACCAGGACAGCAACGGCGACGGCGTGGGCGACCTGCGCGGCCTCATCTCGCGGCTCGACTACATCAAGAGCCTGGGCGTGAACGTGATTTGGCTCAACCCCATCTACGGCTCGCCCAACGATGACAACGGCTACGACATCAGCGACTACCGTGCCATCATGAAGGATTTTGGTACCATGCAGGACTTCGACGAGCTGCTGAAGGGCATGCACCAGCGCGGCCTAAAAGTGGTGCTCGACCTGGTGGTGAACCACAGCTCCGACGAGCACGCCTGGTTCAAGCAGTCGCGCAGCTCGCGCACCAACCCTTACCGCGACTACTACCACTGGTGGCCCAAAGAAAAGGGCACGCCCCCCAAGCGCGAGAGCTTTTTCGACGTGAAGGGCGACGCCTGGGCTTACGATGCGCTCACCAACGCCTATTACCTGCACTATTTCTCGCGCAAGCAGCCCGATTTGAACTGGGAAAACCCCAAGCTGCGCCAGGAAATCTACAGCATGATGCGCTTCTGGTTTGACAAAGGCGTGGACGGCTTCCGGATGGACGTGATTCCGTTCATCTCGAAGGACACCACCTTCCCGCCCATTCCGGCCGAGTACCACGGCGATTACGGCCGCTACTACGCCAACGGCCCGCACCTGCACCAGTATTTGCAGGAAATGAACCGCGAAGCCCTGAGCAAGTACCCCGTGATGAGCGTGGCCGAGGGCGCCGGCGTCACCGCCGCCCAGGCCCTGAGCTTCGTGGACCCGGCCCGCCAGGAGCTGAACATGCTCTACCATTTCGAGGGCATGAGCGTGGGCCAGGTGCCCGGCAGCAAGTACCGCACCCCGGTACCCGGCCGCTACAGCCTGCTCGACTTCAAGCGCGTGTACACGAAGTGGGACAGCGTATTTGCCCAGAAAGGCTGGGGCACCGTCTACCTCGGCAACCACGACCAGCCCCGCATGACCACCCGCTGGGGCGACGACCGGCCGGCCTTTCGCGCCCCGTCATCGAAGCTGCTCACCACCTTCCTGCTCACCATGCGCGGCACGCCCTACTACTACGGCGGCGACGAGCTGGGCATGACCAATATCCGCTTCAAGAAAATTGAAGACTACCACGACATCGAATCCCGCAACATGTACAAGCAGCTGCAAGCCAGCGGCGGTGATTTAACCAAGTTCCTGACGGCCCAGCAGCTGCTGGCCCGCGAAAACGGCCGCACGCCCTTCCAGTGGGATGCTACCGCCAACGCGGGCTTCACCACGGGCAAGCCCTGGCTGACCGTCAACCCCAATTACAGCACCATCAACGAGGCCGCCGAGGACAAAGACCCCCACTCGGTGCTGAACTACTTCCGCCAGGCCACGGCCCTGCGCCGCCAGCACCCGGTGCTGGTGTATGGCAAATACGAATTGCTGGACGCAGCCAACCCCCACATCTACGCCTACACCCGCACCCAGGGCAACGACAAGGCACTGGTAATCCTGAACTTCACCTCCGAGAAGCGCGACTGGCCAATGCCCGCCGGCCTGCAGGCCAACGGCGCGCCCTGGCTCAACAACTACCCCGATTTCGTGGCGGGCCCTACGCTGGCCCTGCAGCCCTGGCAGGCCGTGGTACTGCCTATCCGCTAACGGTTTATATTAATAAACACTTTCCGCCGGGCATTTCCGGCCTTGGCGTTGTTGAGCATGGCCACGGCCTAAGGGCAAACCCCTGCGGCTCATCCGTGCAATGCTTCCTTCGGCAGCGGCCCAGCCCCAATCGGGTCCAAGTGGACGGGGCTTCGGCGATTTATCGCCGTCAACCTTACTCCTCGCGGCGCAGCGCCAGCTCGGGCCGGTCGGGCGTGAGCAGGGGGATGTTCTCAATCGTGAGCGAGGAGTTATCGAGCCCGAAGCTTTCCTGCTGGCTGGAGCCCAGCCAGCGCAGCACGCCCGAAAACCGCGCCACCAGCCGCTGCCAGGTGCTGAGCGACTGCGCATAGGGCAGCGTGCGGTTGAGGATAACGAACTGAAAATCGCCCACCACGTCCTCGTCGCGCAGGGAGTTGTAGCGCGAGGTGATGTCGATTTCCCGGGTCTTCACCAGCTCGGAAATTACCTGCCGGAACATGTAGTTGATGGCGTGGTC
Organism: Hymenobacter terricola; assembly: GCF_017921975.2. Classification (GTDB taxonomy): domain Bacteria; phylum Bacteroidota; class Bacteroidia; order Cytophagales; family Hymenobacteraceae; genus Hymenobacter; species Hymenobacter terricola. Next base: position 10,534 of record NZ_JAGEMO020000121.1, read on the forward strand.
GACGCGGAAACCCAGGTGGAATTCCACGCGCACGAGGTCGTCGGCGAGCAGGGCGGTGGCGCGGTAAGTTTTGGTGTAAGGCTCGTCGGTGGTGACGACGTGGAGCAGGTAATACACGTCGGCCCGCTTGGGGCTTTTGCGGAAAATGGAGTGGATAATGGCGTTTTCGACCAGTTTGGGGTTGTCGGACTCGGTGAGGTAGACGAGGTGGGTGGCGAATTTGGGCACCGATTCGTCGGCGCTCAGCTTCTGGAGCAGCGGCAGCGACTCGGCCAGGGGCACGTATTTTTCCAGCTCCGTGCGGATGCGGCGGCCCTGAATCCAGCTCACCATCACGAGCAGCAGCAGGCCCGCCAGCAACACGCTGATGTAGCCCCCTTCGGGAAACTTGCGCAGGTTGGCAATCAGAAACGAGCCTTCGATGGTGAAATAGACGGCCAGCAGCACTGCTATCCAGGCCACGCCCACGCGGCGCAGACGCAGGTAATAGGCCAGCATCACGGTGGTCATGAGCATGGTCACCGTCACGGCCAGCCCGAAGGCCGCCTCCATGCGGCTCGATTCCTGAAAGTGCAGCACCACGCCTATGCAGCCAGCGCAGAGTATCCAGTTGAGGCTGGGCACGTAGGCCTGGCCGCGCAATTCGGTGGGGTACGTCACCTTTACCTTCGGCCAGAAATTGAGCCGCAAGGCTTCGATGACGAGCGTGAACGAACCCGAAATCAGGGCCTGCGAGGCAATAATGGTGGCCAGCGTGCACAGCCCGATGGCCGGCAGCAGCCCCCAGGCCGGAATCAATTCAAAGAACAGATTCCGCGCGCCCAGCGGCGCGCCCAGATGCTGGAGCAGCCACGCGCCCTGGCCCAGGTAGTTGAGCACGAGGCAGATTTTGACGAAAGTCCACGACACGTAGATGTTGCGCCGGCCCACGTGGCCCATGTCGGCATACAAGGCCTCGGCCCCGGTGCTGCACAGAAATATTGAGCCCAGCAGCCAGAACGCCCCCGGAATGGTGGTGAGCATGTGGATGGCGTAGTACGGGTTGAGGGCCCGCAGAATGCTCCAATCGTGCGAGAGGTGCACCGCGCCGAACACGGCCAGCATCCCAAAAAACAGCACCATCACCGGCCCGAACAGCTTGCCGATGATGGCCGTGCCGAACTGCTGAAACGCGAACAGCCCCACCAGAATGGCCAGGATGATGGGCACCGTATTAAGGTCAGGCTTGATGATGCGCAGCCCTTCAATGGCCGAGCCCACCGAAATGGGCGGCGTGATGATGCCATCGGCCAGCAGCGCCGCCGCCCCGATGATGGCCGGCAAATACAGCCACTTCACCTTCAGCCGCCGCAGCCGGGCGTAGAGCGCCAGAATGCCGCCCTCGCCGTGGTTGTCGGCCTTCATGGCGATGAACACATACTTGACCGTGGTGAGCAGCATGAGCGTCCAGATGATGGCCGAGATGGTGCCGAGCACCACGTCCTCGGTCACCGGCCGGCCCGCGAATACGCCGCGCACGGTGTAGAGCGGCGAGGTGCCGATGTCGCCGTACACGATGCCGAGGGCGATGAGCGAGCCGGCCGCCGTGATGCGGGAATGCAGGTGGGCGTGGGCCGAGGGCGCGGCCCCGCCGGTCAGGGTAGTGGTGGACATAGGGCTTGGAGCGGGGATGGAAGGGAAGCCGGAAAAATTCTTTCCCGGCTGGCACTGGCTGGGGAAGCATACGCCGGGGCGGCTTCACAGTTTGCCCGGCCGCCGGAGCAATGCCGCTCGGAGCTGCCAGCTAATCTGCCGGCCCCGCGCTTCGCCGCCCGCCACCACCATGGCCAGCGGCCCCGACGTGTCCAGCGCCGCCGCCAGCACCGAGCCGCGCGTGGCCAGCGCCAGCCTAAGCAGCTCTTCCACCTTGTAGTTGTCCACGTTGCGCAACGTCCGGTAGACCACGAAGCCCAGCACGGCCACGGGGTCGGTGGGCGAAATGAGGGTGCCGAACAGCAGGCAGCAGAGAAACGCCAGGGGCCGGCCGAACAGCGGCAGCACGAGGTACAGGCCGCAGGCCACCATAATCGTGGAAATCAGGGTGCCCACCGGGGCCTTGCAGCACCGGCACGCCCAGGCGCCCCAGGACCAGCGACGAAAGCAGCGTGAGCGTCGTCAGCCCGATGGTGGCCGGCAGGCGCAGGAGCCGCTGGTTGAGGTAGGCGAACAGAGCCGCCACTATCAACAGCAGCGAAAAGGTGGAATAGAGTGCCATGCAAACCAGGCCGCCTAAGCAGTAGGGGGCGTGCCCGGACGCTGGTGGCTGGTCACGATGTCGAGCGGGCCGCTGCTGTCGATACGGGGCGTGCCATCGGGCGTTTCGTAGCCGTCCAGCTTCTGGGCCATGTCGTTGAAGGCCTGGGCTACTTCGGTGAATTCGGGGTAGGCCGGCACGGGCAGGCGCTGCGAATAATCACCGGCCGCCAGCCGCCGGATGCCGGCCGTGAGCTCCTCCACCGGCTTGGTCACGTAGTCGGGGAAGGAGAAAATGAACGAGAACGTGGCCAGAATGCCCAGCGCCGCCACCAGCCCCAGCACCGTAATGGTGCGGCTGGCAACCTGGCGGGTGCGTTGGCCCTGCGTCTCAATGGCCCGCAGGTTGAGGGCGGCCACGCGGCTGACCTGGTGCCGCAGCCGCTGGTAGGTGGCGCGGGAGCCGGCGGCGGCCGTCGGGGCCGCCTGCAAGTATTGCCGGAAGCCCGCCGCCATCGAATCGGCCAGCTGGCCTTCGCCGGGCTCGGTGATGTTGCGCTGCTCATCGGCCAGGTTGCGCGCGAACGTTTCGCGGGCGCGGGCAGCGGTTGGTTCGTCCGCCGGGCCGCCGGCGAGGTAGGCATCGCGCAGGTCGCTCAGCGCGTCGTTCAGGTGCTGGGCGTAGGCCACGGAGCGGTAATTGTCCTTGAGCGTGGCCTCGGCACTGCGCGAGAGCTGGTACAAATAATAGGCCCCCACGCCGCTCAGCAGCAGGATTATCAGGAACAGAAAGCCCAGGCCCAGGGTGATTTTGGATTTGATGGTGGCTTGCATGATGGGAGGGGAATTAGCGTGGGATTTGTTGATACAGAAGGTGACGGGACAACAGCACGGTCATACTTCGGCTGCGCTCAGCATGACCGTGCTGTTGTCCCGTCACTTCCTAAGCCGAAGCCACGGGCAGCGTGAAATGGAACGTGCTGCCGCTGCCCAGTTCGCTTTCGACCCACAGCCGGCCGCCCTGCGTGGTGATAAACTCGCGGGCAATGCTCAGGCCCAGGCCGGAACCGCCGCGGTAGCCGCTTTTGTCGGGCAGCTGGGCGAAGCGCTGGAAGATTTTCTCGTGGTGCTCGGCCGCGATGCCGGGGCCGCGGTCCTGCACGCTCACCTGCACGAAGGCCCCGGCCAGGGAGGCGCGCACGGTGAGGGCTTCGCCCAGCGGCGAGTAGCGGATGGCGTTGGCCAGCAGGTTGATGAGCACCCAGGTGGTTTTTTCCACGTCGGCGCGGGCGGCGGGCAGGCCGGGGGCCAGCTGGAGGTCGAGGCGCAGCTGCTTGTCGGCCAGCTGGGGCTGCACGGTGGCCGTGGCGAAGCCCACCACGTCGGCCAGGTTGGTGGGCTT
>NZ_JAGEMO020000122.1 GCF_017921975.2 Hymenobacter terricola
GTGGCGAAGCCCACCACGTCGGCCAGGTTGGTGGGCTTGGCATCGAGCTGAATGCCGGCCCCGGCGTCGAGGCGCGAGATGTCGAGCAGCTCGGCCACCATGCGCTGCAAGCGCTGGGTTTCCTGCCGGATAAAGCCCGTGATGCGCTGGCGCTCATCGGCGGGCAGGCGCTCATCCTGAAGCAGCTTGGTATTGAGGTTGATGCTGGAAAGGGGCGTTTTCAGCTCGTGCGACACGGTGGCCAGGAAGTTCGACTTCACCTGGTCGAGCTTCTTGAAATCGGACACGTTGCGCAGGGTAATAATCTGGCCCACGAACTCATTCTTCTTCAGGGCTTCGTTGAAGGACACCAGCTCCTGCACGGCGAGGCGGTAAAACGCCTCGTCGCCCTGCTGGGCGATGCGCAGCAGCGGGGCATCGGCCACGGCCTGCCCCCGGCGCGAGGCATCGGCTTCGAGCGGGCGCAGAATTTCGCGGAACAGGTCGTTGGCCCGGGCCACGGCGGCGGCCGGCTGGCCCACCAGCTGCTCCACGGGCAGGCTCAACAGCGTGCAGGCCATTGGGTTGGCCAGGATGATGTGGCGGTGCTCGTCGAGCAGCAGCAGGCCCTCATCGAGCCCGCTCACGATGCTGGCCGTGCGGTTGCGGGCCGTGATGAGCTCGGCCATCGTCGAGCTGCGGAACTCCTGGAGCTGCACCAGCATGCGGTTGAAGGCCGTGGCCACGCGGCCGAATTCGCTGCCATTTTCCACTGGAATGGTGGACGTGAAATCATTTTCCGTGGCGTGCTCCAGGCTGGTGGTGAGCTTGCGCAAGGGGTTTACGGCGGCCTCGGGCACGCTCAGCACGAACATCAGGCCAATCAACAGGCTGACGACAATGAAGGCGAGCAGGTAGCGGCCGGCCTGGGTAGCGTTCTGGTTGGCCAGTTCGTTTTTGCGGGTCAGGGCGGCCGTGTTCAGGGCCACCATGCGGTAGGTTTGCCGGCGCAGCAGCTCCAGCGTGGGGGCGCGGGCGGCGGGCGGCGCTCCGGCACCGAGCAGGCGCTGGAAATTGGCCTGGTACTGCGTCAGGCTGTCCACCAATTCCTTTTCGCCCGCCTCCGTAATGTTGCCGGCTTCGTTGATGAGGCTTTGGCGGAAGCGGGGCAGGCCGCCGGCCGCGTTCGGGTCGGTTTCCATCTGGTCGAGGGCGCGCTGCATCTGCTGGCCCAGCTCCACGGAGTAGAAGTTCTCCTTGAGCACGTTCCGCGAGCTGCGGTCGAGTCGTTGCACGGTGTAAAAGGCATAGCCGCCGATGGCCAGCAGCAGGGCCAGCATCGCCACGAAGCCGAGGGTGATGAGGGTTTTGAGATTCATGGCGAGGGGGAGGGTTGAGGGGCTTTCTGTTCGTTTCATTGCCCGAATACCTAATACGTTATCAGGTACACGTCCAAATCCGCACTGTCGCGGGCCACGGCGCGGAGCAGGTCGAACGTCACGCCGCGCCGGCTCAGCTGGCCCCACAGGCCTTTGTCCCGGGTGATGCCGCAGACGAGCAGCGTGGCTTCTTTTTCGGCCGCTACCCGCCGGATGGCGCCCACGATGTCGTCGTCCTTCACCCGCAGAATCTGGGCGCCGAGCTGGGTGGCGAGCTGCAGGTTATTGAGCAAATGCCGCTGGGTGGCCAGGCCAATGCGGTCGGCCGATTCGGTGCCGGTCTGCACGTAGAGCACGTACCAGGCGGCGGCCGAAAACCGGTCGGCGAGCCGCGAGGCTTTGCGGATGATTTCCTTGGCCGCCGCGTCGTTGGAGTTGATGCAGGCCAGCAGGCGGTCGTCGTTGCGGCGGGCGGACAGCACGGCGGGCGCGCCGCCGGCTTCGGTTTCCACCTGGCGGCCCAGCAGCTGGGCGACTTCGCGCACGGCCAGCCGGCGCAATTGGAGCAGGTTTTCGGCCTGGAAAAAATTGGCCAGCGCGGTGGGTACCTTGGCCGGGTCGTAGATTTTGCCTTCTTCGAGGCGCGCGCGCAGCTCGCCCACGGTCAGGTCCACGTTCACCACCTCGTCGGCGGTTTTCAGCAGCTGGTCGGGGATGCGCTCGGTCACGTCCGTGCCCGTGATTTTGAGCACCTGGTCGTGCAGGCTTTCGAGGTGTTGCACGTTCACGGCCGTAATCACCGAAATGCCCTGCGCCACGAGGTATTCCACGTCCTGCCAGCGCTTTTCGTGGCGTGAGCCGGGCACGTTGGAGTGGGCCAGCTCGTCCACAATCACCACCTGCGGCCGGCGCTGAATAATGCCTGCCACGTCCATTTCCTCCAGGGCCCGGCCTTTGTAGAAAATGTGCTTGCGGGGCAGCAGGGGCACTTCTTTCAGCTCGGCCACGGTGCCGGGGCGGCCGTGGGTTTCCACGTAGCCGAGCAGCACGTCCACGCCGTGCGTGTGCAGGTCGTGGGCTTCCTGGAGCATGCGGTAGGTTTTGCCCACCCCGGCGGCCAGCCCCAGGTACACCTTGAGGGTGCCGCGCCGCTTGGCCTGCACGAGGCGCAGGAACCGCTCGGCCGATTGGTCGCGCAGGTCAGTTTCGGGGGCGAGCATAGCGGCTATTTTTTGGGCTTTTCGTTTTCGGCAAGCAACGCATTCTGGAATTCTCACGGGTTTATTGGCGGCTACACCCGCGGCTTGGGCAGCTCCGGGCGGGCCGGCATAACGTTGGCGCGTAACCGCCGGGAGCGATGAAAACCAATGCGCACCACCCCGTCGAGCAGAGTGGTGGCACCGGAAATTGTGGGACAACAGCCGGCAGGTTAATGCTGCGTAGCAGGGCCCGGAACGAAGGCAAGGGCAGGCGCAGGCCGCTGCCTCCAGTTAAAACGACAGCGCGATGCTGGACGTCAGGTTGCCGTAGTTGCGGCTCACACCAGCATCGTGCTGGAAAATAGCATCCCGGCTCCGCAGGAAACGGCCTTCGATGCGGAAGGCGACGTTGGCCGTGGGCAGGTAGTCGAGGTTAAGGGAACCGCCGGCCGCCCGAAAATCGGCATCGGTGAGGGCGGGCTTGATGCTGTTGATGATGACGCCGCGCTCGGCGTAGTAGTATTCGCCGCGCAGCGTGGTCGAAAACTGGTCAGCCAGCTTGTACTTCACGAAAGCCGCCCCGGTGTGCCAGGTGTCGTGGCTGGAGTTGTTGGCACTTTTTTGCTTGCCTACATCAAACACCACGGCCAGGTTGAGGCGGTCGGTAGCGGCGTAGGTGAAGTAGAAATCGTGGAAGTAGCGGCGGCGAATCAGCGAGTCGGTGGGCTGCTCATTGCCGTAAAAGGTGCTGCTGTTGATGAGGATTTTGGCCGAGGGCTTCCACTGAATCTGGGTGCCGAGGGCCTTGGCCTGGTTGGTTTCGCGGATGTTCTGCCAGCCATTCAGCACCAGCCCGGTCAGGGTCAGCTTGGGGCCAACTTCGTAGGTGAAGCGGGCCCCGGCCTCGTAGTAGGGCGAATTTTCGGCCATCAGGGAGCGCGTCAGCGTCCAGTTATCCTTCGAAATGGCCGACTCGAACCCAATGTGCGAGCCGAAAATCCCGAAGTCCAGCCACGCCTTCTGGAAGGGCCGGAACCCGGCATACGCTTCGTAGATGTGCTTGAATACCTGGTCCTCGGCCGCGTAGTTGGCCGATACGTAGGAGCCCGCGTGCAGGCCCACGGCCCCGCGCACTTTGCCGTCGTCGTAGCGCACCCCAATAATGCCCTGGTTGATGGTGAACTCGTTCTGCCGATTGTGGGAGTACAGGAAACCGGGCCGGGTGTTGGTATTGCCGTGGTTGAAATCGTAGGCGTAATAACCGTCCACGAAGCCGTAGTAGGTGAGCGGGCCGGGCGTAGCGGGCGCGGGCGCGGTGGGCGCGGCGGCGGGCGGCACGGCCAGGGCCGGGTCGGTTGTGGGAGCGGTTTGGGCCAGGGCAGCCACCGGCAAGGCAGCCAGCAGCAGCAGAGCAGAAGATTTCATCGAAAAAAATTTGTATAAAAGAAGCTAATTCGCCGTCAGCGCATCCAGCGCGAGGTTCAGTTTTAAAACATTGATGTGGTCGGGACCCAGCGTGCCGGGCTCAATCTGCTGCTGCACCAGCGCTTGCACGCGGGCGGCATCGAGCTTGCGGGCAGCGGCCACGCGGGCCACCTGCACCAGCGCCCCGGCGGGCGAGAGGTGCGGGTCGAGGCCCGAGCCGCTGGCCGTAATCAGCTCAGCGGGCACATCGGCCGCTTTCACGCCGGGGTTTTGCAGCAGGAAGGCATCGAGCCGGGCTTTCACAACAGCCAGATATTCGGGGTTGCCGGGGCCTTTGTTGGAGCCGGAGCTGGCATCGGCGTGGTAGTCGGCGGCCGAGGGGCGCGAGTTGAAATACTCAGGCTTGTCGAACTTCTGGCCCACGTTGGCGAAGCCTACCACGCGGCCGTTGCAGCTGATTTGGACGCCCTCGCCCCGGCCGGGCGCAGCCTGGGCCACCGCCCATACAATGGCGGGGTACAGCACGCAGCACAGCACCATCAGAGCGAGGGTAAGGCGAATGGCGGAAAAGAGTTGGGATTTCATGATTGAGGATATTGATTTATGGTTGCTGGCGCGCATCGGCGACGCGTGCCGACTGGGTTCGAGCCTGTGGCTTGGAGGCGAACGCCTTGCGTGAGGTAGTGCCAGTCGGCACGCGTCGCCGACGCGCGCCAGCTCGTTCAGATTTACAAAAAGGCCCCGACAATCAGGTCAATAATCTTAATCCCGATAAAGGGCACTACCACCCCGCCGAGGCCATAAATCAGCAGGTTGCGGCGCAGCAGGGCCGAGGCGCCCACCGGCTTGTACGCCACGCCTTTCAGCGCCAGCGGCACCAGCGCCGGGATGATAAGCGCATTGAAAATCACGGCCGAAAGAATGGCCGACTGCGGCGATTTCAGGCCCATCACGTTCAGCGCGCCCAGGGCCGGAATGGCCACCATGAACAGCGCGGGCACGATGGCGAAATACTTGGCCACGTCGTTGGCGATGGAAAACGTGGTGAGCGTGCCCCGCGTCATGAGCAGCTGCTTGCCGATTTCGACCACTTCGATGAGCTTGGTCGGGTCGTTGTCGAGGTCCACCATGTTGCCGGCTTCCTTGGCGGCCTGGGTGCCGCTGTTCATGGCCACTCCCACATCGGCCTGGGCCAGGGCGGGGGCGTCGTTGGTGCCGTCGCCCATCATGGCCACCAGCTTGCCGAGCTGCTGCTCGGCGCGGATGTACTGCATCTTGTCTTCCGGCTTGGCCTCGGCGATGAAGTCATCGACACCAGCTTTTTCGGCGATGAACTTGGCGGTGAGCGGGTTGTCGCCGGTCACCATCACGGTTTTGATGCCCATGGCCCGCAGCCGCTCAAACCGCTCCTGAATGCCGGGCTTGATGATGTCCTGCAGCTCGACCACACCCAGCACCCGGTCGTTTTCGCTCACCACCAGCGGGGTACCGCCGTTGCTGGCTACTGCTTTCACGCGGTCGGCCACATCGTCGTGGTATACGTTGCCGGCGGCTTCGGCCAGCTTGCGGATGGCATCGGCCGCGCCCTTGCGGATGCGGGTGCCATTGCCGAGCGTGACGCCCGACGAACGGGTTTCGGCCGTGAACTTGATAAGCTCGGCCCCATCCAGACGGCTGCGCAGTTGCGCGGGGTCCACTTTGTTATCGCGGGCCAGCTCCACGATGCTTTTGCCTTCGGGCGTTTCATCGGTGAGGGAGCTCACGGTGGCCTGCTCGATGAATTCCTGCATGCCCACGCCCGGCGCGGGCCAGAAATGCGTGGCCTTGCGGTTGCCAATGGTGATGGTGCCGGTCTTGTCGAGCAGCAGCACGTCGATGTCGCCGGCCGTTTCCACGGCCTTGCCGCTTTTGGTTATCACGTTGGCCCGCAGCGCCCGGTCCATGCCGGCGATGCCAATGGCCGAGAGCAGCCCGCCAATCGTGGTCGGAATTAAACACACGAACAGCGCGATAAACGAGGCCACGGCGATGGGCGTTTTCGAGTATTCGGCAAACGGCTGAAGCGTCACGCACACAATCACGAACACCAGCGTAAACCCGGCCAGTAGAATGGTGAGGGCAATTTCATTCGGCGTTTTCTGCCGCGACGCGCCTTCCACCAGCGCAATCATCTTGTCGAGAAACGACTCGCCGGGGGCCGTGGTCACCTGCACCACGATGCGGTCAGACAGCACCTTCGTGCCGCCCGTGACGGACGACTTATCGCCGCCCGCCTCCCGGATTACGGGGGCCGACTCGCCGGTAATGGCCGACTCGTCGATGGTGGCCAGGCCTTCGATAATCTCGCCGTCGGTGGGAATCAATTCCCCGGCTTCGACCACGAACACCTGCCCTTTTTGCAGCTGGGCCGAGCTCATGGCCACCATCGAGCCGTCGGGTTGGCGTACGTTGGCCGGCGTATCCTGGCGGGTTTTGCGGAGCGAATCGGCCTGGGCCTTGCCCCGCGCCTCGGCAATGGCCTCGGCGAAATTGGCGAACAGCAGGGTCAGAAACAGCACGAAGAACACCGTGAAGTTGTAGCCGAAGCTGCCCTGCGCCGCATCGGGCTTGAAGAGCAGGCCAATGGTGACGAAGAACATCACCACCGTGCCGATTTCCACGGTGAACATCACCGGGTTGCGGAACATCACGCGCGGGTCGAGCTTGACGAAGGCCTGGCCGACGGCTTCGCGGACCAGCGCGGGTTGAAAGAGGGATTGGGATTTGGTTGCCATTGGTTGAGGTCGGGCTGGCGTGCGCCTCACCCCTAGCCCCTCTCCACAAAGGAGAGGAGGACTGGCTTCGAGCGTTAATGCTAGCAGCTAGCGACAGGGAAGCGTCGACAATAAAAACTAAGACTAAAAATTAGAGCCGGTCCTCCTCTCTTTTTCGGAGAGGGGCTAGGCGTGAGGCGGACGTGCGGGCTATTGATAGAGCGTGAAATGCTCGGCCAGCGGGCCCAGCGCCAGGGCCGGGAAAAAGGCCAGCGCGGCGATAATCCAAATCACGAAGAAGACCATCACGCCGAAGGTGGCCGTGTCGACGCGCAGGGTGCCCGCGCTTTCGGGGATGAATTTCTTGCGGGCCAGCAGGCCTGCTATGGCCACCGGGCCGATGATGGGCAGGTAGCGGGCCAGTACCATCACGATGCCCGTGCTGATGTTCCACCACGGCGTATTGTCGCCGAGGCCCTCGAAGCCCGAGCCGTTGTTGGCGGCCGAGGAGGTGTATTCGTAGAGCATTTCCGAGAAGCCGTGGTAGCCGGGGTTGGCCAGCCAGCCGGCGTATTCGGTGGGGTTGCCAGCGTAGAGGTGGGCCGACATGGCGGTGCCCGTGAGGATGAGCAGCGGGTGCAGCAGGGCAATGATGATGGCAATTTTCATCTCGCGGGCCTCAATCTTCTTGCCCAGGAATTCCGGGGTGCGGCCCACCATCAGGCCCGAGATGAACACGGCCACGATGATGAAGACGAAGAAGTTGAGAAAGCCCACGCCCACGCCGCCGTAGAAGGCGTTGGTCATCATGCCCAGCAGCGTGTTCATGCCCGAGATGGGCGTGAGCGAGTCGTGCATGGCATTGACCGAGCCGTTGCTGGTGACGGTGGTTTGGATGGCCCACAGGGCCGAAGCGGCCGCGCCCACGCGCACTTCCTTGCCCTCCATCGAGCCCAGGCTTTGGTCGACGCCCAGGCGGGCGATGGCAGGGTTGCCGTGCATTTCGAGGGCCACGGTGGGCACTTGCAGCAGCAGGTAGCCGGCCGTCATCACCCCAAACACCATCCAGCCCAGCCGGGGCCGGCCCAGGTAGAAGCCGAAGGCCAACGCCATGGCAATGGGAATGAGCACAATCGCGCCATTCTCCAGGGCGTTGGTGAGATAGGTGGGGTTTTCGAGCGGATGGGCCGAGTTGACGCCGAAGAAGCCGCCGCCGTTGGTGCCCATCTGCTTGATGCCGATGAGTGCGGCCGCCGGCCCCCGGCTCACGTTCACGGAGTCGCCCTGCACGGTCACAATCGGGGCCTTGGCCGCCCAGTTCATGGGCGTGCCCTGGAACACCAGCACCAGCGCCAGGGCCAGCGAGAGCGGCAGCAGCACCCGCGTAATGCTCTTTACGAAGTAGTTATAAAAATTGCCCAGCTTCTCGGTGGTGCCTTCTTTCAGGGCGTTGAACACGACCACGCAGGCGGCCATGCCGGTAGCGGCCGTCACGAATTGCAGGAACATCAGGCAGAACACCTGCGAGAAATACGTCGCGCCCGACTCGCCGGAGTAGTGCTGCAGGTTGCAGTTCACCAGGAAGGAGATGGCCGTGTTGAAGGCCTGGTCGGGCGACATGGACGGGTTATGGTCGGGGTTGAGCGGGAGGCTGCCCTGGGTGCAGAGCACCAGCAGGGCCCAGCCAAACCACACCATGTTGATGGTGAGCAGGGCCACCAGGTGCTGCTGCCAGGTCATGCCCCGGTTGGCATCGATGCCGCCGGCGCGGAAGAGCAGCCGCTCGAACGGGGCCAGGAAATCGGTCCAGCTTTTATCGCCGCGATAAATGGTGGCCAGATAGCGGCCCAGTGGAATGGCCAGCAGCACCGTGCTGCCGAAGATGAGCAGGATGCCGAGAAGTTCTTTGTTCATGGGTATCGGGGGGTTCAACGGTCCGTCATGTCTCGGCTGCGCTCGACATGACCGTGCGAGGTTTAAAATTTCTCGGGTTTCAATAGCACGTAGCACAGGTAGCCGAACGTGGCGATGGCGAGCAGCAGCAGGGCGAACATCATGGCGATGGCGGGATTAGATATTGTCAAAAAAATCGACCGACTTATAGAAAAGCCAGAAGCAGCCGAGGCCGGCGACGTAGAGCACCGGAATGAAAATGAGAGGATTCATGAGAGGCGTGAAATGATGTCCGTCAGAAGCTGGCAAGGACTGACCCCAACCCAGCGCATTCGGATAATTATTGAATTATTGAATTGATTTACAGCGATAAAAAATCTACCTAAGGCATTTCGAACGGTGCTGGCAGCGCTACCGGTCCTAGCGTTTTGCTAGGGGTGCCCGTGCGAAATGCTAGCCCGGCGCGGGCCTCAGGCCGCATGTTGCAGTGCGGGCGGGTGTAGGCCTGGTACAGGCCCACGGGCATGAGCTGACGGGTGAGCTGGTTGCCGAACATGCTGCCGTCGAGGTGCAGGCAGTGCAGGTACACGGTTTCGATGGCGGTGGAGAGGTAGCGGTCGGCGCGGCGCAGGAGGCCATCGGCCACGGCGAAGCAGTGGCGGAAAACGTCGAGGCGGGCGGCGCGTGGCCAGTCTCATCAACCCCTTGATTGCAAGCCGAATATTCTCAATCGGGCGGTTGCCCGCTGCTGCCGACACCCGAAACACCCTAGCGTTTTGCTAGGAGCACACGTGCAATGTGCACCGGTGGGATGGGGCGAAATGGGCGCAGAAGCCCCGGCAAGGGCTTTTTAGGTGCCTGGCACCGCTTTGGCTTGCCCCTTCTCCTTCATTAACCTGCTGCCAACCCTGCGCCCCATGCCCGACCTGCTCACCGAAATTACCGACTCCGCCAAAGCCTATTATGCGCAGGCCAACGCCTTTCCCTTGACGGCCACCGATTTCTACGACTGGATGGCGGCCCTGCCGGCCGCGCGCCGGGCCCAGGTGTTGGCCCACGGGTTCACGGCCAGCCAGGCCGAGCCTGATTTCCTGCGTTTCTGCCTCGAATGGCGCGGCTACGACATGCGTGCCTTCATGGCCGGGCGGCTGTCCGTGGCCGCTTTTGAGCTGTGGGAGGCCAATAGCGAATTCAACGGCGACATGCCGCTTCACGCGGTCGGCCGGTAGGGCCGCGCCGCCGGCCGGCCATTACAGGCCGTACTCCTGGATTTTGCGGTAGAGCGTTGTATGGGCCACGCCCAGGATGCGAGCGGCTTCGGCTTTGTTGCCGCCGCTTTCGTGCAAAATGCGTTGGACGTGCATTCTTTCCACGTTGCGCAGCGTGCGCCCATCTTCCGTGGTGGGGCCAGCCCCGGCCGGGTCCTCGGGCATCACGGCCAGCTGCACTTCGATGGGCAGGCCGGCCACGGCCAGGGGCTCGTCGGGCGGGGTGAGGATGGAGGCGCGCTCCAGCACATTCTTCAGCTCGCGCACGTTGCCCGGCCAGGCATAGGCTTCGAGGGCCCGCAGGGCTTCGGCGGTGAGCTCCAGCGGGCGGCGGCGCAGCTTGGCCCCGAAATGCTGCGCAAAAAACCGGGCCAGGGCGGGCACGTCGGCCCGCCGCTCGTGCAGCGACGGCACGGGAATGACCACCACCGAGAGGCGGTAGTATAAGTCGGCCCGAAACTGGCCCGCGTCCACCTGCTGCCGCAGGGTGCGGTTGGTGGCAGCCACCAGCCGCACGTTCACCCGCGTGGGCTTGGTATCGCCGAGCTTGGTAAATTCCTGCGTTTCGAGGGCCCGCAGCAGCTTGGCCTGGGCCAGGGCTTCCAGCTCCCCGATTTCGTCCAGAAACAAGGTTCCGCCGCTGGCTTCCTCAAACAGCCCCCTTTTGTCCTTGTCGGCCCCGGTGAAAGCCCCTCGGCGGTACCCAAACAGCTCCGACTCAATCAACTCTTTGGGGAAAGCGCTGCAATTCAGGGCCACAAAGGGCTTGATGCCGCGCGGGCTGGCGTGGTGAATGGCCTGGGCAAACAGTTCCTTACCGGCTCCCGTGGGCCCTTCCAGCAGCACCGTGGCGTCGGTGAGGGCTACTTGCTGAGCGGTTTTCTTGGCCAGTTCCAGCGCCGGGGCGTGCCCAATCATCGCGTCGAAGCTGTATTGCGCGCCTACCTGCTTTTCCAGGCTCGCCACGCGGCGCTGGAGGCGGGCTTTTTCGGCGGCCCGGTCCACCACCACCACAATCTGCTCGTCGGCATCGCCCTTGGTCAGGTAGTCGAACGCGCCGAGCTTCATGGCGCGCACGCCGTCGGCAATGGTGCCGTAGGCGGTCATCAGCACCACTTCGGCCAGGGGAGCGAGGGCTTTGTAGCGGGGCAGCAGGTCGAGGCCGCGGCCGTCGGGCAGCTTCACATCGGAGAGCACGACCAGGATATCGTCGGGGTGGGCGTGCAGTGTTTCCAGGCCGCGGTGGGCATCCGGGGCCTGGAGCACCGTGTAGCCTTCCAGCTCCAGCGTGCGGGCCACAGCCTGGCGCAGCACTGTTTCGTCGTCAATAAGCAGTAGCGTACCGTTGGGCATAAAAAGAAAGCAAAAAGGGCCTAGGCGGAGCACAAAGGTACTTGAAGCACCTACCTGCAGTAGCTACTCATTTAATGTGGCGCTTTTCACTTCTTTGGCCGGTACCGGCCAGTGTACTCAGTATCGTACCCCCGCACAGTTATCCGCAGGCGCACGACTATCCGGAGGTTTCACGGGCTATGCTGCTGGCGCAAACGGAGTAACAGTTCCCTTACTCCAGGTAGTCGATGCCACGGTTTCGCCGTAGCCCTCGAAACGACCCGATTAGATGGTTACCAGTACTACCAATGTGCGGGCCGGCAGCACGGTGCACTATCACGGGGAGTTTATCAGCCGCCTGCAACCACCGCCCAGCCCTCTGAATTTGGGAAAGTTATTGTAGTGCATATGCCGCCCCCGCTGGGCGGCGTAGGGCTATGTACGCTCCCCTCGTTACTGCGGAAAAAGCAAGCAGCCCTGCCACCCGTCGCGCACCTACACCGAAATGCCCGATGGGTCGCTGAGGTTTTCGACCACATCGCCCAACTGTTTATAGCCCTGGTCAGCGTCAGACGCAAATTGCTACCGTGCTGGAGAAGCTGGCAAATGGTGAAACGAAGCCTAAACCGTCGGTTGATTCGGCTAAGTAAAAAAGCATGCGCGTCGAAGCACTGAAGCACTGAAGTTTTGAAGCTTGGAGAGTCTAAAATCTGAGGGAATGAAATTCGTGCTGGAAACTGCTTTTCTGGCCAGGGCCATCACGAATTTTATAGCTCAGGTTAACCCTCAAAACTTAGCCTTTTCATGCTCGCAGGCCATATCAGGGAGGAATGATTGTTACCCCAAAGGTCGCGCGTGAGCTGAATGACGGCCTGCCACAACCGCCTAGGCAACCAACTGTGCCAGCTGCTGCTCCAGGCCTTTGATGATAAGCTGCACGCGCTCAATCGCCGGGGGCCGGGTTTCGTCGTTGTAGATAATGGCCGTCTGCACGAAATTCAGGCTGATTCGGGCGTCGTCCAGCTCACTCTCCAGCTTTTTATACTTGGCCAGTACGGCAGGCCGCAGCTTGGCCTTGACCGGCGCCTGCTGCGCCTGCTGGTACGCGGGCAGCAGGTAGCCATCGGTGAGGGCTTTGAACACGGCCCCGCCCTCCTTCTTCACCTTGCCGGCTTTCACCTGGGCCCGTACCGAGGCAATGACGAAGTGGATGTAGCCCTCGTCGTAGTCCCCCGCCGTCAGGCGTGCCTGGATGCTGGCCAGGCTGCTGGTGGATACGCCGGCCGCGAGCACGGCCGCTTCCCACTCAGTAGCCGGGGCGGCGGGCAGCGCCGCCACCGTGCCCCCGGCCTTGAACAGAAACCGTATCTCGATTACTTCGCGGCCCTGCTTGATGGCTTCGTAGGTGAAAGGCAGGTCGGTCTGGGCCAGCTCCTCGCGGGCCCGCTCCAGTACCCGGGCCCGGAAGTTGTTGAACCGGTCGTACTCCTCGCTCAGGCCCAGAATGGCCTTAAGCTCGTCGAGCCGGATGGTGCGCTTGCCAAAGGCAGCGTACTCGCGCAGCAGCCAGTAGATGCGGTAGGAGCTGGCGCTTTTCAGCTTGAGCAGCTCCGTGAGCTGGGCCTTGGTGAAGTTGTCGCGCAGCTCGAGCAGGTAGTCGCGCAGCAGGTCGTTGAACTGCGCCTCAATCATGCCCTCGCCCTCAATGTAGGTGGCGTAGGCCAGCAGGGGGATAACCGTGAAGCTGGGCTTTTTCAAGGGCCGGCCGTCTGTCCCCAGCTTCTCAATGAGCAGCGTCCGGCTGGTAAAGTCCTTCAGCATTTTGCGCACCTTCTCGTAGATGCTGTTGCTGGCAGTGGCACCCATGACTTCCCGCGCCGATACCTGGCACTTGGCAAACGAGGTATCTTCGCGCTGGACCCGCGCCAGCAAGGCCAGAAACAGCCGGGACTCCGTCGTATTCAAGTCGAAGCGGGCATTGACCAGGGCATTGTGCTGCACCACCAACGGGTGAGCAACCGGGAACGGGGTGGGATTCATAAGTAGAGCAGCAGCGTTTGTCAGGGAGAGATAGGTAAAAATACGAATTTTGCCGTCATTCGACTACATGATTTTATTTCAGAAGTCGAATGACCCCCTTTTTGTAGTCGCATTACCTGATTTACACCCCCTTTTTGTAGTCGCATGGCCCCCTTTTTGTAGTCGCATGGCCCCCTTTTTGTAGTCGCATGGCCCCCTTTTTGTAGTCGCATGGCCTTGCATCAATTTATAAATGAATGAGTTATGGATAGGGTAAACTAGTAAACTTTATAAAAAAGATAAACTACTAGTTTTTTTTAGCAGTCTTTTTTCTGTTAAAAAGCAGTCTAAGGAAAAGGGGGATAATCAAGAAGTTAGTCAGGAGCGCGCGGGACCCCCTTTTTGTAGTCGTATAGCCACAAAAAGGGTTCCTATTGCTTGAAAATGAACTTTTTGAGCTGTTTAAAGAAAAGGATACGACTACAAAAAGGGGGTGACCCGACTACAAAAAGGGGGCGCAAATGCTCCGGTAACACGTGTTTGTCCAAGCCCTGCTTCGCCAGCCAGGTAGCCAAAATCCCCCCAAAAGGGCTTTTACCTGAATTTCCAGTCCTTTAGCCGGTTCACATTGGTGAGCTTAAGCCTGGCGTTGTGCCCGCCAGCGCCGCGCCCCAGAGCGGGACGGCTTCGAGAAAAGCATATCCTGCCCTGCTACTCCGCCATGCCCTGGGGCGGCGGGAGGTCGGCTCCGATGCCTGAAGTCGGGCCTCTCCGCCGATGACGGGTGAGGCTTGGCTAGCCGGGAATGCGCGACCGCCGGGTACAGCCGCTTGCCCGACGGCCGGTGGCCGGCGCCACGTTACAGTGATACGAGACTTTTACGTGGCCATTACTGCAACCTGCGTACGGCCGCGTGCCTTCCAGGCATCCGCGCCCTACCAGCATTGCCGGCCACGTACGCATTGATTGGGCAATTCCGGATTCGTTGCGATACAAAAAGCAGCCGTCGGCTGGTGCAACAAGCAAGTTGAGTGAAACCACCGGATACAGGGCAATGCCAGACTAAATTTGTTTCATTCTAACGCACTCTCATAAAAATCACTGCCCTTCCGCGCTCATTCACCCTAACCGTCACTGCTGCTTTGGCTTGTTTACTTGGGCTGGCCACTAGGTGATGGTGGGATGCCGCAGGCAGCAACTCAAAACCTACCTCAAGACGGCCCATAAACAAGTGCGCCACGCCCTGAAACAGGCGTGCAGCTAATGAGCGCCGCATGGCCCCGCTCTAAGAGGGTCCTATGTTTGAGCCGCGGCTTAAACTTGGGTCTCGCTGCAACAGGAAGGAACAAGATGGATAAGAGGTGTTGGGCCAAACGAGCCCGTCTTACATGAGCATCCCCTTCCTGTTCTACGGCCACTTTGGACAGTTCCGCTAGGCCTTCAGAGCCTGTA
>NZ_JAGEMO020000123.1 GCF_017921975.2 Hymenobacter terricola
ACGCCACTTGGCCACCGTTTTCGGGTCGATGTTATGGCGTGTAGCTAGCGTTTGGAGGCTTTCCTGACTACGCTGGATACTGCGTCGTATTGCCTGAGTTGTGCGGGCGCTGCCGTGAAGTAGTTGTCCCATAACTTTTGCTGGATGGCTCGCCCGAAAGGTACTCCATCACACTCTGGGACTATACACCTAGGGTTTATCCGCACATTGGACGCCTGATGATAAGTTAGGTCTCCGCAATCGGGGCAAAATGCGCTGAGCAACGGGGCTTGGGCACCTTCCACGAGGTCCGGCAACGTCCAGGTTGGAAACAGAGTCATGTGGCGGTGATATTGGTTGGCTAGACATGGGTAGTTGACAACGCTACCTGTTTGATTGTGTTAGCGGGTGCGCCCGTGGGTTTGCTGGGGTGGCTATGCTGGAAAGTCTTACTATGTAATAATTTTCTGAGGCGGAAACACTTATGAACGTATAATCCGCATTCCCTTGGATTTCGCAGTGCCTGAGGCTGGCTTTTAGTCGTTCGAAGACGTACCGCGCCAGTTTTGCGGGCTCGGTCGGGGCGTCGTCCAATAGAGTGCCAGCTAATTCAGCGGTTCGGTTGTCAGGGTCGTGAAATAGGCTGTCTAGGCGCTGTACCCGCTCATTATGTCTAATGGTGCCCACCAGAAGTTCCCTATCGAAGTGGGCGATTGGAGCCGTCGCGTTTACTTTATGGCGCTCCTGATTGAGAATTTTGATGTAATAATAATTTAGGCTTTCCAGGTCGCACCGAGGCGCAGCACGCGGGGCTTGGTCGGACATTGCCGAGGATAGCAATGCCCAGCCGCTCACGCCCAGGAGCAAACGCCTGCTAACACAGGTCTTACTTGTCGTGAAAATCCATTCCAACATTTTTTTCATCATTGGGAAGGGTCGTTCCACTGCGCGTAGACCGTAAACGGCTGCGGGTGAAGCACATGAATAAGTCCGTCTGGTAGCCGAAAGCTTCCGACCCCGTAGTCCAGGGTTGTATAGGTCGCGAGGTCATTTTCGAATTGAATTCGTTGCCACAGCAGAACCTTTCCATTTGTCCTTTTGAGGTGAAAGGGGTTCACCGCCATGCTCAAGCGAAAGTCATCCCCCTGGGAAAATGTGAACCGCTGGCTTTGCCCTTCTCGCAACTGCGCCAAGCTTCGCCGAATTACCTTGGACCTCATGATGTAGTCGGGGCAAAGCCAGAGGTCTTGCCCCCCTCCGTGTAGATACGACCAGATAACCTGCCCCCCTTCCCAAGAAACTACGCGTCCCCCGACCGCGATGCCATTGTACAGGAGGTAGCACTGCACGCGGTCGAATAAAGTGGTGCGCTGCTCGACCCGGCGTCGGTTCATGACGGAGAAGTGCGCCGTAAGTTGCCTGTCCATGCCCCTGCCCAGAGGCGAGGCTATGACGACCACGCCAAGAACCAATCCCAAGGCGACTCCTACCCCAACCGAACGCAGACCGTGGCGACGAATTCGCCGCTTAGCACTTCCCCGGTATTGATTTGAGTCGGTCAAATGAATCATTGGCAGGAGCGTAACAGGTTTTCGGAGGTGTGCTTCACGCACCAGGAGGGTCGTCCTGCGTAGGTGGCAGGGCAGGTTTCAATACTGGCTGGGTGGATGGAACAGGTGGGAATTCTGATTCTGGCGACAAGACCACCCATACCGCGCCCCCGTTCGATGGGTCGGCAATCCAGTACTTGTCCGTGAGCACCGCTGCCATGCTTATTCTTATACGCTTGCCCATGCTTATAATAGACTTGTTCCCGAATAAGAAATAGCTGAAAAATTCCACCCTTTTGTACAACTGGGATACCTTTTTTGATTGACCAAGCCGGTATCCGCTGATTCTTTGAGCAGCCGCCGTTTCTGGCTCCAAATACGGCCTGGAAAACACCCGATTGCTTATTCGGGAACAAGTCTAATCACTATGACGTGCTGTCTACTGCCACTTCACTCACTTGGCGCAGTTGGGTGGTAGTTCAATCGAACGACGAACTTGTGCCCCGTCGCAGCCGCCGACACGCACACCAGTCTTTCATCCGCTTGAATCTCGGCATGATGCGGGGAATTGGCGAAGGACGACCAGATGAACTTCGCCAGCACTTTGGGGTCAGGGGACAATGCCGACGACGATGTGACGCACATCTCGGCGCAAGGTTGCGTCGGGTCGTGCCGCAAGGACCGTTCCCGTTCCAAGATTTGAGCGAAACGGAATGCACCCGCAAACAGGACCGGGTCATACCGTGGAACCGGGGCGCGAGGCGAAACGCGACGGCGATGGGCAGCCAACAGCGCCACGTACTCGTCGTTTAGTTGGTCTAAATTGAGGTGGTCTAACTAAGCCGGACACAATTGGGACGTGGTTTTGAGTTGGGTTTCGAAGTGGTTGGGCGGGTGGTAGCCGAGAGCCGAGTGGCGGCGTTCGGCGTTGTAATAGGCGACGTGGTGGCTGATTTCGAGCCGGGCTTCTTCCAGCCCGGGGAAGCGGCCTCCGTCGAGTAGTTCGGCTTTGAAGCGACTCCAAAACGATTCGGCGTGGGCGTTGTCGTAGCAGTTGCCGCGCCGGCTCATGCTTTGCTGGGCGCCGTGGCGCGCCAGCAAGTCCTTAAACCGGGTGGCCCGGTACTGACTGCCCTGGTCGGAATGCACGATGAGACCCGCCGGGGGCCGGCGTACGGCCAGCGCTCGGCGCAGGGCCTCGCTGACCAGGTCCTCGGGCATGGTTTCGCGTACGTCCCAGCCCACGACTTTGCGCGAGCAACGGTCGAGCCAGACGGCCAGGTAAAGCCAGCCGCCGCCCTGGCGGGGCAGATACGTGATGTCGCCGACCCAGACCCGGTTGGGGGCGGTGGGGGCCGGCTGGCCAAGCAAGCGGTTGGGCGCCGGGCACACGGCCGGGTCCGAGTCGGTGGTACGCGGCACAAACGAACGGGGCTGTTGCGCCCGCAGGCCGTACGCTTTCAGCACGCGGCGGATGCGCCAGCGGCCCACCCGATGGCCGTCGGCTTGCACTTCCGCGCGCAGCCGGCGGGTCCCATAGCGCTGGCTGTGGTCGGCAAATGCTTCGCGCACGGCCACTTGCCAGGCCGGTTCAGCGGCCGTTACCTGCTGGCGGCGTTGCCAGGCGTAGTAGGCGGCCGGGGCCACGCGCAGCACCTGACAGAGCTGACGCACGGGCACCTGGGCCTGGCGCTGGGCGATGTGCTGGTAGGTGCTCACCGGGTCGGCTGGCCGAAGATGACCACGGCTTTTTTTAACATATCGAGCTCCTGCTCGGCCCGTTTCAGGCGGGCGCGCAAGGCACGGACCTCTGGGGCACGGGCCACCTCAACGCTGCCCACTTCGGCCACTACCTGCGCCTGCTGCCAGCGGTAGAGTAGCTTCGGGCTGATGCCCAACTGCCGAGCCGCCGCCTGCGTGCTGCGGCGTTCCGACGCCAGGCGCAGGGCTTCGGTTTTAAACGCTTCGTCGTATTTACGCCGTTTGTCGGGCGACGTCCCGCTGGATTTGCTTGCCATAACAGAAGAAATATACGTCCTTCTTCTGTCCACCATTTCTAGACCACCTCACGCGTTACGATAAGCTGGACCGCTCGTTTGATGCCTTTATCTGCTTGCGCGTTATCACCCTTTCCCTTAATTGAGAACAGCTCCTAGAGCACCGGTTTGTCGCGGTGCGCGAGGCCTTCAACGAGCCGGGACGCAAAACCCATTACCAGGGTCAGCCTACCCGCTGGTATGCCCGCTTCCTGGCCCTGCAGGAACAAATGAGGTCCCAGCGCTAAGCGGCTGCGCAGTGGGAAAAGATGGTCATTCCTGCAAGCGTCCGGCAGGGCTTCGCAAGGCCCGGTCACAAAGGCGGGGCTGAAAACTGTTGAAACCTACTTGCTGAATTAGCAAAAGACCGCTTCTTAGTCAACTAAATGGGCAGCGTGCGATAGGTCCAGAAAGGCCCTACCTATTTGGCCTGCTGACTTCCGAAATGCACATGGCCTGGATGCGTCAAGTATGCGGCCGGCTTGAGAGTCGTTTCTGCTACTCCAAGGATATCGTCTACAACAACTACCCCTTCCCGCCCGCGCCCACCGAGGCCCAGCGCCAGACCGTTACCGCCGCCGCCAAGGCCGTGCTGACCGCCCGCGCCCAGTTCCCCGGCGAATCCCTCGCCGCTCTCTACGACCCCACCACAATGCCCCCGGCCCTGGCCCGCGCCCACCAGACCCTCGACCGCGCTGTCGACCGCCGCTACCGCCCCCAGCCCTTCGCCTCAGAGCTGGCCCGCCTCGAATTCCTCTTCGGCCTCTACCAGCAGCTCAGCGCCCCCGTACTTGGCACCACCCCCAAAGCTGCCCGGGCAAAAAAGGCAGCCGTCGGCCACTCTTAATGCTCATAGTCCAGCCTAAGCGTAACCCACCCCAAACACCCACCTCCCGAACTCAACCCCACCCGTTACCGTTTGCTCCACACCGCGCCCAAGCAGAACCTTCCTATCTTTGCCCCCGATGCGTCTGTTTGCCCTGCTCTTTTCTGTGTACCTCTCTTGCCTCGCCTGCATGCCCTGTGCCGACGACGTGCAGATGTGCGTGGCACAAGCGCAAACCAGCATCAGCGCCACCCCGCATTCCGACTGCGGCCAGAACGGCTTGGGCGACTGGTGCTCCCCGCTCTGCCAGTGCCATTGCTGCGCCGGGGCGGTACTTGCTCCCATCAAAGCGGTGCAGTTGGCCTTTTCGCAGCCTGCCCAGTGGGCCACTGGCCAGCGCCATGCTCCGCTGCTGGTAGCGGCTCCCACCCGGTCCACCGCGGCCGTGTGGCAGCCCCCGAGGGCCTAACCCTTCCCCTTTTTTCCTGCTGACCCCGCCGGGCAGCCGGCCGCTTTGTGCGTGCCGGCCGCCCCATTCGTGCGCATAGCACCGTGCCGGGTCATGTCGCCGCCGCTCCCGCCCACCGGGCCAGAGCCGCCGCGCCGCAGGTTTTTCCGAAGTGTTAGACCTAACCCCCAACCAGCGGATGTTCGACCGGCTGATTCATTTTTCCATTCACAACAAGCTCATCATCGGGGTGCTCACCCTGGCCCTGGTGGCCTGGGGCGGCTACTCACTGAGCCGGCTCCCGATTGACGCGCTGCCCGACATCACCAGTAACCAGGTGGTGGTGTATACCGTGGCCCCCTCGCTGGCCGCCCAGGAGATTGAGCGCCTGGTGTCCTTTCCCGTCGAGCAGGCCATGGCCACCATCCCCGGCCGCGAGGAAGTCCGGTCTTTTTCGCGCTTCGGCCTCTCGGTGGTCACCATCGTGTTCGAGGACAAAATCGACATCTATTGGGCGCGCCAGCAGGTGTCGGAGCGCCTCAAGGAAGCCGAAAACCAGATTCCCGCCGGCACCGGCCAGCCCACGCTGGCTCCGGTCAGCACCGGCTTGGGCGAGATTTACCAGTACCTGGTGCGGGCCAAGCCGGGCTACGAAAAAAAGTACGACGCCACCGAGCTGCGCACCATTCAGGACTGGATTGTGCGCCGCCAGCTGCTCGGCACGCCCGGCGTGGCCGACGTGAGCAGCTTCGGCGGGCTGCTCAAGCAGTACGAAGTGGCCCTCGACCCCGAGCGCCTGCGCTCCCTAGGCGTGACGGTGGCCGAGGTGTACCAGGCCGTGGCCGCCAACAACCAGAACGCCGGCGGCGCCTACCTCGACCAGAACCCCACGGCCGCCTTTATCCGCACCGAAGGCCTGGCTACTTCGCCGGCCGACATCGGCAACATCGTCGTGCGCAGCACCAGCGCCGGCCTGCCCGTGCTGGTGCGCGACGTGGCCGAAGTGCGCTACGGCGCGGCCGTGCGCTACGGGGCCATGACGCTCAACAACCAGGGCGAAGTCACCGGCGGGCTGGTGCTTATGCTCAAAGGGGCCAACGCCTCGGAAGTCATCAAGGACGTGAAGACGCGCATGGCCACCATCCGCAAAACCCTGCCGGCGGGCGTCACCATTGAGCCCTTCCTCGACCGCTCCGCCCTGGTGGGCCGCGCCATCCACACCGTCACCAAGAACCTGCTCGAAGGCGCGCTCATTGTGATTTTCGTGCTGGTGCTCTTCCTCGGCAACTGGCGGGCCGGGCTGGTGGTAGCCTCCGTCATCCCGCTGGCCATGCTCTTCGCCGTGAGCATGATGCGCCTGTTCGGCGTGTCGGGCAACCTGATGAGCCTCGGGGCTATTGACTTCGGGCTGATTGTCGACGGCGCGGTCATCATCGTCGAGGCCATCAGCCACCGCCTGCACGGCGGGCAGCTGCAAGTGCCCGGCAACCGCCTCGACACCGAGCAGATGGACGACGAAACCTACCACGCGGCCTCCAAAATCCGCTCGTCGGCCGCATTCGGTGAAATCATTATCCTCATCGTGTACCTGCCGCTGCTGGCCCTGGCCGGTATCGAGGGCAAGATGTTCCGGCCCATGGCCGAAACCGTGGCCTTCGCCATCCTCGGCGCGTTCATCCTGAGCCTGACCTACGTGCCCATGATGTCGGCGCTGGCGCTGAGCCGGTCCACGGAGAATAAAAAGACCTTCTCCGACCGGATGATGGCTTTTTATACCCGCCTCTACCACCCGCTGCTCAAAGGCGCGCTGCGCCACCAGGCGGCGGTGCTGCTCACGGCGGCGGGCTTGCTGGTGGGCGGCTTTTTCCTGTTCCGCACCCTCGGCGGCGAGTTCATTCCCCAGCTTAGCGAAGGCGACTTCGCCACGGAAATGCGCGTGCTCACGGGCTCCTCGCTGAGCTACACCATCGAGAAAGCCCAGCAGGCCGGGGCCATCCTCAAACAGCAGTTTCCCGAAGTGAAGGAGGTGGTGGCCAAAATCGGCTCGGCCGAGATTCCCACCGACCCCATGCCCGTGGAGGCCGGCGACCTGATGATTATCCTCAAAGACCAGAAAGACTGGACGTCGGCCGACAACCGCGAGGACCTGGCCCGCAAGATGGCCGCCGCCGTGGGCGTCATTCCCGGCGTGAGCTTCAGCTTCCAACAGCCCATTCAGATGCGCTTCAACGAGTTGATTTCCGGGGCCAAGCAGGACGTGGTGCTGAAAATCTACGGCGAAGACCTCCAGCAGCTGGCCGACTACGCCCAGCAGGCCGGCCGCCTGGCCCGGCAGGTAAAGGGGGCCGAGGACGTGTACGTGGAGCAGGTGACGGGCCTGCCCCAAATCGTGGTGCAGCTCGACCGCAACCGCCTGGCCCAGTTCGGCCTCAACGTGGCCGACGTGAACCGCACCGTGCAAACGGCCTTTGCCGGCGAAACCGCCGGCCAGGTGTTCGAGCAGGAGCGCCGCTTCGACCTCGTGCTGCGCCTGCGCGCCGACCTGCGCAAGGACATCAACAGCGTCCGCCGCCTCTTCATCGCCGCCCCCAACGGCCGCCAGGTGCCCCTGGAGCAAGTCGCCAGCGTGGAGCTGCGCGAAGGCCCCAACCAGATTCAGCGCGACGACGCCAAGCGCCGCATCACCGTGGGCTTCAACCTGCGGGGGCGCGACGTGGAAACGGTGGTGAAGGAGCTGCAAACCAAGCTCGACCGGCAGCTCAAGCTCGCCCCCGGCTACTACATCACCTACGGCGGCCAGTTCGAGAACCTGCGCGCGGCCACCGACCGCCTGAGCATCGCCGTGCCGGTGGCCTTGTTGCTCATTTTCGTGCTGTTGTACTTCACGTTCGGCTCGCTGAAGCAGTCGGTCATGATTTTCACGGCCATTCCGCTCTCGGCCATCGGCGGCATCGCGGCCTTGTGGCTGCGCGACATGCCATTCAGCATCTCGGCCGGCGTGGGCTTCATCGCCCTGTTTGGCGTGGCCGTGCTCAACGGCATCGTGCTCATCGGCTACTTCAACCAGCTCAAAGCCGACGGCATCACCGACCTGACAGAACGCATCCTGCGCGGGACCGAAGTGCGCCTGCGGCCCGTGCTGATGACCGCCACCGTGGCCTCGCTCGGCTTCCTGCCCATGGCGCTGTCCACCTCCGCCGGGGCCGAAGTACAGCGCCCGCTGGCCACCGTGGTCATCGGCGGGCTGGTATCGGCTACGCTGCTCACCCTGCTGGTGCTGCCGGTACTGTACGCCCTCTCGGAACGAAAAAAGGCTTCGGAGTCCACCCCTGACTCGCACCCGACCCCAGCCAAAAGTTTGCCTGTGGCGTCGCTGCTGGTTCTTTTGCTGTTGCCCCTATTCGGCCATGCTCAGGCCACGCTCACTGCTCCACAAGCCGTCACTCAGGCCCTGCAAACCAACGGCACGGTGCTGGCCGGCCAACGGGCCATCGAAGCCCAGCAGGCCATCCGCCGCACGGCCTACGACTACGGCCGCACCACCGTGACCGGCAGCTACGGCCAGTACAACTCCCAGAACCGCGACAACCAGTTCACTCTCACCCAGTCGCTGGCCCTGCCCGGCGTGTACCGCAGCGCGGCCGGGCTGGCCGATGCCCGCATTGCCGGTCAGCAGGCCCAACTGGCGCAAGTGCAGGCCGAGCTGCGCCGGCAGGTGCGCCTGAACTACGAGCAAGCCGTGCACGCCCGCCACCGCCTGCGGGTGCTACGCGGCCAGGACAGCGTGTACACCGAGTTTCTGCGCTCGGCTAATCTGCGCTTCAAAACCGGCGAGGCCGCCCGCCTCGAACCCGCCACGGCCCTGGTGCAGCAGGGCGAAGTCCGCACCCAGCTGCTGGCCGCCCGCACCGATTTCCGGGTGGCCCAGCGCCAGCTCCAGGCTTTGCTGCAAGTGCCCACCGCCGTGGTCGTGGCCGACAGCCTCCTGCACCCGCTAGCCTTGA
>NZ_JAGEMO020000124.1 GCF_017921975.2 Hymenobacter terricola
CCAGGCTTTGCTGCAAGTGCCCACCGCCGTGGTCGTGGCCGACAGCCTCCTGCACCCGCTAGCCTTGATGGACGCAGCGTCGCTGGCCGATACCACTGCCCTCGCCCTGGCCGACACGCTCCTAAAAGTCAAAAACCCCCACGCCCGGGTACTGGCCCAACAGATAGCCGAGCGCCGCGCCGAAACCCGCGTGGCCCGGGCCGCCGGCCTGCCCGAGTTCACGGTGGGCTATTTCAATCAATCCATCATCGGCTACCAGCGCCTCGACGCCGTGGGCACCGAACGCTACTTCGGGGCCGGCGCGCGCTTTCAGGGCGTGCAGGCCGGCGTGGCCGTGCCCTTGCTCCGCGGCCCCCAAAAAGCCCGCGTGCAGGCCGCCCGCCTGCAGGATCAGGTGGCCCAGGCTGGCTACGACCGCTACCGCGCCGAAATAGCGGGCCAGCTCGATGAGTTGCTGGCCCGCCGCGCCGAGCAGCGGCAGCGCCTGCGCTACTTCGAAACCACCGCCCTGCCGCAGGCTACGGTCATCACCCGCCTGTCCACCATTGCCTACAAGGCCGGCGAAACCGGCTATTCTGAATACCTGCTCAACCTGGAGCGCGCCCGCCGCCTGCGCCTCGATTACCTCGACGCGCTGCTGCAACACAACCAGACCGTTATCGAGCTGGAATACCTCCTGGGCAGCCAGTAAGGCCGCCCCAACCTCATTAATTCTAGCATGCGACACCTGACAACCTGTTTCTTGCTGCTGGCCCTGCTGGCCGGCTGCGGCAAGAAAGAAGCCGACGAAACCAGCGAAGCCCCAGCCTCGGAGAGCCAAACCGCGCCTGCCCCCGAAGCTGCCGCGCCCCCCGACCGCGTGACCCTCACGGCCGCCGAGCAGCAGGTGGGCGGCGTGCGCCTCGGCACCCTCACCCAGCGCCCGATGAGCGGTGGTCTGAAAGTCAACGGCGTGCTCGACGTGCCCCCCGAAAACCTCGTTTCCGTCAGCGCCCCGATGGGCGGGTTTGTGGACCGCACTAACTTGCTGCAAGGCTCGCGGGTGCGCGCCGGCCAGATGCTGGCCGTCATCCGCAACCCCGATTTCGTGCAGCTCCAGCAGGACTACCTCGAAGCCCGCAGCCAGCTCAAGTACGCCCGCGCCGAGTACGAGCGCCAGGGTGAGCTGTACCGCCAGGAGGTAGCCCCCCAGAAAAACTACCAGCGCGCCCAGGCTGAGTACGAGGCCCTGCAAGTGAAAACCAACGCCCAGGCCGCCCGCCTGCGCCTGGCGGGCCTACCCATCGGCGGCCGCATCGTGAGCACGGCCACCCTGCGCGCTCCCAGAGGCGGCTTCGTCAAGGCCGTGAACGTGAGTATCGGCCAGAGCGTGACCCCCACCGACGTGCTGTTCGAAATCGTCAATCCCGAGCACCTGCACGTCGAGCTGACGGTGTTTGAAAAAGACATTCCGCAGGTCAAGGAAAACCAATTGGTGCGCTTCTCGCTCGGGAACGACTCCCTGAGCCGCGAGCGCACCGCTCACGTTTACCTCATCAGCAAAACCATCAGCCCCGAGCGCACGGTGCGCATCCACGCCCACCAGGACCGGGAGGACGAGCAGCTATTGCCCGGCACGTTCGTGCGGGCCGTCATCGAAACCAACCGCGTCACCGTACCCACCCTGCCCGAAAAGGCCGTGGTGCAGTTCGGGGCGCAAGCCTACGTCTTCGTCGCGGCAGATTCGGCCGCAAAAGCCGGCACCGCCACCTACCGGATGGTGCCCGTGACGCGGGGCGTGAGCGAGGACGGCTACACCGAAGTGCACCTGCCCGCTGCCGAACAGGGCAAGCCCCTGCACTTTGTCACCAAAGGCGCGTATTCCCTGCTCGGCAAGCTTAAGAATACGGAGGAGGAATAACCGCTCCTTTTCAGCCCTGCCTACTATTACCCTGGTTTTTATGCCCGAATCCTCGCTATTTGCTCCCTTTCGCAGCCTGCGCAACCCCGTGTTTGCCCGCCTCTACGCGGCCCAAACTACCTCCCTGCTCGGCGATGCCCTGACGTGGGTGGGCCTGGCCCTGCTGGCTTTTGAGCTCGGCGGCAGCCATTCGGCCCAGATTCTGGCCTTCGCCCTGACCCTGCGCGTGACGGCCTTCGTGCTGCTTTCGCCCCTGGCCGGCGTGCTGGCCGACCGCCTAAACCGCAAGACCATTATGGTCACCGCCGACGTGGTGCGCATGGTCGTCATCGGCCTGCTGCCCTTCGTCACGCAGGTGTGGCAGGTGTACGCGCTGATGTTCACGGTCAACGCCTTCACGGCCTTTTTCACGCCCACCTTCCAGGCCACGCTGCCCGCCGTCACCACCGACGAGGAGCTGCCGGCAGCCCTGAGCCTATCGAGCGCCACCAACGAGCTGCTCGGCGTCCTGGGCCCCGGCATCGCCGCCGGCGTGGCCGCCTTCCTCGGTACCCGCAACATCTTCTTCATCGACGCGGCCACGTTCCTGGTATCGGGCGTGCTGATTTTCACGCTGCCCGCCCGGCTGCGCAACGAAGACGCTGCGGCCGGCGCTGACGAGCGGGTGACCGTCACGGCCGTGCTGGAAGGCACCCGCCTGCTCTGGAAAAACGCCGTGATGCGCTACGCCCTGCTGCTGGAGCTGGTGGCCGCCGTGAGCGGGGCCCTGATTCTGGTGAACACCGTGGGCCTTGTGCGTGGCCAGCTGCACTTGCCCGAAGCCCGCTACGGCTGGGTAATGGCCGCCTTCGGCATCGGGGCCACGGCCGCGGCGCTGCTGGCCGGCGCGCTCACCAAGCGCATTGCCCACACCACGTTCGTCATCCTCGGGGCCGTGCTCACCAGCCTGGCCGTGCTGCCCGCCAACCACGCCGGCCTCTGGCTGCTGATGGGCCTCTGGCTGCTGGCCGGCGCCGGCCAGAACGCCGTCAACCTGGCCACCCAAACCCTCATTGCCGAGCAAACCGACGAGGCCCACCAGGGCCGCGTGTACGGGGCTCACTTCGCCTGGAGCCACCTCTGGTGGGCCTTTGCGTACCCGCTGGCCGGCTTCCTGGGCCTGCACTTCGCCAACCGCTCTTTTCTCTACGGCGGGGTGGTGGCGCTGGGGCTGCTGGCCGGCACCTGGCTGCTGGCCCGGCGCGCGCCCGTGCCACCCCAACCGCTCCCGGCGGCCCTTCCTACCCGTTAATCTTCGTTCCGACAATCCATGCCCGACCCATCATCCGATAACCTCCACGAGGAACTGAACACCGCCAAGCAGGTGCAGCCCGAAAACGTGGGCGCCCTCACCCGCAGCCAGCTCACCCCCGAGGCCGCTACTGAGCCCGAGGGCCACGACGTGCCGGGCCACGACCACGACGAGCACGCCGGCCACGACCACGACCACGGCCCCGCCGGCGACAACCCCTACCTGGTGCCCGGCATCAGCCTGGTGCTCATGCTGGCTGGCATTGCCCTCGACTATTACAAAGTCGGCTTCTTCACCGGCTACGTGCGCCCCCTCTGGTACGGCGTGGCCTACCTGCTGGTGAGCTGGAAGGTCATTCGCTCGGCCATCCAGAGCATTCCCAGCGGCAACATCTTCAACGAGTTTCTGCTGATGGGCATCGCCACCATCGGCGCGTTTGCCATTGGGGAATACGCCGAAGGCGTGGCCGTGATGCTGTTCTACACCGTGGGCGAGCTGTTCCAGGACGCGGCCGTGAACCGGGCCAAGCGCAGCATCAAGGCCCTGCTCGAAATCCAGGCCACCGAAGTGGGCGTGCTGCGCGGCGGCCAGCACCTCGTGCTCGACCCCAAAGAAGTGGTAGTGGGCGACGTGATTGAAGTCAAGCCCGGCGAGAAAGTGGCTCTCGACGGTACCCTACAGTCCGAGCGCGGCACCTTCAACACGGCCGCCCTCACCGGCGAGTCGGTGCCGCAAACCATGCAAAAGGGCGAAACGGTGCTGGCGGGCATGATAAACCAGGACACGCTGAGCCAAATCAGCGTCACGGCTGCGTTCAAGGACACCAAGCTGAGCAAGATTCTGGCGATGGTGCAGGACGCCGTGGGCCGCAAGGCCAAAACCCAGCAGTTCATCACCAAGTTTGCCCGCGTCTACACGCCCATCGTGGTAGGGCTGGCGGTGTTGCTCACGCTGCTGCCGTATTTCGTCGTCGACGACTACGTATTTCGCGACTGGTTGTACCGGGCGCTGGTGTTTCTCGTCATTTCCTGCCCCTGCGCGCTGGTTATCAGCATTCCGCTCGGCTACTTCGGCGGCATCGGCGCGGCCTCCAAGGTGGGCGTGCTCTTCAAGGGCTCCAACTTCCTGGATGTCATGCGCGAGATTGACACCGTAGTGATGGACAAAACCGGCACCCTCACTAAGGGCGTGTTCGCCGTGCAGCAGGTCGTCACGGCCCCCGGCCAGACCGAAGCCCGGTTCACCGCCCTGGCCGCGGCCCTCGAAGCCAAGTCCACCCACCCCATTGCCCAGGCGCTGGTGCAGCACGTCAAGCCCACCGGCCCGGCGCTGGCGGTTGAAAACGTGGAGGAAATTGCCGGCCACGGACTGCGTGGCCGCGTCGATGGCCAGGAGGTGCTGGCCGGCAACACCAAGCTGCTCACCAAATTCAACGTCGCCTATCCCGCTGAAATCGACCAGCTCGTCGACAGCATTGTGGTAGTAGCCGTGGGCAACCAGTACGCCGGCTACCTCACCGTGGCTGATGAAATCAAGGAAGATGCCGCCCAGGCCGTGCAGGAGCTCAAAGCCCAGGGCATCAAAACCATTGTCATGCTCTCCGGCGACAAGGATGCCATCGTGCAGCGCGTGGCCCAGCAGCTCGGCATAACGGAGGCCCACGGCGGCCTGCTACCCGAGGACAAAGCGGCCCACGTCGAGCGCCTCAAAGCCGCCGGCCACCGGCTGGCCTTCGTCGGCGACGGCGTGAACGATGCCCCCGTGGTGGCCCTGGCCGATGTCGGCATCGCCATGGGTGGCCTCGGCTCCGACGCCACCATCGAAACCGCCGACGTCGTTATCCAAACCGACCACCCCAGCAAGATTGCCACCGCCCGCCGCATCGCCGTAGCCACCCACACCGTCGTGTGGCAAAACATCTGGCTGGCCTTCGCCGTGAAAGCCGTGGTGCTCGCCCTCGGGGCCGGCGGCCTGGCCACCATGTGGGAAGCCGTGTTTGCCGACGTGGGAGTCGCCCTGCTGGCCATCCTCAACGCCGTGCGCATCCAGCGCATGGACTTCACTTCCAAGCCTTAGCTCCCTTTCATGACCACCGAAGCTGCTCCCACCAACCGCGAACGAGCCGAGCGCGGCCAGTCGTCCACCCTGCTCGGCATCGGGGCCAACATCGCCCTGGTACTCGGCAAGGGCACGGCCGGCGTGGTGGGCCATTCCTACGCCCTCATTGCCGAAGCCATCGAGTCGGGTACCGACATTTTCAGCTCCCTCATCGTCTGGCTCGGCCTGCGCACCGCCGCCCGCGAGCCCAACGAAAACCACCCCTACGGCCACGGCAAAGCCGAGCCGCTGGCCGCCATCATGGTCGCCGTGGCCTTGCTCGGGGCCGCCACCTACATTGCCACCGAGGGCATCATCCACATCATCACGCCCCACCAGCTGCCGGCCCCGTTCACGCTGGCGGTGCTGGCTGTGGTCATTGCCATCAAGGAAACCCTCTACCGCCCCGTCAATAAGGTGGGGGAAGAGGTCGACAGCAACGCCGTCAAAGCCGACGCCTGGCACCACCGCGCCGACGTCATTACTTCCTGCACCGCCTTTGTCGGCATTAGCATTGCCCTCATCGGCGGCAAAGGGTGGGAGGCAGCCGACGATTGGGCAGCCCTGGTGGCCTGCTGCTTCATCGTCTACAACGCCTACCACATTTTCCGGCCCGCCTTTGGCGAAATCATGGACGAGGCCCCCGCCGGCACGTGGGCCGAAGACATCCGCGCGCTGGCCGAAGCCGTGCCCGGCGTGATGGCCACCGAGAAGTGCTTCGTGCGCAAAATGGGCTTCGAGTACTTCGCCGACCTGCATGTGATAGTGGACGGCCGCATCAGCGTGCGCGAGGGCCACAACATCGCCGGGGCCGTGAAGGTCACCATTATCCGGGCCAAGCCCGCTGTCTACAACGTGCTGGTTCACATCGAGCCCACCGAATAAGGACTCCGCTCTAAAACCCCTTTTCATGCAAATATACCCCGCCTTTTATGCGCTGCTCCTCGGAGCCAGCCTGGCCCTTGCCGGCTGCAATTCCAAGCCCGATACCGATGTCCACGAGCAGGAAGTCCACGCCGCCGGCCAGCCCAAACCGGCCCCCGTCGCTACCCCGCCCAGCCTGCGCGACACCCTGCTGCTGCTGGCCCAACAGCTCGACACCGTGCACCGCGACGGCTGTTGGGACGATGACTTTGCCCGCCTCATGACCGTCCACCACAGCGGCGCCCAGCGCCTGGCCGCCGTGGAAATTGCCAGCGGCCAGGATTCCACCCTGCGCGCCCTGGCCCAGCACGTACTCAAAGGCCACGAGCGCGACAACCACGTCCTCACCCTGGCCCTGACCCGGCAGCCTCCCAAAGGCCAGGAATACCGCCCCGGTAACACCAAAGACCCGTTCGTGCGCCGCATTGCCGCCGCGCTGGCTCCGCTGCGCCAGCTGCCGCCCACGCCGGGTCCGCTCGATGCCGACTTTGCCACCCTCATGCAGGTGCACCACCAAACCGGCGTGGCCCTGGCCCAGGTCGAGCTGGCGTTCGGCAAGGATGCTGAGTTGAAGGACGCCGCCCGCCGCATCGTCCGCGACGAGCAGGCCGAAGTCAAGCAGTACCAGCGCTGGCTGCAAGCTCACCCCACCCAATAGCCCCATGCTGCTGACCATCCCTACCGCCGTCACCCCGCCCTGGACGACCATGCTTGGCTTTTCGGTGCTGCCGGCCGTCGTCATGATTGCCGGCGCGGCCCTGGCCGTCTGGCGCGCCCCCGGCCCCCAGCTGCGCAGCGCCATCCTGCACTTCGCGGCCGGCGTCATCTTCTCCGTGGTCGCCGTCGAGCTGCTGCCCGACATCGTCCAGCACCACGCGCCCTACGAAGTAGTGCTGGGCTTCGGCCTCGGCGTGGCCACCATGCTCGGGCTGCGCTACTTCACCCAGCGCCTCGAAAAACAGGAACAAGCCGGCAAAGACGCCGAGCCAGCTGCCGACCGCTCGGGCCTCCCCACGAGTGCCGCCGCAACGCTGCCGTGGGGCCTGCTCGTGGCCATCGGCATCGACATCTTCATCGATGGCCTGCTGCTCGGCATCGGTTTTGCCGCCGGCGCGAAGGAAGGTACTCTACTGGCCATTGCCCTCACCATCGAGCTGCTGTCGCTCGGCCTGGCCACTGCCGTGGAGCTGCAGGAGGGTGGCCACGGCAAGGGCCGGGCCGTGGCCATCGTGGCCGGCACTTCGCTCATGCTGCTCATCGGGGCCGGCATCGGCACCACCCTACTACGCGGGGCCACCGGAAACCTGCTCGAAATCGTGCTTTCCTTTGGCTTGGCCGCCCTGCTGTTTCTCGTCACCGAGGAGTTGCTCACTGAAGCCCACGAAGAAACCGAAACCCCGCTGCTCACCCTGTCCTTCTTCGTTGGCTTCCTGTTGTTTTTATTGCTCGGCATGATTGCCTAGCCGCCGCTTATCTCCTCCCCCATGCACCCCACTAAAATCGACCTGACCCTGGAGCCCGCCGGCCGCCGCATCGCTTTCTCCAAAGAACTGCTGGAAGTCGCCCACCTCTTCCGCCGCGTGGGCGGCGAAGCCAGCTCCTGGCAGCGCCTAGCCGTGAACACCCGCTCGCCCTACCTCGACACCGACGCTTTCGCCCCCGGCACCCAGCTCGAATACTACGTGCAGCACGAAACGCAGCAGGGCGAGCCGGAGGCCCGCAGTCACGTCGTCAGCACAACTGTGGCATGAGCATTTCGACCACCGTTCACCGGCACGGGTCCCTGACCGCCCGCACAGTTGCGGGCGGGGTACTGGTACTGGCCCTGCTGGCAGGCGGCTGCCACGGGTCGGCCGATGAAACCAACGGGACCGGGGTGCACGAACTGCCGCCTACCATGATGGCCGCCCTGCATACGATGGTGGAACGCTCCCAGTCCTTGCCACCGGCCGACAACCTCGACCTGTACTTTGCCCTGCTGCTGCGGGAAAACCACCGGGCCGCGGTGGCCATGTCGGCCCTGGAACTGAACAAAGGGCAGGACCCGGCGCTGCGGGCGGCGGCAGAGCACATCAACCATGACCACCAGCAACTTATCGTAAGCCTGGAGTCGGCCAACCGGCGCCTGCGGGCGCTGCCGCCCAGCTTTCCCGAGCACACCACGCAAAGCGAACGGTTCAGCCGCCTGCTGGACGCTGCCACCAGCGGCCTGCACCCCGCCGCCCACCGCACCATAGCCCGGCTGGAAGCCGGCGCGGACTCCCTGCGCGTGCGCAGCAACCAGCACCAGGAAGATGCCGGCACGGGCAGCATCGACCGGGACTTTGCCGCGCTGCTCATCGCGCATCACCAGAACTCCATCACCCTGGCCCGCGCCGAGTTGGAGCTCGGCCGGGATGAGCAGCTCCAGCAAGTGGCCTATCTCGTGTTGCAGGACCAGCAGCGGGAAATTGAACAACTTCAGCAATGGTTGATTCAACACCCTGATAAGGCTAGGTAAGGCCGCAGACTTTCACCCCGCTTTTGTCACCGAGCGCACCAACGGGTAACCGCCCGCTTCCAGCGCCGCCTGAATGGTTTTTGAATCGCGGCCATTGACGTTTGCCATGACTTTGTCGGGCCCGCTTGCTGCCCGCCACACCGAATCAGCGCAGCAGCGGGGCTACGCGGGTGCCGAGCAGCTCCACGGCGTGGAGGATGTCGGCGTGGGGCAGGGTGGCCACGTCCATCTGAAACGTGACCCGCGAGATGCCGCCCAGCGCCTCGCCGTGGCGCCGGATTTTCGCGGCCACTTCTTCGGGGTTGCCCACCAGCAGCGCGCCTAGCGGACCGGCTTGCGCGTCGAACTGCGGACGGGTGACGGGCAGCCCGCCGCGCTCCCTGGCCCGCGCCGAAAAGGTGCGGGCGTAGCCGGGGTAGAAGCCCTCGCGGGCTTCTTCGGTGGTATCGGCCACGTAGCCCAGCGAGTGCAGGCCCACCTTCAGTTGCGCGGGGGCATGTCCGGCCCGGCGGCCGGCTTCGCGGTAGAGGTCCACCAGGGGGCGGAAGCGGTGGGTGTCGCCGCCGATGATGGCCACCATCAGGGGCAGGCCCAGCGTGCCGGCCCGCACAAACGATTCGGGCGTGCCGCCCACGCCCAGCCAGATGGGCAGCTGCGACTGCACCGGCCGCGGGTACACGCCCTGCCCGGTGAGCGCCGGCCGGAACCGGCCCGACCAGCGCACTTTCTCGGTGTCGCGCACTTGCAGCAGCAAGCCGAGCTTTTCGGCAAACAGCTCGTCGTAATCGTCGAGGTCGAAGCCGAACAGCGGAAACGCTTCGATGGACGAGCCGCGGCCCACCACCATTTCGGCCCGGCCCTGCGAAATCAGGTCGAGCGTGGCAAACTGCTGAAACACCCGCACCGGGTCGGCGGCGCTGAGCACCGTGACGGCGCTGGTGAGGCGGATGCGTTTGGTGCGGGCGGCCGCCGCGGCCAGGATGACAGCGGGCGCGGAATCCAGGTACTCGGCCCGGTGGTGCTCGCCGATGCCGAACACGTCGAGCCCCACTTCATCGGCCCGCTGAATGCGGTCGAGCAGCTGGCTCATGGCCTCGGCACCCGTAAGGGTTGCGCTGCTGCTGTTGCTGAGCAGATGCGAGGCAAAACTATCAATTCCAACTTCCATGATATTAATTTTTAGAGCTCTGCGATAAGCAGCAGAGATACAAATGTACATACATTTAATGTATATACACAGTTCATTAATCCCACCTGCATCAACTGGCTCAACGCCCCCTTCACATCTTCATGCCTTCCATTCCCGCCATCGGCGTGGCCCCTTTTTGCAGAATGTATTCGCTGTTGAGCAAGTAAACACCGTTCACTACTACCTGCTCCCCGGCTTTCAGATTCGATAGGATTTCCACCTGCTCTCCGGTTTGCGGGCCCAGCGTCACCATGCGATTTTCGAAGCGGCCATCGGGGGTGCGCACCCACAGGCTGTTGCCGGCCGACTCCTGCAATACCGCCTCGACCGGCACGCGCAGCCCCGAGCTAGCCGTCGACTGCGGACGGGCCGCCGGGCCGGTGGTTTCCACGACGGCCTGCAGGCCGGGCGTGTACTGCTGCCGCGGATTGGGAATTTGCACCCGCACCAGCGCCACCTTGCTCTCGGCGGCCAGCTCGGGGCTGCTGAAGCTCACCCGGCCCGTTACCGTTTGGCCGGGGAAGGCCGGGAAGGAAACCTGCACGGGCTGGCCATCCCGCAGGGGCTGGTCGGTGGCGTACAGTTGGGCTTCTACCCACACCGAGCTCAGGTCGGCCAGCTGGACCACGGCCGTGCCCTCGCTCACATAGTCGCCTTCGCGGATGCTCAGCTCCTGCACTACCCCGCTGCGGGGGCTGAAATAAGGCATAGGATTGAGCACCTTGCCCGACCGCAGCAGGCCGGCTATTTGGCTGGTCGTCATACCCCACAGCCGCAGCTTGGTGCGGGCCGCTTCCACCAGGGGGGCGTAGTCGATGCCACCGCCCGTCAGCTCGCGCCGTTGCGCGTGGGCCAGCAGCAGCTCCTGCTGCGCTTTCAGCAATTCCTCGCTGTAAATGGCAAACAGCGGGGCCCCGGCCCGCACGGTTTCACCGGTGGCCCGCACGTAGAGGCGGTCGACACGGCCGGGCACGCGGGCACTCACCTGCACCAGGTTTTCGGGGTTGAGCACCACCCGGCCCGTCAGGCGCAGGCCGCTGGCAGAGCCAGCGGTGCTACCGTCCGCGCGCGCCTCGCCCACGGTGGCCACCCGAATATTGCCCAGCCGCACCTGCTCGGCACTCAGCTGCAAGGTGCGGCCGTTGGCGGCGGCCTTGTTCACCTTTATCAAGGCCATGCCGCAGATGGGGCAGTCGCTGGGATGGTCCTGGTGCACCTGCGGGTGCATCGAGCAGGTGTAGTAGCTGCCCAGCGCGGCCGTGGCCGGGGTCGCCGTTGCCTCGGCCTGCACGGCGGACGCCGTTTTCGGGTCGTCATGGTGGCCACAGGCAGCCAGGCTTACACTCAGGGCCAGGAATAGAAACGGTGATTTATTGCTGAACATCGGCCACGGGTTTGATAAAGGATTCACTGTCGACCAGGTATTGGCCATTTTCGGCAATCTGGTCCTCGGCGCGCAGTCCGCGCACGACCTGCACCTGCGTGCCGCGGCGCGGGCCGGTTAGCACGGGCACGGCCAGCAGGCGCGGGCTATTCGACTGCCGGCGAAAAACGACCTGCTGGGTGCCCAGCTCCACCACCGCCGTAATCGGCACCCACAACCCGGCCGCCGCCGCTTGCGTGATGCGGGCCGTCACCAGCTGCCCGATTTTGAGCTGCCCGCCCGGGTTGGGCAGGTACACCCGCGCCGTCACGGTGGCGGCGTCGCCGGCCAGCACCGGCTCCAACAGGGCAATGGTGGCTTTTATCGGCGGGGCTTCGGGCTGGTCATTCAACGTAAGCTCCACGGGCTGGCCCGGCTGCACGGCATCCACGTCGCGGGCGTACACCTGCAGGCGCGCCCACACCCGGTCGGTGTTCACCACCTGAAACACGCCTTGGCCACGCGCCACGTACTGCCCCTCCCGAATGGCCAGGGGCGCGGCCTGCTCCAGCGCCGCTCCGACCGGGGCGGGGTTGCCCGGTTGGCTCATAGCAGGGACAGCCGCTGCTGCGGCCGCCGGGGGTGCGGTTTCCATCACGTAGCCGCTCACCGGGCTGAAGACGCTTATGCTCAGCTGCGGCCGGCCGCGCTGCTCCACGGCCCGCACCTGCGCCGCCGAGAGGCCCAGCAGCTGCAGCTTCTGCCGCGAGGCATTGAGCAGGGCCTGGTCATCGGGGTCATGGGTTTGCAGCAGGAACAGCAGGTTCTGCTGCTCGGTCACCAGCTCGGGGCTATAGATGTCGTAGAGCTTCTGGCCGGCGCGCACGGGCTGGAACTGGTAGCGCACGTACAGGCGCTCGATGCGCCCGCCGAAGCGGGCGGCCACGTTCTCAAACCGGCGCGGGTCGTAGGCAATAGTGCCCGGCGCGGTAATAACGGCCGTCTCGGCCGTGCGGGAGGGCCGAACCAGCCGCACCCGGGAAAGCACCTGCTCATTGGGGGCGGGCACTATGGTTGAGGAATCCACCTTGCCTCCGGCCGCTGATGGCGAAGCCGCCGGGACAGAGGCACTTATCTTCTTCACCAGCGTCATGCCACAGATGGGGCAGTCGCCGGGATGGTCCTGGTGCACCTGCGGGTGCATCGAGCAGGTGTACACGTCCGCTGCGGCCGTGGCCGCCGTTTCCGTAGGGTCATGCCTGGTCGAGCAGGCGGCCAGGGCCAGGCCGGCCAGCAGCACAACCAGCCAGCACAACCGGGCCGGGCCTCGCAATGGGCCCCAGGGGGCGAAGGTCGCCGGGCTAGTGTTCAATTTCACGCTCATAGTCGGTTTGCAGCTGGATGTATTCCATTTCCTGATTCACGGCCTCCAGCCGGGTGGCCCGCAGGGTTTCCCAGGCTTGGAGCACGGCGGTCAGCTCCTCAGTATTCTGCTCGTAGGCCAGCAGCGTGGCCCGGTAGCTTTTCAGCACCGCCGGCAGAATGTTCTTCTCGTACATATCCACCTGCTCGCCCTTGGCGTGCAGCCGGGCCAGCAGGCCCGAGGCGGTGCCTTTGGCCTGCGTCACCAGGGCGGCGCGTTGCTCGCGCAGGGCCTGCGCCTCCAGGCCCAGGCCGGCCACATTGGCCTTGTAGCCCCGCGCGGCCCAGGGCGCAATCGGAATTGAGATTGTGCCTTGCAGCGTGTACTGGCTCTGTGAATTGCCCCCCAGCGTATTCATGTGCTGGTACTGCACCCCGTATTCAGGCTTGCGGCTGGTCAGCTCCAGCGCCTGTTGCAGGCGGGTGCGGGCCAGGGTGCGGTCGAGGCGGCGCACGTCGCTGCGGGCGAGGGCCAGGGCGGCCGTATCGGGCGCGTCGCGGTAGTCCGGCCGGGCGTAGGTCGAGTCGATTTCGAACTGCTCGTCGGGGTGGCGGTTCATCAGCGTGTTCAGGGCAATGCGCTTCTCGTCGATTTGGCCCTGCACTTCCATCTCCTCGGCGTGGTGGCGCAGCAGCTCGGCCTTGGCCCGGAAAGCGTCGTTGAGCTTTTCGCCCCCATACTTGTAGCGCAGCTCGATGGAGCGGATGATGAAGCGCAGCAGCTGCTCGGTGCCGTCGAGCACCCGCTGCTTCTTCAGCAGCAGCGCCCAGGCGTAGTAGTTCTGCTTGGTGTCGGCGAAGAGCTGATTACGCTCGTAGGCGCGGCTTTCCTGCTCCACGCCGGCCCGGCTTTGCAGGTAGCGCTCATTGGCCCGCAGCCGGGCCCCGTTGGGAATGGTTTGCTCCACCGATACCATCGCGAAGCCCCGGTTCACGTCGCCGGGGTTGTCGCTGTTGCGGCGCGTGACGTAGGGCGTCATGAACGGCCCGGCCCCCACCTTGGGCGGGGCCCACGTGCGGGCACCTTTCGCGTAGGCATCGGCGGCCTTGATTTGGGCATCGTACTGGCGCAGGCGCGGGTTGTCGCGCGCCACGCGGCGCAGCACCGAGTCCAGGGGCAGGCGCGGCCAGTGCTGCGCGGCGGCCAGGCGCGGCCCCAGCAGCAGGAGCAGGAGGAAGAATTTCATTGAATTGATTTTCAAAATATCCAAACGGTCATGCTGAGCGCAGCCGAAGCATCTCTACCGCGCAATGCAATTATTTACTATTGCGGTAGAGATGCTTCGGCTGCGCTCAGCATGACGTTCTTTCTGTTTGGTTTTCATGGCTTAATGATTCATTACCGGGATTTCCAGCCGGCCGTGTTTGCGCAGCTCGTACTCTTTCATCATCTCAAACACCACCGGCGTGACCAGCAGAATGTGAATCGAGGACGTGAACACGCCCCCAATCAGCGGCAGCACAATGGGCAGCATCACGTCGGCCCCCACGCCCGAGGCCCAGAGCACCGGCACCAGCCCGAACAAGGACACCGACACGGTCATAATCTTGGGCCGCAGGCGCTTGGCCGCGCCTTCCATCACGGCGGCGCGGATGTCGGCGTTGGTCAGCGTCTCACTTGAGTTGCCCTTTTCGGCCACCAGCTTCTGCACGGCCTCGTTGAGGTAAATCACCATCAGGATGCTGGTTTCCACGGCCAGCCCGAACAGGGCGATAAAGCCCACGGCCACCGCGACCGACAAATTGATGCCGTAGAAATAGACGATGAATACCCCGCCAATAAGCGCAAACGGGATGGTGATGATGTTGAAAAAAGCCTCCTTCAGCGAGCCGAACGTGAAGTAGAGCACCCCGAAAATGATGAGCAGCACGATGGGCACAATCAGCTTCAGCGTCTGGCTGGCGCGGATTTGGTTTTCGTACTGCCCGCTCCAGTCCAGAAAATAGCCTTTGGGCATCTTCGTGAGCAGCTGCTCCAGCTTCTGCTTGGCCTCCTGCACGGTGCCGCCCAGGTCCCGGTCGCGCACGTTGAACAGCACCGTGCCGCGCAGCAGGGCGTTTTCCGAGTTAATCATCGGCGGCCCTTCCGCCACCCGAATGTCGGCCACGGCCGAGAGCGGAATCGGCCCGGCGCTGGGCGTCTGCACCTGCAGGCGGCGGATGGCGGGCAGCGAGCTGCGGAAGTCCTGCGCGAAGCGGGCATTCACGCTGAAGCGCTGCCGGCCCTCGATGGTGGTAGTCAGCGGCATGCCGCCCAGGGCCGATTCCACCAGCAGGTTCACGTCGTCGGTGCTGAGTCCGTAGCGGCCGATTTCGTCCTTTTTGATGGCAATGTCCAGGTATTTGCCGCCGGTGATGGGCTCCACGTAGAGGTCCTTCACGCCGGGCACGTTGTCGAGCTGCTGCTTGATGCGGGTGGCCAGGCGGTAGATGGAATCCAGGTTCTGGCC
Organism: Hymenobacter terricola; assembly: GCF_017921975.2. Lineage (GTDB taxonomy): Bacteria > Bacteroidota > Bacteroidia > Cytophagales > Hymenobacteraceae > Hymenobacter > Hymenobacter terricola. Next base: position 15,137 of record NZ_JAGEMO020000124.1, read on the forward strand.
GTACACCTTCACGCCCACGTCGGTGCGGATGCCGGTGCTCAGCATGTTGATGCGGTTGATGATGGGCTGCGTCCAGCCGTTGACCACGCCCGGAATCTGAAGCTTGCCGTTGAGCTCGTCCACGATTTTGGCCTTGGTCATGCCCGCCCGCCACTGGTCGCGGGGCTTGAGCAGGATGATGGTTTCAATCATCGAAATCGGCGAGTTATCGGTGGCCGTATTGGCCCGCCCGGCCTTGCCCAGCACGTGCGCCACCTCCGGCGTGGCCTTGATGATGCGGTCCTGCACCTGCAGAATGCGCTTCACCTCGGTGTTCGACACGTCGGGCAGGGTCACGGGCATGAACAGGATGCTGCCCTCGTCCAGCGGCGGCATGAACTCCGTGCCCAGGCTAAAGAGCATCGGCAGGCTGATGAGCAGGGCCAGGATGTTGAGGCCGAGCGTGGTTTTGCGCCAGCGCAGGCACCAGCTCAGCAGCGGCGTATAGAGCCGTTCCAGAAAGCGCCCCAGCGGGTTGCTGCTCTCCGGCTTGAGCTTGCCTTTCAGCAAAAAGCTGATGAGCACCGGGGCCACGGTGATGGCCACGAAGGCATCGACGAGCAGGATAAACGTCTTGGTCCAGGCCAGGGGCGAAAACAGCTTGCCCTCCTGCCCGGTGAGCAGAAACACCGGCAGAAACGACACGATGACGATAATCGAGGAGTAGAAAACCCCCGTGCCGACCTGCTTGCAGGCTTTTTCGATAATGCGGTTGCGTTCTTCGGCGGTCATACAGTCGTGGGCTGAGGGGCGGGCGCCGCGGTGGGCTGCGGATAAGTGACTACTTCGGGGTCGGGGCCGGGCGGCGGCGCCGTGGCTTCGGCGGCCTGCGCCTCGGCGAGGTGACGGTAGGCGTTTTCGACCACCACGATGCCGTCGTCCACAATCACCCCAATGGCCAGGGCAATGCCGGTGAGCGACATGATGTTGGACGAGACGTGAAAGGCCTCCAGCAGAATGAAGGCAATGGCAATGGAGAGCGGCATCTGGATGAGGATAATCAGGGCGCTGCGCCAGTTGAAGAGGAAAATGAGCACGATGATGGACACGGTTATCATCTCCTCGACGAGCGTGCCCCGGATGGACGCCACGGCCTTTTCAATCAGCGTGCTGCGGTCGTAGGCGAAGGTGAACTTCACGCCCGGCGGCAGGCCCTTCTGCACCTCGGCCATCTTGGCCTTCACGGCTTTGATGACCAGGTCGGCATTCTCGCCGTAGCGCATCACCACGATGCCGCCCACGGCCTCGCCCTGCCCGTTTTCGTCGAAGATGCCCAGCCGGATGTCGCCGCCCATCTGTACGGTGGCCACGTCCTTCACCCGCACCGGCACCGACTGAAACGTGCCCACCGGCATGTTTTCCACGTCCTGGATATTCTTGATGTAGCCCAGCCCGCGCACGATGTAGCCCATGTCGCTCAGCTCGAACTTGCGCCCGCCCACGTCGTTGTTGTTCGACTTCACGGCCCGCAGCACCTCGGCCAGCGGAATGCGGTAGTAGTTGAGCTTGGTGGGGTCGAGGTTAATCTGGTACTGCTTCTCGAACCCACCGAAGGAAGCCACCTCGCTCACGCCGGGCACGGTTTGCAGGGCAAACTTCACGTACCAGTCCTGCAGGGCGCGCTGCTCGCCCAGGTCCAGGTTCTTGGCATCCAGGGTGTACCAGAGCACGTGGCCCACGCCCGTGCCATCGGGGCCCAGGGTGGGCGTCACCTGTGGCGGCAGCAGGCGCTGGGCGTAGTTGAGCCGCTCCAGCACCCGTGAGCGGGCCCAGTACAAGTCCACGTTGTCCTCGAAGAGCAGGTACACAAAGCTCATCCCGAACATCGACGTGCCCCGGATATTCTTCACCTTCGGAATGCCCTGCAGGTTCGATACCAGCGGGTAAGTCACCTGGTCCTCCATCACCTGCGGGCTCCGGCCGCTCCACTCGGTGAAAACAATGACCTGGTTCTCGGACAAATCCGGGATGGCGTCAATCGGGTTGCGGCGCAGCGAGTACACGCCCCAGCCAAACAGGCCGGCCGCAAGCAGCAGCACCAGCACGCGGTTGCGCAGCGCGAGCGAAATGAGTTTGTTAACCATAGTAAAGCAGGGTAAGCAGAAGACAAAAGCCGAAAGCGGGCGGGGCCGCCGGCCCCGCCCCGACTGGTCGGGCGGCTACTTTTTCACGAGCGTCATGCCGCACTTGGGGCACTTGCCGGGCTGGTCGCTGTGCACCTCGGGGTGCATCTCGCAGGTGTAGTAAGTGGCGGCGGTGCCCGTGGTAGCTGTGGCACTGCTGTCGGCCGGGGCGGTCGTCGTGGTGGCGGTTTCCGTCTGGGCAGCTTTGTTGTCGCAGCTGCTGAGCAGCAGGGTGGCGGAGGCGGTGAGGGTGAGGAAAAAGAGGTTGGCACGCATGGTTTGCGGGAATGAAAATGATGGGGAATAATCAGTAAAAATTGTCGCACGCTCTCCCCTTCGGGAAGCAACGGGCAGGCACCAGACTTGGGATGGGGGTGGCCAGGCACGGGGCCAAAAGCGCGTGAGGCGAGCCGAAAGCGGCCGGTGCTAGCACACAAACGCCACGGCACCGCCGGGTACAGCAGCGCTATACCGGGCAGGGCCGTGGCACACAACCGTTGCTCAGACGGTCAGGGACTGGATGTAAATCCGAATGTCGGGAATTTTGGGGGGCAGGTGCCGGGTGGGCACCAGCATCACTTTCTGCGCCAGGTTCCACCGCGTAAATCGGGGGAACGGCAGCGTAATCGCCGTTTCCGGCAGCAGCGCTGGCGCGGCAATCAGAAATGACTGGCCCTGTGGCGAGGCTTGCGCAGCCAGCAGGCGGGCAATGCCGCGCTTGTTGCAGTCGGGGCTTTTCGGGTCTTTGCCCTTGGCAGCCATTTTTCCCATGCCGGCGCAGGCCTTGCCCATGCAGCAGGCCGCCCGGCCGGTTTGGGCAAACGGGTCACCGGTGCCGGTGCAGAAGGCCTGCCCCGCGAACAGGCCGAGGTAGGTGACCAGGAAGGTCACCGCCGTCAGGCGTCGCATTAGGGCAGAGAGTCGGTACATGGCGGTGAAATCAACGGCAAACCTACCGCGAAAGTTTGCGAAGGCCCGCGGGCTACTCATGCGCTAGATAACGCCAACCCCGGCTCATCGCCGGACGGCTGCGGGTAGAAGCGCCTAGAAATAACCCTGTCAGATGCGTACAACTGCCACACCGGCCAGTTGCTTGCCAGTAGCCACGGAGAAGAAGAAACGGGAGCGGCTCCAAATTCTGTAACTTCAAGGCAGGAATTATATTCAACTGCTGAGCGGGGTGAGGAGTATGCCTACCTAATAATTGGTTTCCTTTTGTAGCCGGTCGGAGTGAATCCCGATGGTGAGGCGTCGCACCGCAGTTTGCTTAACTCACGATTTCTTCAGCTGGTACACACGCATAGTAATCGGCTGCCCAAACAGGCCCGCAAGTGAGGACCCTCGTTCTCACTTGCGGGCTTGTTTGAATTCATGTCAGTGGCAGCAACCTCTGTGTGCCAGCCCCAATTGGGTAGTTGTTGAAACCCGCTTATCTTGGTGCCCTCAGAAGATAGAGCATACAATACGGCAAACAAACGATGGGGCTATCAGAATAAAACCCAACCGTATTGTACCCAAAAAGGCCATCGGCAGCGAAAAAATGAGCGATTCAATCACGTCTTGCTGCATTACACAACTATGAAAACAGCCCTCTACAGAGAGCGGTTGCGTGTTTTGTTCATCCTCTATTTTTTCTCCGAGGAATACACGGAGTCACTGGAACCGAGATTGGCTAAGGTATTCTATTCGGAGGTGAAAATTCAAAAGATAGATTTTCTGCTTCGCTATCCTAGCTACCTGTGCTTCGAATTGTTGCGCCTGCATCAGGAAACGGGGATACCTAGCGCCGCTGATGTGCAGCAGATTGTCAGCAATGTTTTCGCTAATTGGGGAACCCGAACTGCGTACCGACGAAATGAAGCGATTTTTTTTCGGCGCTTACCAGGACTTGGACGACATCAGCGGTTTCCTCAAATCAGTAGGGCTGGTCGAATTCAGAAAGCAAACAAGCATGGGACTAAAGGACATACGTAAGGCCTACTTTATCACGCAGGATGGTATTCAGCGAATTGAGCGGGGCCTGGCCAACGTACCATCTGCGCACTGGTACTTTGAGCGCTGCCTGCTAATCAAATCTTACTTTGCTGATGCCTCGGGAACACAGCTAAAAAACCGGCAGTACGCCATTGAGGAGCACCGGGAAACGCCCCTCGGTGATTACATCCAGGACATTGAGGGAATGGTCCGCACCGAATACTTCGCCTTATTCAACACTCAGCTATGAGCGCCTCCACCGAACTAGAAAAGCTCAGCAAGCAAGTGGCCAAGCGCTCGGGGAGCACCATGGAGTTGCACAAGATTCAGGAGCTACTGACGCTTGACGAAGAAGCCTATCAGCGCGATAGCCCCCGGTCCATTGGCAAGACCCTCCGGGTTGTGTCAATTGCCTTTTCCGGGGTCAAGAACACCGGGGAAGTGATAGAGTATGCCCGCACGATGGCGGACGGCGTCAATCTGTGGGTGGCCGATAATTCTAAGAGGGTCCTATGTTTGAGCCGCGGCTTAAACTTGGGTCTCGCTGCAACAGGAAGGAACAAGATGGATAAGAGGTGTTGGGCCAAACGAGCCCGTCTTACATGAGCATCCCCTTCCTGTTCTACGGCCACTTTGGACAGTTCCGCTAGGCCTTCAGAGCCTGTA
>NZ_JAGEMO020000125.1 GCF_017921975.2 Hymenobacter terricola
AGTACGGCCTCCACGAACAAGCGCGTGTCCTTGGCCGTCACGCCGCAGGCATTCGCTTGGCCCGGCAAGAGTGGCGAAAGGCGTTGCCAGTGCGGGTCGGTCAGGAATGTGCGGTCTTTTTGCATCTTCAAAGCTACCTTAATTGTTCACACGTCCTAGGAAGAACCCAAAAACGAACGTCATGCTGAGCGAAGTCGAAGCATCTCTACCGCCATAGTAAATACATTACTTACGCAGTAGAGATGCTTCGACTTCGCTCAGCATGACGTTCTGGGCTTTTACAAAGCCTCTACCCGATGGCCTGGGCTAAATCCGCAATCAAATCCTCGGCATCCTCAATGCCCACGCTCAGGCGGATGAGCGAGTCGCTGAGGCCCGATCTGCGGCGTTGCTCGGCCGGAATGCTGGCGTGCGTCATGGTGGCGGGATGGCCCGAAAGGCTTTCCACGCCGCCCAGGCTTTCGGCCAGGGTGAAGTACTGGAATTTCTCCAGCACGGCAATGGCGTCTTCCTGGCGGTCACCCTTCAGCACGAAGGAAATCATGCCGCCGAAGTCGCGCATCTGCTTGGCGGCCACGGCGTGGTTGGGGTGGTTTTCGAAGCCGGGCCAGTACACTTTTTCCACTTTGGGATGCTGGCGCAGGTACTCGGCCACGGCGCGGCCGTTTTCGCAGTGCCGCTGCATGCGGATGTGCAGCGTTTTGAGGCCGCGCAGCACCAGGAAGCAGTCCTGCGGGCCGGGCGTGCCGCCGCAGGCATTCTGGTAGAAGCTCAGGCGCTCGTGCAGCTCGTCATCGTTCACCACCAGGGCGCCCATCACGGTATCGGAGTGGCCGGCCATGTACTTGGTCAGCGAATACATCACGATGTCGGCCCCCAAATCCATCGGCGTTTGCAGATAAGGCGTGCTGAAGGTGTTATCGACGGCCAGCAGGGCGCCGGCTTCCTTGGCCACGGCGGCGGCGGCGGCAATGTCGATGATATTCAGCAGCGGGTTAGTCGGCGTTTCGACCCAGATGAGCTTGGTTTTTTCGCTCACCACGGCGCGCACGGCGGCCATGTCGTGCATCGGCACGAAGTGAAATTTGATGCCGAACGGCTCGTACACTTTGGTGAAAAGGCGGTAGCTGCCGCCGTAGAGGTCGTTGGTCGAAATAACCTCGTCGCCGGGCTTGAGCAGCTTCATCACGCAGTCGATGGCGGCCATGCCGGAGGCGAAGGCAATGCCGTGCTTGCCGTTGTCGAGGGCGGCCACGGCGGACTGCAGCTGCGAGCGGGTGGGGTTGTGCGTGCGCGAGTATTCGAAGCCCATGTTTTTGCCGGGCGAGGACTGCACGTAGGTCGAAGTCTGGTAGATGGGCGTCATGATGGCCCCGGTGGCGGGGTCCGGGTGCACGCCGGCGTGAATGGCTTTGGTGGCGAATTTCATGGGTGGGTGAGCAGGGCTGGGAGCCGGTGAGAATAAACTTGCCGGCAAAGGTCGGGGAATGCGCCCGAATGAAAAGCGACCGGTACCTGGCGCTTCGTAATATTGAATTTATTCTGTGCAAAAGCACGTCGTGCTTTTTCCTTGTTCACAATTACTTCTTCCCCTCTTTCTGCATGTTGAAAAATCTACTTCTTGCTGCCTTGCTGGCCGTTTTGCTGGCGGTGCCGGCCGTTGCTCAGCCGGGCGTTCCCGTCATTCACTCGCTGGCGCAGCTCCAGGACTCGCTCCGGCACGTGATGGCCCGCGAACACATTCCGGGGCTGATGCTCACGCTGGTGAGCCACGATTCGGTGCTGTTTGAGGGCGGCCTGGGCCTGGCCGATATAGCTGCCCAGCGGCCCGTGACGGCGCACACCCGCTTCCGCATCGGCTCGGTTACGAAGACGTTTGTGGTGGCCGGCCTGCTCCAGCTCATCGAGCAAGGCAAGCTGAACCTGAACGACGAGGTGCACAAAATCGCGCCCGAAATCCCCATCGACAACCCCTGGGAAGCCACCGACCCCGTGCGCGTGGTGCACCTGCTGGAGCACACCGCCGGCTTCGACGACATGCGCCTCAACCACGTGTACAACCCCACGCCCACCGACCCGCGCGGCCCGGCCGCCCTGGCCGTGTTCCGGGGCGAGCTGCGCTGCCGCTGGCGCCCCGGCGAGCGCATGAGCTATTCCAACCCCGGCTACGAAGTGGCGGGCTACCTGCTCGAAAAGCTCAGCGGCCAGGCCTACGAGCAGTACCTCACCACGCACCTGCTGCGCCCGCTGGCCATGCCCGATGCCACCCCGGCGCTGCGCATCATTCCCGGCCCCGGCATGTCGCAGGGCCACAAATTCGCCGACGGGCACTACCAGGCCGTGCCGCTGCTGCCTATTTATGCCGGGCCGGCCGGCTCGATGAGCGCCTCGGCAGCCGATATGACGCAGTGGGTGAAGTTTTTTCTGCACGACGGCCGCACCCCCGACGGCACGGCCCTGCTCCAGCCCGCCAGCCTGCACGAGATGGAAACGGCCCACTCGCCCCTCTCCGACCGCACCGGCCTGCACGACGGCTACGGCCTGGCCAACTTTGCGCTGGGCCTGAAGGGCAAGGTCCCGTTCCGGGGCCACAGCGGCGGCATCGACGGCTTCATCACCGCCTTCGGCTACAACCGCGAACTGGGCGTGGGCTATTCGTTTTCGAACAACGGCGGCGTGCGCGCCCCGAAGCTGGAGCAGCTGGTGCAGGCGTTTTTGCTGCGGCAATTGCCCACCCCCACCCCGCCGGCCCGCGTCCCGCTCGATGTGGCCGCCGTGGCGCCTTATCTGGGCCACTACCGTAGCGCCGCCCCCCGCAACGAAATGGCCGGCTTTGCCGACTACCTGGTGGGCGGAACCAACCTGCGCCGGCAGGGCAATTTTTTGTTGAATGAACCCCTCATTGGCGAGGCCGATACCCTGCTGCCCACCGGCCCGCTCACCTTCCGCCGCCCCGCCGAGCAGACGGCCACCGCCGTGCTCACCCACGACAAAGAAGGCCGGCAGGTGCTGATAACGTCTTCTGAATACGCCTTGGCGGCCGGTTTCTGGTGGTGGCTGCCGCCGGCGCTGCTGGCCCTGTGCGGGCTGCTGGTGCTCACGAGTAGCCTGGCGGCGCTGGTGGGGCTGGTGCAGGTGCTGCGCCGCAAAATTCCGCGGGTGCAGCTGCTGCCCCGGTTGCTGCCGTTGCTGGCGGCCAGCGCGCTGATGGTCACGCTGGCGGCCCTTTTCAGCCTGGGCGAGCACATCTGGACGGCGGGGCAGGTCAACCTTCCCACCGTGCTGTTTTCGCTGGGGCCGCTGGTGTTCGTGGCCTGCACCGTGGCGGGGTTCCTGCTCACGGTGCGTTACTTTGGGCATTTCCGGCGCCGCGCCGTAGCCTGGTACCTGCTGCTCACCTACGGCGCGCTGGGGTGGCTGGCGGCGGTGCTGGCCACGTATGGCTGGCTGGGCCTCCGGGTCTGGTCGGTATAAATCCCACCGGCCCGCGCCCCATCCCCAATCCCTTCCCATGAAATTCCTACGCGAGCTGTTCCAGAAGAATTTTTCCACGCTGCTCACCATGTTTCTGCTGGTGGCCGTGCCGCTGTTGGGCTCGGCCTCGCTGCTGGGCCTGCTCTACGAAAAGCAGGAGCTGCTGCACCACCTGAGTGCGGGGCAGGTGGCGCTGTATTTTGTGATTATCGCCTTCACCATGGCATTTGCCCTCACACCCACCACGTTCGTGGCCATCGTCACGGGCTATTACTTCGGCTGGGCCGGGCTGCCGGGCATGGTGCTGGCCTACGCGCTGGCCGCCGCCATCGGCTACGAGCTGGCCCAGCGCCTCGACCACGGCAAGCTGCGCCACTTCCTGCACCTATTCCCCAAGGCGGAGGCCGTGCTCGGCGAGCTGCAGCACCAGAGCTGGCAGCTCATCCTGCTCACGCGCCTTTCCCCCGTGCTGCCCTTCGCGCTCATGACGTTTGTGCTGGCGATAGTGGGCGTCCCCCGCAAGCGCTTTCTGGCGGCCTCGGTGCTGGGCATGCTCCCGCGCAGCCTGTTTTTCTACTGGCTCGGCACCAAGGCCTCTGACGTGCTGGCCCTGCTGCGCGACCCCGACGAGGGCACTCTGAGCAAAATCGTGCTGGTGGGCCTGGTGGCGGCCTCACTGTTTGGCCTGTACGTTGTCTTCAATCGGGCCTTGCAAAAGGTGCTACGCCGCGGCACCGCCAATAATGCTTAAAATGGCCGACTGATTATTAGCCAGTTGCCGGTGATTACTAATATTTCTTCACGAAAAAGGCACTTGTAGCTTGCACTGGCGCATTTTGTTTCCTTACCTTTGCGCTCCCAACACGGGAACTGGTTGTGTAGCTCAATTGGATAGAGCATCTGACTACGAATCAGAAGGTTTAAGGTTCGACTCCTTACACGACCACAGAAAAGGCCCTCAGTTCACACTGAGGGCCTTTTTCATTAATAGTGGTGGCGGTTATGGTGGCGGTTTCTACCGAATGCCGGTTGTGTCGCGCACTTCTTGCCGCTCACCAAGCCGGTCCTCCACGTTCACCGTATCCTCGTCGTTCCAGGCAATGTGCTGCCGTGAGGGAAGCGCCAGCACC
>NZ_JAGEMO020000126.1 GCF_017921975.2 Hymenobacter terricola
CTACCGAATGCCGGTTGTGTCGCGCACTTCTTGCCGCTCACCAAGCCGGTCCTCCACGTTCACCGTATCCTCGTCGTTCCAGGCAATGTGCTGCCGTGAGGGAAGCGCCAGCACCGCCTTTTCTACCCGCTGCACGGCCGATAGTAATTCGCCGTTGCCGGCAGCGGCACCACCGGCGGCCGGCAGCGTGCCGCCCGGCGTGCCGCCCTCGGCGTAGTGGCCCCCATCGCGCCGGCGCACCGGGGCCCCGCTCCGATTCAGGCTGGTATCGAGCAGGTCGTCCACCAATTCGCGGTTGTTGGCGTAGGTGTCGCGGCTGAGAATCATGTACGGCTCGCCCCGCTCCCATTCGCCCAGGTGCTCGCCAGTGGACCCGTCCACCATCCGGATGCCGCCGCCGCTGTGCAGCTGGCCGGCCGTGGGCACGCCCGCCACCGGGTTGATGCTCCCGCCGGAGGCGAACTTGCGCACCTTCTCGCGCCACGTCGGCCGTGGCGCCCCAACCACCCCACCCTTGGCAAACTCGGGAATCGGGGTGGCAATGATTTTGGCCACGCCCAGGGCGGCCGTGATGCCGGTGGCGATGGCCAGAAATGGGTTATAGCTAACCCGAATGACCGCTAAAGCGCCCGCAATGATGGCTTGGGCGATGTTGTACTGCTTCTCTTTTTCAGCCGCCTCCTTCTTAATGGCGCGGGTTTTAGCGTCGTAGTTCGACTCGATGTTAGATTTCTGTTGCTCGTACGACTCCTTGCTCACCCGGCCGGCCTTGTACTCGGCCTCCAGCTTGTCCAGTCGGGCCTTTTTGTCCTTGTCGAGCTTTGTTAGCTGCTTATCGGAGTCAATTTTTGATAAATCGCCCAGAAAGGCAATGGCGTTGCCGAAGGTTTCAATCGTTGTTTGAACCCGCTCCTTGTCACGCGCCGTCTGCCGGTCAGCATACTCCTGATTTAAGGCATCCTTTTTCTCCTCAAAATCACGGTTAATTGCTTCTTTCTCCGAACCGGTTAACTTTTCGTTGTCGAGCTCCTGCGTTTGTTGGTCATCTAATTCTTTCTGGCGGGCAGCGTGCTCCTCATCTATCGCGTTGGCCTGTTTGGCACTTCCCTCCGGTGCATGAGCAACTTTTCTAGAAGCACGCCGAACAGCAATATCATCGTCGATGGCCACGATGCGCTCAGCGATGGCCCGCTGCTGCTCCACGCGGTCGGCCTCCAGCTTCAGCAGGTCCTGCTGCAACTTTGCCTCAATCAGCCGGCGCTTCTCAGCTCCCTGCTCATCTGTAGCCAGTATTTTCAGTTGTTCGCCAGCGGCGGCCGTGCGCAGCTCCGCCGCCCGGCGCTCCCACTCATTTTTGATGAGGCTGTTGCGCTGCTTTTCAATTTCTAGCTCCTCTTGAGCATCCTTCTGCGCCCGGGCGCGCCGCACCTCGGCCACGTCCACGGCCAGCTTCTCCTCGATGAGCTTCTTCTGCTCGGCAATTTCCTGAGCGGTGCCCTTGGCGGTGGCCTTCTCCTTTTCCGCAGCAGCATTCAGCTGCTGAATCTTTTTCTCGGTTTCGTCGGTGAGCAGCGCCGCCTTCAGGTCGGCGATGCGCTTATCCACATCGGCCTGGTCCTTCGCGCGTTTTTCGGCAGCGGCCTGGGTTTTCTTGTCGTAGTCGTCCTGCAGCTGGCGAAGGTCGCGCAGCGCCTCCGCCCGAATCACCTTTTTATCTCCCTCCGTTTTCTTTTCCCCCAACAGGTCGATGTCACGCTTTGTCGTGATTTCCAGCTTTTTCAAGCGCAGCTCCTCAGCCGAGCCGGCCGCCACCAGGGCCAGGGCCGCTTTGATGTTGGCTTCGCGGGCCTTCAGGCTTTCGAGGTCGTTTTTCAAGTCGTCGGCCTTTTTATCGGCGGCCGCCTTCTGCTCCAATATCCGCTTTTTGGCATTGGCCTCGGCCTGCAGACTGTAGCGGTGCTGCAATTCGGCCGCATAGTCATCAAAGCGCTTGGTCTGCGCCGCTTTGGCAACCGCCGCATCCTGCCCGGTTAAGGTATCGCCAATGGATTTGGCGTTGTTTTTCAGGTTTTTAGTTAGCACATCGAAGCTGCCGTTGGGGTCGAGCTTGAAATCTGCTCCGAAGAAATTGGCCACTCGTTTGCCGGCATCGAGAAAGCCGAAGAACGCATCAACCCCCAGCTGCAGGTCGGCAATCACCAACTTAAGTGGCAGCACCACCGAAACAGCCATCAAATGCCCAAACAACTCCAGACTACCCTTGCCACTGCTGAAGCTGCCGAAGAAATTACCCAGCTGGTTAGCCAGCGGGGCCAATTGCGTGAACAACGTCCCAAACAGCGCCCCCAGCGGCCGCAACATGGTAAAGAGGCTATCCACGGCCGCCCGGAAGGTTTCGCTGCGGTCGTAGAGTTGCTTCAGGCCGAAGGCAAACAGGGCCAGCAGCGTGATGATGATGCCGATGGGATTGGCCGTGAGCACGGTATTGAGCCCTTCCTGCGCGGCCGTTTGCAGCTCAGTGGCCGTGATGAGGCTGTACTTGCCTTCTACCTCCGTGAGCACGCCCAGGGCCACCAGCTTCTGTAGGACCAAGCTGCGCAGCGTGGTGGCCTGCGTCTTGATTTGTTCCGCATTGAAGGCCACCACGGCCAGGGCCAGCAGCCCAAACGCGGTTTTATTTTCCGAAACAAACGAGGGCAAGGCCTTCAGCACGTCCACCAGCAGCCCGCTGTACTGGAGGAACTTGATGTAAATCGGGATTAGCAACTCACCCAATTCCTGCCGGAACTGCGCGAACCCCTTCTCGGCTTTGGCCACTTCAGCGGCCGCGTTGGTGTTTTTCTTGTTGAATTCGTCCGTGAGGCTGGTGCCCTTGGCAAATTCGGCACTGGCCAGCGCCTGCTTTTGCCGCACGATGTCGGTTTGGCTGGCCAGCAGGCTCACCACCTTCGTGGCTTCCTGCGACTTAATGCCCAGCTTGTCGAGCGTGCCAATGATTTCCGTGTTGCTGGCACCCTTGAAACTAGCCGCCAGGCGCAGGATAACTTCGTTGGGGTCGGAGTTGATAAGCGCCTGGAACTCCGTGCTGGTGAGCCCGATTTGCTTGCCAAAGCCAGCCGTGTCCTTCGAGGCCGTGAGGAGCACATTGCTCAAGCCACCCGCCGAAATCTCGGCCGACAGGCCCAATTCCTGGAATGCGGCACCCAGGCCGAGCGTCTGAGTGATTTCCGGCGCCAGGTCGCCGAGTTGCCCGATACGGGCTGCAAAGTCGGCAATCACCGGCGAGGTCGCGCTCCCATCCGCGCCCAGGGCGTTGAGGGCCGAGCCGATTTTGGTGATGGCTTGGTCGGGCTTGAGGTCGGCGGTGGTTTTAAACAGCTTCTGTAGGCCGCCGATGGACTGGGTCACTTCCTCGACACCGCCCGTAAACTCGTCCCCCAAGGCCACCACGGCTTGGTCTACCGATTGGGTGAATTCGTCCACGTCGGCAGCCGCCACGCCGAGTTGGCCGCCGCCCACGGCAATGGCCTCCAGCTCACTTTGCGCGGTGCGGGTGTCGATGCCCTCCAGCTGGCCCCGCAGGGCTTTGGCCTGGGCCGTGGTCAGGTTGAGGGCCTTTTCCATGTCGGCAATCGAGTCGCTGCCCTTCACGGCCGCGTCGATGCTCTCACTGCCCAGCTGCTTGAGCCCGCTCACCACGGCCTGCACGCCCAGCTGGATGCCGGCAAAGCCCGCCGCTTTTTTGATGAAATCACCCACGCCGCCGCCGGCATTGACCAGCTCGTCTTTCACGCCCTTCGCTTCGAGGCGTACCTGGGCTAGGCGCGCATCGACATCGGCCAATTCCTTCGCTTTGTTGAGGAACGACTCCGTATTGGGCGTGAGGTTGCCCAACTCGCGGCCCAGCTGGCTGGCCAGCGCCTTGAGCTGGTTCGTGCTCAGGGACGTAAGGCCGATTTCATCCCGCAATTCTTTCATGCGGGCATTGACCTGGCTCAGCTCCTTATTGGCGTTTACGTAGTCTTCGGAGCCTTTTTTCAGGCCCTTCATGCTCTCCTTCAGCACGTCGGCCTTGCGGGTGAGGTTGTCGAGTTCGGTGCGCGACTGCGAGCCGTCGATTTCGAGCTTAATCTGGACGTTGTCCTGTCTAACGTTGGCCATACTAGAGTCTGATGCTGGCGGCGATGTGCTGGCCGGTCTGGGCGGCGTAGCGGGTGGTCACCGCGTCGATGAAGCGGTTGAGGCTGGAGTAAAAGGTTTTGGCGAACCAGGGCCGGGGCCGCACCTGGCTGTTGTCGCGGAGCCGGGCCCGGGCGATGCCCCAGGCAATGCGGTTGATGGTGCGGCCCAGGCCCACGGGGCGGCTTTTGAAGCCATAGCCGGGCACGTAGGGGAACTTGTCGATGCCTACTTTTTTCACGTAAGCCTCGATTTCCTCAATGGGCGGCGCTTTGCTGCGGTTGGTGCCCTTCATGTCCCGGATGCGGCCGTATTCAGCGAAGGCAATGCCCATGCTGGCCACGTGGCGCGCTGAGGCGGCTATGACCTCCGAGCGCAGGGACTGGAGCAGCTCCTCGGAGAACACCAGGCCCTGCTTTTGAATGGCAGCCGCCAGCTCGGCCAGGGCCCGGGCGGAGTAGTTGCCCAATTCCTCGTCGAGGATGCGCTGAAAGTCGGCGGAGAATTCACTCATGCCCTCAAGATGTGGGCACGGGCCGGCGGGGCATAGGACGAAAAAAGCCCCGCCAGATGGCAGGGCTACTACCTTTGCGTCATGGCAAAACAACAGACCTTTCGCTACAACGGGCTCGATGGCTACGCAGGTTTCCGGCTGAATCAGGAGTACGAACTAAGCCCCGATTTTCAGCAGGATGGCTCCGTCCACGTTCCAATGCCGCATGCGCCGCAGCACGGCCCAGCTCATTTTGATGCCAAACAGTGGGCGGATTGGTGGAAGCTAGCCAAGTAGCAGCTACAAAGCCCCGCCGAATGGCGGGGCTTTGTGGCCAGGATGTGGCCAGCTACACGAAAAGCGTGGCCAACCACCTGCGCTTCCACCAGACCAGGCCAGCCGCCACTACTAGCAGCCACCAGTAGCTCAGGCCGCTTTGGGTGGTGGCCGTGGCCACGGCACCGGGGCCGGTAGCGACTGGGGCTTTGGCTTTGGTCACGGTGGTGGCCACCGCCCCAGGTCCGGCCGCCACCGACGCTTCGGGTTTGGTCACGGCCACCGCACCCGGTGCCGTGGCCACGGCGCTGTGCTTGATTTTAACGGTGGTGGGCAGCACGCCGGCACGGGCCAGGTTGGCGGTCTGGGCTTTTTGCCACTGCCGCCGCTGGCGGGGGCTGCTGCCGGCCGGGGCCGGCACTAGGTACGCCGGCAGCTGGGCCAGCGAGTCGAGCGCCACGGCTGTGCTCTGGAGCGCAGCCGGCGGCGTGGAGTCAGCCGCCGGCCGGCTGCTCGCGCACGAAGCCAGGCTTAGGGCGCACACGGTGGCGAATAGCAGGTTTCTCATGCTTGCAGGTAGAGGGCCGCCTCGCGGCCACGGCGAAGGGTAAGGCCTTTGTTGGCCTCTTTCAGCTTGGTTTGGGGGTTGGTGACCTTGTTCCAGGCAGTGAAGGCGGCCGTGATGGCGGCGCGGTCGGTGCTGCCGGCGTTGGCCAGGCGCAGCACGCTCGACTGGTCGAAGCCGCCGGTGCCGACGTTGAAGCAAAACGACACCATCGCATCGAACTGGTTCTGCGTCACCGGGCGCAGCAGTCGCTTGGCCACGTGGGCACCGTAGGTGCTGTCCACGTCGCGCTGGAGCAGCGCGCTGGCCTCGGCTTCGGTGAGCGACTGATACAGGTACGGCTCTTCACCGTGCAGTATCACGTGGCCGTAGCCAATGGTGGCTTTGCCGGCGGCGCAGTAGTATTTGCGCGCCATAAATTGCTCCTCGCGCTTGATGAGCGCCAGGCCTGCGGGGGAAATTTTCATAACTACGATTCTCTTTCGGCTTCGCGCCGGCGGCGGGCCTGTTTGGCCAGGTTGTAAAAAGCGGTGTGCAGGCTCGTGTAAGCCACTTGCTCGTAGGTGCCGTAGGTGCCGCGCTCGGCCAGGTCGGCCAGGATTTCCAGCACCTGGGTGCCGTCGCCGGTCGGGCGCGGAGCCGGGGCGGGGCCTTCGCCGGCGGGCTCGGGCTTTTTGTAGAGGTCGGCGTAGGCCTTGTGGATGAAGCGCTCGGCCGCCAGAAAGTGGTGCAGCACCACCATTTTTACGGCCAGCGGCAAGTCGGCCAGCTCCCCGGCGCGGGCCTCCGCCAGCTTGCCGTTGTAGCGCTCCCGGCGCTGGCCATCCCAGTGCGGGTCGTTTTCGTTCACGCCCGGGGCGGCCGGCCGGCAGAGCGTGGCCACCAGGTGGTCGAGGGCCTTGGCCTGCGGGTTTTTGGGCTTGGCGAACTGGTGAAAGAACACGCTGGCCATCGCGTACTCAACCAGCACGGCATCGAGCAGCTGCGCTTCCGGCAGCCGGTACACCCGGCCCCGGTGCTCGAACTGCGGCAGCGGGGCCGCGTCGAGCTTCCAGGCCCAGCCCACGAGGCAGAGCACGTCCCAGAGCTGGTCGGCCGTGAGCCGGCGCACGTCCTTGTCGCGCAGCTTCGGGCACCAGGCCCGCACCACGGCCAGCCGGGCGGCCACGCTGTCGGTGGCCAGGTACGGGGCGGCGGCTTGCAGCTGCTTGCCCGTCAGTTCGGCCCAGCTATCGGGCAGGAAATGGGGACGGCCATTGAGGCGAAAGCGAATCATGGGGCGACGGGTAAGGTGGGTTCTACCATTGGCGCAGGAGCGGCGGGCTCCGGTACCGGCACGGATTCAGCGGCGACTTCGCTGGCGCGGGTGATGCGCTTTTGCAGCAGGTCGGCCACGGCTGGCTCCACCAAATCGAGCTTACCGAAGCTGATAATCAGCCGGCGCATGTGCACGATGACAAAGGGGGCCATAGCCAGCTGCGAGAGAAAAAACAGCCCTTTTTCGTGCTCCGCGAAGCCGTGGGCGAAGGCCAGCAGCACGGTGTAGGCCAGCAGGCGCAGGGCCAGGTTGCGCGGCACCATCGGCTTGCCTTCCACCAGGTTGTTGGTCAACACGTCGAGCACCACTAGCACCAGCAGCGAGTAGTAGCTGTACGCCGGCGACCAGATGTGCGCATCCACGAAGCCGCTGACGCCGGCGGCCACGACGGCCACGGCCTCCACGGTCAGGAATCGGGGCGTCATGCTCATACCCAGAAGGTGGCCGAGCCGGAATTATCGTGCAGCTGCACCGTCTTCGGCTCGGCCGTGGGCGTGAGCGAATCGAGGTATGCCACCAAACGGGCCTGGTAGCGGTCGGCATTGGCCGTGGCCTGCTGGCTCAGGGCCGACACGGTTTCCGCCGGCACCGCCAGGCGCTGGCGCACGGCTTCGTTGTCGGAGAGCAGGCGCAGGGTCGTGCCCGTCAGCGCCACGCTCAGGTTCACGATGCCCTGGGCGAAGGCCCGGTGGGCGAGTACCGGGCGCACCAGGCCCAGCAGCTTCGTCGTAGCCGTGCTGGGCTCCTCGCCGCCGGCCAGGCCCTCACGCAGCTGCTCCAGCAACTGCTCGCCCAGCACGTCGGCCAGCTCAAACTCCTCCACCTGCCGCAGCGTAGGCAGCAGGGCCAGAAAGAACCGGCGGCTGCCGCCCGTGGCCACGTACTGCCCCAGCTGCGCGGCCGACGAAATGAGCAGCTGCTTGCGCGAGCGGTACTCCGGGGAGTCCAGCTCCTCGGCGTAGTCGGCCGCGTGGCTGTCGAGCCAAGCCAGGGCCACGTCGAGCAGCTTATCAGCGGCGGCCGCGGCGGCTTCCACGAAGTTGTTGTACACCCATTGGCGCGAAGGGGCGGCATTTTGCGCGCTCTGCTCGCTCATCCCCAGCTCGCCGAAGGCCACGCTCAGGAACGGGGCCGCCTCGAGCACCACGTAGTAGGCCAGGGCGGCGCGAAATTTCTGGCGCAGGGCGACCAGGTGCTCCGGGGCCTCCGTGGCCGGCAGGCTGCCCAGCTGCTCCACCAGGCCTTCGCCCAGCACCGGCACCAGGTAGAGCACCTCGGCCTGGCCCACGAAGCTGAGCAGCGTTTCCGCGTTCAGGTTCTTGTGCACCGTGCCCAGGCTATTTTTTACTTCAACTACGCTATTGAACAGCATTTCCTTACCTTATAAGTTAACTTTTGGGGGCTACATGGCCTTGTTGGCCACCTTCTGCTGCCCGGTCGGGTTCTCGGCCAGCGTGGTCAGGTCCACGTCCTCGAAGCCGAACTGGTGTTCGGGGTTGAAGCCGTTGATTTTGTGGGCGGCCCGCAGCGTCTGGAGCAGGATTTTGCGCTTGGTGGGCGTGCGCAGGGCGATGTGCAGCTGGTAGCTGATGCGCTTTTCGGAGCCCGAGCCGCCGAACTTGCCGCCTGTGTCGATGCCGGCCAGCGAGGGGTCGATGCCGTGCCCGGAAGTGTGGGCAATGTTGGCCTGCGTGTTCACCGAATCGTAGGCTTTGTCGCTCATCTTGTTCTCGATGGGCACGATTTCCCAGCCCGGCAGGGCCTTGCCCATCGCATCCACCGCGAACTTTGAGACGAAGGCCTTGTCGGCATTGTCCACGCCGGCCAGCATCTCGTTCATGGCGCCCATCAGCTCGCGCTCGGCTGCCTGGCGCTTTTCGGGCGTGTCGCCAAACTGGTCGAAGTAGCCGGCCGGGATGCGGATGTGGTACTTGAGGTTGTAGCCGTTATCGAGGCCGGAAGAGTGGAAGCGGGGAATCTTGTTGCTCACCTCCGTCCACTTGCGGGTGCCCCAATACGGCGGCACGTCGTAGTATTTCTGGCCCGGCGTCCAGTCCCGCCCGTGCAGCAGGCACTCGCCGAACTTGCTGGGGTTCAGCGGGTCGTAGGCCGGCAGAATCTGCGCCTCGTCGGCCTTGAAATTGCGCCAGTCGTGGTGCAGGGCGTAGCGGTCGGGCCGGGGCCGGGTCGTGACCAGGGCGCGCACCACCGTGGCATCGAAGCTCTGGATGCCCTCCACGTAGTTTTTCGAGGCCAGCGAGAGCACCGAGAAGTAGTTGGCGAATCCTTCGAGGTTGTAGGCCAGGCTCTGCATGGCGGCATCCCCGTCGATGGACTCGTACCAGTCCTCCATCGCGGTGTCAATCACCGGCTCAACGACGATTTTGCCGGCCACCACCTTGCGCGTGAAGCAGCCCACCCGCGAGCCCAGCAAAAAATCGCGGGCCGTGGTAATCAGCTGCGGCTTGATGTGGTTGTTGTACACCAGCTCCAGCATCTTTTGCGGCTGGAGGTTGTCCGCCCCCCACGGCGCAATCTTGAACCCGCCGCTGGTGAGCACCGCGCCGCCAAAGTTCACGTCCTGGGCCTTGTCGCTCTTGGTGAGTTCCACCAGGGCCTGCGCGCCGGGCAGGATGAAGAGCCCGCCCCCTAAGTCTTTAATGTCCCGTCTCATGGCTACGCGTGCAGAATGCGCTGCCCGTTGAAGTGGGTCAGCAGAATGATTTTGAGGGCAAATGATTTATTGGTGGCGCAGTCCACCAGCTGCAACGTGCCCTTCTCCTTCACTTTGTAGCGGAAGCCGCCGCTCGTGGGGCTGGCCGCCGGCCCCACGCCCGAAAGCCCGCCCTTGCGCACGGCCGGCTTGCTGCCCCTGCTGCCGTCCGTTTTGTGATACTGGAGCGAAAAGGCCCGGCCCTGGCCGTTCTCCTCGTGCTGGTCGATTTCGGCCAGCGCGGTGCGTATATGAATCCGTTGCATGGACTCAAATTGCCGTTTTCACCCCCCGGCCAATAGGACGGAAATAAATTATTGCGTGTTTTCAGCCTACGGCCCACAAAATCAGGCAGAACGCCCGCCCGGCGGCCCGATTTTTATTGCGTGACCCACGCAAGAGAGCGCGCCCTTTAGCGTTTGGCAATTGCCAATCTGGCAATTTTTAGGGAATATATGAACGAGCCTATGCCGTGGGCCACCAAGCAAAAACGGCCCTGGCAATGGTGCCAGGGCCGTTTGTTGAGTGATACAGGTGGCAATTGCCACCACGCAGTACCAGGTGCGCTAGTCGCGGCCTAAGAAGTACACCTTCTCGAAGGTCTGGGCCTGGCCAAAGAGGTGGCCGTACTTGCGGTAGACGATGTTGTCAAAGCAGTCGCTGAGGTGAGTGGCCCGCTCCTGGTCGATGCTGCTGCTCTCGCTGCGTTTGTCCTTAGTCCAGTCGGGTTTGATGGGGGACTGCTGGATGGAGATGATGAGGAACTTACACTTGTTGCGGTTGAAGCGCATGAGGGGCAGGCGCGGGTTATTTTCGGCCAGCAGCTGGTTAATGGCAATGTGCTTGAGTCGGTGGTCAGGGTCGAGGCCCTGCACCATCACGGTAGCCTTCCAGCCGCGGGTGGCCAGACGTTGCTGGATGGTTTGGTAGAGGGTCAGGTTCGAGCCTACCTGCTTGTTGTTGCCGTTCCGGTCACCATAGATGAGCAGTTCCTTGCGCTCGTGGCTCTCGTAGGTATCGCAGAACTTATCCACCAGCGCGTCCACTACCGTGGTGCTGCTCTGCTTGACCCATAGCGCATCGAGCATCCGGAACTCATTGCCATGCTCCTGACACAGGATGAGGGAGGTAAAGGCGGCGTTAAAGTCAAAGCTCAACTCCATGAGCCGCTTGGGGTCGCGGTCCGAGTCGATACTGTGCGTGAGGCCGGTTTCGTCGTCGTGCACATACGTGTACGTTTTCCAGACCCCGTGCTTTTCCTCCGAAAAGCTGGGATAGAACGAATTGGGCAGCTTGGTGAGGCGCTTGTTCATTACCTCCACGTCCCATTCAAGCGGGGTCATGCCGTTGCGCAGGTCACGCAGGTACTTCTCCCCGAGCACAGCCACGTTGTCGTAGGCATTGCTTTCCAGGAAAAAGTAGTTTTCGGGGTCTTCCTTGGCCAGGTCTTCGGTATTGAACACCCACTGGCCCGAAGGCAGCCAGGGCACCGAGGTATAGTCGCAGAAGGTTTGGTGGTAAGGCGAATCGGGATACTTGTAGATATTGCCCCGAATCATCGGCCGCAAAATCTTATTGACGTGGTCCTGCTTCATCAAAGCCGACTCGTCGATGTGGCCAGTGTCGTAATTGCCGCCCCGCGCCAACTCGGCCCGGTCCATGCTCAGCATCTGGATGGTATAGCCGTTCAGAAACGAAATGACGTTTTCGTAATTGCTGGGTGGTTGGTGAGGCTTAATCCAGTCGCTGGGCGGCCTCTTACCCTTCACGTAGTGCCCAAAGCCCGTTTTAGGGTCATACTCGCGCAAGCCATGAACCTGCCAGGCGGCTTCCATCGCCGGCAGCGTGTTACTCGTGAGCTGGGTGTAGGTGAGGCCAGCTAGAAACGACTTGGCGCGGGGCAGGTAGTTCATTTCCACCCGCGTCTGGTGGCCGGCCACGGTGGTTTTGCCCGAGCCACGCCCGCCTACGAACGTGCGACGCTTTTGGGTGGATTCGAGAAATTGGCGCTGCTTATCGTTGACGTAGGTGTTGCGCGGCTGCCCGTGCTGCTTAGTACGCATCGTTGCCCTCCCCCATTTCTTCAAACTCCACATCCTCGGTTGCTTCCTGCGCACGCAACACGGCTGGGTCCGTGCTGAAGCTGATGGCCACCGGAATCAAGAAGGCCTTCGGGTCGATGACCGTTTTCTCAGCCTCGAACAGCCCCAGCAACTTATCCGCGTTTTCCTGCGCCCGAATGGCCGCGCCGATATCGCCGTTCTTGCGAGCCAGGTTGGCCAGCAGCTTGTAGTTCTCGTGCGAGACCACGCGCTGGCCCTTTTTGTCCACCTCCTCGATGCTACCGTACAGGGCAATGCTCTCGCGCACGATGGCGTAGAGCTGCGGCTGGCTCAGCTCGTATTCCTTCTCCAGGGTGGCCAGCACCTGGTTGCGGCCGAAGCCCAGGCAGAGCAGGCCGTGGGCCTTGCGGTACTTGGCCAGCATCTCCAGCTCGTCGGGCTTGAGGTCCAGCCCATCCACCAGGTGCGAGCGGTATTTATCGAGCTTATCGCCCTTACCTAATTTTTTCATAAAAAGCGGGATTGCCACCTAAGTAGCAACCCCGCTCACGGCCTCAGTAGGACGGAAATTAGCCTGCCAAGACGCTCAGGCCGATGGCCCGCAGCACGAGCTGGCCCTGGCACACTTCCACGTCCACCTGGTGGCCGGCCTCAAAGCCGGCCTGCTCCAGCCATTTTCCCTTCAGCAGAATCTGGGCTACGGGGGTGACGGTTTTCCACTTGCCGGCGCGCCAGCGGCGCTCAATCTGGAGTTTACGGTTCTTTTGCATGGGTTTTGAGATGGGTAAATGTGTGTAACTGATGATGTAAAGGTCTTCATACAGAACGGATTACAGAAACCCGACAGCCTTTATTTTTCGTTGAAAATGCTATATTTTTCGGCAATTGCCCTATCTTCGCGGCTCATTCGCTGGTTTTGAGATGCCGGTGTGTGAACTGATAGAAAAGCCCGGCCTAGCCGGGCTTTTCGCTTTTAGAAGAAGCTCAGTTGCCCGCTGGTCGAGGCGGGCGTTGCCACGAACGGGAAGGTGGCCACCGGCAGCGCCGGCACCACCCGCACGGGCGATTGTGCTGCACCTGGTGCCTTGCCCCGGGCGGGGCGGGGCACTTGCAGCGCCTGCTCCAATGGGATGGGTTGGATGCCGCGCACGCCGGCGTTGATGTGCCAGGCACGCCAGGCCTCCAGCGTCAGGGTATTCATCTGCACCACCTCGCCCGTCATGCCGTTGAGGTAGAAGTTCAGAGCCGCCATGCGGGCGCAATTTGCATCCACGTCGGAGGCAAAGAAGTGATTTTTGGGGGCGTCCTGCGCGAAGGCTAGAAGCATCCGGCCGGAACCACAAGCCGGGTCGTTGACGGTTTTGCCCTCGCAGGCCTCCCCGCCCACCATCTTGGCCATCATCAGGCAGATGTTATCTGGGGTGAAGAATTGCCCGTTGCGGCCGCGGGTGACGTGCTCCGTGAAATAGTCACCCAACAGGTCAGAGTAGGGCCGGGAGCTGGCCTGGAGCATGAGCAAGCCAATCAGTTCGGCCATCTTGTTCAATTCCTCCCGCTGGTACCGGCCGGCTACGGCCAGGTACTGCGCTTCGTTTTCGGGGTCCGGATTCAGCCCTGGGCTCAACAGAGTTTGGGGGTGTAGTGAGCACGTGGCCAGCGTGAGGAAATCGGAAAACACGGTTCCGAGGGTATGACGGCCGGCCAGCCGCTCCATGGTCGCCACGAAGGGCTTATAGCATTCTAAGTCACTGGCCATAACTAGGCGGAAAATGAAGAATCCCGGCGCTGGGCCGGGATTCTTGCAGGTTGAATAATTAGAAAGGCGGCTCTTCTTGCTCCGGAGGCGCGGGCTCTCGGCCCTGCATCAGGCCCAGCAGGTCCACCGCGTAGCGATAGGTGAGCCGGAAGCCCGCGCTGCGCCCGAAGGCTTCAGCCAGCCGGTGGCCCACGGTTTGGGGCCGGTAGGTGTGCGAGCCCCGGGGATGCGCCAGGATGAATTGCCAGATTTCCTCCACCTCCAGCACCTGGCTTTCGTGGCTAAGCACCATGGCCTGCACGTCAAGGGGCATGCCTTCGGGACCGCAGTAGTTCCGGAGCAGCTGCGGGGTGAAGTGGTTGGCATCGCCCCAGCGCCGCAGGCTGGCCTCGGTGGTGCTCACCAGCCCGGCGGCGATGCGGCCCCAGGGCGTGGCGTCCGGCTGCTCATCGCCGCCCACGTCCACGAAGGCCCGCAGCTGCGTCATCGGGCAATTGCTCTCCTCAATAATCCACTCCAGGATGGCGGGCGGCGGCAGCTGGGGCGGCTGCGGCCGGCCCTGGCCATCGAGCAGGCTCAGGGGCTCCAGCCCGTAGGCGGCCAGCAGCTTGGCCGTTTGCACGTTGAAGTGCCGCTGCTGGCCGACGACCGACGCGAAGGCGTAGTAGCCCGGCTCGTCGAGGGTGCGCTTGCGCATCACCCGCTTCATTTGGTCACCCCTCGGCATCGGGCGTGGGGGCATCTTCGGGGAACAGACTCAGCACTCTTGACGGGCCTGGCTCAGGCTGCGGCGCGGGAGCAAACATCGACGGCGCCGGGCTGCCAACTGCATCCATCGCCAATTGCTTGTACTCGTGCTCGCCGGGCACGCTGCCCGAGTCGGCCAGCAGCGTGCCAGTAAAGAAAAAATGGCGCCACCCCCGGCCCAGCCGCCGGCCGCGCTCGTTGTGCTTGTCCAAGGCCCACTCCGGAATTTCCAGGTGCACGTGCTCGTGCCGCATCCAGTGGTAGAGCAGCGCGTGGTCCACCACGCGGCTCTTGGGAGCGCGGCACAACATAATCACGGCATGGGTGAGAAAAAGGCGCTCGGGCTGGTTCTTGTCCTCTTTCTTGGTGGCTTGCAGCTTGTGGTGCTGGTAAAGCGCCTGAATCTCGGCCACGATGCCGGGCACCGCCAGGCCCACGTCCTCGCTGGCCATGATGCGCAGCCGCTTCCAGACGTACTCCACGTAGGCAGAATTGAACAGCTCCACGGCCCAGTACATGGCCTCTTCCTCCATCCCGCGACGGATGCACTTTTGCAGGGCGCTCGACACTTCGAAGAAGTCGTAGCCTTTCTTGGTTCTTAAATCGTACTTGCTCATTGAGTTAGGGCAAAGGCGTAGCCAGGCCTCCGACCGCAGCACGGCCGGAGGCTTGTGTACACAGTTAGTAGTTAGGAGTTACAGGCTAGGCGCGCTGCATGTAGAACTGGTGCGCGTCGATGTGCCGACCAATAATCAGCCCGCTGGGCGTCGTCTTCAGCGCCTCGGTGGTGTGGTTATAAATATCCCACAGGCTGCCGTCGCCAAAGTTGGTTTGCTCCCGCAGCTCGCCGCGAATGATGCGCAGCTGCGCCTCGCTCACCACCGACTCGGAGTAGAACAACTCGCCCAGAATCTCGTGAATGATGCGCGGGTTCACCTCCACCTGCTTCATTTTCTCCGAATCGAGCTGGAGCTTGCGGTAGTGCTCTTCCAGCCGGTCGGCGGCCTTGCCAAGCATCGTGTTCATTTCCTGCACCAAATTGCCGTTGTGCATGGCCAGGGCCTTGAAGTCGCCGGCGAACATCATGTTCGAGCACACAATCACGCGCGAGCCGCCCACGACGCCTACCTGCATGCTCTTATCATAGCTGTTGCGGAAGCCCAGGCACATATCCTGCTCGCCGTTGTAGCCGGCCACGGTCAGGTGGCCAAACATCTGCTGGCCCTTCCGATTCTCCTGGTACCGCTCATCCTTAATCGTGAGGCCCCGCTTGTCCAGCTGCTCCTTCACCGAAGTTATAAGGTCGATGTGACTCAGCGGCGAGTACGTCTTCGTACTCGCCGGCACCGCCGCGCTCAGGATGAGGTCGAGGGCTTCCGAGCGGAAGGCCTGGCGCTCCGGAGCGCTCACCGGATGCGCGGCAATGCTGGGAATCTCCACAATGTTGGAAATAGCCACAACCGGCGCGCCGGCGGCCAGCACCTGGGCTTCCTGATAGAGGGCTTCGGCGGCCAAGTCGTCGTCACTGGGGGCCAGCTGCTCAGCGGTGGGCTGCTCTACTACCAGGACGGCTATAGGGCGGCGGGTGGCCTTGCGCTTACCAGTGCGCAGGTTGACTTCGGGGGTTTGCGTGGTCTTTTTCATGTGGTTATTGAGATGGTTTGTATTGTGGTGAACTGATATGTAAAGGTCTTCATACAGAACCAGATACAGAAACCCAACAACCTTTATTTTCTAATAAGATACTGGCAAAAAAAGCCCCGTAGCAGGTGCTACGGGGCTTTAGCTTACATACCAACCCTGCGGGGGTCTGGTGCTACCGGTAACGGAGGCAGTTCATCGCTCCATTTGCTACCGTCTGCCGGACCGAAAGGAAGACTACGCGCTGAGCCAGGAATATCGCGCTCTGGGATATCGGTAAGAACGCCGCAGCTGCAGCAACGAAAAGTTACGAAGTAGTCACTATCGCCGAGGTAATCGGTATTTTTCGTGTGACGCAAGTCTTTGTACTCAACCAATAAAGCAGCGCCACAGCCGCCGTCTTTATTGCCCTTGCCGGTGCACTTGTACTCTTTGGCCCATCCTTCCTGGGCGCGGCCTGGCTGAATAATTTTCATGGCTGGCCCTCCCTAGTCTAAGATGCACCAATCAGTAGCCAGCATGTCAGTCTGTGAGGCCAACCAACCATTTACAATGCTGCCATCCGCCGCGTACATGCAGAAGTACTCGCCGAAATGCACGACGGGTAGCTGGGTGACGTCGGCAATGGGATGGGTAAGAGGGTACTTTTCTTTGAAAAAGTCCTTAACTGACTGCGGCAGCGACTTCACGCGCTCGACAATGGTGTGCACGTCCAGCTGGTCAGCCGGACGGATGAAAACGAACATGCCCTTGCCGTTCCAGCCTGCCCGGGCAATGCGCTGTCCGCGCTTAGCAGCGCAAACCGCGCAGCCAAAATCAATATTCTTCTTTGCGATGTTCATAGTGAGTTGTTAAAAAGGCAGTTTCATGGTTTTTTGAAATTGATGCTTCCGCTTCGCCAGCTTCCCATCCTTCTTTTCCTGAATCACGTCGCCAAAGCAGCGGCGCAGCAGCTCGAAGTCGGCCTTCTCCGCATCGATGTTGCGGAACTCAGCCAGGCCGCCCTGCCCCACGAACGTATCCTTCTGAATGAACGTGAACCGCGTATCCTTCCAGATAAGGCGGTGGTGGTAGGCGTTCAGGCACGAAATCCAGTAGTCCTCGTTGCAGATGATATCGGGGTTGTACCAGAGTTTCGAGCCGGCCAGCAGCCCGGTGGCGCACCCGGTCACGTAGCCCGTCAGCGCAATCGGGGCCAGGCTCTTGTACATCGTGGGGTTGGGATTGCTGGTGAAGCCCCACAGGTACGCCCCCGCCTGCTTGGCCGCGTACGCCGTTTCCTGGATAATCGCGTGCACCCGGTCGGGGGCCACGCTCACCTTCTCGCCGGCGGGCAGGTACATGCGCCGGAAGTCGGTGATGTCGTCGTCGAGCTGGAGCACATCGCCGAAGTGCTGGTAAATCCAGTTGCGCTTGCGGGCCAGGCCCACCACGTCGTCGGGGTGGGTCACCAGCTCCGCGTCCGGATGCGCCCGGGCGTACTCCTCGCGCTGGCTCTCCGGTATGCAGAGAATGGCCCCCGGCACTACGCCCAGGGTGAGGATGCGGCCGGCCCGCTTATGGCTGGGAATAACTACCTGGACTTCCATTTCTCGCAAAACAGTTTCGCGTCGATGACGCGGGTAGTGCCCACTTCCTTGCTCTTGTAGCTCTGGGCCTTATCCAGGCCCAGCACCTCCCGCACGAAATTGGCATCAATCTCATTGCGACAGACAATCACCACCGCATCGTACTTCTCCGAGAATTCGGCCACGATGGGGTATTCCGGCTCGGCTTCCTTCGCGCCACCGGCGGCCGCGGCCACGTCGGCATCGAGCGCGGCCAGCTGCAAGCCCACGTCGTCGAGCACGTCGGCGTACTGCTCGCGCAGAATCTCATCAATCCACTCGCCTTCGTTGACATTCGAGGCCAGGATGATTTTGCGGCGCTGGTCGGCCGTGAGCTCGCCGGTGGGTGCCAGCACCGTCACCTCGTAGCTGGGCCCGTACAGGCCCAGCAGCAGGTTGTGGCGCTTGTTGAAGGTGAGCAGTACGCCGTCGTTATCGACGGTAGCCGCCTCAAAGGTGCCCAGCTCCAGCAGCTTCTGTTCCAGGCGGCGGCGCTTTTCGGCCGTAATGCGGCCAAAGGGGTTATTTTCCAGCGGCGTGAGCTGGTCGAGGCGGCGCTGTTCGGGCCGCCACATACGGGGGTGTGCCATGGTTAGTATCGTTGTCTCCACTCCGGATTGGGGCGGGGGTAGGCGCGCTGACGCACGCGGTGGCGCCGGGCCTGCTGGGCCCGGCGATGATGTTGACGAATTTCGCGGGGCGCGGCCGTGGGCAGCTGGTACACCGAGTAAGGCATGCACGAGCCAATG
Source organism: Hymenobacter terricola (assembly GCF_017921975.2). Lineage (GTDB taxonomy): Bacteria > Bacteroidota > Bacteroidia > Cytophagales > Hymenobacteraceae > Hymenobacter > Hymenobacter terricola. The sequence continues at coordinate 18,108 of NZ_JAGEMO020000126.1, forward strand.
GCCAGCACGAAGAGCAGCAGGACCACCAGCCAGGCCAGCATGCGCTGCACCAGATAGCGGCGGTTGAGGGTGGCGACGTGGCTCATACCTGCGGCAGCGCCAGCTGCATATCGAGGGTGGCCAGCTCCACCGTCAGCTGCCCAACCTTTTGCTCCAGCTCGCTTTTCTTGGCGTCGCTCTTCGCAGCAGTGAGCTTGCCCTTGGCCTTGCTGATGTTCGAGCGCAGGTTTTGGCGCTGCTTCACCAGTTCGCCCCGGTCCACGACGGGCGCGGCTTCCTGCTCCGGAGCGGCGGGCTGCTCCGCCTCAGCCACCGCCTCGCCGGCCACCAGGCGGCGGCGCTTCTCGGCCAGGGCGTTGTACTGGTTTTGCAGGCTCAGGATTTCGGCCACCACGCGGGGGCCATCGGCCTCGGCGATGTCGGCCAGCGTGTTGCTCAACTGGCAGCGCGAGTTATACACGCGAGCCATCAGTTGCGTGAGGTCGTCCACGTCGGCCTGCACCGCCTCGGGCACCACGTCGGGGGCCAGCTGCTGGGGGAACACCAAAGCACGCAGCGCATCGCCCTGCTGTTCGACCAGTACCTGCACGTCGGCTTCCACCACCTCAGCCAGTTGGTTCAGCACCTCGTTGGTATGCTCCAGGTTGCCGCCGCAGGTCGCCTTAATCAGCTCATAGCGCAGCTTCTCGCGGTTGTTGGCCGAGTCCTTGCGTTGCAGCTGGTTGAGCAGCGAGCGGTTTTTGCAGTAGCGCTCCAGCAGCGCCAGGCCGGCTTTGTAGTCGGCTTCATCGCCGGCATCCAGCCAGTTGATGATTTCCTCAAGTGGGTTTTCCATTCGGATAAGGGTTGATTTCAGGTTCGTTGAAATCAAACTTATCGCAATAGCCAGACGGCCAATAGGACGGATTCAGTCCTCGCCGAGCAGATTGCGGAAGGTCTGCACCACCTCCAGCTGGTCCGCAATGGCCAGCCATTTATACGGCTCCGTGAACTCGTTGGTAGTGAACAGCACCTCCTGGCCATCGCTCAGCCATTCATCAAGCAACGCCCGCAGCGCCGTGAGCATCACCTCCGCCCCTTCCATATAATCTTCCAGTCCGTCATCGAGCGCCGCCTGCAGCTGCTCGTTGCCCTGGGCGCGCTGCACCAGGAACGTGGCCAGGGCGGGCAGCGGCGAGAGAGCAAAGCGGGAAGTGGACATAGGCAGCGTGCGGCGGGAAAGCCGGAGGAATCGCTGCGAATACCTGATGCGCCTGAACGCCCCAGAAACTACGGGACTTGCACCCGCACGCTCCCCCGGCCGTTTCCAGAGGGCACGGCCGGGGGCGTTCAGGCAAGAAGGGCAACAGGTATTCGCGGGTCAAAGATAGGCTACCAGTTCGTAAGCCAGTGCCACCAATGCGCCCAGGGCAGCTGGTAGACCCAGCGACCTGCGAAAAATAGGACTACCAGCACCAGGCCAAAAAGCGCGGTACTCACATAAGGGGGCAAATCGTCGTCGTCGTATCCCATGCCCCGAACCTACAAAAAAAGCCTCGCCGGGTGGGCGAGGCTTTTTGGGATAGCAGATAAAACACGAGCGATAGGAATAACAGCTTCGGGCTTAGTTGTTGCGCGAGCGGCGGCTGGTGGTCGACGCCTCGGCTTCAGCAGCGGCTTCCGTGGCCGGCTCGGCAATGGCCACCGTTGTCACGGGCGCTTCTGCTTTGCGCTTCAGCACATGGGTCTTGCCTTCCAGCTCCTCGGCCAGCGCGTCCGTGATTTTGTCGAAGGGAATATTATCCCCTTTATAGTTCAGGCCTTTGAGGCCACCGGTGTTCACCAGGTCAAACTTGGTCAGTTCCATCAGTTAAGTTATTAGGTGGAAAAATTGATTGAATGGCCCGCAGGCCGGGCTACGCTTTCAGCGGAATGGCGGCCGTGTAGTAATACGGGACGTGGGTGAAGCCCTCGCCGGAGAACTTGAAGTCGGTGCCGTTCTTGTCGTTGCCCTTCTTGCCCGACTTGTAGTCGTGCTCGAACTTCACGCCGCGCCGCTTGTCGCCGGCGATGCGCAGGTTGCCGTTGCTGTCGCGGCCAATCACCACGAAATCACCGTTGAGGGCAGCCTGAATCACGGCATCGGTGGTGGCGCTGCCGCGGGGCACGTACACGTTCAGCTCGTGGGCAATGCTCTGGTTGCCGGCGTCGCCGCTCGATTTGTGGTTTACCTCGCCGGTGTCCTGGGCAAAGGCCCACGGCACGAAGCCTTCGCCGTCCACCGGCACCAGCGCCGTGCTGATGGTCACGCCATCCGCACCCGGTGCGGGAAAGGTTTCGAGGTGCCGCCGGCGGATAACGTGCAAATCGGTCAGGCCGCCGGGGTTGGGGCAGTCGTCGGCCACGATTTCGGTAATGGGCACCACCACGCAGGCCAGGGCGCTGCCGCCAGTGCCCACTAGGAACGTGATGAAAGCCGCGCCGTGGGGCACGACGCTGGCCACGGCCTGCGCCTGGTCGGGAAAATGGTTGATGGCCAGCCCCACGAGGGCCAGCAAAAAGGCGCACGCGCTGAGCACCGAAAAGAGTTTTTTCATGATGAATGCGTAAAAGCTAAGAGTAAGACAGGTACCAGGGGTGAGATGCGGGGCATGAACTGAGGCCGAGTGGCCCCGACCGCCGGAGGCAGCCGGGGCCGGTGGCTTAGGCCGGGTCGGGCTCAGCGGCTTCCGCCGTGATGAAAGCAGCGCCGGCTTCCAGGGCTGCATCGTTGCACCACACGTACTCGGCAATGCTGATATCCGGCGCGGCCTGGAAGTCGCACATGATGTCCACGTTGCGCTTGCTCTTCTCGATGATGAACGAGTTGGGGCCGCCGCCCAGCGGGCCGGTGAGCCACACCAGGTTGTCGGCCGGCGTGATGATGACGCCACCGGTATCGGCCAGGCCCGGCTCGGGCGTGATGGTGATGGTGGTGCCGTCAATCGTGGTGTGCGAGAAACCGCCGGTGTTGTTGATGTTGCCGCCGAACGTGTTGCGGTAGTCGCGGTTGTAGAACGTGGCCACGGTGGGCTCCACCAGCATCACCAGGTTGCGGTTGCGCAGGTGCGAGGGCACCTTGTCCGAAATGCCTTCGAGCTGGTCGATGGCGTTGGTCTGCGTGATGGGCGCACCGGCGTAGATGTTGCCGGCCGGCACGATGCCGGCCTTGGAGAGCAGCGGCAACAGGCCGTCAAACACGCGGTTAGCGGTTTTCTTGTCCTTGTTGTACACGCCCTTGAACACGGCATCGAGGTGCATTTCCTCTTTGGCGCGCTCAGCCAGCTTGTCGATGATGTACTGCTGGAACGGCACGTCGTACACCGAGCCCTGCTTGCTCTTGGCAATGCGGCCCAGGTAGCCCTTCCACATGGCCACGATGTCCGAGGGCTTGAGCGTGTAGTCGATTTTGCACTCGCGCACCTTGCCGATGCGGTTTTTGAAGCCCACCGTGCCCTTCGGGTCAAAGGTGTCCTTGCCGCCGGGCTGGAGCACGCTCGACACGAAAATCTGGGTCAGGGCCAGCTCGTCGGTGACGTCGGGAAACAGGCCCATGTAGTTGAGGAACGACTGCCCGTCGATGAGTATCATCGAGAGCAGCTGCTCCGTTTCGCGCAGGGTGTAGCCCTGCATTTTGGCGGGCAAGCCCGAGAAATCAACTGGTGTAAACATGCTAGTTATGCAGTAAAGCGAAAGCGTGAATAATGAATGGAACTACTGGTTGGAGGCTGGCCTACTTCTCGCCGACCCGGCGCTTCACGCTGGCAATGGCCTTGGAAGCGGCCACTTCCCACGAAGCCTTCGGGCCTTCGTCTTCGGTGTCGAGGTCGTTGCTGTCGTCCTCCTGGCGGCCGTCAACGGCTTTTTGCTTCTGCTTCCAGTCTTCCAGCGTGGCCGTTTTTTCCTCAGCGGCCTTCAGCTTATCGGCACTGGCGGTGGCTTCGTCCTTGGCCGTATCGAGCGCGGTTTGGGCCGCTACCCGGGCCGCTTCGGCCTGCGTGGCGCGGGTGTCGGCGGCGGTTTTTTCCTGCTCGAGCAGCGCGATTTTATCGTCGGCGGCTTGCAGGTGGGCCTCAGTCACGGGGTCGGTGCTGTTCTTCAGCCCCAGCGCGCTGAGAATATTCTTAAATTCAAATGCCATTTGTTTGTAGGATTTGGGTGAATGATGAAGCGAGTTTTCCGCTTCCCTGGCCGGATTGGGCCAGGGAAGCGGCTTTGTTGACGGCGTCCTGCAGCGAACCCAAGGCGTCGACCAGGCCGAATTTGAGAGCATCGGCACCCTTGTAGACCTTGCCGGTGAACACGTCCTCTTTGGTGCTCAGCTTGCCCGCCCGGCCCTTTTCCACGGCCGCGATGAACGTCTCGCCAATCTGGTCGAGGTCGGCCTGCACCACGGCCCGCACGGCGTCACTAAGCGGCTCCACCGGGTTGAGGCGGGCCTTGTCCACGGCGCGGGTCGAGCGCAGGATTTCCACCTTGTAGCCCTGTTTTTCCAGGAACGTGGTCTGGTTGATGCTCATGCAGAGCACGCCCAGGCTGCCGGCGTACCCGGTCGAGGCCGAATTGATGAAAATGGAGCTGGCCTGCGAGGCAATCCAGTAGGCGGCGCTGGCCCCCAGCCCGTCGATGTAAGCCACCACGGGCTTTTGGCTCTGCGCAATGGCCTGGGCCAGCTCCTCCGTGCCGTCCACTTGCCCGCCGGGCGAGTCGATATCGAGCACGATGGCGGCAATCTCGGGGTCGCGGTTGGCCGCGTTCAGGCTCGCCACCAAGTCTTTGGTGCCGAGCGAGCAATAGCCGCCGCGCTTCTGCACGGTGCCCTGAATCGGCAGGATGGCCACTTTCGAGCCGCTGGTATTCGCCGAGCCGGCCGAACCACGAGGGCCGGCCAGCACCTGCGCCATGCTGGTGGCCAGGCCTGGCCCGCTGCCTACGACGACATCGGCTGAGGCCTGCCACACAGCCGGGTAGCCCTCCGCATCCCGGTGGGGGTAGCGGCGCGGCCGGGATTCATCGGCCGACAGCGCCGGCAGCCCTTTGCCAAGGCGGCCCAGAATGCGCTCCTTGGCAAGGGAAAAGTATTTGGCTTCGAGGGCCCAGCAGGAGCTGGTGAGCAAGTCGTACATCGGGGCACCGCTTTGGTGGCGGTATACAATGTTCGCCTTTTCAGGCAGCGGCCCATAGGACGGAAAAAGCCCCGCCGGGCGGGCGGGGCTTTCGGTTTCAGCGGCGGAAGGCCTGCCAGGCTACTCGTGCCAGGCCAGCCAGCAGCACCAGGCACAACGCCGGCACGCACCAGGCCGGCAGCACGACTATCATGCGAAGCGGCCCATCCCATCGGCCTGGGTGATGTGGGTCACAATCAGGCCCTCAATGTCAATCGGCGAGTAGCTCCGCAGAAGGCCAAAAAACTCGCCTTGCAGCATGGCCGGCCCCGGTATGGCGTTGGCGGCGGCCAGCCACTCGTCCGTGCTCTGCACAGGAGTGCGGATTAGCAGAATTTCGCCGGTACTGGGGTTGACCACGGTGTTGTTATCGGCGACCAGCGTCTTTTGGCGGCGTAAAAACCCCTCGGCGGTCAGTTCCGGCCCGTAGCCGTCGCCGTCGGCGGCGGCGGCGTACATGGTAATTTCCACGTCGATGTAGGCCGCGCACAGGCCGGCCTCGTCCTGGC
>NZ_JAGEMO020000127.1 GCF_017921975.2 Hymenobacter terricola
GCGGACATTTGTCACAAATCACCGCCGCTCATGTCTTCGTCCGCCATCGTCTGCTTTGGAGAAACCCTTTGGGACGTGCTGCCCGCCGGCCGCCAGCCCGGCGGGGCGCCCTGCAACGTGGCCCTGCACCTGCACCAGCTCGGGCAGCAGGTGCAGCTCATCAGCCGGGTGGGCGACGACGAGCTGGGCCACGAGCTGCTGGCTTTCCTCGCGGCCCGGGGCCTCGACCCGGCCCTGGTGCAGCGCAGCGCCACCCACCTCACCGGCGTGGTCAAGGCCAGCGTGCGCCGCGCCGGCGAGCGGGGGCGCTACAACATCGTGCGGCCCCTGGCCTGGGACTACATTCACTACACCGACACCCTGCGCCGGGCCACCGGCGGGGCCGCGATGCTGGTGTACGGCACGCTGGCCGCCCGCAGCCCGGTGAGCCGCGAAACCCTCTACCGCCTGCTCCAGCACGCCCGCTTCAAGGTGCTGGACCTGAACCTGCGCCCCCCGCACTACGCGCGGGAGGTGGTCAAGTACCTGCTCCAGCAGGCCGATTTGGTGAAGCTCAACGAAGCCGAGCTGGCCGAGGTCATGGCCTGGCACGGCCAGCCGGCCGGTCCCAACACGGCCCTGCCGTGGCTGGCCGGGCACTTTGGCCTGCGCGCCGTGTGCCTCACGCGCGGCGCGGCCGGGGCCTCCCTCTACACCGGGGGCGCGTGGTGGCACCGCCCCGGCTTCGTGGTGCCCGTGGCCGACCCCCTTGGCTGCGGCGATGCGTTCCTGGCGGCGCTGCTGGCCGGCTGGGCCGCCGGGGCTCCCCCGGCCGAGTGCCTGGCCCGGGCCTGCGCCGCCGGGGCGGTGGTGGCCGGCCGGCGCGGGGCCGTGCCCCTGCTTTCCGAAACCGACCTGCGCGGGCTCCTTCGCGCCGGCTGACCCGGCGGCCGGAACCGGACGAGCGGCTGGTCCACTGACAGCCGGCGCTCGACATGACAGCCTTTGACGCTTTCCCGCCCAACCCGTTTTTATTGAACTGTTTCCCATGCTGAAAAACCTTCTCCCCTTGCTGCTGCTGCCGCTCTGCGTGGCCGGGACCGCGCGGGCGCAAAAAGCCCCGGCGCTCAACGTGGCCCGGGAATTTGCCCTGGCCGGCCAGCAGTACGAGCGGATGCTGCAGACCCACCCGGACGGGAAGCGCACGCCCCAGTCCACCAACCCCGACGGCTCGATGAAGGACATGCCCACCTCGTGGTGGTGCAGCGGCTTTTTCGGGGGCTCGCTCTGGTATTTGTTTGAGCACACCAAGGACCCGAAGTGGCAGGCCGCCGCCGACAAATGGAGCCGAAACCTCACGCCGGAGCAAACCAACACCAGCACCCACGACCTGGGCTTCATGCTCTACTGCGCGCTGGGCAACGGCTACCGGCTCACCCAAAACCCCGCCTACCGGCCCATCCTGCTCACCGGGGCCGGCTCGCTGGCCACCCGCTTTCACCCCGAATACGGCGTGATTAAGAGCTGGGACGAGTTCAAGGGCTATTCCTACCCCGTCATCATCGACAACCTGATGAACCTGGAATACCTGTTCTGGGCAGCCCGGGAATCGGGCGATAAGCGCTTCTACACCATCTGCGTGTCGCACGCCGACAGCACGCTCAAAAACCACTTCCGGCCCGATTACAGCTCCTACCACGTGGTGTGCTACGGGCCGGGCGGGAAGGTGTTGAAGCGCCAAACCAGCCAGGGCTACGCCGACGAATCGGCCTGGGCGCGGGGCCAGACCTGGGGCCTGTACGGCTACACGGTGCTGTACCGCGAAACCAAAAACCCCAGGTACCTGGCCCAGGCGCAGCACATTGCCGACTTCTACCTGCACCACCCCCGCCTGCCGGCCGACAAGATTCCCTACTGGGATTTCGACGCCCCCAACATCCCCAACGAGGAGCGCGACGCCTCGGCCGGGGCGGTGGCGGCCTCGGCCCTGCTGGAGCTGTGCACCTATTCCGGCCCGGCCGGCAAAGCCTACTACCAGGCCGCCGTGACGATGCTCACCAGCCTGGCCAGCCCGGCCTACCGGGCCAAGCTGGGCGAAAACAACAACTTCCTGCTCAAGCACAGCGTGGGCTCCAAGCCGCACCACTCCGAAATCGACGTGCCGCTGGTGTACGCCGACTACTACTACCTCGAAGCCCTGCTCCGCTACGACGCCCTGCGCAAGCTGCCGGCCTACCAATTGTAGCTGCGCATGGAAAAACCTCATAACGTCCTGCTCCTCTGGCGTCCGCGCAGCCGAAGCAGCTCTGCCGCTTCGTTGCATTGGCATTGATTACTGCTGCGGTAGAGCTGCTTTAATTCCCTCCAACTTAGTCTTCTCACCTTTTTCCAAATTCCCATGACTCCTTGTTTACTCTCTCCGCGGTGGCTGGTGGTGCCGGCGCTGCTCAGTGGCCTGGCGCTGCCGGCGCAGGCCTTTCCGGCCGGCCCCGCGCCCGGCGGTGCGCCGTTCCGCCTGGCCCGGCCCAAACCCGCAGCCGAAGTGCGCGGCCGCGTGGTGGATGCCAAAGGCGCGGGCTTGCCCGGCGTGACGGTGTTGGTGAAGGGCACGACCCTGGGCACCTCCACCGGCCTCGACGGTACCTTCGTGCTGGACCTGCCGGCCACGGCCACCAATCCGGTGCTGCGCTTCAGCTTCATCGGCTACGCCGCGCAGGACGTGGAAGTGGGCAGTCGGACGGAATTCAACGTGACGCTGCTGGAAGACGCGCAGCAGCTGAAGGATGTGGTGGTGGTGGGCTACGGCACGCAGTCGCGCAAGGTGGTCTCGACGGCCATTTCCACCATCGACGGAGCGGACATCAGCCGGCAGCCGGTGGGCACGCCCGGTGAGGCGCTGGCGGCCCTGGCCCCCGGCGTGGTCGTGACCTCGGACCGGGGCGGCACGCCGGGGGCCCCGCCCAACATCGTCATCCGGGGCGGCACCTCGCTGGGCACCTCCGCCGACCCGCTGTACGTGGTGGACGGCTACCCCTTGCAGGATGCTTCGCAGTTCAACACCATCAGCCCCAGCGACATTGCCTCGATTGAGATACTGAAGGACGCGGCCTCGGCGGCCATCTACGGCTCGCGGGCGGCCAACGGCGTCATTATCGTGACCACCAAGCGCGGGCAGGCCGGCAAAACGGTGTTCCGGCTCACGGCCTACACGGGCCTGCAGCAAGTGAACAAAAAGCTCGACGTGCTGAACCGCGACGATTATGTGAAGTACCAGAAGTTCCTGGCCCGGACGCGCAATTACCCGGCGGCCCCGTCAGCCACGGCTTACGACAACGTCGCCGACCTTTCCATATTCTCAGACACCAACTGGCAGAACGAGATTTATCGCAACGCCAAAATTACGGAGTACCAGCTCTCCGCATCGGGCGGCAACGACCGGGCCCGGTTCGCGGTGTCGGCCGGGTACTTCCAGCAGGACGGCGTGCTGAAAGGCACCGACTACCAGCGCTTCAACCTGCGCTTCAACATGGATGCCAACCTGGTGCCCAAGCTCAAAATCGGCTTCACGGTGGCCCCGGCCTACGCCATCCAGAACCAGCAGTCGGCCGCCGGGGCCTACAGCGGGTCCAACAGCAGCGAAACCGTCGGCACCCGCGGCGTGCCCAACGTCACGGCCCTGGGCTTGTTCATGCCGCCCACCATTCCGGTGTTCCGGGCCAACGGCGACTACGGCCAGGGCTACAATGCCCCCGAGCGCCTGCCGAACGGCCTCGCGGCTTACCAGACCAACCTGTACAACCCGGTGGCGGTGGTGGACCTCAACCAGAACCGGCTGAACAACTACCGGGTGTTTGGCAACACCTACCTGGAATGGGAACCGCTGGCCGGGCTGCGGCTGAAAACCAGCGGCGGGGCCACGCTCAACGTCGACCAGCAGCACGCCTACATTCCGGGCACGCTGGCCTCCGACGCGGCCCAGCAGGCCAACCTGTCCGTCCCCGTGCTTTCGTCGGTGTTCGGCCGCGAGTCGCAGCTGACGTCGGTTGATTTTCTGTGGGAAAACACGGCCACGTATGCCAAATCCCTGGGCGACCACAATTTCACGGTGCTGGGCGTGTACTCGCTCCAGAAGTTCCAGGCCCGCTCCACGGCCGTGGCCGGGCGCAACGGCTCGTTTGCCAACACGCTGCTGGAAAACCCGCTGGCCTCGCCCGACCGAACGGGCGACCTGGGCTACAACCAGAACGCGTTTTTGTCGTATGTCGGGCGCGTCACCTACGACTACAAGCGCAAGTACATCGCCACGGCCGCGCTGCGCAGCGACGCTTCTTCGCGCTTTGGGCCCAACAACCGCTTCGGCTACTTTCCGTCGGCCTCGGTGGCCTGGCGCGTGAGCGAAGAGCCGTTCTGGGAGGGCCTGAAAAACGCCGTGAGCGAGCTGAAGCTGCGGGCCAGCTACGGCCAGACCGGCAACGCCAACATCGGCAGCTTCAACTACCTCAACAGCATCATCGGGCGCAACTACAGCTTCAACAACGGGCGGGCCATCGGCTACGGCCAGAACGGCTTTGCCAACCCCGACCTGACGTGGGAGAAGAACAACCAGACCGACCTGGGCGTGGACGTGGGCTTCCTGGCCGATAAGTTCGTGCTGACCCTGGACTACTACAACCGCCTGACCCAGGGCATGCTGCTCAACCGCGACCTGCCCGGCGAGGTGGGCTACGCCGTCAACTTCCGCAAAAACGTGGGCGAGCTGCAAAACCGCGGCCTGGAGCTGGCCGCCACGGCCAACCTGAAAGTAGGGGCCGTGCGCTGGACCATCAACGGCAACATTTCGGGCAACCGCACCAAGGTGCTGGACCTGGGCGGCCCGGCGTTCTTCCCCGGCGAGGCCTCGAACACGGGCTGGAACAACGTGTACCAGGTGCGGGTGGGCGACCCGCTGGGCGACTTCAACGGCTTTAAGGTGCAGGGCATTTTCCAGACCGCCGCCGACCTGACCAAGTACCCGAAAGTAGCCGGGGAAAAAGTGGGCGACTACATCATCCAGGACACCAACGGCGACGGCGTCATCACGGAAGCCGACCGGACCAAGATTGGCAAAGGCGTGCCCGACTTCCTCTACGGCCTGTCGCAGACCCTGGCCTACAAGAACGTCGACTTCTCGGTGACTTTGCAGGGCGTGCAGGGCACCCAGGTGGCGAACGCCAACATGCGCAACCTGGTGGGCAACGGCAGCTTCAACACCATCCACGACGTGGCCGACAACATGTTCGACCCGGAGCACCCGACCAATGCCAAGTACCCGGTGGCGGCCGCCAACGGCTACAACTTTGGCAACCAGCTCCTTGACCGGGCCGTTTTCGACGCTTCGTTTCTGCGGGTGCGCAACGTGTCGCTGGGCTACACCATTCAGGGGGCCGTGCTGCAACGGGCCAAGCTGCAGTCGGTGCGGCTGTACGTGACGGGCCAGAACCTGTTCACCTTCACCAAGTACCCCGGCTACAACCCCGAGGTGAACATCAACGCCGGCACCTTCAACGGCGGCAACAACAGCGCGCTCATCCGGGCGGGCCTTGACCAGGGGGCCTACCCCGCCACCCGGACCGTAACGGCCGGCATCAACGTTGCTTTTTAATCTTTCACGCTCTTTGATATGAAACGGTACACTCTCTCCCGGCGCCTGGCGCTGCTGGCCGGCCTGGTACTGGCCGGCAGCGGCTGCAATAAATTCGTCGACCTCACGCCCAGCGACAACATCGTAGTCAACAACTTCTACAAAAGCGAATCTGACATCAAGCTGGCCCTGACGGGCACCTACAGCAACCTGCGGGGCATCTACAACGATTACTACCAGTTCTCGGAGCTGCCCTCCGACAACGCCCGCACCTTTGGCGAGAGCGAGTCCACCCGCGGCATTTTCGACAAGCTGACCTGGCTGCCCTCCACGCCGGCCATATCGGGGGCCTGGAACGATGCCTACCGCACCATCGCTTACTCCAACGTCATCATTGCCCGGATTGACCCGATTCCGTTTGCCCTCCCCGCCACCAAAACCCAGTACATCGGCGAGGCCAAATTCCTGCGGGCGCTGATGTATTTCAACCTCGTGCGCTACTTCGGCGACGTGCCCCTGCGGCTCACCGAAATCACGGCCGAAGCCGACGCCTACTCGCAGGGCCGCACCCCGGTAGCCGCCGTGTACGCGCAGATTGAGAAGGACCTGCTGGAAGCCGAGGCGGCGCTGCCCGCCACGTACCCGGCGGCCGCCGACATCGGCCGGGCCACCAAGGGCGCGGCCCAGGCCCTGCTGGGCAAAGTCTATCTGCAGGAAAAGAAATGGGCCGACGCCGAAGCCAAGCTGGCGCAGCTCGTGCTGAGCCCCAATCCCTACCAGATTTTGCCGGATTTGAACAACGTGTTCGGCCTGGGCCACGACAACAACGCCGAAATTATTTTTGCCGCGCAGTACGCGGCCAGCGGGTTCAGCGAAGGCAACCGGTTCGTGCACGAAATGGCGCCGAGTCCCTCGGGCTTAACTATCACGAGCGTCCCCGGCAACAGCACGTGCGTGGGCACGCTGGACTTATACAATGCTTTTGAAGCCGGCGACGCCCGGAAAACCGCCTACGTGGGCGTATACGGCGCGGGCGACTCCTACTACTGGGCCAAAAAGCTCATCTATCGGGTGACCCAGATAAACGAAGGCGATAACGACTGGCCCATCCTGCGCTACGCCGACGTGCTGCTCATGTACGCCGAGGCCCTCAACAACAACGGCAAAACGGCCCTGGCCATCCCGCAAATCAACCGCATCCGCACCCGCGCCGGCCTGGCCGCCAAGCCCCTCACGCTCACCGGCCCCGATACCCAGCTGGCCATCGAGCAGGAGCGCCGCGTGGAGCTGTGCTTTGAAGGCCACCGCTGGTTCGACCTCATCCGCTGGGGCAAGGACGTGAGCACCATGCAGGCCTTCAAGGCCGCCTATTCCACCCTCGACCCGGCCAACAACAACCTCACGCCCCGCCCCGAGGCCCGGCTGCTGCCGCTGCCCAGCCGCGAAATCGCCCTCAACCCGAAGCTGACGCAAAACCCCGGCTACTAAACTATACCTGCGGCAAAGCCCGCGCTGCCCTGGTTCCGTGGTGGGAATATCCAGTGGCCCCGAAGCTGCCATGGTGCAGGCTTCCCGCGCGGGCTTTGCCAATGGTTTATTTTTTCATCACTGCCTCGTTCCGGTATGATTTCGACCCTGCTCACCTGACGGCTGGGATGTAATACTGTAGGACTTACGCAAACTGGTGTTCAACCTGCCGCCCTACCGGGGACGCCCCCGCTGGGGCTAGCCCGGAAATCGTCTGCGTAAGTCGCAACTGACTACCAATTTAATGAAATCAAACTTCTTCCGCTTGTTCCTCGGCACGGCCGGCGTGCTGGGCGGGCTGGCCTTCGCGGCGTTTCGCCCGCCGGCCGCCCCGCCCCTGAAATACCTCGACCCGCAATTCAGCACCGACGTGCGGGTGGCCGACCTGGTGGGCCGGCTCACGCTCAAGCAGAAAATCAAGCTGCTCATGTTCACCGGCACGGCCATCGACAGCGCGGGGCTGAAGGTGCCGGCCTACAACTGGTGGAACGAGTGCCTGCACGGCGTGGCCCGGGCCGGCAAGGCCACCGTGTTCCCCCAAAGCATTGCCCTGGCCGCCACCTGGGACCCCCAGCTGGCCGGGCGCGTGGCCACGGCCATTTCGGATGAAGGCCGGGCCAAGTACGAGGAATT
>NZ_JAGEMO020000128.1 GCF_017921975.2 Hymenobacter terricola
TTATCAGCTCTAACTTTTCCCCTCGCCGGGGGCCGGGGCTGGTTCGCCACTCCCGCGCCTGCCGCGCCCTTCAACGCACGTTTCTCACCTTTTTCCAAATTCCCATGACTCCTTGTTTACTCTCTCCGCGGTGGCTGGTGGTGCCGGCCCTGCTCAGTGGCCTGGCACTGCCGGCGCAGGCCTTCCCGGCCAGCCCCGCGCCCGGCGGTGCGCCGTTCCGCCTGGCCTTGCTCAAACCCACGGCCGAAGTGCGCGGCCGCGTGGTGGATGAAAAAGGCGCGGGCATTCCCGGCGTGACCGTGCTGGTAAAGGGCACCACGCTGGGCACCTCCACCGGCCTCGATGGCACCTTCGTGCTGGACCTGCCGGCCACGGTCACCAATCCGGTGCTGCGCGTCAGCTTCATTGGCTACCTGGCGCAGGACGTGGAGGTGGGCAGCCGGACGGAATTCAACCTCGTGCTGAAGGAAGATGCCGAAAAGCTGAACGAAGTGGTGGTGGTGGGCTACGGCACGCAGTCGCGCAAAGTGGTGTCGACGGCCATTTCCACCATCGACGGCGATAAAATCGGCCTCCAGCCGGTGGGCACGCCGGGCGAGTCGCTGGCGGCCCTGGCCCCCGGCGTCGTTGTGACCTCGGACCGGGGCGGCACGCCGGGCGCGCCGCCCAGCATCGTTATCCGGGGCGGCGGCTCGCTGGGCACGACTGCTGACCCGCTGTACGTGGTGGACGGCTACCCCTTGGTGGATGCTTCGCAGTTCAACGCCATCAGCCCCAGCGACATTGCCTCGATTGAGGTGCTGAAGGACGCGGCCTCGTCGGCCATCTACGGCTCGCGGGCAGCCAACGGCGTGGTCATCGTGACCACCAAGCGCGGCAAAGCCGGCCAAACCGTGTTCCGGCTCACGGCCTACACGGGCCTGCAACAGGTGAACAAGAAGCTCGACGTGCTCAACCGCGATGAGTACGCCGCGTACGCGAAGTTTCTGGCCCGGACCCGCAACTTTCCCAATGCCCCGGCCCAGACGGTGTACGACAACATCGACCTGAACACGCTGTCGGACACGAACTGGCAGAACGAGATTTACCGCACCGCCAAAATTACCGAGTTCCAGCTCTCGGCGTCGGGCGGGTCGGAAAAGGCCCGGTTTGCCTTGTCCGGCAACTATTTCCAGCAGGACGGCGTGCTGAAAGGCACCGACTACGCGCGCTACAACCTGCGCTACAACCTCGACGCCAACCTGGTGCCTAAGTTGAAAGTGGGCTTCACGGTGGCCCCCACCTTTTCGCGGCAAAACCGGCAGTCGGCCGCCGGGGGCTACAACGGCTCCCAGAGCAGCGAAACCGGCGGCACCCGCGGCGTGCCCAATGCCACAAACTCCGCGGTGTACATGCCGCCGAGCATCCCGGTGTACCGGCCCAACGGCGATTACGGCCAGGGCTACAACGCCCCCGAGCGCCAGCCCAACGGCAACCAGTTTTACGCGGCTAACCTGTTTAACCCGCTCGCCGTGCTGGACCTGAACCAGAACCGGCTCGATAGCTACCGGGTGTTTGGCAACACCTACCTGGAGTGGGAGCCCCTCGCGGGCCTGGTGCTGAAAACCACCGGCGGCGCCACGCTCAACGTGGACAAGCAGCACGCCTACATTCCGGCCACGCTGGCCTCGGAAGCCGCGCCCCAGGCCAACCTCTCCACGCCGGTGCTCACGTCGGTGTTCGGCCGCGAGTCGCAGCTGACGTCGTTGGATTTCCTGTGG
Source organism: Hymenobacter terricola (assembly GCF_017921975.2). Lineage (GTDB taxonomy): Bacteria > Bacteroidota > Bacteroidia > Cytophagales > Hymenobacteraceae > Hymenobacter > Hymenobacter terricola. The sequence goes on from NZ_JAGEMO020000128.1 coordinate 1,761, forward strand.
GAAAACACCGCCACGTATTCTAAAACGCTGGGCGACCACAGCTTCACGGCGCTGGGCGTGTACTCGATGCAGAAGTTCCAGGCCAGCTCCACGGCCACGTCCGGGCGCGGCGGCTCGTTTGCCAACACGCTGCTCGAAAATCCGATTGCCTCGCCCGACCGGGTGGGCGAGCTGGGCTACGACAAAACCGCGTTTCTGTCCTACGTGGGGCGGATTACCTACGATTACAAGAAAAAATACATTGCCTCGGCGGCCATCCGGAGCGATAGGTCCTCGCGCTTTGGCCAGAATAACCCCACCGGCTATTTCCCGTCGGCCTCGGTGGCCTGGCGCGTGAGCGAGGAACCCTTCTGGAACAGCCTGAAGAATGCGGTGAGCGAGTTCAAGGTGCGGGCCAGCTACGGCCGGACCGGCAACGCCAACATCGGCAGCTTCAACTACCTCAACAGCGTGATTGGGCGCAACTACAGCTTCAACGGCGCGCGGTCCATCGGCTACGCGCAGAATGGCCTCGCCAACCCCGACCTGACCTGGGAGAAAAACACGCAAACCGACGTGGGCGCGGACTTCGGCTTCGCGCAGGGCAAGTTTGCGCTGAGCCTGGACTACTACAACCGCCTCACCTCCAGCATGCTGCTCAACCGCGACCTGCCCGGCCTGGTGGGCTACGCCACCAGCTACCGCAAAAACGTGGGCGAGCTGCAAAACCGCGGCCTGGAGCTGGCCGCCACGGCCAACCTGAAAGTGGGCGCCGTGCGCTGGACCATCAACGGCAACATTTCGGGCAACCGCTCGAAGGTGCTGGACCTGGGCGGCCCGGCCGCGTTCCCCGGCGAAGTGGCCATTTTTGGCTGGAACAACGTGTACCAGGTGCAGGTGGGCCAGCCGCTGGGTAATTTCTACGGCTTCAAGGCGCTGGGCATCTTCCAGAACGCCGACGACCTGGCCAAGTACCCGAAAAACGTGGCCGGCGATAAAATTGGTAACTACATCATTCAGGACACCAACGGCGACGGCAAAATTGACGAAAGCGACCGCACCCTGGTGGGCAAGGGCGTGCCCGATTTCACCTACGGCCTGACCAATACCCTGGGTTACAAAAGCTTCGACCTGACCGTGATTCTGCAGGGCGTGCAGGGCGTGCAGATAGCGAACGGCAACATGCGCAACCTGGTGACGAACGGCAACCTCAACACCACGCACGAAGTGGCCGAGAACATCTTCGACCCGGAGCACCCCAGCGACGCGCGCTACCCCATTGCCGGGGCCAGTGGCTACAACATTGGCAGCCAGCTCATTGACCGGGCGGTGTTCGACGGCTCGTTTCTGCGCGTGCGCAACATCACGGCCGGCTACACCATCAGCTCGGCCCTGCTCCAGCGCGCCAAGCTGCAATCGGTGCGCCTCTACGTCACGGGCCAGAACCTGCTCACCTTCACCAAATACCCCGGCCTCAACCCCGAGGTGAGCGTGAACGCGGGCACTTTCAACGGTGGCACCAACAGCGCGCTCATCCGGCCGGGCCTCGACCAGGGCGCTTACCCCGCCTCCCGGACCGTGACGGCCGGCATCAACATTGGTTTTTAATCTTCTAATTATTTCGGTATGAAACCGTATACTTTCTCCCTGCGCCTGGCGCTGCTGGCCGGCCTGCTGTTGGGCGGCAGCAGCTGCAAAAAATTTACCGAGCTCACGCCCGACGACAACATTCCGGTATCCAGCTACTACAAGACCGAAGCCGACTTCACGCAGGCTCTAATCGGCACCTACGGCAACCTGCGCGGTATCTACAACGGCTACTATCAGTTCGCGGAGCTGCCGAGCGACAACGCCCGCACCTTCAGCGAGAGCGAGGGCGCCCAGGGGCCGTTCGACAAGCTGACCTGGACACCTTCCACCAGCCAGATTTCGGGGGCCTGGAACGATGCCTACCGCACCATTGCCACGGCCAACGCGGTAATGGGCCGGATTGACCCGATTTCGTTCGCCAATCCCGCCAACAAAACGCGGTACGTGGGCGAGGCCAAGTTCCTGCGGGCGCTGATGTATTTCAACCTCGTGCGCTACTTTGGCGATGTGCCGCTGGTGCTCACCGAGGTAACCAACGAGCAGGATGCCTACACGTACGACCGCGCCCCCCTCGCGGACGTGTACGCCCAGATTGAGAAGGACTTGCTCGACGCCGAAGCGGCGCTGCCCGTCACTTACCCCGCCGCCGCCGACCTGGGCCGGGCCACCAAGGGCGCGGCCCAGGCCCTGCTGGGCAAAGTCTATCTGCAGGAAAAGAAATGGCCCGAAGCCGAAGCCAAGCTGGCGCAGGTCGTCACGGCCAATAACTACCAGATTCTGCCGGACGTGACCAACGTGTTCGGGCTGGGCCACGATAACAACGCCGAAATCGTGTTTGCCGCGCAGTACGTGTTTACGGGCTTTGGCGAGGGCAACTCCTTCGTGCACACCTTCGTGCCGCAGCCGTCGGGCACCACCATCACCTCCGTTACCGGCAACAGCACCTGCATCGGCACGCTGGATTTGTACAACGCGTTTGAGGCCGGCGACGTCCGCAAAACCGCCTTCATCGGCCTGTACGGCACGGCCGATATCTACTACTGGCCCAAGAAGTTTATCTACCGGGTAACGCAGCAGAACGAAGGCGAGAACGACTGGCCCATCCTGCGCTACGCCGACGTGCTGCTCATGTATGCCGAGGCGCTCAACAACAACGGCAAAACGGCCCAGGCCATCCCGCAAATCAACCGCGTCCGCACCCGCGCGGGCCTGGCCGCCAAGCCCCTCACGCTCTCGGGCCCCGATACCCAGCTGGCCATCGAGCAGGAGCGGCGGGTGGAATTGTGCTTCGAAGGGCAGCGCTGGTACGACCTCATCCGCTGGGGCAAGGACGTGACGACGATGCAGGCCTTCAAAGCCGCCTACACCACCCTGGACCGGGTTAACTCCAACATGAACCCCCGCCCCGAGGCCCGGCTACTGCCGATTCCCAGCCGCGAAAGAGCCCTGAACCCCAAGCTGACGCAAAACCCCGGCTACTAAACTATACCTGCGGCGAAGCCCGCGCTGCCCTGGTTCCGTGGTGGGAATTATCCAGTTGCCTTGAAGCTGCTACTATGCAGGCTTCCCGCGCGGGCTTTGCCAATGGTTATTCATCGCTACCCTTTCTCGCTATGATTTCAACAATGCTCACCTACTGGCTCGCGGCCCTGCTAAGCGCCCCGGTGGGGCCGGCTCCGGCGCTCACCATCCAGGTGCGCAACCCGCTGAACGAAAGCCGGCCGGCTACGACGGTGGAGCTGGATTTGCGCCAGCTCCACCTGACGGCCACCCCCGAGCGCCTGCGGGTGCGCGACCAGGCCAGCGGCCAGCTGCTGGTAACGCAGTTGCTGGACAATGACGGCGACCACACCTGGGACCAGCTGCTGGTGCAAACCGCCCTGCAAGCCCGCGAGCGGCGGCAGTTGACTATTGAAATCGCCCCGGCAGGGGAGGCCCCGGCCGCGCCGGCCGTAGTGGCATTTTCCCGCCTCGTGCCTGAGCGCATCGACGATTATGCCTGGGAAAACGACTTAGTGGCCTTCCGCACCTACGGGCCCAAAGCCCAGCAGCTCACCGAAGCCGGCTCCAAAGACGGCACCCTGACCAGCGGCATGGACTGCTGGCTGAAGCGCGTCAACTACCCCGTCATCAACAAGTGGTACGCGGGACACGTGAAGCAGCCGGGCTTTTACCACCAGGACCATGGCGAGGGCTATGACCCGTACCACGTGGGCGACAGCCGCGGCTGCGGCGGCCTGGGCATGTGGAACGATAAAGACTCCACGCTGGCCGTCTCCAAAAACTTCGTCAGCTACAAAACGCTGGCGACCGGCCCCATCCGCACCGTGTTTGAGCTGACCTACGCGCCCTGGCCGGCCGCCGGCCAGCAGCTGCGGCAGCGCACGCGCATTACCCTGGACGCGGGCCAGCAGCTGAGCCGCTACGACGTGTTCGTGACCCCGGACCACGGCCCCGTGCCAGCCATCACGGTGGGTATCACGCTGCACGAGCTGAAAGGCAGCGTAGCCGGCCGCCCCGCCGAGGGCTGGTTCCGCCACTGGGAGCCGATGGACGACTCGGAGTTGGGCACCGCCCTGGTGCTGGCCCCCGGCCAGGTGCAAAACTGGTGGACCTACCGCACCGCCCGCAAGGAGCAAAGCCACCTGTTCGTGCGCCTGAAGCCGGCCGCCCACCTTACCTACTACGCCGGCTACGGCTGGACCAAAGCCGGCCGCTTCCACACCGTGGGCGACTGGGATACTTACCTGGCCACCCAGGCGCGCTTACTAGCCGCGCCGCTGGAAATAACGGTGGTGCGGGCCGCGTCGGCCGGCAAACGCAGCTAATCGCTGCTACATCAAATTGATTACCAATTTAATGAAATCAAACTTCTTCCGCCTCTTCCTCGGCACGGCTGGCGTGCTGGGCGGGCTGGCCTTCGCGGCGTTTCGACCGCCGGCTGACCCGCCCCTGAAATACCTCGACCCACAGCTCAGCACCGACGTGCGGGTGGCCGACCTGGTGGGCCGGCTCACGCTCAAGCAGAAAATCAAGCTGCTCATGTACACCGGCACGGCCATCGACAGCGCGGGGCTGAAAGTGCCGGCCTACAACTGGTGGAACGAGTGCCTGCACGGCGTGGCCCGGGCCGGCAAGGCCACCGTGTTCCCCCAAAGCATCGCCCTGGCCGCCACCTGGGACCCCCAGCTGGCCGGGCGCGTGGCCACGGCCATTTCGGATGAAGGCCGGGCCAAGTACGAGGAATTCGTGCGCCACGACAAGCGCGGCATCTACCAGGGCCTCACGTTCTGGACGCCCAACATCAACATCTTCCGCGACCCGCGCTGGGGCCGGGGCATGGAAACCTACGGCGAAGACCCCTACCTGACCGGCCGCCTGGCCGGGGCCTTCGTCGAAGGCATTCAGGGCCCCGACCCGCGCTATTTCAAGGCCATTGCCACCGTCAAGCACTTCGCCGTGCACAGCGGCCCCGAGGCCACGCGCGGCCACTTCGACGCCCGCGTGAGCGACCGGGACCTGTACCAGACCTACACGCCGGCCTTCAAAACCTGCATCCAGGACGCCCACGCCTACTCGGTGATGTGCGCCTACAACCGCTTCCGGGGCGAGCCCTGCTGCGGCAGCAACTTCCTGCTCACCACCCTGCTGCGCCAGCAATGGGGCTTTAATGGCTACGTCGTCACGGACTGCGGCGCGGTGACGCTCTTCTACGAAAAGGGTGCCCACGAAGTGGTGCCGACGCCCGAGCAGGCCGCCGCCCTGGCCATCAAGGCGGGCTCGGATTTGGAGTGTGGCGAAGCCTTTAACGCGCTGGACAAAGCCCTGGCGCAGCACCTCGTAACCGAGGCCGAGCTGGACGTGGCCCTCCAGCGCCTGTTCACGGCCCGCTTCAAGCTGGGCTTTTTCGACAATCCCGCCGACAATCCCTACACCAAAATTCCTTACAGCACGGTAGAGTCCCCGGCCCACATCCAGTTGGCGCTGGAGGCGGCGCAGAAGTCCATCGTGCTGCTCAAGAACCAACACCACACCCTGCCGCTGGCCCACACCATCAAAACCCTGGCCGTGGTGGGGCCCAATGCCGACGACGAGGAGGTGCCGCTGGCCAAT
>NZ_JAGEMO020000129.1 GCF_017921975.2 Hymenobacter terricola
TGCTCAAGAACCAACACCACACCCTGCCGCTGGCCCACACCATCAAAACCCTGGCCGTGGTGGGGCCCAATGCCGACGACGAGGAGGTGCCGCTGGCCAATTACCACGGCTTTCCCTCCCAGGTCGTGACGCCGCTGGCGGGCCTGCGCAACCGCCTGCCGGGCACCAACATCCTCTACGCCAAGGGCAGCCGCCACGTAGCGGAAGTGCCGGCGCTGGACGTCATTCCCACTGATTATCTGTTCACCACGGCTGATGCGAAGACGCACGGCCTCAACGCGGAATATTACGCCAACAGCAAATTTCAGGGCCCTCCGGCGCGGCGGCAGGTGGATAAGAACGTTGATTTTTACTGGATTAACCGCCTGCCGGCCGCGACGTTTGACCGCGAGAATTTCAGCGCCAAATGGTCGGGCTACCTGCGGCCGCCCACGTCGGGGACCTACAGCCTAGGCCTGCACGGCTACGAGCAGTGCGAGCTGCGGTTCAACGACAGCTTGGTGGCCCGCATCAACAACGAGCACGAGCCCGACCTCAAGTACCAGCCCTTTGTGCTGGAAGCCGGCAAAACCTACAAGCTGGAGCTGCGCTTCGCCAACACCAAGCCCGCGCCGTTGGTGCAGCTGAAATGGGAAGTGCCGAACCAGGACCTGCAAGCCAAAGCGCTGGCCATCTGCAAAAAAGCCGATGCCGTGGTGCTGTGCATGGGCCTCTCGGCGCACCTGGAGGGAGAGGAGATGAAGAACTTCGTAGTCGACGGCTTCAACAAGGGCGACCGGACCAAGCTCAAGCTGCCCGACACGCAACTGCAGCTGATAAAAGCCGTGCAGGCCCTGGGCAAGCCCGTGGTGCTGGTGCTGCTCAACGGCAGCGCCGTGGCCGTGAACTGGGAAAACGCCCACCTGCCGGCCATCGTGGAGGCCTGGTACGGCGGGCAGCAGGCCGGCAACGCCCTGGCCGATGTGCTGACCGGGGCCGTGAACCCCGCCGGCCGCCTGCCCGTGACCTACTACACCTCCGAAACGCAGCTGCCGGCCTTCGACAGCTACGACATGGCCGGCCGCACCTACCGCTACTTCAGTGGGCAGCCACTTTACGAGTTCGGCTACGGCCTGAGCTACACCACCTTCGCCTACTCCCACCTGCAGCTGGCGACGACGGCCGCCATCGGCCAGCCCGTGACGGTGAGTGCCACGGTGAAGAACACCGGCGCCCGCGCCGGCGACGAAATCGTGCAGCTCTACCTGGCCAACACCAGCAGCCCGAATAAGCCCGAAATCCGCACCCTGAAAGGCTTTCAGCGGGTGACGCTGCGGCCCGGCGAGCAGCGCACGGTGAGCTTCCCCCTTGCTCCGGCTGATTTCTCGACCATCGACGATGCGGGCCACCGGGTCGTCAATCCCGACGCCTTCACCATTGCCGTGGGCGGCCGGCAGCCGGGCAAAGCGGCCGGCCCC
>NZ_JAGEMO020000013.1 GCF_017921975.2 Hymenobacter terricola
CTACGGCAACTCGGCCGACGAGGTAGCGCAGCGCTAAGCAGCCTGTCGTGGCGAGTGGAGCGCAGCGCTCCACTCGCCACGACAGTTACTTTTTCTCCCACACCTGCTGCCCACCAATCCAGGTTTGCAGTACCTGAGCGCCACGTAGTTTTTCATTTGGTGCGGTAAGCAAGTCAGTGTCCAGCACCACAAAATCGGCCAGCATGCCGGGCTTTATCTGGCCCTTGCGCTTCTCTTCGAAGCCGGCGTGGGCGGCCCAGGTGGTCATGCCGCGCAGGGCATCGGGGCGGCTGATGGCGTTTTCCATCTGGAAACCGCCTTTGGGGAAGTTCTTCGCATCCTGCCGGGCCACAGCCGAGTGGAAGCCGAACAGCGGATTGATGTCTTCCACCGGAAAGTCGGAGCCCAGGGCCAGCTGGCCGTATTGCTTCAACAGCTCGGCGTAGGCGTAGGCCGTTTTCACCCGCTGCGCGCCCAGCCGCTCGCCGGCCCAGTACATATCGGAAGTGGCGTGGGTGGGCTGCACCGAGGGCACGATGCCGAACTGCCCGAACTTGGGCATGTCGGCCGGCGTGATGACCTGGGCGTGCTCGATGCGCCAGCGGCGGTCCTTCTGGCCCTTGAGCGCCTCACCGTAGATGTTGAGGATGATGCGGTTGGCCGAGTCACCGATGGCGTGGGTGTTCATCTGGAACTTCGACGCGGCAATCTGCTTGGCTAAAGCGCGCAGTTGCTTTTCGGTAGAAGTAAGGAAGCCGGTTTCTTTCGGTTTGTCGGCATACGGCTTCACCAGGCAGGCACCACGCGAGCCCAGCGCCCCATCGGCGTATACTTTAAAGGAAGCGATGGTGAGCTGGTCGGTCTGGACAGGGCCTTTTTTCAAGTAATACGCTACATTGGCAGGCGACGCACTTACCATGGCATTGATGCGCAGGTGCAGTTGGCCCTGCTTCTGCAACGAGTCCAGTACGGCGATATCAGTCCTTTGAAGGCCTGCTTCGGCGAGGCTGGTAAGGCCCACGGCGAGACAGTTTTGCTGCGCCTGCAACAGCAGGGGAGTATCTTCAGCGGCGGTGGTGGACGGAGATACGTTGCTCAATAAGCTCTGGGCATTGTCGACCAGCAGACCCGTGAGGCGGCCTTGCGCATCACGTCCAATCACGCCGCCGCTGATGGGGGTGCGAGCCGTGATGCCCGCCAGGTCCAACAGCTTTTGGTTGACGATGCCCGCGTGCCCGTCGACGCGGGCGATGTACACGGGCATGTCTGGAAACAAGAGGTCCAGGGTGTCTTTGGTGGGGAACTGCTTGGTGGGCCAGTCGTTTTGGTCCCACCCCCGGCCAATCAGCCAGCGCGCCTTGGGGTATTTCCGTCGGTTTTCCTGCAGCTTTTGAATGACCTGTGCCCAGGATTTGGTGCCCACCAGATCGGCCTCAGCCAGGCCCATTGCATAATGGTAGAAATGGCAGTGCGCGTCGTAGAAGCCGGGGTAAATGAACTGCCCCTTTGCATCCACCTCTTTCGCGGCCGCATAGCGCGCCTTCAGGTCGGAAGCCGAGCCCACAGCCACAAACTTCCCACCTTTCACCGCGAAGGCTTCGGCCTTGGAAAAGGTCGAATCGACGGTGTAAACGGTGGCGTTGGTGACGAGCAAATCCACCGCCTCGCGCCTGGCCTGGCAGCCGGCCAGCAGCGCCAGGGCCAGGAGCGGCGCGGTTATTTTGGGAAGGAGGAAAGGGGAGAAAAGGGCCATTTGCGAAGTGTAAGCGTTGAGGATAATAACAAAAAGCCCGTCATGCTGAGCGAAGTCGAAGCATGACGGGCTTAAATGCGTCAGATTGGGCGCTGATTACTCGAAGCGCATGTGCTTCACCGACTCGCCCGAAAACTGCAGCTCCTGCAGCGACTCGATGCCGATTTGCAGGTGGCGCTTCACGAAGTCGGTGGTCACTTTCGAGTCCGATTCCGAGGTTTTCACGCCTTCGGGTGTCATCGGGTTGTCGCTCACCAGCAGCAGGGCGCCGTGGGGGATGTCGTTCATGAAGCCGACCACGAAAATGGTGGCCGTTTCCATGTCCACGGCCAGGGCGCGCACCCGGCGCAGGTAGTCTTTGAAGTCTTGGTCGTGCTCCCACACGCGGCGGTTGGTGGTGTACACGGTGCCGGTGTAGTAGTCCAGCTCGTGCTTCTTAATCATGCTGCTCACGGCGCGCTGCAGGCGGAAGGAGGGCAGGGCCGGAATTTCCTTGGGCAGGTAATCGTCGGAAGTACCGTCGCCGCGAATGGCCGCGATGGGCAGCACCAAATCGCCGAGCTTGGTCTTTTTCAGGCCGCCGCACTTGCCCAGAAACAGGGCTGCTTTGGGCTTGATGGCCGAAAGCAAATCCATGACCGTGGCCGCCATCGGCGAGCCCATGCCGAAGTTGATGATGGTGATGCCGTTGGCCGTGGCCGTCTGCATCGGCTTGTCGAGCCCGCGCACTTCCACGCCGAACTGCTCGGCAAACATATACACGTAGTTGCTGAAATTGGTGAGCAGGATGTACTGCCCAAAGTCGGTCAGCGGCACGCCGGTGTAGCGGGGAAGCCAGTTATTAACGATTTCTTCTTTGGTCTTCATAAAGGGTGAATGAGTGGCGGAATGGCTAAGTGAGGGAGTGAGAAAAGGGTGTGCGTTTCGGAGTCACTTAGCCACTCAGCTGCTCAGTCACTCGATACCCGACCCCTACCTTTGGAGGTGATGCAAGCCCTGGACCTGCCGCCTTTCGAGGCCAAACTTACGCAATCGGCCACAAATCAGCCCCTCATCTGGGACGGGCTGCGGCGCAAGCACGTCGTGCTCACGCCCGAGGAGTGGGTGCGCCAGCACGTGGTGCACTACTTAATCGACCACCTGGGCTACCCGCGCGGCCTGCTGGCCCTGGAGCGCGGCCTGCGCTACAACCAGCGCCGGAAGCGCACCGACCTGCTCGCCCTCAACCCCGAGGGCCAGCCCCTGCTGCTGGTGGAATGCAAGGCGCCGTCGGTGGCCATCGACGCGGCCGTGGCCCGGCAGGCCACCACCTACAACCAGACCATCGGCGCGCCGCTGCTGCTGATTACGAATGGCCTGGTACACTACTGCTGGCGGGTTGATTTTGCGACGCGCACCAACGAGCGGCTAGACGAAATTCCGCCGTTTGCCGTGGCCGTGCAGCAGGCCGGCGCCCGCTGAGCGCGGGCTGCCCCACTCAACATAGCGCCGTATAAAACAGGAAGCCCGGCCGCAATTACTTGCGACCAGGCTTCTTTGGGAAAGGAAAACAAGGACCGAGGCCTTAATTTTTCGGCTTCATTTTCATCTTGCCGCGCTTGCCTTTCATCTTGGTGTCGGCCGGCATGGTGGGCGTTTGGGTGACGGTGGTAGTGGCCGGGTCGGTGGTGGTGCTGGTCGACTCCGTAGTGGTAGTAGACGACGGCGTGGGGGTGGTCATCGGCGTAGCGGGCGTGGCCGGCGTCACCGTGGTTTCCTTGGTCGTGGTGGTGTTGGTACTGGTCTGAGCGTTGGCTGAGTAGCCACCCGTAGCAAGTAACAGGGCGAGGAAAAGATGCTGCTTTTTCATGAGCTCAAGGGATTTAGGGTGATGAAAGGGCCAACGTCAATCGGACGCGGCTTTTGAGTTGCCTTTAACGCGGGCAAGGCCAAAAGGGTTGCCAGCTCCTGAATTATGGCTCTTCGCAACCCCTCCAAATTGGAAAATCGGGCGTTCGTTGACTACTTATACAGCCGGTTATCGAGCAAGCCATTCACGTAGAACTGCACGCAGGCGCGCAGCTCATTGCCGTACTGCTGCACCAGCGCGGGGTTGGGGTTGGCCACCGGCTGGTTCGGGATGAAGTGGGTGCGGTAGGGGTAGAGCCGCACCGTGTTGGTATTGGTCAGCTCGGTCACGAAGTCGGAATGCACGAGGTAGTACGAATCGCCGTCGCGGAAAATGGCCCGGCCGGGGCGGGCCGCGTCAAATACCGAGGAGCCGAAGGGCAGCAGCTGGTTTTGCTCCTGGGGCAGCCCCAGCACGTCGAGCACCGTGGCCGGCACATCGGCCTGCTCGGTGATGCGGTGCGGGTTGGCGGGCGGCAGGCCCTGCCCGGGCCGGTACAGCAGCAGCGGCGTTTTGTGGAAGCCCAGCGGGTTCTGGTAGCCGGCCTGGGCTGACTGCGAGGTGTGGTCGGCCGTCAATACAAACAGCGTGTGCGCGTACCACGGCATTTTGCTGGCCGCCTGAAAGAAGCGCCGCAACGCCATATCAGTGTAGCCGATGGTGGGCTGAATGGGCAAGGTGCCCGCCGGAAATTTGCCCTTGTACCGCGCCGGCATCGTGAACGGCTCGTGCGAACTCAGGGTGAACAGCGTGGCAAAAAAGGGCTGCCTGGTAGCGCCCAGCTGCCGATTGAAATACTGGAGGTAAGGCTCATCAAAGATGCCCCAGTGCCCGTCGTAATCGGGGCTGCCGGCGCCGCCGGGGTACTCGTTCAGGCCGTAGTAGTGCTGCATGCCGGCAATGCCGGCAAACATATCGAAGCCCATGGTACCGTTGGTGGCGCCGTGGTACATGGCCGTGGTGTAGCCGTGCAGCCCCAGGATTTCGCCCAGCCCGTGCAGCTCCGCCGTCTGGAAGCTGGAGGTGATGAAGGGCTCATCCATCAGCGACGGCAGGCCCGAAAGCACGGCCGGCAGGGCCTCAATGGAACGCCGGCCGTTGGCGTAGTTCTCGCGCATCAGCAGCGCGCCGGGGCCGGTGGCCAGCGAGTCGAAAAACGGGGTGTAGCCGTGGCCGCCGTTCTCGGTGCCGTTGTATTCCGAGCCAAAGCTTTCCAGCAGCAGCAGCACCACGTTGTCGGGCGTGGGACCAGGGACCCGTTCGGCCGTGGGCATTATGCCCAGTGCGGGCCGCAACGCCGTGGCGGCCCGGAAGTAGTTTTTGCGCTCAATCGGGGCTTCATCCACCGATTTGATGACCGTGAACGTGCTATTCAACGCGAGGTGGCCCAGCACGGCGGGCTGCTGCTCGAAAGCCGTGCCGGTGCGCAGGGGCTTCAGCTGCCAGCCGCCGCGCAGGCCCAGCACCACCACGGCCGCCAGCAGCACAAGCTCAAGTGCCCGCTGCGGCCAGGGGCGCCGGCCCCCTTGCACGGCCAGGTCGGCCCGCGTGGGCATGGGGCACAGCCGCCACAGCAGGTATATCAGGCCCAGCAGCGGAATGGCGAGGTACCAGTACTGCGCCGCAATCTGCCCGGACTGCCGGGCAATGTCGTGGCCAATGGTGCTCCACTCGTTGCTCAGCCGCCGGCCAATAAACTTGTAGTATTCCCAATCAATGATGTTGAGCAGGAAGCCGGGAATGTTCAGCAGCACAAACAGCCCCCGCAGCCACTGCTGCCCGGTGCGGGCCCGCACCGGCACCAGCAGCGACAGCACCACCAGCGGCAGGTTCAGCCAAAGCAAGGCCGATACATCGTAGCGCAGCCCGTGCACAAAAGCCAGCAGCACGGTGCCGGCCCCAATGCCGCTAAACGGCGCCAGGTTGAGCAGGTAAAAGCCCAGTCGCAGCAGCGTGTACACGCCCATCAGCAAGGCAAAGCGGCGCAGCAGCAGGCGAATGGCAGGCGAAGGAAACAAATCAGTTAAAAATTAAAAGTGAAGAGTTAAAACAAAAGCGAGAGCACAACAAAGGAAAGCCTTCCCGACACGTAGTCGGGAAGGCTTTTAACTCATGACTTTTAACTTTTAACTCAGACGGCGGCCAGTTCCAGCACGGTTTCCACGTTCACCAGGGGCAGGCCCCAGGCTTCGGCCACGCCTTTGTACACCACTTCGCCGTGCACCACGTTCAGGCCGAGGCGCAGGGCCTCGTCGCGGCGGCAGGCTTCCTGCCAGCCCTGGTTGGCCAGTTTCACGGCGTAAGGCAGGGTGGCATTGGTGAGGGCCAGCGTGCTGGTGTAAGGCACCGCGCCCGGCATGTTGGCCACGCAGTAGTGCACCACGTCGTCGATGATGAAGGTCGGGTTTTCGTGCGTCGTGGGGTGGCAGGTTTCGATGCAGCCGCCCTGGTCCACGGCCACGTCCACCACCACGGTGCCGGGGCGCATGGTTTTCAGCATGTCGCGGGTGATGAGGTGCGGCGCCTTGGCCCCCGGAATCAGTACCGCGCCCACAATCAAATCGGCCGTGCGCACGGCTTCGCGGATGTTGTACTCGTTCGAATACTGCGTCACCACGTTCTTGGGCATGAAGTCGTCGAGCTCACGCAGGCGGTTCAGGTTGATGTCCATGATGGTGACCTGCGCGCCGAGGCCGGCGGCCACTTTCGCGGCCTGCGTGCCCACAATGCCGGCACCCAGCACCAGTACGTGCGCGGGCTTCACGCCGGGCACGCCGCCCAGCAGAATGCCGCGGCCTTTCAGGGGTTTCTCCAGGTATTTGGCGCCCTCCTGCGGGGCCATGCGGCCGGCCACTTCGCTCATCGGAATGAGCAGGGGCAGGGCGCGGTTGCTGAGCTCCACCGTCTCATAAGCCAGGCAGACGGCCTTGCGCTCAATCATGGCATGCGTCAGCTCTTCGCCGCTGGCGAAGTGGAAGTACGTGAACAGCAGCTGGTTTTCCTTGATGAGCGGGTACTCCTCGGCAATTGGCTCCTTTACTTTGATAATCATTTCGGCCTGTCCGTACACCTCGGCGATGGTGGCGAGCAGCGTAGCGCCGGCTGTTTTATACTCGTCGTCGCTGAAGCCGCTGCCTTCGCCGGCGGTGGCTTGCACCAGCAGGGTGTGGCCGTGCTTGCGCAGCTCGGCTACGCCAGCAGGCGTGAGGCCTACGCGGTTTTCATTGTTTTTAATTTCCTTAGGAACGCCGATTATCATGAGCGGGGTGGTGGAAGTGACGGTTAAACGAAGAGGTAAATTTTCGAGACGCAAAGATAGGGCGGCGCGTTCCGTCAGGCCGCGCAGGATTCCGGCCTTATTGCGGGGCTTCGGCCAGCAGGGCGTTCAGGTCGAGGGCGCGGGTATACATCTGCACCTCGCCATCCGGGCCCAGCGGCCACTGCTCACGGGGCCGGTCCCGGTACAGCTCCACCCCGTTGCCGTCGGGGTCGTCAAGGTAGATGGCCTCCGATACGCCGTGGTCGGCCGCGCCGGTGATGGGGTAGTTGGCGGCCCGCAGCTGCCGCAGCGCGCCGGCCAGCTCGGCCCGCGTGGCGTACAAAATGGCCGTGTGAAACAGCCCCGCGCCCTGCTTGCGGGCGGGCGGGCCACCCAGACTGTTCCAGGTGTTCAGCCCGATGTGGTGGTGGTAGCCGCCGGCCGAAATAAACGCCGCCTGGTTGCCAAACCGCTGCATGACCTGAAAGCCCAGGATGTCGCGGTAAAAGCCCAGGGCTTTGTCAATGTCCGTGACTTGCAGGTGAATGTGGCCGATGCGCGTCTGGGCCGGCACTACATAAGCGGGAACGGGTGCAGGAGTGCTTGCGGTAATTTCCATGATAAATCAGTATTCGATTGCGGAAAGCCATGTACCAACATCAATCCAAAAAAAAGCCCCGCCAAACTGGCAGGGCTTCAAACCTGAATCGACTACAAAATCCGAAAAATCCGTGGTCCTTACTTGAACGGGACGGCCGTGCCGCTTTCCTTCACCATGCTGCTGCCGCTGAGGTCGTGCACGATGGTGGCCTTCAGCGTGATTTTCGCGTCGCCGCTCACGTCATTGGAATTGATGGTCACGGCGTCGCTCACCTGGCCGAGCTGGCGCTGGCTGTACAGCAGCTCGATGACGGCGCTCTGGCCGGGGGCGATGGGCGCGGGGTTGCTCTTGTAGCCCACGCAGTAGCAGCCCGACGTGAGGGCGCCGAGCACCAGCTCGGTTTTGCCCGTGTTGCGGACCGTGAAACGGGCGATGGGCTGCTGGCCGGCTTCCATCTTGCCGAAATCGTGCACGTTGCCGTCGAGCACCAAATGCGGCGACTTAGCCAGCTGGGCCGGCGTAAGGGTCGGCTTAATCTGGTCTTTGGTGAGTACCGTGCCTTTGATGCTGAGGACCTTGCTGGGCTCGGCGGCGTTGCTGGTTACGGTCACCGTTTTGTTGAATATGCCGGGGCGGCCGGCGCTGCTGTACATCGCCTTGATGATGCCGGACTTGCCGGGCATTACCGGCGCTTTGGTCCAGTCCGGGGTGGTGCAGCCGCAGCTGGCCTGCACGTTGGCAATAACCACGGGCTGATTGCCGGTGTTCTTGAACTTGAATTCGTAGGTTGCCATCGTGCCCTCGGGCACGTTGCCGAAGTCGTGGTTGTCGGTTTCGAACTGCATCGCGCCTTGAGCGCGGGCACCGAAGGCAAAGGCCAAAAGGCAAAGAGTGAGAAGTTTTTTCATAATCTGTAAAGCCTGAACTACCGGCCCGGCATCAGCGTAGCTAGGCGGGGGCGGGGTCGAATTAAATAATAAAAACCAGCAGATGAGTCGGCAATGAGGGCCAATAGCGTGCGACCAGCCAAGCCATTGCAGCCCAAATATACGCTCAAACCCCTCGTACCACCCACCCGGCCCCAATTCCGTATTTTTGCACCGCGGCTTCGCCGTTCCGTCCTTCCCGTTCATCCCACCCCTACTTTTTCTTTCGATATGTCCGCCGCTGAAACCGCCGTGTCCGCGCTAGCCGCCCCCCTCACCAAAGCCGATTTCCTCACTGATTACCGCCTGGCGTGGGAAAGCCGCCACGCTTCCTTAGCCGGCCGCAAGGAAGTATTCATGGGCAAGGCCAAGTTTGGCATTTTTGGCGATGGCAAGGAAGTGCCGCAGCTGGCCATGGCCCGCGCCTTTCAGAACGGCGATTTCCGCGCCGGCTACTACCGCGACCAGACGTTTATGGTGGCCATTGGCCAGCTCACCTGGGAGCAGTATTTCTCCCAGCTCTACGCCAACCCCGACGTGGAAGCCGAACCCGCCACCGCCGGCCGCGCCATGAACGGCCACTTCGCCACCCGCATGCTGGACGACGACGGCCTCCTCACCGACCTCACCCAGACCAAGAACTCCTCGGCCGACGTCTCGCCTACGGCCGCCCAGATGCCGCGCCTGCTGGGCATGGCCTACGCCTCCAAGCTGTTCCGCCAAAACCCCGAGCTGCACCAGTTCACGCACCTTTCCAACAACGGCAACGAGGTGGCCTTCGGTACGATTGGCAATGCCAGCACCTCGGAGGGCATGTTTTTCGAGGCCCTGAACGCGGCCGGCGTGCTCCAGGTGCCCATGCTGGTGAGCGTGTGGGACGACCATTACGGCATCTCGGTGCCAGCCGAATACCAGACCACCAAGCAGAGCATTTCGGAAGCCATGGCCGGCCTGCAGCGCGACGGCGAAGGCCAGCCGGGCTTCGAGATTTACGCGGTGCGCGGCTGGGACTACGCCGGGCTGACCGATACCTACCAGCGCGCCGCCGCCGTGTGCCGCGAGCAGCATGTGCCCGTCCTCATCCACGTCACGGAGCTCACACAGCCCCAGGGCCACAGCACCAGCGGCTCGCACGAGCGCTACAAAAGCAAGGACCGCCTGAGCTGGGAAGAGGCCCACGACTGCCTGCACAAGCTGCGCGAGTGGCTGCTGGCCGAGGGCCACGCCACCGAAATGGAACTGGATGAAATTGAAAAGGAAGCCGCCGCCGTCATCAAAACGGCCCGCACGGCTGCCTGGGCCGCCTTCTTCGACCCCATCAAAGCGGAGCGCGACGAGGCCGTGGCCCTGCTCGACCAGCTGGTGGCCGACACCGGCACCGAAAATACGCTCCACGAAATGGTGGAGCAGCTGAAGGTGAACCCCACGCCCATTCGGGCCGATATCGTGCGGACCATGCGCCGCGTGCTGCGCTACGTGCGCAACGAGAAACGCAGCTTTGGCCGCCGCATGGTGCAGCGCCACCTGGAGCAGCTGCTGGCCGAAAACGCCGACCGCTACAACTCCAACCTGTTCAGCCAAAGCGAGCTGGCCGTGGGCAATATCGACGAAGTAGCCGCCACCTTCGCGCCCAATGCGCCGCTGGTGGACGGCCGCGAGGTGCTGCAAGCCTGCTTCGACGCCAACTTCCAGCGCGACCCCGCCATCTTCGCCATTGGCGAGGACGTGGGCAAGATTGGCGACGTGAACCAGGCTTTTGCCGGTTTGCAGGAGAAGTTTGGCGAGCTGCGCGTGACCGATACCGGCATCCGCGAAACCACCATTATCGGGCAGGGCATTGGGGCGGCGCTGCGCGGGCTGCGGCCCATCACCGAAATCCAGTACCTGGATTACATGCTGTACGCCATCCAGATTTTGAGCGACGACCTGGCCTGCCTGCAATACCGCACCAAGGGCGGCCAGAAAGCCCCGCTGATTGTGCGCACCCGCGGGCACCGGCTGGAAGGCATCTGGCATTCGGGCTCGCCCATGAGCATGATTCTGGGCAGCGTGCGCGGCATTCACGTCTGCGTGCCGCGCAACATGACGCAGGCCGCCGGCTTCTACAACACGCTGCTGCGCAGCGATGAGCCCGCCATCGTAGTTGAGTGCCTGAACGGCTACCGCCTAAAGGAAAAAATGCCGGCCAACGTGGGCGAGTTCACGCTGCCCCTGGGCCGCCCCGAGGTGCTGCAAGCCGGCACCGACGTAACGGTGGTGACCTACGGCTCGATGTGCCGCGTCGTGATGGAAGCGGCCAAACAGCTGGCCGAAGTCGGTATTTCCGTGGAAGTAATCGACGTGCAAACCCTGCTGCCTTTCGATGTGGAGCACCTCATTGCCGACAGCCTGCAGAAAACTAACCGCGTGGTGTTTGCCGACGAGGACGTGCCTGGCGGCGGCACCGCCTTCATGATGCAGCACGCCCTGGACGAGCAAGGCGCCTACCGCTTTCTGGATGCGCAGCCGCGCTGCCTGGCCGCCCAGCCGCACCGCCCGGCCTATAGCTCCGACGGCGACTATTTCAGCAAGCCCAACGCCGAAGACGTGTTCGATACCGTGTATGAGCTGATGAGCGAGGCCGAGCCGGGCCGGTTCGCGGAGATTTACTAAGCCCGGAAGGGGCGCTGGCGCTACCGGCCCAGCGTCACTTCCGAGGTGGTGATGACGTTGCTTTGGTGCAGGGCCCGGTCCATGATGCTGATTTCAAACCGCAACCGGTCGCCGGGGTAAAAAGGGGCCCCGTCCACGTTGAGGGGCAAAGTGTATCGCAGCACGCCTTTGAGTGGGGAAGGGCGCGCATCCTTGGCGTCGAGGCGGAAATAGCGGCCATCGTATTCGCCCTGAAAGCCGCCCGCGTTAATGAATTTCACCCAATTAGTGCCATCCCATTTAAACGGCTGAATAAAGTAGTTGTAGGCGTAGCCGCGGTTGTTGTGGCCGCCGGTGGTGGCGTTCCACGGGGCTACCAAAATATCGGCATCGGACAGGCCCAGGTCGCCGTCGCCGTCGCGGAAGTCCAGCGCAAATTTGAGTGAATCGATTTCCGTCTGGCCGGCCGGCCGATTGCGCACCAATTGCAGCGAGTTGAAATCGATGGCTGGCTCAACGGGGTAGTCGGGCGCATTGAGGCAGCTGCTGAGGCCAGTGCCGGCGAGGCAAACAAGGGCGAGGCCGCTCAGGGTACGAAACAGGTTCATAAAGACAGGGAGTGAAAAACAGGAGCACAACGGCCAAATACGGCCCCAAAGTACATTTTTTCCAACGAAAGCAGGGGCTTGTTGGTTCGCCTTGCGTTGCTAACCCCCTGGCCCGGCCATGAGTTTCCGTTCTGATTTCTTGCACCGCCTGCCCCAGGTCACCCCGGCCACGTTTGACGAGGCGGCCCTGGCCCTGTTTCAGCACCAGGCCGCCCACTGCCCGCCCTACGCCGAATACCTGGCGCTGCTGGGCCGCAACCCCGCCGCTGTGACACGTGTGATGGACATTCCGTTTTTGCCCATCGAGTTTTTCAAAACCCACGAGGTGCGTACTTGCCCGCAAGACTGGACGCCGCAGGAGGAATTCCTGAGCAGCGGCACCACCCTGCAACAGCGCAGCCGCCACCTCGTGCGCGAGCCGGCCCTGTACCGTGAAAATGCGGCCCGCATCTTCGAGCAGTATTATGGCCCGCTCACGGGCTGGACGTTTCTGGCGCTGCTGCCGTCGTACCTGGAGCAGGGCAATTCCTCGCTGGTGGCCATGGTGGATTATTTCGCCCGGCAATCGGGCCAAACCCAGCCCGCGTTTTTCCTGCACGACCATACTGCCCTGCGCGCCGCGCTGGCCGATGCGAAGCAAGTAGCCGGCCGCCGTGTCATGCTCATCGGCGTAAGCTATGCCCTGCTGGATTTTGCGGCCGAAACCGGTCCTGTCCCGGAACTGCAAGGCCTCACCGTGCTCGAAACCGGCGGCATGAAGGGCCGCCGCCGCGAGATGATTCGCGAAGAACTGCATGAGGAACTGCAGCGGGCATTTGGCCCGGCCGGCATTCACTCCGAGTACGGCATGACGGAATTGCTCAGCCAGGCCTATTCGCTGGGTGACGGCCGCTTCCACAGCCCTGCGCCGATGCGGGTGCTGCTGCGCGACCCATCGGACCCGTTTTCGATTGGCGATAGAAAGGACGGGGCCATCAATGTGATTGACTTGGCCAATATTGATTCCTGCGCTTTTATTGAGACGAAGGATTTGGCGCGGATGCACCCGGATGGGAGTTTTGAGGTGCTGGGGCGCATGGATAATTCCGACGTGCGGGGGTGTAATCAACTGGTGTAAAGCTATGTTTGCTTTGCCAAACAAGCCTGATTATTGACAGGCAACACGATGAGAACAAAAAGAGCAACAAGAAATGAGGAGCAGATAAAGAGGGGAATTGAAAAAGCCACCTCAGAATTTTCTCAGCATCTTATGTCAAATTCAAAGTGGATTAGGCTTATCAAGAAGCTCGTAGATAATGCCGATAAAGTTTTAAAAATAGAATTCAAGAAAGTTCAACAGAGTGGCATCGGAGTACTATACTTTAATCAGGATACTGAGTTCGGGTTCGATTATTGGCAAAATGGCTTTGAGGGAAATAATTCACTGGGGGGTTGGCTAACTTTTAAAGAAATTGAGTACCTGTTTTTTTCCAAAACGGTTGACTCAGCCAAACATATTGAGCAGGATTTAGAGCAAATTGAGACTTTGATAGAAAGTGTTGGTAAATTCTCTTTAGAAACCGATGAAAAGGGGCTAAAGCTGCTATGTTATAAATAATAAAAGCAGACCAACCATCAGGTGCGGTTTCTAAATTGCACCTGGTGGTTGGCCTGCTTTACTGTACTGCCATAAAGGCGGTCAGTTCTACTTTCCTGCAAACGCCTGCGCGTCGCCTTCCGTAATCGTGTCGTCGCTCATAATGACCAAGCGCTCGACCACGTTGCGCAGCTCGCGGATGTTGCCGCGCCAGTCGAGGCCTTTGAGGTATTCCAGCGCGGCAGTGTCGATTTTCTTGGGCTTGTTGCCGTAGTCGGCGGCGATGTCGTTGAGGAACTTCTGAATCAGCTCGGGGATGTCTTCGCGGCGGTCGTTCAGGGACGGGACCTGGATTAGAATGACCGAGAGGCGGTGGTACAGGTCTTCGCGGAAATTGCGGTCAGCGATTTCCTGCATCAGGTTTTTGTTGGTGGCGGCGAGGACGCGCACGTTCACCGAAATTTCTTTTTCGCCGCCCACGCGGGTGATTTTGTTTTCCTGCAAGGCGCGCAGCACCTTGGCCTGGGCCGAAAGGCTCATGTCGCCGATTTCATCAAGGAACAGCGTGCCGCCGTCGGCCTGCTCAAATTTGCCGATGCGCTGTTTCACGGCCGAGGTAAAGGAGCCTTTTTCGTGGCCGAACAGCTCGCTTTCAATCAACTCGGAGGGGATGGCGGCGCAGTTTACTTCCACCATCGGGCCGTTGGCGCGCTGGCTGAGCTCGTGCAGCCGGCGGGCCACCATCTCCTTGCCCGCGCCGTTGGGGCCGGTGATGAGCACGCGCGCATCGGTGGGGGCAACCTTTTCGATGGCTTTGCGCACGGCGCCGAGGGCGGCCGAGGAGCCCACCATTTCTGAACCCTTGGTAACGGAGAGCTTCTTTTTCAGCGTCTTGGTTTCGGTGACGAGCTTGGTGCGGTCGAGGGCGTTGCGTACCGTCACGAGAAGGCGGTTGAGGTCGGGGGGCTTGGGCAGGAAGTCGTAGGCGCCTTTTTTGGTGGCTTCCACGGCCGTGTCGATGCTGCCGTGGGCCGACACCATGATGAAAGCGGCGTCGGTGCCCATGGCCTGGGCGCGGGTCAGGACTTCGAGGCCGTCCATTTTGGGCATGCGGATGTCGCAGAGCACCACGTCGTACTTCTGCTGGATGAGCATGTCGAGGCCGGCGGGGCCGTCTTCGGCCTGGTCTACTTTGTAGTCTTCAAATTCCAGAATCTCCTTCAGCGTGTTGCGGATGGCTTTTTCGTCGTCGATAATGAGGATGCGGGGCATGGGAACGGGAACGGAAATGGAGGCGAACAGAGTGGCGCGAAGGTAACGAAAAGCGGCGCTTGGAGTTTAAGCGAGTAGAAAACCAATGGGTGGAGCCGCTGGTAATGTAGAGAAGCATATTTGCGTCTCGTCGTCCGTGCCGTTACTGCCGTTGTCATTCAACGATGAGACGCAAGGATGCGTCTCTACACCGGTTTTGAAACTTTACCTTCGTCAATCCAACCCAAATTCCCCTAAATGAAAAACTCGATGACCCGGCCGCTGCTGTTCACGGCCGCCATTGCGGGCAGCCTGTCCCTGTATTCCCTCGTCGGCAAGCCGGTCCTGGCGCCCGACCCCAATAACGCCGGCCTGAAGCTGCCCGCCGGCTTCGGGGCGCTGGTGGTGGCCGAAACCGGCGGCCGCGCCCGGCACCTTACCGTGACGCCCGAAGGCAATATCTACGTGAAGCTGAACCGGCCGAAAGACGGCAAGGGCATCCTCGAGCTGCACCCGGCGGCCACGGGCAAGGCCACGGTCACGGGGGGCTTTGGGGGCTACGGCGGCACCGGCATCTATGCCAAAGACGGCTATCTGTACGCTTCTTCCGACGAGGAGGTGTTTCGCTACAAGCTCGATGCGAAAGGGGAGGTGACCAACCCCGCGCAGCCCGAAAAGATTGTGACGGGCCTGCTGAACCGGGGCGAGCACGAAAGCAAATCCATCGTGCTCGACAACGCGGGCAACCTCTACGTCAACATCGGGGCCTATTCGAACTCCTGCCAGGGCAAGGACCGCCAGAAAGGCTCGATGGGCATTGCCAACTGCCCGCTGCTGGATTCGGCCGGCGGCATCTGGCAGTTCCGGGCCGATAAGGCGGGGCAGACCTACGGCACCGGCACGCGCTTCGCCACCGGCCTGCGCAACGTGGTGGGCCTCGACTGGAATGCGCAGAACAACCAGCTTTTCGTGATGCAGCACGGCCGCGACCAGCTCCACGACATCTTCCCCGAGATGTACGACACCAAGCAGTCGGCCGAGCTGCCCGCCGAGTGCATGTATGCCCTGAGCAAGGGCGCCAACGCCGGCTGGCCCTTCCTGTACTACGACCCCGCCAAGCACGAGAAAATCCTGGCCCCCGAGTACGGCGGCGACGGCCAGAAGCTGGCCGACCCCAAGTACCTGGAGCCCGCCGCCGCCTACCCCGCCCACATGGCCCCCGACGGCCTGCTGTTCTACACCGGCACCATGTTTCCGGAGAAGTACCGCAACGGCGCGTTCATCGCCTTCCACGGCTCCTGGAACCGGGCCCCCGAGCCCCAGAAGGGCTATTACGTGGTGTTTCAGCCCTTCAAGGACGGCAAGCCGAACGGCCAATGGGAGGTATTTGCCGATAACTTCGCCGGCTCGCCCGAGAAGCTGGCTTCGGGCCGGGCCGACCACAAGCCCTGCGGCCTCGCCCAGGGCCCCGATGGCTCGCTCTACGTTTCCGACGACAAGGCCGGGACGATTTATCGCATCATGTACACCAAGAAATAAGGATTTCCGTGAAGCAAACCCTCCTGATTCTCGCCGTGTTGGCCGGGTGTAGCCCGGCTGCTTTCGCCCAGAAAAAGCCCACCCCCAAAGCCACTTCGGCCACTTCCGTCCCCACGGCGGCGGTGCTCAAGGGCAGGGCCGTTTACACCCAATACTGCCTCACCTGCCACCAGGCCGATGGCGGCGGGGTGGACGGCATGAACCCGCCCCTCACCAAAACCGACTACGTGCTGGGCGACAAAACCCGCCTCACCAAAGTGCTGCTCAACGGCCTGCAGGGCCAGGACATCAACGGCGAGGAATACCACAACGTGATGCCCTCGCAGGACTACCTCAACGACCAGCAAATGGCCGACGTGCTGACTTACGTGCGCAACAGCTTCGGCAACAAAGCCAGCGCCGTGACAGCCGCCGAGGTGAAGGCCGTGCGCGCCACCAATAAGAAATAGGTTAGCGTAAGATAAAAAAGACCGTCATGTCGAAAAGACGTTCTGAATACAAAAAGGCCGTCCCGGTACCGGGACGGCCTTTTTGTTTAGCGTGGTGATGGGTCTGTAAGCCGGGTTTTGTCCGCTGCCGAAGCAGCTGCCTCACCATTTATCTAGGCCAGTCCTCGCGGAAAGGCTCCATCAACCTACCCGCTGGCGCCGGACGAGCCGCCCGGTGCCGATGCTTCCGAAGAAGCGCCGGCGTACCAGCTTATTTGGTCTTTCAACCCCTGAGGTTTACCCAGCCGGGACGGTCACCCACCCGCTGGTGCGCTCTTACCGCACCTTTTCACCCTTACCGGCCCCCCGAAGGCGACGTAGGCGGTAATTTTCTGTGGCACTGGCTGTCCTGGGTTGCATGATGCGCGCCAGTCCTTCCCGTTAGGAAGCAGGGTGCTCTGCGTTGCCCGGACTTTCCTCGTCGTCCTTCTTGCGTCGGACGCCGCGGTGAGGCGACCCATCACTGCGGGCAAAGGTACGAGCGGAATGCCGAGGCAAAGCCGCCCGATTAAGCCATGGCCATTTCCGCCGTGGCGGGGCTGATAATGGTGGACA
Organism: Hymenobacter terricola; assembly: GCF_017921975.2. Classification (GTDB taxonomy): domain Bacteria; phylum Bacteroidota; class Bacteroidia; order Cytophagales; family Hymenobacteraceae; genus Hymenobacter; species Hymenobacter terricola. Next base: position 17,076 of record NZ_JAGEMO020000013.1, read on the forward strand.
CTTCAGCAACGGAATTGGCCGGAAACCCGCCCTGCCGGGCATGCTCGCGGACCATTTCCTCGTTGGCGGCGTTGTAGACGCAGTATATTTTGTCGGCGGTGACGTAGCTGTGGTCCCACTGAATTTCCGGGCCCATGTTGTTCAGCACTCCGCAGGAGGTTTGCGAAATGGCTTTTAGTTGTTCGGGAGTGAGACTTCCGGCGCCGGGAATTTCCCGCTCGATGACGTACTGAGGCATGTTACTACGGGCGTAAGTTGAATAAATAATACTAATATATAGATTACAATTCAAAAAACTACCGCTGGCCAGCAGGGTAATTCGTAACTGCGGAGCCTTCGCGGTTTCCAATGCCTCGGTGCTACTTCCGTTATGTCGCCCCGCTGAGGCTTGACGTTTCGGCGTATTGCAACCTACTTCCCTTCCCACACATTATCCTTCGGGTAGCTGTCCGGCACGAGGGTGCTGCCCAGCGTCACGCGCGTCAGGGGTTGCCTGGTGGGGACGGGGATGGTAACGGACGTGGCGGTTTCCCAGACGCTGATGCTGCGGTGGATTTTCTGGGTGGTGTGGTCGGCGAAGGTGAGGGTGAGGTCGACGGGGACGGGCTTGCTGCCGTGGGCCTGCACCTGGATGTCGTAGCCGGGAGCGGTTTTGGTGACGGCGGCGAGGGCCAGGTCGGGGTAGCCGGCGTCGAAGAACCAGCGCTGCCAGAACCAGTTGAGGTTGCGGCCCGCGCCGGCGTTCATGCTGTTGAAGAAGTCGTAGGGCATGGGGTGCTTGCCGTTCCAGTTCCGGATATAGGTGTGCAGGGCTTTGGTGAACAGCTCATCGCCGAGCATATCCTTCACATAGAGGTAGCCCATGCCGGGCTTGGGGTAGGAGTTGAGGAAGAAGGGCACGCCGCTCTGCTGGGTGCTGAGCGTGACGATGGGCGCGTCGTTTTCGGTGGCGGCATAGGTGGCGTAGCGGGCCACGCCGTAGTCGTCGTCCAGCTTGGGGTCGATGATGCCGGACAGGAGCCACTCGCCGATGGTGGCCCAGCCCTCGTCCATCCAGCCGTACTTGGTTTCGTTGATGCCCATGTAGAAGGGGAACATCGTGTGGAAGATTTCGTGGTCGGTGAGGGTGATGGCGTCGTCGCGGGTGGCGGTGGGGTTGTCGTTCACCATCATGGGGTACTCCATCTGGTCCAGGCCGTCGAACACGGTTTCGTGGGCGTAGGGGAAGGGCCACCTGGGGAAGGTGTAGCTCATGGCCTCCACCGTTTTGCGGCTGAAGTCGATGACTTCCTTGTAGTCCTCGTGCCTGGGATTATACACGGCATCGACGCGGGTGCGGCGCCGGGTGGCGGGGTCCACCACGAGGCTGGTGCTTTGCCACACGTAATGGTCGGCAGTGGCAAATACGAAGTCTGTGACGTTGCGGGCCTCGAAGCGCCAGGTGTTTTGGGCGTTGGGCGCGGTGATGTCGTAGCGCTTCGCGTCCTCGGCGCTGATGATGGTGCTGATGGCGTCCTGCTGCTCGGCGTCGTGGAGGCGCTGGGTGTATTTCTGGGTGAGCACCTGGGTGGCGTTGGTGAGGTCGCCGGTGGCCCAGACCACAAAATTTCTCGGCACGGTGATGGCGGCGCGGAAGGTGCAGAAGTCGTTGTAGAACTCCTGGTCGCCGGTGTAGGGCACGCGGTTCCAGCCGTCAATGTCGTCGTACACGGCGATGCGCGGAAAGAAGTAGGCCACAAAATCGGCCCCCGGCTCAATCTCGCCGGTGCGCTGGTGCGAGCCTTTGTTGAGCGTATAAGTGTAGGTGGCGCGCACGGTGGCAGCCCGGTGCGCCCCGATGGCCCGGCGCAGGGGCACCGTCATATTGGTGACCTCAATGGCCAGCTTGCTCACGTCAAACACCTCGTCGTTGATGCTGAGGGCCGAAATTTTGACGCCGTCGCCAATGTCCTCGGGCGCAAAGGCCTTGACGCGGGGGGCGCCCTTCTGGTAGATATTGGGGTAGAGCTTGAACCAGATTTGCCGCAGCGAATCGGGGCTGTTGTTGAGGTAGTGAATGTCGACGGTGCCGGCCACGCGCCGGGTGGCGGGGTCGAAGGTGACGCTAATGTCGTAGTCGGCGGTGTTTTGCCAGTAGTTGAGGCCAGGCTGGCCGTTTTCGGCGCGGGTGCCCTTGGCGTAGGTGGCTTGCAGGTTGCGGGGCACGGGCAGCGGCTGCTGGGCCAGGGTGGGTAGGGCAAGGAGGTAGAGCAGGAAGGGGAGAAGGCGCATGAGGCGAGGGAGGGAGAAACGAATACAGCCACAAAAGAACGTCATGCCGAGCGCAGCCGAGGCATCTCGCGTGTGGTAGTACTCCAACCGATTGAATTAGTGGTGGCACGCGAGATGCCTCGGCTGCGCTCGGCATGACGTTTACGACGCTCGGCATGACGGTTTCTCAACCCCCAACATTCTGCTATTCCGGCAGGCACGCCACCACGCCGAAGCCCGTGGCCTCGGCTACGTGGTGCAGCGCGCCGCCCACGGCTTCGGCGCGGCGCCGCATGTTGGCCAGGCCGTGGCCGCCGGGGCGGGCGGTGGGGGCAGGGCCGGCGGCATTGTCGCGCACGCTCAGGCAGAGCTGGCCGGCATCGTGGCTCACCCGAATGGTGACCAGCGTGGCGCCCCGGGCATGCTTCACCACGTTGTGCAGGGCCTCTTTAAAGATTAAGTACAGCGTCTGGCACGTGGCCAGGCTGGGGCGCTGCGCGGCGGCGGCCTCGCTCACGGCAAAATCGATGGCCAGCTCCTGGGGCGCGAGCACCTCATGGGCGTGGTCGCGCATATGGGCCAGCACTTCGGGCAGCTCGGCCGAGCTGGCGTGCAGGCCCCACACCACGTCGGCCATCTGGCGGGCGGCGCGGCGACTGGTGTCGCTCAGGCGGTTGAGGCGGGCCAGGGTTTGGTCGGGGGAGGCGACGGTTTCGCGCAGCAGGTCGCTTTGCAGGCTGATTTGGGTCAGCAGCGAGCCCACGTCGTCGTGCAGGTCGGCGGCCAGGCGCTGGCGCAGGGTGGCGTCGCGGGAGGCCAGGCGCCAGGCCACGCGGCGGCGGTACTGCCAGAACAGCCCGCTGCCCAGCAGCAGCAGGGCCCCCGCCGCGCCCACGGTACCTAGCAGCTGCTGGCGGGCCCGCAGGCGCTCCAGCTCCTGCTGCTGGCTACGCAGCCGCACCTGCTGTTGCAGCAGGCTGAGCTGCGTTTGGGTGCGCGAGCGGGCCGCGCGGGCCTGCACGGCGGCCAGCCGGCGGCGCGTGTCCTCGCCGCTCAGGGTGTCGGCGTAGGCAGCGGCCAATAGCTGGTAGCGGTAGGCCGCATGGCCCTGGCCCAGCTGGTCGCTGGCCTGGGCCAGGGCCTGGGCGGCGTCGCGAGCCGTGGGACGCAGGCGTAGCGGCGCGGCGGTGGCCAGGCTGAGGGCGGCGTAGCGGCGGGCGCTATCGGCGCGGGTGGGCAGCCAGGTACGGGCCAGCAGCAGTGCCGCCTGCGCTACCTGCTCGGGGGTGCCGGTGGCACGGGCGCGGTACAGCAGCCCCTGGCTCACGCGGCGGGCCGCCGGGTAGTCGCCCAGGCGCTCGGTCATCTCGGCAATGTTGAGCTCCACGGGCAGCAGGCCCCGCTCATTGTACACCACCCGATAGGCGCCAAGGGTGCGGGTGTAGGCGCGGCGGGCCGCCTGCCATTGCCCCTGCTGGCGGCTGATGTCGCCGAAGCCCAGGTACACGAAGCCGGTGCAGCCGGTGTCGCGCGCCGCCGGGAGCAGGCGGCGGGCCTCCTCAATGTAGGCGCGGGCCGTGGCATACTCGCCCAGGCCCAGCTCGATACGGCCGGCCTGCACCAGCTGCAACAGTTCGGCCCGGCTGTTGTGGATGGCGTGGGCCAGGGTCAGGCCGTCGAGGCTGGGACCCAGGGCGGCGGCGTAGTTGCCCTGCTCGGTGTAGATGCGACACAGGTTATAGTATGCCCGCGTCTGGGTGTAGCGGTTGTGGGTGCGAATGGCCCAGGCCAGCGCCTGCCGGCTGTGGTAGATGGCCGAGTCGTACTGGCTACGGGCGCGGTAGTTGTAGCCCATGTTGAAGTGGGCTTCTACCAGCCCCGGCGCAAAGTGCAGCCGCCGGGCCAGCGCCAGCCCCTGCCGGGCCAGGGCCTGCGCCTGCGGCGGGTCGTTGGTGCGCAGCACAAAGGCCAGGGTGTTGAGGTGGACGACCCGCAGCGTATCGGGCCGGCGCTCGGTGGCCAGGAGACGGCCGAGGCTGTCGCGCACCACCACCAGGCGCTTTAGCGGTAGAGGCAGCCCCTGCGCCCCCGCGCCCCCGCTGCTCAGCAGCAGGAGCGCCAGCCAGCCGGCCAGCCACGGCTGCCATTGCCCCGGTTTCAGGCGTTCTGTTGTTGCGTTCTTCATGAGGGTAGAACTGTTGGTTGCCGCTGCCGGCTACTGCGCCCGGGCGGACGGGCCGGCATCCGGCAGCGGCAATAAGTACGGGCCTGGAAAAAGAACGGAAAGGACAGCCGGAGCGGTTTTCCGCTTGACGTACGGAGGTAGAAACGCAACATTTTGCGTCTCATTGTTGAACGAAATCGTCGGGCGGTGCTTACGCGAGCCGTTCAGCGACAAGACGCAAAACAGTGCGACTCTACCTCCGTACGTCAACCCCTCAACCGCGCTGATTAGCTCACAAGATACGCTCGGCCGCAGGCTGCCCACGAAAAAGGCGGCATTGCTGATGCCGCCTTTTCCAGCGTTGGGGTAGGGGCTGCCGGCCTGCTGAGGCTAGGCGTGGTCGCCGGCCGGCACCAGCAAGGTGTAGGTGGCGCCCTGGGCACTGGCTACCACGTTCTTCCTGAGATAGTAGGCGTAGTAGTCACGCTGCTCGGCCACGGCGGGCTGTCCGTTGGGGCGGTTGTCAAAATAGGGCAGGTGCGTAACAGTAGCCAGGCGGCTAAAATCCTTTTCGCCGGTGCGGCAGCACCAGATTTCTATGGCATCAAAGCCGTTTTTCAGGCCGCCAATACTGGGGTGAATGCCGTCCATCTTCGCCTTGAGCACGGGGGCCTCGGCGGCCACGCGGTCAATGGGCTTGCTGGCGGTAGGGTTTACTTCCAGTAGGTCGAGCACTTCCCTGGGTACGTTCATGGTATTTTTGATTTGCTTCACGCCGGCCCGCACGGCGGCCGAAGTCATCAGCTCCTGCTCGATAAGGTTGCGCTGGGCCGTGTCAAGAGCCTTTTGGGCGGCATCGCGCAGGCCAAACAGGTCCAGCTCGGCCTGGGCAGCCGTGGTGGCTACCCCATAGGTGTTGGCCGGCTGCTTGAGCAGAGTAGTGGCATCGGCCATGTTGTCGACAAAGTTTTGGAGAAACAGCCGGCGCTCGGCTTCGCGGGAAGGATACCAGTCTTGTGCCATGATACTGAAAAAATTAGGTAAATAAACATCCCGGCTTTCGAGGCAGGGCTGCTCAAATGTTAGTCCTAATTCCCACTTATTTACGAAGTCCATATTTAGGAATGACAGTGCCTGAACCAAAAGCTGTTTGCCGACCCCAGGCAAACCCTACAGACCTGCTTTGCTTTCTGAAAATTCCCAAATTGGGCCGCCGTCAGCCCGGTTATTACCCCGCTTCATCCGCATCTTGCCCCGGTTTAGCGAGGCGCCTTTCCTGCCGGCATTTTTTTCCAGATTGCCGGCAATGTTCCGCAGCGGGAAGGCCCGGCGACCCGTTGGAGCTTTCCAGTCTGTCATCAGGCCCTTCCAGCCAGTCATCGTGCTTTCCCAGCCAAGCGCCTTGCCGGCAGTCCCGCGCAGAACGCCCTTCCAGCTGCCAACCGGGCGGGCCCAACGACCAACGGGAAAGGTCCGGCCATCGGCCGGAAGCACCTGCCCGGCCCGTTGGCTATTCTGCTGATGGCAACAGGCGGCCCATCGCCGAGGCCGGCCCAACTGCTCACCCACAAAAAAGCCCCCAACCAAATGGCTGAGGGCTTCTTAAGAGACTATAGGCGCGGGCGGCTACTACCGGGCCTTTCGAAGGGGTATCGCCCAGCAGGCGGGCCATCCGGGCTTGCAGGGTGAGCAGGCTGGCACGGTCGGCGGCGGCGCTGGTTTGCAGGGCGGCCGCGCCGGGCAGGCTAGTCGCGCCGCCGCTTCAGGGCGTGGGCCATCAGCTCGCCGCGGGAGTTCACCTGCAGCTTGCGGTACACGCTGCGGATGTGGTTGCGCACGGTGTCGAGGCTAATGAAGTGGCGGTTGGCAATGAGCTGGTAGCTGAGGCCGTCCTCGATGCCGCGCACGATTTCCAGCTCCCGCGCCGTGAGGGGCTCCTCGGGCAGCAGCGCGGCCAGGGAAATGGCGGGCCGCGCCGCCGGCTGCTGCCGAAACGCCTGCACCACGAAACGCGCCACGCCCGGGCTCATGGGCGAGCCGCCCGCCGCCACCTGCAACAAATGCTCCTTGAGCTGGGCCAGGGGCGTGTTCTTGAGCAAGTAGCCCACCGCCCCGGCCCGCAAGGCCTCAAACACGCGCTCGGCGTCGGCGTACACGCTCAGCATGAGCACCTGGGCCTTGGGGAGGTGCGCCAGGAGCAAGGGCAGGCCCTCGATGCCCGTCAGGCCGGGCAGGCCGATATCAGAGAGGATGAGCTGGGGCGGCGCGGCCGCCGTGGGCAGCTCCTGCAAAAATTCCTCGATGGACTCCGCCACCAGCACGCAGCGAAACTCGGGCTGGGCACCCAAGTACTCCAGCAGGGTTTCGCGGATGGAAACCTGGTCCTCAATGATAGCCAGGGCGAGGGGGAATTGCATGGCACAAAGGTCCACTCCAAACCCACGCGGCGGTATGACATGAACATGTTGATTTTCGGTCTGGCCGCCTCAGAGCCGTACCAAGCCGGCGGGCGTCAGCACCGACTCGCCTTGCCATCGATAGGCCACCAGCTCGCCGCCCTTGGCCACGCTGTAATCGAGGCACACGGAGTGCGGCGTGAGCAGCCGGGGCTTGCCCCGCAGCCAGTAGTGGCCGAAAAACACCGGTGTTTCGTCCTGGTAATAGCTGGCATCGGGCAGGGCCGCTACGTCTACCGGCTGGCCGGCCAGCGCCTCAATAGGTTCCAGGAAATACTCGTGGTAGGTGGCGGCGGCGGGGTTGCGCCACCAGGCGGTGCGCATCATGGTGCGGCGGTGGCCGTCTTTGTCGAAAAAGTGGTGGTCGCCGGGCAGCGCGGTTTCGTGGCCCTTCAGCGTGATTTCGACAGCGTTTAACTCGTCTGAGCCCTTGCGGCTAGCCACCAGCAGGAACTCGGGGGTGAGGCGGGCATCGGGCAGCTGTTCGCGCAGGTAGGCAATGTAGCGGGCATCCCAGCAGGCGTGCACCACGCGCAGCCCCGGCAGCTCCAGAAACAGCGGCAGCCGCATGAACCACGCGAGGTAGTCCTGCCACTCGACAAATAGCTCCTTGGTGCTGAAGGCGCGAATGGTTTCGATGTGCTGCAAAATGTGGTGGGGCCGATGGGGCCGCAGGTGCCCGCCGGCCGGGTCGAGGGTCCAGAAGGCAAGGGCATTGTACTCGTGGTTGCCCATCACGGCCAGGGCGGTGCCGCCGTCCACCATGCCGCGCACCACCTGCAGCGTCTCGCGAATGGCCGGCCCCCGGTCAATAAAATCACCCACGAAAATGACCTGCCGGCCCGCCGCGTGGCGGTAGATGCCCTGCGCATCGGGCGCGTAGTCGAGTTTCTGCAGCATTAGGCGGAGCTCGGCCGCGTGGCCGTGAATGTCGCCGATGAGGTCGTACATAAAGAGGGGATAGAAGAGAGCATGACGTTCGACAATCATTCAGGCAGCGCTGAATCGCTACTTCAGCCGCACCAGCGTGGCGCCGAAGCCGAACTTCTCTTTGCGGGCATCCTCAAAGAACTTAATGTCCTTGTTGCGGCTCAGCTGGCGGTGGATTTCCTTGCGCAGCACCCCGTTGCCCATGCCGTGTATGAACACGATTTCATGCATGTTGGTGGCCAGGGCGCGACTCAGCGCGTCCTCAAAGGCATCAAGCTGCAGGCGCAGGATGGCCGTGTTCGACAATTCCTCCGTGTTATCCGGTCGCAGGGCTTCGATGTGCAGGTCGAACTCGTGAGGAGGAGGCACGACATGGGTGGTCGGGGCGGGGGCCGCCGCCGCTACTACGGCCGCCGGTTTGGCCGGAGCGTCGCCGCTGAGCTGGGCTTTAAGGGCGGCGGCATCCACGCCGGCGGGTTTGGCCGGGGCCGGCACGGGGGCAACGGGCGCTTCCTGAGCCAGCTGCTCGGGTGCGATGGCGGCGGCCGCCTTCTCATCCAGCTGAAAGAGGTAGGCCTCCTTGCCAATCACCGGCGCGGGCCGCTGGCTCGAATAGAACGTGCTGGCCTTGAAGGCCTGGCGCTTGGTGAGCAGCTCGTAGGCCGCGTCGCCGTTGAGGCGCGTAGGCAACAGCTGGAAAATGGCGGCGGGCCAGTTCTCGAAATCCTTCAAATGCAGGAAGGAGAGAGGCTTGGTGCTGGCTTTGGGGCCCAGCTTGTCGGCGGCCAGGGCGCGGTAGGGGCGGGCGCTGGTTTCCTCGCCGTAGGTGTAGAGCACGTCGGCCTCGGTATTGTTGATGAGCGTGACGCCCAGCAGCTCGGGCGACTGGTGCACCAGGGCCAGAAACATGCCTTTGGCCGCAGCCGGCTGCTTGCTGCCGGCCGGCGGGGTGCCGGCCGGTCTGGCCACGCCCGCGCCACTGGAAGCCACCGCCGCCAGAGCTTCCTGCAAGGAAGGTTGCGCGGGCCGGGGCGGGCCGGCCGACGGGGCCGGGCGCTTGCTTTTGTCCTTCTTGCTGGCGTTGGCGTTTTTGCCGGGCACCTGGCCCACGCGGTAGTCGGGGGCGGTACGGTCGAAGGTGTTGCCTTCTTCCTGCGCCACTACCACTACTTCGCGCCGCAGCACGGGGATGGTAAAATCGTTGTCGATGGCCACTTCCACCAGCTCGCTGTCGAGCAGGCGGGTGACGATTCCTTCTTCGGTGCCGGTAAGCAGGCGCACTCTATCTCCTACGTTCATAATATCACGGATTTACGCTGGCTGGAGCAGTTATTAATTGATAAATAACCGCCGCCGGGACCAGACGGGTTCTTCAAAAGTACGGGTAGAATGGGTTGGCTGGGTTTACAAACGGTTTTCAGCCGACCGCAATCCTACATATAGAGGCCGTGGAAGCCGAAACCGTTGCGTCCGTTGTATTCCAGGGCCGGGGCGGGCAGGTGGAAAATGCTGAGCGTGTAGAACACGCGCTTCAGCAGCACGCTGTGGGTGGGAATGCGGCGCAGGTCCACGTCCAGCGACAGGTAGAACTGGCGGTAGGGGTGCAGGCCGGCCGCCGCGTTGGTGCCATCGTCGTTGTACACCATGTCCTCGCCGCCGTAGCCGAATGCTGGTTGCAGCCAGCGCGGCCAGCGGTTGCCGGGCTTGAGGAAGGCGCCCACGTCGGTACACAGCCAGTAGGTCTGGCCGTTGTAATCCTTCAGCCAGCGCTCGGGCACGTTGCTGCCCAGTACGTTGGGCCGCTGCCGGGCGTAGCCGGTGAGGTGAAACGACCATTTGGGCATGATGCGCACGTCGTGCCAGGCCAGCTGCTGCGCCAGCAGCGCCGTGGAACCCAGGAAGTTGGCCGCCAAATCGGTGGCCGAAGCGCCGTAGGCCGGGTCGCGGCCATCGAGGATTTCGAGGGGGCTCTGGATGGCAAACCCCACGAAGGAGCCGTACCAAATGGCTTTTTTCTCGCTCAGGCCGGCCCAGCGCAGCATGTCCACCGCGCCCCGGCTTTCCTGAAACGAGCCCCAGAAATGCCCGCACTTATCCAGCTGCTGCCACTCAGGCAAGTCGTTGAACCAGTGCAGCGGCACGCGCTCGCCGGTGTACCAGGCCGTGGTGAGGCCGGTGTAAATCACGCCATAGCTCAGGGCCGAGCCGCCAATCAGCAGGCGCAGGCGGCGCTTGCGCCGCGCCACCGAATCGACGAGGGCCGGGGCGGCCGCCAGCGGGCCGGTTCGCGCGGCTGCGCTGTCCGTTCGGGGGGACAGCACCTGGGCCTGGCCGCTTTGGGGAAGCGCCAACAAGTAAGCCATCACCCACCCGGCCACGTACCATTGCCGCAGCGGAACCAACAAGCGAAAAAAAAGCGTCATACGGGCGGAAATTGATGGCGAAGATACGCCCTTAAAAGCCCTCAGAATGCTTAAATTCTGTATCTTGCAATTTGGTTTGCCTGCAAAAACAATAAAAGCAAGCCGCTGCAAACGTTTCCACAACCTCCCCCATTCCCGCTTAGTATTTACTTCCTAACTCTTTAGCATCCAATTCCCAATGCAAACATTTCGACGCTTAACTGTGCTGCTGCTCACGCTGGTCGCCTGGACCGCCCAAGCGCAGGTTGTCACCACCCAGCCCGTGTTCTTCACCGACACCACGCCGGTCACCATCACCTACGACGCCACGCAGGGCAACGGCGCGCTGGCCAACTTCACCGGCCCCGTCTACATCTGGACCGGCACCGTGACCAACCTGAGCACCAGCACCACCAACTGGCGCAACGTGCACAGCCCCAGCTTTGGCGTGGCCGATGCCACGGCGCTCATGACCCGCGACGCCGCCAACCCCAACCTGTACCACATCACCTTCACGCCCCGCACTTACTACCCCATTCCGGCGGCCGAAACGCTGCTGCGGCTGGGCATGATTTTCAAGAATGCCGACGGCTCCATCGTGGGCCGGGCCACGGGCGGCGGCGATATTTTCGTGGATGCCGCCCAGGCCGGTCTTACCGCCCGCATCACCAGCCCGGCCCCCGGCACGAACGGCAACCCGCTCTTCGTGAGCCTGAATACCCAGCTGACCGTGACCGGCACTGCCTCCGCCTCGGCCAGCCTGGCCCTGAGCCTCAACGGCACGCAGGTGGCCCAGCAGGCCAGCGCCACCACGCTCACTTCGGCCGTCACCATTGCCCAGGCGGGCCGCAACGTCATTCGCTTCACCGCCAGCAGCGGCACCACGCAGTCCGTCGATTCCCTGGTGGTGGTGGTGGCGCCGGCCGTGGTTACCGCCGCTCTGCCGGCCGGGGCCAAGGATGGCATTACTTATCTGAACGGCGGCACCTCGGTTATTTTGAACCTGACGGCGCCCAACAAGCAGTTCGTTTACGCCCTGGGCGAATTCAATAACTGGCAAACCGCCAACAATGCCTTCATGAACAAGACGCCCGACGGCAACCGCTGGTGGGTGCAAATCAACGGCCTCACGCCGGGCCGCGAATACGCCTACCAGTACCTCGTGGATGGTGCGCTGCGCGTGGCCGACCCGTACTGCGAGAAAATCCTGGACCCGAACGACGACCAGTACATCCCCGCCATCACCTACCCCGGCCTGAAGGCGTACCCCTCGGGCCAGACCACTGGCATCGTGTCCGTGCTGCAAACCAACCAGACGCCCTACGTGTGGACCACCACCAACTTCCAGCGCCCCGCCCGCACCAACCTGGTGGTATACGAGCTGCTGATGCGCGATTTCGTGAACCGCCACGATTACCAGACCCTGCGCGATACGCTGGCCTACATTTCGCGCCTCGGCGTGAATGCCATTGAGCTGATGCCCATCAACGAGTTCGACGGCAACGACAACTGGGGGTACAGCCCCGATTTCTACTTCGCGCCCGATAAGTACTACGGCACCAAGCTCGCCTTCAAGCAATTCATCGACGAAGCCCACCGCCGGGGCATTGCCGTGATTCTCGACATGGTGCTCAACCATTCCACCGGCCAAAGCCCCATGGTGCAGCTCTACGCCACCAACGGCGCGCCCGCGGCCAACAACCCGTGGTTCAACCAGACGGCCCCGCACCCCTACAGCGTTTACAACGACCTCAACCACGAAAGCGCCTTCACCAAGTACTTCTCGAAGCAGGTGATGTCGTTCTGGCTGCAGGAATACCACATCGACGGCTACCGCTTCGACCTGGCCGGGGGCTTCACCCAGAACCCCAGCACCACCAGCACCTACGGCAATTACGACCAGTCGCGCATCAACATCTGGATGGACTACTACCAGCACCTGATTAGCGTCGACCCCAACCTGTACCCCATCCTGGAGCACTTCCCCGACAACTCCGAGGGCACCGTGCTGGCCAACAACGGCTTCATGCTGTGGGGCAATGCCAACTACAACTACAACGAGGCCACGATGGGCTACGTCAGCACTTCGAACTTCAGCTACGGCTACTACGGCAGCACCGCCCAGGGCGGCCGCGGCTGGAACAGCCCGAACCTGGTGACCTACATGGAAAGCCACGACGAGGAGCGCCTGATGTACAAAAACCTCACCTTCGGCAACTCGGCGGGCACCTACAGCACCCGCGACCTCAACACCGCCCTGGCCCGCGAGGAGCTGGCCGCCGCGTTCTTCTTCACCGTGCCCGGCCCCAAAATGCTGTGGCAGTTCGGCGAGCTGGGCTACGACAAGTCCATCTTTATCTGCTCCAACGGCACCCTGCCCACGCCCTATGGCAACGACCAGTGCAAGCTGAGCGCCAAGCAGCCCGTCTGGAACTACTACCAGGACCCCAACCGCCGGCACCTCTACGACGTGTTCCGCAGCCTGATTGCGCTCAAGAAGCGCGAGCCCGTGTTCGCGGCCCCCACCACCTACACCCAGCAGCTGGCCGGGGCCGCCAAAACCATCCACCTCACCGGTCCCACGCTGAGCGTCACCGTCCTCGGCAACTTCGACGTGACCGCTACCACCGTGGACCCCAACTTCCAACGTACCGGCAAGTGGTACAACTACCTGAGCGGCGACAGCATCACGGTGACCAACGTGAACGGGCTCATCACCCTGCAGCCCGGCGCTTATGCCGTCTACACCTCGCGCCGCATCGTGAAAGCCACCCTGCTCGGCACCAAAGCCCGCACCACCGACGCCCTGCGCCTCACGGCCGCGCCCAACCCCAGCAGCAGCACGGCCAGCATCCTGTACGAGCTGGCCACGCCGGCCGCCGTCACCGTCACCGTGCTCAATGTGCTGGGCGCCACCGTGCGCACCGTCAGCAGCAGCGCCGTGCAAGCCGCGGGCGCGCACGACGTCACCCTGCCCGTGCAGGACCTGGCCGATGGTATCTACCTGGTGCGCCTCAGCACCGGCCAGCTCACCCAGACCACCCGGCTGGTGGTGCAGCATTAGCCTGGCCGTCAGCCAGCCATTAATTGGTAATCAAAAAGGCCGGCTCTGCGAAGAGCCGGCCTTTTGGTTTGGTCGAATTACGGACAAGCGTAATTTATTTCACCGGCAATTCATCGTGGTAGGCCACCAGGTCATCAATGGGAGAGCGAATGATTTTACCCACTTCCATGCCGTGGGTTTTGGCCACCTGCGTCAGCACATCGCGGAAATTGTAGCCCACCGAGCCAATGCAGTTGAAGGTATATTCCTGATAGCGCGGGTAGTGCAGCACCAGGTTCTGGAAGAACGTTTCGAACCCGTCGAGCACGATTTCGCGGCAGTAGCTCACGTTGTTGTGGTCGTAGGCAAACTTGGCGAAATTGGCCAGGTAGCGGTTGGGCAGCGGCTGGTTGTAGAGCCGGTCCAGAATCTCGTTGCGCGAACCCAGCGAATACGTTTCGCGGAAAATATCCTGCAGGCCATCGGGCAGCAGGCCCCGCAAGTAATCGCGCAGCAGCCGCTTGCCAAAAAACGACCCCGACCCTTCATCGCCCAGGAAATAGCCCAGCGAATCCACGTTGTAGGTGATTTTTTTGCCGTCGTAAAGGCAGGAATTGGTGCCCGTACCCAGAATGGAGGCGAACCCGGGCTTGTGGCCCAGCAAGGCCCGGGCCGCCGCCAGCAAGTCTTCCGTCACATGGGCCTTGGCATTGGGAAAAAGCTGGCGCATGGCGGCCGCGATAATTTCGGCTTTTTGCGCCGATGATACCCCCGCGCCGTAGAAATACACATCCCGCACTTGGTCGCGTGGCAGCGTGTCGGGCAGGTGTTGATTTAAGGACGCCACAATACCCGCAGTATCGATAAAATCGGGGTTATACCCTTCGGTGTTGAAATACACGCGGTTGTGGGCATCGTCGAGCTGGCACCAGCTGCACTTCGTTGAGCCGCCGTCGGCAATCAGAATCATAAGAAACAGAGTTAGGTTGGGAGGGATGGCGAAAGTACCAACCACTGGGTAAACCCCGTGCTATTATAGAAAATGAACAAACGATTGCAGTAATTATTTTCAACTAAATACGTGATTTATTATGTTTGAATGTACGCAATTACGCTGGAATAGCTACTTTTACTATATTCTCAGCAAATCCCGTAATCGTTTGCCGGTAACGTTGAGCTTTATGCGTTTTTCTCACCAATTTTTCATTTACCTAATTGAATTCCCATGAAAAGAATGTTTACTCTTGCGGCCGCTAGCGTACTAGCCGCTGGCTCGCTCAACGCCCAGGCCCAGGTCACGCTGGATGGCCAACTGACGGCCGCCGAGGTTACCGCCGGCAACTACACGCTGATTGGTAAGTTCACGAATCCCCGCGGCTTCGGTAATGCCGGCTTGCTCAGCCTCTACGCCGCCAGCACGCCCACCAAGATGTACATCTTCGTAGGCGGCACCGTTGAGGCCAATGGCAACGCTTTCCAGCTGTTCCTGGACCTGCCTGTTGTTGCGGGCGTTCCGGTTGGTACGGCCCTCCCCGCTGGCGCAGCCACTACCTCCTTCCAGAACTTCACTGCCAAGTTGGACCTGGCCGCCGACCTGGCCCTGGCCCTGCGTTCCGAAGCCACCGGCTACATGGTCGAAGGTGCTGCCTATCCCACTGCCACTACCGGCAGCTCGGCGAAGCTGACCACCACGGCCGGCCAGTTGGATAACGCCGGCACGCCCCTAACGCTGCCAGCCACCACCACGGTTGGCAACTACGCCCGCTTGCTTGGGGCCCGGGTAGCCTATAAAGTAATGGCCCCCGGTGGGGTTTCTGCTAACCCCGGCAATACTGCTACCACAGCCGGTACTCCGCCAGTTACCACCTTTCCTGCTTCCTACGGCGGCGTCGGTTCCTACGGCTGGGAAATTGAGCTTGACCGAACCGCTGCCGGCCTAACTGGCACGCCGTCGGTATCGCTGTTCGCACTGCAAAATGGCGGTGATGGCGGTTATCCTTCTTCCGACTTCATTCCGCAGACTTCCGTTCCCCTTACCACCAACGGCGGCAACTTGGCCAACGGTGCTTTCGACTTTTCTACGCTGCCCGGCCGTCAGGCTGCTACGGTGGCCTTGGGTGCTACCGGTGGTGCCGTTCTCGGTACCAAAGCGGCTGATGCTGCGGCCATTGCCGTCGGCGTTTTCCCAAACCCCGCCAGTGGCGTGACCACGGTAGCCTACAACGTAGGCAGCCACGCCGACAACGTGAACATCGTGCTGACCGACTTGCTCGGCCGTCAGGTGCAAGTGCTGGAAAGCGGCCTGAAGGCTGCCGGCCTGCAAAGCAAGACCATAAGCACGGCCAACGTCGCTGCCGGTACTTACCTGGTGCGCGTGCAGGTAGGCGACAAAGTTGCCACCAGCAAAGTAGTGGTGCTGTAAGCATCGCCGCTGTCAGAAAGAAAAAGCCCCGTCGTAGATGCGACGGGGCTTTTTCTTTGCTTGGACGGTCTGACGAGAATGGCCGTATATCACTTCCATCTTAGCCCTATGGCTGTTGTAGAACCAAAAAAATTCCTTGAAAATACGTTCATATATGCGTGAATCGTTACAAATTAGCGGTGGCAAAGGCTGCTTAGGGTACTGAGAAACGGTTTTAGCCAGATGTGAGCAGGTTTTGAGTTTGGCCAGGTATTGCCATAACAATACCGGCTGCCGGGCCCAGCCAGTATCAGCGACGTTTTAGACCACGAATCTGTTTCCATTAAAAAAGCCTCCCCAGTAGCTGGGGAGGCTTTTTTAATGGAAACAGATTCGCTTAAGGAAGCTTGGTCAGTGTGAAGGTGGGCTTGGGCTTAGCGTTTGTATTAAGCACTACGCTATAGTTGCCAGCGGTTGGTACGGTGAGGTTAGCACCATTGGCATCCAGGGCACCACCGGCACCACCGTCACCCAGGTTAAGGGTCCAGGCATTGTTGGCCCGGAACTTGAACTCGTTCGAGCCGGCCGCACCGTTCAGCGCAATGGTAGTTTTCCATACCCGGCTGCAGAAGTCGTAGGTCATAGGCGTTTCGGTATTCCAGCCGCCTGGAGTAGCCGAACCAATAATGGCCCAAACATCAGCGGGTAGCGTTTGCGCTTGGTAAGGGGTGGCCGTGATGCCCGCAGTGTTTGACGAAGAAGCAGGATAAGCGTCTCCAACGGTAGCCTTCACGCGCACATCAAGCGGCGTCGCCGATGGCGTACTGCTGATATTACAGTCAAAACTGTTGTAGACGCCATTCAGGTCGGCACCGGTAATCGTCTTAGTGAGACTGGCCCCGACGTTGAAATCCTGCGTGGCGGCAAAATTGGTGCCCCGCTTGGCAAACTGCAGTGTGTAGCTAACAGCCGCTTTATAACCAAAGTCGGAGGGCGTCCAGGTGTAGGTGACGGCATTGCTGGCAGCCGTCGCGCTGGTCAGGGTAGCCGTGGTGGCCGATGCCGTAAGCTGCGGTGAGCTTCCCGGTGTGAGCGTGACCCGGGTTTCATCTTTCTTACAAGCAGTAAGACTGATGGCCAGCAGACCCGCCAGTATCGTTGTTTTAGAGAACCAGTTATACATAAAACGAAGAAGTTAAGGTGGGAATGAATTTCATTGCCAGCCCGGTAACACCGGGCCGGCAATGAAAAGTTTTAATAACCAGGATTCTGTTTCATGTTCGGGTTGGCCGTGATGTCGGACAACGGAATCGGGAAAAGCCTGTATTTGGCATCCACGCTGCGGCCGTTAGCAACCCCGCCCTTCCAGGGCCAGAGGTAAGTGGCATCGGTGAATTTGCCATAGCGGATGAGGTCGGTGCGACGCATCCCTTCCCAGTGCAACTCACGGGCCCGCTCATCCAGGATGAAGTCCGTGGTCATCTGCGCATCGGTGATGTCGGCCGCCGCGCTGGGCGTATTAATGGGCAGGCCAAAGGCACGCCGACGAATCTGGTTCACGTAGCCCAAAGCAGTAGCACGAGTAGCATTGCCACGCGTGGCTGCTTCGGCATAAACGAGCATCATGTCGGCCAAGCGCAGCATTGGAAAGTCAACGCTGGAGAAGTTCAGGGAAGCACCTTGGGCCGTACCATCCGAGTTGACGTTACGAAACTTGGTCACGCCAAGGCCTTGCTTAAACTGGCTGAGGTCGCTGATTTCCAAGGTCTGGCCAACCTGCCAGAACCGGCCGCGCCGGTCCACGGTGGTATCGCCGCCTTGCAGGAAAAATTTGTCAAACAGCGCCCGAGTGCTGCGGATACCACCCCAACCGGTGGTTTCGCCCGCGTATCGCTGCCAGCCAGCGCTAGCACCGTCGATTGAACCGTTTACCAGGAAGGTAGTGCCACCGTAGGTTTGCGTACGCGTGACGTCAAACAGAATCGGCCAAATAACTTCGTTCGTGGCCGGACCTACGTTGTTGTCAGCCAGAAAGAGGCGGCCATAAGCCGACGATGCCGAACTAGCGGTGGTGGCAAGCGAATAACCGCTAGCAATCACGAATTGGGCCTGTTCAGCAGCCTTGGTGTACTGCGGGGTGCCCGTGTACACGCCGGCATTCAGGTACAGGCGGGCCAAGTAGCCGTGCGCAGCGGCCTGGTCAACCCGGCCGTACTCATTGGAACGGGCGGGAGCCAATTGCGTGGTCAAGTCCAATAGCTCGCTTTCGACGAAGGTATAGAGCTGCTGGCGGGTATAGTACGGCGGCGGCGTAGTCCCTACCACGTCGTTCTCCGTTGGGAAGGGGCCGTTGCCGAACAAGTCAATGATATGGGAAAAAGAGACAGCACGCAGAAAGCGAGCCTCCGCCCGATAAAGTTTGGCTTGGGTTACTTCCGCGCTCCCCAGGCGGCTGTTGAGCTTTTCATCCGTCGATTCCCGGAGGAAATCATTACAGAGGCTGATTTCGTAGTAGCACCGGTTGTAAATGCCCCGAATCAGGGGGTTGTTGGCATCCCAGTTTTGGTTGTGCCAGTCCTGAATGCCGGTGTCGTTCCAGGCCACCACGGCTTCGTCGGTGGTCAGCTCTTGGGCGCTCCATAGCTGCCGAATGTAGTCACCGGTACCGCCGTCGATGCTGGTAAGGTCGGGGGTACCGCCGGCACCGCCCAGGCTGGTGAGCGCAAAGCTACCGTAAACCTTGCCCAATACCTTTTTATAGCTGGCCAGGTCCACATACACCCGGTCGGGCGTCAGCTCATACTTCGGTGCCTGGTCGAGGTCTTTGGTGCAGGAAGTGCTGAGGCCGGTCAGTGCCGTACCCAGGGAGAGGGCTGTTAACCCACGGAATAATACGTTCTTCATGAGTAGTGGGAATTAAAAGCCGAGAGCCAGGCCGAGGGTGTAAGTACGGGCAAGAGGATAAAACTTGTTATCAATGCCGTTAGGAATTTCGGGGTCAACACCGGTGTACTTGGTGATGAGGAAGGCATTCTGCACGTTGCCTGTGATACGCAGCGAAGAAGCGCCCAGTACCTTGCCCAGGTTATAGCCCAGCGAAATGTTCTGGCAGCGCAGGAAAGAGGCATTCTCCACGTAGTAATCCGAGAACAGCTGCTGCCGGGTGAAGCCCGTGCTGGTAACGCTGGGGTTAATGTTGTTAAGGAAATTGACCGAGCTCTGCGCGTTAGCGTAGTTGCCCAGGTTAGCGGCGTTGGCGTTATACGCGTAGTTGCCGAGGTTGCTGCGCAGCGTGAAAGCAAAGACCAGCTTCTTATACACCACGTTCGAACTGAAGCCCAGCGTTACGAGCGGTGCCGCCTGCTTGTAGGTATAGTAGTCGTTTGAGGCAGTGCCATTGCCGTCGCGGTCCACGTACACACCCTGCACCGGGCGGCCATCGGGGCCGTACACTTGCTGGAAAACATAGAAAGAGTTGACCGGCTGGCCAACGGAATTGATTTGAATGGTGCTACCGGTACCGCCGGGGATATCGCCGGTCTGGTAGCCGGGGAAGGTTGGCAACTGCGGCCCCAAGTCAGTGATTTTGTTAACATTGTAAGCGCCGTTCACGTTCACGTCCCAGGTCAGATTTTCTGAGCGCAGCACACCGTAGTTCAGGCCCAGCTCGATGCCGCGGTTGCGTAGCGAACCAATGTTGACCGGGAGCCGGTCGGTGTTGTTGGAACCGGCCGGCAGGTTTACTGTGGCCAGCAGGTCGGAAGCAGTGCGCTGGTATACATCCAAGGTAGCAGTCAGGCGGTTATCGAAAAAGCCCAGGTCCAGACCAGCATTATAGGTATTGGTGGTTTCCCAGGTTAGCTGAGCATTGTAGCCCTGCGTGCCCGAGAGAAAGCCCGTAGCGGTGTTGCCAATGAGATACTGCGACCCGGACGAGCCCAGCACGTAGCGCGACTGGGTGTCGTAGTATCCGCCCACGTCTTGCTGGCCCGTGCGGCCGTAGCCGGCCCGTAGCTTCAACTCCGAGAACGTGTTGTTGTCTTTCAGGAAATCCTCGTTTTTGATGCGCCAAGCTAAGCCCACTGCCGGGAACCAGCCACTGCGATAACCCGGACGGAAGCGCGAAGTATTATCGTTCCGCACCGTAGCCGTTAACAGGTACTTGTCTTTTACGTTCGCCGTGGCCCGCCCAAAGTAGGACAGGAGCACCAGCTTGCTATAATAATTTGGCAAGGTCAGTACATCGGTAGAAGTATAGAGCGTGGTGCGGTCCGAGCGGTAGGTCAGGAAGTTCGGGCCCTGGCTGACGAAATCCTGGTAGGCATAGCCACCCTGAACGTCGAACTTGGTGCCACCAACCTGCTTGCCGTAGGCCAGGTAGGCTTCCAACAGCTTCATATCCTTATCCTGGGCATATTCCTTGTACGACCCGTTCTGGCCCGGTACGGCCGACTGACTATTGTAAGTATCCTTGTCGGTGGGGGCAATGTCCTTGTAGCCACGGCCACGCGATACGTCAAGGCCCAGGTTGAGGTTGGCCCGCAGCCCTTCGATACCGTGCACTTTGTAGTCGAACTGCACGTTGCCAATGAGGCGCTTCACCCGGCTGATGTCGCGCGTGTTGTTAATCGCGGCTACCGGGTTAGCAGGCGAGTTGCCTAGGGGATTGCCGTTAGGCTGGATAAACTGGAAGTAACCGCCGTAGCGCGAAAAACGCGACTCGCCCGACGTTACCGGCTGGGTGGGGTCGTAAAGGGCTGCTCCAGCCACTTGGCTGTAATCCGCGAAGCGGTTATCTACCACAGTCCCTTTGGCGTTGATATCAATGCGCAAATGGTTGTCGAGCAGGGTAGGGCTCAGGCTCACCGAGCCCGAATTACGCTTCAGGTTGTTGGTGATGACGATGCCATCCTGATAGAGGTTGCCGTAGGACACCCGGAACGGCATCTTGCCCACGCTGCCAATCAGGCTTACAGTATTGTCGTAGGTGCCAGCGGAGCGATAAATCTCTTTCTGCCAGTCTGTGTTGGCCGTGCCCAGCGTAGCCACTTGCGAAGCCGAGCCGTTGGCTGTTACCAAGCTGCGGAACTCATCGGTCGAGAGCGTCTTATACTGGCGGGCCACCGTCGAAACACCCGTCTGCGAATTCAACTCCACGCGCAGCTTTTCGCCTTGCAGGCCTTTCTTGGTGGTGATGAGGATAACGCCGCCCGAAGCGCGGTTGCCGTAGATGGCTGTGGCCGAAGCGTCCTTAAGTACCGTGAAGGTTTCGATATCGCTGGGGTTAATCAGCGAAAGCGGGTTCGAAGCCCCGTCGAGACCGTTTTTATCCACCGGCACCCCATCGATTACGTACAGCGGGTCGCTGTTGGCGGTGAGCGACGAGTTACCACGGATGCGAATGGTAGATGACGAACCCGGTGCACCACCGGCCGTGGTGATGCTCACGCCGGCCACTTTGCCCTGAATCAACTGCTCGGGGTTAGTAACCTGGCCTTGCACGAATTGCTTCGAATCGACCGTAGCCACTGCACCCGTCACGTCCTGACGGCGTTGCGTGCCGTAGCCCACTACCACCGCTTCGGAGAGTTGAGTAGCGTTTTCGGTCAGGCCGGCCGATACTTCGGCGTTCTGGCCGGCCACTACGGTCACGGGGCGCCGCACCGAATTGTAGCCCACAAATGAAATGACCAGGGTTTGCGGCCCGGCCGGAACGTTCGGGATGTTGTACGTGCCATCTACGTTGGACGAACTGCCCAACGAGGTGCCCTCAATGAGCACCGTTGCGCCGGGGATGCCTTCGTTCTTACTATCAGTAACGCGGCCACTTACCGAGCCGGTTTGGGCGTAGGCTCCCGAAGGGAACCCAAGGCCCGCGAACAATAGCAGAAACAGTAGTTTCGCTAGATAGGTGTGTTTCATGGGAAACAGAGTTGGTGAAAATTGGTGGTGGGAAATTTTTGAAACTTTGGGGCTGCAAGTTACCAATAAATAGCATCTAACGCACTGCTATGCCACTTTTTGAGTTGTTTTTTACCAGTGCCTTATAACCATATAAATTCGCAAAAGTTGCAAGTGTACGGCATGTTTTTTCTGACAATAGGTTTAATTAATATATTGTAAATCAAAAAGTTAAATCATCAACCAGGTAATTAATTTGTGAAGGGATTTGTGAGTAACTTCAGTGCAAACGTTTGTGCGCATTATCTGTTTTGTCTGCCCGTAAGGAAATACTCACTTACTTTTTATTGAACAGCAAGTTGAAGGGCATAAAAAAGAAGCCTGACCGGCGTCAGAAATAAAAAACCGCAGGCGCTTCAACCTGCTTTTTTGGCAGGTGATGAATGGCTCACTGGCCGTCACAACCGGTGGTTGCGTTGGATAGGAGGGCGCGTCACCTTCCTTTCTAACGTGTGGGAAGTGACTGCGGAAAGGCTCGACAGCTGCCGCTCGAATTTCCCGGCCGCCACGGTAGTGACCAAATTGTGCTAAATTGGTACTGACAACCTTGGTCAGGGGCAGCGGATACCTTGCCAGGCCATTCTCTCCTCGTTACTTTTGGCTTTTCCTCAGAGAATGAAAAAGCACTTACTGCTCGTTAGCCTGCTGCTGGCTGCTTCCATGGCCAGTGCGGTGGCCCAGTCCCGGCCCGGAACGCGCAAGCCAGTGCCCAAGTCCAAAGGGCGGGTGGCTCCGGGAGCCAAAGGGAGCGTGAAAGCGCCGCCGGTGTACTCAACCATTGTGACACAGGGCGATAACAGCGACGAAGATGTGAAGCTGCCCGTGCTGGTGAGCAAGGTTAAGCTCAAAAAACCCGTGCTGGTGTACTACGAAGAGGCCGCGCCGGGCAAGTCTGTGCAGCAGCTCATCATGGCTGAGGAGAACCTGGGCCTGCTCAAAACCCTAGACCTGGAACACCTCATGACCCGGCGCGAGGTGTTTGTGGACGGCTTGGGCAACCGCCCGCTGCCGGGCAGCGACGTGAATAAGTATCGCCTGCTGGGCACCAGTGCTGTAGCCGAAGAAACGCGCCGCCCCGCCGGCGACGGCCGCAGCTTTTACTCGCGGCTGAAAGTGCCGTCCTCGGGCGTTTTGTACGTCGTGCTGGAATCGGCCGAAGAATACCGGCACTTCGTGAAAGGCCCGCAAAAAAAAGGCTCACTGCTTGATTTTCAATCCAATGGATTGCCCGGCGTGGATTCGGTAAGGGCCGTGTACACGCTGCGCAAGATGGATTCGGCGGAACGAGGCGCGGGCAGTGGCGAAACCATTCGATGAGCAAGGCCGGCGAATACATGCTGAAAACGGGTATTTGGATGGCATTGCTGGCGGCGGTGGCCGGGCCAGTGGCTGCGCAAAGTGTGCTGAAAATTTCGAAGGTGCCGGCCAATACCCCGCCGGCCGACACGCTGTTCGTGGCGGGCTCGTTTAATGGCTGGAACCCACATAGCGCGGCGTATGCGCTGGCCAAAAAGCCGGATGGCAGTTACCAAATCAGCCTGCCTACCAACTTAGGAAGCATCGAATACAAGTTTACCCGCGGTAGCTGGGACAAAGCGGAAGCCGGTGCCGACAAGCAGCCGCTGGCCAACCGCAAGGCCGATTTGCGGCTATCGACAGAAATTTCCAGCGAAGTGCTGGCCTGGAGCGAGCCCAGCGCGGCAACTTCTAAAAAGCATACGGCCACGTCCCAGGTTCATGTTCTGAGCGAATCCTTTGACATGCCGCAGCTGGGGCGCCATCGGCGCGTGCTGGTATACCTCCCCGCCGATTATGCCCAAAAGCCCAGGCAGCGCTACCCCGTGCTTTATATGCACGATGGCCAGAATGTGTTCGACGAGGCCACCAGCTACAGCGGCGAATGGGGCGTGGACGAAACCCTCGACCGCCTGCGGGCCGCCGGCCAGGACGCCACCGGCAGCATTGTGGTGGCCGTGGACAATGACAGCCAGCACCGGTCCGACGAGTACATTCCGTGGCGCAACGCCGAAATAAAGGCCGGCGGCCAGGGTGGGGCATATGTTGATTTCCTGGTGCTTACCCTTAAGCCTTACATTGACGCGCACTACCGCACCCGGCCCGATGCGGCCCATACCGGCGTGGCCGGCTCCAGCCTGGGCGGGCTGATTTCGGTGTACGCGGCGCTAAAATATCCACGCATATTTGGGGAGGTTGGCGCGTTTTCGCCGGCGTTCTGGGTGTGTAATGATTCGTTGCGGGCCTTTGCCAAAACGCACCCTGCGACACGCATGGCCCGGTTTTACTTTGTGTGCGGCCCAAAAGAATCGGAAACCATGCTGCCGCTGATGACGCAGTGGCGTGATGGGCTGCGGGCCGGGGGCGTGCCGGCCGCCAACCTGTCTTTTCACGCGCCCGCCGATGGACAGCACCGGGAGTGGTTCTGGCAGCGGGAGTTTCCGGCCGCTTATCAGTATTTGTTCCGCCCGGCCTTGAAAACCAGTGCTTCAGCGCCGAAGCCGGGGCGGAAGTAGAGCGAAAATGGCCGTGGCTGTATTTGCAATATTGCTGGCAATAGAAACACTTGTTTGGACGACTCGTATTAAATTTCGGTTACGGTTGCTGAAATTTTAAAAATATCCCAGTATCTTTGCGACGCGTTTTCAGAAAGAGCATTCCCGATATGACCTTACATCGTACTTCCCAGGCTTGGTGGTGGCAGCTCCGAAACATCGGACCGGACTGCCTGTGCGCCTAGTGAAGTCACTGTTGATTTTGCCTTTGACCACAAAAAGCCCGGCCCCAAGCCGGGCTTTTTTCATTTCATTTCGCGGCGAAAATCCTGCATTCGCCGTCTTTGCTTAGCTCATACTTTTGTGCCTTACCAACTTACCACCCGTACCCGCCGCCTGCTTGCCGACATCGTGACTCCGGTGGGCCTTTACCTGCGGCTGCGCGACCAGTACACCAACTGCCTGCTGCTGGAAAGTGCCGACTACCACGGCCAGCAAAATGCCTTCAGCTACCTGGTGTGCGAGCCGCTGGCCACGTTTGAGCTGCGGCGCGGCGGCGAGCTGCGGCAGTCATTTCCCGGCGGGGCCGAAACTACGGAAATGCTGGCCCACCCGCGGCTGGCCCTGGCCCGTTTGCGCGAGTTCGCGGCCGCTTTCACGCCGGCGGCGGATGTGGTCAAATACCCTTTCATCAGCACGGGTTTGTTTGGCTACATCGGGTACGAGGCCGTGCAAAGCTTCGAGGACGTGACGCTGGACCCGGCCAAGGTGCCGGCCGGTGATATTCCGTTGATTCGCTACGCCGTGTACCGCTACGTGGTGGCCTTCAATCATTTCCGGCAGGAGCTGCACTTGTTTGAGCACGGCGTGGCCGGCGCAGCTCCCACCGAAACGGAAGGCCTCGACCGCCTCGAAAACCTGGTGCGCAACCCCAGCGTGCCCAACTTCAGCTTCGCCACGGTGGGCGAGGAGCAGACCAACCAGACCGACGACGAATTTCTGGCCCGCCTCGCGCAAGGCCAGGCCCACTGCAACCGGGGCGACGTGTTCCAGATTGTGCTTTCGCGGCGGTTTCAGCAGGGTTTTTCGGGCGATGAGTTCAACGTGTACCGGGCGCTCCGCTCCATCAATCCTTCGCCCTACCTGTTCTATTTCGACTACGGCGACTACAAAATCTTCGGTTCCTCGCCCGAGGCGCAGGTGCTGGTGCAGGGCCGCGAAGCCAGCCTGTTTCCCATTGCCGGCACCTACCGCCGCACCGGCGACGATGCGGCCGATGCCGCCGCCGCCCAGCGCCTGGCCGCCGACCCCAAAGAAAACGCCGAGCACGTCATGCTCGTGGACCTGGCCCGCAACGACCTGGCCCGCCACGGCACCCAGGTGCAGGTGCGTACGCTGCGCGAAATCCAGTTTTACTCACACGTCATTCACCTCGTGAGCAAGGTGACGGCCGAGCTGGCCGAGGGCACTGATACGCTGCAGGTTGTAGCCGATACTTTTCCAGCTGGCACGCTATCGGGCGCCCCCAAGTATCGCGCCATTCAGCTGATTGACGGGCTGGAACCCACGGCCCGCGGCTACTACGGCGGCTGCCTCGGCCACCTCGGTTTCGATGGCAGCTTCAACCACGCCATCATGATTCGCTCGTTTTTGAGCAGCGGCAGCCAGCTGTATTTCCAGGCTGGCGCGGGCGTGGTAGCGGCGTCCAAGGTGCAGTCCGAATTGGAGGAAGTGCACCACAAGCTGGGGGCCCTGCGTGCCGCGCTACGGGCCGCATCTGAAATCATTTAACAACTATCAATTAGCATTTAACAGCTGTCCAATCTGTGTGAAAAGAATCTGATGAACAGATTGTTAAATGAAAAATCGATTGTTAAATGATAAATGTTAATCGTTAAATGAAATGAAAATCCTCGTTCTCGATAACTACGACTCCTTTACCTACAATCTGGTGCACCTGCTGCGCGAGCTCGGCCACGGTTCCAACCTGACCGTGGCCCGCAACGACCAGCTTACCCTGGAAGCAGTGGACGCCTACGATGCCGTGCTGCTGTCGCCCGGTCCCGGCCTTCCCACCGAAGCGGGACTGATGCCGGCCATCATCCGGAAGTATGCGTCCACCAAGCGCATTCTGGGCGTGTGCCTGGGCCACCAGGGCTTGGCCGAAAGCTTTGGAGCCGAGCTGTATAACATGCCTGCCGTGCTGCACGGGGTGGCCAACGAAGCCGAAGTGGCGGTGGCCGATGAGCGGCTCTTCGCGGGCCTGCCGAATAGGTTTCAGGTGGGCCGCTACCATTCCTGGGCCATCCGCCCCGAGTCTGTTCCGGCCGAGCTGGAAGTGACGGCCCGCGATGCCCACGGCGAAGTCCTGGCCTTCCGGCACCGGCGGTACGACGTGCGGGGCGTGCAGTTTCACCCGGAAAGCATCCTGACCGAGCACGGCTCGCAGATGCTGGAAAACTGGCTCAGCTAAGTTTTGCGTAGTAAAGAACGTCCTGCCAACTGGGCAGAGCATTCTGGAAATAAACAATAAGTTTTGAAACAGATTCTCACCAAACTATTCGACCACCAGCCCCTGACCCACGCCGAGGCCCATGCTGCTATGCGCCAGCTGGGCGAAGGCGGCGCCAACCCCGCCGAAACGGCCGCCTTCCTGGCGGTGTACCGGATGCGGCCTATTACCGTGGCCGAACTGGCCGGTTTCCGGCAGGCCTTGCTCGATTTGAGCCGCGACCCGGAGCTGGGCACTAATGAAGTGGTAGACATTGTGGGCACGGGCGGCGATGGCAAAAACACGCTCAATATTTCCACGCTGGCTTGTTTCATCGTGGCTGGGGCGGGCGTGAAAGTGGCCAAGCACGGCAATTTCGGCGTGTCGTCGGTGTCCGGGGCTTCCAATGTGCTGGCGCATTTTGGGTATAACTTCGAAGCCAGCTCCGACCAATTGCGGCGCCAGCTGGACCGGGCCGGCATCTGCTTTTTGCACGCGCCGGCGTTTCATCCGGCCATGCGCCACGCCGGGCCGGTGCGCCGCGAGCTGGGCCTGCGTACCTTCTTCAACATGCTGGGCCCGCTGGTGAACCCCGCCCGGCCCGCCGCGCAGTTGTTGGGCGTGTTCAGCCTGGAGCTGCAGCGCCTCTACCATTACCTCATGCAGCCCACCGGCACGCGCTACGCCGTGGTGCACACCCTGGATGGCTACGATGAGCTGGCCCTCACCGGCCCGGCCAAGGTGGTATCATCCTTCGAAGGCGAGCGGCTGCTGACCGCCGACACGCTGGGCCTGCCCGCCTGCACCGCCGAAGACCTGGCCGGGGGCAGCACCATTGCCGCCGCCGCCGAGCTGTTCCACCACGTATTACAAGGCGACGGCACCGCCGCTCAGCGCCACGTGGTGACTGCCAACGCCGCCCTGGCCCTGCAATGCGCCCGCCCCGCCCTGGCCTGGGATACCGCCCTGGCCCAAAGCCGCGAATCCCTGGATTCGGGCGCAGCGAAAAGAGCCTTTGAAACCATGCTTTCCGTCAATTGAGAACGAGCAGTTATCAGGGAACGGTTAGGAATTGTCACCGGGTATTTCTTCATCCCAATTTTTCACTGCTCACCGATAACTGCTCACTGCTCACTGCTAACTGTTCACTGTAAAATGTCCACCATTCTCGATACCATCGTGGCGCACAAGCGCCAGGAAGTTGCCCAGCGCCGCGAGCTGGTGCCCGTCAAGCTGCTCGAAACCAGCCTGTATTTCAACTCCCAGCCCCTTTCGCTGCGGAAATATTTGCTACGCGAAGGCGGCAGCGGCCTCATCGCCGAGTTCAAGCGCAAGTCGCCATCCAAGGGCTGGATTAACCAGTATGCGCCGGTGGAACGCACCACGCTGGGCTACATGCAGGCCGGCGCGGCGGCCCTGTCCATCCTCACTGATGCCGAGTTTTTCGGCGGTAAAAACGAGGACCTGACCACGGCCCGCCGCTTCAATTTCTGCCCCATTCTGCGAAAGGATTTTGTGGTGGATGAGTACCAGATTCTCGAAGCCAAGAGCATCGGCGCCGATGCCGTGCTGCTGATTGCCGCCGTGCTCACGCCCGCCGAAATCGACGTGTTGGGTCGATTGGCCCGCTCGCTGGGTCTGGAGGTGCTGCTTGAAGTGCACGACGGCGAAGAGCTGGCCCGCTCCGCCAATGCGGAGGCTGTGAACCTAATCGGCGTCAACAACCGCAACCTGCACGATTTCAGCCTGAGCCTCGACACGTCAATGGCCCTCGCCGAAGCCATTCCCGGGGAATTTGTGAAGGTTTCAGAAAGCGGCATTTCCACCGCCCAAGCCATTGGGCAGCTGCGCGAGGCCGGCTACCGGGGCTTCCTGCTCGGCGAGGCCTTCATGCGGCACGCCCGGCCCGAACGCGCCTGCGCCGCATTGGTGCAGGAAATCGCGGCCCTGCCCAAAGCCGAAACCGTCTCGTAACGAAGTAACTACGCCATTATTGAGCCATGAAAACACCCCGCCCTAACCTGCCTGCTTTAGCTCAAGCCGCCGGCGTGCCCGGCGCGAAGGGGCCGCAACCTGCCGGCCCGGCTGCGCCTTCGCGGCTGCTGGTGAAGGTATGCGGCATGCGTGATGCGGCTGCTTTGGCCGCCGTAGCCGCGCTCGGACCAGATTTCCTGGGCTTCATTTTTGCGCCCAGGTCGCCCCGCTTCGTGGGCGATGCGCTGGCCCCCGAAGTGGTGCGGGCCCTGCCGCCGGCCATCTGGAAAGTGGGGGTGTTTGTGAACGAAACCACTGAGAACATCCTCGCCACGGCCCACCGGTTTGGGCTGGCGGCGGTGCAGCTGCACGGCCACGAAACGCCGGTGCAGTGCGAGGAGCTGAATGACGCGGGCCTGCTGGTGATGAAGGCGTTTGCAGTGGGGGAGGCGGTTGATTTTGCCGCCCTGCTGCCCTACGTGCCGTATTGCGACTTCTTCCTCTTTGATACCAAAGGAGCTGCGCCCGGTGGCAACGGGGCCATTTTCAACTGGAATTTGCTGACGGACTACAACCTGCCGGTGCCGTATTTTCTGGCGGGCGGGCTGGCCCTGGAGCACGCCGCCGAGCTGGCGGCGCTACGCCTGCCGGGCCTGGTTGGCGTCGATTTAAACAGCGGCTTCGAAACCGAGCCGGGCGTGAAAGATGCCGGCCGGGTAGGAGAGATGCTGGCGGCTTTGCGTTTGACGAACGAGAAATGAAGCATGACCGTCTGGAAATAACTTAATATAACCCAATGACTCCTTCCTATCAACAGCCCACGGCCCGCGGCTACTACGGCGAATTCGGCGGCGCTTTCATCCCCGAAATGCTCTACCCCAACGTGGAAGAGCTGCGCACGCGCTACCTGGAAATCATGGCTGACCCCGATTTTCAAATCGAGCTGCAACAGCTGCTGCGCGATTACGTGGGCCGGCCCACGCCGCTGTTCGAGGCCACGCGGCTTTCCGAAAAATACGGCACGCGAATTTTTCTCAAGCGTGAGGACCTCTGCCACACCGGCGCGCACAAAATCAACAACACGGTGGGGCAGATTCTGCTGGCCCAGCGGCTGGGCAAAACGCGCATCATCGCCGAAACCGGGGCCGGGCAGCACGGCGTGGCCACGGCCACCGTGTGCGCCCTGATGGGCCTGCCCTGCGTGGTGTACATGGGCGCAACGGACATCGAGCGCCAGGCGCCCAACGTGGCCCGGATGCGCCTGCTCGGAGCCGAAGTGCGCCGCGTGACCAGCGGCAGCCAAACCCTGAAAGACGCCACCAACGAGGCCATCCGCGACTGGATTGCCAACCCCGTCGACACGCACTACATCATCGGCTCGGTGGTGGGCCCGCACCCGTATCCGGATTTGGTGGCCCGCCTGCAAGCCGTTATCAGCGAGGAGATGCGCAAGCAATTGCTGGAAAAAACCGGTTCCGAGCTGCCCGATTTCGTGGTGGCCTGCGTGGGCGGCGGCTCCAACGCGGCCGGTGCGTTCTACCACTTCCTCGACGAGCCTTCGGTGCGCCTGATTGCGGTGGAAGCGGCCGGGCACGGCATTCATTCGGGGCACTCGGCGGCTACGTCGGTCCTGGGTACGCCGGGCATCATCCACGGCAGCCGCACGCTGCTGATGCAGGACGAACACGGCCAGATTACGGAGCCCTACTCGCTGAGCGCCGGGCTGGACTACCCCGGCATTGGGCCGCTGCACGCATATTTAGGCGCGGTGGGCCGGTCCGAATTCCTGTCCATCACCGACGACGAGGCCCTGGCTGCGGTGAGCGAATTGAGCCGCCTCGAAGGCATTATTCCAGCGCTGGAAACGGCGCACGCCCTGGCGGCCCTCGGCCAGCTCGGGGCCGGCCCCGACGATGTAGTGGTAGTCAACCTTTCCGGCCGCGGCGACAAGGACCTGGATACCTACCTCAAAAACATGGACAAACTGGTGTAGCCCTACGGGTTACGAAACACCGCTATTATGGACCGCATCAAACACGCCTTCGCGAGCAAGCACAACCTGCTCAATACGTACTTCACGGCCGGTTATCCGTCGCTGCACGACACCCTGCCGCTGGCCGAAGCGCTGGTCGGAGCCGGGGCCGACATTCTCGAAATCGGCATGCCGTTTTCTGACCCACTGGCCGACGGCCCGGTCATTCAGGGGAGCAGCACGGTGGCCCTGGCCAATGGCATGAACCTGCCCGTGCTCTTTGCCCAGCTGCAAGGCCTGCGCGCGGCCGTGCCCGATGCGCCGGTGCTGCTCATGGGCTACCTCAACCCGGTGATGCAGTTTGGGGTGGAGGAGTTCTGCCGGCAGGCCGCCGCCGTGGGCGTCGATGGCCTCATTTTGCCCGATTTGCCACTGGATGAGTACGAAGAAACCTACCAACCAATCTTCCAGAAACACGGGTTGAAGGCCGTTTTTCTTATCACCCCGCAAACTTCAGCGGAGCGAATCCGTCGGCTCGATGACTTGTCGGAAGCCTTTCTTTACCTCGTGTCCGGCCCTGGCACCACGGGCGGCACCACGCCCACCGATGTGCCGGCTCAGCAGGAATACTTCGAACGCATCGCGGGCATGAAGCTGCGCAATCCGCGCCTCATCGGGTTCGGCATCGCCAACAAATCGGGCTTCGACCAGGCCTGCCAGCACGCCGAGGGGGCCATCATTGGCTCTGCCTTAATACAAGCCCTGAAAGATGTGGACGATGCGCCTGCCGCCGCCGCCCGGTTTGTGCGCGGCATCAAACAGGCATAATTATTTTTCAAATTTCCTGAACGTCATGCTGAGCGCAGCCGAAGCAACTCGGCTGAGCAACTAATCAATAGCATTGCAACGAAGCGGTCGAGATGCTTCGACAAGCTCAGCATTACGGGCGGATTTCCCCGAACGACAATTCCGTGATAATTCAACTCGAAAAATCGGCTTCCGTGCC
Source organism: Hymenobacter terricola (assembly GCF_017921975.2). GTDB lineage: Bacteria > Bacteroidota > Bacteroidia > Cytophagales > Hymenobacteraceae > Hymenobacter > Hymenobacter terricola. Next base: position 48,636 of record NZ_JAGEMO020000013.1, read on the forward strand.
CACCATTACCGAGCACCTCAAGCAGCAGGGCTACAAAACCACCGAAGTCACGACCCAGCACGCGCACTACCTGGTGGCCATTGGGAAGAAGGATTTTGATATTCGCACCATCGGCCAGCTGCCGGGGGTGCGCGACGTGCACCGCGTGTCCGACGATTACAAGCTGGTGAGCCGCAAGTGGCGCGTGAAGCCCACCGTGCTCGACCTCGGCGACGGGGTTACGATTGGCGAGGGCACGCTGGCGCTGTGCGCCGGCCCGTGCAGCATCGAGAGCGAGGCCCAGATGGAGAAGGTAATGGACCACCTCGTGGCCAACGGCGTGCGCCTGATGCGCGGCGGCGTGTTCAAGCCCCGCTCGTCGCCCTACGCTTTTCGCGGGCTGGGGCTGGAGGGCTTGCGCGATTTTCACCGCATGGCCCGGGCGCGCGGCCTGAAGATTGTGACCGAGGTGATGCAGGTGTCGCAGGTGGAAGAAATGCACGATTTCGTGGACGTGTTCCAGGTGGGGGCGCGCAATACGCAAAACTTCAACCTGCTCGATGCCCTGGGCGGCGTCGACAAGCCGGTGCTGCTCAAGCGCGGCATTTCGGGCACCATTGAAGAGCTGCTTTCTTCGGCCGAGTACGTGTTTTCGGGGGGCAATGAGAAGCTCATTCTCTGCGAGCGCGGCATTCGCACGTTCGAAACGGCCAGCCGCAATACCTTGGACTTGAACGCAGTACCCATCCTGAAAGCCAAAAGCCACTTGCCGGTAATTGTCGACCCATCGCACGGCATCGGCATTCGGGAATACGTGCCGGCCATGGCGCTGGCCGCCGTGCTGGCCGGCGCCGACGGCATTGTGTACGAAACCCACGAAACCCCCGAAACGGCCGCCTCCGATGGCCAGCAAACCCTTGATTTTGAAGAATCTGCTCGCCTCATTCGGAATCTGCGGCGCGTGTACCAGCTTCGGAGCGAGCTGGAATAACGAAAAATTAATGTGACGAAATGCTTGAATTTCCGGAATCAATTCCTAAATTCGTAACAGTCATGCGCCACCAATTTGTCAATCGTATTATGCTAGTCGCTTGCCCCAAACAGGGCGAGAACGGGCTGCGATTGGCGCTACCGGAGAACGAGGCATGACCCCCGAACTTCACTAGAATCTTTCAAAAGCCCGAATCCGCCAGGATATCGGGCTTTTTTTTCGCCCAAGCAGCTATGTTTAACAAAGCCAACCTTTCGAATACCGCCAACGCTGCCAACCAGGACCAGCTGGTGTGGAAAATGCTCTTTGACCGCCAGACGGCTCTGTTGCACCGGCGGGCGGTGCCGGCGTTCAGCCAGGGCCTGGCCCGGCTGGGGTTGCGGCGCGAAGCCATCCCCGACATCGGGCAGCTCAGCGCCACGGTGCGGGAGCACACGGGCTGGCAGCTGGCCCCGGTGGGGCGGCCGTTTGAGCCGGCAGCTTTTTTTGAGCTGCTGGCCGAGCGGAAGTTTCCGATTGTGACCCGCATCCGGCCCATGCACCGCTTCGATTTCAGCCCCGAGCCGGACTTGTTTCACGACCTTTTCGGGCACGTGCCCATGCTGCTGGACGAAGGCCTGGCCGATTTTCTGCATGCGCTGGCGCTGGCATACCGCGCGCAGCCCGCCAATTCACCGGCCCGGGAACAGCTGTGGGCCCTGTATTTTTTCACGGCCGAGTTTGGGCTGGTGCAGCACGAAGGCCAGCCCCGGCTGTACGGCGCGGGCCTGCTGTCGTCGGCCGGCGAAATCCACCACTGCGTGAATGAGTACACGCCGCGCCCGGCCTTCGACCTGGCCACCGTGCTGCACACGCCGGTAACGGGCACGCGCTACCAGAACCAGTACTTCATGCTGCCCGCGTGGGAACAACTCACCGACTGCGTGGAGGAACTGGCCGGAATGCTGGCGGTGGTGCGGGCGTAGCGGTGCGGCCTGGTAGCCAATCCGTAGCACCGCCGTAGCTTCGCAACATGCTGTTTCAATTCGATGCGCATAGCGCGTTGCTGCTGCCATTTGTGGTGCCGGGGGTGGTGCTGGCCCTGCACCTGCTGGCGCGGGCAGCTCGCCACGGCACCCTGGCCGATGGCCTGCTGGCCCTGCTGCTCCTCCTGAATGTGCTGCCCGTGGCGCAGTGGATGCTGGGCTACGCCGGCTGGTACGACAGCCATAATGGCTATTCTACGGCCATGTTTTACGTGCCGTGGAGCCCCTGGCTGGCTTGGGGGCCTGCCTTTTACCTGTATTTCCGGAGCCTGACCAACCAGGAATTCCGACTGCAGCGGCATTGGCTACACCTACTGCCGGGGCTGATGTATGCGGGCCTATTTGCGGCGGCGGCCCTCTACGACCTGGCCTGGAGCCACAGCTTGCGTGGGCAGCCGCTGCCGTACCACTTTGGGACCAAAGGCGCCGCGGCCGAAGCGCTGGATGCGCTGAGCGCACCCGCCGAATGGCTGGGCTATGCCCTGATGCTGGGCTACGGCCTGGCTACGTTGCGGCTCTTTCGCCGCTATCGGCGTTACCTCGATGACAACTTTTCGGATACGGCGAGGCTGCGGTTTCGGGGGCTGCGCGACTTGTTGGTAGCCGCGCTGCTGGGCCTACTGCTCTGGGTGGGCTTTGAAGTGGTGAACCGGGCCGTGGGCCCCCTTGGCTACGGCGGCTACTGGTACGCCTACTTCATCAACGGAGCCTTAATTTACTACCTTAGCATCGTGGGCTTGCAGGCTAATTTCTCGGCCTTGGTTTCGCTTCGATTTGATTATGAAATGATTGGCGAGGTGAGCGTCCCGGTCACGGCTCCCGTTGTGAGCACGATACCGGCCTTGGCTGTCGCGTCGCTCTCCTTCGCCACTTCGGCTCCGGGGCGCGTGGCTCCCGAAGCTACCGCCCCCGAACCAGCTGCCTTGCGCGCGGCGCCCGACTTTGACCCCGAACTGCACCCGTGGCGCGAAAAACTGCTGCGGCTAATGGCCGATGAGCAGCCGTGGCTGGAACCCGAACTGACACTGGCTGAGCTGGCCCACCGCCTGCACACCAACACTTCGCTGCTTTCGCGGGTCATCAACACCGGTTGCGGGCAAAACTTCAACGACTTCGTGAACAGCTACCGCGTGGCCGAAGCCGAGCGCAAGCTGCAAAACCCGCGCCTGGCGCATTACTCGCTGGTCGGCATTGCGCTGGAGTCGGGGTTCAATTCCAAATCGACTTTCAACCGGGTATTCAAGAAGCTGACGGGGCGCACACCGGGCGAGGTTACACGGCCCAAATCATAAGCCGGGACGGCCCAAGGCGTAAGTTGGAGCGCGGGCGGGGCCGGGGTGGGGGACATTTGGGACATTGTTTCACCAACCCCCAACCAGCACGTTATGACACGCTTCCTCCACCTGCCGGCCACCCGGCGCCACCTGCTTGCGGTCCTGGCCGCGGCCATTCTGCTGCCGCTGCTGAACTATGCGGGCACCATCCATTCCAACCTGTTTATTGAAGCTGGCAAGCAATTTATCTTGGGTGGCGACCAGCGCGGGGCCTTTAAAGTAGCTGCCCGTAACGTGGGTCCGGTGCCCGTCGAGATAAAGGAACGGCCCCGGGGCGGCGGCATTTTTGGCAAGACCACCCTGGCGCCGGGCCAGAAAGGAGTGCTGCAGTTTGGCGCGGGCTCCACGGCCGTACTGCTCAACCCCAGCGCCGAAAAAGCCAACCTTGACCTGACCATCACCGGCGATACCAAACAGCTGGGCATGACCTACGAGCCAGTACAGGCCGGCAGCAGCGTGAAATAACGTACCGAGGACTCGTAGTGTCCGCGGTATATCAGTACCCCCAGCCCAGCCGGCGGTACACAAAGTGCAACAGCCACAGCGGCCCAATCAGCAGAAACTGCAGGTCTTTCAGGAAGCTGGGTTTCTTGCCTTCCACCTTGTGGCCCCAGAACTGGCCCACCCAGGCCAGTGCGAAAATGATGAGGCAAATGGCCCACAGTGGCAACACCGCTACGCCCGCTACCACGCGCAACGCAGCCGCCATTGCCACCCACACCAGCACCATACCCAGCGCCAGCCGGCCGCTCAGCCGCACGTAGTAGACCAGCGCCAGCAGCATCACCAAAGTGCCCCAGTTTAGCCAGGGGCTGATATTCTGAATGGCCGTTGGCACGGGCACCGACCACAGCAGGCCCAGCAGCGAGAACATTATCAGCGGCACGCACACCCAGTGCACCAGCTTGTTGGTGGGGTTCTGGTGGCTTTCGCCGTATTCGGAGAGGAGGGAAGTAAGCGCGGCCATAACGTGGGAATTTTAGGGAGAAAGAGGCTGAAAATTACTCAGAAACCCCGCTATTTCAATTCTGAAAATGCGTTCGGGGCTGGCTCAAGACGAAAAAGGCCACTGGAATTTCCAGCGGCCTTTTTGTCTGTTTTTCGCCCATTTCCTGTTGCGGCCCAACGAGTGTTATTTCACGACCACGCTGCGGGTGAAGACGTGGGTGGCGGTGGCGCCCCGCAGAATGTACACGCCCGGTGCCAGGTCGACGAGGTTGAAGGTGGCAGTAGCCGCACCGTTGTGCAGAGCGATTTCCTGTTGCCGCACGGTCTGGCCCAAGGTGTTCGAAAGGGCAAGCTGGGCGGTGAGGGCATCTTTTGGTAGGGCGGTGAGCTGCACGTTGAGTAGCCCGCTGGCCGGGTTGGGGTACACCTGCACGGCTTCAGCGGGCAACTGGGCCGCGGTGCCCAACAAGCGGGCCTGGCCAAAGTGCAGCACGAAGCGGGTGGCGGCATCATCGGGGCGGCTGGCCTGGAAGGCGAAGCTGGTTTGCAGGCGCAAGTCGTGCCAGAGGCCGCTCTGGCGGTCTTCCAGCCACACGCTCGTGGCGGGGTTGAAGTTCAGCAGCGAGCCCACGCGCAGGCTGTAGGTGCCGGCCTGCGGCACGTAGGTGAGGAGCGGCACCGCAGCCCCGGCGGGCGTGAGCGCCGGCAAGCCATTGATACTGAAGGCCGGGCTGCCGGTGCCCGTGGCCAGGTACAGCAGGTCGCCGCCCGGCACTTTGTAGGCGTCGTAGGCACGGTCGAAGGCGGCGGTGGCCCCGTTTTCGAAGTACACGTAGGTTTCCTCGGTTTGCGCATTGCTGCCCACCAACTCCAGACGCAGCTGCGGCCGCTGGTCGGCGGTGGTTTGGCTGCTGCGCTGCATGGCCACGTTCTGGTAGCTGGTCAGGCGCATGTCGTTGCTGAAGGAGAGCGCGCCGGGCGTGCCGGCCGTGCTGGTGCGCACGAAAAAGGCCTGGCCCACGCCCAGATAGCGGGCCGAGCTGGTGCCGATGCGATTGACATACGCCGCGTAAGAACCCGTGTAGGTGCCCGTCGATTTGAACACGTAAACGGCGTCGTCGAGGCCCGAGGCCTGCGGGTACACCAGGTTCCAGTCGAGGGGCGCGGGATACGGGTTGCCGAGCAGTTGCCAGCCGGCGTTGGCCCCGGTGCCGCGCGTGAGGCCCGTGCGAGGAACCGCGCCGTTGTTGAGCGCACCCAGGAAATCTACCGTGAGGCCGGCGGCCACGTTCACGGTGTAGCCGGTGCCCGGCGTCATGGTGCCGGTAGTGGCGGCCGGCGACGCCCAGCCCCGGTCAAAATCAAGCCCACCGGCGGGGCCGACGCGGCTTTCGTCGTAGCCGAACACCGTGGGAAACGGCGTGGCGGTATTGCCCACCGTGTTGTAAGCGGAGTTGGCCACGGGTGTAAACTGCCTGGTCACGGTCAGGTCATCAAACGTGGTGCTTTGCACCGGCGAAGAGAAGTGCCGGTAGCCCAGGCCGGGGTTCTGGCTGGGGTCGAGGTAGCGCTGCACCAGCACATTACCCGTTACCTGAGCGCTGACATTGTTCACCACCAGGGCCGTGCCCTGGGCATCGGAAAGCAGGGTGCAAGGCTGGGCGTTGGTGGTCAGGTTGCCCTTGAGCACGAGGGTGTGCTGCACGCGCAGCGGGCCGGCCAGGCCTACGCCGGCCGGGCCCACGGTCAAATCGCCGATGTGCAGGCCGCTGCTGCCCCCGAACGTTTGGGGGCTGGCACCCGTGGCGCGCACCGCGCCCAGGCCCTGGCAGAGGCCGTTGGCCGTGAGGGCGCCCGTCAGGGTCAGCTCGCCGCCGGTGTCCACCGTCATTGTATCGCCCGTGGCGATTGTCAGGCTGGCCACGCTCTGGGCCGTGGTGAGCAGGGGCATGCGCACGGCGCTGGCTGGGATGAGGACGTCATCGCTGCCCGTGGGCACGGCGTTGAGGTTCCAGTTGCCGGGCAGCTCGTAGGCCGTGCTCACGGCGCCGGTCCACTGCGTGGTCGGGTTCACGATAACCGTGAGGTCGAAGGAAGTGCTGGCCACTGGTGTGCCATTGTCGGTGGCCTGGAAGCTGATGACGTGCGTGCCGATGTTGCAGGGGGAGCCGGTTACGGTGACCGTGGGGGTGGGACTGGTGCTGCTGTTCATCACCACCGTGGCGTTGCAGAGGGCGTTGGTGTTGTACACAACCGCGGTGGTCTGTCCGGATTCGGGCGCAGCAAACTGCGGGGTGATGGTCGCCGTCTGGCCTTGGTTGAGGGTAATCGTATTATTGGTCGGGAAGCCCGTGGCCGTCGGAGGCAGGTTGCCGGCCGGGGCAATGGTGTACTCCACGCACCGGCCGTCCAGCCAGTTCACTCCGCTATAAACCCCATCGGGGTACGTTGGCTGCGGAATCGCCGCTGAGTTCGCATTAAAACGGCCCGTCTGAATGAAGTTGCCCGTGCCGTTGCCCTGGTTCACGCCCACCGTGGCGGGCGTACCGTCAAACCCCTGGCTGCCACCCGAAGCCGTGCCTGTGGTCCACTGCATGTCGCCGTAGGCGAAGGTGACGTCGGGCGAGGGAGTCGGGGCCGCCGTATTCCGGCGAATAATCAGCTCGAATGTGTTCTTAAGCGTCGCATTTTGGTTAAAAGGAAAGGAGGCCACGTTGTTCCAAAACACCACCAGCCGGTCGGGGAATACCTTGTACCACACCCGGCCGCTGGTTGCGGCGCGGGTATCGACATCGCCCCAGAAGGCCGTGACCATGGGGGTGCTATTGGGAAAGCCCTGTGAAGTATAGGCAACCATGGGCGCCGTAAACGTCAGGTTGCCGTTGTTGTTGATGTAGCAGGAGTTGTAAACCGTGCCGAACAGGGCAAAATTGAAGCCCAGCGAAATCGGTCCAATCGAGTTGTCATCGCCCCGCGGCAGGGCCGTGTAGCCTCCGCTGCTCACCGTGTCAACTTCCTCATAGCACGCCGGCAGGGATATCACCACATTCGTGAGCCGGGCGTGCCGTACCGGGGCCACAACCGGTACCGGGGGCGTTCCAGTGGCCTTGCGGGCATCATAGCCAGGGTCGGTCACCGAAGGGTCGAAGCGCTGCACGTGCGGGGCCAGCACCTGCGCGAAGGCAGCCGGGGCTGGCAGAAGGAAGCAAAAGGCGCTGGCTAGGATGGCTTTCAGCAAGCAAGTAGGACTTTTTTTCATAGACGTGGAATGGAAGCTGCGAGCCGGGCGAGAGAGTAGAAGCAACCCGGAAGCAGACCAGGGCTGCTAAGCAAACGACCGGTTTCTTCTGCGCTCTTTTCGGCGTGGCAACTCGTTTGGCCGAGGCGAAGGCCAATGAGGTGCCAAAACCACAAATCCACATTACAATACTGACTTTCATTGTATTAGAATAATAATTTGCCTGGAGTAGCTCCAATTCTAAGAGTATCGTCTGAAAAGTGGAGCTAAGTAGTGAGCCAATAAATTTTAGCTGATAGCCGCTAGCCTCTTTATTAATAATTCGATAGTAAAATAACTACAAATCTATTTGTATGTACTCAGTTATAGTTGATTACTTGATGCATTTAATGGCTTCTATGTTAGTCGGTTCGGAGGTGGCCATCCGGTCAGTAACAATTCGCCAAAAGGCAGAATAAAAAAAGCCTTCCCGATTGGGAAGGCTTTTTCTCAAAAATAAAACCCGTACCGGCAGTCAGGCCTAAGCCTTTACCTTGAACCGGCCGCGCAGGTAGGCCAGCGCCTGGCCGTGGGCCTTGGCGGCGTATTCCTGGTTGAATTTGGGGTTCGACGGGTTAGCGAAGGCGTGGTCGGCATCGTAGCTTTCCACGGTGAGGCTCTTGCCGGCCGTGGCCATGTCCTTCTTGAACTGGCCCACAACTTCGGGGTTAATCCACTTGTCCTGCGCCGCAAATATGCCCAATACGTCGGAATTCAGCATTTTGAGCTTGGCCACGTCCTTCTCGGGCATGCCGTAATACATCACGCAGCCCACCGTTTGCTTGCCGCCGAGCAGGGCTTCCTGCAGGCTCCAGCCGCCGCCGAAGCACCAGCCGATGCTGGCAAACTGCGCCTTTGGGCCAGCATACATTTCCACGCCTTTGAGAATGGCCACGGCGCGCTCGGTTTTCACCTCGCCCATGTACTTGCCGGCCTCATCGGGGGTGGTGGCCACCTTGCCGTCGTACAGGTCCACGGCAATGACGTTGACGCCGGGCATTTCCTGGGCGAATGCGGCGGCTTCCTTCTTTATGTAGTCGTTCAGGCCCCACCACTCGTGAATCACGAACAGGTATTTGGTGCTGGGCGTGGCACTTTTGATTTCGAAGCCATGGCCGGGCTTGCCGTCGGGCGTTTTAAACTCGATGTTCCTGCCCTCACCTTCGTATTTGTAAGGCAGGGGGGACTCGTGGCCGCCCGAAAAATCCTTATCGGTGGCGAGCATGGCGAAGGCCTCCGTGGCCGAGGCCGATAGGTTGCCGGCGGGCCGGGCACAGCAGCTGGCCATCTTTTGGGCCGATGCCGAGAAAGTCAGGCTCAGCATTGCCGCGCCGAGGGTAAAAAGCTTTTTCATGGATGTTGAGAGAATTGGAACGAATGAGCCTATCCAACAGCTAATCCGGCAAAACTTCCCGCAACATGCGGCGAAGTTTCGGCAGCTCCCGCGCCGCCCGGCTGCGCAACGCCGCCGAAGCGGTGGTGCTCAGCGCCTGCTCGGCCGCCGCCAGCAGTTCCCCCGCCAGTTCGGGGTAGGGCGCAGCCAGCCGGGCGGCGGCGCTCAGCGCATACACTTTGATAGCAACTGGCTCGGCAGGGGCGGCCAGCATTGCCAGGCACGTATCGAACGCCAGGGCCTGCCATTCTTCCGGTACGGCCATGAATTGCAGGGCTTTGGCCACGCTGCGGCGCACGGCCGGGTGGTGGTTGGTGCCCGGCTGCGCCGCTGCCAGCAGGCCGGCCAGGTGCGGCACCAGCCATTGCGGGCGTTGAGGGCCGGCCATGGCCAGCACATCGGCAGCCAGCTGCTGCCCGCGCGGGGTGCCGTACCAAAACGCCTGGAGCAATTCAGCGAAGCAAGCAGGATGCGAACAAGCGTACTCGGTCAGTCGCCGCGTCTGGCGCGCCGAATGTTCCCGCAGCAACTCCGTTCGAATGTTCATAGCCGCGAAAATAGCGCCGCCTGGGCTTCGCGCTACATGCCGACGGCCCCGGCCTGCCGCAAGCGCTACACCGTTACCGGTGCCGGAACGTGGGTTTCAATCACCGCGCCCAGCTCCGTGAGCAGCGCAAACAGGCCCACGTACGTCCGGTTGAGGTAAATGAAATGCTCGGAACCGCGCGGCTCGCGCTGTTTGCGCAGTTCGGGGTCGGCCATCAGGTCGTCGCCCAAGGCATACAGGGCGGCCATGTAGGTGGGGTCGCCGAAGTCGAACGTGGCTTGATGAAAAGGACGGCCCACCAGTTCCAACGAGGTTTGCATGGTGCGCAGATACAGCTTCCGCATGGCGGGGGCATCGGTAGCGCGCAGCACGCCGGCCTGGGTGAGCAGTGCGGCCAGCCGGGTTTCATCGGCAATGGTTTCGGCGGCCAGCAGGGCGGTAAAAAGCTGATACACCTCCTGCGGCACCACTTTTACGCAGCCAAAATCGAGAACGCCGAGGGTTCCGCCGTTGTCGGCGCGCATCAGGAAATTGCCGGGGTGCGGGTCGGCGTGCAGCTGGTGCAGGGTATTGAATTGAAACTGATAGAAGTCCCACAGCGCCTGGCCGAGCTGGTTGCGCACCTCCGGGCTGGGGTTCGTAGCCAGGAATTCCTTCAGGTGCCGGCCCGTGAGCCAGTCCATCGTCAGGATGCGGGCCGTCGAATACTCGGGGTAGTAAGCCGGGAATTCCAGGTTGCCCAGCCCCTGGCAGCGCGCCGCGATTTCCTGGCCCCGGCGTAGCTCCAGGGCGTAGTCGGTTTCTTCCAGCAGCCGGGTTTCTACTTCCTCCAGGTAAGGCCGCACCTGGGCTTCGCTCAGGCCCATCACCCGCAGGGCAATGGGTTTCACCAGGCGGATATCCGACTTAATGCTGTCGGCCACGCCGGGGTACTGCACTTTCACAGCCAGCTCTTTGCCGTCTTTGCGGGCAAAATGCACCTGCCCGATGCTGGCCGCCTGCCGGGCCTCGGGCTCAAACTCATCAAACAACTGATACGGTGACTTGCCAAAAGCGTCCCGGAACGCCTTCACTACCAGCGGGCCGGAGAGCGGCGGCGTCGAATACTGGGCTTTGGCAAACTGGTCGGCGTAGGCCGTGGGCAGCATATTTTTTTCCATGGCCAGCATCTGAGCCACTTTCAGTACGGAGCCCTTCATCTCGCTCAGCGTGCCGTAGAGCTCGGCGGCGTTGGCGGCGTGCAGGTCGGCGGTGGTCGACTCGGCGCCAACGGCTTTTTTGGCGTAGTGCTTAATATAGTTTGTGCCCACATTAAAGCCGGTTTTGGCAAAGCGGGCGGCGCGGGCCACCTTGGTGGTGGGGATGTCATTTAACATGTATCAATTAACATTTAACAGGTTCTGGGAGAATAAACTGCGGCCCATTTTTCAGGAGCCGCGCACGCTAAAATTGCTGCGAAATACAGAGTGTTAAATGATGAATGTTAGTTGTTAAATGAATTAGCGCTTTGCCAAAAACCGCACGAAATCCACGGCGGAATCAATTGTATTGCGGCCCACCAAATCGAAGCTCAGCGTCACGGCTTTTTCCACGGCGGCGTCGGTGCGCTCGAAGTTGATGGTGTCGTCTTTGGCGAAGTAGCCGAGCACGAACAGCGCCTGCTGCCAGAAGAAGCGCGGGTAGCCGTCCTGCACCAGCGGGCGGTTGGCAATTTCGCCACTCACGCGGCCCTCGCTCAGCAAGTCGCCCACAAACACCTCAAAATCCTGCCGGAAATCGTCGAGCACGCGGGGCGAGAGCGCCGGCACCCGATGCAGCGAGCGGCGCAGGCTCATCAGTGCGTAGGAGCGGTTGTTTTTGAGGATTTCGAGCAGCGTGTAGTAGAACGCCAGCAGCTTTTCGCGGCTGCCGTAGCCTTCCCACACGGGTTCGGCGGCGGCGGTTTCGCGGGCCTGCCGGCCGAAATCGGCCCACAGCTCGCGGTCGATGGCCTCGAAGTTGGGGTAGTATTTGTAGAATTCCTGCTCGGCCAGGCCCAGCTGCTGGGTCAGCTTGAACACCGAGGCGGGCGGGTGGCCTTCGTTGAGCACAAAAGCGAGATAGGCTTGTTTGATGCGGTCCTTTTCCATGCCCTAACAACCGCTAAGGCCCGGCTACGGTTCGGCTGAAACGATGTTATAAACGAATGATATTATGGCCTCAGCTCGCCGCAATGCGCGCCGCCCGAATGGCCTCCACGGCCCGCTCCCGGCCAAACTTGTGCTCTACAATGGGCGCCGGGTATTTCGAGGTGCCCACTTCGGGCACCCAGCGCTTCACGTATTCCAGCTCGGGGTCGACCTGGGCGAGCTGGCTCTCCGGGCTGTACACCCGGAACCAGGGAGCCGAAATGGCGCCGGTGCCGGCCATCCACTGCCAGTTGCCTACGTTGTTGGCCATTTCGTAGTCCAGCAGCTTGTCGGCAAAATACCGCTCGCCCCAGCGCCAGTCGATGAACAGGTGCTTCACCAGGAAGCCGGCCACGGTCATGCGCACGCGGTTGGGCAGGTAGCCGGTTGCGTTGAGCTCGCGCATGCCGGCGTCCACCAGCGGGTAGCCGGTGCGGCCCTCGCACCAGGCCCGGAACTCGTCCTCGTTGTTGCGGTAGGGGACGTGCCGCATTTTGGGGTCGTAGCTCTCGGTGGCCGTTTTGGGGAAGTGCCAGAGCAGCATCATGAAGAAATCCCGCCAGATAATTTCCGCCAGCAGCTTTGGGTTCAGGGCTTTGGCCTGCTGCATCACCTGGCGCGCGCTGAGGGTGCCGAAGCGCAGGTTCAGCGACTCGCGCGTGGTGCCGTGTTCGTTGGCGGGGGTGTTGCGCGTGAGGTGGTAGCCGCGCACAATGCGCTCGGCCGGCAGCTTCGCGGGGGGATAATATTGCGCTTTGCGCTCAAAACCCATGCTTTGCAGCGTGGGGCGTGGGCCGGCTTGCTCCCTGGAAACGTGGTGCAGGTTTTCCTTTTTAAAATCGCCTTTTGAGCCGTAGGGCAGCAGCATTTCATCCGTCAGCCGGGCAATAAAGGCCTTGTGGTAAGCCCCGAACACCTTCGGCACCGTGCCCGATTTCGTCAGAATTTCATCCTTAGCGAAGACGACCTGGTCCTTATAAAGAAAGAAGCCCACGCTGTGCTCTTGCAGCATTTTGGCTACGGCCGTATCGCGCTCCGTGGCGTAGGGCTCGTAGTCCTCGTTGGTGTGCACGGTGGCTACGTCAAAGTCTTTCACCAGCTGTTCCAGCACCTGCAGTGGCTGGCCGTAGCGGGCCAGAAAGGTGCCGCCCGCCGCTTCGGTTTCCTGCGCCAACTGCTCCACTTCGTCGAAAATGAAGGTGAGCCGGGCATCGGCCTTCTCAGGCAGGTGGGCGAGAATTTCCTTATCGTAGATGAACAGCGGCACCACCGGCAGCCCACTGGCCAGCGCCGCCGCCAGCCCGGCATTGTCGTGAATGCGCAGGTCGCGCCGGTGCCAGAAGATGCAGATTTTCATTTTACGTTGTTTGTTGTCAGTTATTCGCTGTCAGGGTTCAGAAAGCGCTGTCGGTAGAAGCTGACAACGAACAACTGACAACTATAAACCCTATTTCAATTTGCCCATGCCGCCGTCAACGGCCAGCACCTGACCGGTTACGAACGAGCTGTGGTCGGAGAGTAGGAACGAGGCCGTATAGGCCAAATCCTCGGGCTGGCCGATGCGCTGCAAGGGGTGGCGCCTGGCGCCAGCCTCGGCCTTTTCGGGCGAGTTGAGCAGGGCAGCGGCCAGGGGCGTGTTGGTGAGCGAGGGGGCGATGCAGTTCACGCGCACGCCGCTGGCGGCGTACTCGGCGGCCAGGGCGCGCGTGAGGCCTTCCACGGCGGCCTTCGCGGTGGCAATGCTGGTGTGGAAACTCATGCCCGTATCGGCCGCCACGGTGCTGAATAAGACCACGGACGCCCCCCCTTCGGCCTTTTTCAGGCGCTTGATGGTGGCTTGCAGCACCCGCACCGCGCCCAGCACGTTGAGGTCGAAGTCGGCTTGGAAATCCTCCGTTGGGATGCGCTCGAACGGGCGCAGCTTGATGCTGCCGGGGAAGTAGGCCACGCCGTGCAGCACCTCGGGCAGGGCGTCGAACGCGGTGCCCACGGGCTGGGTGGCATCGTAGGCAAAGTGGGTGGTGCCCAGGGCTTCCAACTCGGGCGAAAGGTGCCGCGAAGCCGTGAACAGGTTCACGTGCAGCTTGCTCAGCAGCTGCGCCGTGGCCAGGCCGATGCCCGACGAAGCGCCGATGAGTAGAATGTTTTTGTCAGTAAAATCCATGCAGGAAAAGCAAAACGGTGGCAGTGCCTTGCTAACCCGAGGACTCCTGGAAGGTTTGGGGCCGGAACCGGCCCGAAAGGCCGGCAGAATGCGGGAAGCGGAACCGTAGGCGCAGGAATCAACCCAAACAAAAGCCGGCCGAGAAGTGGTTTGTAGCAGCCTTTCGCGTAGTTTCGCCGTAAGCGCGCCTATTACTCAATGCTTCTATGAACATAACGAAACTCCTGGTCGCCAACCGTGGCGAAATCGCGATTCGCGTGATGCGCGCCGCCAACGAGCTCAATATCCCCACGGTGGCCGTGTACACCTTCGAGGACCGGTACTCGCAGCACCGCTACAAGGCCGACGAAGCCTATCAAATCGGCCGCGACGACGAGCCGCTGAAGCCCTATCTGGACATCGAAGGCGTCATCCGCATCGCCAAGGAAAACGGGGCCAATGCCATTCACCCCGGCTACGGCTTCCTCTCCGAAAATGCCACCCTCTCGCGCCGCTGCGCCGAGGAAGGCATCATTTTCGTTGGTCCGCGCCCCGAGGTAATGGAAGCCCTCGGCGACAAGGTGCGCGCCAAAGAAGTGGCCATGCAGTGCCAGGTGCCCCAAATTGAAAGCAGCGAGGCCGAACTGGTCGACTTCGAAACTGCCAAAACCGAGGCCAACCGCATCGGCTACCCCGTGATGCTGAAGGCGGCCAGCGGCGGCGGCGGGCGCGGCATGCGCATCATCCGCAACGACGAGGAGCTGGAAAAAGGCTTCTTCGAGGCCCGCAACGAAGCCCTGAATGCCTTCGGCGACGATACGGTGTTCCTGGAGAAATTCGTGGAGCGCCCCAAGCACATCGAAGTGCAGCTGGTGGGCGACCACCACGGCAACCTCGTGCACCTGTATGAGCGCGACTGCTCGGTGCAGCGCCGTTTCCAGAAAGTGGTGGAAGTGGCCCCGGCCATGAACCTGGCCGACCACCAGCGCCACCTCTTATATGAGTACGCCCTGCGCATTGGCCGGGCGGTGGGCTACGACAACGTGGGCACTGTGGAATTTCTGGTGAACCCCGAGTTCGACCGGATTTACTTCATCGAAGTGAACCCGCGCATTCAGGTCGAGCACACCGTGACCGAGATGATTACGGGCGTCGATTTGATTAAAACCCAGATTTACATCGCCGCCGGCTACAACCTCGCCGACCCCGAAATCGGCCTCGGGCCCGATGTGGTGCCGCTGCGCGCCGGCTTCGCGGTGCAGTGCCGCGTGACCACCGAAAACCCCGAAAACGACTTCAAGCCCGACTACGGCACCATCGTGGCCTACCGCACGGCCGGCGGCTTCGGCATCCGGCTCGACGAGGGCTCCGTGTACCAGGGCGTGGTGGTGTCACCGTTTTTCGACTCGATGCTGGTCAAAATCTCGGCCCACGCGCCCACGCTGCACGGCGCGGCCCAGAAAATGCTGCGGGCGCTGGACGAATTCCGGGTGCGCGGCGTGAAAACCAACATTCCGTTTCTGAAAAATATCGTCGGCAACGAGGAATTCCAGGCTGGCAACGCCACCGTCGATTTCATCAAGGACCACCCCGAACTGTTCAACTTTGAAACCCGGCAGGACCGGGCCACGCGCCTGCTCGGCTTCATCGGCGAGACGGTGGTGAACGGCAATCCCGACGTGCGGAACCTGCTCGACCCGCGCGCCAACCCGCGCCAGCCGCACCTTCCGGCCTTCGATTACGCGGCCCCCGCGCCCGGCACCAAGCAGAAGCTCGACGAGCTGGGCCCCGAAGCCTTTGCGAAATGGCTGCGCGACGAACCCCTGATTCACTACACCGACACCACTCTGCGCGACGCGCACCAAAGCCTGCTGGCCACCCGCATGCGCACCTGGGACATGGTGAAAGTGGCGGGCGCCTACGCCCAGCAGCACCCCCAAACCTTCAGCCTGGAAGTGTGGGGCGGCGCTACGTTCGACGTGGCCCTGCGTTTCCTGCACGAAGACCCCTGGGAGCGCCTGGCCCGCCTGCGCGCCGCCATCCCGAATATCCTGCTGCAAATGCTCATTCGCGGGGCCAACGGTGTGGGTTACAAGGCTTATCCAGATAACCTGACGGAGCGGTTTGTGATGCAGGCGGCCGAAACCGGCATCGACGTGTTCCGCATTTTCGACTCCCTGAACTGGATGAAGGGCATGGAAGCCTGCATCGGCTTCGTGCGGAACAAAACCGACCGCCTGGCCGAGGCCAGCATCTGCTACACCGGGGACATCATGGACCCGAACCGCACCAAATACAGCCTCGACTATTACCTCAAGCTGGCCAAACAGCTGGAAGATGCCGGGGCCCACATCCTCTGCATCAAGGACATGGCCGGCCTGCTGAAGCCCTACGCCGCCACCGAGCTCATTGCCGGCCTGCGCGACACGGTGAAGCTGCCCATCCACCTGCACACCCACGACACGTCCTCGCTGCAAGCCGCCACCTACGCCAAGGCCGTGGAAGCCGGCGTCAACGTCATCGACGTGGCGCTGGGCTCGCTCTCCGGTCTTACTTCGCAGCCCAACTTCAACTCGGTGGTGGAAATGCTGCGCCACACGCCGCGCCACCGCGAGTTCAACCAGCATTCACTCAACGAGTTTAGTAACTATTGGGAAGCTGTACGCGAGATGTACTACCCGTTTGAATCGGGCCTGAAAGCGGGCACTTCGGAGGTGTTCCAGCACGAAATTC
Organism: Hymenobacter terricola; assembly: GCF_017921975.2. Lineage (GTDB taxonomy): Bacteria > Bacteroidota > Bacteroidia > Cytophagales > Hymenobacteraceae > Hymenobacter > Hymenobacter terricola. The sequence continues at coordinate 65,174 of NZ_JAGEMO020000013.1, forward strand.
CGGGCGGGCAGTATTCCAACCTGCGCCCGCAGGCGGCCTCCTTGGGCCTGCTCGATAAATTTGAGGAAGTGAAGCAGCGCTTTGCGGATGTGAACGGCATGTTTGGCGACATCGTGAAAGTGACGCCCAGCAGCAAAGTGGTGGGCGACATGGCCCTCTTCATGGTGAGCAACAGCCTCACGCCCGCCGATGTGATGGAGAAGGGCGAAACCCTGAACTTCCCCGAGTCGGTGCGCGAGCTGTTTCGCGGCGACATCGGCCAGCCCGAAGGCGGCTGGCCTGCCGAGCTGCAAAAACTGATTCTCAAGAACGAAACACCCTTCACCGACCGGCCCAACGAGCACCTCGCGCCCATCGATTTCGACAAAGAATGGGCGGCGTTCCAGGAGAAATTTCCCGGCGCGAAGTTCACCGATTTGCTCTCCTCGCTGCTCTATCCGAAGGTGTTTGAGGAATATTGGGCCTTCCGCCTGAAGTTCGGCAACGTGAGCAAGGTGCCCACCTCGACGTTTTTCTACGGCCTGAAACCCGGCGAGGAAACCATCATCGAAATTGCGAAAGGCAAGTCGGTGATTGTGCGCCTGGAATCGGTGGGCACCATCAATGAGGAAGGCCAACGCACCATCTTCTTCACCCTCAACGGCCAGACCCGCAACCTGCAAGTGCGTGACCAGTCGGTGGAAGTTACCAAAATCAGCAATGCCAAAGCCGACAAAGCCAACCCGCGCCAAATGGGTGCCCCGCTGCAAGGCATGCTCAGCAAAGTGCTGGTGAAACCCGGCCAGGCCGCACCCAAGAACACCCCGCTCTTCGTCATCGAAGCCATGAAGATGGAAACCACCATCACGGCTCCGCAGGATTTGGTGGTAGCCGACGTGAACCTCGTCGAAGGCAGCCGCGTGGCCGCCGACGACCTGGTGCTGACGCTGGAATAATCCCCACTCAGGAAAAAGCCAACGGGGACCCGACGTATTGGCGTCGGGTCCCCGTTGGCTTTTTCCTGAGTGGGGCGGGTTTGGCAACTGGCTGCCAGCAAAGCAAAAACGACAAAGTGAGGGCGCATGGCAGTAGAAATGAGTGGAGACTCAGGTTAACGCAAAAAAGCCTGCGTAGTAGCGCAGGCTTTTTCATGAATAGTAGTTGCGTGCAAAGGATTCGGCCGCCGGAATAGGCACTACTTGCCCACGTTAAATGTCAGCCCGGCCCCCACGGTGGAGGTGCCGGCGGCCCGGCCACTCACGGCCTGGCCGGCCGTTACGTCGAGCCGCATGGCGGGGATGGGGCGCCAGTACAGGCCCGCCGTGGTGCCGGTGCTAAAGGAGGAGCGGCCCGAGCTGTAAGCTTCTACAAAGAAACCGGCCTTCTCGCTCAGCGGGCCATTCAGAGCCAGGGTGCCCAGAAACTGGCCTTTCCCGACGTCCTGCGTGGTGAGGCCGCGCTGGCTGAAACCCAGGTTGGCTTCCAGTCCAAACCGCTGGCCGAGCTGCTCGCTCACCAGCAGGCGGCCGCCGGGGGCCCACTGGCGGCTGCGCAGCCCCTGGCTCCCCGAGCCCGGCAGCGCCGACTCGACCAGAATGGCCACCTGCGTACGGGTGTTGTAGTTGGGCGAGAGCATGAACTTGGCGCCCACCACCACCGGCGCCCAGCCGCTGGAATCGACCCGGCCGGCATCGGTCATCCGCGAAGGACCGTTGTGTAGATAAGGCTGGCTGATGCGCAGCTCCATGCTGTTGAAGAAACCGATGCGCAGCGTGGCCGCGCTTATGCTTTGGGCCAGCCCCACCCCGCCGAACTGGCGCTGAAACCCGGTTTCGAGCTGGAAGCGGCCGGGCTGCAGCACCTGGGCAGTGATGGTTTGTCCGGGGCGGTCGGCGCGAATGTTTCGCACGAAAGGGGCCTCCGAATTGGGGTTGTTTTCTTCCGGCGTGTTCTGGGCCAGGGTGAGGCCGGGGCTGCCCAATAAGGCAGCGGCGGCCAGCAGAGTGGTCTTGCGCATGCTTAAAAGACCGCCGCCACTACGGCATGGTTCAATTTTGGTTGCGATTGATAGAATTTTCACTTGATAATGCAATAGTCTTGGCGCGCGGTGCCACCATGCCGCCATCCGACGTAATTTTGTGTACAATCCTTCTACAAATGAGAAATTCGTACTTTTTCCGCCTTGCCGGGTTGTTGCTGCTCACCTCGGGCCGCTTGCTGGCTCAGCAATCCCAGCAGACTTTTCCGCTCTATTCCGGCTCCATTCCGAACTCTATTCCGAGTGCGGTGCAGGAAACCAGCCTCACGCTGCCGGGCGGAGGAGTGCGTGTTTCCAACGTGGTGCAGCCCAATCTCACGGCCTTTCTGCCGGCAGCGGGCACCGCCAACGGCACGGCGGTCATCATCTGCCCCGGCGGCGGCTACGCCCGGCTGTCCATCGACAGCGAGGGCTACGACGTGGCCAAGCGCCTGAACGAAATGGGCGTGACGGCCTTTGTGCTGAAGTACCGCCTGCCCAACGACCAGACCCAGCCCGACAAGTCCGTTGCCCCGCTGCTCGATGCCCAGCAGGCCCTGCGCCTCGTGCGCCAGCAGGCCGCCAAATACAGCCTCAACCCCGAGCGCATTGGCATCATGGGCTTTTCGGCGGGCGGGCACCTGGCGGCCACGGCGGGCACGCATTTCACGCAGCCGGTGGGTCCCAATTCCGGCCCGGTATCGGTGCGGCCGGCATTTTTGGTGCTGATGTACCCGGTCATCAGCTTCAGCGACACGCTTAAGCATGCCGGCTCGCGCGATAACCTGCTGGGGAAAACGCCCTCGGCTGACCAGATTCGGCAATATTCTGCTGAGCTGCAGGTATCGGCCCAGACGCCGCCCACCTTCCTGGTGCACGCCGAGGACGACAAAACGGTGCCCGTCAACAACAGCATCGTGTTCTATCAGGCCTGCCTGCGCCACGGCGTGCCGGCCGAGCTGCACCTCTACCCCAAAGGCGGCCACGGCTTCGGCCTCAACAATAAAACCACCAAAGACCTCTGGACTGACCGCCTGCGGAACTGGTTCGATGCCAACGGCTGGCTCACGAAATAATGCGCACCTGGATTGTTGTTGGGCTGCTGGGGGCAGCGCTGGCGTTGGCGACCCTGGCGGGCTGCGAGCAGAAAATCCACTCCACCAAGTCGGATTCGCCCGCCCTGCCCAGTGTGTCGGTAGCCCCGCTGCCCGCGCCGGCCGAAGCCCCGGCGCCTGTGGTCAGGGCGGCCCCCAGGCCCGCTCCCGAGATTCCCGGCTGGGCCCCGCCCGCCGCCGCCGATACGCTCGTGCTGCTCAACGGCCAGCCCTACCACCTGCTGCTGGAGGCCGAAACGGACTCGAACCGCCATCTCACGGCCACCTACGAGCCCACCCCCGGCCACCTGGAGCGGGTGCGTGGCTACGAGGGCCGCTACACCGTGACCCTGCGCGACCGCGCGGGCCAGCAGGTGTTTCAGCGGCAGCTGCGCAAGGCCGCTTTTTTCAAGCGGGCCGGGGCCGATATCGTGACCGAAAGCGAAGCCTATCTGCCCGAATTTCTGGGCTACAGCCGGCCGCTTGGCGCGCTGGTGTTTACTCTGGATTTCATGGTGCCCGACAGCGACGTGGGCGCGCAGGTTGTCCTCATGCTCGACCTGGCCGGCAACGTGATGCGCCTGAGCGACGGCCGCGGGCCCGGCGGCGGCCCCGAGTGCGAGCCCGCCCTCTCGGCCGACGGCTCGGTGCTGCTCACGGCCTCCGAGCTGCTGCGCCCCGGCCGGCCGCCGCTCCGCCTCACCCGGCTCGATGCTGAGCTGGTGGGGGCTTCTTTCCTGAGCGATACCACCATCCTGGTGGTGTATGCGCCCGGCAAAACGCACCTCATCCGCTCGCCCGATGGCATGGAAACCTTCGGGCGCACGCCCAGCCCGCAGCAGCTGCGCGCGCCCAATGCCTTCGTGCGGCACACCCGCAGCGGGCGGGTGCTCAGCAAATTTCGCTACCACGGCTTCTATGAGGAATTGGGCTACACCATTCCGGGCTTCCGGGCGCATGGCGTCCTCTACCTGCTCGATGCCAAACGGGGCCTGTACCTGCTGCCGCTCGGCACGCCCGGCAAGCCCACGGAAATGCGCTTTGCCGCCATGCCCCGTTTCATCCCGCCCCAAAAGCCCGTCGAAGTGCGGTTTGAGGTGCAAAGCGAAGGCAATGCCTTTGCCTTTTATGTGGACACCGTGAGCGTCGCGCCCCGTATTCGCTACCAGCGGCTGGAGAACTAATGCCACTTGCCCCGGTCCGACCGGCGCTTACCATTTGCTACATTTCGGTCAGCACCTGCTCAATCTCGGCAAACAGGGGCCGGGCGGCCACGTTGGGCTGCACGCAGCGGCGCTGCAAGTCCCAAAGGGCCGCGCTGGCGGCGGGGGCGGTTTCGGCTTCGTCGCAGTGGGTGAGCAGTTCTTCCAGCAGGCAGCCGAAGGCCCGCACTTCCAGCTGCTGCAAGGCGGTGGCAGTGGCCGAGGCATCGGGCGCGAAGAAGCAGGCCGCCCCGAAATCGCCCAGCAGGGCCTCGCCCGTTGGGGTGTTCAGGATGTTGTGGGCGTACAAATCGCCGTGCAGAATGCCCTGGCCGTGCAGGTGCCCGGCGGCGGCGGCAATGCCCACGGCAATGCGCAGGGCCGTTTCGAGGCGGAAAGTGGTGCTGGGCGCGTACACGTCGCGGGTGCAGGTGGCCAGGCTGGGCGGCCCGGCCAAGTTGCCAAAGGCGGGGTCAATCAGCTCCAAAACCAGCCCCTGGGCGGCGGCGGGGTGCTGGCGCACGCGGCCCCGCACGGCAATGAGGTTGGGGTGCTGGCCGGCGCTGATGCAGGCCGCCATCTCGCTGCGCGGCAGGCCGTCGCTCGTCACGGCTCCCTTAAACAGCTTCACGGCCACCTCGGCCGGCATGGCCCCGGCGTGCCGCCAGTTCGCCCGGTATATTACCCCCGAAGCGCCCTCTCCCAATTGCTGCTCCACCGCCAGCTCGGCCCAGGCAATGGTGCGGATGGGGTGGCTGGCCACCGCCTCCGCCTCGGCCCGCTCGCAAAACGGGTTGCCCGCGTAGGCCAGCCACGCCAGGCGCGGCAGGGCCAGCAGCCACGCGGGCAGCTCGGTGAGGTGGTTGGCGGCGATGCGCAGCAGCTCCAGGTTGGTGCAATTCGCCAGCGTTTTGGGCAGGGCGGTGAGCCGGTTGCCGGCCAGCATGAGCTTCTGGAGCTGCTGGCAGTTGCCGATTTCCGGCGGTAATTCTTCCAGCCGGTTATCGGTGAGAATGAGCCAGCGCAGGGCGGGCGGGAGGGCCGCCGCTGGCAGCGTGCGTATCTGGTTGGCTTTGAAGCCCACCATGCTCAGCTGCGGGCACTGGCCCAGCACGGCGGGCACCTCGGTAAACTGGTTGTCGGAGCAAAACAGCACTTGCAGCTTGTGCAGTCGGCCCAGGTCATCAGGTAAAGAGGAGAGGGCATTGCCGCTGAGGTTGAGGACTTCCAGCGTATCGGCGAGGGCGAAGATTTCGTGGGGGAATTCGGTGAGGCTGGCGCTCAGGTCAAGGCGCTTGAGGCCGTGGAGCGGGCCGGTGCGTAGTTGGTCAAGGGTGTGCATGGGGGCAAAGGTCGGCGTAACTAGAGTCCGCGCTACTGCTTTACTCCCCGTTCACCGACCGCGTGCCCGCATAATAATATAGCTCCGCCACCGCCTTTTCGTAGCTGGCGCGCAGGCTTTCCTGCTTGATGCGCAGGTCGATGAGCTTGGTTTCGCGGGCGTTGATGAGGAAGATGGTGCTTTCGCCGAGGTCGTATTTCTGGAGCTCGGCTTGCAGCAGGGTGCGCTGGTTGGCGATGGTAAGGGTCTGCACGGCCAGCTGGCGCTCGTAGGCGCGCAGGGAATTGTATACAGATGTGACCTGGTTGCCGATGGTGCGTCGGCTCTGCTGCTGCTCCAGCACGGTTTCGCGCACGTTGAGGCGGACCACTTGCAGCTGTCCCCGCGCCTGGCGCAGGAAAATAGGGAGGGCGAAATCTACCCCCACCTTGTAGTTGTTCAAGCCAAAACTGTAGCTCGCAGGCAGCTCCGGGCGATAAAAATCGCCCTGGCTTAGCAGCGTGCCGCTCACGTTCAGCGTGGGTTTGAGCAGCTCGCGGCGGTACCGCTCTTCCACGCCGAGCTGGAGGATTTTGGCGTCGAGCTTGCGCAGGGTAGGGTGCTCGGTGGCCGCCCGCTCGCGCAGGCGGGCGAACTCCTGGCGGGTCACGCTGTCCACGCGGGCGGGCTGGGGGATGGCGCGGGCGGGTAGCTCCACGGGCTGATTGTCCTGGTTCCAAAGGTGGTTGGAGAGCACTAGGCGGGCGTTTTGCAGGTCCACGGCCAGCTGTTCGGCCTGCACCTGGCGGTCCTGGGTGGTGATGCGGGCTTCCACGGAATCGACGGGGGCCTGGTCGCCCAAATCGACGCGCTGGCGGATGGCGCGGAAGCGGGTTTCGGCCAACTCAACCCCCTCTTGAATGAGGGCGGCCTGCTGGTAGGTGTAGTACCAGGTCCAGTAGTCCTTGGCGGCCTGTAGCCACACGTCGTTGATTTGCTTCACCCGGTCAGCCTCGGCCGCCGATACCAGGATGCGGGCCTGCCGCAGGGTGCTGCGCCGGGCATCGATGAGCAGGCCCTGACCCAGCGGCACCGAGAGGCCCACGCCAGCCAGGCCATTGAGCGGGGTGCGGGTTTCGGGGTTCACGTAGGTGCCCACGTAGCGGTCGTAGCCGGCTTTCAGGTCGATGCCGCCGAGCCAGATGGGGACTTTAAACTCGTTGGCCCACTTGTTATAGTAGTCGGTGCCGCCGAAGAGTTTGCGGTCGAACCCCGACGTGGCCTTGGGGTCGAAGCCGCCGCGGGCTTGCAGCACCTGGCCCCGCGCCCGCTCGCTGAGCAGGGCGGCCTGTTTCACGATGGGGTGGTTGGCAAACACCAGCTCGGCCAAATCCCGCAACGAAAACACGCGGGCCGTGTCCACGGGCACCACGGCCGTGAGGGGCTGCCCCCGCACCGGCAGGGGCGGGGCTACGGTGGGTGGCGGGGCCGGGCGCGGCACCTGGGCCCAACCAGTCGCCGACAGCAGCACCAGCAGGCTGACTTGCAGGAATAAAATATGCATCCTCATTTCGACTTTTCCTCCTTGCTGCCCCCGGCCGAAGTGGGCGTTGCGCCGTCGGGCTCCGCTTTCAGGCTGGGCGGGAAGCCGTTGAGCTGCCGCCAGATTTCGTACCACACCGGCACCGAATCGAGGATGACCCAGCCGTACACGCCCGAACCCAGGCGCAGCTGCCGGGGCCAAATGTGCGCGCGCTCGTCGCCCGCGCCGCGCAATGGCCGCACCAGCAGGCGGTAGCGGCCGTTGGTGCTGCTCACCACGTCAATCACCGACACCACGCCGCCGAACGTGCCCACCGCCACCGACGGCCAGCCCGAGAACTGGATGGCCGGCCAGCCATCGAACTGCAGCCGCACCCGCCGGCCGCGCTGAATGAGCGGCACGTCCATGGCCCGCACGTACATTTCGGCGGCCAGCACGGGGTTTTCGGGCTGGAGCGTGGCAATGGATTCGCCCTCCTTGATGTTCTCGCCGATGCCCGCCTTGAGTGTGCGGACCACGATGCCCGACTGCGGGGCGCGCACGATGTAGCGCCCGCGCCGCGCCTCCACGTTGCTGATTTTGTTCTGAAGCACGGCCACTTCGCCCTCCGCGCTGGCCCGGCTCGACACGGCCGAGCTGCGGTCGGACTGCGTTTTGGCCAGGTTTTCCTGGTACTTGGCCCGAATCTCACTGAGCGCGATGCGGGCGTTGGCCAGGCCCTGCTGGCTGCTGGCGAGCTTGTTGCGCTGCGAGGTCACTTTGGCCAAATCCTCCTGTAGTTTCAAGCGGCGGGTTTCGATGTCGGTGAGCGAAAACAGGCCGTTGCGGTAGCCCACTTCGTAGCGGGCCAGGCGGCTTTTGGCGGTTTCGAAGAAGTTGGTGACGGCTACCAAATCGGCCTGGTCGATGGCCACCGTGTTGCGGGCCTGCGCTACGCGGTTGGCCGCCGCCGCGAGCTGCACTTGCAGGCCGGCTTGCAGGGCGTCAATCTGCGCGCCGGCGGCCACCACGCGGGCGGCGTTGGCGCTCACGTTGCCGCGCTTGGCGGCCAGCTGCTCGCGCAGGCGCTCGGGCAGGTTGGGGTCGAAGTATTCGGAGTTGATTTCGGAGATGGTGAGCAGCGTATCGCCCTTGCGCACGCGCTGGCCCTCGCGCACGGCCCAGTGCTCGATGCGGCCCGCGATGGCGTTTTGCACGGCCTGGGGCCGGTCCTGCGGGGTGAGGGCCGTGAGGCTGCCGCTGCCCTCGATGGTTTGCCGCCAGGGCAGAAACAGGATGACTACGAACACGAGGCCCACCACCAGCAGCGTGCGGCCCAGCCAGTGCCCGCGCTCGGCGCTCAGCAATTCCTGCTGCGACTGCCGGGGTTTTTCGTGCCACACCGTTTCGGCCACGCTTTGGTTGCTGAGGTTAAGCATGGATTTTGGTGGTTTGGGAGTTGGCTTCTTCCAGGGGCAGGTCGGTGACGGCGGCCAGCTTTTCGGCCCCGGTCAGCATGTCGAACACCGTGCTCACGCCGCTCACCAGCTTCTCGATGGCGCTGCTGATTTGCACGATGAGCACCTCGGCGGCCACGAACTGGCCCAGGCTCATCTGGCGCGACACCACGAACAGGGTGCCCGCAATCAGCAGCCCGCCCGTGAGCAGCAGGCGCAGCGCGATGCCGTAGTTAAAGTAGGTTTTCAGCACCCGGAAGTGGCCGTTGCGGGCGCGCAGGTAGCCGGCGGTGAGCTCGTCGGCGCGGGCCAGGGCGTATTCGCGCCGGGCCTCCTCGTCGCGGTAGGCGGGCAGGTCGGCGGCCACCTGCTCCAGCCAGTCCACCACCTCGTACTTATAGGCCGATTCCTCGATGCTCGTGCTCAGGGCGCGCCGGTAGTTGAGGGCGTAAATCCCGACGATGCTCAGAATAGTGAACAGGCCCAAGGCAATGAACACCGGGTGATAAAAAGCCAGCACCAGCACCCCAAACACTATCTGGAACGCGGCAAACACCAGGTCAATCAGCAGCTTGGTGAGGCCCTTCTGCACCGTCAGGATGTCGAAAAAGCGGTTCACCAGCTCGGGCGGGTTCGCGCCGGCCAGGGCTTCGGCCCTGATGCGCGGCAGGCGGTAGGCAAACTCGATGGCCGCCTTGGCAAACAGCCGCTGCTCGATGGCCTCCACCAGCACCATCTGGCCCAGCAGCAGCACGCCGCCCAGCAGCACGCCGCCCACCACCACCCCAATCAGGATGTAGGTCGAAGCAAACACGGCCCCGGTCGAAACCAGATTAAACACCGCCTGGGTGCCCAGCGGCAGCGTCAGGCTGACCATGCCCGCCACCAGGGCATAAAAAAAGATGTAGCGAATGGTGTCGCGCTCGGTGTCCAGCATCCGCACCAGGCGCTGCCAGGGCGTGGGCGGGGGCGAAGCAGAAGCGTGTGCAGAGTGAGCCGCCATGCCAGTGGGTAAGGGTAATAATGGAATGCAAAATTACCGCCACCCGCCCAGGCCTCTGATTTGAATTCAGTTAAGAAGGAGTTAAAAAGAGGTTAAAAAGTGCCATGAGTGCAGTTGTGCGCTGGGGCTACCCGCTGGCCAAAAGCAGGAGCCACCGGGAGTAGCGCGAACTTTTAGTTCGCGTCCCCGCGCCGTGAGGTCGATTCAACCGGCGCAACGACGCGAACTAAAAGTTCGCGCTACTAGTAGCCCTCCTTCCGGAAGCCCCAGCTCCGCAGCTCGGCCTCGAACGTATCCGGATAATTCGCCTTCAGCGCGTACACCACGGCCTGCAGCACCTTGCGCAGCTCCAGCTTCGCGGTGTCTTTCTGGCTCACCGACTTGCTGACTTTGCCGGCCAGGCCATCGGTCTGGCCCAACAGGATTTTGTATTCATCGAAACGGGTTTGCCAGTAGGCGCTGCCGAACTCGCGGGCGGCAAAAGGTGCGGCGGCCACGCTGGGCAGCAGCATATCGCGCAGGGCCACGAGGCGCTGGTCGCGGTCGCGGCTCAGGATGAAGCCGCCGTTTTTGTTGGCCAGCAGGCCGAAGCCGGGCAGGCGGGCATCGGTGCGGGCTTTGTCGTAGCCGCTGTCTTCGTTCACATACTTTTTCAGGATGCGCAGGCCCTCGTCAAACTGGTCATCGAGCTCCTGCAAGCGCTGGCTTTGCGGGGTGCGGGCGGTGGCAGCCCCACGCTTTGCGGTGATGGCGGTGCTGAATTCAGCCACCAGCTGGGCAAAGTCGGCCTGGGCTTTCCAGCGCAGCAGAAACCACGTTTCCTTGCCCCAGGCATCGGCCACGAGCCGGGCCACCTCCGCCAGCGGGCCGTCTTTTTTGGGGATGAGGAGCTTGGGATTCACCACCGCATCGGTGGCTGGAGCGGGGGTGGGAGAGCCGGCCGGAATGGGCGTGGTAGATTGGTCTGCCATGAGGTAAAGAAGTAAGAATGAGGGATGAAATGCACCGTAAGGCTACGGCCCGCCTAAGGTGCGCAAAATTTTGGGAAAGCCGCTATTTCCCCCGCCATTTTGGGCCGCCGGGGCCGCCTGCCCAGGGGCATCCCTGCTGGCTTCGGCCCGCCGTGCCGGTGGCAACGGGGGCTCCCCACGGTGCCCGGCTCCGGCAGCCAGGTGCGCCGGGGGCTCCCCACGGCCTTCGGCACCCCGCGCCCAGGGCTCCGGGGGCTCCCCACTGCTCCCGGCACGAGGTGACATGGGCAGCGGGGGAATTTTTTCGGGTCCTGCTGGCGCGCTGCTTGCTGGCGCGCGTCTGCGACGCGCTGCCCATTGGCTTCGAGCCGGTGGCTCGGGCAGTGGGCCGGGTGTACAAGCCTAGCCGCGAGTCGTTCGCCCCCGAGCCACCGGCTCGGTTCCAGTCGGCAGCGCGTCGCAGACGCGCGCCAGCGGGGTGGAAATAGAAGAGGCTGACGTTCTTTACCGTTTCCTTATAACCCTCGCCACTTTCTTTCTCACATGCGCCTTCCATCTGCTGCGCTATTAAGCCTCGCATTTCTTATTGGCTGCGACCAGCGCACTACCAAAACTGAAACCAAAGCAGCGGCGTCCGCGCCAGTACCTGCGCCACCAACTGCCGCAATTCCGGCGACAGCTGATACTCCTTCTTTGCCTTATTGGGTACCCCCCACTTCGACCGATACGCTGCTCACCCTAAATGGCCAGCCCTACCATCTGCGTGTGCAGTCCGAATTGGATTCCACGCAACATCTGACCACGATGGTTGAATCTGAACCCGGCCGCTCCGATATGATACGAGGCTACGAGGGAAGATTTACTTTCACCTTGCGCGATTCACTTAACCGGCCAGTATTTCGGCGACAGCTGCACAAGGCTGACTTCTACAAGAGAATTGGCGCGGAAGTGGTGGTGCAAAGCGGTGCGGAAGCCCCCACCTTTTTAGGATACAGCGCGCCTTTCGGGGCGCTGGTCTTCACGCTCGGCTTTGCAGTGCCCGGCACCGACTGGGGCTCCGAAGCGGTGCTACTTCTTGACTTACAAGGCCGGGTGATACGAATGGCCAATGGCAACGATTATGGCGGTGGCCCCGAAAGCTTCCCCACGCTCTCCAAGGATGGCTACACCCTGCTCACGGAAGATGAAGTCCTGAGGGCCAATCGGCCCGCTATTCCTTTAGAGAAGCCCGATGCAGAATTAAGAAGCGCTTTTTTCTTGAGTGATACTGCCTTAGTTACTGTGTATGAACTGGGGGAATGGCAAAAAAAACGCACTCCTAAGGGCACTGAACAGGAATTTGTGTCTACTTCGGCGCAGAAGAAAATCCCCAATGCTTTTGTGCTGCATACTCGTACAGGTCAGCTGTTGGGTAAGTTTCGCTACGATGGATACGTAGAGGAAATGGGTTATACAGTGCCCCGGTTTTATTCGCCCGCTTCGTATACGCTATACCTTTTAGATGAAAACAAAGGCCTGACGTTATTGCCACAAAAAGACCCTGCAAACGCTGTTTTTCTTCCCTTTGCGGAGATGCCTAAATTCATTGCGCCCAAACGCAAAACGGAAGTAAGGTTTGAAAAGCAAGCGGATAGAAAGCAGTATGCCTTTTATGTTGATACGCTTGAACCAACCCATGCGCGCTGCCAACTGCTATACGATGGGAGGTAGTAGATTTTGCTGCATCACTTCGTAATGCCCTCACACCTCCACCACTTCCCCCGTCCCGAAGTAATAAATAACCCCGCGTACCTCCGCGTACCCCAGCTGCTCGAATAGCGTGGCGTAGTTCCGTAGCAGCCGCTTATGTTTCTCCTGCGGCGGGGGCAGGCGGAAATCCATCAGCGTGACGCGGCCGCCCAGGCGGTGGTGGGCTTCGAGGGAGGGTTCGAGCACCACGCGGTCGGGCTTGTAGTCGCGCAGCTTCACGCCGCCCACCAATATTTCGCGCTCCGTTTCCACGCTCAGGTGCGGGGCGAAGTAGGGGGCCAGGCGCGGGTCGCTCACCAGCCGTTCCAGGCTCTCGACCAGCCGGGGCCGCTCGCGGGCGCTGAGGATGCCCTCGGCCACAAGCTGGCTGGCCACCCGGCCCACATCGGCGGCCGTGAGCAGGCGGCGCAGGGCAAAGTGCAGCTTGCGGTCCCACTCGCCTTGGGCCTTTTGCTCGTCGAAATCGAAGAGCGTGGTGGCGTGGCGGCGCAGTTTCAGGCGGTCTTCCCAGGGCGCGGCGGCCAGGTTGGTGAGGTTATAGTTATTGGTTGTTGGTTGTTGGTTGTTAGGTTTTTTGGCGGCTGGTGTGCCTTGGGATATAACGAAAGACACTTGTTCCTCCTGCCACTCGCCGCGACCCAACAGGTAACCATGCAGCAAATCGGCCACCGTGCGGGCGGCGTCATTCGTTGTTCGTTGTTTGTTGTCAGTTGTTAGCTCCTTGTCGCCCGCACCAACAACTGACAACGAAGAACTAACGACTAACGCCGGCCGCTTGCTGATGACGTAGAGCCGGTGGCGCGGCCGGGTGAAGGCCACGTACAGCGTATTCAGCCCTTCGAGGAAGGTTTTCTCGCGCTCCTCGTCGTACTGCGCCCCCAATACCGTCTGCTGAATGCCCTTGCTCAGGCTCACCACCGCCACGTCGGGCATCTGCTCTATCGGCTTCTGGCCCGCCTCCAGGTGCCCCCACAGCAGGGTGCCCCGGTGCGGCTCTAGGCTCCAATCGGCAAAGGGCACAATCACCACGCCATACGCCAAGCCCTTGGCCTTGTGCACCGTGGTGATGGTGATGGCCGCCCGCCCGCCCGGCGCGTTGATGCTGATGCGCCCCTTGCGCTCCTCCCAGTGCGTGAGAAAATTGCCCAGGTTGTTGCCAAATTTCAGGCTGTATTCCAGCGTCAAATCGAGGAAGCGGAACAAGTAGTCGCTCTCCCCGTTGCGTCCCAACAGTCCGAACAGGTTCAGCAGCCGTTCGGCCAGCTCGTAGAGGCCCAGGTTGCCGGTTTCGGCCTCGTGCACGTCGTAGCCCAGCGCCCGCAGCTCATTAAAAAACGACGTGCCGCCCGCCGCATTCGCCACCTCCGCAATGTGGCGGGCCCGCGCCGGCGTGGGAGCCAACCCGCGCACCACCTTGTCCACGAGCAGCAGGGCTTCGGCCCGCGCCAGCGTATCGGCCGGCTGGTGCAGCACCCGCAGAATGCTCACCAGCAGGTTCACCACCTCCGCAAATTCCAGCGCCAGCGAATCGGCCGAAATAATGGCGTAGCCCCGCTCTTTCAGGAACTTGGCAATGGTCTTGCTGGCCCCGCGCGTGCGGCATAGCACTGCGATGTCCTGTAGCTCGTAGCCGTCGCGCAAGGCCTGCTCCACCAGTTGCAGGGTGAGGTAGCAGGTGCTTTCGTCGTAGCCCAGCAGCGCCTCCGGGGCGTGGCCGGGGAGGGGCTCGGTGGTGTAGGCGCCGGCCGTGGGGTCGTAGAGCAGGGCCGGGGCGTCCTTTTGGGTGAAGAGGAGTTCGACGTGGCCAACGGCCACCGCACCCCCCCGGCCCCCCGCAAATGCTTGATGCGCATTACCCGCGGAGAGGGGGGAGCCTGGCGATTTCGTTTGGGTGTCGTCTGGCTCCCCCTCTCCGCGGGAGAGGGGGCCGGGGGGGGAGGTGACGGCACCGGGTGCCAGCTGCCCAAAATGCGCGTCATAAATCCCCGTCACCAATCCCAGCGCCTCGTGCCGCTCACTCACCGCCTTAAAAAACGAGTTGTTAAAATCAATAATCTCCCGCGCCGACCGGTAGTTCACCTGCAGGGCGCGCGGCTCCAATTTGCCATTGAAAGACTCATACCGCCCGCGCAGCAGCTCGCGCATCTCCGGTTCCCGGGCCCGCGCCGCCAGCGCTTCCGTGTTGCCCTGGTGCAGGCGCAGAATCTGCTCCATCTCGCCCCCCCGCCAGCGGTAAATGGCCTGTTTGGCATCCCCCACCGCCAGGCTGGAGTGCCCATTCGCCAGGGTATTTTCCACCAGCGGCAGCAGGTTATTCCATTGCAATACCGACGTGTCCTGAAATTCGTCAATCAGAATGTGCTCATATTTCTCACCCAGCCGCTCGTACAAAAACGGCACCGGTTCGGTGAGCACAATGCTGGCAATGCGTCGGTTAAATTCCGATATTAAAACCACGTTGCGCTCGCGGCTGATTTGTTCCACTATTTTATTTAATTCACTCAGCAGCGAGGCGTGAAATAAATACGGCTGCATGGCCGCCAGCAACGTGTAATTTGGTAAATAGTCAGCGCGCAATTTATCCAGCGTCGCCACCAATTGGCTCAGCGGTTCCTTCACCGCATCCACGCGCTCCCGGTCGGCGGCGGTTTTTATTTTGCCGCTGTACCATTTGTCATCGGCCAGCGTGGCGCGCACGTAGCTGTTCGGCCCGGCCTCGGGTGCCAGCAAATCCACACCCTTCTGCACGTACCCAAAAATGCCGCGCTTGCCCTGAAAAAAGTCGGCCTCCGCCGCGCCCGCCGCGTCCAGCACCGCCAGCGCCACCTCCCGCGTCTGCCCAAACGCCGCCTCAATCTCCCCCCGCCGCGCCCGGATTTCCTTGTCCAGCCGCCGGAAATCGGCCAGGCTCAGCTTATCCAGCTGCGCCACCGCTTCCTGCACCGTCTCGTTAAACAGCACCCGGCCAAACCCCGCCAGTTCCTCCGGCAGGCGGCTCCAGCTTTTGCCCTCGTCGGCTTGTCCCAGCGCATATTCCGCCAGCGTCTGTGAGAGCAGCTTGCTGTTCGGGTCGCGGTTCACCTTATCCAGCAGCGCGGCCACGGCGCTTTGCAGCACTGCATCCGTATCCAGTTCCACCTCAAACGTGGCCGGTAAGCTCAGCTCCCGGGTAAACGCCGTCACAATCCGCTGCACAAACGAGTCAATCGTGCTCACCCCAAAATCGGCATAGTGGTACAGCACCAGGCGAAACGTAGCCGCCGCCCGCCGCTGCACCTCCGTCGTCGACAGGCCCAATTCGCTGGCTACCTCCGCCAGCAGCGTATTCGTTTTGCCCTCCTTGGGGTAGGCAAAATCCCGCAGCGCATCTACAATGCGGTGCTTCATTTCTCCCGCCGCATCGTTGGTGAAGGTAATGGCCAGCACCCGCTTGAAATACGCCGGGTCGTCGGCTCCCAGCGCCAGCAGCAGGTATTCTTTGGTGAGCTGATAGGTCTTGCCCGACCCAGCCGAAGAGGAGTAGATGCGGAAAGAAGGCTTCATTGCAATGTGTGCCAAACGCTTTTTCTAAAACTTAACCTCGGCTGCAACTTGCACCGATTCATACATGAATTCTGTGATGTTCGACCGCTGCCCAATTCCAATATGGTTCAGCCCGTGCATATAGCGCCCCGTCAAACTCACGTTTTTCAACACGTAATATTCCACCCCCGCCGTCGCCCCGACACTTCTTTCTTCCGTGTCATGTGTTATATCCAAAGAAGTTCCGCTCACTTGTTGTTTCGCCTGAATTAAGAAATCAAATTGCGGCCCTGCAAACACCGCGAAGCGGGATAGAAGCCCATATTTTAATAATAAAGGCAACGATAAATAGCTGAATTTGTATTCCGTGCCGGAATCCGTAATCTCGCCGCCCATCTGCGAAAAAAGATATTCCTGCTGCAACGAAAACGCCCTGCTGATAGGAACCTGCACCAGAAACCCAACGGCGATTCCGGACTTCCACTTAGTGCCGACGGGAACAACCGGGGGCGGCACCCCGCGATTGAAATTGGTATTGGATACGTTCAAACCAACTTTAGCCCCGAAACGAACTTTTTCTATTGGCGAAAACTGCTTAGAGCTTTCCTGAGCATTCGAATTCGCAGCAAGACAGCATATCAACGAAAGTAAAAGTAGAATGTGTTTCATATAAAAAAACGGGTGGTTGGATGGGATGAAGTTGAGCTATCGGGTGCCAGTATGCAAGCAGCAAATAATCCTTCATTGCTTAGTGCGTCTTACCCGAATAAGTCGGATAAGAGTAAATGCGGAAGGAGTGAGGATGACTTTATTCTTTGAATCCTGAAATGCTAATTCCAGAAATTAAATTAATTATGTCGCCAGATATTGAAGAATTAAGAGCGGCTGTTAGATGCAATTGGAATGAGGTAGCGGGAATAAGAAATAAATTAGGCGGAGAACCTGTCAGTGAAAATGTTGAAATGCCATTATGCACGATGTGCAGTCAATAAATGACCTGCTACGCGACTATTGATTCTGTTGGCGATAATTACGACTTGGGTGATTGTTGGGTAATCAATGTTTTCGTCTGCATGAAGTGTGGCACAACGAGCAGCCAAATAGACCAGGCTTACGCTTAAAGTAAGTCTTCAATTTGGCCGTAGCCAACTCACCATCTCCGCCGTCACCCGCACCGGCCGTCCGCTCTTTGGGTCGAGCAGCACCCAAGTGGTTTCCGCCTCGCACAGTAGCACGCCATCGGCGGTGCGGGTGAGGCGGGTGTAGCGCAGCGATGTGGCCCCACTGGTTTCGCCCACCCAGGTGCTGGCCCGTAGCGTTTCACCCGCGAAGGCCGATTGCAGGTAGCGAATGCGGTGCTCGCGCACCACCCAAATGTATAGGTCATGCGCCTCGGCCGGGCAGATGGACAGCCAGTGTGCCCCCGCCACGTCCTGTACCCAGCGCACATACTCCACGTTATTGGCATGCCCAAGGGCATCAATGGCACTTTCTGGTACTTGAAACTCGTGGGAAAAGCTGTGAGCTGGCGCGTCAGTCATATCGTACTAGAAGTGGGGAGCAGGCAAAGGTCGGCAGCCATTGAAAAAAATACCTATTGACTTGGTCATTTGGAATTTCTGCCTATCTTTGACGCAACCTAAGAAACCAAGCCACGGTGGCCCAAAAGCTTAGGGAAACCCACAACACAACCACCATGCCCACCGGAACGGTAAAATTCTTTAATGAGACCAAAGGCTTTGGTTTCATCAAAAACGACGAAACTGGCGAAGACATTTTCGTTCACATCAGCGACCTGCAAGTAAGCTCGATTCGCGAAAACGACAAAGTTCAATTTGAAGTAGCCCAAGGCAAAAAAGGCCCGAACGCTGTTAAAGTATCGCTGGTTTAGTCCTGCTTTAGCTTTGTGTTAAGAAAGCCTGCCTTTGGTGGGCTTTTTTTTGTGCCCGGTGGATGGGACAAAATCTGAAAAAGAATATCATGCTGAGCATAGCTGAAGCATGACGTTCAGTTATAGACTGGATAAATTCGTTTAATTGTTATAGCTTTTTCAAATAAAAACTCCTACCTTTGCACCCGCATTTGAGGATGGCCCTGAGTCCGCGCAAGCCTGTAGAGGCGTAACGCGTTGGCCGCGTAGTTTATTGGTTGTTTTTCCCGCCTGATTGTGACAAGGTAGAAGGAGGGGAAACGTCGCTGAGTACGGCTGTTTTCGGAGCGAAGTCTCTTACCCCCTTACCTTTTTCCACATTCATGGAAGCTGATAAAATTGTTGTTCGTTTTGACGAACTGAACCTCTCTGAGGAAGTACAACGCGCCATTACCGAGATGGGCTACGAGGAAGCTTCGGCCATTCAGGCTGCTGCTATTCCCGTGTTGCTCGCTGGCAAAGACGTAATTGGCCAGGCCCAGACGGGCACCGGCAAAACTGCCGCTTTCTCCATTCCCGCCATTGACGGGGTAGATGCTGAGAGCAAAGACGTACAAGTTTTGGTGCTTTGCCCTACTCGCGAACTCGCGGTGCAGGTTTCGGGCGAAATCCAGAAGCTGGGCAAATACAAGCGTGGTTTGATGGTGGTGCCGATTTACGGCGGCAGCCCCTATGACCGTCAGCTTCGCGCCCTGGAGCGTGGTGTTCAGATTGTTATCGGCACGCCCGGCCGCATTATGGACCACATCGAGCGTGGCACCCTAAAGCTGGAAAACACCACCAAAATCATTCTCGATGAAGCCGACGAAATGCTCGATATGGGCTTCCGCGACGACATCGAGTTCATTCTGAGCAAGATGCCGAAGGAACGCCAGACGGTGTTCTTCTCGGCTACGATGAGCAAGCCCATCATGGAACTCACCAAGAAGTACCAGCGCGACCCGCAGGTAGTGAAGGTGAACCACCAGACGATGACGGTGACCAACATCGAGCAGAGCTACTTTGAGGTGCGCGGCCCCCAGAAAAAGGATGTGCTGACCCGCATTCTCGACATGTATAACCTGAAGTCGTCCATCGTTTTCGCCAACACCAAGCGCATGGTGGATGAAATCGTGGCGGATTTGCAAGCCAAAGGCTATTTCGCCGAAGGCCTGCACGGCGACATGGGCCAGCAGCAGCGCCAGAACACACTCGATAAATTCCGCAAGTCGACTATCGAAGTGCTGGTTGCTACCGATGTGGCCGCCCGTGGTATCGACGTGGACAACGTGGAGGCCGTATTCAACTACGACTTGCCCGCCGATGAAGAATACTACGTGCACCGCATTGGCCGCACGGGCCGCGCTGGCAAGTCGGGTAAAGCCTTCACGTTTGTGAGCGGCCGCGACATTTACAAGCTGCGCGACATCATGCGTTTCACCAAGGCTCAAATTAAACTGGAGCAGGTGCCGTCGTTTGCCGATGTTTCGGAAGTGAAAACTACGCTGTTCCTGAATCAAATCAAGGAAATTGTAGAAAAGGGCAACCTGGAGAAATACGTGGGCCGCGTGCAGCGCCTGCTCGACCAGAGCGAGGAAATGACCTCGCTCGACATCGCCGCGGCGCTGCTGAAAATGACTATGAAAGAGGATAAGAGTGCTCAGCAGAGCCTCGACGCCAGCAAGGCAGCCGGCACAGCCCGCGCTGGCTTTACCCGCTTGTTCATCTCAATGGGCAAAAAAGACCGGATTCATCCCCGTGACATCGTGGATTTGATTTCGGAGTCGAGCAACCTGCAGGGCAGCAAAGTGGGCGATATCGCTCTCTACGATAAGTTCAGCTTCGTGGAAGTGCCGTCAGAATATGCCGATGAGATTGTGAGCAAACTGGGCCGCACCAGCATTCAAGGGACTCCGGTTACCTTCAGCGTTGCTACTCCGGTGCAGGAAGGCGCGGCTAAAGAAGAAGGATTCAACCGCACGGGCGGTGGTCCCGGCGGCTTCGGCGGCGACCGTGAGCGTCGGCCTTTCAGCGGCGGCGAACGCCGTGAAGGTGGTTTCGGCGGGGGCTACAAAGGTGGCAACCGCGGTGGCAGCAGCTACGGTGGTGGCGAGCGCCGCGAAGGCGGCAGCAGCTACGGCGGGGGGTACAAAGGTAACCGCGACGGGGGTAGCAGCTTCGGCAACAAGCCCGCCTACGGCAACCGCGAAGGCGGCAGCAGCTACGGCAATAAGCCGAGCTACGGTGGCAAAAGCAGCTATGGCGACAAGCCGAGCTACGGCAGCAAGCCCGCTTATGGCAACAAAGGCGGCTTTGGTGGTGCTCGCGAAGGCGATGCGCCCCGTGCCCCGCGCAACGAAAGCTTCGACGAATAGAACCACAGATTGAACGGATTCCAACGGATTGAACTGATTTTTTGTGGTTCCCCCGCCTGTGCAGCCCGAGCAAGTCGTTATGTTATTTATTGCTTGTTGAAAATGACTATTTGCTGATTTAGCTAAAAATATTTTTAACAAAAAGGCCCCTCAATTTCTTGAGGGGCCTTTTTGCTGTTTGACGAATTAGATTAAACGGAAATAGAATTACAGAAAATAAGTGGAACCACAATCAATCTGTTCAATCCTTTCAATCTATGGTCTTTATTTCGACGAATCGCGCAGGGCTTTAATTGCGTCGTGCGCTGCCTGAACGCCTTGGTATTGCTTTTCGATAACTGATTTCAGAGCAGAGGGCAAGTCTTCGGCTTTCAGAGCGGTTTGATAGGCTTTTTTGGCGTAGTCTTCGCCGCGCTCGCATTCGGCCAGTACGGCGTGGTTGTCTTTGCTGGTCAGGGCCGACTTCAAGTCAATCCAGGCGCGGTGTACTGTGCCCGTTACTGACGAGCCTTCATCGGTTTTGGGGTGAAGGTCCAGACTAAACATCTGGTCCTCAATTTCGGTGATGTAGCCGGCTCGCTGAGCGGCGTATTTTTTGAAGGTGTCTTTCAGGTTCGCATCCTCAACGTCGGTCATAGCATCGGCATAACCTTTTTGACCGTCCTTAAGGGTTTCGACCAATTCGTTGAGCAGGGCTTGAGTGGCTTTGGCTTCCATGGGAAAAGGGAAAAGAGTGGTATTTTAAGTGTAAAAACCTACCCGCTCTTTTACTGCCTCACTGCTGCGAAGGTTACACCGCCACAATTGCCGGGACGGCCATCGCCCTGCCGGCCAGAAAACCGGTGGTCCAGGCCGCCTGGAAATTGAAGCCGCCAGTGATGCCGTCGATGTCGAGCACTTCGCCGGCAAAGTACAGGCCCGGTACGCGGCGGCTCTGCATGGTTTTCAGGTCTACTTCATCAAGTGAAACACCGCCGCAAGTCACAAATTCTTCTTTATAAGTCGTTTTACCGCGTACAGCCAACGGAGTGCGGAGCAGTAATTCCAGCAACCGGTTTTGGGCTTTAGCCGGCAGGTCGCTCCAGCGGGTTTCCGGCACAGTGCCGGCTTGTTCGGTTAGGGTGCGCCATAACCGCTGGGGTAGGCCAAATTGGGGGTTGGAAGCCACCGTTTTTTTGCCGTTTTCCTGCCGAAACTGTTGCAGCCAGGGCCTCAGCGTTTCTTCGGTGTGTGCTGGTGTCCAGTTGATAAGCGCCGTGCCCACGTACCCCAGCTCGTGAAGGCGCCGGGCGCCCCAGGCCGACAACTTGAGCACGGCCGGCCCGCTTACGCCCCAATGCGTGACCAGGAGTGGACCTTCGTACTGCAGCTTTTCGCCGGCCAATACAATGCGGGCGTGGGGCACGCTGACGCCCATCAACTCACTCAGAGGAGAATTTGGGACGTTGAAAGTAAAGAGCGAAGGCACGGGCTCGACAATATGGTGGCCCAGCGCGCGCAGCCAGTCGTAGTTGGCGCTTTTGGGGTTGCCGCCGGTGGCTATAAGCAGGCGTGTAACCCGGAGAAACGGGCCGTGCTGGGCCGCGCCGCTGCCACTCAGCTTCAACTGAAAGCCGCCGTGGGGCAGGGGGTGAATTGCGTCGACGCTGGTGTTGGTAAGGATGCGAACGCCGGCTTGGCGGGCGGCATCTTCCAGGGAGCGGGCAATGGTTTCACTGGAATCTGTGAGGGGGAACATGCGGCCGTCGGCCTCCGTTTTTAGCGGCACGCCCCGCTGGGCAAACCAGGCGATGGTTTCGGCGACGCCAAAGTGCTGGAAAGCGGATTTAAGCTGCTTGCTGCCGCGTGGGTAATGCGCAACCAACTGGGCAGCCGTGTCGCAGGCGTGGGTCACGTTGCAGCGCCCGCCACCCGAAACGCGCACTTTGCTCAGCAGCTTGCCCGTTTTTTCTAATAGTACGACCTGGGTGTTCGGATTGGCCTCGGCGCAGGCAATTGCGCCGAAAAAGCCGGCCGCGCCGCCGCCAAGCACGGCCATCAGGGGTTGGACTGCATCACTATTCACGATGCAAAGGTACGGCGCCGCGCAAGGCGTGAACCGAGAAACCTAACAATAAGGCAGCGCCGCGAGCACGTCATCGTGCCGGAACTCATAGGGCAGCACGTTGCGCACCAGGCTACTGTCGATGGTTTTGCCGCTCACGTCGTTGCCGGCTTTGAACGTGGGCGATTCCAGTTTCAGGTATTGGGCTGCGGCGGGATAAAAGTCGCGCCGCAAAGGGTGCTGCGCCGCGCACACATTGAACGTATGGCCCCACGCGCCGTGCTTGATGATGGCGGAAAGTACGCCCACCACGTCGGTAAGGTGAACCAGGTTAACGGGCGCATTGCCCTGCGCCAGGTCACGACGGCCGGCCAGGAAACGACCAGGAGCCCGCTCGGGACCAATGAGCCCCCCCAGGCGCACCACGGTGCTTTTCCACTGGCCGTAACGCGGCACGAAATGGCCCTCGGCACGCAGCACATCCGAGGCCGCGTCGCGGGTGCTCACGGCATCCGACTCACGCATCACGCGGGCTTCATCGGGGTACACACTTGTGGAGCTGACAAATAGCACGTGCCGGGTGCCGGCCGCAGCCACAGCCCGGTGCACGGGACGCAGCAGCGCGGGGTAGGCTCCGGCGGCGGCCGCGCGAGGTGGTACGTTGAGCACCAGAACGTCGGCGGTGTGCAGCAGCCGGTGCAACAGCTCTTCGGCCGCGGTGCCAAAATCCGACCCGAGACGCAACAGGTGCGGTTCTATGCCCGCGGTCGCCATTGCCGAAAGGTGTTCGGGCGAGGTGGTGGTGCCCAGCACCCGATGGCCGGCGACAGCCAGGGAACGGGCGAGGGCCATGCCCAGCCACCCGCAGCCAAGAACTAAAACGGTTGAGGATTCCGCTCCCGAAACTGTGCTCGTGGAGCCCCCGGAATTGGAACTATTCATGTAAAATCAACACATTTGTCTGCTTAGCAGCACGAAGGTGCGAATAAATTGCGTAACACTATATTCGACATCAAAAATAATTAATCCCAGCTTCCGGCGGCCTTGGGCTAACATTCGCACCAGCAGCCTTGTACCTTCGGCCCGCGGATTAAGCCGCTCATCCCACCCTCATTCTTGCTTTCGCATGAACAATCCCTACACCCAGCCGATGCTACGCGACAACGCACTGGCCGGCAAAAACATCATCGTCACCGGCGGCGGCACCGGCCTGGGCCGGGCCATGACTACTTATTTCCTGCAGTTGGGCGCCAACGTTACTATTACCAGCCGCAAGCTGGAAGTGCTGGAAAAAACCGCCGAGGAATTGCGCCAGCAAACGGGTGGCAAAGTGCTGGCCATTGCCTGCGACGTGCGCAAATACGACGAAGTGGAAGCCATGCTGGAGCGTACCATCCAGGAATTTGGCGGCGTCGATGTGCTGTTGAATAATGCTGCGGGCAATTTCATCAGTCCGACTGAACGCCTGTCGCACAAGGCTTTTGATGTCATTGTAGATATCGTGCTACGCGGCTCCTATAACTGCACGCTGGCCGTGGGCAAGCGCTGGATTGCCGATAAAAAGCCCGGCACCATCCTCAACATCGTCACTACTTATGCTTCGGTGGGGTCGGCCTTTGTGGTGCCATCGGCGGCGGCCAAGGCCGGGGTGCTGGCCATTACCCGTTCTCTGGCGGTGGAATGGGCCAAATACGGCATTCGGTCGAACGCCATTGCGCCCGGCCCTTTCCCCACCGATGGCGCGTGGAGCCGGTTGTTTCCCGAGCCGCTGGCCAGCAAGCTCGACCCCGCCGCCAGCGTGCCGCTAAAGCGGGTGGGCCAATACCAGGAGTTGGCCAATCTGGCGGCGTATCTGGTGTCCGATTTTTCAGCTTACGTCAACGGGGAGGTGGTAACCATCGATGGTGGCGAGTGGCTGAACGGAGCCGGCGAATTCAATAAGCTGGAAATGCTGACGCCGGAAATATGGGACCAAATTGAAAAAACCATGCGCCGCTAATCATGGATTCAGCCGGATTTTTTGGATTTTACAGATTGGGCTTTTGCAGTCGTTGGGATATTGAAACAGCCAACTCTAAATAGCTGCGAACTAATTGAGTTAAGCGCAACCGGTAATCCCTGAAATCCAAAAAATCCGGTTAAATCCGTGGTTATAGTTTGTATCCTTTATAATCCTTGGTAAATTCTTCCAAAGGAATTGGTTGGTTAGGAACGACATCAAAAAATTCGAATTTCTCAAAGAATCCTTTATCATCATCTACCTGCACCATGGTGGGCAAGTAGGTTCTGGGGTCGACGCAGAGAATGGTGCGTCGACCGTAAGCGTTAGGCACTTGCAGGACTTTACCCTCCGGGATTTTCTCGCCAATACTTAGGTTGTTGCGGTCGATGATGCGGTATTCTCCGCAGCCAAACCGCTCGGCAACCGTGCCAATGGTTTCATTCTTGCCGGCCTTATAGTTTACATAGCGAAACTGTGGGAAATCGGAGCGCAATATGTGATTTGTGTGGCCCAGCAGCACGGTATCGCCGGTGTAGCGGAACGAGCGACTGTAGAAATTGTCCTGGCGCAGGCCGGTAGTGCGCAGCAAATCGGAGATAGTGCCAAAACCTGCCTGCAACGCGGTATGGTGCTGGCTGCTACGCATCAGTTTGCCGTTGGGGTCAAGGCTGAGTGTCACGTAAGGGAAGCTGGCCGGATACACCCAGGCATCGCCGCCGTTCTGGCCCGTTAGCCATAGCACTTCCACGCCCTTTTGGTTCTTGATGTATATCCGCAAAGGCTTGTAGGTGAGCTTCATGATGCTGCGGGCCTGATGGATAGTCCCATCGATGCGCTCCTGCGCCTTTACCGTGCAGCGCAAAAATTTCAGGCTTTCAATTGCCGAGCTCATGCGGGTAGTGAGCTGCTCAGTGGTGATGGTGGGAGGGGGCGCTGGCATTGCGGCCACTAGTAGAGCCAGGGCGCCAACGGGCCACGCGATTTTGAGGGGTGCAAGCAACGCTGCCATAAATACTAGAAAGCGGAAATTGGAGGGCAGCCAGTAATTAAAATGGTTGTACCAGGTTTATTAATTTAGGCTGATGTGAGGAAAGCGCGAAGCCGTACTATCGAAAATAAATAACTCATCAATTTCCACACCGTGCAAATAGCGATAGAGCGGAAACTGGGCTACCACGGCTTGTACAGCCGCCGCGTCGTCGCCATTGATGGTGACCCAACCCCGGCTCCGGTCGCTGCTGATGGCATATGCTTCCACTACTTTCTCGTTCAGCAGCTTGTTGATGAAGGCCCGGTGGCTGGGAATGAGGGCAACAAACTCCTCATCAAAGGCGTCGGGCAGGCGAATGGAAACGACAAACGTAGGCATAAAATTAAGGCGTTATAGCTAACGACTCAACGTTCGCTATTGCCGGAAAGTTGACGGTTGCGCGGCCGAAAGCATTCTTTTAGCTGGGCCTATAACCTCATATGTCCGGTCATTACTGCTCTTAAGGACTATCCTCCCGCTACGAATGGCCTAGTTCGGCCACGCTGGGTTGGGCAATGTCGCCGGCAGCAGGCCGTGCGGCCGCATCCGGACTGGCCACCGTGCGCCGCGCACTGAGGCTTTGGCCGCGCCCGGCGCGTTCCCAATCCCTAAACTTGGTGATTTCGCCATGAAACTTGCCCACATACCAACTGACCAGGCTCAAGTCGTCCAGAAAGCCGAGTACTGGAATGAAATCCGGAATAATATCAACGGGCGAAAGCACGTAAAGCAGCACGGCCAAGCCTGAGACGATGGTGCTGGTGGCAACCTCGCGGTATTCGCCGCTGATGTAGCTGCGCACCAGCCGCACCAACGTGAGCGCAACCTCAAAAAGCTGCCGGAATTTGTTGGTCTTGTTTTCCTGGTCTGCCAGCTTATCGGCCACCTCGTTCAGCACCGTAACCACTTTAAAAGGCCGCCCGAGCAGCTTGGCAGCCCGGCCAATAAAGAGCGAGAAGAGCGCGTTTTTGGATAGTTTAAGACCTTTATCGGAAAGTGAAGACATAAAATTCGGGTGAAGAAGGTGATAAGCCGGGCTTTACGCGCAACAGTTGCCTTGCGTTGTTTGGGTTCGTGCAAAGCACGCTCGCGCTGCCTTAGCGCTCAAATAGCGGCGAAGTACCGCCCACCCAATCTTTGTCTTTGTTAAAATCGACCCCAATCATTTCGCCGCGACTCAAACGGCTAAGGCCGGTTAATAACTCGGGTTGGTCGGTACCAGCAGGCCAAATATATAGCAGTCGAATTTCGCACTTAACCAAGCCGTCGGGCGATTGCACAACGGGCTCATACACGACTTTGCGCTGCAATAAATAGTTCTGTTTATCGGGCAGTGCATCCAGTTCCGCAGCCGTAACGTGCAGGCGAACACCTGCTCCGGCAAATGAAAACAACGGTTTTAGTACGTAATTGTGTAAATCGGTCGGATACGCTTCCAACTCGTGCAAATAGAAGCTGGGCGGTACAAATGGCCCTTGCAGCAGTGGCAGCGTGTATTTGCTGATGCGGAAAAACCAATTAGGATGCCCAACCCAGGTTACATCAACGTCATCGGTTAGCTCAAATTCCGGATTTAGATTCGGGTAGCGCGCTAATTCATCAAAAATAATGCGATTATAAATTCGATGAATTCGAATTAAGCGCCCGTCCTTTTCATAAAATAACTCTCGGCCTTTTTTCTGAATTTTGGTTAGGCAAACGGCTTCGATTCCCCAGAGTTGCTTCGATAAAACGAAGTCAATCCGGGTTTTTTGCTTCTCCGGAAATAACTCCAATAAAATAACGTTTTCTGCCGGTTGGTCAGCCAGGATTAAGAGCCGCATATGCTCCTGATACATCTGAAAATCAGGAACCGCAAGAAAAGGAGTGACCGAATCGGCAATTGGAAAGAAGCGACTGAATTCGCCGGGCAGCCAGGATTGAAACGCATAAAGCGACGGAAACCCTTGCATTTCGATGAGCTGCGGCTCCAACTCGCCAAAAGCGTTACGGCATACAGCGAAATCAAACGTCAGAAACTCCGGCCGTCCTTCTTCGCCGGGTACCCGCTGGTGTGCTGGAATGGCTGCTTCGGTTAATGCCTGAAAGTTGGGCTGCTTTATTACCTCAATGATGCTTTCGCCCGCCGCAATCAATTTGTCGCGCAAGCCCGCCGGAACAAATACCGGAGTTTCGGCCACCCGAAAATCAAGCTGGCCGGGCAGCTGGCGCTCGATATCGGCCAGCATTTCGTGGTAGCGGGCCGGAGTGAACGCGGCATTGTATGTCTGGCGGTGCTCGGGAATCATGGATTTTAGCGAAGGGTTAGGCGGCCGTGAGTTGGCTCAGCTGGGCCACGGCCCGGCGCAAAAAAGTGGGCACCACAATGGACTCGGTGTGCTCGATGGTGTCGGGATTGGCCAGCAAACGCACCATCTCATGGTATTTGGCTTCGCCGTAGGTGCTGATTACCTGCTGTTTGCGCTCATCGGTGAGCATGTAGCGCAACATGCCTTCGCCGTCAGCTTCGGGGTGAAACTGGGTGCCGAATACTTCGGGCGTGAAGCGAATGGCCATCACGGCGCGCGCCAGGGGCACGTGGGGCCGCTCTTTTTCCAGGCACAATATTTCGGCGCCTAGCTCCTCCAGCCGCACCAGGTTGAGGTCGGCAAGCTGGTAGTCGCGCGAATCGACGACGTAGAACGGCTCGGTCAGGCCCCTGAGCAATGGCTCGGCCAAGCCGGCGGGCGTGAGGTGCACCGGGAGCACGCCAAACGACGTGGATTTGCGCCGGCTCACATCGCCAATGCCCAAATGCCGGCTCACCAATTGGAAAGAATGGCAAATCAATAATAAGTGCTTTTTGTGCTCATGCGTTTGGTTATAAGCCAGCAGCGAGTCTATCAATTCAAAGTAGGGGGCCTCCCAGGCCTCGCCCGACGGGAGGGGGCTGCCGGGGCCGCCTGAGGAAACGTAAATATCGTAATCCAGGCCAGGGAGGATATTTTCGGCCCGCACATTAAACGTGTCGACGTGAAAAGGAACCTCGTTTTCGGCCGAACCCCGGGCCAGCAGCTGCCGGATGCAACGCATGCCCTCGTTCGGCGCATTGTTGTACATATCTAAAATGGCAATGCGAATAGCCTCCATAAAGCGGATAATTAATAGGTCATTCTGACCAAAAAATAGAAAAAAACCAAGCCAAGGCCCAGCCAAAAAAACAAGCAACGCCTACCGGACGGCAGGCGTTGCGCGTGCAAAGATAATTTACCTAGAGTCCGAAAGCAGTCTCGGCCAGAATGTAGTCAACCACCTTGCTCAAATCGCCGGTTTCGCGGAAAACGTGCAGCTGGCGGTCTGCGCCGGTGCCCATTTCCATCATTTTCAAGACGTATTCTACTTCGTGGCGGCTGCCGAGGTCGTCCACCACGTCGTCGATAAAATCGAGCAGTTCCAGGATTAGCCTGCGGGTGGGCACTTCTTCCTGAATGCCGAAGTCAATCATGTTGCCATCGAGGCCGTAGCGGGCGGCGCGCCATTTATTCTCCTTAATGAGCGCACTGCGGTAGACGCGAAAATTGAGGTTCTGGGCCTTGAGCTTGTAGATTTTGGCCACCAAAGCCTGCATGACGGCCGCCACGGCAATGGTTTCGTCGGCGCGCATCATCATATCACAGATGCGGTATTCAATGGTATCGAAGAAGGGGTGGAGGCGCACGTCCCACCAGATTTTTTTCCCGTTGTCGATGCAGCCCGTTTTTATCAGCAGCGCGATAAATTCGTCGTAGTCGCTGGCACTATGGAAAAACCCCGGAATGCCGGTGCGCGGGAATCGTTCGAACACCTTGGTGCGGAAGGACTTGTACCCGGTTTCGCGCCCTTCCCAAAACGGCGAGTTGGTACTAAGCGCAAACAAATGCGGCAGAAAATACCGGAGCGTGTTCATCATGTACACGCCCATTTCGCGATTTTCGATGCCGATGTGCACATGCATGCCAAACACGAGGTTGGAGCGGGCGGCCTCCTGCAATTCTTCCACGATTTTATCGTAGCGAGCGTCGGGCGTGATGGGCTGGTCCTGCCAGCGTGAAAACGGATGGGTCCCGGCCGCCCCAATTTTCAATCCCTGCCTATCGGCCAACTCGATGACCTGACGGCGCAGATGCAATACCTCAGTGCGGGCTTCGCCAATGTTGTGGCAAATATTCGTGCCGACTTCCACCACCGCCTGGTGCATCTCGGCTTTCACCTGCTCGTGGAGCGTGACCTTGCCGCCTTCCACAATTTGCGAAAGATGCGAGCGTAACTCCCTGGTTTCGGGGTCGATGGTCTGAAATTCTTCCTCGATGCCGAGGGTAAAAGTGCGCATGGCCATGGAAGGAGCAAATGAGGTGGGGAAAGGATAAGCACGGCCGTATCCGGCACGCTCTACGAGGGTGCCGGATACGGCCGACTCACAAAAAGCTATTCAGCTTTCTTGGGGGCGGCTTTTTTTGCCGCCGGAGCTTTAGGAGCAGCGGCTTTCTTTGCGGCGGGCGGGCTGGCGGCTTTGGTCGCAGCTGGTTTCGGTGCAGCGGTTTTGGGGGCGGCGGGCTTCTTGGCAGCGGGGGCTTTGGCTATGGTAAACTCGGTCGCGCCGGCTTTGGGGTGGTGCGGGTGCACGAAAGTGCCCCAGGTGAGATTGTCCTGGCCGGGCTTCTGGGCAATGGCGCGCTCGATGGCCATGTTGGCGGCGGCTTCTACCACCCACTCAAAGTTCTTCTCGCCCACGGAGTTAATGTCGGCGTCGGGGGCGGGGTTACCGAAATCGATGGCCAGTGGGATGCCATCACGCACGGCAAATTCCACGGTGTTAAAGTCATACCCTAAGCCGGCGTTGAGCTTCAAGACATAGTCTTTCATGGTTTCCAGCAGCTTCTTACCTGCCTCGCCGGTGGTTTTCATCTCGGTGGCGTAGCGCAGGTGCGGCTCGTTGCGGGGCTCGTAGGGCATGATGAGCACCTCTTTGCCGCCGATGCAGTAGCAGCGGAAGTAGTCGGTGAAGTCGACGGCTTCCTGAAAAAGCATCACCAGCTGGCCGGTTTCGTTGTAGGCCCGGAAAAAATCCTCGGGCGAGTCCAACTTGTACACGCTCTTCCAGCCGCCACCAGAATGAGGCTTCATGTAGGCTGGAAAGCCAATGTGGGCAAAAGCCGCCTCCCAATCCATCATGGCCAGGTTACGGAAGCTGCGCTCGCTGGTGTCGGCGGGGCGCTCTTTGCTGGGCAGCAGCAGGGTTTTGGGCACGGGCACACCGAGGCGCACGGCAAGGGCGTTGTTGAAGAATTTTTCGTCGGCCGACCACCAGAAAGGGTTGTTAATGACAGCGGTGCCCATGAGGGCGGCATTTTTGAGGTAAGCCCGATAAAACGGTACGTCCTGCGAAATCCGGTCGATAATGACGGCGTAGTCACTATCGATGTGCTGCTCAACCTGGTTGATTTGCACGAACTCGGCGCGGATATCAGCCGGTGCTTTCTCGTTCACGCGGTCGATAAAGGCTTGAGGAAAGGTGTTTTCTTGTCCGAAAAGAATGCCAATTTTTTTCATAGTCTGCGGTGTTGGGAAGTTAAATTGCGGTTAGGCGAGGTGGTGAAAAAAAGGGAAATTAAGGTTTGGCTTAGCCAATGGTGTCGAGGTATTGGGGAAACATTTCGCGCCACACGGGCCAGTCGTGGGTGCCGTAGGGCTTGACATCCAGCGTATAATGGATGCCTTTTTCGCTGAGCAGGCGGGCCATCTGGAAGTTGGCTTCTTTGCAGAAATCGTGCTCTGCCGTGCCCATGATGATGTTCATCCACTGGAAATGCTCGTTGTGAGCACCCGGCATGAACTCGGGTGGGTTGTTGTAATATACGTTGTCGTCGTGGTAGCCGTCCACGAATTGCCGGATATCAAAGGCCGCGCCCATCGTGAAAACATGGGCCACCTGGTCGGGGTGGCGGAAGGCGAAATTGAGCGCGTGGTAGCCGCCAAAGCTGCACCCGGCCACGGCAATCTTGTCGACGTGGCATTCATGCTGCAGCATGGGCACCAGTTCCTCACTCAGAAACTGGTCGTATAAAACGTGGTTTTTTACCCGGATATCCGGCGCTAAGTGCTTGGCGTACCACGAGTGCCGGTCAATGCTGTCGATGCAGAACAGCTTCACCCGGCCGGCTTCCACCAGGAGGCGGGCTGCCTCGATGAGCTTGAAGTCGCGGGCCTCGTTATCGTGGCCGCCCGAAGTTGGAAAAATGACTACCGGATAGCCCCAAGTGCCGAAGACCAGCATGTCGATGTCCTGGCCGAGGTGATGCGAATAAAAGCGGCGGTGTTGTTCGTGCACAGTGCGGGCGAAAGAAGGTGGGGCGGGGTGCTGCGGTCAAGCAGCACGGCAAACTAGCAAAGAAATAATGGACCCGCTACATTTGGCCGCGCTTATATTCCATTCCAGGGTCCATCGTGGGCGGGCGGCGTTAACTTTGTCTGATGCTTTCAGATACTATCAGCCCGCTTACGTCCCCCGCCGGTTCTCGGCTGTGTCGGGAGGTTCTGGCTTCCACCTTTTTGGGCCGCGACGTAGAATTGAGCATTCTGCTGCCTCCCCTGGGAAATACCGCGCCGGCTCCGTACCCGGTACTTTACCTGAACGACGGCCAGGACCTTGAGCGCCTGAACCTCCAGGCCACGCTTGATGCGCTTTATTCGCGCCAAGCCGTGCGGCCCTTCGTCCTCGTGGCTCCCCACGCCAACGACTTGCGCACCCAGGAATATGGCACGGCGGCTCATGCCGATTTCAACGGCCGCGGCAGCCTGGCGGGGGCGTATTCCGATTTTGTTCTGCACGAGCTGCTGCCTTTTGCCCAGGCCCGTTACCACGCCACCGCCGACCCGGCTCAGGCCGTAATGGCCGGCTTTTCGCTCGGCGGCTTGTCGGCGTTTGATTTGGTCTGGCACCATCCCGACGCTTTTGCGCGGGCCGGCGTGTTTTCGGGCTCGTTCTGGTGGCGGCAGCGCGCCGTGGGCGCTGGCTACACGCCCGCCGACCGCATTATGCACGGCCTGGTACGGGCCGGGCAGTTGCATCCCAGCCACCGTTTCTGGCTGCAAACCGGCACGCTCGACGAGCGCAACGACCGCAACGAAAACGGCGTCATCGACTCCATCGAAGACTGTCTGGATATCATCGATGAGTTGATTAAAACCGGCCTGGATGCCCACCGGGCCCTTCGCTACGTGCAGGTGGAGGGCGGCCACCATCACCCCGACACCTGGGGCCGGGTGATGCCCGATTTCCTGATTTGGGCATTTGGGCAGGAGGGAAGCCGCCCTCTGCTGCCGGCCCCACTGCCCGTGGTGCGCCTGCCCCTCAACCCCGACCTGGCCCCGGCCATTCTGCCGGCGTCGGCCGCAACGACGGCACCGGTTCTGGTGCCGCTTGAATTGCCGCAGGCCCCGCCCGTGGGGCAACCCGTCCCAGTCGCCGCCGTCTTTACGCCCACTTTATCATCTCCCGACATGCCGACTACCCGCCCCCTCGACGGCGACTTCCTGCCGTATGCCGCTGGCTACATCAACCTGGTGCCCGACGGAACGGACCCGCGCGAGGCGCTTCGCTCGCAGCCGCAGGAAATCCACGCCGCATTTGCTCATCTCAGCGAAGCACAAGCGGAAAAAGCGTACGCACCCGGCAAATGGACTCTCAAGGAAATGTTGCTGCATCAGATTGATAGCGAGCGGGTTTTCGCCTACCGGGCCATGCGTTTCGCCCGGGGCGATGGCCAGAACCTGCCCGGCTTTGAGCAAGACGACTTCGTGGCACATAGCGGGGCCAATTCGCGCTCCATCGTCAGCTTACTAGCCGAGTACGATGCCACTCGCGCCGCCACGGTGGCGCTGTTCGAGAGCTTCACGGAGGAGCAGCTCAGCCGGCGCGGCGCGGCAAACGGCGGCCCCGCCACGGTGCGGGCCCTGCTCTACATCGTGCCCGGCCACGAGCGGCACCATCTCAATATTATTCGCGAGCGGTACCAGCCCATTTTGTAGGGTTGGGACAAAATTTCTACCTTCGCCCGGCACAACACACCGGCCCGACCGTGCGTTGAAAACTTCGTATTACTCCATTCATTCATCACCTAAACTTCTTTTCAATTATGGCCAAAGCCCAGGATGCCCGCAAAGAGAAAAAGAAAGAGCCCGTAAAAACCACCAAAGAGAAGAAAGCGGAGAAAGACGAAAAGAAAGTAGCCCGTGCCCGGAAGCAAGAATAATGACCATAGAATTGCTCCGATTTTTCGGATTTCGCAGACGGTTTACAGAATAAAAAAGCCCGCGTCAGCGGGCTTTTTTTGTGCAGGGTACGTACCGTCCAAGTAATGCTTTTCACTGAGTGAGAACCGAGACAAGTGAAGCAACTGACTCATAAGGTGTAATATGGCTCTTTTTCTTTGTCG
Source organism: Hymenobacter terricola (assembly GCF_017921975.2). GTDB lineage: Bacteria > Bacteroidota > Bacteroidia > Cytophagales > Hymenobacteraceae > Hymenobacter > Hymenobacter terricola. The sequence continues at coordinate 98,824 of NZ_JAGEMO020000013.1, forward strand.
TGGTGGCGGATATAGCCGTGCAGCACGAGCTTGATTAACGTCTGAAAGGCTCGGCGCTTGCCAAAATTCACCAGCTTCATAAACTGCGCGAGTATGATGCGCGGGTGGCTGTTCAGATAGTCGATTACGGCCAGTTCCTGTTTGCTGAGGGGGATTTTTTCGAAGCGGGATTCGGGCTGCTGGCGTTCCAGCAGCTTTTCGGTGAGGCCGCTGGTTTGCACGCTGGCGTCGCGCACGCGCACGTAGCCGCGCCAGTCGCCGGGAGCCACTAAGGCGCGGTGGGGCTTGTGTTGGCTTTCGGGTACGGTCACTACCAGCACAATTCGGCCGTCTTCTTCCAGTTCGCGATAGCGCAGAGTCGTGAGCGGTGGTTCGATGTAGTGCGCGGCGGCATCGCGAAGCACAAATAGCTCTTCCTCAGCGTCGCGCACCCCCAACACGCGGCCGGCGTCGTCTACGCCTACCAGCACCTGCCCGCCCCTGGTATTGGCTAACGATACCAGGGTGCGCGATATTCGGTGCGGATGAGTGGTTTTTTGCTTGAATTCCAGCTCCTCGCCTTCGCCCCGCGCTATCAGCTCGTGTAAATCCATGCCCCATTATACAACGGCCGGCCATAAAAAATGCCGCCTCCGATGGTCGGAGGCGGCATTTTATCAGTGCTCGGGGGACTGGGTCCCACCACGTCAGCCTTAGAAAGGCAGGTCGTTGTCGTCGTCGCTCGCGATGGGGGCCGCCGAAGGCTGGGCCCGCAGCGTGGGGTTCTGGTTCTGAGCGGCTGGGCGGGGAGCGGCTTGCTGGCCACCGCCGTAGCTGCCACCGCCGGTGCTGGCGCCGGCGGGCTCAATTTTCCAGGCTTCGAGGTTGGTGAAGTACAGCATCTGGCCGTTTTTGTTGAAGCCACGGCCGCGGAGGTTGAAGGTAACCTTCACTTCGTCGCCCATTTTAAAGGGGTCGATGAGGCTGGTTTTATCCTGAACCATCTGAAACTTAATATGCTCGGGATACTGGCCGTCCTGGACTTCCAGCACGAATTCGCGCTTGCGGAATTTCTCGCTTACCTGCTGTTCGTCAAAGATTTCGTGCAGCCGGCCGGTTACGTCGTATGCCATAAAAATAGGGTGTTTTGGAGTTTGTAGACTTGAACATCAAACCTACGAAAAAAAACGCAAGCGGCCGGTCGGCCGTTCCCTCCGGCTACCTTTGCAGCCGCTTTTCTACGACTTTTTTTACTCCTTTATTTCAATGTTCGCACTCGCCATTCACGGCGGGGCCGGCACCATTGCCCGCGCCTCTCTCACCCCCGCCGACGAAATGCACTACCGCGCAGCCCTAGAGGCCGCGTTGGCTCTCGGCTATGACTTGCTGTGCAACGGTGGCGCGGCCCTCGACGCCGTAGAAGCCGCCGTGCGCAGCCTCGAAGACTGCCCTTTGTTCAATGCCGGGCGCGGGGCCGTGTTCACCCACGACGGCCACCACGAAATGGACGCCGCCATCATGGACGGGCCCAGCCGCCTTGCCGGGGCTGTGGCCGGGATACGTGAGGTTCAAAACCCCATTCGGGCCGCGCGCCTGGTAATGGAAAAAACGGAACACGTCCTGCTCGGCTACCCCGGCGCCGACGCCCTGGCCCGCGAACATGGCCTGCCGTTGCAGCCAGCAGAGTATTTCTTCACCCAAAAGCGCTTCGACCAATTGCAGGATGCCATCGCCTCGGGCAAAATGCAGCTGGACCACGCTGCCGACCCCAACTGGAAAAAAGGCACCGTGGGGGCCGTAGCGCGCGACACTCACGGCCACCTGGCCGCTGCCACCAGCACCGGCGGCATGACCAACAAGCGCTATTCCCGCATCGGCGACACGCCCCTCATTGGTGCGGGTACCTGGGCCGATGAGCGGTGCGCCATCAGCTGCACCGGCAACGGCGAATATTTTATTCGGGCAGTGGCAGCTTATGATGTGGCCTGCCTGATGGAATATAAGGGCTTGACTTTGGCCGAAGCGGCCCGCATTGTGGTGCAGGACAAACTGGCGCCTGTTGGTGGGGAAGGCGGGCTGATTGCGGTGGACGCGGCCGGTAACGTTACGCTGCCATTTAACTCGGAGGGCATGTACCGCGCCAGCCGGGTAGCAGAAGGCCCGGCCGAAGTAGCTATCTATAAGGAGTAGGGTGGGATTGGCAGAAACAACAAGCGCGGCATCCTTTAGAATGCCGCGCTTGTTGTTTCTGCTGAGTTGTTAGTGATTAGTTCTCATTGTTAGTTGGCTGGCAACTGCCTGGTTGACAACTAAGAGCGAGCAACTATTCCCTAACAACTAACACTTTACCAGCTGTAATGCACTTGTGGCCGGATTTTTTGGGCGTAAATGTCCCGTACGGCTTTCATTTGCTCGGGGGTGAGGGGCGGCAGTTCGGCGGCTTGCAGATTCGAAAGAATCTGCGCGGGGCTGGAGGCGCCAGGAATAACGCAGCTTACTTCATCGAACATCAGCACCCAGCGCAAGGCTTGCGCGGCAAGGGGCTGGTTGACAGGAAACACGTTTTTCAGGGCTTCCACGGCTTCGAGGCCGGTGGCGTAATCGACGCCGGAAAAGGTTTCGCCCTTATCAAACGCCTCGCCGTGGCGATTGAAGTTGCGGTGGTCGTCGGCCGAAAAATGGGTTTGCGCCGAAAATTTGCCCGTTAGCAAGCCGCTGGCCAGCGGCACTCGCACAATCAGGCCGATGTCGCGCCGGGCGGCTTCCTTGAACAGCAGCTCTGGTGGGCGCTGGCGGAACATGTTAAAAATCAACTGCACCGTAGTCACATTTGGGAATTCGATGGCTTTCAGGCCTTCCTCCACTTTCTCGACGCTGACGCCGAGGTGCTGGATTTTGCCCTCCTCCCGAAGCCGGTCAAACAACTCAAAAATCTCCGGCCGGTAATACACCTCGGTCGGCGGGCAGTGCAACTGAATCAAGTCAATGGTTTCTAGGTGCATGTTGCGCAGGCTATCTTCCACAAACTGGCGCAGCACGGCGGGCTGGTAGGCCTCGGCCGTGTGCGGCTGCAGGCGGCGGCCGCATTTGGTGGCCACGTAGATGCGCTCGGAACGGGAGCGTACCAGCCGCCCAACGGCTTTTTCGCTTTCGCCGTCGCCGTACACATCGGCGGTGTCGATGAAGTTGATGCCCGCATCAGCGGCGGCGTTCAGGATATTATCGGCGTTGGCGTGGCTGAAGGGCTCGCCCCATTTGCCGCCCACTTGCCAGGTGCCCAAACTTATTTCAGAAACGGAGAACCCGGTTTTGCCAAGCTTGCGGTAGTTCATCGTTAGTGGAGTTGGTAGCGAAAAAAGAGTTTTATTCAACCGTCGGAGCCGTTACAGCTTCGGGCGGGGCTACGCGGGCGGCCAGTGCGTCTTTGCTGGCGTAAAATTTCCGCTCTCGCATGTCGTACACGTTGCCTTTGGCCAGCACATGCATGGTGATATTTTCAATCGACAGGACGGTGCCCTTCTTGGCCGCCGCCGCGTTGTTGTGTTGAATATTGTGGCCATCCAGAATGATAACCAGGTTAGAGCCAACGGTTTCTACCAGGTTGCCCTCCGTGATGAGCACACCGGTGTCTTCGCCCAGCCCAATGCCGATGAGCTTGGGATGCAGGGCCACGGACTCGATAAGCCGCCCGAACCGGCCGCGCTTCACGAAGTGCGAATCGATGATGGCCGCCGGCAGCAGGCCCAGGCCGGAACCCATTTTCACGGCTCCTTTGAGCAGCGCATCGGGCACGGAGCCACCCCGAATCATGAATTGGGACATGGCCATGGCCCCGGCGCTGGTGCCGGCAATCACGAAGTTGGGCTCGGCGTAGTAGCGCTGAATCATGCGGTCGAGAAAGTCGGTTTCACCGAACATTTCGCGCAGCCGCGACTGATTGCCGCCCGAAAACATGACGACGTCGGCCGCCAGCAGGCGCTCCAGGTACTCGGGTTGGCGGGCATCTTCGGGCGTGCGAATGTCCATCACGCCCACGTTCAGGCAGTTGAGCATGGCAAAAGAGCCGGTGTAAATCGGGCCCACTTCCGCCGGAATCATGGAGGCGGTGGTGATGACTTCGATGCGCGGGTCAGTTTTGCCGGTTTCCAGCACAATGCGCTTGAGAATGCCCAACTCGAAAAAATTGAGGTAATACTTGCGGCGGGTTCGAGGATTGGGGTACGTGCCCTTGTCTTCGTTGCCGCCCACGGCGATGAGTTTGCCGAGAGGAATGATGGTTTTCAACGGATAACGGGATAACTGAGAGAATATAGCAGGGAGGGCCGCACGGCGGCCAGTGGAAGCGAAGCTCCACGCAAAGTTCGGGCCGGACGGCCTATATATACACTACGTACGCCCGCTTAATAGCGCGTCGAGTGTGCCGGTGGCCACGGAGTGGTAATTGGGCCGCGCCTCGGTGTAAATATTTCGGGCGCGCTGCAAGCCATTGGGCGCGGCGAGCAGTGCCCGGTAGAGCGGCACCAGAAACTTGCGCCGCCCAATGTGACGCAGAAAATTCTTCAGCGCCGGCTCAGCGGCTTCATAGCCTGCCCGCAGGGTGTGCGGAAACCAGGCCGCCAGAATTTCGGCGTTGCCGGAAGCCGTGAAGTGAAACGTGGCGTCGATGGCGGCCAGCTGCCCGGCGGGCAGGGTGGGCGGGAGGCCGTGCAGAAAATGCACCCACTCGTGGCTGCTCCAGGCGGCGGTGAGGGGCAGGAGGGCGGCCGGGGCGGCACCGGCCTGTAGCTGCGCCAGCGTGTGGTCGACCGCCTCGAACCGGCGCGACGTTACGGCGGGTGCGTTGGTGGGAAGGCCAGGGCCGTCGACCCAGGTGGCCAGATTCAGGCGGGCTTCCAGCCCCGGTTCCTTATCCAACAGCTCGGCGCGGAGGTAGTGCAGAAAGGTGGCCGTGTCCATCGCCTGAAAACTGAAGCGCGCGAAGTACTCCTTTATAAAGGTGTCGAGCCGGACCCGGCCGATGAGCGACTCCAGCGTGAGGAGCAGCGCGCAGCCTTTCTCGTAGGCAATTTCCGTCAGGCCCTCGTCGGGGTCGCGGCCAGCCAGGGCCAGGTGTAAATGGGTGTCGGGGCTGGCCACCCCAATTTCTTCGATGGTGTGGTGCAAGGCGTCGCGGCCCAATACCTGAAGCATGTCGGCATATTCGCGGCCATACAAATGTTCCATAATGCGCCGCTCAAAATAAACCGTAAACCCTTCGTTGAGCCAGAAATCATTCCACGTTGCATTTGTAACGAGGTTGCCTGACCACGAGTGGGCCAGCTCATGCGCTACCAAACTGGTCAGGCTGCGGTCGCCGGCCAGAATGGTTGGTGTTACAAATGTTAATCTTGGGTTTTCCATTCCGCCGAAGGGAAAGCTGGGCGGCAGCACCAGCAAATCGTACCGGTCCCACCGGTAAGGGCCGTAGAGCTGCTCGGCGGCGGCCACCATGTTTTCCAGGTCGGCAAACTCGTGGGTGGCGCCGGGCAGCGTGGCCGGCTCGGCATAAATGCCGGTGCGGCTGCTGAGCGGCGCAAACGCCAGGTCGCCCACTGCGAGCGCCATGAGGTAGGCCGGAATGGGCTGGGCCATGCGGAAGTGGTACTCGCCGGTGGCGTTGCGCTGCTGCGGGTTCTCGGCGCTCATCAGGGCCAGCAGGTGAGCGGGCACGCGCACTCGGGCCTCGTAGGTGAAGCGGATGCCCGGCGAGTCCTGGCAAGGCAGCCAGGTGCGCGCCAGAATGGCCTGCGACTGGGTGAAGAGGAAGGGCTGGGTGCCGGCCGTCTGCGCCGGAGCCAGCCATTGCAGCGCCGCGGCCGCAGGCGCCGTGCGGTAGCTGATGCGCAGGGCCGTGGTTTCGGCCCCCAGCGCGACGCGCAGGGCCTGGCCTAATATTGGGTTCGCTTCGCCCAACGAATATTCCACGGGGCCGGTCTGGCCGCTTGCGTTAAGTCCTTCCACCAACTCGATGGCCAGGTCGCGGGTATCGAACACTGCCTCCTGGGCAGCGCCAGGATTGGCCAGGTGCCAGGTGGCGGAGCCGGCCAGGGTCCGACTGTCGAAATCAACCGTGAGGTCAAGCACCAGGTGGCGCACCCGCACCGGGCTGTTGCCAGCGTGGCTGTGCGGGTCGGCGGGCAAGTTGAACGGCGCGGCAACGGAAGAAGCCATAGGAACAATCAAAAAGGTGTGTGATGTATAAAAAACGATAAGTGCCGGAAGCAAGCAATACGAGGCGGTCTGCCGGTGCCCGGAAACTCGTTGGAGTGCCCGAAGATTTGTCAAGGGCTTCAGTGTTTACCTCTCCTGGCACGGTAAGCCTGGCCTTAAGACCCGCCGGAAGCCAGCCATCGGGGCCCATTGCTGCAGCGCAAGTTTTACTGCCGAGCTGCTTGAAGTACGAAATTGGCACGATTCCGGCCGATGCAGCAAAGGCAGTGGCCGGTGGGTGCGTACTTTGCAGTCAAAGCCGCCCAAAGGTGGCCCGGCGCAACCCCGCCCCCCGCTTCGCAGTAAACCGCCCGGCCTCCGGCGGCTGCCCGAGGCTTTTATTCCGTTCGCATTCATTCGTTCAATGACTTTTTTATTTCGTTTTACTTTTTTGCTGTGGCTGATGGTCGCGGGGCTCGGCGGCCTCGCGTTGCAGTCGTGCGGTTCCAATACCGATACTAGTGGCCAGGCGGCCAATGGCAGCCCCGATACTTCGACCACGGCGTTGGCCGGACCACAGCCGCTGCTCGACAGCACCTTCGTCATCAATGCCATTCGGGCCGAGCCGCGCTTCAAGCCGCAGCTGCTGGCTGCCCGCCGCTTCTACCGCGAGCGAAAATTCCGATTGGGGTGGTTCAAGGACCACCAGCCCGTGCCTCAGGTCCAGACGCTGCAAAACATTATTGCGAAAGCTCAGGATGAAGGACTTAATCCTAAAGACTACCAGGTTAAGGACTTTAAAAAACTATTTGCTGACCTTGACAAGGTGCGGGCCGACTCCGTGCGCCGCAACGCTCTGGAGCGCCAAATCGACGTTGCCCTTACCGGTACCTACCTAAAATGGGCGTCGGACTATTACCGTGGGGTAGCCAACCCGCGCGATTCCAAGAGCACCTCCTGGCAGGTGAAACCGAATAAAATCAAGCTGAATAAGGCCTTGATGACCTTCTTGGGCGAGCGCAAAAGCCGGTACAACTACTACGAGTTTGCCCCGCTGCACCCCGAATACGACCAGCTGAAAAAGGCCCTGGCCACCTACCGCGCCCAGGAGCGGGCGGGCGGCTGGCCCACCCTGGCAGCCGGACTTACCTTGGCCCCCGGCCAGGCTTCGCCGGCCGTGGCAGCTTTGCGCAAGCGGCTTCTGGACAGTGCCGGCGGTGCCGCCAGCACGCCACCCACGGCTACGGCATCGCTTGGCAGCCCCGCACCTGTGGCGCAGACCTACGACGCTGAACTGGTGCAAGCCGTTAAATTATTCCAGCAGGATGCCGGCCTGAAGTCCGATGGCATCGTGCGTGGCGAAACGCTACGCCAGCTCAACGTGCCCATTAGCGCCCGCATCGACCAGCTGATTTTGAACATGGAACGCTGGCGCTGGCTGCCCAAGCGCTTCGAGCCAAACTACTTGCTCGTGAACATTCCCGAGTACACGCTGCACGTGGTTGAGGACAATAAGGAGGCCTTCAACATGCGCGTAATCGTGGGCAAAGTGCTGCACGAAACGCCGGTTTTCAGCGATAAAATGGAGTACGTGGTGCTGGCGCCTTACTGGAATGTGCCCTTCAGCATCATCGAAAACGAGTTGCGCGACAAACTTGTGGCCGACCCAAACTACCTCGACCGGCTCGATATGGAGGTGGTGAAAGGCTCGGGGCGCAAAGCCGTGGTGATTGACCCGGCCACCGTCGACTGGGCCAATGTGACTCAGGAAACCTTCAAATACACCCTCCGCCGTCGGCCGGGCCCGAAGAACGACCTGGGTGATGTGAAGTTTATTTTCCCCAATGCAAACGATATCTACCTCCACGACACGCCCCACGACGAGCTTTTTTCGCAGAGTGCCCGCAGCTTCAGCCATGGCTGTGTGCGGCTTTCTGAGCCCATTAAACTCGCCACTTACCTGCTGCGTGACAAGCCCGGCTGGGACCAGCAGACCATCCTCGACAGCATTGCCACGCACCGCGAGAAGTACATCACGCTCAAACAGAAGCTGCCCGTCTACCTGGTGTATTTCACTGCCTGGGCTGATGCCGCTGGCCACCCGCACTTCCGCGACGACATCTACGGGCTCGACAAAACCCTGGCTAAAGAATACTTCGATTAAGCCGGTGCCAGCCCACCGTCCGCCAGGCGCAAGCTGAGCCGCGCTCAGCTTGCGCCTGGCGAATGACCCCAAAAAAGGCCCGACAGCGATATCGTTGTCGGGCCTTTTTGGGGTATGAGTTTTGACGATTTGCGATTAACAATTCTGTTTATCCGTAAGTGAGCGAGAATTGCCCAAGACTGTTTATAATTGTAACAGGTGACACCCAGGCGTATGTGTCAATTGTAAACAACCGGGAGCAGGCAATATTTCCGAATAGTTGAGAATTGCTGCTACATTTGTAATTATAACGAAATACAATGGTTGAGCGCATTCGGCTGCTTTTGGATACTCGGCAGCTTACTCCTACCCAATTTGCTGATGCTATCGGCATTGCACGGCCTATTGTAAGCCACATTCTATCGGGCCGCAATAAACCCAGCCTGGAGGTAGTACAGCGCATTCTGGCAGCCATGCCGGACTTATCAATGCCTTGGCTGCTCAACGGTACCGGCCCAATGCTTGCAGCCACTGCCGGTCCGCCAGCAGTATCTCCGTTACTCACGCAAATGGCTGCAAAAGAGGCTGAAACACCTTCGATAGTTCCTGCTTTTAGCCCGGTAGCCCCGGCCCCATCCATTGCCGCCGTGCCTCCGCCCCGGCGGAGCGGCCCCCCGGTAATCCCGGCAGCGAAACCAGTAGGAGCCATCATACCTACTCCTAAGCAGTTTGTACTGCCGCCTAAGCCTGGTTTCGCGCCAGTTCCACCGGCTCCTCAATCGCCCGACAGCGCTGAAGTACCCAATGTCCCGGCACCTCAACCTGAAATTGAGGAACAGCCCACACCAGTAGTGCCGGTTGCTGCCGCGGACGATGTAAAGAGTGCCGTTGCCTTGCCCTCCGCGCCCGCCTTGTTTGTCGGGATTGAGAAGCCCATTCGGCGGATTGTGATTTTCTATCGGGACGGCTCTTTTGCCGATTACCAGCCCGAGTAGCGAAACGCGTCCACTACCTCCTCTTTGCTTAGGCGGAGGGCACCCGGCCGCTATGGCACAATGCGTACTACTGTGCGGTGAGGACATCGTGGCAAAAGCCATGCACCGATTAAAGCTGGCCTGGCTACCCAGCCGGGCGCTCATCTGAATGGGTAATTCAGTTCCGTACACCGCTCTGCTTTGGGTTGTCTCCTGAGGATACGAAGAGTTACTGGTGTTGGTGGTACAACACCAGCGGTAATCTAAGCTGGTCATGGATAATGCAATTTGTCATGCTGCCCATACGCCGGGAAGTGCCCTGGTATCCAAGCGTGACATCGTTAGCAGAAAAGATATGGAAAACCTATATACAATTTTATCCTATGCTAATTTTCGTGGGCTTATCCCTGCTGTTTTATTAGTTGCTGATTTAATGTTATAAGGTTATAGCTTTCAGGTAGTTTTGTACAACTAATGAAAGTTTTGGATTACGAAAAAAACAGAGCGATTGTCGCGGTTTAATGCGGATGGTTTGTGTTATACCTTTCTAACGTAATGAGCGTGGTCTTCGACATATGCGGTAGTTGCGAAACGGTGATGTGCTAATGTAATTGACTAAAGTATAGCTGGTAAAAATCTTAATATGCCGCAACGTCCAGGTGGCCCGATACTAAACTTTTGAGTGGTGAATTACCTTGCCAGAACGGATACTGCGGGCTACATTGGGCAATGCTTTAAAGTGCGTTGGCTGCTTGTAGTACGGTTTGATGCGCTATGACATTCTGCTCCGTATAGTGCGCAAGCAATGGCAATGGTCAAGCGGCCTGTTATCATATGTAAATGAGTGAGAGGAGTGCGGCGGTCTGGCAAAAAGACGGGAGCTGGCAGGGCCGTTCGCCTGTATGGAACCGTTAAATTTGAGCAAGGGAAGCGCTGGAAACAGCGGTTGCGGTTGTTCGTTTGGCGGCGGCAGGCTACCTTCGTGGCATGAAACTGACCCGCACGAATCTTTGGTTGGCCGCCGCTGCGGCAACGCTCCTGACGGCCTCTTGTGCCCAGGCCCCCGATGCCGCTGAAGCTGAGAAGAACCCATCGGCCGACGCCGCCTACAAGCGTGACCATCGGGCCGAAGGCTACCGCGAAGCCCAGCGCTCCAACGTCACCCGCAACTAATTCAATCCGGTTTCAACGGCTGGCCGCGAATTGAGCCTTCCGTTTTACTGACAAAATAAAGCCCCCACCAAATTCTTGGTGGGGGCTTTTTGCATAGCGCCTCGGTTAGCTAGAGCAATGCTGCCCGATAAGGCGGGCTAGCCCACCGCGACCAGCACCGGCGTGGGTACTGGGGCTGCGTCGAAGTTTGGCAGGCTGATGCCGGCCAGCAGGTCGCGCTCCAACAGGTCGGCCCAGGTGTGGAGGTAGAGCAACACGTCGTCGCGCTGGTTATGGCGGAGGGCGTTACGGCGCTCGAAAGGGATAGCGGCTCGGATGCCGGGGGCGGAGATGCGTTCGAGGTGGGTGAGGTCGGCGCGGGAGAAACCAAGAGCCAGCATTTCATCAATGGTCTGGTCGATGGGCAGGCCGCTGGTGGGACAGTAGTCAATTATTTGACGCTCCCAGTCGCCGTAGCGCTGCATGGCGCGGGCGTGGATTTCGGCCTTGGTGAGGCGCGTCACGGTTTGGGCAAGGTGGCCGCAGTTGCAACTGCCCATGTGGCCCCACTGGTAGGGCGCTTGGGTAGCGAGGCGTTGGGCCGTGTCGCGCAGGGCCTGGATAATGGGGAGCGTGGGCTGAGCCATAGGGAGCGAAGGGTGTTTCGCGGAAAAAGCAAGTAATCAGGCTTAAAAAGCAGCAGCCCCGAAAAAAGTTTTCCGGGGCTGCTGCTTTTTAAGCCTGATTAGGCGTCGCCTGAAAAGACTGTCTTGCTGTGTTTACCAGAGCGCGACGTTCTGCGAAGCCTGTTTAGAACGAACCACGGCGCGAACCACCGGCGTCGCCACGGCGACGGCCGCCTTGGTCGCCAGCTTCGCGGCTGCCGCCCACGTTCACCCGGGCCCCACCGCTGCCGAAGCGACGAGCGGTATCCGACTGGCCATTGCCGGCCGGAGCCGCCGGCCGGCTGCGTTCGCCGCTGGGGCGACCACTGCCGTTGCTAGCGCCACTTGGGCGGTTGCTGCCAGAGCCACCCGAGCGTCCGCCGCCCTGGCCACCGCCGGAACGACCGCCGCCGCCATTGCCACCCTCGCGGGGGCCGGAGCGGGCCGGACGACCCGCCGGGCCTTTGGGTCGAATGATGCGCTCGTTGCCGTGCAGCATGACCGGCTTGACGTGCGAGGTCGTATAAGGATGGTCGCTCTCGATGTCAATCTGGCGGCTGATGAGCTTCTGGATATCCTGGAGGTAAGCGCGCTCCTCGTCTTCCACGAAGGAAAACGCGGTGCCAAAGGCCCCGGCCCGGCCGGTGCGGCCGATGCGGTGCACGTAGGTTTCGGGCTCGTTGGGAATTTCGTAGTTGATGACGTGGGTCAGCTCGTCGACGTCGATGCCGCGGGCGGCGATGTCAGTGGCTACCAGCACGCGGGTGCTGCCGGCTTTGAAGTTGGAAAGCGCGCGCTGGCGGTGGTTCTGGCTCTTATTGCCGTGGATGGCTTCGGCCGGAATCTGATTGGCAGCCAAGGCTTTCACCACTTTGTCAGCGCCGTGCTTGGTGCGGGTAAACACGAGTACGCGCTTGATTTCTTTGTCCTGCAGGATGTGGCGGAGCAGGGCGGGCTTGTCGTTGTTTTCAACGAGATACACCGACTGCGTCACCGTATCGGCGGTGCTGCTGACGGGCGTAACGGCCACGCGCACCGGATTGGGGCGCAGGATGGTGCCGGCGAGCTCCTGAATCTGACCGGGCATGGTGGCCGAGAAAAACAGGGTCTGGCGCTTGGTGGGCAGCTTGGGCAGGATGCGCTTGATGTCGTGGATGAAGCCCATGTCGAGCATGCGGTCGGCTTCATCAAGCACGAATACTTCTACCTGGCGCAGGTCCACGAAACCCTGGTTCATGAGGTCGAGCAGGCGGCCGGGGGTGGCAATGAGCACCTCCACGCCGCGCTTGAGGGCGGCAACCTGCGAGCCCTGGCTCACGCCGCCGAAAATAACGGTGTGGCGAATCTGGCTCAAATGGCGGCCGTAGGCACCAAAGCTTTCGTTGATTTGGATGGCCAGCTCACGGGTAGGCGTGAGCACTAGGCAGCGGATGGCACGCGGGGCGTGGTTCGACACCTGGGCCGTGCGGTGCAGCACTTGCAGGATGGGCACGGTGAAGGCGGCCGTTTTGCCGGTGCCGGTTTGGGCCACGCCAAGGAGGTCTTTGCCTTCCAGCACGTGGGGAATGGCCTGCTCCTGAATGGGGGTAGGGGTGGTGTAGCCTTCTTCTTTGAGGGCTTTGAGAATGGGGTCAATCAGATTTAAATCGTCAAACGTCATGTTGAGTAGTAAGTATTGAGTACCGGGTAATAAGTACTTGGTGCCGTAGTAAAATGTTGATAGACATTGGTCTGCCAAACGAGTGGTTCAGCCTATGGGGTTGCATAGGCTAGCATGGCCACGCCGGACGGTGCCAGGCGTGGGCGGGGTTGGCGGCTCGTCGGAGGCCGTCAGATTCCCTGAATGAAGAGAAGTTGGGGTGAGGTGCGCTTACTTCGCGGAGGCAGCCGAGGCGCGGGGCTTTGCCCAACGCAGCCGGGCAGCGGGCTGCTCCGACGGCGGCCCTGGTTTCAACAAAGGTACAACACAGCAACCCGAACATGCAGATTATCGAGCGCAGCCGCGTTTTCAACGGCCATTACAAAGTCAACCAACTAATCGTTCAGGATGGCGACGTGCAACTCAAGCGCGAGCAGTTCGCACCCGGCAAGGCCGTGGCCGCGCTGGTCTACGACACGGCCCGCCAAGTGTACGTCCTCACCCGCCAGTTCCGCATCGGCCCGGAAATGGAGATTCTGGAAATCGCCGCCGGCATGATTGACGCCGACGAAACGCCGGAAACGGCTGTGCGCCGCGAGATTCACGAAGAGCTGGGCTACGAAATTGATAAGCTGGAGGAAATCGTGGCCATGTGGCCCTCACCGGGCACCAGCTCGGAGGTCATCACCATCTATTACGCCGAGGTAAGCCACAAAACCGGCGAAGGCGGCGGGCTGGTTGAGGAAAACGAGAAGATTGAAATGCTGGACTTTACCTGGGAAGCGCTGGTAGCTGAGCCGCTACGCGATGCCAAGACGGTGATTGCTGTGCAATGGGCGCGGCTGCGGCGGTAAAATAAATTGCATTTTAAGTTTTACTATGGAAAAATTGACACTGCCTGGCGTTTTGAGCTACTTGACTATTCCCTTTCGCACAGCATTCTGCTATACAGAAAAATGGAATGGGTAGGTGAAGCTCATTTTAATACGGATATTTTTCTCATTGACTTTCTATATCAAAGCGCCTACCAAGTTGTATAACGTAACGATTAAGCAAGGTTAAAAAAAAGACTGTGCTTATATAAGTGATAAAATTGACAAGAGCCATTATGCCATCCCAATTTCTCCTGAAAGTGTTTACGTGAAATACCACGGAGGAAAAAGTACTACGTCGGTGCTAGAGCATTAACCGTAATTAACAACAATTATAAAGACGGCGAAACAAGTATTGGCCTTAAAAGAAGCTAAATTGAAGTTCAGCGTAACGATGGAAAAAGCCGCCACGGCGCCATCGTCTCCGCATGCAACAGCAGCGCCTCCGCCAGCGGACTGACGGATAAATCCACGAAGCGGACGCGGTAGTGCAGTTCGTTGGGCGTTTCTACTTCGCGGCTGCCGAAACTGATGATGCGGCGCAAGCGCTGGCCGTTGCGCCGGTCGCGCAGGGCCACGGCGTTGCCGAAGGCGAAAGCGTTGGCCGGGATGCTGTAGCCCAGAATCAGGGGGCCGCTGTCGACGTCGCCGGCACTGGTTTCGTACTCGCCGGCCCGCTCGTGGTAGAGGCGAATGACGCCGAAGTTGGTGCTGAACTGCTGCTGGTAGAGTCGGTATTGCTCGGCGGCGTAGGCGGGGGCAAAGCGGTAGAGGAAGAAAATGCTCCAGCCCAGGTGGGAGCCGCGCGGCTCCTCGGCGGCCTGGTGGCGAGTGGCCGGCTTGGAAAGCAGCAGTCCGGTGGTAGAGTCGGTGAGGTGCTGGCGGGCGTAGGCAACCCACTGCTGGCAAAAGGCGCGGTAGGGGCTGCCCGTCAGGTCGCTGTGGAGTTGTAGCGAGGCCAGGGCCACGGTATTATCGGGCACCCACACGCCGCCGGGGTACGATTCCAGGCAGTGGCTGGGGGCGGCGGCGAGCCGGCGGTACAGGGTGGCGGAGAGGGAATCGTGCAGCGTTTGGTAAGCCGAAGCGGGATTGAGCAGGCGGTGGCAGCCCAGCATCAGATTGAGATGCCCCAGGTACAGCACCGAGGTTACAGAATCGGCGGCGGTGGTGGCGTCCGGGTTGCGGAAGGCTTGGGCGACGCGGTCAGCCAGCATTTTGCGGATGGCCAACTCGGTGTAGTGCGCGGCTTCCGGGCGAAAGCTGGCGTCGAGCTGCGCCATGTTGGTGAAGGCGTAGACCGAATACGAGAGCGAGAAAAGGGACCATTCGGAATTACCCAGTGCGCTAAGCTCCGACGCCTCGTTCTCGGGCGTGCGAATGAAGCGCTCCAGATAATGGGCCTTCTGGCGTAGCTCGGCGGAAGCCGGGTACTGGTACGTCGGGCGGCTGAAGGCCCCAATCAGCACCAGTTGCAGTACCGTAAAAACAAGGGCCGCTTTGTGCTTCATGCGGCTTTTGCTGCTGAAAGAGGCGAGCTATTGGGCGAGTGGTGTTGCAGCATGGAGCGAGATGGAAGGTTACTGGAAGGCCCAACGCCGTGCTTCCGGTTCGGCGGTGTTTAAAGTGTAGAAAACCTTTATACATTTGCGTTTGTAAAAAAAGCGTATAAAAAATAAGGGGCCGGGCACGCGGCCCAACCCCTTACCACTACTTGAGGTAGTGAGCCAGCAACAGAAGGACCAGGTCTTTCGCTACTCCGCTCACCAACCCCAGCAAAACCGGTTTCCACCAATCTTGCAGTAGTTGTTTCGCACGTTCCCGTTTCATCTTGCTCAGAAGTTAGGGTGTACGTTCCACCCACTTCTTGAAGCCCCGGTTGTGTCCAGCAGCCGGGGCTTCGTCTTTTTACGGACGGCGCTTTGGCGGGAGACTACTATGCGATATGCCAAAGATAATAGCTGGGATTTGTTGATTACTAATTATATTAGTTTAATGCGCGTTATTTTTTAGCATGCAATTCAGGTCATCCCCAGTTCCATCGGGACCTGTGGTAGCAGGTAGCTGCATGCATCGAGTAAGGCGGTGGCGAAAATCAGGCATTCCGGCAGCACTTGGAAGGAGCGGGTGTTTAGAGGTGCCGTTGGGGCTTGGGCACGGATTCAACCTCTTGTCACGCAGTATGGAATAAGGTCAACGGTTTAGTTCATAAAATAGGACATTGCTGCTACAAGTAAAATATTATTATATTTAGTAATATTTTCAACTTTAGCTAATTAAGGCAATGGCAGAAATCATGATAATGACGGAAACAGTGGTTCATGTTCCTGAAGCTAAATGGGCTGGGACTATGAATTTCTACCAGAAGGAACTCGGCGAGCCGGACAAGGTGGTGCCCACGGATTCTCCGCTGAAAGCAGCGAGGGAGGTTGAAAGGGAGGCGCTTCATTTTGTGCGGGGGTGGCATGATTTGGTGACGGAAAATGGCCTCGACGCTTTGGTGGGCCGGGATAACGCCAGCGCATTTGCAACTGGGTTAGCGGACTTATTGCACTGGACGGGAGGAAGCTTGCCAACGGCCCTCACCAGCACGTTGGGGCGCGTGGCGGTGCCCGGCCAGTTCGTCAACGAAATGGCCGACGGGCCGGACCCGGAGGATGAGTCCTCGGCCGATGGCAATGCTGACGCAATGCGCTCGGAAGATTCGGAAAAGCAATCGGAAGGGCTATCGGACGAAGCGTTTGAAAAAAACACGTCGGAATCGGTAGTTGAGGGAGTCATTCACAACCCGAATTTTTAGTGCTGTTTCCGAACCGGCGAGGGCCCGGCGCAGTGCTGCTCCAGCCGCAAAATCGCCTGATTATCTGCGCTTTTTCCCCGGTCCGGCAGCGCTGCTTACTACACCTGCTTTCGCTTTCCACGGCCCGCGTACGCAGCCACTTCCTGTTGCCGTGGTGTGATTTTCAGTGCCCGCTGGCATGAGACTTCCTGCAGTTTTGCTGCTCCTGAGCTTGGCGTGGTGCGCGCTGCCCACGCTGGGCCAAACCCCCAGAATAGACAGTTTGCGCCGCTTGTTGCGGACGGACCTCCGCGCCGACACCGTGCGGGTGCGGCGGTTGCAAGCGCTGGCGCAGGAGTGGAGCGTGGCCAACGCGCCGCAGGCCACGCGGCTGAGCCGGGAAGCATTGGCGCTGGCCCGGCAGCTGGGCGATGTGGTGGGTGAAGGCCGCGCCCTGCTGGACCTGAGCAAGGTAAGCCGCCGCCAGGCCGATTACGAAGCGGCCCGACGCTACGCGCAGCAGGCAAAAAATTTGTATGCCCGGCACCACAACCGCCTGGGCCTGGGCCGCTCCTGGCTGCAGCTGAGCCTCGTTGACCTGATGCAGGGCAACTCCGTGCCCGCCCTGGCCTCGTCCCTCAAAGGGCTGGCCCTGGCCGAGCAAACCGGCGACGTGCAGACCCGAACGCGCCTCCAGGCCACCATGGGCAGCATTTATTACCGCATGGGCAATTACAACGAGGCGCTGCCCGTGCTGCAAGCCGCCCTGAAAAACGGGCAGGAGCTGGGCGACCAGCAACTGGTGCTGATGTCGCTGAACGTGCTGGGCAACTCGTTCCAGATGCTGAAAAAATGGCCCCAGGCCGTCGCCTATTACCACCGGGCTTTGCGGCTGAGCCAGCAAGTGGGCGATGTGCAGGGGGAGGTGGGCAACGAAACCAGCCTGGCGGAGGTGTACGGCCTGCTGGGCAACCAGCCCGCGGCCCTGGCCCACGGCCTGCGCGCCCGGCAGCTGGCGTACTCGGCGCACGACGAGTACAACCTGCCCTCGGTGGAGCTGATGCTGGCCCGGGCGTATGTGCTGGCGCACCAGACCGATAGCGCGCTGGTGCTGGCCCACCACGGCTTGCGGCTGAGCCTGAAAACGCGCAGCAACGAGAACATTCGCAATGCCAGCGACATCCTGGCGCAGGCCTACGCGCAGCGCGGCGACTTTGCGCGCGCCTACCACTACCGCAACCTGCACCTGGCCTACAACGACACCCTTTCGGGCGAAGACACCCAGCGCCGGACCAGTGCGTTGCGCTACAGCTACGAGCTCGAAAAGAAGCAAACCCAGATTGCCCTGCTCACCAAAACCCGGCAGCTCCAGAACCAGAAGGAAGCCCGGCGGCGCCAGCAGCTGCACGGCTTGCTGGCCGGGCTGGTGGGCGTGCTGCTGCTGGCGGGGCTGCTGCTGCGCAACATTTTTCTGAAGCAGCGGGCGAACCGGCACCTCAACGAAAAAAACGTGCAGATTGCGGCCCACCGCGACGACCTGAACCGCACCCTGACTGAGCTGAAGACGACCCAGAACCAATTGGTTCAGCGCGAGAAAATGGCGTCGTTGGGCGAGCTGACGGCCGGAGTGGCCCACGAAATGCAGAACCCGCTGAACTTCGTGACCAACTTTTCGGACCTGAGCGTGGAGCTGATGACGGAGCTGAAGGAAGAGCTGGCCAAAGAGGACTTGTCGGTGCACGGCCGGCAAATGGTTGACGAGCTGCTCGACGAGCTGAGCCTGAATCATGCCAAAATCCATCAGCACAGCCACCGGGCCGACCGCATTGTGAAGAGCATGCTGGAGCATTCCCGGGCCAGCAGCGGCCAACGCCAGGCCATCGACCTGAACGGCCTGGCCGATGAGAGCCTGCGCCTGGCCTACCACGGCTGGCTGGCCAAGCACAAGGACTTCCACGCCCAGCTAATCAGCGATTTGGACCCCGCCACGGGGCTGCTGGCCGTGGTGCCCCAAGATATCAGCCGCGTGCTGCTGAATTTGCTGGCCAATGCCTTCTACGCGCTGGCCCAAAAGAGCAAGCTGGCGGACGAAGCCTTTCGGCCGGAAGTGTGCGTGCAAACCAAGCGAACTGCCAGCGCGGTGCTGGTGCGCGTGCGCGACAACGGCACCGGCATTCCGCCCGGCGTGGTAGAGAAAATTTTCCAGCCCTTTTTCACCACCAAGCCCACCGGCGAAGGCACCGGCCTGGGCCTGTCGCTGAGCTACGACATCATCACCAAAGGCCACGGCGGCACGCTGAGCGTCGAGAGCCGGGAGGGGGAATTCACCGAATTTACCGTGAGCATTCCCGTGGGGGCGGCCGGCAATTAGCCCCGGCTTAGGGCTGGGTTTCCGGCGCGGCCGGCAGCGTCAGCGTGTAATCGAACGTTTGGTAGAGCTTGGCGTCGCGGATGCTCACGCTCAGCTCCTGGGGGTCCATTTTGGGAAAGGGGATGAGGCGCTGGGCCTGGTAGAGGTCGCGGCCGAAGAAGCGGCCGGTGCCGGGGGCCAGGGTTTGGGCAAAAACTTCCTTGCCGGCTTTGTCGGTAACGGTGAGGGTGAGGTTGGCCAGCTCCACGCCCTTGGGGCCCTGGCGGTGCACGATAACCAGCAGCGCGCCGCCGGGGGGCAGAGCGGCCAGGCGGCGCTGGAACGTGGTATCGGCCCAGTCGTGCAGCTTTTTGAGGTGGGTGATTTCGGTGAGCATGTCGGCGTAGGAGCGGTAGCCAAGGCGGGTGAATGACCCGTCGACGTCCTGCTCCTCGTCGGTGTTTTTGGTCAGGTTCTGCACGTAGGGCGACTCCGAATCCTTCTGGGCGAAGGTGTAGCGCTTGCGGCCTTTGGCGGCTTTGCCGGTGGGCTGGGCCAGGGCGGCGCCGGCGCAGAGGCACAGCAGGCCGATGGTGAAGAAATGGCGGGCCAGGCGGGGTAGGAAATGCATCAAGGGGATTAAAATAAGGAGTTTAATAAGGTGGACGGTGACCGGTGAATAATCGGGCCCGCAAAGAAACGGAATCCGGCCTGAAATCCGGCCACGCGCCGGGCCTAGCAAATAGGACTGCACCGCCGCGCCACAAGTTGACATAAGGGTAATTCGGCCGTAATCAAGGCTTAATAGGGGTGCGCGAACTTTGAAAGCAGGATTTTCACTAGTTATAACCTTTCCTGCTATGTACTTCCCGGCTTTGGTTTCGGGGCTGCGCCGCCTGGGGCGCTGGCTCGTGTACGAGTTGTTTCAAGTGGCGCTGTGGGTGGCCTTTGCGCTGCACACGCTGGGCAGTTTGCGCTCGGCGTTTGGGGGCGGCGGCGAGCTGGCCGGGCGGCGGGCCGGCCCGGCCATCCGGCCGCGCCGCAGCGCGGGGCCCGCGCGGGGCGGCCGGTTCACGCAAATTGCTGCCGCATGAGGATAGAACCCGCAACGGTGCCCGAAACCGGGAAAAATGCTTCGGCGGCCCCATCCAAGCCCAAAATCCGCCGCAAGCGCCGGGTGCAGGTGGCCGTCATCAGCGACGTGCACCTGGGCACCTACGGCTGCCACGCCAAGGAGGTGCTGCGCTACCTCAAGAGCATCCGGCCGCAGGTGCTGGTGCTCAACGGCGACATCGTCGACATCTGGCAGTTCAGCAAAAACTACTGGCCGCCGGCCCACATGCGGGTGGTGCGCTACCTGGCCGGCCTGGCCGCCAAGGGCGTCAAAATCCACTACCTCACCGGCAACCACGACGAGCTGCTGCGCAAGTTCGCGGGCCTGAAGCTGGGCAATTTCCGCCTCGATAACAAGCTGGTGCTCGACCTGCCGCACGGCCGCACCTGGCTGTTTCACGGCGACGTGTTCGACGTGACCATGCGGCACTCGCGCTGGCTGGCCAAGCTCGGCGGGCACGGCTACGACTTGCTGATTCTGATAAACCGCTTCGTAAACTACGTGCTGGCAAAATTCGGCCGGCCCCGCGTGGCCCTGAGCAAGCTGGTGAAGGAGCGGGTAAAATCCGCCGTAGCGGCCGTGAGCAACTTTGAGGAAACCGCCGCCGCCATTGCCGCCGACGAAGGCTACCGCTACGTGGCCTGCGGGCACATTCACCAGCCCGAAATCAAAACCCTGCACACGGAGAAAGGGGAGGTGATTTACCTGAATTCCGGCGATTGGGTGGAGAACCTGACTGCCCTGGAATACACCCCGGAAGCCGGCTGGCAGCTCTATTACTACAACGACGACCCCAGAATGCAGCAAACCGCCGAAGCCGACGCCGCTGATGCCGCCGAGGAACTGGCCGATGCCAACCCGGCCGCGCTGCTGGAAGGGCTGCTGGCGGAATTCAGGATTAAGGCGTAACGGGCGGCTATTACGTATCAAAACAGAACGTCATGCTCCTCTGGCATCCGCTTGCCGACGCCAGATGGGTATGACGTTTTAAGAATTCAATTCCGATTACCAATCAATGTCCCGAATCCTCTACGCCATCCAGGGCACCGGCAACGGCCACCTCAGCCGCGCCCTCGACGTGGTGCCGCTGCTACAATCCCGTTGCGACCAGCTTGATATACTGGTGAGCGGCCCGCCCGCCGACTTACCCCTCCCGTTCGAGGTGAAATACAAGGCCCAGGGGATGGGGTTTGTCTTTGGCAAAAAGGGCGGCATCAACTTCGTGAAGACGTTTGTGCAGTTCAATTCGGCCAGGTTTCTGCACGAGGTACGGCACCTGCCGGTGGAAAGCTACGACCTGGTCATCAGCGATTTCGAGCCGGTGAGCAGCTGGGCCTGCAAGCTGCGGCACGTGCCCTGCGTGGCCCTCAGCCACCAAAGCGCCGTGCTCAACCCGGCATCGCCGCGCCCCGATACGGAAGACCCGGCCGGCCGCGCCGTGCTCAGGCACTATGCCCCCAGCACGGCGCAGTACGGCTTTCATTTTCAGCGGTATGCACCGGAAATTTTCACGCCCGTTATCCGCCAGCAGGTGCGCGAGCTGAGTCCCACGAACCAGGGTCATTATACGGTGTACTTGCCGGCTTATGAGGAGGAAATTCTGGTGGAGCGCCTGCAACACCTGAGCCGCAGCGTGCGCTGGGAGGTATTCAGCAAGCACAGCCACACGCCGGCCGAATACGGCAACGTGCGCGTGTGGCCCGTCAGCGGTACGGCCTTCCTCGACAGTTTGGCCCGCTCGGCCGGGGTGCTCTGCGGGGCCGGTTTCGAAACGCCCGCCGAGGCCCTGTACCTGGGCAAAAAGCTGCTGGTGATGCCCATGAAGCAGCAATACGAGCAGCAATGCAACGCGGCAGCCCTGGAAAAAATAGGCGTGCCCGTCATCAAAAGCTTCAAAGACAAAAATCTGGACAAGGTGGACCAGTGGCTGAACCGCGACGAAACCATCCCTGTCGATTACCCTGACCAAACCGCCGCGGTAATTGACAGGCTGCTGCGGGAGCAATTGCAGGAGAAAGGTGTTGGGGCAGCTATGCGTTCATGAAGCGCGAAAAAGAACCTCATGTCGAGCGCAGCCGGGACATCGCGCGTGCAGCAGTAATTAAATTGGTCAACGATACAAGCGAGATGTCCCGGCTGCGCTCGACATGACGTTCAGGCTATACCCGTTATTTCTAATTCTTCCGCGCCCCGCGCATGATTAAGCTACCACCTCGCTACGCCGAACCGCTGCCGGCGGCCTTCTTTCCGGCCTCCGCGCCCCTGCCATTTTCCCGGGCCGATTTCGGACCCGATTTCCACTGGGGCGCCTCGGCCGCCGCTTACCAGACCGAAGGCGCGTGGCAGCACCAGGGCAAAGGCCCGAGCATCTGGGACGATTTTACGCGCCGCAAGGGAGCCATTCGGCGCAACGAGCACGGGCGCGTGGCCACCGATTTCTACAACCGCTACGAAACCGACCTGGACCTGGCCAGCGGTATGGGCCTGACGGACTTCCGCTTCTCAGCCGCCTGGCCCCGCGTGCTGCCCGAGGGCACGGGGGCCGTGAACCGGCGTGGCCTCGACTATTACGACCGGCTGGTGGATGCCTGCCTGGAGCGCGACCTGCGCCCCATGCTC
Source organism: Hymenobacter terricola (assembly GCF_017921975.2). GTDB lineage: Bacteria > Bacteroidota > Bacteroidia > Cytophagales > Hymenobacteraceae > Hymenobacter > Hymenobacter terricola. The sequence continues at coordinate 121,299 of NZ_JAGEMO020000013.1, forward strand.
ACGCTCTACCACTGGGACTTGCCCAGCGCGTTGCAGGCCAAAGGCGGCTGGGCCAACCGCAGCATCGTGGGCTGGTTTTCGGAATACGCCCAGATTATGGCCCGCCGCCTCGGCGACCGCGTGCCGCACTGGGCCGTGCTCAACGAGCCGATGGTGTTTGTGGGCGCCGGGCACCTGCTGGGCGTGCACGCGCCCGGCCGGCGGCACCTCGGGGCCTTCCTGGCGGCGGCCCACCATGCCACGCTGGCCCAGGCCGAGGGCGGCCGCGCCCTGCGCGCTCTGCTGCCGGATTCGGCCCGGATTGGTACCACGTTTTCGTGCTCCTACCTCACGCCGCAACGCCCCGGTAATGCCTATGACGAAGCCGCCACCCGCCGCGCCGATGCCCTGCTGAACCGCTTTTTCGTGGAGCCTACCCTCGGCTTGGGCTACCCCGTGGCCGAACTGCCCGCCCTGCGCTGGCTGCTGGACCGCTACCAGAAGCCCGGCGACGAACAGCGCATGACCTTCGATTTCGACTTCTGGGGCATCCAGAACTACACCCGCGAAGTGGTGAAATTTTCGCCTTGGCTGCCGCTGCAATGGGCATCGTTGGTGCCTGCCAAGCAGCGCGGCGTGCCCTATACCGACATGGGCTGGGAAGTATATCCGGAGTCGATTTGCCAAATGTTAAAGCAGTTTGCGGCTTATCCAAATGCACCAACTTTGCTCGTAACCGAAAGTGGCTCAGCTTTCCCGGATGTGGCAACGGGGGGGCGCATCCACGACCCGGCCCGTAGCGCCTACCTGCAAGCGGCTATCGGCCAGGTGCTGCGGGCCCAGCGTGAGGGCGTGGACGTGAGCGGCTATTTTGCCTGGAGCCTGACCGATAATTTTGAGTGGGCCGAGGGCTACGGGCCGCGTTTCGGCTTAATTCACGTCGATTACGACACCCAGGAGCGCATTGTGAAAGACTCGGGCCGCTGGTACCAGCAGTTTCTGAGCGGCACGGCGGTGGAAAGTAGCGCGGACTTTGCAGTCCGCGACTCGCACCAACTGGGCTGATAACCGGCGTACTCGCGGACTGCAGAGTCCATGCTACATCACAGTAGCAGGTCCCGGCAGCTCAGAAACTTCTCAACCAACTGTTCTGGCTGCTGCTCATCAAACTCCCCGAAACCCAGCACGAAAGCCGGCGCGGGCTGCACGAATTTGATGGCTTGGTTCACCTCTTTCAGGTAGGGGCTGAGCCGGTCTTTGTCGCCGTCAGCGGCGGCGAATTCAGCGTCCCAGCGCAAGGCCTCGGGGTTTTTGCGTACCAGGAACGGCAGCACGAACGGGACGAAGCGGCCGAAAATCGGGTTTTCGTCGGTCGTCAGCCGGCTATCGGGCCAGACGTGGAATTCGGCGAATGAAGCCGGCGGTACCACCACGAATGCCGCCTTTTCCAGCGTCATTTCCGCGAATAGTTCGAGGCGGTTGGGTTGGGCGTAGAGCTGCGCGTAGGCCGCGTACCATACGGATACGCCCGCCGGATTCACCAACTGGTAAGGGTGAAACGAGCTGGCAATGCCCAACCCACCGTGGGTGCCGATAGCTAAGGCATACAGCTCTCCAAACTTCGCTAAATCAGTCGATTGCTGGTAAGGATGGTTGGTGAGGCCGTAGAGGTAGAAGCAGGCGAAATCGTTCAGAGAAGGGCCGATGGGAGCGGCGGCAGGAGTTGTGTCAGGCACTGGGAGCAACGGTGAAAGTGGGAGGAGCGGCCGGTCAAAAAACGGCTTTATACCATACAAACCTACTTGTCATCCGGCTACGTCGCCTGGTTCTGGCCGGTGCCGTGCTACATTCGGCCACCCGTTTTTCTGGCTTATTGCTCATGCTCCTCACCATCTCCACCACCTACCAGCCCGCCACCGACCTCGGCTACCTGCTGCATAAAAACCCGGCGCGCCTGCAAAGCATCGAAGTAGCCGGCGGCGAGGCCCACATCTTCTATCCCGAAGCCTCCGCCGAACGCTGCACCGCCGCCCTGCTGCTCGACCTTGACCCCATCGGACTCGTGCGCGGCCGCAGCGGCAGCAATGGCGAAGGCTTTGCCCTGGAGCAATACGTGAACGACCGGCCCTACGTAGCCTCGTCCTTCCTGAGCGCGGCCCTGAGCAAAGCCTTCGGCACGGCCATGAACGGCACCTGCAAAGACAAGCCCGACCTGCCCGCCCAGGCTTTGCCGCTGGCCGTGAAAGTGGCCGTCGTATCCGCGCCCGGCCCCGACTGGCCGCGCCGCCTTTTTGAGCCGTTGGGCTACGAAGTGGAAATCGAAACCACGCCGCTCGACCCCACCGTGCCGGAGTGGGGCGACAGCCGCTACTACACCCTGCACCTGCACCACGCCGGCCTGCGCCTGCAGGACGTGCTGACCCACCTCTACGTGCTGCTCCCGGTGCTCGACAACGACAAGCACTACTACATCGGCGAAAACGAAGCAGAAAAGCTGCTGCACCGCGGCGGCGACTGGCTGCCCCAGCACCCGGAGCGCGGCTTTATTACGCGGCGTTACCTGCGCTACCTGGCGGCGTACGTGAACCCCACGCTGGCGCGGCTGATGGAAGGGGATGAGGACCTGACGGAAACCTCACCCCCTGACCCCCTCTCCCGTGGAGAGGGGGCACCGGAAATGCCCGTTGCAGAATCGTCAGGCTCCCCCTCTCCGCGGGAGAGGGGGCGGGGGGGTGAGGTGAACGGGGAGGGCGACCAACGCCTGAGCCTCCACGACCAGCGCCTCCAGCAAGTGGCCCACGAAATCTATGAACTAGGTCCCAAACGCGTGCTCGACCTGGGCTGCGGCGAAGGCAAGCTGCTACGGCTGCTCCTGCGCCAGTCCAAAATCGAGTACCTCCTCGGCATGGACGTGTCGCACCAAGCCCTGGCCCGCGCCGCCCAGCGCCTGCACCTAGACGAGATGCCCCCGCGCCAGCGCACCCGCCTCGACCTCATCCAGGGCTCGCTGCTTTACCGCGACGAGCGCCTCGCCGGCTTCGACGCGGCGGCCCTGGTCGAAGTCATCGAGCACCTGGACGAAAACCGCCTCGCCGCCCTCGAAGCCGTGGTGTTTGGTCAGGCCCGCCCGGCGCACGTCTTCGTCACCACCCCCAACGCCGACTATAACCAACTCTTCGAGAAGCTAAACGCCGGCGAATTCCGCCACGACGACCACCGCTTCGAATGGTCCCGCGCCGAGTTCTCTGCCTGGGCTGCCGGCGTGGCCGGGCGGCACGGGTATCAGGTGCGGCTGGTGGGCATGGGGGAGGAGGTGGAAGGCGTGGGCGCGCCCTCGCAGATGGCGGTGTTTGAAACTACTCTTTAACGACGGGTTTAGTACTAAGCTTTAGTTCCTCGACCTTCATTAGGGCATCAAGGACAAGACTTATTTTGTTCCCGATTAGACAGTAGTATTTGCCTTTTTTAAATTCTGTCATAATGCCGATTAGCTTGTAATCGACTGTCCATTTTTCGTTTTGATGAGTTGGTAATAGTAGCCATAAACCGCAACCGCTTAAGCCATATGGTTGAATTTTGATTTTTTTATCTTCTCCTGTCCGGACATCTACTCCCTTTCCCTTAAAATCAAGAATGAAACATGTTTTTGGGTCGAACTTATAATACTCATAAACTTTTTCCTTAGCAGGTTCAACGAAAAACCCTTCTGCTTGAGATTGCAACTCTCCATCTATCTCTTTGGTGCTATCCTCTGGATATCCAAAAACGCAATATTGTGTTGCATAGAATAGCTCTGAATGGCCACGGAATTTTGAAATAGGAAGGAACCTATAGCCACCTTCTAAAGCAGGAAGTATGTGGGGGTGAAGTTTTATATAGGCTAGGTCTATTGTTTTATCAACACCAAGGTTTGTTACCAGAACTTTACCACTTATTGCAGTGAAGCCATCACGACTTTTGATAAACAATGGTTTGGTTTGCGTTAGATGTTCAGCTACATGTGCTGCAGTTAGAATGTAGTGATGTCCACCTAAAAAAGCCATTATACCAGAACCAAATGGTTTCATCTTAGAGCTAGTATCCATCTCGAAAATTTGACATGTATGAGGCATCAGTTCATTGCCCATTAGCTTGTCTAAGGCTTCATCTAGCTCAGGCGTAAACGTTATTTTAATAGAGGAGTCAGGGTTAAGCATTTTTTAATCGTCGTTTTTGAAGCAAGTACCTTTCCAATGCCCCAAGATACCCTCAAGCTCCCCGAACTCTCCCTCGTCCTCCTCATCGGCAGCACGGGCGCGGGCAAATCCACCTTCGCCCGGCGCTTGTTCAAACCCACGGAAATCGTGTCGTCGGATGCCTGCCGAGGCTACGTGGCCGACGATGAAAACGACCAATCGGCCAGTAAAGACGCGTTTGAGCTGCTGCACTACCTGGTGGCCAAGCGCCTGAAGCGCGGGCTGCTCACCGTGGTCGATGCCACCAACGTGCAGCCCGAAGGCCGCAAGCCCCTGGTGGCCCTGGCCCGCCAATACCACGTCCTCCCCGTGGCCATCGTGCTCGACGTGCCCGAATCCGTGGCTCAGCAGCGCAACGCCCAGCGCCCCGACCGCCGCCACCTGGGCCGGCACGTCATTGCCAGCCACCGCCAGCAGCTGCGCCGCAGCCTGCGCAGTCTGAAAGAGGAGGGCTTCCGGCACGTCCACCACCTGCGTAGCGTGGAAGAAATCGACGCCGTCCAGCACCTCACCCGCGACCGTCTCTACAACAACCGCAAGGAGGAAACCGGCCCCTTCGACATCATCGGCGACGTGCACGGCTGCTACGAGGAGCTGTGCGCGCTACTGGAGCAGCTGGGGTATCAGGTGTTGGAAGAGCCGATTCTGGATGTGCGGGATTTGGGCGTGCGGGTGGTGGCGCCGCTGACCGTTCACGCGAGCGCCTCACCCCCTGACCCCCTCTCCGATGGAGAGGGGACACCGGTAATGCACGGTCAGGAATCGCCAGGCTCCCCCTTCTCCATCGGAGAAGGGGGCCGGGGGGATGAGGCGCGCCGCAAGGCCATCTTCCTCGGCGACTTCGTGGACCGCGGCCCCGCCTCCCCGCAAGTCCTGCGCCTTGTGATGAGCATGGTGCGCGACGGCACCGCCCTCTGCGTGCCCGGCAACCACGACATCAAGCTCCTGCGCCACCTCAACGGCAAGAAAGTCACCGTCAACCACGGCCTGGCCGAAACCCTGGCCCAGTTCGAAGCCGAGCCCGAAGCCTTCAAAAGTGAAGTCCGGCGCTTCCTCGACGGCCTGGTGAGCCACTACGTACTCGATGGCGGCAAGCTGGTGGTGGCCCACGCCGGCCTCACCGAGGAGATGCAGGGGCGCGGCTCGGGCGCCGTGCGGGCCTTCGCGTTGTTTGGCGAAAGCACCGGCGAGATTGACGAATTCGGCCTGCCCGTGCGCTACGAATGGGCCCGCGAGTACCGGGGCCGGGCGATGGTCGCCTTCGGCCACACGCCCGTGCCCGATGCCGAATGGCTCAACAACACCATCGACCTCGACACCGGCTGTGTGTTTGGTGGCCGCCTCACCGCCCTGCGCTACCCCGAGCGCGAGCTCGTAGCCGTGCCCGCCGCGCAAGTCTACTGCGAGCCCGTGCGCCCGCTCAACTACCGCCGCAGTAGCGCGGACTCTGTAGTCCGCGAGTCAGAACGATTCCCGGACCCGCGGACTACAGAGTCCGCGCTACAATCTGCCCAGCACGAACAAGACGACCTGCTCGACATCCGCGACGTCACCGGCAAGCAGTTCATCGAAACCCGGCTGATGCGCGGCGTCACCATCCGCGAGGAAAACGCCGTGGCCGCCCTGGAGGTGATGAGCCGCTTCGCCCTGCACCCCAAGTGGCTGCTGTACCTGCCGCCCACCATGTCGCCCACCGAAACCTCGGCCCTGCCCGACCTGCTCGAACACCCCGCCGAAGCCTTCGACTACTACAAACGCCTCGGCGTGGAGCGCGTGGTGTGCGAAGAAAAGCATATGGGCAGCCGCGTGGTCGTGGTTTTGGGTAAGGACGAAGCCACCATCCAGCGCCGCCTGGGTCTCGTGGGCGAGGGCATCGGCAAGTGCTACACCCGCACTGGCCGCAACTTCTTCACCGATGCCGCCCTCGAAACCGCCTTCCTCGCCCGCCTGCGCGATGCCTTCACTACGGCCGGCTTCTGGGAGAAATTCGACACCGACTGGGTCTGCCTCGATGCCGAGCTGCTGCCGTGGTCGGCCAAAGCCCAGGAGTTGGTGAAAAACCAGTACGCCGCCGTGGCCGCCGCCGCCAACGCTGCCCTGCCCCAGGTCGAAGCCGCCCTCACCGAAGCCGCCGCCCGCAACCTCGACGGCATCGACGCCCTGCTGGCCCGTACTACCGCCCGCCGCGAAGCCGCCGCCCACTACGCCGCCGCCTATCGCCGCTACTGCTGGCCCGTCCACTCGCTCGATGACCTCAAGCTGGCCCCCTTCCACCTGCTCGCCACCGAAGGCCGCACCTACTTCGACCGTGACCACGCCTGGCACATGGAAACCCTACGCTCCCTCGCCCTGGCCGACCCCGGCCTGCTCCGCGCCACACCCTACCGCGTCGTCCCCCTCGCCGACCCGGCCGAAATCGAAGCCGCCATCCAGTGGTGGACCGACCTCACCGCCGCCGGGGGCGAAGGCATGGTGGTGAAGCCCTACGACTTCGTCCCTCAGGGCAAAGGCGGCCTGCTTCAGCCCGCCCTCAAGTGCCGGGGCCGCGAGTACCTGCGCATCATCTACGGCCCCGATTACCTGCTGCCCGGCAACCTCGACCGCCTCCGCCAACGCAACGTGAAAGCCAAGCGCAACCTCGCCCTGCGCGAGTTCGCCCTCGGCGTGGAGGGCCTGGAACGCTTCGTGGCCCGGCAGCCCCTGCGCCGCGTGCATCAGTGCGTCTTCGGCGTGCTCGCGCTGGAAAGTGAGGCGGTGGACCCACGGCTGTAATTAATAAAATTATTGGTTGACATTCAGTGGTAAAACCCGAAGCATAATACTTTCCAGCTTCCTGATATTCTTTTTGCTCAATTCAAGTGGCGTGAACATGACGCAGAAAAAGATTAAGTCGTCGAATTCTACAAACCCTGTGTACTCTTTGCTCGGATAAGATGGGATATCAATTACACGAATTTTGACAGATGAGTCATTTCTCTTAATAGTTGGTATATAGCTGATTTTGGCAGCAGGAAAATCCTGCATTGTGTAAGCTTCTTGGAAGCTCAGAAGGTCATCAAGGCTCTATGTATCAGCATCCTTAGCAATTAAGTTAACGTACATGAATTCTTTTGAATCTCCAGCCTCTTCAAAACTCAAGCCTCTCTGATAGAAAGACGCTAATATTCCTTCTCTTCGAGTGCCATCCAGTATCCAGCCAAAAGGTGCAGTTACAATTGCTCCTGACTTTCCGCTATAAATAATCCCTTCGAAGCCTTGAAAATCTTTCAAGTCTTTGAAATTCAGTATATCGAGTTCTATATCGATTGGGTCTGAAAATGCTCTATTGATTGCTGCCGGGCTAAATCCTTGCTGAGTAATAAGTAAACCTTTGTTCGCTTCGCAATCATTCAACATGCCAATAAACATCTCAACATCTTTGACATCAATTTTTTTGGAAAAAAACTTTCCATCGATAACAATTCTGATTCTGTTGCCAGCAACATAGTCTTCAATTAAAATATCAATTTGCCTCTTAGTTTTAGAATACCGGCCGTCTACGCTCGCATTGTGGGTGATTTCGGTGTTCGGAAATTGTTCTTTAAAATAGGAGGCAATTTCAACTTCATAATCTTTCCAATTCATGTGTGTAAACTATTCGTAATTACGATTTCTACAAAACTGGCAAACTCTGATTCAGCAATTCCACACTAAAATTAACCTTCGCGTTTAGCGCCTTAAATACCTTCGTCACCGTGTCGAAACGCGCATCGGTCAGGCTGTTTTCCAGCTTGGAAATCTGCGCTTTTTGCACGCCCACCAGTTCCCCAAGCTACTGCTGGGTCAGGTTGCGTTGCAGGCGGGCTTCTTTGATGGCTTTGCCGAGCAGGTCGAGGCGGAGTTCTGCCTCAAAGGCATCGCGCTTGGGCGTACTAATGGAGCCGAGGTGCTTATCAATGACTTCATCCAGCGAATATACCTGCATTTTCTGGCGGTTTCAATAGTCACAAGTTACGCTTCTGACTTCAGGAAATCAGTCACTCCAGCGCCGTGAATTGCTTCCGCAGCCTCAGTCAAGTCCGCGAGGCTGCCGTCATTGCCTGAGGTATTTTCCTTCGGCTTTATCAACCAGAGTATGGTGCTGCTCGCAATTGGCCGCCGGCCAGGGCAAACAATAGTGTCAGCGAAGGAGATAAGTAGCAGTTGTTGCGCCCACCACGTACTTGTGGCTAAGCACTAATGCTGACCTATTCATGAAAAAACAGCTTTTCCTCCCGTTCCTCATTGCCTGCCTGGGCTTTTGGCTGACCAGCGCCGGCTTTGCAACAACTACCGCCGCTGAGCGCCCCACGTATTTTGAGCTGAAGGTGTATCACCTGAAAACCAGCCGGCAGGAAGCCCTGATTGACAGCTTTCTCCAGCGGCAATACCTGCCGGCGCTGCACGCGGCGGGCATTCCCACCGTTGGGGTATTTAAACCCATTGGCAACGATACTGCTGCCGATAGGCGCGTGTATGTTTTCACGCCGTTTACCTCCCTGAAACAGTGGGAGAAAGTTGATAAAGAAACGACCGCCAAACTGCTGGCTGCTGGCGGCGCCTACGTGAATGCCGCCTACAACAATCCGGCCTATACCCGGCAGGAAACCATCCTCATCCGCGCCTTCGATGAGATGGCTGGGCTGACTGCGCCCAAACTCGATGCACCCAAAAATGAGCGGGTTTATGAGTTGCGCAGCTATGAAGGGGCTAGCGAAAAGCTATTCCGCAACAAAGTCCAAATGTTCAATGCCGGCAAAGAAATTAAATTATTTGACCGGCTGCAATTCAACGGAATTTTCTATGGCGAAGTAGTTTTCGGCGCGAAAATGCCCAACCTCATGTACATGACTTCCTTTGCGAATATGCCGGCGCGGGAAGCGCATTGGAAAGCTTTCGGCAGCGACCCCGAATGGAAAAAACTTTCCACCCTGCCCGAGTATCAGCACAACGTGTCCCACATCGACATCACTTTCCTGCGGCCGACTGATTATTCGGGGCTCTGAATAACTACGCGGGAGAATGGGGCCACCAACCCACCTGCTCGTCGCGGCAATCTTTTAGACTTTCCCGGCCAGCATGCGCTCAATGCGCCGGTCCGGAATGAGCCACATCAGCGCCACGGCCACGTAGATGCCGCCCGCCACCCAAGGGTTCCAGAAGCTGGCCGCGATGCCAGCGCAGTAGAGCGGGGGGGAAGCCTTGCCCTTGTAATCGCGCCCAACCGCTCGGGCCAGTGTCGAATGTGGTCCTTCGATGGCGATGATGCAGTTCTGGAGTACATTGTAGGCCACGCCCGCCATCAGCAGCAGGCCCCCATACACGGCCAAGGTGGCGAGGGCGAAATGGTTTTCACCCATCCAGCCCGTGGCGAAGGGCACCAGTGAGAGCCAGAACAGCAGGTGTAGGTTGGCCCACAGCACACCGCCCGATACTTTGCTCGTGCTGGCCAGCATCATGTGGTGGTTGTTCCAGTAGATGCCAATGTAGATAAAGCTCAGTACGTAGCTGAGGACCACGGGCAGCAGCGGTTCCAGGGCCGCGAAATCGGCCCCGTGCGGCACCTTGATTTCCAGCACCATGATGGTGAGGATGATGGCCAGCACGCCATCGCTGAAAGCTTCGAGTCGTCCTTTGTGCATGGGGAGGGGCGCGGTCCGGTGCCAGTGTAAAAGTGATGCTGCGAAAGTAGGGCCACGTGGCGGCTCGTGCTACTTTCGTAGTGCTGCCGGTTGGCCGCGGCCCGATGAAAACCACTACATTGCCCATGCTAGCTCGCATCCCCACGGCCCTCGCCCACCTCGAAGCCACCCACGGCATTCGCATTCTGTACGCCTGTGAGTCGGGCAGTCGCGCCTGGGGCTTCCCCTCGCCCGATTCGGACTACGATGTTCGCTTCATCTACTGCCACCCCGCCGACTGGTACCTGACCCTGGACGAAGGCCGCGACACCCTAAACTTCCCGATGGACGAGGAACTGGACCTCGCCGGCTGGGAGCTGCGCAAGGCCCTGCGCCTGCTCCGCGCTTCCAACGCCTCCGTGTTTGAGTGGCTACAATCGCCTATAGTATATCACGAGGCGCTTGATTTTCGGGCGCGACTAGCCCCGCTTTTGCCGGCCGCCTTCAACCTAAAAGCCGGCCTGCACCACTACCTGGGCCAGCTGCGGCGCGGCGTGGAGGAAGACATGGCGGCGGAAGAAGTACGGTTGAAGCGCCTGTTCTACGCCCTGCGCTCGGCCCTGGCCGCCCGCTGGATTCGGGAGCGGCACACGCTGCCGCCCATGGAATTTGAGCCGTTGCGCGCACTGCTGCCGGTAGAGCTGGACCCCATGGCCAGTGAACTGCTGCGGGCCAAAGCCGAGGCAGACGAAATGACGACGGTGGCCCCACCTGCCGCGCTGGTCGAGTTTTTGCGGGCAGAATACGCCGCGAGTCAGGCGGAGCGCGATGTCCTGCCAATGCCGCGGGCCAGTAGCCTCGTCGGGGATATTGATGTGGTGTTTCGGGCGTTGCTCAGCGAAGCGTTGTAGCGCACTGTTTTTTGTAAGTGGGATTAATTAGTCGGATTTTGAAAAGGTTTTTCAACAAATAAACTGGTTGAATTAGCGGCCAGCTACTAATATTTTCCGCGCCATGCGAATGACTGGCACTTCCTTTCCCATGACCATTGCCGACCTGCGCCGCCAGAATCTTATTCTCTTCGAAGCCATCAGCGGGAGCCGGGCTTATGGCACCAATCTGCCGCATTCTGATACCGACCTCAAAGGCGTATTCATCCTGCCGGAAAACCAGTTTTTCGGCCTCGATTACGTATCGCAGGTGGCCAATGAAACCAACGATGAGGTATTTTATGAATTACGCCGTTTCGTCGAGTTATTGTTGAAAAATAATCCGACCGTGCTCGAATTATTGGGTACACCAGCCAACTGCGTTATTTATAAACACCCGCTTTTTGAGCAATTTAAAGCAGCGGATTTTCTCTCGAAACTTTGCCGTCAAAGCTTTGCTGAATACGCCGTGGCGCAAATTCGCAAAGCCAAAGGCCTGAACAAGAAAATCAATCATCCCGAGCCGCCGGCCCGCAAGTCGGTACTGGATTTCTGCTACGTGACGGTGGGCGCGGGAGCCCAGCCCGTGGCCGCCTGGCTGGACCGCCACGGCTACGAGGCCGCGCAATGCGGCCTGGCCAACGTGCCCCATCTCACCGATTTGTACGCGCTTTTTGTCGATGCAACGCCGCCGCGAATTCACGGCTACCGGGGCTTGTTGCGCGATGCCGAAACCTCCCAGGATGTGCTGCTTTCCGCCGTGCCGAAAGGAGAGGAGCCGGTGGCGTATTTGTCCTTCAACCGCAACGGCTACAGCGTGTATTGCCGCGCTTTTCGGGAGTATTGGGAATGGGTAGAAAAGCGTAATGCCGAGCGCTATCAAAATACCGTGCAGCACGGCAAAAATTACGACGCAAAAAATATGCTGCACGTATTTCGGCTGCTGCAAATGGCCGAGGAGATTGCCGAAACCCGGCAATTAAATGTGCACCGGCCGAATCGCGAATTCCTATTGCAAATCCGGCGCGGCGAATTTGAATACGAGGAATTAGTAGCCGAAGCAGAGAAACTAGTGGAACGGGTAGAATCAGCGTTTGCACACTCTCCCTTGCCGGATGCGCCCGATAAGGCCGCCGCTGAGAAACTCCTGATTCGGGTGCGGCAGGCGTTTTACCAAAGCGGCTAACGATAATCTAGGGGACGTCGTGCTGAGCACGATGTTCGGTTATCTATTCTCGTCACGAAGTGATTTGCGAGAGTGGGGTAGAGACGCAACACTTTGCGTTTCGTCGTTGAACGACTGGGGACGCACCGGACTGCGCAGTGATAACAATATCAGTAACGACAAGACGCAAAATGTTGCGTCTCTACCCCCACCTGATTTTCCTCAATCATTTCGCGATGAGTACAACGAAAGCACAACAGGCCGTTTATAAATAATGTATCACAAGTTTCAATAATTATTGAAACTTGTGATACATTTGTCTCGTCCAACGGAAACGCCCCGGAACTGACCGGTTGGCGGCTACCCAAATAGGGCAGAAGCGCATGCAACAACCGAAAATGGTCATTGCCGGGGGCAACGGGTTTCTGGGAAGCCACTTGCGCCGACACTTTCAGGCGCTTGGGTATCGGGTAGTTATCATTAGCCGGAGCGAGGCAGCCGGGCCCGATAACGTGCGCTGGGATGCCCATACGCCGGGCCCTTGGGCCGCTGAGCTCGAAGGGGCCGACGTGCTGGTGAACATGGCCGGCCGCACTGTGGACTGTCGCTACACCGATTCCAACCGGCGCGAAATCATGGCCAGCCGGGTGGAGAGTACCCGCGTGCTGGGCGCGGCCGTGGCCGCCTGCCTGGTGCCGCCCAAAGTGTGGCTCAACTCCTCCACGGCCACTATTTATGCCGATACCGAAGGCGACCAGCCGGCTAATACCGAAGCGGCGGGCATCATCGGGACGGGCTTTTCGGTTGAGGTGGCCAAAACCTGGGAAGCGGCGTTCGAGGCTTGCGCCGTGCCGGCCACGCGCAAGGTGGCTTTGCGCACTTCCATTGTGCTGGGGCGCGATGGCGGCGCGTTCCCGGTAATGGCGAAGCTGGCCGGGCTGGGCCTGTGCACGCCGCAAGGCACTGGCCGGCAGTGGGTGAGCTGGCTGCACGTGGAGGATTTTTGCCGGGCCGTGGAGTTTCTGGCCACGCAAACCACCGAAGGCGGGGCTTTCAACGTTTGCGCGCCCAATCCGCTACCGAACCGCGAGTTCAACGGGCTGCTGGGCCAGGGGCTGCGCCCGCTGCTGCGCCTGCCCCAGCCGAAATGGCTGCTGGAAATCGGCGCTTTGATGTTGCGCACCGAAACCGAATTGATACTCAAAAGCCGCAAAGTATACCCGCAGCGCCTGCTGGATTTGGGCTTCACCTTTCACTATCCCACCTGCAAGCCGGCCATTTGCAGCCTGCTCAGCACCTAAACTACTTTCCCGATGAACCCTACCAATTCCTCCGGCCTTCCGCTGGCCGAAGCCAAAGCGCGATTCATCCACACCTGGGGCGTGTCGGGCGCGAGCTGGGGCGTGAGTAAAACCCTGGCCCAGGTGCACGCGCTGCTGCTGGTGAGCCCGGCCGCGCTGAGCACCGAAGACATCATGGACCAGCTGAAAATATCGCGCGGCAACGCCAGCATGACCGTGCGCGAATTGCTCGATTGGGGCCTGATTTATAAGGAGCTGCGTCCCGGCGAGCGGCGCGAGTTCTTCGTGGCCGAGAAGGACATGCTGCAAGTCACGCGTTGCATCATCCGGGCCCGCAAGCGCCGCGAGCTCGACCAGATGAAGCGCAGCCTCGACCAGCTGGCCGCCCTGCCCGGCGATGCCGCCGACCCCGAATACCGGGCTTTCCACGCCGTGCTGGCCGATATTCAGCAGCTGGCCACGGTGTCGGATAAGATGCTTACGCGTCTCATGCAGGCCGAAAAAAGCTGGTTTTGGGACAAGTTTATCAAGCTGTTTATGTAGCAGCCACGGTTGCCCAAGCCCGGTGCGGCGCGCAGACATCGCATGCACACCCGCCAATTTTCGGGCGGAAGCTTCTCGGGCATCGCGCCGATGCCGGCGGCCGGCCAGTAGCCCGCAGTGCCGACGGCGGCCTACCGGGCTACGGATATATTGGACGCTACTTTCACCAACTCGCCGATGGCAACTTCCGTGCTGCCCACCATGCCTACGTGCAGCGTGAGGCCGGGCCCCAGCACACTGCCATCGAGCTGTTGCTCCTGCACATAGAGGGCTTTGGTGGGATTGGCGAAGTGCAGCCAGTTTACCGGCTTGCCCAGAAAATTCCCTTTTAGCAGACGGGCATCGTCGCGCTCAAACCCAAATTCCCGGAAAAAGTAGGAGGGGTGCCGTCCCACGTACACCGTCAGGATTTCGCGACCCGGCGTGCCCAGCGGCCGGTAGTGGTGAAAGTTGAAAACCTGGAAGTCATATTTCTGGTCGGTGCTCAAGGCGAAGTCGGTGGGCAGGTCAATGCTGAGCTTTTTGGCGGAGCCCAGCACGGCGGGAGTTTCGGTGTGGGCCGTGCGGTTGACCTGCCGCGGTCCCACTTTCAGCGACCCGAACACCCGGGCCGATAGGGCCTCGAAATCAGCTCGGTGCGCATAGGCGGCGGGGTTGATATAGGCGGCGAGGCGGAAAACGGTGTTGTCGGGCAGTTTCACCAGCAACGAGTTGACGAGGATGGCCGCCTGGGTGGTGTCAAATTTTATCGGGGTTGAGAGGGTCGTGAACAGCTGGCCATCGTCGGCGAGGACGGTGGTTTTTGCGCCGATTGACAAGCTTTCCTCCCCGGCAAACCGGGCCACCGATTTTTTGTCGCCCGTTGCAAAAAGCTCCTGTGCGAAGAAAACCAGCCGGCTGGCTTGCGCATCAAGCACAATGCGGGTTTCCAGGTTGGCGTTGCGGTCGGTCGACATAATATCGGTGGGCCGGGCGCTGCTGACGGCGGCGGCCGGAAAATCGGCGAATGCCCGGTCGTTGAGAACCGAGAGGTGCCGGGACAGCTTGGTCGTGGCCAAGGGCTGCGCATTGGCGCAAAAGCTGATTGCCGCCAGTAAAAGGGCTGCCCCGCAGCAGCGTAGTGCGAAATGGTAGCTCATTATCATTGAAGCGGCCGGAAGGAAATGGGGGGGAACAGTTGCGGACTGCCAGTCAAAGGTCCGTTCGCGGTTGCGGCCAAAGCTACTACCTTGTGCCCATGCAACTACCTCTTCTGCCTGCTGCCGCCCGCGCCGCCCTGCTGGGCCTGGCCGTGGGCGACGCCCTCGGCGTGCCCGTGGAATTCCAGCCCCGCCAGGCCCGCGTGCTCGACCCCGTGACCGGGATGCGCGCCTACGGTACGCACCGCCAGCCGGCCGGGACCTGGTCCGATGACTCCTCGCTGACTTTTTGCCTGGCCGAAACCCTGGCCCGGCCCAATGGCCGGACGGGCATGCCGGACCTGGGCGATTTCGCCCGTCGCAGCATCAACTGGCTGTACCATGAATACTGGACTGCCACGAATCAGACGTTCGATGTGGGTAATGCTACCCGCATTGCCATCGACCGCATGCAACGGGGCACCGCGCCCTCGGCAGCCGGCCCGCGCTCCGAATCCGACAACGGCAACGGCGCGCTGATGCGCATTTTGCCGCTGGTTTTTCACGACACCTGGCAAGCGGAAAACCTGAATCTTGATGCCGCCTGGGCGCTGACCGAAGCCGTGGCGAGCGTCACGCATGGCCACCCACGCTCCACGCTGGGCTGTTTTCTGTATTTGCTGGTGGCGCGGGGCCTGTTGGCCGGAAATTCAATCGGCGCAGCTTATGAGCAGATGCGCCAATTGGCTGGCCCGTGGCTGAAAAACGGCAGCATTCCCGCCGTTGTGGAAGACCGGTACTATCAAGCGGTGCTCAATGGCAAGCTGCCAGGCTTGGAGGAAAGCAATATTTCCTCCACCGGCTACGTGGTTCACACCCTCGAAGCGGCCCTTTGGTGCCTGCTGAAGCACGATACCTACGCCGCCACCGTGCTGGCCGCCGTGAACCTCGGCGACGACACCGATACCACCGGGGCGGTGGCCGGCGGCCTCGCCGGGCTGGCGTATGGCGAAGCCGGTATCCCGGCCGGGTGGCTGGCCGTGCTGGCCCGTCGCGCCGACATCGAGAGCCTGGCCGAGCGACTGGTAGGGGAGTAAGCCCCGATTTTTTTTATGCGCCAGCCCGTGTGAATTCAGCTGCGGGGCGGCATCAGGCTACCAATTCCCTGGCCTTTTGCTCCGCTGCGCATGTCTTCACGTCTACTTTGCCTCCTGCTGATTTTTCTGCTGAGCGCGCCCGTGGTGCGGGCCCAACAACCGGTGGCCAAGGCCCGGCAAAGCAGCTATTTCACCAAGACTTTCCGCCTGACCGACGCCCAGGCCCGGCAGCTGTATGAGCAAGGGCTGAGCTCAGCCCGGGCCGAATTCTTCACCCAGGTCGTGGATTCTTTCGCGACCGATAGCGCGCAGGTGCCGCGCCCCATGCTGCCGTTGGGCTACTACCTGGTGGCGCACACCGAGGGCCCGCAGCTGGTGTACTGGCTGCGCTCCGAAACCGACCGGCAGGTGATTGTCCTGGACAACCAGGTGGATTTGAGCGTGCTGGTGCGCGACACCCTGGGCCGGCCGCTGACCGATGCCCAACTGCGGCTGCACGGCCACATGGTGCCCTATGACGCCGCCAGTGGGGTTTTTCGCCGCGCCCGCCGGGGCCGGCCGGGGCTGCTGGCCCTCACCGTGGGCGGGCGCACCACCTACCACGCCCTCACCCGCAATGCGGCTATTCCGGGCCACGGCCGAAGCCGGGGCTACTGGCACCGCCTGGGAAACCGGTTGCTCTACGGCTTTCCGGTGGGCTACGCGAGCCGGCCGGGGCAGCAATTCGTGCGCGACCTGCACCATGCTTCGGGGGTGAATACCGGCCTGATTGGCCTGCTGCGCTCGGTTTTCAACGAAGACGTGCGCGATGAGCGTCAGGAGCGCCGCTCGGACCCCGACAACCACTCCGGCCACCAAACGCACTGGACCGGCTACCTCGCCCTCAGCCAGCCCCGCTACCGCCCGCACGGCGACACCCTGCGCCTGAAAGCGCGGGTGCTGCGCCGCCGCAACGGCCACCCGTATTCCCGGCCGCTGGGCCTGTGGCTGGGCACCGAATATGGCCAGCGGGAGCGGCGGCTGGCTATTCTGCGCCCGGTGCGGCCCGGCAGCTACGAGCTGGTGCTGCCTCTGCCGGACTCCCTCAACCTGAAATCCGACACCCAGCCCACCCTGCGCCTGCGCACCCGGCGCGGCCGGCAGCTGCTGGAAACCACGTTTCGAGCCGAGGACTACGAGCTGGACGACACGCATTACGCCCTGCGCCTGGCCCACGCCGAGCACCGCGCCGGCGAAGCCCAGGCCGTGTACCTGCGCGGCACCGATGCCAACGAGCTCAGCCTGCTCGATGCCCGGTTGCACCTCGCTCTCACGCCTAATGGGCAGCCGGGCCCGTTTGCCGGCCGGCAATTATTCGTGCCCGACACGCTATTTACCCACCGCCAGCCGCTGGATGCCGTGGGCGAAACCCGCGTGAACGTGCCCGAAAGCAGCTTTCCGGCCGCTGATTTGGCCTATACCGTGACGGGAACCTTCCTCAATGCCGACAACGAGCGGCACCAGGAAACCGCCCCCGCCCGGCGCCACCTCGACCCCGGCCAGCTGCGTCTGGAGCTGCGCGCCGACTCGGTGCTGCTGCGCTATGAGTGGGCCGGGCGGGCTTCGGTGCCGCACGCGGCCACCCTCACGGTGCGGGGCAGCGCCACCGGCGGCCCGGCGGTAGCCCTGGTCACGCAGCGCCTCACGCTGCCCGCCCGCCTGCTGCTCGACCCGCGCGCCATTGCCTATGAGGTGGCCGATAGCGCCGGCCGCGTGGCCCAATTGGCCCTGACCGAAACCAACGCCGCCGTGGCATTAAACGCCGAGCGCACCACCGATTCGCTGTTTCTGCACCTCGACAACCCGCGTCGGCTGCCCGTGCGCTACTTCCTCTACCGGGGCAACCGACTGGTGCGGCGGGGACAGGGGGCGGTGCCGAAGCTACAGCTTGCCCTCCGCGCCGCTGGTTCGGAGCCGTGGTACGTGTCGCTGCACTACTGGTGGGGCGACAAGATGCGGGCCGCCGAATACACCGTGCCGCTGGCCCGGCACCAGCTCACGGTGCGGGCCGAGCAGGCCGCCGTGGCCTACCCCGGCCAGCGCCTGGAGCTGCAATACACCGTGACCGACGTGGCCGGCCGCCCCGTGCCCGATGCCGACCTTACCAGCTACGCCTACACCAGCAAGTTTGCCCGCGCCGACGTGCCAAGGTTGCCCAATTATGAGCCCTACGTGCCGGGAAGGGCCTCGCGGCGACGCTTTGGGCTGGCGGCCGGCTTCGAAAATGACGCCGAAAAGCCCGCCGCGAAACCATTGCCCTGGGCGGCCTGGCGGGGCCGATTGGGGCTCGATTCGCTGCGGTTCTACCAGTTTCTGTACCCCGAGGGCGGTTTTTTCTACGAGTACCGCAAGGCGCCGGCAGGCCTCACGCAGTTCGCGCCTTTCGTGCTCGACCACGGCGTGGAAGTCCCCATCCTGGCTATTTACGTCAACGGCCTGCCGGTCTGGATTCACGACGTGAGTGCGCCCGAAGCCTATTCCGTAGTGGCCGCTGCGGGCTTGTGCCGCCTGAGCCTGCGCACGGCGGAGCACCTGCTCACGCTGCCCGAAATGTTCCTGCGCGCCGGCTGCAAGCTCACGCTCAGCGTGGATATCAACGCCGTTTGCCAGGAGTTCAAAATAGAAAAGCGCGGCTCCCTGCGGCCCGAGGAGCGGCTGAACCTTGCCCGCTCGCTGGTCCTGTTCGAGCAAAACGAAACGCTGAAACACGCCTTCCCGACCTGGCACGCGGCCGGCGAGGCTGGCCCGCTGGTGCTGGGCCAGGGCCAACGCTGGCAGCAGGTGCGCTGGAACAATGGCTCGGGGTCCTGGCTGGCGGGGCCGTTCCGGCCCGATTCGGTGGCCCTGCGCCGGGCCGATGGCCTGCGTGCCACTTTCGTGCCCGAGCCGCTGTACCACTACCGCTTCCGGTCCGGCGAAATGCGCCTGCGCAGTGCCGTGCCAGGTGATTACGGCCTGCTGACCGGCAGCGGCTACGACGGGCACAACGGATTGCGGCCGTGGGAAAAGGGCCGCCTGCCGCTGGGCGATTTTGCGCTGTCGCCGGCGCAGGTGCTGGCCAGTTTGCAGCCCCAATCCGCGCCGGAAATGTGGCCGGCGGTGCCCATTATTATCTTCGAAACCAAGCCCGGCCAGGGGCGGCTGCTGGTGCGCCAGCCCGGCTGGCCGCGTGCGCTGGTGCCCGCGCTGCCCGCCGTGCGCTGGCTGCGCCTCATCTCCGTTGTCAAGGGCGCCAAGCCGCGCTACGCCCCCGGTAACCGTGCTTTCGAAGGCCTCGCGCCGGGCGCTTACCGCCTCGTTCTACTGCTGGCCGACAGCAGCACGCTGGCCCCGGCCGAGCCTGTGCTCATTCAGCCCAACGGCACCACCTACGTGCAGCTGCTGGCCGCCGACCACCAGCCGCCCGGCCCGCAAGGCCACGCCTTCAACCGGCAGCTGCGCCGCGATTTTGCCCTGCCGCCTGTACCGCCAATACGCAAGGAAATGCGCACGGAAAGGCCCGTCAATGTGCCTTTTTCCTGGCAAACCGTGGTTGGCCGGGTGGTCGATATCAGCACCAACCAAGGGTTGCCCGGCGTGACTGTGCTGGTGAAAGGTACCACGCTGGGCTCTTCGACCAACGCGAAAGGTGACTTTGAGCTGGCCATGCCCAATGCGGTGGCTACCCTTGCTTTTAGCAGCGTCGGCTTCGTTTCGCAGGAGCGGGCGGTGCACGCCGACGAACAGGTTTTCATTGGTTTAAGCGTCGATTCAAAGCAGCTGGAGGAAGTGGTAGTGGTGGGTTATGGAACGCAGCGGCGGAGCGACCTGACCGCCTCAGTTTCCACAACCATGCTGAATACGCTCAGTGGAAAAGTCAGTGGCGTGAACATTGGGAACACGGGCTGGCGAATAACTATTCGAGGCAGCAGCGCCCTGAGCAGCAGTGTTGCCGCGCCGCTGCTCATCGTCAATGGCCTGCCGATGAACATCCGGCTGGCTGATTTAGACCCCGCCGCCATTGCCAGCATGTCCGTTTTGTCCGGGGCTTCAGCCGTCGGCATGTATGGCAGCCGGGCGAGCGGGGGCGTCATCATTATCACCACCAAAACCGGCATGGCGGCCGGGCCAGGGGTTATTCCCGGCCTGCCCACCGGGCCGGAAGGCGGCTCCGACCCGCGCCTGGCGCTGCGCCGAAACTTCCGCGACTACGCCTGGTGGCGGCCCACGCTCGTCACCGATGCCCAGGGCCAGGCCCGCACCACCGTCATCCTGCCCGACGACGTGACCGGCTGGGACACGTTTGCGCTGGTGTCAGACGACCACGGCCGGCTGGGCAGCGCCACCGCCCGCCTGCGCGCCTTCAAAGCCCTGCGCGCCGAGCTGGCCGTGCCTCGCTTCCTGGTGGCCGGCGACGAAGTCCGCATTCTGGGCAAAACGCTGAATTACCTGCCCGATACGGCCCAGGTCGTCACCAGCTTCCGGGTGGGCGACGGCCCGGCCCGCACCCAGGCGCACCGCGTGGCCACGTCTGTGCTCGACACCCTCACCGTGGCCGCGCCCGCCACCGGGGCCGATTCTATTCAGCTGACCTACAGCCTGCGCCAGCCCAGCGGCTACCAGGACGGCGAGCAGCGCACCGTGCCCATTCTGCCGGCCGGTAGCCGCGAAACGGTGGGCACGTTCGCCGTGCTCACCGCCGCCGACACCACGCTCACGCTGCCCGTCGACCCCCGCCTGGGCGAGGTGCAGGTGCGCATCGAAGCCGACGCCCTGCCCGTGCTGCTGCGCGAAATCGAGCACCTGAACCGCTACGCTTACCTCTGCAACGAGCAAATGGCGTCCAAGCTCATCGGCTTGCTTTTGAGCCAGCGCATTATGGCGCTACAGCACCAGCCTTTTACTCAGGAAAAAAACGTCCGCATACTCATTCGCCGTCTGCTGGCTGGCCGCCACCAGCCGGAGGGCCTCTGGGGGACCTGGCCGCAGGCCGCGCCCAGCCCCTGGGCCACGCTGCACGTTCTCGATGCGCTGCTGGCCGCCGAAAAGCAGGGCTACGCGGTGAAATTTGAGCGGGGTAAAGTCCGCGCCTACCTGCTGAGCGAGCTGGACCTGACCTTCGATATTACAACCCCCAAAACCGGCTATCCAGCCTACACGGGCTATTTCCGGCTCGATGACGACCGGCTGCGCCTTCTGCAGCTGCTGCATTGCCTGGGTGCGCCCCTCGATTATGCCTCTTATCTGCTGCGCCTCGGCCGGGGCCAGCACGGCCGCCAGCCCCTCGACCGTGCCCTCGCACTCACGGAATTTCGCCAGCAGCTTCAACTGCCCGTGCGGCTCGATTCTCTGCGCCGTTTCCGTTTTGCAACCCAGTTGGGAGGCGTTTTCTACGCCGATACGCTGCACCCCACCAGCTACTACCAGCACCTGCTGGCGGGCCGCATTGCCGCTACTTTGCAGGTCTACCGCATTTTGCGCACTGCCGGTGGCCAAACAGCCGAGCTGCTGCGCCTGCGCACGTTCCTGCTCAACCAGCGCAACGGCGGCCACTGGGCCAGCACCTACGAAACCGCCCAGATTCTCGAAACCATTGGCCCGGATTTATTGGCCGGCAGCTCGACGGCGCTGCTGGCCGCCACCGTGGAACTTGGCGGTGGGGGAGAAGCCGGCCAGCCGGTGGCCTTGCCCTACGTAGCCAAGCACCCGGCCCGCGCTGGCTCACTCACGCTCCACAAGCAAGGAGCACTGCCGGTCTACGCCACCGTCTATCAAACCCGTTGGAATCCTGCGCCCGCCGCGCAGGCCGCGCCGTTCACGGTCAGCAGTGTGCTGGATGGGCAGCGCGGCAATT
This sequence comes from Hymenobacter terricola, assembly GCF_017921975.2. Classification (GTDB taxonomy): domain Bacteria; phylum Bacteroidota; class Bacteroidia; order Cytophagales; family Hymenobacteraceae; genus Hymenobacter; species Hymenobacter terricola. The sequence continues at coordinate 143,177 of NZ_JAGEMO020000013.1, forward strand.
CGGTTCGGCTCAAGGCCGGCCAGCCGGTTGAGCTGGTTGTGACCGTGGACGTGCGCGCCGAAGCCCGCTACGTGCTGCTCGAAATTCCGGTTCCGGCCGGCTGCTCCTACGCGCCACACGCCGCACCAAACCGGTACGAAACGCACCGCGAGTACCTGCGCCACCAAACCGGTATTTTCCTCGACCTGCTGCCCGTGGGCCGCCACACGTTCCGCGTGGCTTTGCAGCCGCGCTACCCCGGCCGCTACACCCTCAACCCCGCCAAAGCGGAGCTGGTTTATTTCCCCACCCGCTTTGGGCGCGAGGCCAGCAAGCGCGTGACGGTGCGTTGATTACTGAACGGCCGGCACCAGCTTTACGCCGGTGAACTGCTGCGGATTTTCGACCGAGGCAATGGGCTCGATGGTCAGCCGCTTGTCGTACTTGCTCACGTTGGCCAGCTTCAGCAGCGAGGTATAGTCGGCGGTGTGCCCGCTCTTGGTTTTAATGAAAAAACTGTTGACGTGCAGCGTGGCCGGGTCGTAGCTGACCTCCAGGGCAGTCGTGTCGCGCCAGTAGGTGTAAAGGGCTTCCGTGCCGCCGGTCGCCGATTCGCGGGGCGTTTGGTCGTGGTCGGGCCGAACGGACTGGCTGACTAAGGGCCGGGCAATTTCGTCGGCATTCATGCCAACAAGTGCGGGTACATCAAAGGCCCGGCTCACCGTCGGAACGGTGGATACGGTAGGAGTTTCGGAAGCCGGCCGGTCGGTGCTGGCGCAGCCCAGCAGGAGGGCCAGCGATAAAAAAGGGATGTAGCGCATGTCAGTTTTCAAGTAGGGAGAGCGGGGTTTTACGCAGATATTCCGGAAATAGCTGAAATTCATCCCCGAATTGTCCCGCGTGCAGCAGGTTGCGGCACAAATCAGGCCGGTTGCCCGGCCTCAGCCAGCCCGCTGCCCGCCGCGCTTCCTGTGGAACAAGCGGCAGTTCAGCGCCACAAAAAAGGCCCGTCGCGCGACGGGCCTTTCTTTTGTGGCGACCCCTGAATGGGGCCATTGCTAACCCGGCGCTTAGGCCAGGTCGAATCGGTCCAGGTTCATCACCTTGGTCCAGGCGGCCACGAAGTCGCGCACGAACTTCTCGGTAGCGTCGCTCGTCGCGTAGACTTCGGCGAGGGCCCGCAGCTCCGAATTCGAGCCGAAGATGAGGTCCACGCGGGTACCGGTCCACTTCACCACGTTGGTTTTGCGGTCGCGGCCTTCGAACACCTCGTCATCGTCCGAAATGGCTTTCCAGGTGGTGCCCATGTCCAGCAGGTTCACGAAGTAGTCGTTGGTGAGCACGCCCGGCCGGTCGGTGAAGACGCCGTGCCTGGAGTGGTCGAAGTTGGTGTTCAGCGCCCGCAGGCCACCCACCAGCACCGTCATTTCCGGCGCGGTCAGGGTCAGGAGCTGGGCTTTGTCGACCAGCATGGCCTCAGCTACGGCAATATGATTGGCGCTGAGGTAATTGCGGAATCCGTCGGAATCGGGTTCGAGGGCCGCGAATGACTGCACGTCGGTTTGCTCCTGCGAAGCATCAGCCCGGCCGGCGGCAAAGGGCACTTTTACGTCGTGGCCGGCTTCCTGCGCGGCCTGTTCGATGCCGGCGGAACCGCCCAGCACAATCAGGTCGGCTAGCGAAACCTGCTTACCGCCCGCCTGCGCGGCGTTGAATTCCTGCTGAATGCCTTCCAGCGTGTCCAGCACTTTGGCCAGCTCGGTGGGGTTGTTGGCTTCCCAGTATTTCTGGGGAGCCAGCCGGATGCGTCCGCCATTGGCCCCGCCCCGCTTGTCGGAACCCCGGAACGTGGAGGCCGCCGCCCAGGCCGTGGACACCAGCTGCGGCACCGACAGGCCGGAAGCCAGCAGCCTGGCCTTCAGCTCGGTAACATCGGCTTCGTCAATCTGCTCATACGTGGTGGCGGGGATGGGGTCCTGCCAAATCAGCTCCTCGGTGGGCACTTCGGGGCCCATGTAGCGGGCGCGGGGGCCCATGTCGCGGTGCGTGAGCTTGAACCAGGCGCGGGCGAAGGCATCGGCAAACTCCTCGGGGTGCTCGTGGAAACGGTGGGAGATTTTCTCGTAGGCCGGGTCCACGCGCAGGGCGATATCGGACGTCAGCATGAAGGGCGCGTGCGACTTCGCCGGGTCGTGGGCATCCGGAACAGTGCCGGCGCCGGCATTGTCCTTTGGTTTCCACTGGTTGGCACCGGCGGGGCTGTGGGTCAGCTCCCACTCGAAGCCGAAGAGGTGCTTGAAGTAGTCGTTGCTCCACTGGGCGGGCGTGGTGGTCCAGGCGCCTTCCAGGCCGCTGGTAATGGTGTCGCCGGCGTTGCCGCTGCCGAACGAGTTTTTCCAGCCGCGGCTCTGCTCCGCGATGCCTGCCGCTGCCGGCTCGTGCTCAATGTATTTGCTGGGGTCGGCCGCGCCGTGGGTTTTGCCGAAGGTGTGGCCGCCGGCAATCAGAGCCACCGTTTCTTCGTCGTTCATGGCCATGCGGCCGAAGGTTTCGCGAATGTCGTGGGCCGAGCCCAGCGGGTCCGGGTTGCCGTTCGGGCCTTCCGGGTTCACGTAGATAAGGCCCATCTGCACGGCCGCCAGCGGGTTTTCCAGCTCGCGGCCGGTGGTGTAGCGCTTGTCGCCGAGCCATTCTTTTTCCGAACCCCAGTACACTTCCTCCTGCGGCTCCCACACATCGGCGCGGCCACCCGAGTAGCCGAACGTCTTGAAACCCATCGATTCCAGCGCGCAGTTGCCGGCCAGAATCATCAGGTCGGCCCACGAAATCTGCTTGCCGTATTTCTGCTTCACCGGCCAGAGCAGCAGGCGGGCTTTGTCGAGGTTGGCGTTGTCGGGCCAGCTGTTGAGCGGCGCAAAGCGCTGCATGCCGGAGCCCGCGCCCCCGCGGCCGTCGGCGATGCGGTAGGTGCCGGCGCTGTGCCAGGCCATCCGGATAAAGAAGGGGCCGTAGTGACCGTAGTCGGCGGGCCACCAGTCCTGCGAATTGGTCATCAGCTCGAACAGGTCCTGCTTCACGGCAGCGAAGTCGAGCTTCTGGAATTCCTCGGCGTAGTTGAAATCCTCACCCATCGGGTTCGACAGGGCCGAGAACTGGCGCAGGATGTTCAGCCGCAGCTGGTTGGGCCACCAGTCCCGGTTGCGCATGCCGCTGCCGGCACTTTGCTGTATCGAACCACCCAAAAACGGGCATTTACCCCCCGAAGGGTCGTTCATGAAGAATTCAGTGGTGTTCGATGCGGGTTCGTGGCCCGTTGGTTCGTGTCCCATACTTGTTCTGGTTGTAAATTAGGTGGTTCCGATAGTAAGGCTCCGATAATTGCTATGAGGCTAGTTTCCTCAAAAACAATGTGTTACGAAAACACTTTGTGGCGACAAATTGTTATTGCCTCCGTAAAAATAACTACCCCAGGGCTAAGTTGTTCGGGTGGCCCAGTCCACCGGCTGGGGATGGCGCGGCGGCGGCACTCTGGTCAGCCCGTGCGGCTACCCCGCGCGCTCATCCAGTGGGACAAGCTCACCCTGACGACCCATTTTCCGGAATATGGAATATTAGGCTTTTCGGGCCCTGGAGGCTGGTTTGGTGGTGGCGCTGGTTTTGGCGTCGCGCCAGCTGTATTCGGGCTCGTAGCCCAGCTCGCGGCGGGCTTTTTCGATGGAAAGCAGCGTTTCGTGCCGGCCCAGCTTTTTGCGCACTTCCACGGTGGGGAATACTTCGGCCATGAGGTCGGTCGAGGATTTCGACATCACGGTATCGGCGTTGGCGATGATGAAGGCGTGCATGCCGGTGGCCGGCCACTCCACGGCTTTGCGGATGGCCTGGGCGCCGTCGCGGGCGTCGATGTAGGCCCACATGTTCCACATGCGCTCCTTGGGGTCGTCGTTGTAGGCCGGGAATTTGGCGTAGTCGGCGGGCTCCATCACGTTGGAAAAGCGCAGGCCGATGAGCTTCATGTCCGGGGTTTGGTAGCAGAACTGGCGGGCCATGTCCTCCATCAGCACCTTGGCCAGGGCGTAGGCGCTTTTGGCGCGCAGCGGGTAGTCCTCGTCCACGGGCGCGTAGGGGGCGGCTTCATCGAAGGGCTCGCCCAGCGTGGTTTCGCTGCTGGCCCAGATGACGTTGCGGATGCCCAGCCGGCGGGCGGCCTCGAACACGTTGTAGGTGCTCATGATGTTGTTCTGGAAGATGTGGGCATCGGGGACCATGCGCGGGGTGGGGATTGCCGCCAGGTGCACCACCGCGTCAAAAGCCTGCGCAGCCACGCCCGCATAAATCTCCTGGCCCACGGAGGAAAGCGCATCCAGCGTCTGGCCGAAATCGGCGAGGTCGGCCACCATGTGGGGCACGGATTTGTCGGCCGCCACGGTATCGACCACGAATACGTCGTAGCCGTGGGCCTGCAAATCGGCTACGCACACTTTGCCCAGCTTGCCGGTGCCGCCCGTCACCAGCACGCGGGGGCGGGGCTTTTGATTGGTTGATTTCATTGAAGTAGAATAGGGGGTAGGTTGGTGGCCGGCTATACGGGAATTGGGGCAGAAAAACCGGGCCGCAGGGAGGCAAAAAAGCAAAAAGCCCGAAGCAGGACACCGCAGGAGAATCTGCCCCTACCCGGCTGCTACCTTGCCCCAATCAACGCCGGCAGCTCTGCCCGCCAATCCCACCCGCCATGCGCTTCCTCTCCAAAACCCACCTGCCGGCCCTGCTCTTGCTGCTGGCTGCCACACCCCTCCACGCCCAAAAAGCCAACGATGCCACCACCCCGCTGCACCTGCTCAAGCCCGACTACCCCATCCCCTACGGCCAAACCACCGCCGAGAACGTGAAGCAGGTCCTCGACCGCGTGTACGCCTACCTCGATGCCGCCACACCCGCCGAGCTGGTCGATAAAACCACCAACACCCCCATCACCGACCGCCGCAAATTCAACCCCGACGCCATCATCAGGCCCGGCGATTTCCGCCTCACCAGCTACGAGTGGGGCGTGACCTACGCCGGCATGCTGCGCGCCTCCGAAACCACCGGCGACCCCAAATACGCGGCCTACACCGCCAGCCGCCTGAAGTTTCTGGGGGAGCTGGTGCCCTACTTCCGCGAGTACCAGACCGCGCACCCCGAGGCGGCCACGCCCGTGCGCTCCATCCTTCAGCCCCACGCGCTGGACGACGTGGGGGCCATCTGCGCGGCCATGATTAAGACCCAGCGCCTCGACCCCACCGCCAACCTGCGGCCCATGATTGACCCGTTCATGAGCTACATCATGACCAAAGAATTCCGCCTCCCCGATGGCACGCTGGCCCGCAACCGCCCCCAGCCCAACACCCTCTGGCTCGACGACCTGTTTATGAGCATCCCGGCGCTGGCCCAGATGGGTAAGCTCACCGGCGAGGCCCGCTACTACGACGAGGCCGTGAAGCAACTCACCCAGTTTGCCCCGCGCATGTTCGATAAGCAAAAGGGACTCTACATGCACGGCTGGGTGCAGGGCATGGCCGAGCACCCCGAATTCCACTGGGCCAGGGCCAACGGCTGGGCCATCCTCACCAAAGTGGAATTGCTCGACGTGCTGCCCGCCAACCTCCCCGGCCGCCCGGCGGTGCTGGAGCTGCTGCGCGCCCACGCCCGCGGCCTTGCGGCCCAGCAAAGCGGCTCCGGTTTCTGGCACCAGCTCCTCGACCGCAACGACAGCTACCTCGAAACATCGGCCACGGCCATCTACGCCTACGCCATCGCCCACGCCGTGAACCAGGGCTGGCTCGATGCCCAGGCCTACGCCCCCATGGCCCTGCTGGCCTGGAACGCCGTGAGCACCAAAGTCAATGCCCAGGGCCAGGTAGAAGGCACCTGCGTAGGCACCGGCATGGGCTTCGACCCGGCCTTCTACTACTACCGCCCCGTGAACGTGTACGCCGCCCACGGCTACGGCCCCGTGCTGCTGGCCGGTGCCGAAATCACCCAGCTCCTCAAGCAGCACCCGTATGGCATCAACGACAGCTCGGTACAGGTGGGAAAGTAGTAACGGTTAGGTTGAAATGAGCCATTCATTTAGTAGACCTTTGCGAGCAAAACCAGCTGCGTGCAAATGAAATCCACTCGCGTATTCCTACTGCTTTTGATAGCAGTTCTATGTACACAATGCCGACCAAATATCAGCGATGAGCAACTGGAAGCGGCTTCTAAAATACCGGTTGATACCATTTCCGTTGATTCATTCACCTTCCAACGAGATTCTATCTCCACGTTGAAGGATTGGACAGGCATTCAGGACAAGGGAGAATTTATTCCTCTTCCGCCGGGGTGGAAAGTCCATGTTGCTGACCGCAAATTATATCAAGAGGCTGTTGCGTTACCACCAAATAGCACCGACAGTATAGAGTGCGTTACATTTTCGCGTTGGGAAAATGACGACCCGTCGTTAGATAATTACGCCTTTGCCCGACAATTAGCAAAAAATGCTTTTTCCACTTTCCACGTTGCCAGCGACACACTGAAGAAGCTAGTATTTCAACACGATTTTGGCGTGGAACGGATTGCGGGTTTTCTCGCTCAAAAGAAGGCCTACAAAGGCTACTGCTTGGCCTACGTAAACGACAGTTGCACCTATCGATTTCGCATCATTTTATCGGACGACCGTCTCAAAAGATACCAAGGGAGCCTTGTGGCAGACATTGTTGGAAACATACAGATTAACCACAAGGATTTCTTAAGGAATGACAACCCTTTGAAACAGATAATCCGTCTTCATTAGAGTTCGCCTGTTTCATTCCGTTTAATATCTCAGTAAACTCTGGGCAGCACCTCCCGACATGAAAAAGCTTCTCCTGTTTCTACTGCTCCTGCCGCCCCTGCTGTCCGCGCAAACCCCGGTGGCTTCGGACAAGGTCCTCAACATCTTTACCCTGGGCGACAGCAACGGCACGTTTCCCCAGAGCTGGCCCAAGCAACTGGAGCTGGCCCTGCCCCGCGCGCACGTCTTCAACCTCAGCAAATCGGGCCGCACCATTGGCTTCGTGAACAACGGCGACAGCACGTTGAATTCGCTGCTGGTTATTGACGAAAACCTGCGCAAAGCAGCCGAGTTCACCAAGGACCGGCCGTTCGACTTCGTGGTGCTAGCGCTGGGCACCAACGACGCCAAAGCCGTTTTTGCCGACCAGCAAAAAGCCGTGCCCGCGAACCTGGAAACCCTCCTCAACAAAATCAAAACCTGCCCCTTCCCCGCCATCAGCCGCGCCCGGATTATCATCATCTCCCCGCCGCCGTACGGGGCGAAAGCGGAAGCCCTGCCCAAATACCAGGGCGGCAACCAGCGGGTCAGCAACATGGGCAAAACCTTCAAAAAGGTGGCCCAACGCACCCATTGCCTCTTCGTGAACGGCTACCAAACGCCGGGCCTGGACATCAATACCATGACCGCCGACGGCCTGCACCTGGACGCCACCGCCTCGCGGCTGCTGATAGCGCCCGTGCTGGCTATTGTGGGGCGTTAGGGTGAATCGTTTCAGAACGGAGTAAAGGGAACCTGAAACGGTCATGCTGAGCGCAGTCGAAGCATGACCATTTCAGGTTCCCTTATATACTTCATTAACAGCCTCACTTCACGGCCACGTCCCACACCTTGGCCATGCGGGCCTTGCCGGCCGGACCGTCCACGTCCAGCACCACGATGTACTTGCCGGCTTCCTGGTAGCGGTGCACCGGGCTTTGCTCGGTGGAGGTGGTGCCGTCGCCGAAATCCCAGTGCCAGCGCTTGATGGGGCCCCGGCTTTCGTCGAGGAAGGTGACCTGGCGGTGGGCCGTGTCCGTGACCTGGAACGACCATTGGGCCGCTAGTTTCGGCAGGTACTGCGCGGCCAGCGGCAGGAGCGTGAAGACGGTGCCCAGGCTGGAATTGCCGTACATCTTGTGGTTCTTCGAGAGGTTCCAGAAGCCTTTTTTGCTTTCGTCGGCCACGTCGTCGTAGTCAATCACGGCCCACGTGAGGCCGATTTTCTTGCCCTCGGTCAGCACCGATTCTACGGCGCGGGCGGGGCCTTCGGTGCCGGCGTAGTCGAAGGGCGTAATCCAGAATTCGGCGGTGAGCTTGCCGGATTGGCCGGGTTTGAAATCGTAGGAATAGGCGATGTTGGCGTAGGGCAGGCGCTTTATCCAGGGCTGCGCGCCCCAGGCCAGGGCCCAGTCTTTTCCTTCGGCGGGCATGAAAATGTGGTAGTTCTGGGCGTGCACGCCGTGGAAAGCGAAGTAGCGGTCCATCAGCGGCAAGTCCTGGTTGGGGTGCTGCTCGGCAATGAGCGGGCCGCCGGACAGGTCGCCATCCACCACGATTTCGAAGGTGTCGTTGTGCAGGCCCGGCAGGCTGAAATCCCAGTAGTTGTCGTAGGCTTCGTACAGGAAATAGAGCCGGTTGAGGCCCGCCACCCAGGCCACGCGCACCTTCACATCGAGGTTGCTGGAATCGGGCCGGGGGTAGTGGCCGGAGTCGTCGCGCAGCTGGTCGGTGCCCACGATGTACTCTTTCGGGAAGCTGGCCCAGTCGTCGGCTTTGCCGTCGATGCGCGGAATCATGTTGGCCGGGAATTGGTAGACTTTGAAGCCCCGGTCTTCCTGCGCGTGGGCGGTAAGGGCGAGGAGAAGCTGTAGGAGCGCAAGGCCCGTTTTGCGCCCCCAGAACGTCATGCCGAGCGTAGCCGAGTCATTATCTCGCGTGCGGCAGTAATTCAATCGTTGTTTCATCATTGATTAGTGGCGGCACGCGGAATGCCTCGAATGCGCTCGGCATGATGTTCCATTAATACTCAAAACCACCCTAATACTTCCGCTTCAGCCACGATTCCGGCACCGGGATGATGCAGATATTCATGCTCCGTCCATCGGCCGAGAGCATGGCGGATTGGATTTCGATGCGCGTGCCATCCGGGCTCATGGTGGGGTGCGGGTGGTCGGCGGCGGTGGTTTTGTGGCCGGTGGAGAGCAGCAGCATCTCGCGGGTGTGCCGGTCGATGAGGTAGACGTTGCGGGCGAAATCGTCGCCCACGGCCCAGCGCCCATCCGCCGAGCCGCTGACGTGCCAGAGGCCGCTGCCGCTGGGCGTCTGGCCGATGATGGTCATTTCGCGGGTGCGGAAGTTGACAATGCCCAGGCCCGTGGGCTTTTCGCGGGTGCCGGAGGGGCCCCAGGCGGCCTCCTGGCCAGGGTTGGCCCCGGTTACGGGCGTGCCGGGGGCCACGTCTTTGGCCACGGCGGGAATGGGGCGGTGGCCCATGATGGCGAAGGCGGTTTCGTCCTTCGAAATCACGGCCTCGTGGGTCACCCATTCGGTTTCGGCTTCGGGGTAGAGGGGGCGCAGGCCGCTGCCGTCGGCCAGCACCGTCCAGGTGCGTTGGGGCGACTTGCCGCCCGTTTCCCAGCAAAACACGATTTCGCCCGGCACCCAGGGGTTGGTCTGGATGTGCCCAATCTGGAACGGCACCGACACCACGTACTTGATGGCCCCGGTGTGCACGTTCATGGCCGCGATGCCGGCCGGGCCCGCGCCCATGTGGCGCGGGCCGAATTCCGATTCCAGCTTGGTGCCGGGGGCCAGGTGGCGGGCGGCTTCGTCTTTGCCCACGCGGAAGTAGGCCCAGTTTTCGTCGCCGTCGAGGGCCATGTCGCCGCCGGCTTGCAGGGCGGGCGGCGTGGTGCCGCAGATGCGTTGGTAGGCACTGGCGGGCTGCATGTGGCCGGCCTTGCTGTCGGCAAAGACTTTGGCGAGGTCCACTTCCACGATTTGCAGGGCGGCGGGCTGGCCGTTGGCCGCGTCGTCCGCGCCATTGGGGTTGCGCATGAAATACAGCTTCATGGCGTGGCGGGCCACGTTGAGCATGCCGGTGTAGCCGCCCTCGCTCACCTGCACGATTTCGCCGGTTTTCTCATTCACGGCCATCGCCTCGTTCTTCGCCCGATTGGAGCGGAAGATGAGCCATTGCAGGTCGGAAGTCCACTGGTTATGGGTCTGGTAGATTTTGGAATCGCCGGCCGGCGTGCTGGTGAGGAAGGTGAGCGGGGTACCGGTTACGGGGTCTTTTACGACCTTTTTTTCGGCCGGGAAGCGGCGGCCGATTTGGGCGTGGGCGGTGGTGGCAAGGAGCAGGCCGGCGAGGATTAGGGTTTGTTTCATGGGGTGGGATTGGGGATTGAGGAAGGGTACGGCCGTCAAGCTGAGCTTGCCGAAGCATCTCTACCGCTTCGTTGCAGCGGGATTGATTACTTGCGCGGTAGAGATGCTTCGGCTGCGCTCAGCATGACGTTCCAGTTGACTTCAACATCAGCAACGACGAGACGCAAGGATGCGTCTCTACCTCGTTCTGGTGGACTTTTTCAATGGTTCGCTCTCGCTTACTGATAAACGTTGCACGCCCTTCAAAACCAGCAGCGGCTCGGCCCCGGCCTTGTCGGCCGAGACGTTTCGCAGGCTCGCCCCATCCACGTCAACCAGCATCAGCGCGGGGCGCGTTTCGGCCCCCAGCAGGTGGATGCTCACGTCGCGCAGCTCGATGTTTTTGGCGTGGCGGATGTAGAAGCCGTAGGCCGGGCCCACTCCCAGCTTCTGGGGTTCGGGGTAGCCGTTTTCGTCCTCGGGCAAATCGGTTTGAATGCCGGCGACTGAGGCGGCGTCCAGCGGCTTATACCAGATGCGGATGTTGCTCAGCCGCACGTCTTCGATGGGGTGGCCGGGCACGCCGCTGATGAGTGTGGCAAACCGCGCATCGGCATTATACACCGTCACGTTGCTGATGCTGATGCGGCGCAGCGCCCCGGTGGCGGTGCCGGCCGGCCCGCGCAACCGGCTGCTTAGCCGCAGGAAAATGGGCGAGTTTGTGACGTCGCGCATCGTGATGTTGTCGATGGTCACGTCTTCGAGCAGGCCGCCGTCCACGGTTTCCAGGGCCAGGCCGCGGCAGTAGGTGAACACGCAGTTGCTGATGGCGATGTTGCGAAAGCCGCCGTTCGACTCGGTGCCGAATTTGATGCGGCTGGTGGGGCCTTCGTGGTCGGGCACGAGGGCGGCTTCCTTGCGCTGGTAGGTGCCGTCGAGCAGGGTGCCGCGGTCGAAGCCGCTCACCTGGCAGTTGGTGATGGTGACGTTTTCGGTGGGCCTCGCGTAGCCGAGGGCGAAGGAGCTTTTCAGGCAAATGCCGTCGTCCCAGGGCGAGTTAATAGTGCAGTTGCTCACCCGCACGTTCTGGCAGCAGTCGATGTCGAGCCCGTCGCGGTTGGTGTCGAGCTTCAGATTATCAATGGTCAGGTTATCTACGCCGGTGGCCAGCAAGGCAAAATGACCGCCCTGCCGCACCGTAAAATCCTTCAGCAGCACGTTGCGGCACAGCTTCAGGGCAATGGCCTTGTTGCCCACGGGGGCCTGGTGCGGCCCCTCCCGCGTGAGGCCCTGCCCGTGGATAGTGCCCGGCCCGAGGATGGAAATGTCCACCAGATTCTCGCCCCAAATGAGGCTGTTGTGCCAGTGGCTGTGCCCGAAATCCTGGAATTTGTCGTTGCTGGCCGGCTCCGGCGCATCGTAGCCCACGCTGCCCACGGGCGCGGCCGCCAGCAGCGTCGCGCCCTGGTCGAGGTAGAGCGCAATGTGACTTTGCAGCCGGATGGAGTAGCTGCGGTAGGTGCCGGCCGGGAAGTACACCGTGCCGCCGCCCGCCTTGGCCGCCGCCGTAATGGCCCGGTTGATGGCGTCGCTGTCGAGCGTGGTGCTGTCGCCCTTCGCCCCAAAATCCCGGATGTTAAAACCGCTCGTGGGCGGCGCGGCAGCCGCGTTTCGGATGAAGCCGAGGCCCAGCAGGAGCAAAAAAACGAAACATCGCATCATGCCCGCAAGCACCGGAAATCCGAAGCGGGAACCCTCCTGTACTGTACTGAGCGTGTAGAGGAAGTTTCGGAACGGTCGTGTAACGGTCATGCTGAGCTTGTCGAAGCATCTCTACCGCTTCGCCTGCACCGTTGCAACGAAGCGGTAGAGATGCTTCGACAAGCTCAGCATGACCGTTCAGTATCGTTTCATTGGCTTGCAAACCCGTTCAGCCCGCTGTCAGTTTGGGGCCGACAATCCGGCACTGGTGCGCGAGGTGGATTTTCTGCGCATCGTCCAGCGTGGCGGTGGGCGGAAGCTGCGCGAGCTGCTGAAACAGCATTTCGGTGGTGCCGCTGGGGTGGGTCAGGAAGACCATTTTGGCGGTTTCGCTCAGCACCAGAAAGGCGTGGGGAATGTTGCGGGCCAGGAAGATTAAATCGCCCTCTTTCAGCGTGAATTCCTCTTCGCCCACCTGCACCAGGAATTCGCCTTCGGTGATGTAAAACTCTTCGTCCTGCTGGTAATGAACGTGCAGCGGCGGCTCGTCGTGCCGGCGGTAGTCGCCGGAGAAGACGGACAGTTGCCCATCGGTGTCCTTGCCGGCCACTTTCAGGTACAAGTTGAAGCCCATCATGCGGTAGTGTTCGGCGAAGCGGCCTTCGCCGGTGCGCAGCGCAACCCCATGGCAACTCCCGCCCGTAACCGGAATAAGCCGGGGCCGTTTGGCAATAGCTCATTAACTACCCCGCGCCCTAACCAACCCAAGTTGCGGAATAGCCGCATAGCGGCGACAGGTTTGTAGAAATGATGTTACCAAGACGATAAAGCCGTGCAGCGGTGACAGATTGGTCCGGTATTTCTGTCTCCGCTACGCGGCTTTTTCCGGGCTGGCCGCCTGCCTACTACAAGCCTGTCGCCGCGCTGCGGCTGTTCCGCAACTTGAGTGAGCTAACTCATCTGCCCGGCTCTTAAACCCGCAACCATCCGTAAATCGGCGCGCAGCCGACGTGCTCTACCTTTTGCACCGGGCAATCGTTCCCGTTATTAAGCCGTTAAATTGATTTTGGCGGAATTAGCCGCTTTCATTTCAGAAGCAGGAATGTTAAAGCACCTGAATTATGAAATTCAGTAACCCGGCAGGGGAGGGCAATAAATGCCCTTGGCATAGTTTCAAATCCACTGATTTTATAAAGCAATGAAAGCGTTTTCAACTCGAATAGCCGGTGTGCTGCTGCCGCTGGCGGTGCTCAGTAGCCTGGCTTTCCTCCCCCGCAAGGCCAACAAGCCCTATGTTTCCGACTATGAGAATGTGCTGGGCACGTCCATGGAAATCAAAATGACCGCCGATGCGGAGCAGCACGCGGCCACCGCCGAAGCAGCCGCGCTGCGGGAGGTGGACCGGCTGAATAAAATCCTCAGTGGCTACGATGCGACCAGCGAATTCAGCCGCTGGATGCGGGCGGGCAACGCGCCGGTGGCCGTTTCGCCGGAGCTTTACGAGGTGCTGGCCCTGTTTGAGCAGTGGCGGGTGAAGAGCAACGGCGCGCTGGATGCTTCGGCCGAAACGGTCAGCAAGCTGTGGCGGGAGGCGGGCAAGCAGAACCGGCGGCCGTCGGACGCGGAAATTGCCCTGGCCGTGCAGGCCGTGCACCAGCAGCATTACGTGCTGAACGCGCCAACCCATACGGCCCGGCGAACCAGCACCGCGCCGCTCATCCTCAATTCATTTGCCAAAAGCTACATCATGAACAAGGCCGCCGATGCGGCCCTGGCCACGCCCGGCGTGAGCAGTGTGGTCGTAAATATTGGCGGCGATGTCCTGGTGCGGGGAGCGCACACCGAGCAAATCAACGTGAGCAACCCGAAAGCAGACGCGGAAAACGACCCGCCCGTGGCGCAGCTGCAGCTCCGCGACAAGACAATTGCGACCAGCGGCAACTACCGGCGCGGCGAAATGATTGACGGCCACTGGTACTCCCACATCATCGACCCGCGCACCGGCCTGCCGGCCAGCGAGGTAATCAGCGCCACCGTTATTGCCGACCAGGCCACGGACGCCGGTGCTCTGGCCACGGCCCTGAACGTGCTGCCGGCCGCAGAAGGCCAGAAACTGGTGGCGGGCGTGCCCGGCGCCGAATACATGCTGCTCACCGCGGACGGCAAACGCATGGAAAGTGCCGGCTGGAAAAATCTTGAGCTGCCAGCGGCCAAAACGGACGCCAAAAAGCCCCTCGCCGTGGCAAAAGACAAGCCCTGGGATGCCAATTACGAAGTAGTCGTCAACCTGGAGCTGGCCACCGTGGAAGGCATGCGGGTGCATCGCCCCTTCGTGGCCGTGTGGGTAGTGGACGCCAGGAAAAAGCCGGTGCGGCAGGTGGCCTTGTGGTACAACAAACCCAAGTACCTGGACGACATGCGCTTCTGGTACTCGACGTACTATGACCAGTTTTCGGCTGGTAACAGCAGCATCAGCTCGACCACCAGCGCAACCCGGTCGCCGGGGAAATACACCCTGAAATGGGATGGCAAAGACGACCAGGGCAATCTGGTGAGCCAGGGCACGTATACCCTGTTCATCGAAGTGGCCCGGGAGCACGGCACGCACCAGCTGATGAAGCAGGACCTTAACGTTAAAAAACAACAGCATTTCGACCTGCCCGCCAACCCGGAGGTCGCGGCGGCGTCGGTAGACTACCGGAAAAAAACGAATGAAAAGCAATAGCGAATCGCTGAAGACAACCTCCGTTGCGCCCGGTAAACAAAAACAGGTCTGGAAGAAGCGAACGGCTTCTTTTTCGCGCTGGCTGCACCTCTACCTGTCGATGCTCAGCTTTTTTGTGGTGCTGTTTTTTTCGGTCACGGGCATTACCCTCAACCATGCCGACTGGTTTGATGGCAAGCAGGCGGAAAACAAGCGCACGGGCGCCCTGCCGGCCACCTGGGTCAATCCCGCTGATACCGCTGAAATCAAAAAGCTGGAAGTCGTGGAATTCCTGCGCAGCAAGTATGGAATCAAGGGCTCGGTGAGCGATTTTCTGGTGGAGGACGACCAATGCTCGGTGTCATTCAAAGGCCCGGGCTACAGCGCCGATGCATTCATCAATCGCAAAGACGGCACCTTCGAGCTCACGGAGCTGCGGCTGGGATTGGTGGCCGTGCTGAACGACCTGCACAAAGGCCGCGACAGCGGCAAAGGCTGGAGCTGGGTGATTGATGTATCGGCCGGCTTCTTAACCCTGGTGTCCCTGAGTGGACTGGCCATGCTGTTCTTTCTGAAGAACAAAAGGGTTAAAGGCATATTGGTGGCCATCATTGGCGGGGCCTTTGGCTTCCTGATGTATGCGCTTTGGGTGCCTTAGGTGGTGTTTGGGATTTGAGGGAGCCAAAAAAAGAAACAAGTCGGGAGTAATGGCCGGCGTTTTCAAATCATTTTGCGGGAGAATGAACGGGGCATAAAACCGGTTGCCCGACAGCAGTTCAATAGGTTCGTTGCGCTTCATCGGCCCGCGCAGGCGCTTGACCATAATCCGGTCTCATCGCGCCTGAGCGCCTGCAGCCGGTGGGCATGAGCGACGCCATGGCTACCCGGCAGCGCGGCTTGGCCCACTTTGGCATTGACTTCTACGTGGTGGGAGCGGTGGCGCGGAACATCTGAATGAGCCGGGTGTGCCACGCGCCGGAGCGGCGCATGACCAAGGACTTGGACCTGGCCGTCTTCATCAACAACGCGGCGCAGTACGAGGAGCTGCAAGCCTGGCTCATCGCGCCGGAAAATTTTACGCTGACCCGGCACAGCGCCTTCTGCCTGCACTACCACGCGCCCGGCAGCCCCGTCAGCGTCGCCGTGAGGGCCATTGCCGACGAAGCCGGCGACGTATGGAACCTGGTGGAGGGGTATTTTAGCCTCATTGCCGACGATATCTATGCCCAGCACCTGGACTTGTTCGACGAGAACGAAACGGCCACCAACTTCATGCTGCTGGTGGGCGGGCCCGTGCAGACGCGAGCGCCGCCCGTTGGCGAAGGCGCTGAGTCGGCCGGGGGCCGCGCTGGCTACCGGCCTGCAGGTACTCGGGGCGCTGCATATGGGGCTGACCGATGACTGGCCGACGTCCAAGGCCCCCTGAGTGTCCGGTATAGCCTCTGCTTTATACTTTCTGCGAGGCAGGCCGTATAGGTCTCGCGCTCCTTTTTGCTTATGCCCGTGACCAATCGCCTCCCCGTACCCACCACCTTCGACGCCGACGAGCGCCTGCGGTGGGTGGCGCGCGTCGCCCGCCTCATGGACAGCCAGTTTCAGCTGCCCGGCACGCGCTTTCGTTTTGGCCTCGACCCGCTGCTCGGCCTGTTGCCCATCGTCGGTGACCTGTCCACCACCGTGGTATCCGTCGCCTTGCTGCTCACCATGCTGCGCCACGGGGCCAGCGGCGCGGTAGTGGTGCGCATGGCCCTCAATATCTTCATTGATACCGTCGTCGGGGGCATCCCCATTTTAGGCAATGTGTTCGACTTTGCCTACAAAAGCAACGAGCGTAACGTGGCCCTGCTGCGCCGCCACTACGCCGAAGGCCGGCACCAGGGCAGCGGTCGGGGCCTGGTGGTGTTGTTACTGCTGGGGTTTGGAATCGTATTCAGCCTGGTGGCCTGGGGCAGCGTGGTTCTGCTGAGTTGGGTCTGGCATTACTTCGATGCCCACCCCATCCTGAACACCTAGCCGCAATTCCTTATTCCCGGCCTTTGCCAAACCACCGTTTCAGCGTCCACCTGGTCCGCTCAAACACCGTGGGTTTTCGCACCGAAAAGGCAATTATTCTGAGGTCGGGTGCCAGCTGGGCCGGCGCGTACATGCCACGCAGTGCATTGCCGTGCGTCGCCTGAGTGCGCACAATTTCCGGCCACGACATGGCCGAGAAATCGTAAATCTCCTTCCCGCATTGCCCGCAATGCCGCCCGTTGTCCGTGGGCTGCATGTCGAGCCAGTTTTGGCCGCAGGGTTGAGGCTTGGGCAGTGCATTCATAGGCAAAGGGGAGGAGTTAATGGGGCTGGAAGCGGCGTTGCGTCAATGAATGCCGCTGATGCGCCCGCTGTTAGTGAAACAGGGGTTTTCTCTGCATTGATGCAGCCCCGGCCAGAATTACGCACCGTGCATTGCTGGAACAGTAGCGTAAACTCTCGGTCAACTATTCCCGACTACCTCGTGGTCCAGGCTGGCGAACTCAGTCGGCCAGCAGTTGGGTGCAGGTGTTGTGCTTCAGCCTTGCTGGTCAGGAGCTGCCCGATGCTGACCTTGCTGTCCGGTTTGCGCAGCAGCGTGCGCACCCCGTTGAAGTTGAGCTTCTGCACCACCTGTCCCTGAAAAGCCATTTCCAGCCGTACAATCTCGCGCTGCGCCACGTCCAGCACCCCGAACACCAGGCCTTTGGTCACGCGCACCTGGTGCTGCCCGCACGAGGGGGCGTAGGCCACGCCGCTGCTTGAAATGCACATGGGAAAGCGGCTGTTCATCCAGCCCACTACTAAGTTCGGGGAGAGGGCCCCGTTGCTGTAGGCATTGCCGGCGAACGTGACGTACCGTTCCTGTGCCTTCCAAATTCAGCTCGATGTACTCGGCTTTTTCCAACAGGCCGGTACTGGTACCACCTCCGCGCCGAAAACAGCGAAATTGTCCGGTCGGACGAAGGCTACACCACCAAAGCCAGCTGCCAGAACGGCAACCGGTCCGTGCAGGCCAGTACGGCTTCAACCACGTCGCGGCCAATGGCGAAATCATCGGGCGCGGTGAGAAGTATACCGCCGCCCAATCACGCGACCATGGTATTCAGGCCGTGCTGCGGGAAGCTCCCTCGGCCCGCGTTGAGGACCTGAACTGACGGTAGTTTTCCCGGGAAGTAAAAAAGCTCCGTTGGCAACCAGCCAACGGAGCTTTTTCTGTAAACAAAAACAGGCCTTCCAGCCGCAGCTCGGCCGCTTCGAGCACCGCGCATCACTCGGCAAAGACCCGCTCCAGGGCAAACGGGCCGTGCTGGTTGCCGACGGGCAGCCGGTTTTGCGCTGGCAGCACATGGCGCCCACGACCTCGGCTGGGGCAGCAGTGGGTCGGCGGCCACCGGGCCGGGCCGGCAAGTGCGGGGGTATCCAGCGGGTAATGATATCGTTGGTCAGGACTTCCACGGAGGAGGGTAAGGAGATGGGTCGCACCTCAAATTCCCCGCTTTTGTGGGAATCTTTTCTGTTGGGCTTCACCCGGGCCACTTCCTAAACAGGTTCGATGAAAAAAAGCAGAGCACCCGCGCCACCGACGGGCTGAACATTGCAGACACGCGGAGGCGGCTACTGGCGCATCAGGAAAAGCTGCCGGTGCGGCCCGGCGTGCAGCATTACGCTCGCGGGGCCGGGCTAATCCGTGACCCGGAACTGCAGTTCCTCCACCACCAGCGACGTAGCGTTTCCGTTGTTGGTCCGAAGGAAGGCTTCCACGTAATCGCCGGTCACCATATCCAGTTCGGTGGTCAGCGTTACCTGAAAGCTCTGGTTGTTGGTTGCCGCCGCCATCGACCCGTTGGGGTTCGGAATGACCGTGCCGTTTTTGGCAATGGCAATGGAAAAGTCGCTGCTCGTTGCCGGCGACTTGGCCCCTGCCACTATCAGCACCTTGGCCGTAATGCCTTCTTTGCCGGTGTAGGTGAGCCGGTTGGCAGTAGAAACAAACCGCTGCTGTTTTACCGTCGTGGTGGCGCCGGCTATTTTGTAGAAGGTCCCTACCGTGGACAGCGCGGTGGGCGTGGTGTTGTTGTTCAGGTACACCGATGCCAGGGCCCGGGTGTTGGGGATGTACGTATTCTGCCGCATTTCCCAGGCCGGCGTGTAGGAATCAAACCCGCTGATGTAGGTGCTCACGCCCCGAAACATGTTCGTCGTCATGCGGCCCCGGTCGATGGTCGCGCCGGCGTTCACTTTCACCCCGGTCTGGCCCGCGTAGATGAAGTAGTTGTTCGACAAGTCGATGTCGTTGATGACCAGGCTGGGCATAAACTCAATGCCTGCCCCTGCAGTGATGCCGACAATGAAGTTGGTGGTGGAGCAGAACTTGCCCACGTTGCCCGCTACCTTGAGGCCGTCCTGGCAGTTCCAGTAATTCTGGGCAATGGTGATGGCCTGAAACCCACTTACCAGCCCCACGCCCAGGCTCGGCACCCCAGCTTCGACCACCGAGCAGCCCGAGAACAGGTTGCAGTACTTGGAGCCCGTGGCGTCGGCAAAGTCGTAGGCCTTGGTGCTGCCGCTGGCCGGTAGCACCACCATATTTGCCATAAACACCGACACGGCCGTGCTGCGCAGCACGGCCCCGCTCACCGTGGACAGCACGCCGTCTTTGCCAGGGTCGGTGCCCCGCAGGTTGGCACCGTTCAGGTTCAGGTAGTTCGGGGAGATGTTGACGATACCCGAAAAGACGTACATTTTGGTGGCGTCCAGCGTGATGGCATTGCCCACCGGAGCGGGCAAATCGGCCAGTGAGTATACGTACACCAGGTTTGTGGTGGGCGCGGTCAGCGTCACCGCTTCCCATCGGCCGGCCTTGTATAAATCCAGCGTGTTGGTGGTGAGGTTGAACACCTGCAAGCCCACCGGCGGCGATGAAATGGCGTCGCGCTGGGCCGTGGTCATGCGCGGAATAAGCAGGCCGCTGGAAGTCGACGAGATGTCGAGCATCGCCTTCGGGTCCGGCAGGGCACCCGTCGCGTTGATGCCCACGTTCTGGGCCATCAAGCAGCCCGCGCCGGTGTTAATAGTCAGCAGGAATAACAGGGAAATCTTTTTCATGTTAGTAACAAAAGCGGATAAGCAAGACCTGATGGGCCTCAGAAAACGTTAGGAAAAAGCATAGGAAGCCCGTCCGGGGTGGCCGGGCAAAGCGAAGCAGGAACGCGGCGGTTACTGGCGGGTGAGGGTGAGGCGCTGCCGTTGCGCGCCCTGCGCCACGGTGAGCAGGTACACGCCCGCGGGCAGCGGGGCCGGGGGCACCAGCGCAAACGCGTTGGCCCCGCAGGCCAGCACCACGGTTTCCTGCCACACGGTGCGGCCCAGGCCATCGCGCAGCATCAGGCTGGCCGTGCCGGCTTCCGGAGTATCCAGGGCCAGCATAACGGACTCGGCGAACGGATTTGGGTACGCCTGCAGGCGCAGGGCCACGGGCAGGGTAGCGGTTACGGAGCGAACGGGGGAGAGAGATTCGGTGCCATCCCGGTCTACCTGGCGCAGCCGGTAATACACCAGGCCTGCCCCATAGCGGGCCAGGTTGGGGTCTGTGGCTTCATATGCCGCGCCCTGGCCATTGGTGCCGCGACTAGCCACCGTGGCAATTCGCTGGAAATGGCTTGCGTCGGTGCTGCTTTCCACTTCAAATCGGTCGTTGTTTTTTTCCGAGGCCGTGTTCCAGCGCAGCCACGCGGCGGTGCCCAGCCGCTCGGCAGCAAAATAAATGAGTTCGATGGGCAGCGGGTTGGCGCGGTTGCTCACGGTAAAGCGCGAGAAAGAACTGACGGCGGTGCTGATGCTCCGCGTGGCCGCCGACACCGGTGCCGCGGTAGCCACCCACGTCGCTGCTGGCTGCTGCTGCCACACCTGGGCTGCGGTGAAATCCGTGAGGCCGTTGTCGTCGTCGGCCGTCCAGGTCAAGGTCAGGGGAATGGCCTGCGTGGGGGCTAGTGTGGAGGAAATGGCCCAGATGCGGTCAATGCCCTTGGCCGTCCCCCCGTTCGGGTTGGTGGCGTAGCTCAGGCCCGCCGTGGTCAGCCCGGCAGTCCGAGTGGCGGTTACATCGCCCAGAGGCGAGCCCGTGGCATCGAGCGTCAACCCGTTGCCGAAGTCCACCACCCCACTTACTGCATTGCGCACCACGCGCAGGTTGCCTTGCACGTACCGGCCCGTGGTTTCGCCCTGCACGGTGGCGCCCATGGGCAGCAGCAGAAAAGCGGCCGGCCCGGTGCGCACGCTGCCTTGGGTAAGCAGCAACTGGCCGGTGAGGGTAACGTTGTTAGGCATCAGGACGCGGTTGTTGCCGGCGCTGCCGCTGTTGCGGACTTCTAGCTGGGCCACGCTGCTGCTGCCCGGGGCTAGGGTTTGGTCGACGGCCCCGCCGAACACCAGCCACCCGGACGACGTAAGCGCACCGGCGTTGGTGAAATCCCCGGTCAGGAGCACCGTGCCGGCATTGCTAAAGGTGCCGCCCGCCGCATTGGCCACCGAACCCCGCACCACCAGGTTCGCGCCCGGTTGCACCAGCACGTACGCGCCGCGGTTGTTCAGAATCTGGGCCGCTGAGGGTCCACTGGCGCCAGCGCCCAGCGCCACGATGAAAGCGGCCACGCGGAGGCCACGGCTAGGCGCTGTACGAAGCGGTGGCCGGCCGGCAAGGCCAACAAACGCAAGTAGTTCGGTAAAAGTAAAATACATCTAAAAACAGCTTGAAGTGAGTCTTGAAATTCATATTGCGCTTGCCCGCAGCCAGCGCCCAAGCATCACCCGAAAAGAAGGGGCACCTTAAAAATATTCACGGCCGCCAGGCCGCCAGGCCGCCAGGCCGCACGGGGTGGTTTCCGATGCCTGGTCCAGCACTTGCTGGAGGGGCGAGAGCAGGGCAATGGATTCACGCGGTGCCCGATGATGAAGCACTTGCTCGAACGTCTTCTAGTAGGTAGGTCGCCGTAGGGGGATAGGAATCCGGCGTAGTCTTGGTGAAATGCGATTTTTTCGGCCAGCGACATGCGGTGCACGAATGCCAGCGCATCCGCGCCGATGCGGTGATGAAGCGGGAAAAACTACGCCGCGAGCAGAGTGAGGCACATAATAAAGCATGTTGATGCCAGCCGCCAGCACCATTACTGTGCCGATATCAACACGCGTTATTAAGCCGCTTACTATGAGGGCTATAGCTGATTATTCGCTGCGGAGTATGCTCCGGTTTTAGAACTAGCGTCCAGGAAATGGAGCGTTAAGGACTGCTGGAGCGCGTCTACGATGCGCACCAACGGCCCGCCGCGTAACTGAGTTGGTCTAGAGGCTGTTATGAACTTGTAGCGAACTTGGGGGTATGGCAGCCGTGCGAACCTACCCCAGCGATGTAAAAGACGACGCATGGGCCTTTGTGGCCCCGTATCTGTGCCTGATGCGCGAAGATGCGCCGCAACGGGCCCAGGCCTTGCGCGACCTCTTCAACGCCCTGCGCTACCTGGCCCACACGGGCTGCCCCTGGCGCTTCCGGCCGCACGATTTGCCGCCCTGGGCCACCGTGTACCTGTATAGTCCCAAAGAGTGATGGTGTAGTTTCCGGGCTGGAATTTCGCACGAACCTATGGGACCAGTACTCCACGGCCGCGCCCGCACAACAGCGGCAGTACGGCGCGCTATCCAACACCGCCCGGAAAGCCGACAAGGCTTAGCCACCCGTTACAGCATCCACCCGAAAACGGTGGCCAAGTGGCGCAAGCGTCCGACCACAGCCGATGCGCGCATGGGGCCTGCGCCGGCTTCGACGGTGCTTACGCCCGAGCAGCAAGCCATTGCCCTGGCCTTTCGTCGGCATACCTTGCTGGCGCTCGATGACTGCCTGCAGGCGCGGCAGGCCACGATTCCGCGCTTATCGCGTCCGGCGCTACACCGCTGTTTTCAACGCCACGGCATCCGCCGCCTGCCCCTGAACGAAGACGGGCAGAGCCCGCCGAAAAAGAAGTTCAAGGATTGCCCCATTGGCTGCCTGCACGTCGATTTCGCCGAGGTCCAGACCGAAGAAGGCAAGCAGTACCTCTTCGTCGCCCTCGACCGCACCAGCAAGGTGGCCTTTGCCGAGCTACACCCGCGCGCCAAGCGGGGCGTCGCGGCCGGATTTCTGCGGCGTGGACTCGATAAATTGCCTTACAAAGTGCCTACCGTGCTGACGGACAACGGCGTGCAGTTTACACCCCAGCCCCACCAATTCCTGCCGGGCGGGCACCGTTTCGACCGCATTTGCCGCGAATACGGCGTGGAGCCCCGCCTGACCACACCGGCCCACCCCTGGACCAAGGGCCAAGTTGAGCGCATGAACCGCACCCTCAAAGAAGCCCCTGTCAAGCGCTGCCATTACCAGAGCACGCAGGAACTCAACGAGCACCTGCAAGCCTGTTTGCTGGCCTACAACCACGCCCGGCGCTTGAAGACCCTACGCGGGCTAACCCCGCATGAATTCCTCTGTGCACAGCGGCAAAAGAACCCGACTATCTTTACCCAAGACCCGACCCACCTCACCTTGGGACTATACAGCTAAGTCATCCGGGCAAGTTCAGTAAAAAAATGTGCGCTACGGGATATTTTGACTAGGACGTGTAAACAATTAAAGCCACATCAGGATGGCTCCGAGGGTGACCATTGCCAGAAAGGTGCTGGCGTTCTTTTCGTAGC
>NZ_JAGEMO020000130.1 GCF_017921975.2 Hymenobacter terricola
CGCTGCGGCCCGGCGAGCAGCGCACGGTGAGCTTCCCCCTTGCTCCGGCTGATTTCTCGACCATCGACGATGCGGGCCACCGGGTCGTCAATCCCGACGCCTTCACCATTGCCGTGGGCGGCCGGCAGCCGGGCAAAGCGGCCGGCCCCGGGCAGGTGGTGACGCAAGCCTTCCAGCTCACAGGCAAACCGCAAACGCTGAAGCTGTAAACACTATTTCTCTCACTCAATCCAAATTCCCACGCATGAAAAAGCTTTACTTAACACTGCTGATGGGCACTGGGTGCTGGTCGGCCGCGCAGGCCCGCGACTGGTACGTTTCTTCCGGGGTGAACTCAAACGGCGTGGCGGCCGGCGTGGACGACACCAACCCCAACAACCCCAATCGCGGCACCCTGGCTACCCCTTTCAAAACCATCGGGTTTGCGGCCACGCTGGCGCTGGCCGGCGAAACGGTGTACGTGCGCCAGGGCACCTACGCCAACACGGGCACGGCCGGCAGCGTGTTCACCATTAGTAATTCGGGCAGTGCCGTCACCAACGGGGCCATTACGTACCGCTACTATCCCGGCGAAGCCCGGCCCCTGCTGCAATTCAACACTTACACCGGCATCAGCGTGGCGAACGGCGTGAAATACATCGTTATCGACGGCTTCCGCATCCAGGGCAACAACCCGGCGATTACCAGCGTCATCAACGGGGGCAACACCAGCTACGCGCTCAACCAGCCCCGGAGCTGCAACACCCACGCCGGCGCGGCCGACCCCATCTTCAACGGCGTGGGCATCAGCATCGGCAGCAACGGGGCCACTACGTTTGCCAACCACATCACCGTGCGCAACTGCGACATCTACGACTGTGGGCAGGCCGGCATCACCGCCATCGAAGCCGACTATATTACCATCGATAACAACAAGGTATTCAACAATTCCTGGTATACCGTTTACGGTTCCAGCGGCATCTCTGTGCTCACCAGCCGGGGCGACGGCAGCATCAGCCCGACCGGCTACAACTTCACCATCACGCGCAACAAGGTGTTTGGCAACGAGTTGCGGGTGCCGTGGTACAATCAATCCGACAACACCTGTAAGGGCTTTACCGACGGCAATGGCATCATCATCGATACCAACACCCAGTACAGCTACACCGGACGCACGTTGATTGCCAACAACCTGGTGGTCGATAACGGCGGGGCAGGCATCACGGCCTTTCAAAGCGATAAGGTCGACATCATCAACAACACCACCTACCACAATTCCAAGACGACAACCAACGACGCGGGCGAAATAGTGGTGGCTTACAGCCACGATGTGCTGCTCCAGAACAACATCGTGGCGGCCTCGGCCACGAAATTTACCAGCACCTACAAGTACAGTGGGGCCATCGTGCTCAATGCCAATTTGTTCAGCAGCGGCAAGGGCTCCAATCTCGTAAATAACGACGGCTCTTATACGAACAACACGCCCCTGTACAACGACCCGCTATTCCAGGCCGCCGGCACCAATCTGACCACGGCCGACTTCCACCTGAAGCCCGGCAGCCCGGCTATCAATTCCGGCCTGAACAGCAAACTCTCTGCTTCGGACCTGGACGGCAACCCGCGGCTGGTCGGCCCCGATCCCGACCGGGGAGCCTACGAGTCAAACGTGGTGGCCCGGCAGGCCCTGGCCAGCAGCGCGGACGCGCCCGCCGCCATCACCGCCACCCTGGAAGCCTACCCCAACCCCTTCACCGCAAATACGATTTTGCGCTACACCACCGCCCGGTCCGGCCTCGTGCGCCTGGAAATACTGGATGGCCTGGGCCGCCGCGTAGCGCTGCTGGTGGACGCAGAAGTGCCGGCCGGCACCCACGAAGCCGTGTTCGCCACGGCCTTGCTCCGGGGCCTGTACCACGGGCGCCTGACCACGCCCACCGGTACCCGCGCCTTGAACATCGTGCGCGCCGAGTAAGCGGATACCGGGGCCAGCTACCAGGCTCACGGGCTGCCGTCGGGGCGGGGCTTGCCCCGATACCAATTTCAACTACTCTATTCTCATGAACCTGACCACTTTATTGCGCAGCCTGCTGGTTCTGCTGCTGGCGGCGCTGGCGGCCCGCGCGCAGCCGGCGGCCGTGGCCCCAACCGGCCCGATTGGGGCCGCGACCACCGTGCCGGCCCACCCGCGCCTGCTGCTGCTGCAAGGGCAGGAGCAGGCCATCCAGCAAACCATTGCCGCGGATAAAACCTGGCGGGCGGTGCATGAGAGCATCATCGTGGAGTGCGACAAACTGGTGGCCCTGCCGCCGCTGCAGCGCATTAAGATAGGCAAGCGGCTGCTGGACGTGTCGCGCGAGTGCCTGCGCCGCGAGTTTTATTTGGCCTATGCCTGGCGCATGACGCGGCAGGAAAAGTACCGGAAGCGGGCCGAGCAGGAGCTGCTGGCCGTGGCCGCGTTCAGCGACTGGAACCCCTCGCACTTCCTCGACGTGGCCGAAATGACCACCGGCGTGGCCCTGGGCTACGACTGGCTGTACCAGGACCTATCCGAACCCACCCGCGCCACCATCCGGGAGGCCATTCTGAAAAAAGGGCTCGAACCTTCTTTTGGTCCCCAAACCGTCAATTGGCTACCGAGCCCGAGCAACTGGAACCAGGTCTGCAACGCGGGCATGGCCTTTGGGGCGCTGGCCATCTACGACGAGCAGCCGGTGCTGGCCCGCACCGTCCTCAACCGGGCCATCGAAACCGTGGTTATCCCCATGCGCGCTTACGGCCCCGACGGGGCCTACCCCGAAGGCTACAGCTACTGGAGCTACGGAACTAGTTTCAATGTCCTGCTTATCAATGCACTGGAAAAAGCCTTTGGGCAGGACTTTGGCCTGAGCCAGCAGCCGGGCTTTCTGAAAACGGCCGGCTACCTGCAAAACATGACCGGCCCGTCGGGCAATGCCTTCATGTACTCGGATTCGTGGCCGGCCGGCGCGGCGCAACCCGCCATGTACTGGTTTGCCAATAAGCTCAAAAACCCCTCGCTGCTGTGGGTAGAACGGACCCGGCTGGTCGCGTCCGATACCACGCGGCAAACCCGCGACCGCCTGCTGCCCGCCCTCATGCTGTGGAGCAACGGCGTGGCGCTGAACGATATTCCCGCACCCGCCGCCACGCAGTGGGTGGGCAGCGGCCCCAACCCGGTGGCCCTCATGCGCACCTCCTGGACCGACCCCAACGCCCTGTACATGGGCCTGAAAGCCGGCTCGCCCGCCGTCAGCCACGGGCACATGGACGTGGGCTCCTTCGTCTTCGAAGCCGATGGCGAGCGGTGGAGCATGGATTTTGGGGCCCAGGAATACGAGTCGCTGGAATCGAAGGGCGTGGACTTGTTCGGCAAGCAGCGCTGGGACGTGTTCCGGCTTAACAACTTTTCTCACAGTGTGCTAACCGTCAACAACGGGCTGCAGGCCGTGAAGGGTGCCGCCGTGCTCACCGGCCACTCTGCCGCGCCGAACTTTCAGAGTGCGACCACTGATTTAAGTGCCCTGTACCCTGCCCTGGCTGCCGCGCAGCGCGGCGTGGCCCTGGTGGAAGGGCGCTCGGCCGTGGTGCGCGACGAGCTGACCGGCGGCCCGGCCGCCAGCACCGTGCGGTGGGCCATGCTCACGCCGGCCACCGTGAAGCTCCTCAGCCCGACCACGGCCGAACTAACCAAGAACGGCAAAAAGCTGCTGCTGCAAGTAGCCGAGCCGGCCAAGCTCACCCTGCGCACCTGGCCCACGGCAGGCCCGCACGCCTACGACGCCCCCAACCCCGGCACGACCCTGGTTGGCTTCGAGGTACCGGTTCCCGCCAATGCGAAAATGACCCTCACGGTGCTGCTGGTGCCGGGCAGCGCGGGCCGCAAAGCCCCCGCCAAGGTGCTGCCGCTGGCGCAATGGCCCCAGCAGACTTCCACTTCGGCCGGGCAGTAAGGCGATTTACTACGTGCTGTTACGCAGTCGGCAGCGCGTCGCAGACGCACGCCAGCACCCTAATGCGTAATATCAGTTACTACATAACGCTGCATTCGATGCTTACAAATTCCTTCCACCGCCTTGCCCTGGCCTGTGGCCTGGCGTGTGCGCCGGCCCTGGCGCCGGCCCAAAGCCCCGCCAAACCGCACCCGAAAACGACTTCCGCCCCCAAAACGCTGGTGCTGACCAAAGCGGCGCTGCAAAACAAAATCAAGGGCGGCTGGGCCGGCCAGACCATCGGCGTGACCTACGGCGGGCCGATGGAGTTCAAGTACAACGGCACGATGATTCAGGAGTACCTGGCGATTCCGTGGTACGACGGCTACCTCAGGAAAACGATGGTGGAAAGCCCCGGCATTTACGACGACCTGTACATGGACCTCACGTTCGTGGAAGTCATCGAAAAGGAGGGCCTCGACGCCCCGGCGGCTTCCTTCGCCAACGCCTTTGCCCACGCGGGCTACGCGCTGTGGCACGCCAACCAGGCCGGGCGCTACAACATTCTGCACGGCCTGGCCCCACCGCAGTCGGGCCACTGGCTCAACAACCCGCACGCTGATTGCATTGATTACCAGATTGAGGCCGACTTCGCCGGGCTGATGTCGCCGGGCATGCCCAACGCGGCCTCCGCCATCAGCGACAAGGTGGGCCACATCATGAACTACGGCGACGGCTGGTACGGCGGCGTGTACCTGGGCGCTCTGTACTCGCTGGCTTTCACCTCCTCCGACATCCCGTATCTGGTGCGGGAAGCCCTGAAAACCATTCCGGCCCAAAGCAACTACCACCGGTGCATCAGCGACGTGATTCGCTGGCACCAGCAGTACCCGCACGACTGGAAACAGACCTGGTTCGAGGTGCAGAAGAAGTGGAGTTCCGACATCGGCTGCCCGGACGCGGTGTTCCAGCCGTTCGACATCGACGCCACCGTCAATTCGGCCTACGTGGTCATTGGCCTGCTCTACGGCGAGGGCGACTTTACGAAAACGATGGAAATCTCGACCCGCTGCGGGCAGGATGCCGACTGCAACCCCTCGTCGGCGGGCGGCATTCTGGGCACCATTCTGGGCTACGACCACATTCCCGCCTACTGGAAGCAGGGCCTGGCCGAGGCCGAGCCGCTGGACTTCAAATACACCAGCACCTCGCTCAACGACGTGTACGACATCGGCCTGCGGCACGCCCTGCAAGTGGTGCAGCGCAACGGCGGCACCGTGCGCGGCGAGCAGGTGACCATCCGCGTGCAGGAACCCACGCCGGTGAAGTTCGAAAAGAGCTTCGAGGGCCACTACCCCGTGGGCCGCCTCATCGTCAACAAGCCGCTGAAAGATGAATACAGCTTTGGTTTCGATGGCATCGGCTTCGTGGTGAAGGGCGAAGCCACGCGCACGGACGCGCCGCCGGGCTACGTGTTCAAAGGCGAAGTGTACGTGGACAATCAGCTGCTGGAAACGGTGGAGTGGCCCACTGATTTCACCACCCGCCGCTACGAATTGGCCTGGAAATACCAGCTGCCCAAAGGCCACCACACCGTGCGCCTGAAACTGCTGAACCCCACCCCCGCCTACGAGTGCCGGGTGAAGGAAGTCCTGCTGTATTCGGACCAGCCCACGGCGGCCCTGGCAGCCACTAAAAGCCCATCCAAATAGACACAGCAAAAAGCACGGTCATGCTGAGCGTAGTCGAAGCATCTCTACCGCGCGGGTAATCCAATCGTCGGGATTAGTCACGCGGTAGAGATGCTTCGACTTCGCTCAGCATGACGGCCTGATTCAGGCAGCTCCATCCACCCATCCACCCCCAGTTTTCCCTTTCTCCACTCATGTCCATTCGCCGCCTTGCGCGTTTCTATAAATCCCTGCTATTGAGCGGTTGGCTGGGGTTGCTCGGCTTCTCCAGCCCCGCGCAGGACCGCCAAAAACCGGCGGAGCCGCCTTTCACGCAACCGGGCACGTTTGCCGTGGGCTGCAACTACTGGGCCTCCTACGCCGGCACCCACATGTGGCGCGACTGGCGGCCCGATGCCATTGAGCAGGACTTCAAGCAGCTCTCGGCCAACGGCATTAAGGTGCTGCGGGTGTTTCCGCTGTGGCCCGATTTTCAGCCCATTCACCAGATTTACGGGGGCGAGGGCGCCCCGAAATACATCGGTTGGGCCGATGGACAGCCGCTGCCGCCCACCGGCGTCGGGGCCAATGGCATGAGTGAGGCGCAGCTCCAGCACTTCGAAGTGCTGGCCACTTTGGCACAGAAATACAAGCTGAAGCTGATTGTGGGCCTGATTACGGGCTGGATGAGCGGGCAGCTCTACGTGCCGCCGGCGCTGGAAGGCCGCAATATTCTCACCGACCCGGAGTCGCTGACCTGGCAGCAGAAATTCATCACCACGTTCGTGCACCGGCTCAAAAACCAGCCCGCCATCGTAGCCTGGGACTTCGGCAACGAGTGCAACGTGATGGGGAAAGTCGATAACCATTATCAGGCCTACCTGTGGTCGTCGGTGCTGGCCGGGGCCATCAAAAGCGAAGACCAAACGCGGCCCGTGGTGTCGGGCATGCACAGCCTGAGCGCCGAAAACGACGCCCCCTGGCGCATCGAGGACCAGGCCGCCACCACCGACGTGCTGACCACGCACCCGTATTCGCTCTGGACCAAATACGCCAGCCAGGACGGCATCAACACGATGCGGACCATCCTGCACGCCGCGGCCGAAACGCGCCTCTACGCCGACCTCAGCGGCAAGCCTGCCCTCACCGAGGAAACCGGCGTGATGGGCCCCATGACCGGCGGCGAAAAAGAGAAAGCCGCTTTCGCCCGCACCGCCCTATTTTCCAACTGGGCCCACGACTGCAAAGGCATGCTCTGGTGGTGCGCCTACGACCAGCTCAGCTTCAACTACCCGCCCTACAACTACGCCTCGGTAGAGGCCGAACTGGGCCTCATCCAGGAAGACCGGACACCCAAGCCCGTCATGCAGGAGCTGAAAACCTTCAGCCAATTCATCGACAAGCTGCCCTTCAAGGCCCTGCCGGCCCGCCAGACGGAAGCCGTTTGCATCCTCACCGAAGGGCAGGACACCTGGGCGGTGGCGTACAGCAGTTTCGTGCTGGCCAAGCAGGCCGGCTTCGATTTCCGCTTCCAAAAAGCCGGGCAGGAGCTGGCCGACGCACCGCTCTACCTGCTGCCATCGCTCAAGGGCATCGAGCCCTTCCACAAAGACTATTGGTTTAAGCTCCTCGACAAAGTGAAGGCGGGCGCCACGCTCTATATGTCGTTGGACGACGCTTATTTGCCCACTTTCAACGGGCCGTTGGGCGTGGAAGTAAGCACCAACAGCAAGCGCCGGGGCAGCCTGCCGTTTGCCGCCCGGCTGGGCGGCGACAGCCTGAAATTCAGTGCTAACTCGGAGCGCAAGCTGGTCATCAACCCCCGGCAAGCCACGGTGCTGGCCCGCGAAGCCGACGGCAACCCGGTACTGCTGCGCGCCACCCTCGGCAAAGGCAGCATCTACCTGCTCACCTTCCCGCTGGAGCAAAACCTGACCACGCTCACGGGGGCTTTCGACGCCGGCCAGCCGGCCTACGCCGCCATCTACCGGGAAATGGCCCGGCCCCTGCTGGCCCAGCGGGTGCTCACGCAGGCCAACCCGTTCGTGGGCGTCACCGAGCATTCCCTCGGCCCAAATGAGAAAGTGGTGGTGCTCATCAACTACAGCCCGGAAAGCAGTGCCACCACGCTGCACCTGAAAGAAGGCTGGAAAATAGCCGGCAGCCTCTACGGTCCTCAACCGGCCACCACGGCCCTGACCCTCCCGGCCAACGACGCGCTGGTCCTGACGCTGCGCCGGAAGTGACGCCTTAGTGCCTTTCCCAATAGGCCCTTGAAATTGGCGGAACGTCATGCTGCGCTGCGCGCAGCATGACCGCTCGGTTGGATAGGGCCTTGTTTCGCGCCGGGCGGGCCACCTGAACGTTTTTAGTTTCCCTATGAAAAAAAGTGCGTTGCTGCTCTGCCTGCTGATAATCAGTCACCTGAGTCAAGCCCAAACCATTTATTCGCCCAGCCGCAAGCTGGCGCTCACCTTCGGCCTCAGTCCGGCGGGCGAACCAACGTATAAGTTGACCTTCGGCCCGAAAATCGTGCTGAAAACCAGCCGGCTCGGGATATTGATTCAGGACCAGCCCGGTTTTGCGCGGGGCCTGACGGTGGTGCGCCGCGATTCGAGCCAGCACGACGATACCTGGACGCTGGTGTGGGGCGAAACGAAGACCATCCGCAACCACTACCAGGAGCTGGCCGTGACCTTGCAGCAGGCCGCCCCGCCCCGGCAGCGGGTGGTGCTGCGCTTCCGCGTGTTCGACGACGGGCTGGGTTTTCGCTACGAGTTTCCTACGCAGCCCAACCTGAAGTATTTCACGGTGACGGATGAGCTGACGGAGTTTGCCCTCGCCGGCGACCACAAGGCCTTCTGGATACCCGGCGACTACGATACCAACGAGTACCCCTACACCACTTCGCGGCTGAGTGAGGTGGACAACGCGGCGCTGGTCAAGGCCTCGACCGCGCTGCCCGTGCGCGCCGCCCCCGATGCGCAGGCCGTGGCCACGCCCCTCATGCTCAAGTCGGTCGAGGGGCTGTACGTGAACATTCACGAGGCGGCGCTGGTCAACTACCCGGCCATGCAGCTGCACGTCGACCGGGCCAGCTACTGCCTCACGGCCCGCCTCGTGCCCGATGCCGTGGGCACCAAGGCCTACCTGCACGCCCCCGACCACACGCCCTGGCGCACCGTGGTGGTGAGCGACAACGCCCCCGCTATTCTGGCTTCCCGGTTGATTCTGAACCTCAACGAGCCGAGCAAAATCACGGAAACGAGTTGGATAAAGCCCATGAAATTTGTGGGCGTGTGGTGGGAAATGCAGGTGGGCAAAAGCACCTGGAGCTACGCCAACAGCGCCGACACCCTCGACGCCACGGGCCAGCTCGTCCCGCACGGCCGCCACGGCGCTAACACGGCTAATGTGAAGCGCTACATCGATTTCGCCGCCGCGCACCACATCCCCGGCGTGCTGGTGGAGGGCTGGAACGTGGGTTGGGAAGACTGGTTCGGCAACTGGAAGGAAGGCGTGTTTGACTTCGTGACGCCCTACCCCGATTTCAACGTGGCGGAAATCCAGCAGTATGCTAAAAGCAAAGGCGTGAGCATGATAATGCACCACGAAACCTCGGGCGCGGCCACCAACTACGAGCAGCACCTCGACACGGCCTACCGGTTTATGAACCGCTACGGCTACCCGGCCGTGAAAACCGGCTACGTGGGCCGCATCATTCCGCGCGGCGAGCACCACGACGGCCAGTGGATGGTGAACCACTACCTGCGCGTGGCCCACATGGCCGCGCAGCACCACGTCACGGTGGACATGCACGAATCTGTGCGCCCCACCGGCCTCTCGCGCACCTACCCCAACTGGCTGGCCAACGAAGCCGGCCGGGGCAACGAGTACAACGCCTTCAGCACCGGTAGTCCGCCCGAGCACGAAACCATTCTGCCCTTCACCCGCCTCATGGGCGGCCCGATGGACTACACGCCCGGCATCTTCAAGCTCAAAAATTACGAGCCCAACCACCCCGAGCGCCAGGTGCACACCACGCTCTGCAAGCAGCTGGCCCTGTACGTGACGCTGTATTCGCCTTTGCAGATGGCCGCCGACTTACCCGAAAACTACAGCGAGCACCCCGACGCCTTCCAGTTCATCGAAGACGTGCCCGTGGACTGGGACGACACCCGCATCCTGGCCGCCGAGCCGGGCGACTACCTCACCACCGTGCGCAAAGCCAAGGGCAAAGACGAGTGGTACCTCGGCAGCATCACCGACGAAAACGCCCGCCAGCAGCCCATCAAGCTGGATTTCCTGACCCCCGGCCAGCACTACGAAGCCATCATCTACGCCGATGGCAAGGGGGCCGACTGGCAGCAAAACCCCACGGCCTACCAGATTACCAAACAAGTGGTAACGAGCAAGTCGGTGCTTACGCTCCGGCTGGCCCCCGGCGGCGGTGCGGCCGTGAGCTTCAAGCCAATAGCGGGAGGCCAATAACCCCTGAAACGAATGCGCGGCCGTTGTGTGCCGAGTAAGCGGCGCGTGAAGCGCCAACAGCGGCAGTGGACCAAAAAAGGCGCGCACCTGCTCGTACAGGCCTGCACCAAGGTGCTCAACGAGGAGTGGGAGGAGTGTTTTCGCCAACAATACCCCGGCTTCCGGCCACTGCCGGCGGTGAACCCTGCCAATGGCTGCTTAGCCCAATTGCCCCACCCTTTTTGATGCTCTCTGCACAGTTTGTTAGCAGCACGGAAGTCCAAGCTTGGCCATATTGTCTTCAGCAAAAAAGAGCCGGCGATTGCCGGCTCTTTTTACTTGTTGAATAACGAATGAGAACCTATTCCAGCACGACTTTGCGGGTGAGG
>NZ_JAGEMO020000131.1 GCF_017921975.2 Hymenobacter terricola
AGCCGGCGATTGCCGGCTCTTTTTACTTGTTGAATAACGAATGAGAACCTATTCCAGCACGACTTTGCGGGTGAGGACCTGCCCGGCCCCCGTGATGCGCAGGGTGTAGAGGCCGGCGGCCAGGGAGCGGGTGTTCAGCGTCTGCTCCGCGGCGCCGGTCAGGCCTTGGGTGAGCACGACCTGGCCCAGGGCGTTCAGCAGCGCGGCCCGGCCGTTGCCGGCCAAGGCGCCGAGGTGCAGGGTGAGCTGGCCCGTGTTGCTCGGGTTCGGGTAGACAATCAGCGCGTTGGCGTCGGCCGGTGCCCGGCCGCTGGTCGCCACCAGGCTGGTGCCGGCAATGGTAAAGGCGCCCGTCGCGTCGGAGCTGCCGTAGCCGCTCACGGCCACGTAGTAGCGCTGGCCCGCCGCGAGCCCGTTGACCGCAACGGGTCCGGA
>NZ_JAGEMO020000132.1 GCF_017921975.2 Hymenobacter terricola
GCCCGGCCGCTGGTCGCCACCAGGCTGGTGCCGGCAATGGTAAAGGCGCCCGTCGCGTCGGAGCTGCCGTAGCCGCTCACGGCCACGTAGTAGCGCTGGCCCGCCGCGAGCCCGTTGACCGCAACGGGTCCGGAGATGGCCGTGTTGTTGCCGCCCGAGCTCGCGCAGAACACCTGGGCGAACGGCCCCGCCGAGCAGTCCGGACTGGTAAAGACGCGCAGCATGCCGGCCGGGCCGCCCGTCACCGTGAAGGTCGTCGACGGGCCGGTGGGGGTGAAAGCAAACCAGACGTCCTTGGGAAAGGCGGCCGGCGAACACGCCGGGGTCGTGATGCCGGCCTGTACGCTGGTGGTGGCGCCGGCGTTCGAGCCGGTGAGCAGGGCGCTGCCCAAGGGCGTGGCGCCGCAGGGCTCGTCGTTGAGCGGGGCCGTCAGCAGGGTCCGGAAGGGGAAGGGGCCGGCCAGCGTGCTGTTGCCGTTGGCGCCGGCGCACACCTGCTGGACGTAGAACCCGTAGGCGGTGTCGGGCGTCAGGCCGGTCAGGGTCGTGCTGTTCGTGCCGATGCCCGTCACGACGGTGCCCCCGGCGGGCGGGACAAAGCCGGCCAACCCGTAGATAACGGAGAACGTGCTGCCGCCGGCCGCCGGGGCCAACCAACTCAGCGCCGCCGAGGTG
>NZ_JAGEMO020000133.1 GCF_017921975.2 Hymenobacter terricola
ACCGCACGCACCGGCTGACGACCGGAGCGTGTAAATTTTTCGAGGGCGGCCTGGTCAGCTGCCGGAAGGGAAAAGGGAGAGATTGGTCGGGCCATAGGCCCTCAACTCTAAATCCTTAATGTTGTTGCTTAACTCGATTGACGCAGCACTAGTGCGGCTGCGGCTTTTTGGGTCTTGGCGGGCGAGTACATGAGGTAAAGCTGGCGTCGTAGCGGCCCCCACGCCCGGGCCGCCTTTGCTCGGCTGGTAGCCCACGCCCAGCAGGTAGCCAAAATCGAGTTCGCGGCAGGCGCTTTTTACGTCAACTTTCTCGCCCGTTTCGTCGGATTTTGCCGTGAGCAGAATGCCCGGCTGCGGCCCGGCAAAAGCCCAGCATCCAATAAGGAGCTGGGCTTTTGCTAAACGGGAGAGGCTTGGTTATTTGCCGCCAAAGGCGTAGCCCACCTGAAACTGGAAAACCGAATTATGGACGCTCGGGTTGATGCCGTTCAGGCCATTGGTGGCCGAAGAAACATAGTTTTTCGAAACGCCGTCTTTGTACACCTGCGAGAAATCGCCGGTGTAGCGAATGCCCAGGCTCAAGCCGCTGGTGAGCTGGTAGCCCAGGCCGGCCGCGTAGCCAATCACCACTTTGTTGAGGTCGTCGGTGCTGGTGTTATCGGTGCTTTGGGTAGAGGTATTACCCGTTTGGGTGAAGTCGCGGTTGTGCAGCACGAAGCTGCCCTGCGGACCTAATTCGAAGAACAAGCCTTTGCCATCGTCACCGGCATTCACCCGGAACATGATGGGCACGTCAAGGTAACCCAACGTGCTTTTGAAGGTTGTGGTCCCGTTGCCCTGGAACTTGTCAATGGACGCTCCTTTCTGCGAGTACAACAGTTCGGGCTGAATGGAGAACATATCCGAAACGCCAAAATTCAGAAAGCCACCAGCTGCGAAGCCCGATTTGTATTTGGAGCCATTTGAGTCGGTGCCGGAGAAAGTGGCCAAATTGTAGCCGCCTTTGATGCCATATTTAACGCCCGTCTGGGCGTGGGCTGCGCTGGTTAAGCCCGCGAGCAGTGCTAGAGATAAAACGATTTTTTTCATGATTTCAGAAAAATGATAGGACAAATTCTGAAGACAATCTGACTAAATGCCTTCGGAGTTAATGCTTATATCGGCCAGCTCTCAAGCCGGGTTGCGAAAAATGACAAGTATTTTTTTTCTTCATAATCTGTTCATATGCACTGGGAGGGAGTATTTTTGATGTCGGACCAGTGAACATGTATGAAGCTTAGCTCAGTCTTGAAGGCGTTAACACTGGTATTGCTGTGGGGCATAGCCCCACTTAAGGGAAGCGCCCAGGCACCAGACACGGTTGCCGCCGTGCCCCGTGCCCCGCTGGTGCTGGGAGCCTACGCGCAGGGCAGTATTATTATGGCGCACACCTACGCCATCCGGCATTTGGTAGACTCGCACCCGACGGGTTTTGAAGTGAACCTGCAACGCCAGACCACCGGCGCGGCGCCCTGGCACGGCTGGTACAAGTTCCCGAAGGTGGGCGTGGCGCTCACTTATTACGATTTTCATAATCCCATCGTGGGGTATGTTTTTGCGGCCAGCCCGTACATCAGCAAAACGTTTTCGCGCGGGCCGAAGCATGATTTTAGCTTCCGCCTGGGCGCCGGCCTGGCCTACCTCACCAACCCCTACAACCAGGAAACCAACCACAAAAACACCATCGCCAGCTCGGCCCTGAACGCCACGCTACAGTTCCGGTTTGAGTACGACTATGCCCTCACGCCGCACCTGGGCCTGCTGGTGGGCGCGGGCCTGAACCACTTTTCGAACGGTGCCACCACCAAGCCCAATTTTGGGGTCAACCTGCCTTCCGTGGTACTGGGGCTGAACTACCACGAGCAGCGCCCGGCCCCTCAAACCCACGCCAACGCGCCCGCTCCGGCCGAAGTGGGCCACAATTTCATCAACGTGAGCACCAGCCTGGGTTTCAAGCAGCGCACCGAGAGCGACCACCAGAAGTACCTCGTAAACTCCGTGACACTGGCCGTGGGCCGGCGCGTCAACCGCAAATCCAACCTGCTGCTGGGCGTGGAAGGCTTCGACGACCGCAGCCTGAAGGCCACCCTGAACGACACCACCCGTGCCGGCGGCAAGCAACCCGACGTGAAGAAAATGGGCGTATTTCTGGGCCATGAACTGCTGTTTGGCCGCCTCGCCTTCGATTCGCACCTGGGCTTCTACGTGTATGCGCCCTACAAATCGAGTACGGCCTACTACGAGCGGCTGGGCCTGAAATACCACTTCACCAACCTGCTGTTCGGCGCCATCGACCTGAAAATCCATCGGGGCGCGGCCGATGTGATTGAATTTAAAATCGGGGCCAAGCTGTAGTGATTCCGGCACGCACTGCATCCGGCTGATGCCACTTTTCAGCCCGGTAGTTCAACGTTTCAGCACTATTTTCAACCAATTAGCCGGCGCGTTTCCCATCTTTCGGCCGCGGTTCAGTTCAGGCCGCACCCCCTCGCATGGAAACGTTCTTCGCCCTCAACCGCTACCTGCATATCACGGCGGGCTTTATTGGGTTTTTTGTGGCTCCGGTAGCCTTGGCCACTCGTAAGGGCGGGCCGGCGCACCGGCGCTGGGGGAAGGTGTTTTTCTGGGCAATGGTGGTGGCCGGCACCACGGCATTGGCAGGCTCTCAGCACATCCACAGCCTGTTTTTGCTGCTCACCGCCGTGTTTAGCCTCTACATGGCGGGGTTCGGCTACCGCTCGCTTTTCCTGAAACAGCTGGCCTGGGATGCCCGCGTGGTTGCCTTCGACTGGGCCGTGGCTGGCGTGGGATTGGCCGTATTTCTGGGCACAGTGGCCTATGCTTTCGTGGCGGGCAATGTTGCGGTGGGCGTATTCGGCGCATTGGGGGCAGCCACGGCCATCCGGCAGCTGCGCGGCTACGCCAACGCCGGCCACTGGACCAAAAACCAATGGCTGCTCAACCATATTTCGGGTTTCATGGCGTCGTACATCGCGGCGGTGTCGGCGTTTTCGGTCACCAGCCTGCACTTCATTCCCTTTCCTTACAACTTCTTGTGGCCCACGGCGCTGGGCACGCCCATCATCATCTGGTGGCAGCGGCGGGTGCGGGGGCAGCGCGTTACGCTCGCACCAAACCCCGGTTTATCTGGCTCACCAGTGCCGGACCTTCATAAATGAAGCCGGTGTAGAGTTGAATTAAAGAGGCGCCGGCTTCCAGTTTCTCCTGCGCATCGGCGGCGGAATGGATGCCGCCCGAGCCGATAATCGGCAGCCCACCATCGGATTTCTGGTGCAGGTAGCGAATAACTTCCGTGGCCCGCGCCCGCAACGGCCGCCCGCTGAGGCCGCCCGCACCCAGGGCCGTTACCTGCGCCGCATCGGTGCGCAAATTGTCACGGCTGATGGTGGTATTGGTGGCAACCAAGCCGCTCAACTTGGTTTCGCGGGCTATTTCCAGAATGTCGTCGAGCTGCGAATCGGTCAGGTCGGGCGCGATTTTCAGCAGCAGCGGCCGGGGCTTGGGGCGGATTTGGTTGCGTTCCTGCACCCGCTGGAGCAACTCGATGAGCGGTTTTTTCTCCTGCAGCTGGCGCAGGTTAGGCGTGTTGGGCGATGACACGTTGACCACAAAATAGTCCACCACATCGGCCAGCGCGTCAAAGCAGGCCACATAATCATCGGCGGCCTGCTCGTTGGGCGTGTCCTTGTTCTTACCAATATTGCCACCAATGATGAGCTGCCGGTTCTGGCGCCGGGCCAGCCGCGCCGCCACCACGGCCGCCCCGTCGTTGTTAAACCCCATGCGGTTCACCAGCGCCTCGTCCTGCGGCAGCCGGAACAGGCGCGGCTGCGGGTTGCCGGGCTGCGGCAGGGGCGTCACCGTCCCAATTTCCACAAAGCCGAAGCCCAGCGTGGCCAGCTCATCCGTCAGGGCCGCGTTCTTGTCGAAGCCTGCCGCCAGACCCACCGGATTGGGGAATTTCAACCCGAAAACCTCCCGCGCCAGGCTTGGGTGCTGATAATCATATAGGTGTCGCAACAGCGCCTTGGTGCCCGGCACCCGCGCCGCCCGGCGCAGGTTGTCGAAAACCAGGTGGTGGGCGCGCTCGGCGTCAAGGTTGAAAAGAAGGGGTTTGACGAGAGCTTTATACATGGTGATTTATCCGGCCCAACCCTCCCGGTCGAGGCTGCGGTACTGAATGGCTTCGGCCAGGTGCTGAATCTCAATGTCTTCGGTGCCGGCCAGGTCGGCAATGGTGCGGGCCACTTTCAGAATCCGGTCGTAGGCGCGGGCGCTCAGGCCGAGGCGCTCCATGGCCGTTTTGAGCAATGTGCGTCCATCTTCGCTGATTTGGCAGAGGTCCTTTACCATTTGCGGCGGCATCATGGCGTTGGAATGCACGTCGATGTAGTCCTTGAACCGCGCTTCCTGTACTTGGCGGGCCTTGTCCACGCGGGGCTGGATTTCGGCGCTGGTTTCGGCCTTGCGCGTTTCCGTCATCTGGTCGAAGGTCACGGGCGTCACTTCCACGTGCAGGTCGATGCGGTCGAGCAACGGGCCGGAAACCTTGTTCAGGTACTTCTGCACCACGCCGGGGCCGCACACGCATTCTTTTTCCGGATGATTGTAATAGCCACACGGACAAGGATTCATGCTGGCAATGAGCATGAAATTGGCCGGGAATTCAATGCTGAGCTTGGCCCGCGCAATGGTCACGCGGCGCTCTTCCAGCGGCTGGCGCATCACCTCCAGTACCGTGCGCTTGAACTCCGGCAGCTCGTCCAGAAACAGCACGCCGTTGTGGGCCAGCGAGATTTCGCCGGGCTGCGGGTTGCTGCCGCCGCCCACCAGCGCCACGTCCGAAATAGTGTGGTGCGGCGCGCGGAATGGCCGCGTGCTCAGCAGGCCACCGCCCGCCAGCTTGCCGGCCACGGAATGGATTTTGGTGGTTTCCAGCGCCTCCTGCATGCTCAGGGGTGGCAGAATGCTGGGCAGGCGCTTGGCCAGCATGGTTTTGCCCGCGCCGGGTGGGCCTATCATAATCACATTATGGCCGCCGGCCGCCGCAATTTCCAGGGCCCGCTTGATGTTTTCCTGGCCCTGCACGTCGGCAAAGTCGGCCGTGTATTTGTTGACGGAATGCTGGAACAGGTCGCGGGTATCCACCGTCGTCGGCGTGATTTCCAGCCGGCCTTCGAAGAAATCGATGGCTTCCTGCATGCTGCCCACGGCAATCACGTCGAGGTTGTTCACGATGGCGGCTTCCTCCGCGTTTTCCTTGGGCAGAATAATGCCCTTGAAACCTTCCTTGCGTGCCTGAATGGCAATGGGTAACACGCCCCGAATGGGCCGCAAATCCCCGTCGAGCGACATTTCGCCCATAATAACATAGTCGGCCAGCCGTTCGGTGTTGAGCTGCTGCGAGGCGTGCAGAATGCCCAGCGCAATGGGCAAATCGTAGGCCGCGCCCTCTTTGCGGATATCAGCCGGGGCCATGTTCACCACCACTTTGGTGCGCGGCATGCGGTAGCCCCGCAGCTTCAGCGCCGACTCAATCCGCTGCTGGCTTTCCTTGATGGCATTGTCTGGCAGGCCCACCACAAAGAAATTCGTCCCGGCAGTTACCACCACTTCAATGGTGATGGTGTAGGCGTTAACGCCCTGCACGGCCGAGCCGAAAGTTTTGGTGAGCATGAGATGGTGGTAGAAAATTGGAATAAGGACAATGGAAGGCAGCAGAACGGTAAAGCTAACAACTGCAAATCCAATAGGCTTTCACGCAGTGTCCCGCAGTGTGAAACCGCAGTGTTCCGCAGTGCCGTTCTGGAAAAACACTGCGGAACACTGCGGTTTCACACTGCGGGACACTGCGTGAAATTAGGCGCTTAATCAATCACCAGCTTCTCAATCAGCATTATCATGATGTGAATGGCCTTGATATGGATTTCCTGAATCCTATCGGCGAAGCCCGAGTGCGGGGCCCGAATTTCTACATCGCTCAGCCCCGCCAGCTGGCCGCCGTCCTTGCCG
>NZ_JAGEMO020000134.1 GCF_017921975.2 Hymenobacter terricola
GAAATTAGGCGCTTAATCAATCACCAGCTTCTCAATCAGCATTATCATGATGTGAATGGCCTTGATATGGATTTCCTGAATCCTATCGGCGAAGCCCGAGTGCGGGGCCCGAATTTCTACATCGCTCAGCCCCGCCAGCTGGCCGCCGTCCTTGCCGGTGAGCGACACGACGAGCATGCCGGCGGCTTTGGCGGCTTCGGCGGCGCGGAGGACGTTGGGCGAGTTGCCGCTGGTGCTGATGGCCAGCAGCACATCGCCGGGGCGGCCGAGGGCTTCCACGAAGCGGCTGAACACGAATTCGAAGCCGTAGTCGTTGGCCACGCAGGTCATGTGCGAGGCTTCGGTGAGGGCGATGGCAGCCAGGGCGCGGCGGTCCTGACGGTAGCGGCCCGAAAGCTCTTCGGCAAAATGCTGAGCGTCGCAGAGGCTGCCGCCGTTGCCGCAGGTCAGGACTTTGCCGCCGTTGCGTAGGCTCGTGGCGACTAGCCCGGCGGCGGCGGCGATGCTGGCGATGTGGGCCGGATCGGCCAGAAACCGGTCGAGTACGGCGCGGGCTTCGGCCAGTTCAGCGTGAATAAGGTCGGGAAGGAGAGCAGAGTCAAGCACTTAGTGGAGTGTTCGGAATTGGGTAAAAGCACGTCATGCTGAACGCAGTGAAACATCTCTACCGCGTTTGTTGTCCGATTGAGATACTACCACACGCGAGATGCTTCACTGCGCTCAGCATGACGTGCGATAAGAATGACAGTTGCTTACAGCGCTGGCCGGTCGGCCGGTGGCGTGTTCGACAGGCTGGGGTCGTTCTGTGGGAAGGTGGGCTGGGGCAGGTGGTCGGCCGTGCGGTTTTCGGTGCTGCTGCTGGCTACGATGCGCTCCGGGGCGGGCGCCACGGGCACGCGGCCGTCAATGGTGCGGCTGCCGGATACGACGGGGGCAGTAGTGCGCTGTTGGTTGTCGTAGAGCTTGGCTTTCAGCTCGTTGATTTTGCCTTCGTGCTGGCTTACGGCGCGGCGCAGCAGCACACTATCCAGGTTTTCGGTGAGGAGCTGCAGGGCCAGCACCACGGCGCCAATGATGAACATGACGTAGAAAAACTGCCGTTCCTGCGCCAGGTCCGACAGGCCCGAGCCCACGCCCATAACGGTGGTGCGCACCGATGGCACCAGGATGAACAACAGCGCCAGCAACAAGTAAATCATTACGGCGACGGTAACAACGCGTTTGAGAGCGAGCATGGCGGAAAAGGTTGGTTGAGGCCGAAAGATAGGGCTTTCTTACACCAGAGCGGCGTTGGTCTGCATCGAGCTGAGGCGCTGGTACACGCCGCCCTCGCGCCGCACCAGTTCCTCGTGGGTGCCGCGCTCCACAATGCGGCCGTGCTGGAGCACCACGATTTCATCGGCGTGCTGCACTGTGCTCAGGCGGTGGGCAATGACGAGCGAGGTGCGGTTTTGCATCAGGCGCTGCAAGGCCTCCTGCACCAGTTTTTCGCTCTCGGTATCAAGGGCGGAGGTGGCTTCGTCGAGAATCAGAATCGGCGGGTTGCGCAGGATGGCGCGGGCAATGCTCAGGCGCTGCCGCTGCCCGCCCGAGAGGCGTCCGCCGCGGTCGCCAATCATCGTTTGGTAGCCTTCGGGGCTGGCCACGATGAAGTCGTGGGCGTTGGCGATGCGGGCGGCTTCCATCACTTCGGCCTCGGTGGCCTCGGTATTGAAGCGAATATTGTTGAAAATGGTGTCGTTGAACAGGATGCTTTCCTGGGTGACGATGCCCATTTGGTCGCGCACCGAATGCAGGGTGCAGGCGCGCAGGTCGTGGCCGTCGATGAAAATCTGGCCGCCGCTGGGGTCGTAGAAACGCGGCAGCAGGTCGGCCAGCGTGCTTTTGCCCCCGCCGCTGCCGCCTACCAGCGCCACCGTCTGGCCTTTTTTAATGGTCAGGTTCACGTCGTGGAGCACGGGCGTTTCGCCGTAGCTGAAGCTCAGGTTGTGGAATTCAATGTCGCGCTCGAAGGGCGGCAGCACCGTGGCATCCGGCCGGTCGCGGATGGCCGGCTCGGTGTCGATGATGCTCAGCACCCGCTCGCCGGCCACCAGCCCGCGCTGGATGTTGCCAAACGACGACGACAGCGCCTTGGCCGGCGTGAGCACCTGCGAAAACAGGATGACGTAGCCGATAAACGTCTGGCCATCAAGCGCCGACTTTCCGCCCAGAATCAGCGTGCCGCCGAAGTAGAGCAGGCCGGCTACCACCGACACGCCGGCAAATTCCGAAAACGGCGAGGCCAAATCCCGGGTGTTGTCGATGCTGCGCGAGGTGCGGGCATATTGGTCGTTCTGCTCCTCAAACTTGCCCTTGATGTACTCCTGCGCATTAAATGCCTTGATAACGCGGATGCCGCCCAGCGTCTCATCAATCACCGAGAGCATGGTGCCCAGCGTTTTCTGGCTCTGCTTGGCCTGGGTGCGCAGGCGCTTGGCAATGGTGGCGATGATGCCGCCCGAAATCGGTAGCAGCACCAACGTAAACAGCGTGAGCGGCACCGACATGTGAAACAATACCAGGAAATAGGCCACAATGGTGAGCGGTTCCTTGATGACGGCCGTGAAGGTGTTCACCACCGACGTTTCTACTTCCTGCACGTCGGCGGTGAAGCGCGACATCAAATCCCCTTTCCGCTCGCCCGTGAAAAAGCCCAGCTGCAGGCCAATGATGCGGTGGTACAAATCGCGCCGCAGGTTGCGAATCACGCGGGCCCGCACCTTGGCCAGCAGTCGCAGGCTGAGGTAGCGAAACACGTTGCTCATCAATACGGAAACCACCACCACGCCGCACACGAAGGCCAGCGCGCCCATCTTGCCGTGCGTGGTCAGTACGTCGGCGAAGAAGTAGTTGAACGTGTCGGTGACCCACTGAATCGTCGGCTTGAAGGACGGCAGGTGGTCGGGGGCCTGCATGGGCACCTTGTCCGTCTTATCGAACAAGACGCTCAGCAGCGGAATAATGAGCGTGAAGTTGCCGATGCTGAAAAAGATGGTCAGCACCGTGTACAGCAGGTACTGCGGCAGAAAAGCGGCCAGTGGCCGGGCATACTGTAAAATGCGGAGGTAAGTCTTCATGGGCAAATGGGGCGAGCCTAACTAAGAACGCCGAAACTCGGCAATTACTTCAATCAGCCCGTCGATGTACTGGTTGAATTCGGCCAGCTGCTCGGCGGGCACCCATAGCTCGTCGTGCTGCTGGTCGCCCACGTTCTGCACCGGGAAATTTTCCAGGTAAGCACTGTCCACCGCAAAGCGCACCACGTAGCCCACG
This sequence comes from Hymenobacter terricola, assembly GCF_017921975.2. GTDB lineage: Bacteria > Bacteroidota > Bacteroidia > Cytophagales > Hymenobacteraceae > Hymenobacter > Hymenobacter terricola. Next base: position 3,316 of record NZ_JAGEMO020000134.1, read on the forward strand.
CCGTAGTACGGCACGTTCCAGTCGCGGCTGATTTGCACGGCGTATTCCTCGTTCAGCACCGGATAGAAAATGGGCTGCTCCGGCAGGCGTGGCGGAAATGCCAGCCAGCCAGAATCAGCAATCAAATCCAGCTCCTGCTGATTGACGGGACGAAATAAATAGGTGGTTGCGGACATGACCTAAAACTCGTGCAGGCGCTGCGCAATGTTCCAACGCACAGCCAGCGAAGCGTACACTTCGTTCACGTTGGCGGCCGGGGTTAGCGAATAGGTTTGGTGCCGCGCAATGAGCTTGGCATCCAGAAACAAGTTGAGGCGCGGCTGGTAGGTGGCCGTGAAATCGGTGTGGAGCAGGCGGCTTTTATTGCCCTGGCCGGTGCGGTTGCCGTAGTCCATCGGGTGGGAGTTGTAGGGCGTGAGCGGGTTGCCGCCGTAGTTGGCAATGGTGCCGGGCGTGATGGGCGTGCCCGGCGCATTCAGGCTAATGGGGGCCACGGTAACCACATTGCCGGCGGCATCGTAGCCGTAGTCCAGGCCTTGCTCGGTGTAAATGGCCTTGGCCACCAGGTTCAGGCGGGGCAGGGGCTGGTAGCTCACCACGCCCAGCACTTCCGTCAGGTTGGCGCCCATGGGGTGGGCGAGGGGCTGCTGGTAATTGGTGTAGGCGGTGTAGAAGCTCTCGTGCTGGTAGGTGTAGGGGCGGATGTAGTTCAGCTCCACCTGCAAATCGAGGTTGCGAATGCCGGCCACGTCGATGTATTTACCGCCCACTTGCACGGCCTGCTTGTTGGACCACCAGCCGTTCCCGGCGCGGATTTCGCTCAGCTTAAACTCGTCCAGCACCACCTGCCCGTACAGCTGCGCGGTGTGCAGAATGTTCCACTTGAAATCGAGGCCCAGCATGGCGTTATCGGGCGAGCCCACGTTCTGCTCGATGGCCCGGTAGAAGATAATGGGGTTCAGGTATTGCAGCTCAAACCGGTTGCTGGGCGAGCCGGCAATCACCGATTCAAACACGCCGATGTTGAAGTTCGACGTCACGTCCAGGCTCAGGTGGTGCAGCGCCAGGTATTTCTTGGGGTACACCTGGTCGGCATTTTTCTTCTCCGCCGCCAGCTCTGCGAACAGGTTCTGGTAGTTCAGCTTCCAGACGCGGGTGTTCAGCTTGAGGAAGAAATACGGCGCACTGTAGTCCGACAGAATCAGCGAGCGGTAGCCGTTGCCGATGAAGTTGCGGTCGTGCCCCAGCTGCACGTTGATGTGCTTGGTGGCCGCATACGTCACGTAGCCCCGCGCCGAAAAGAAGTCATACTGGCTGCCCTGGCCCAGCGTGGCCACCTTGAAAGGCTTGAAATACCCCTCGTGCGGCACTATGGTGTCGCGCTCCACGCGGTTGCGCACGTACTGCGGCACGCCTTCCTGGTTATCGGCCAGGAAAGCGTAAAAGCCCAGGCGCTGGTCAATAGTGCCCTCAATCTGTACGCCCCGGGTGTTCACGTAGCGCAGGCCGTCGGTGTTCTGGTTGTCCTTGCCGCCCGAAAGCAGCAGCACCGGGTTCACGCGCAGCGTAAAATCCTTGCTCTCGACGTGGTACAAGTCGGTCTGGTCGCGGTAGAAATAGGTTAGGAACGGCTTGGCGCTCTGGTTCACGTCAGCGCCCTGGCTGGAATTGGCCCAGTTGTCTTTCAGCAGGTACTGCGCATTGAAGCGGTCGGCGCGGGAGAGGCTGCCGGCGCGGGTGGCGGTGCTGTCGGGCGAAAGCATGCGCTCGCCGAGGTGGGCCGCGCCGGTGCGGGTGTAGGGCCGCACGCTGGTGTGCGGGTCGCGCAGCGAGTCGGAGCCAAACTTGATGGCGTAGCGGTCAATCAGCCGGTAAATGTCCGGGTCGAGCGGCACGTAGTTGGCGCCTTGCGTGGCTTCTATGTTATTGCCGGAGGGGCGGCTTTCCCGTGCTGGCATAGTGCGCGCCGGGGCAATTTGGGCAGGTTTTTCGCGCACGGTTTTTTCCCGGTTGGCTTTGCTGCGGCCGGGCGGCAGGCTGTCGAGCGGCTGGTCAAAAATCAGCCACGGCGATTTTTCCGCCTGGGCAGGAGCCGGTGAAAAGGTGGGTGGGGCCGGCACCGTTTGGGCAGCCAGCGGGCCCACCAACAGCGCCATTATAGAAGACAGGAGCAGAGTTTTATGCATAAAAACAGATAGACCGTATAAAAGCAGAAACGGTACCGTCCGGTAAACCGGAAGCGCGGCAATTTCTTAACAAACCTACGCAGCAAGCCGTTGGTGGGAAGTAAGCTGTGCCGCGGCGAAGCCTTCGCGCCAGCAGAGTTTATCGGGTTGCCGGTAACGAAGATGAATTCCCGGGTGTTGCTTGCCTGCCCCCGGTTTTTGTGCCAACTTCGGGTTCCCGGCCGGTTTTATTTTTCCCGCCCCACTTTCCAATTCCCTTTTCGCATGGCCACCACCTCCCTTTTCCCTGCTCCGGCTGTCGCTGCCGCGCCCGCCGCAAACGATGTCGCCGAGGCGCTGGCCAACGTTCATGTCGTGTGCGCCGAGCCCAGCATCGCCAACCATTTTCTGGCCGAGCTGCGCGACCGCGAGGTGCAAAAAGACAGCCTGCGTTTCCGCCGCAACCTGCAGCGCCTGGGCGAAATCATCGCCTACCGCATCAGCGCCCACCTCAGCTACACTGATAAAGTCATCCAGACGCCTCTGGCCGAAACCACCGGCAAGCTGTTGCACGACTTCCCCATTCTGGCCACCGTGCTGCGCGCCGGGTTACCCTTTCATCAAGGTTTTCTGAATTATTTCGACCAGTCGCCCAGCGCCTTCGTGGCCGCCTATCGCATCGAGGGCACGGCCCAGGTGCAGGTGCAGGTTGATTATTTGTCGGCCCCCAGCCTCGACGAGCGGGTGCTGATTCTGGCCGACCCCATGCTGGCCACCGGCAAAAGCCTTGTGCAGACCTACCGGGCCATGTTGCGTTTCGGCATGCCGCGCCAGGTGCACATCGCCGCCGTCATCGCCTCGCCCGAAGGCCTGGCCTACGTGGCCCGCGAAATCCCCGAAGCCAATCTGTGGGTGGCTGCCATCGATGAGCGCCTGAACGAGCACGCCTACATCGTGCCCGGCCTGGGCGATGCCGGCGACCTGTCCTACGGCAGTAAACTGTAGCTGCCATGGAACGCTGGCTTCGCAAACGTGGTATCTTTGCCCAGCGCCCACCCCGAGCTGCTGCCCACCCCTCACCGCCAGTTTTTCCACCTTTTCGTGCTTCACCCCGCCATTAAATGCGCGTCCGTGTTCCTGTTGAGCACGGTCAAGTTTTTGGGCGGCCCGCTGGCCGGCACTTCCATGGGGCTGCACTTCTGGCCCACCATGGGCCTCACAGTGGCCGGCATGATGACCAGCGTGTTCATCTTTTCGGGAGTGGGCCGCGCCTGGATGGAGCATCGCCAGCGCCAGCGCCGCCTGCGCCGCGAGCCCATCTTTACTAAACGCTCGCGCAACATTATCAAGGTGTTCCGCAAGTTTGGCATGGGCGGCATCGCCTTCCTCACCCCGCTATTGCTCACGCCCATCGGGGGCACGGTCATCGCCACCCTGCTGGGCGTGCCCCGGCAGCGCATCCTGCTCCACATGCTGTGGAGCGCCCTGTTCTGGGGCGCGACGCTCACCTTTGCCAGCGTCCGGTTTGGCCACCTGATACACCACCATCATTAATTGCTTGTTGTCAATTGCTAGGCTCTTTATCGAAACTAACAACTGACAACGAGCAACTAACGACTAAAACCTAGCGTCCGCGCCGCTTCAAGGCCTTCACACCAGGGGCTGAGCCGCCTTTTTTGCCCACGTTGGCTTTGGAGCCTTTGGAGCTTTTCTTTTTGCCTTCGGCGAAGGGCTTGCCGGTGCGCTTATCGATGGTGATGCCGGGCTTTATCCACTCCTTCTTCTCGTGGAAAGCGCCTTTAAACGTCGGGTCCAGCTTTTTGCGGCGGTCGTCCAGCTCGCGGCCCATGGCCTGCTGCTCTTCAAACTGAGTTTCCTCCACGGTCACCTCGGGCGGTAGCGGCAGCACCGTTATTTTCTGGTTGATGAGCGTTTCAATCTCGCCGATGTGCACCATCTCGGCCTCGTTGGCGAAGGTGATGGCCGCGCCCGTGTGCAAGGCCCGGCCCGTGCGCCCGATGCGGTGCACGTAATCGTCGTGAATAATCGGCACATCGAAGTTGATGACGTGGCTTACCTGCGGCACGTCGATGCCGCGCGCGGCCACGTCCGTGGCCACCATGTAGCGCACCTCCCCGGCCCGAAAAGAATCCATGCTGTTCATCCGCGCATTCTGGCCCTTGTTGCCGTGAATCACGCGCACCTCGCCGGCCGGAGCCTTGCGCTCCAGAAAATGCGCCACTTGGTCGGCGTGCTGCTTGGTGCGGGTGAAGAGCAGCACCCGCGTCATGGTGTCGATATCGCGGTGCAGCAGAAATTCCAGCAGGTTGATTTTGGTGAGCAGGTTGGGGACTTCGTACAGGGTCTGGGTCACCGTGGAGGCCGTTTTAGCCGGCGGGCTTACCTCTACCCGCACCGGAAATTCCAGAAATTCTTCGCTCAGCACCGTCACCCGTTCGGGCATAGTGGCCGAAAACAGCGCGTTCTGCCGCTTGCGCGGAATAATTTCCAGAATCCGCCGAATCTGGGGCATGAAGCCCATGTCCATCATCTTATCGGCCTCATCCAGCACCAACGTTTTCAGGTCGGTCAGCCGCAACGCGCCTTTCAGGTAAATTTCCATGAGCCGGCCCGGCGTAGCCACCAGCACGTCGAGGCCCTGGGCGATGGTTTCAATCTGTGTTTTCGGCCCCAGTCCGCCGTAGATGGCGAAAATCCGCAGGTCCGTATTCACCGCCAGGGCCTTGAGGTGCGTTTCAATCTGCATGGCCAGCTCCCGCGTGGGGGCCAGAATTAAAGCCCGCGGATTTATGCCCTGGGCATATTTTACCTTCATCAGCAGGGGCAGGCCAAAAGCAGCAGTTTTGCCGGTGCCGGTTTGGGCAATGCCCAGCACGTCGTGCCCGGCCAGCAGCAGCGGAATGGTCTGAATTTGCACCGGCGTGGGCACGGTGAAGCCAGCCTCGGCCACTGCAGAAAGAAGTTGTTTGTTGAGTTTGAAATCGTTGAACGACGGGGTGGTATTAGGTTCCATCCGGCAAAGGTCGGGCTTTTGTGCTTGTAGCACATGCTTTAGCTTGTGCCGGGATGGTTTGGTGGGCAGAGCACAAGCTGAAGCAGGTACTACAAATCGAACTTTTTTTGCCATTTCCCGCTTCTTTTTCTATCTTTGCACCACCAAAACAAACCTGGTAGATATAGCTCAGCTGGTTAGAGCGTCGGATTGTGATTCCGAAGGTCGTGGGTTCGAGCCCCATTATTTACCCACAAAAATGAAGTCCCCGGAGAATTATCCGGGGACTTTTTTGTTGCTTGCTTTAATTCCGTTTTAATACGGCTTTAATCCTCTCGTTTTATTCACCACATTTTACTTGCATGAGCCTGCTCGTCATCGGCAGCGTCGCATTCGACGCCATCGAAACTCCCTTCGGCAAAACCGATAAAATCATCGGTGGCGCCGCCACTTTCATCAGCCTGTCGGCGTCCTATTCGCTGAAGCCCGTGAAGCTGGTGGCCGTGGTCGGCGACGACTTCCCGCAGTCCGACATCCTGCTCCTCGAAGAGCACGGCGTGGACGTGGAAGGCCTGCAGATTAAGCAGGGCGAGAAATCGTTCTTCTGGTCGGGCAAATACTCCAAGGACCTGAACTCACGCGAAACCCTCGTGACCGAACTCAACGTGCTGGCCGATTTCGACCCCATCATCCCCGACGCCTACCAGGACTGCAAGTACCTGATGCTGGGCAACCTGGCCCCGCAGGTGCAGCGCCTTGTCATCCAGCGCCTCGTAAACCGGCCCAAGCTGATTGTGATGGACACCATGAACTTCTGGATGGACATTGCCCTCGAAGAGTTGATTGCGACCATCGAAATGGTGGACGTGCTGAGCATTAACGATGAGGAAGCCCGCCAGCTCTCCGGCGAGTACTCGCTGGTGAAGGCCGCCAAGAAAATCATGGCTATGGGCCCGAAATTCCTCATCATCAAGAAAGGGGAGCACGGCGCGCTGCTTTTCCACAAGAACAAGATTTTCTACGCGCCCGCGCTGCCGCTGGAAGAAGTATTCGACCCGACCGGCGCTGGCGACACGTTCGCGGGCGGCTTCATCGGCCACCTGGCTGCCACGGACGACATCAGCTTCGAAAACATGAAGCGCGCCGTGATTCACGGCTCGGCCATGGCTTCTTTTTGTGTTGAGAAGTTCGGCACTGAGCGCCTGCTCAATCTCTCGGCCGAGGAAGTGGAAGCCCGCGAAGCTCAGTTTGCCGAGCTGGTGAAAGTGGTGCCGGCTGCCGCCATCGCCAACGTGCCGGCGTAGCGATTTTTCGGGCAACCTTTTGGCGGCGAATGGGTACAACTTCTTATCCACCACCTAACCAGATACCGCCATGGGACACGCAAAGAAAGACACCGACCTTCAGAACGAAAAAACGTCTGTTAACCCTGCGGCTAACACCAAAAAGAAAAGCACCCAGGTGCAAAGCCCGAATACGATGGATGTTTCCGCCCACGGCAACACCACCGACGGCAATAGCGCCGGCCACGGCGTCAACAATATCCGCAGCAACCCGCAGGGCAATCGCCCGATGTCGGTAAGCGGCGGCAAAGGGCCCGGCAAAAAAGGGAATTAGTGATTTCGAATTGAAATAGAAAGGGCCCCGCCGGACGAATCCGGCGGGGCCCTTTCTATGTTGCTGTAGAAATGCCTGAGACCCGACACTTCGCGTCTCCCCATCGTTCAACTGAATCAAAACTCCCACCCCAGCCACTGCTGAAACCCGCGCTGCTGGGCCGCATCAGCCGTAGCCAGCTTGTCAATGGCATAGCGCTGTCCGAAGCGCACGCCCGGCGTGGCGGCCAGCGCCACCGTCAGCAGCCGGTTCTGGCGGAACACACTTACCTCGTAGGCCGGTGCGCCGGTGCTGAGCAGGCTTTGCAGGTTCATATCCACGCGGCGGCCGTTTACGGCCACGATTTCATCATCTACCGTCAAAGCAGCAGCGGCAGGCGAGTTAGGCCAGATGGCGGTTACTTCCGTGCGCTCGTTCTTCACCACCGTCCGGAAGCCGAAGTGGCCTTCCGAAGCCGAAGCGTTTTCGCCCACCAGCAGCTGGCAGCCCACGGTGTGCAGCACCCGATCGAGCGGCTCCTGCAGCGGCGCGGTGCCGTAGATGAACTTGTCGAAATAGGCGTGCATGTCGCGACCTGCCACTTCATTCACGATGCGTACGTAGTCAGCTTCGGCGTAGCCGATGCCGGTTTTGCCGAATTCCTCATACAGTTGCCGCATCACGTCATCGAGGCTGCGGGCGTGGCCGGAAAGCTGCCGCAGCGTCAAATCAAGTAGCATGGCCACCAGCGCGCCTTTGTGATACACCGACACTTTGCGGTCGGGCACGCCGGCCTTGTAGCCATCCAGCCAGAGGTCCATGCTGGCGTCGGCCAAGGAAAGGTTTTCGCCGCCGGCATCGTCGTAGTGCTGGCGCAGCACGATATTCAACTCCTCAAAATACTGCGCGGGCGTGCGAACGTGGCTGCGGGCCAGCAGGTACTCGCCGTAGTAGGTCGTGATGCCCTCGGCGATGAAGCAGGTGCGGAAGTAGTTCTCGCGGCTGTAATCGTAGGGCTGCATCTCAGCGGGCCGAATGCTCTTGATGTTCCAGGTGTGGAACAGTTCGTGGCAACTCACGCCCAGCAATTCCTTGTACAAGGCCTCGCTCATAATCAGCTCGGCCGGCCCCAGCGTAATCACCGTGGAGTTATTATGCTCCACGCCGTGGTAGTGCTTGTAAGGCAGAAAATGGTTCAGGAAGTGGTAATCCGCCACCGGAAAGCCGCCGAATAGCGTCAGCTGCTCCTCCGAAAATGCCTTGAAGTCGGCCAGAATACGCGGCCAGTTCAACTCCGCCTCGCCCTGCACCCAGACGTGGAAAGGCAGCCCGCCCACCTCGTATTCCTGGTGCGTAAGCGTGGGGCTGGCAATCAGCGGCGAGTCGGCCAGCCGGTCAAAATCCTTCGCTGAAAACACATTAGGCGCGGTCTGGGCCAGACCACAACCCACTTGCCAGCCATTGGGAATGGCCAGCGTCAATTCACATTCCTCCAATTGCCGCCCTTCCGCATACATCAGCGCCTGCACCGGGTTCAGGTACAGCTGCGTCTCATCGAGCCAGGAACCGCCGGCGTCCATCTGGTGGGCGTAGAAATTGTAGCGCACCCGGATGGCGCGGCCAGCGGCATTGGGCACCTCCCACCGGTCTTTGGTGAGCTTGCGGTAGGGCAGAGGCTGGCCAGTGGCGGCATCCTCAACCACCACTTTTTGAATCTTCTGAGCGAAGTTTTGCAGCTCGTAGCGGCCGGGGCGCCAAGCGGGCAGCTGGAGTTCCAGCGGGACGGTGGCAGTGGCGGCTATGTCCAGCGTGAGCTGGATTTGCAGGTAAAACGTGAGGGGGTTTTCGTAGGAAACGTGGTAGTGAATCATCGCCAAAACGGGGTTAAACAGGACTAAAGCTACTGCCCGCTAACGTCCCCCACGTAAAAGTGGCTGAGGCCCTTGCCTTTTCCAGACAAAGCCCGTACCTTTGCCGGCCCAACTTGAAACTAGAACTAAGATGAAACGCACCTATCAACCTTCGAAGCGCAAGCGCGTTAACAAGCACGGCTTCCGTCTCCGCATGGAAACCGCCAATGGCCGCAACGTGCTGGCCCGTCGTCGTGCCAAAGGCCGCAAGCGCCTCACCGTATCCGACGAAGGCAAGCACAAGCGCTAGTATTTTTAGCCGTTAGCTGAGAGCTTCTAGCTAGTAGCTAGCAGAATGCCGCATTGCTGAGACAGTATTATTCCTGTCGCTGCAATGCGGCTTCGCTATTTTTGGCCTTCCCAGAGTGGTTCTTGCTGCTGAAGCACTAGCCGACAAGTAAGCATCGTGAACGAGCTAACAGCTAATGGCTCTCAGCTAACAGCTAAGAGAAAATATACCTTCCCGAAAGAGGAACACCTGTGCCGCAAGAAGCTCATCGAAGAGCTTTTTAGCAAGCAGAGTTCCTCTTTTGGCGTTTACCCGCTGCGCATCGTCTGGATAAAAGCGGCCGCGCCCACTACGGCCCCGCCGCAGGTGCTCATCAGCGTGAGCAAGCGCACCTTTAAGCGGGCCGTCGACCGCAACCGGATTAAGCGGCTCATCCGCGAGGCGTATCGGCTCAATAAATATCGACTTACGGAGCAACCCGACGGGCACGAAATCGCTCTGCTGGGTATTATCTTCACGGGAAAGGAAAAAAGTCCGCTGACGTTGGTGGAAAAAAAATTAATTTCCGCTTTCCATCGTTTGCTGGGCACAACTCCTGAAGCAGCCCCTGCTTCGCCGCCGGCCCCGTAGATTCGTGATGACCCGCTACCCGTATTCCGTATGACTATCCGCAAAAAGCTACTCGCCACGCTGGCCCTGAGCACGCTGGGTTTGGTATCGTTCCGCGCCGCTTCCGACAATGAGCGGTACTTCGAGATTGCCAAGAACCTGGACATTTTCGCCACGCTCTTTAAGGAGGTCAATACATATTATGTCGACGAGATAACGCCCGCCAAGCTGGTGAAAACGGGCATCGACGCTATGCTGCGCTCGCTCGACCCCTATACCAATTACATTCCGGAGGACGACATCGAAGATTTTCGCACCATGACCACCGGGCAGTACGGCGGCATCGGGGCCTCGGTGGTGAAGCGCAACGGTAAAACGGTGGTGCAAAGTGCCTACGAAGGTTATCCGGCCCAAAAAGCCGGCCTGCTCCCCGGCGACGAAATCCTCGACATCAACGGCGTGATTGTCGATAAAAAGTCGAATGGCGACATCAGCAAGCTCCTCAAGGGCCAGGCCAATTCCATGGTGAAGCTGATGGTGACGCGATACGGCCAGGACAAGCCCATTGAAATCGATATTACCCGCGATAAAATTCAGGTCGACAACGTGCCTTACACCGGTATGATTTCCGGCGATGTGGGCTACTTCCAGCTCGGCGGTTTCACGGTGGATGCGGGCAAAGAAGTGCGCGCCGCCGTGACCAAGCTCAAGGAGCAGGGCGCGAAGAAAATCGTGTTCGACATCCGCGACAACCCCGGCGGCCTCTTGAATGAGGCCGTGAATATTTCCAACCTCTTCATCGACAAGGGCCTCGACGTGGTGAGCACCAAGGGCAAGGTGACGGAGTGGAACAAAACCTATAAGGCCCTCGACGTGCCGCTCGATACCCAGATTCCGGTGGCCATCATCACGAGCAGCCGCTCGGCGTCGGCGTCGGAAATCGTGTCGGGCGTGTTGCAGGACTACGACCGCGCCGTGGTGGTGGGCGAGCGCACTTTCGGCAAAGGCCTTGTGCAGGCCACCCGGCCGCTCAGCTATAATTCGCAGCTGAAGGTGACCACCGCCAAATATTACATCCCAAGCGGCCGCTGCATCCAGGAAATCGACTACGCTCACCGCAGCGAAGACGGCACGCTGGGCAAATTCCCCGATTCGCTGCGCACGGCTTTCAAAACCACCGCCGGCCGCACCGTGTACGACGGCGGCGGCGTGGCTCCCGACGTAGAGGTGAACGACCGCGAAATCGCCGACATCACCCGCATCCTGCTCCAGAAAAGCTACCTCTTCGACTACGCCACCCGCTACCGCGCCGAACATCCCACCATCGTGCCCGCCCGCCAGTTCAAGCTCTCGGACGTGGACTACCAGAAGTTCGTGGCCTATCTGCAAGGCAAGAACATCAGCTACAGCACCGACACCGAAAAAGCCCTCGCTGACCTCAGCAAGAAGGTAAAAGAGGAAAAGCATTACGACGACGTGAAGCTGGAGCTCGAAGCCGTCCGCAAGAAAATCACCGTCAACAAGGCCAACGACCTACAACGCTTCAAGCCCGAAATCAAGGAGCTGCTGGAGCAGGAAATTGTGTCGCGCTACTACTTTGAGAAAGGCCGCACCGAAGCCGGCTTCGACGACGACCCCAACATCATCGCCGCCGTCGCCGTCCTGAACGACCCAAACCGCTACGCCGCCCTGCTGAAGCCCACGGGCCAGGCCGCCAGCGCCCGCAAGTCGGCCGGGACGAAGTAATCTTGAGCAAGTTATGAAGTCGCTGCTTTTGCGCTTTTACTGGGTTGGGTTTTTGCTCTTTTCAGTTGGTTTTTTCAAAACCAGTAAGGCAAACATCTTCGAGGCGGGGAAGTGGACTCTGACTGATGATGTTCCTGGCTTTGACACTGCGATGGTTAAAGGAAAGATGGTTCCTATTGATTTTTACGCTTTTGGGAATCAGTTAAGCGAGGATGGTTATTACTTATTGCAAATAGTGGCCTTTTTCAGTGCGTTAGTTTTTGCTTTCTATCTTCTAAGGCTTATGTGGAATGCCCTGTAACTTTAGAAATATTTTAGATTTCCCATCCCATGACTGCCGACCAGCGCCTCGACCAACTCGAACCACTCGTTTCTCAGACGCTGGCGGTGGCTGACCGCCACACGGCGCAGCTCAAGCAGATTTATGGGGCTGTCAACCAGTTATTGGAAGCTGGGCAGATGCAAAGTGATAATACGCAATTCGTTTTGCGGGAGGTAAGTGAACTACGTCAGGACATGAACCGAGAAATTGGTGGGGTCAAAAAGGAAATGCAGGAGTTGAAGGAAGAGGTGAGCCAAGCGCAAAGCATGACGAATTTGCGGCTTGGTGTTATGGAGAATTCTCTCTCGATTGTTGGGGTGAAGGTTACAGATTTGGATGCTAAGCTTGACCGCATTCTCGGTTTGCTTAGCGACAGTAAGTAGAAACTGGTGAGGCAGGCACGGCCAACTTCTACGGCCGTAAATTTGCCTGCTCCATGCAAACGCTCCTTCTTTCCCTCGAAACCTCGTCCCCCGTCTGCTCGGTGGCCCTGCACCGCATCACCGACGGCTCGCTGGTCGGCCAATCCGAGCTGCGGCTCGATAAGTCGCACTCCACCCACCTCACCGTGCTCATCGAGCAGCTGCTCGAAAATACTGGCCACCGGCTGGCCGACCTCGCCGCCGTGGCCGTGAGCGACGGGCCCGGTTCCTACACCGGCCTGCGCATCGGGGCGGCCGCCGCCAAGGGCCTGTGCTTCGCGCTGGATATTCCGCTGGTGGCCGTGAGCACGCTCAAAGCGCTGGCGGCGCAGGTGGCGGCCGGCACTGCCCGGCCCGAAAACTTCCGGTTTTGCCCCATGCTGGATGCCCGGCGGCAGGAAGTGTACGCCGCCATCTATACCCACGATGGGCAGGAGGTGCTGGTGCCCACGCCCCTCATTCTCGACGCCGATACACTAGCCGAACAATTGGCCCACCATTCCGTGTTATTCTTCGGCAATGGGGCGCCGAAGTTTCAGGTGCTGCTGGGGGAGCGGGCGAATGCTGGTTTCCTGGCGGGGATTGCGCCTTCGGCCATTGCGGTGGGGCAGCTGGGCGTGGCCGCGTTTCACCGGCAGGAATTTCAGGACGTGGCGTACTACGAGCCGTTTTACCTGAAAGAAGTGTACACGACCACGCCGAAAGCGAAGTAAAACGCCATGCAGAGCGTAGCGAAGCATCTCGCGTGTGGTAGTGATTCAATCGTGAAAACGTCAATAATTAGTGACCGCAAGCGAGATGCTTCGCTGCGCTCTGCATGACGTTATGGTAACTCAAAATAAAATCCCATGGAACCCCTCTTCGTCAACCGCGTCGCCAACAGCGGCCTCGTCACCCTCAACCTGGAAGAGCTGCTGCACCCCGGCGAGCGGGTGGTGTACGACATCAAGGACAACCTCTTCCACGGCCTCATGCTGCGCGAAAAGGACTTCCGCGAGTTCGTCAAAACCAACGACTGGACGCCGTATGACGGCAAAAACGTCGCCATCATCTGCTCGGCCGATGCCATTGTGCCCACCTGGGCCTACATGCTGCTCGCCACCAAGCTCCAGAACCACGCCCACCGCTACGTTTTCGGTAACCTCGACGCCCTGGAGCAGTCGCTGTTCGAAGAAGCCATCGCCGCCATCGATACCGAAGAATACCGCGACGCCAAAGTGGTGGTAAAAGGCTGCGGCAACGTGCCCGTGCCCACCTTCGCCTACGTGGCCATCATGCAAAAGCTGCTGCCCGTGACCAGCAGCGTGATGTACGGCGAGCCGTGCAGCACCGTGCCGCTCTACAAAAAGCCCAAGGCCGTCGGCGCGTAAGGGCAAGTAGGCCGAAGCCTCTTCCCACCCTCTAGAAGCCCTTTCCCAAGGATGGGAAGAGGCTTCTAGAGGGTGGGAAGAGGCTTCTAGATGGCTGGAAGAGGCTTCGAAAGGGTGGGAAGAGGCTTCTAGATGGTGGGAGGAGGCTTCGAAACGTTAGGAAGGGGCTTCGATATGCCGAGTACCGGCTTCAGATGAGCGAGAACGGGCTTCAGGAGCAGGCGGGCGTACTTTTGGGTTTCCGCCAACCTTACCTTATGCCCGCTCCCTCTCCGGTTAGTCCCTACAAAATCACCTTTCTCACGGGTGCAGCCATCGTCATTGCCAACATGGTGGGCACGGGCGTTTTCACCAGCCTCGGTTTCCAGGTGATGGGCATCCAGAGCGGCTTCGCGCTGCTGATGCTCTGGCTGGTGGGTGGCCTCATTGCCCTCTGCGGGGCCGTGAGCTACGCCGAGCTGGCGGCGGCCATGCCCCGCTCCGGCGGCGAATACCATTACCTGAGCCAGATTTACCACCCCGCGCTGGGGTTCCTCTCGGGTTGGGTGTCGGCCACGGTGGGCTTCGCGGCCCCCACGGCCCTGGCCGCACTGGCCCTGGGCGAATACGCCAAGAGCGTGTGGCCGGGCCTGCATCCGCAATGGCTGTCGGTGGCGGTGGTGCTGGCCCTCACGCTGGTGCATGGCAGCAGCACCCGCGTCGGCAGCCGATTGCAAATCATCATTACGGCCCTGAAAGTGGGCGTGCTGGTCGTGTTCATCGGCGCGGGCATGGTGGTAGGAGAGGGGCAGCCCATCAGCTTCCTGCCCGATGCGGCCGGCTGGCAAGCCCTGCTTAGCCCCGCCTTCGCCGTGAGCCTGGTGTATGTGAGCTACGCCTACTCCGGCTGGAACGCGGCGGTGTACGTCACCGGCGAAATCGAAAACCCCAAGCGCAACCTCTCGCGCATCCTGCTGGCCGGCACCGCCATCGTACTCCTATTATATGTAGGGTTGAATTACGTGTTCCTCCGTTCTACGCCAATTGATGGGTTGAAGGGCCAGGTCGAAGTCGGGTTTGTGGCGGCCACCTCGCTTTTTGGCCCGCTCGGCGGCCGGCTCATGGGCGGCGTCATCGCGGCTCTGCTCGTTTCCACCATTAGTTCGATGATTTTCGCCGGTCCCCGCATCGTCCAGACGATGGGGGAGGACCTGCCCGCCCTGCATTTCCTGGCTCCCAAAAGCCGCGCCGGCATCCCCGTGCGGGCTCTTTTGTTGCAAACCGCCATTACCCTCGCCTTCATTCTAAAGCCCAGCTTCCAGGGGGTGTTGGTCTACGCCGGCTTCGTGCTGAACCTGTTTACCTTCCTCACAGTGCTGGGTTTGTTCGTCCTCCGCTTGCGCCGGCCCGATTTGCCGCGCCCGTACCGCGCCTGGGGCTACCCCATCACGCCGCTCCTTTTCCTGGGGCTGAGCGGCTGGACACTGGCCTTCATCCTGCGCGATAAACCCATGGAGTCGCTCTATGGGCTGGCCACGTTGGTCGTGGGGGCGATGGTCTATTTCCTGACCACGTATCTGGGCAGGTCACGCCCCGCCACCGCAGGCTAACGTGCCGCCGTAACTTGCGCCAACATTTCGGGCTTTGCTGATAAAAGCCTACCGTTTTTTCATACTCCTTATATAATGTACTTCCGCACCGCCGCGCTTCGGCTCCTGCCCGCCGCTCTGCTCTTGCTCTCCGCTTGCTCCGAGTCGAACACTAAAACCGAAACCGCTTCTTCGGCTAAACAAGAAACCATGGCCACCACGGCCGATGCCGTGGATTCCACCAAATCGGCAGCGGCCGGCCCTGCATCCGCGGCTAAAGGCGCCGTGGGTCCCACCCGCCTCACCGCCCCCGATACCGCTTACGCCCAGGACGTGGCCATGTTCCTCGGCGGCCAGCAGCCCAGCCAGCACAGCGACCTCACCCCGCTCGCCGCCACACCCGCCTGGCAGGCCTTCGCCAAAGACCAGGACAAAAGCTGGGAGAAATACCGCGCCACTCACACCACGCGCATGACCAAGTGGGCCGCCACCGAGCTCGATTCCGTGCACGCCAACAGCCCCACCATCTTCTACCCCTTCAGCGGCCCCGATTTCCTGAACGTCTTCACGATGTTTCCCACCAGCCAAACCTATGTCTTGCTCGGCTTGGAGCCCGTCGGCAGCATCCCCGCCCGCCCCACCCTCGAAAACCCCAAGCTGCTGCCCACCGTCAAAACCTCGCTCTGGTCGGTGCTCAACTTCAGCTTCTTCCGCACCAACGACATGGCCGTCGACCTCAAATCCGTCGAGCTCGACGGGGCTCTGCCGCTGATGATGCTCTTCGCCGCCCGCACCGGCAACCAAATCACCGCCATCCGCCCCGTGCAGCTCGATGCCGCCGGCCAGCTCATCGACGCGCCTAAAGACACTACCCAGGCCCTCGACCCGAAAGCCGTCCCCGGCGTCGAAATGAAGTTGCGCGGCCCCGACGGCCAGCCCAAAACCGTCTACTACTTCTCCACCGACCTCAGCAACCACGGTCTGAATGTGAAGCCCGCCCCGCTCGCCTTCGTGCGCAGCCTCGGCCCCCTCACCACCTACGTGAAGTCGGCCACCTACCTCATGCACAAAGTCTACTTCAGCGAAGTGCGTGCCCTGGTCCTCCGCCGCAGCCGCTACATCCTGCAAGACGATTCCGGCATCGCCATGAAGTACTTCCAGAAAGGGGCCTGGCAGTTCAACTACTACGGCAGCTACCGCCGTCCCATCAACCTCTTCGCCAAGCACTACCAGCCGGAGCTCACCGCCGCATATACCGACACCCTGCACAAACCCAAAGCCCTGCCCTTTGGCACTGGCTACAACTGGCGTCAAACCGACTCCAACCTCCTCCTAGCCAAGCGCCTCATCCCGCTGTCCAAGTAAACCGCATATCATAACTGCCCCACAGGGCCGTGGTGGCAACACCACGGCCTTTTTATTTCCCGATTCCATGAAATTGCTCCGCCAATCTCCCGCCCCACTATACTATATAATAGGAGCAGCCTTTCTACTAACAATAACAACCCTGGCAGCCCTGGCCGCTCGCGGAGTTCGTCGGGCTCCCCCTTTCCACGAGAGAGGGGGCCGGGGGGGAAGGTTAACGCCCGCCGATTCTCCCTTGCTCGACTCCCTATTGAAAGCCAGTCCACAACTATCCCGTGTCGCCACTAACCCCCAGTACGAGCTCCAAATCATCTACACCCAAATCGACCGCGACGCCCAGAACCGTCCCACCTTCACCCCGCACACCTACCACCTCAACCCCCAACAATACTTCAATCCCGCCAGCCTGGTCAAACTCCCAGTCGTTGCCCTTTCCCTCGAAAAGCTCAACGACCTCCATAAACCGGGAGTAAACCGCCGCACCATCATGGCCACCGGCACCGCCTGGCGCTGCCAGACCCCCGTCCCCTTCGCCGCCCCCGCCGATTCCGACCGCACCGCCACCGTCGGCAACTACATCAAACGAATGCTCCTCGTCAGCGACAACCTCGCCTACAACCGCCTCTACGAATTCCTCGGTCAGCGCCCGCTCAATGACCGTCTCGCCCAACTCGACCACCCCAACGTTCGCATCACCCGCCGCTTCGCCCCCTGCGACACCGCCGCCAACCGCCACACCAATCCCATTAGCTTCCACACCCCCCAGGGCGACACCATCTATAAACAGCCTGCCCAATACAACCCCACGCCCTACTCTAGCCCCCTCGGCCGCGTCCTCAAAGGCCGCGCCTACCAAGCCGGCCGCCGCGTCATCCCCGAACCCTACGATTTCACCACCGCCAACCACCTCCCTCTCCCCGACATCACTGCCCTGCTCCAAAGCATCCTCTTCCCCGAATCCGTCCCCGCCGCCCAGCGCCTCCGCCTCACCCCAACAGATTATGCCTTCCTCCGCCGCTACCTCCACGCCACCCCGCACGAGTCTGGCTTCCATACCTACGTCCCCGCCCGCTACTTCGACGCCTACAAAAAATACCTCTACTACGGCCGTGACCCCGAAATCCCCCACCAATCTGCCCTCCGCATCTACAACATAGTAGGCATGTCGCACGGCTACCTCGCTGATGTCGCCTACTTCGCCGACTCCCTCCACCAGTCCGAATTCCTGCTTAGTGCCGTCCTCTACGTCAACCAAGACGGCATTATCAACGACGGAGTCTATGAATACGACAGCATCGGCGAGCCCTTCCTAGCCCTACTAGGTCGCCAAATCCAGCAATATGAAGCCCAACGCCCCCGCCAAATTCGCCCCAATCTCACCGAATTCTTCGTCCCCGAACCAATTCGCTGAATTTCCCCAAAAATTTCCCCAACCCTAAGTCACTGATTCCTAAAAGCCATTTACTCAAACCCCCCGCCATCCGCCCCCCACAAGCTCCAATCTTCCAGTTAGGCCTTGTAAACCCAGAAAGTCCACCTACTTTTGCAGTCCCAAATTGTCAAATGGATTACGGGTTCTGTCAAAGCAGTTGCTCCAACAGAAATTTAACCAGTAAGGAACTTCACGGCCACAATCCTTGTATTGCTCCGCGTGCCAGCCCAGTAAAGTCCTAGAAAATTAATTTTCGAAAGCCCTTGCGAAAGCCGAAAAAAGCGCCTTACCTTTGCACCCCGGTTCAACAGGAGGCGGAAGAGAGTTGGGAAGCGAAACGAGGAAAGTAAATAAATTTCCGTTTTTGCTTGCTAACGAAGAAAAACGAGTTACCTTTGCACTCCCAAATCGAAAGAAGCGGCGCATAGCAACTCAAAACATCGGCTTTCTAGCCACAATGTCACTTCAACTGGAAGCGACACCCGTTCTTTGAATGTTTGGAAAAGACAAATAGTAAGGGCT
>NZ_JAGEMO020000135.1 GCF_017921975.2 Hymenobacter terricola
GTTAGAACGACCGACTTTGCTTTGATACTACATACATAGTTAGACACTTAATCTATTTAGTTTAACATGAACTGTGTTAAAAATTAGAGGGGGAGGACAAGTGTTGAGCAAAAGTCCGCTTGGTAAGGCACACCGGATTTGATGATGGCGAAGGCTTGCTTGAGCAGCTTGTTGCAGACCGCAATCAGGGCCACTTTACCGTTTTTACCTTTGGCCACCAATCGGTCGTAGAGGGCTTTGCAGGCCGCGTTGGATTTCTTGGCCGAGAAGCTGCACCTGAACAGTTTGCCGCGAATCAAGCCGCCACCCATTTTGGTGATGCGCACCTTGCCCCGAATGCTGGCGCCCGAGGTGTGCTCGCGCGGGGAGAGCCCGGCCTTGGCGATTAACTGGCGGTAGTTGTCGAGGTGGGCGAAACCGCCGGCGAACAAGAGCAGCATGCCCGCGGTTTTACGGCCAATACCGGGAATGGAGCACAACAGGGCTATTTCCGGCGCAAAGCGCTGTTCCAGCAGCGCCAACAACTCGGCTTCGACGCCCTGCATTTGCTCGTCGAGCCAACGCTTGGTCTGTTCGAGTCGTTGGCGGGCCACGGGGCTGATGACGGGTTGCCGCATTAAGGCTTCCAGGGAGTTGCAGACCATCGTTTTCTGCTTGACTAACTGCTCGGTAACTTGCTCGAGCTGCCGGCATTCGACCAGTACGGTCTCGTCGGGCTGCCAGACCTTCGGGGCTTGTTGCTGGCCGTAGCGCAGCAGCCACTGGGCGTCTTTGCGGTCGCTTTTGCCCTTGCTCAAATGCATCTGAATGAAGCGTTTGATGACCAGGGGGTTCAGTACGGCCACTTGCCCGCCCTGCTCGTGCAGGTAATAGGCCAGGGCCAGGTAGTAGGTCCCCGTCGCTTCCATTACGAACCGGCAATGGTGCCCACAGGCCTGCACCAGCTGCTGAAACCCGGCTGGGGTGTTGCCCACTTCTACGTGTTGCAACTGCTCGTCGTGCAGGTAGCACACGGCCAGCGTGGCCTTGCTCACGTCAATGCCGACGACGGGAAAAGAAAGCGAAGCATCCACGGGGAAGGGCTAAAGAGTGAGAAAACCGCAAAAAAGGACTTCTAGGGAGTCTTTCGCTATCCTGATACAGGCTCTGGCGCCTCATGGAACTGTCCAAAGTGGCCCTAGAAAAGGGAGGGGATTGTCATGTTAAACGGGCTCGAAGCCCCATAAGACGAGAATCTTATTCCTTCCTTTTCCTTCTCGTTAACCCAAATTACGGCGGGCAGGTGAACATAGGAT
>NZ_JAGEMO020000136.1 GCF_017921975.2 Hymenobacter terricola
TCGCTATCCTGATACAGGCTCTGGCGCCTCATGGAACTGTCCAAAGTGGCCCTAGAAAAGGGAGGGGATTGTCATGTTAAACGGGCTCGAAGCCCCATAAGACGAGAATCTTATTCCTTCCTTTTCCTTCTCGTTAACCCAAATTACGGCGGGCAGGTGAACATAGGATAAGGCTGCTTCTCAGACGTTGCTTTTGCGCAAAATGAGGTAAATGACGAGCGGCCAATAGTGGATCTGAAGCAGGCCGGAAGCGTTTAACGGGGGGCTACTAGACCCGCCGATCTGGCGCGCCCTGCGGAAAATCGATCAGGTTGAACAACTGCCGCATCCGGGAACGGCACCGGCTGCCATAGAGCGTGCCCAAGCCGGGCAGGAGGGAACCATCCGGTCCGGGATAGTCCGCATAGGGCACGTTGGTGGTGCCGTGGGTGGCGTCCGCGGGCATGCTGCCGGCCATTACCGCGTCGTGGCGCGAGCAAATCACGTGCTCTACCACGTTGAGTGGGCTGCCGTAGTGCCGGGCCCGCTCGTTTTCGGTGCCGATGTCGTCCAGGGCCAGGCCGCGGTGGGCCCGGTGGTTGTAGCGGGCGCCGTTGCCCCGCGAGAGCTTGTGGAGTTTGGCGAAGGGCCGCAACGCGTCCATGCCCCCCGCCGGTTGTCCCGGGGCGCCCGGTTCGGCGTAGGCCTGCACCAACTCGCGGCACGGCGTTACCCCAAAAGGGAAACGCGGATTGCGGGCGAGAATGTGCAGCAAGGTGGTTTTGCCGCAGCCGACACCGCCCCGCAGCAACAGCCCTTTTTGCAGGGAGCCGCCGCCTTCGGTCTCAAAGCGCGGGTCGTTGGCAACATACAGGCACAGCAAGCGCACGACGCGCCGGTTCGCGTCGTCCACGACGAACGCGGTGCCCAGGTAGTGCCGGGCTTCGGCAAAGAACCACTGCTCTGCCTCTTCAAACGTGAAGTCCCGAGGCTGGGGTTCCCGGGAGGTTTCCCAACGGTACCACGCGCATTGGGCCCGGTAGTACTTGTCCCGGCGCGCGCGGCGCAGTTCCAAAATTTCCTCCTCGGGCGGCAACCCCGCTTCTTGGACTAACCGACGCACCTGGGCCTTCTCGGCGGTGGTCAGGGGCCACTCGCGCTCCGGGTTGGGGTGGAAATCTTGCGGTTCGGGCAAGTCGAACCTAAGCGGCATCGCCGGCAAAGCTTGGATTGCCGAGGGCGTGGCGTAGGCGGACATCAGCTGCGACAGGGCGGTGGGGGCGGAGGAGGTAGGGGTCATGACGGGTAGAGTCGAGGGGGTAAAAGTCTTTCCACCCTTTGCGGATGGTTTGCGCGATGAGTTGAAGGGCAATGGATTCGTCGTTGTTGGCCAGCAGCGCCAACGCCTGCAGCGCCGCTTGTTCTTGCTGGCCGCCCAGGAAAGGGGGCAGGCGCTGTTCCGTTCGGTACCGGCGGTACCGGTCCCAGCCCTCGAGAAAAAGCGCCGAGGAGAACGGCACCACCCCATCGGGCCGGGCGGTGGCACCGCGGCCGGAGGGGCGGGCGGCCGCGGGTTCGGGGCCCGGCCGCGGCGCCCCCCCGGTGTGCGTAGCCGGAGACGGCGCCGTTGGAGCGGGGCCCGGGGCCTGGGCAAGCAACTGTTCGAGGGCCGCGATTTTTTTTTTGGCCTTCGCCAATTCCATGCGCAGCGCCGCTGTTTCTTTTTTTTCTTCTAATTTCTGTTCCTTGTGGATCTCCTTATGCACGCGACCCGGTTTGTCCTGAATTTCGACCCGAATTGGCGCGAATTCCGGGTCCGGAATGGCGCGAATAGCGCCCGCGTTGTCCCGAACGGCCGGGGGGGTGTTTCGCGCCATTTTGGCGCTAGACAACTGCTGACCCAAGACAACCGTTGCCGCCAGGCAGGCTGCTTTGGTATCGCTGGCGTAACAGGGCCGCAAGGCGGGGCTGGCCACGATGCGCCGGCTGTGGGTCCGCCCGTCAATCTCCAGCAAGTTCAGGGCGGCGAGCTCGGCCAGCCGGCGGCTGACGGTGCGGGGCGAGGCCGCGACCTGCGCGGCGAGGAAGTCGTTGGAGGCATAGCAGTAGCCCCGGTCGCCGTGCTCGGCGAGCGAGATCGCTGCGATGAGCAAGTCCCGCTGGACGCGGGTGAGGCCGGCAAGGCGCCCCACGTGTTGGCGAATGGGAAAAAACATGGAGGAAGTGGAAGGGGGTGGAATTGGAAGGCTGCGCATGCTTCGGCGCACAAGCCGGGGTTACGGCGTTGCGCTGAGGCGCGACAGGGTCCCGGCCGCAGCGATGGCCCCGCTTTCCAGGGCCATTGCCAAGGCGCGTTGCACGGCGGGGTGGCCGGGTTTGCCGGCTTTTAATGCCAGCCCCACTGCCTGGCGGCTCAAGCCGAGTTCCGTCCCAATTTGAGCCAGGGCTCCGCGGGGAAGAAGCCGCTTTAGATCCGAGCTACACTGTTGCGTGTTTACTTTCATTGCTTCATTTTTACGTACATTTGTTTTCGTTATGCGTATGCCGACTTTACAAGTCAAAGGTAGGCGTCGAAACGGTTTGTAAAACGCTGCGGTTTCAGTACTTGACTAAAAAGCCGATAATTGACTTAAAAATCATAATAAAAAAAGGTATAATGCCAAAAAAAACACCAATAGGCGAAAAAATCTTTTCGTTGCGCAAGGCTTTGGAGCTGACCCAAGGGGCGCTGGGGGAGAAAATCGGGGTTTCGCGCGCGGCGATTTCCCAGTTCGAACTGGGCGAGTCGTTGCCCTCGCCCACCACCATGGCGAAGTTGTCGCAGGCCCTGTCCTTTGACCTGGCGGAAATCTGGCAGGCCTCGCCCAACCCCAGCACGGCCGAAGACGAGCACCGGCTGCTGCCCTTTTTTCCATTGTCGGCGTACCCTTCGTTGGTCAGCTTCGTCGATCCGGCCATGCGCGACGTTCTCCACACCGTTCTGGCCCGGGTGCCCGTGCTGCGCCTGCCGGGCGTCGACTACGAGGGCGCCGCGGTGGTCGAAATACAGGGCGACGCCATGATGCCCCGCTACCCGCACGGATCGCGTTACCTGCTCCACCCGGTGCTCGAAGACTTGCGCTTTGCCACGGGCGTACACTTCTTCATCTTGCATCGCAAAACCGTGCTGGTTCGCCGCATCGTTGCCAACAAGGCGGGCACGCTCACGCTGCGCGCCGATGCCACGGGGGAAGAGGTTAGTTACACCATTAGCGAGCTGCGGCAAATGCGCCAGGAGGGGGCCTGTTTTATCCGCCGGTTGGGCCAAGCCGTTCACTTGCCGCCCGAACAGTAACCTGGGCAGCACGCGGCCACAAAGGCCACGCTCCCCTCGCGGGTAAACCGGCAGGCGTCGCCCTTAACCGCAAAGGGCACCAAATGCGTGGTAGCAAGGTCGAAAACGACGTCCCTTGGCCGGAAGGTGGCTTATGCTAGGCTTATTCGAGCAAAGTAACGCTCCTTATTTTGAACGGCGCGCGTTTAGCTTCGGACCGTTTCGCTAAACGTGGAAAGGGACCTAATCTCCGTAAAAGCACAGGTAGGTGTGCACTTCGTTTTGGCTGCGGGTTACCATGGCGATGAGCTCCTCGCCTAGCGGGTGGGGTTCCATCGTCAGCAACAGAGTTAAGTCCCGAAGCAAATCCTGCTGTTGGAGCCGATTGAACGTGGTGTCCCCGTAGGAGTCCAGATAGCGCAGCAGGCCAAACGCTTCTTGGTTCAGATTTACCCCCGTCTCAAACTCTTTGCTTAGAGAAGCAATCGGGTTTTTATGTTCATCCTCCAGTACGACGGTCCAACTCATGCAGGCCAAGGTAGGCAGGGAGAACCACAGACATTCGCTCCTTCAACTGAACGGGCCTCGTTTACCTTCGGACCCTTTCGCTGAACCTATCGAGATACCTTTGGGTGTTATTAAACAAATAGGGGAAAACCTCCGACTCGGGTGCCAAGCAGCTTGAATGCTGCTGATGAGGCATAAATGCGTCGTAAGAGTAGTCAGGGATGATAGTTTTACACGCTCCTTAAGACAATCAACGGAGGGTAGCGAAAACGAACGTTTACGCTATAGCTCATGCCAATATGTCCGGCATTACTTTGTTTACCAAGTTGTTATCGGAAAATTGCAAGCAGTTGCGCGTCCGACTCGGAGGTTTTCCCCTATTTGTTTAACAACACCCACCTTTACTCAACTGTTTGCCCCTCCTTATGAATCTGCTTGAGCTTATCAACCAATTGGCTGAACCGGGTCCCCGGGACGCCTTTTTCCTCCACCATGGGGTAGCCTTTACCTCCGAGCATTTGTCAGTCTACATGCGCGGCGAACCAAGTTTAGAGGCGGAAGTAGCTCTGTTGGGCGTGGAGGAAACCG
Source organism: Hymenobacter terricola (assembly GCF_017921975.2). GTDB lineage: Bacteria > Bacteroidota > Bacteroidia > Cytophagales > Hymenobacteraceae > Hymenobacter > Hymenobacter terricola. The sequence goes on from NZ_JAGEMO020000136.1 coordinate 4,388, forward strand.
ACGAGCAGATGGACTACCACAAAGACGGAGCCCATTGGGTCAATTTTCTGCCCCTGTACATGGTCGAGGAAATGGTTGAGGGCGGCGTGGCCGCTCATAAGAGACCGGTGGATATTGCCACCCGAGTGCTAGAATATGCCCGCGACGATGCTTAGAAGGTGCATCAAATAATAACCCTCCTTTTTCTGAACAAGCCTCGTTTACCTTTCGCTCTTTTCTTCGCGGCCTCTTTCGCTAACTCGATAGTTTTGGAAATCTTTGTTTCGTTTATTTCGTTTAGCTTTGTACACGCTAATCGATTCCACTATGGAAGCTATCCTAGAAAGACCCTCCCTGCGGGACCAACAAGTGGCGGGTGCCTCGCTCAGGCACTTCGCCCAAGCGAGCAAAAAAAAGCGCTCGGAGGCGGTCACCATTCGCCTGCAGGAAAGCGAAGTGGCGATTGCCATCCCCCGCAAAGCGTTGGAACTGCTGGAGTTTATCCTCGCCAGCATGGCCCAAGGCAAGGCCTTGTCGCTGATTCCCTCCGATTCCGAACTCAGCACCCAGCAAGCGGCCGACCTGCTCAACGTCTCGCGCCCCCACTTGGTCAAGCTCCTGGAACAAGGCGCCCTGCCGTTTAAAAAAGTGGGGAGCCACCGCCGGGTTCAACTGGCCGACTTGCTGGCCTACGAAGCCCAGCACGCGGCCCAACAGGCCCAGCACCTGCACTTCCTGGCCGAACAAGCCCAAGCGCTTAACCTGGGCTACGAATGATTCATTCGGCCCGGTTCGTTGCCGTCTTGGACGCCTGCGTGCTCTATCCCGCCCCCATCCGGGACGTGCTGTTGCACCTGGCCGCGGCGCAGCTCTACACGCCCAAGTGGACCGCCCTCATCCACGCCGAATGGATCCGGAACCTGTTGCTCAACCGGCCCGATCTGCGCCCCGAGCAACTGGAGAAGACCCGGGCCGCGATGTGCGCGGCCTTTCCCGACGCGGACGTGGTGCACTTTGAGTCCTTGGTCGAAGGCCTGACGTTGCCCGATGCGGACGACCGGCATTTGCTGGCGGCCGCTATTCGGTGCCAAGCCGATGTGATTGTAACGGCCAATTTGAAGGACTTCCCGACCGCGGCCCTCCAGCCGTACGACGTCGAAGCCCAGCACCCGGATGCCTTCGTGGCGAACCTCGTCGACCTGAACCCGGAAAAAGCCGTGGAAGCCTTTTTGCTGCTCGTCGCCCGGCTGAAAAATCCGCCCCGCACCGCCCACCAGATTCTGGAAAACCTCCGAAAGGTGGAAATGAAGTCCACTGCTGATAAGCTGGCCAATCTGCTATAGTGGCTGCTATTGGGACCGTTTTGCTGAACTGAATTGGGGCTTGTCCGCGCTTAGCTCCGGTGGGAACGACCATCGGGCATCACGACGGCCGCTTACTTGGGGCTGGCGCCAAATAGAAAGCGCAGCGCGTCGTATTCGGCGATGAAGGGCACCGACATGTGGCTGTCGTCCGGGTAGTACTTGCCCCGGTAGCGCAACCCGTTGTGCGGGTGCTGCTCCAAGTAGCGTTGCAACGTCAAGGTGTTGTTCTCTGGGAGTTGCCACGGCTTCGACCTGGTGCTGCTCCAAGTAGCGTTGCAACGTCAAGGCGCTCCGCATGTGCAGCGTGGCCGCCGTGGTGTCGGTGAGCACCTGCGGGGGCTTCATGCCCCCGTCCGCCGTGTTGGCAATGCCCAGGTAAAGCGATGTACCGGCAAACCGTCGGGTTTCCAACGCCCTTTTGGTTTCTTTTAATACGATTTGATTGTCCCACCACACGCTGGGGTCAATGCAGACGTACGCATTAAACAAGCGGGTGTGGTGCACGAAGATTTGCATCACGGCTAGTCCCCCCAGCGAATGGCCAATGAGCGTTTTGTGGGGTTGGGTCGGGTAGTGCTGGTCGATGTAGGGCAGCAATTCCCGTTCGAGGAACGCGATGAAGGCTTCGCCCCCCCCACTCGTGCGGCTGGCGCCGACGGGCCAATACGGCGGGTCGGCGGCCACATGCGTGGGGGTCAAATCCTTTCGGCGGTCCGGGTGAAGAATCCCGACCACAATCATTTCCGGACAAAGGGCATTGTAGTTGGTGCTCAGGTACTGAACCATGCTCGTCGCCGCCGCGAACTGGGCGTCGCCGTCGAACAGGTACACCACCGGGTAGCGTTTGGCCGCGGCACCCGTGCCCACCGCCCCGGCGGGCACGTGGACGTAAAAGGTGCGGGTTTCGTTCAGGATGGTGGACCGCAGGCTGTCCGTGCGGCCGAGGACCGTTTGGGGACCCGGCTGCGCCGAACAGGGAAAACCGATACATACCCACGAAAGGAAAAGAAGGAACCGATTCATGGGCGTAGCAGCGGAGGGGTGGCGGGCAACAGCTGGGCGCCACCCCTGGTGGCTGCGGCAATCCCCTGGGGACGCAAGATAGGGGCGTACAGCATCCCTCCTTCGACTGAACACAGCGCGTTTACCTTGCCACCGTTTTCGTAAACCTCAATTATGCCATTTAACCGATTGGGCCTTTACGTCAGTCGAAAGGCGGTGATGCCAACCAAGTACCTGCATACAGGGGCTATCGACATGCGGTATTCCTCGTTTTTGAAGGGCGAATCGTTTGCCGGGTACCATAGCATCAACCTCTTTCTGACGAATCTGGCCTCAGAGGTCGGGACTGTCTTGCGGCAAGGCCGGTTCATCACCTTCTATACCCTGTTCGATTTTCAGGCATTTGCCCAGCTCGAACCTCCGCTCGAGCGCAAGCGATACCTGCTCGAATTTATCCAAGCCTCGATGCTGCGTTTGGCCCACCAAGAAGGCTGGTCCACCGAACGCTTTGACCGCGCGTACCAGGGCTGCCTCGACTGTGGCTTGCGCGTGGAGTGGAACTTCCGTGGCCGGCTCTTTCGCTCTCCCGACCGGGCCCACTACTTTGCGCTGTTCCACCACGTGGACTTCGAGCAGTACGAAGTCGCCGAAGTGCTGTACGACAAGCACAAGCAGGAAATCTTTCGCCGCACCTGCTTCGTGGACACCGGCCCCGTCTTCTCGGTGCAGTGGGCGGCCTGGGAAGACAGCACCCGTTTCTCCTATCGGTTCGGCGGGCCTAAGCGGGTTTTTACAGCGGAAGTAGCCGAATTGCTCCAGCACCGGGAATACCAAACAAGCCGCCGCCAGCGAGACCTATTCTAGCGGGGTGCCAAACACCAATTAGAACGCTCCTTTCCCCAAACGGCGCGCGTTTACCTTGGGACCGTTAAAGTAGACGAAAATTGGATAGCCATACCTTTTTGGGAAGTGCTGCTTTTTCCGAATGGGGGAAGGTGTTTTGAAAAGAGGCGTCCGGCGCTGGGCCCTACTTGGTCCGTGCGCCAACTCCTTGCTCCTGCCCGTCGGTGGGCGGCAGAAAGACCGTCATGACGTCGCGCATCGTGTGCAGGGGCCGGCCCAACAGCGTTTCGCGTGCCGGGTCCACGCCTGCGAAGTCGCCGTGCCGGGACGACCGGCAGGAAACAGGACCTGGTCGGCGCCGGCAAAGGCCGTGCGCAGGCGCTCGGGCGGGGCAAAAGCGCCCGAGCGCCTGCGCGGGGTCGCGCACGCCGGCCACCCCCTGGCAGGCGGGCACGGTGCGCATCAGGGGGCCGCGGAGGGCGCCCCTACCTGGCCGGTGGCGCCGGGGACGACGGGCCTGGCGGGGGACTTAGGTGGTGGGCGAAAGCGCGTCGCGGTCCCGCAGGCGCTGGGTCAGCTCGGCCAGTGGGATGCCGTGCAGGCAGTCGTAGTTGAGGCGAAACAACCAAGTGGCGTGGGCCGCGTCGGCGGCGGTGCGGATCGGAAACGTGACCCACTCGCCGGGCTCCCCGCCGTAGGGAAACGGGCGGGCCAGGCCCTGGGCCAGCAGCGCCAGGCCCAGGGCGGGCGCGGTGGGCAGGTGCACGTCCCCATTTAAGTGAATGTGGCCCAGCTCGGCGTCGCCGACGTAGAAATCGGCCCCGTCGACGCGGGTGCGGTTAAACAAGTCCCAGTGGGTGGCGGCCACGACGCCGGGCCAGGACTGCACGGTTTCGGCGGTGTGTTGGCCGGGGCCGGCAAGCACGGGCGGGGGCAGCAGGGGCCCTTTTTCGGATAGTTTCATGCGCAAAGGTAAGGGTGCGGGGCAGGAGTTGCGGCTGGCGCCGGGGAACGGGGCGGTTTTACACCGCGTGCCGGCCGAGGGCGAACGCTCCACCCCCGGGCGTCGGCCCTTTCACGCCCCGACCGCTCGGGGGTGGACGGGTTTTTGTTGGCTTGGGCGCGGAGCTTGCCCTGGCCGTGCTGCGGGGTGCGTTGGCCCGTGATGGTTGTGAGCAGCACGTCCAGCCCGAAGACCTGGGCCAAGCAGTGATGGGGTGCTGCTTCCTCTAAAGTCCCTTCCGCTAGATTCGCCGTTTTGGTAGACCACTAGACCTCACTTGGCTGCCATTCCTCTTTGAGGACCGACATCACAATTTTATCGTGGAACAAGCCGTCGCGACAGCAGGCCGCTCGAAGGCGACCTTCGACCACAAAACCGGCGTTGGTGTACGCCTTCACGCCGCCCGGATTCAATTCAGAAACCGTGAGCATAATCCGGTTGAGCCGGTGTTCAGTAAAGCCCAAGGCGAGCACCTGTTGCGTCACCGCCGTGCCCACCCCCTTCCCCCAGCAGGCTTTATCCCCAATCAGGATGAAGTACTCGCCCGACCGGTTGGTGGCCGACAGGTTGGAGAGGCCCGCGTAGCCAATCAGGGCGTTCGTCTCCTGCAGGTAGATGCCGAGGTTGAGGCTTTTCTCCTCCCGTAAGGTCGCCGCGAACCAGTCGTCAATCTGCGCCGGCGTCTTCATCGCTTGGAACGCGGACAGCGAATACTGAATGACTTCGGGGTCGGCAATCCACGGGTAAAAACAAGTGCCCTCGTCGGGATGCATTCGGGCTAGCTTAATCATCGTAGTGTTTTCCGCCAAGGTAGTACTCTCCTTCGACTGAACGGAGCGCGTCTACCTTGCCACCGTTTTCGTAAACCCTGCCTGCTGCAGGCAGCACTCCCGGGTTAGGGCTTGACCAGCATCCAGTCGAAACTGATGCCCTGGGCCTCGTCGGTTCCTCCTGTCGGCCGCGCGTACGGCGTTTGCTTTCCATCGGCGGCCACCACGACCAGCTTGTCGTACGGGATGACTACGTGGATGCGGTCGCCCGGCTGGACATACTGGCCTATTTCGCCCAGGTTGCTCGTGGATTGTCGTACGCGCTTGGTGGGCGTGAGGGGCCGCCCGTACCGGAAGGGCGTCACTTCGGCTTCCGTGAACCGGTAGGTGACGCCGGTCGGGCACCCCGGGCCGGGACTCACGCCCACGCGCACCAGCCGCGCGAAGGGGGCCCCGCCCCGGGGCACGGGCTCGTTGTTGCGCCAGACCCGCACCTCGGGCGGCCCGCAGCCGGATTGGGCGACGGCCGTTCCCGTCACGGACCACAGGGCGAGGAGCAGCAAGGACTGGGGCATAGCGCGTGGGCAGAGGCACTGTTTGGTATGCTAGTGCTGGCGAAACGCTAAATGTAAAGCAGAAGTATGCTCCATTGCTTGAACCACCGGTTGCTTAAAAGGCGGGCGTATCGTGCAGAAGCGTTTGCTAGCCGTTCGCGAACCGTTCGCGAACGGCTAGCAAACGCTTCTGCACGGGACGCCCGCCTTTTAAGCAACCGGTGGTTCAAGCAA
>NZ_JAGEMO020000137.1 GCF_017921975.2 Hymenobacter terricola
GGTTCGTGACCCGTCCACCCGTGCAGAAGCGTTTGCTAGCCGTTCGCGAACCGTTCGCGAACGGCTAGCAAACGCTTCTGCACGGGTGGACGGGTCACGAACCACTCATCTCTCCGCAGTCGTTCGCCCGTGCATCGGCGTTATTCCACCGTTTCAGTAAATGGCAGAATATTTCCGACATGGTTAACAACCTTTTGGGCCGTTTGGGGGCCCCACTACTCCACCAGCAGGCGTAGGGCCGGGCCAGTGCCGTGCAGCAGGTAGTAGCCGGCGGGCAGGCCGAGTAGGTCGAGCGTGGCCTCGGGACCAGCTGGGGCGGGGTACTGGCGCACGGCTCGGCCCAGGGCATCGGTGAGAGTTAGGGGCGCGGGGGTGGCCCCGGCAGGCAGGCGCAGGGCGACCGTGCGTCGGGCGGGGTTCGGGAAGAGGGCAAGCGGCGCACGAGTCCCTGCCGCCGTGGTCGCCGTGGGGATGGGGTCGGTGAGGACGGCCAGGAAGCTGAGGGTTGAGGGCGGGGTCGGGTTGGAGAGGGTAATGGTGCCGAAGCCTGCCGTGGGGCTGTTAACATACCCCGCCACGTACACGCCGGTGCCGCTTGCGGCCAGCGCCGTGGCTGCGTCGTAACCCGTGCCGCCGGCCCGCTGCGCCCACGCGAAGCTGCCCGTGCTGCCCGCATCGGTCAGCTTCGCGACAAACACGTCAAACGAGCCTGGACCAGCACCAGCATTGGTCAGGGTAGCGGAGCCAAATCCCGCCGTGGAACTACCGAACGTACCGGTCACGTACACGCTGGTGCCGCTCGCAGCCAGCGCAGTGGCTTCGTCTGTGTCCGTGCCGCCGGCTCGTTGCGCCCACGCGAAGCCGCCCGTGCTACCTGCGTCGGTGAGCTTGGCCACGAACACGTCGGCCAAACCCATAGTAGCGCCTGCGTTGGCTAGCACAACAGGACCAAAGCCCGCCGTGGGGCTGCGGAACAGCCCGGCCACGTACACGCTGGCTCCGCTCACGGCAAGTGCGGTGGCAAAGTCGTCGCCCGTGCCGCCGGCCCGCTGCGCCCACACGAAACTGCCGGTGCTGCCCGCGTCGGTGAGCTTGGCCACATACAAGTTGGAAGTGCCCGCGTTGGCCAACGAAGTGGTGCCAAAGTTCGCTGTGGGGCTGCTGAAAGAGCCGGCCACGTACAGGCTGGCTCCGCTCACGGCCAGTGCGTAGGCGCCGTCTCCGTTCGCACCACCGGCTTGCTGCGCCCACACGAAATTGCCCGTGCTACCTGCGTCAATCAGCTTGGCCACGAACACATCATAAGTAGGCATAAGGCCCACATTGGTTAGGGTGGTGGTGCCGAAACTCGCCGAATTGCTGCCAAATACGCCGGTCACGTACAAATTGGCTCCGCTCACGGCCAGCGCATAGGCGTATTCGCTGCCGGCGCCGCCAGCCCCCTGTGCCCACGCAAAAACGCCCGCACTGCCGGTATCGGTCAGCTTGGCAACGAACACGTCGGACGAATTAAAAGCGCCGGCAGTGGGGGTCAAGGTAGTGGTGCCGAAGCCGGCCTGGGGACTGTTGAAACCGCCTGCCACATATACGCTATTTCCGCTCACCACCAACGCTTTGACCATTTCACTCCCCGTGCCACCGGCCCGCTGTGCCCACGCAAACTGGTTGCTGACAGGGTTAAATTTAGCCACGAACATGTCATCGCTCCCGAGGCTCGTCAGCGTGCTTCCCCCCAAAACCACTGTATTATGGAAAACCCCGGCCACGTACACGTTGCCCGCCGCATCAACGGCCGTGGCCGTCACGGCCGAGAAATTGTCTGTAGCCGCCGCGGTGGCCACGGCCACGGCCCGCGCCGACTGCCAGGCCGGGGCCTGGGCCGTGGCCGGGAGTCGAAAGGCCAGCAGGAGAGTAGCCAGCAGGATGCGGAATGGGTAGGCGTAACAATTGAGCATAAAAATGAAGAGAAGCAGGAAGGAATAAAAGTAGGCTCGTTTTGCTATTCGAACCGTTTTTGTAAACTCTTAAAAGCGCTTGCCGTGAGCGGAACTACTCAAAAATTAGGGGTCTGTTCGTTTTCGTCACATGAGTCAAATTAGGGTGAAAAGCCACGGAAATCAGTTGGTACCGGCGGTCTACACTCAGGCTGATATACTGTTTCTGTTTTAGCGAAACAGCAATCACGCGAATGGTCTTGGGCGGGTGGTTCAAGCCGAAATGCACCTGAGCGATGTTTTTTAGCCAGTTGCCCTCTTCGAAAACACGGGCGGGCACGATGGTTTGAACCCGGCGATTTTCAACATAAAAAAGGATGCTGTCCTTGAAGGTGTCATCAAAATAAAAGGTCACCCCCTCTACTTTATTCTTGGGGGTCTTATCGATGTGAAGGATAACCTTGGCACTTTTGTACGCCGCCAAATCAGGGACTTGCCCGCTTGATACATGTGCAAAGCATACAAAGGCTAAACTAAATATAGAAAGCAATCTAATTTCCCGAGTACTAGGTGATAGGTTAAACATATTGCTAAACATACCCTCGTTTCGCTATTCCGACCGTTTTGGTAAACTTGTAAGCGTTCAACTGGTCGCTTGGAGCACGGTAGTGGGTTACCTTCTGCCGCTGTTTGCCTTAATAGCAGATACACCACCGCACGGCCTTTGCATACGCTTATGGGAGTACTCTTGACACTACTTGTGCCCGCCGTGGTGGCGGCTGCCCCTTTAATCGGCCTACTGGCGGTCAGTTGGTTGCCTGTTCTTAAATCTTCTGCCTCCTTGACCGCCTTGGTCACCCTGGGGGCAGCATTTGCGGGCTGCGTGAGCACAATGCTCGCCATGTTCATCTGCGCTGTTGGCTTGGCTCGGGGAATGCAAGGGCAGGGGCCAGAGTGTGTGACGGGTGCTGCGGTATTCCTGCCAATAGGCGCACTTTTTACGCTGGCGGCGCTACTTGTTGGGGGGTGCCTAGCCGTAAGCCGTGCAGTGCATAAGCAGAAGGCCACTCTTCCTGAACGGCAGAAATAAGCCCGGCACCTGGCGGCTAGCTGGCCCCAATAGGGCCGGGCAAGTTTAAGAAAATTGCCTATCAAAGTTTACGAAACTGGTCGGAGGAATGAGTGCTGTAAACTCCTCTAAACACTGCCGCTGCCCCCACGCGAAGGATTCGGGCACTCGCCCAACGGTTGGCGCACCGGTTGCCCGGCTCACGGCCAGCCACCTGCTCGCGCCGTCCCCCCGCCACTACATCTCCGATTACTCCACCGTGAGGCGCAGCGCCCTGGTGCCGGTACGCACCACATACACGCCCGTGGCCAAGCCGGCGGGCAGCACCAGCACCGTCGTGCCCGAAGCGTCGGCCGTGGCCGTAGCCACGGCACGGCCCAGCGCATCGAACACTTTCACCACCGCGCCGGGCGTCGCGCCCAGCAGTGTGGCCGCCCCGCCGCGGGCCGGGTTGGGGTACAGGCCCAATTCGGCGACACGAGCCGGGTTCAGACTGGCAAGCGGGGCGGCCGACGGCTGGTAGTAGGCCACCTTGTTGGCCACCATGCCGCCGGCCCTGCTGAAGGTACCACCCGCGTACACATCGGTGCCATTTACGGCTAAGTCGTAGACGTAGTCGTTCACCCCGTTGGCCGCGCCGGTACCCAGCGGGCTCCAGGCCGTGCCGTTCCAGCGGGCCACGCGGCTGGCCGTTGCCCCGCCGGCCGTGGTGAAGTAGCCGGCCGCGTACACATCGGTGCCATTTACGGCTAAGTCGTAGACGTAGTCGTTCACCCCGTTGGCCGCGCCGGTACCCAGCGGGCTCCAGGTCGTGCCGTTCCAACGGGCCACGCGGCTGGCCGTTGCCCCGCCGGCCGTGGTGAAGTAGCCGGCCGCGTACACATCGGTGCCGCTCACCGCTAACGCACCGACCCCGTCGTTCACCCCGTTGGCCGCGCCGGTACCCAGCGGGCTCCAGGCCGTGCCGTTCCAGCGGGCCACGTAGTTGGCCGTTGCCCCGCCGGCCGTGGTGAAGTCACCGGCCGCGTACACATCGGTGCCGCTCACCGCTAACGCTCCGACCCAGTCGTTCACCCCGTTGGCCGCGCCGGTACCCAGCGGGCTCCAGGCCGTGCCGTTCCAGCGGGCCACGTAGTTGGCCGTTGCCCCGCCGGCCGTGGTGAAGTCACCGGCCGCGTACACATCGGTGCCGCTCACCGCTAACGCATCGACCCCGTTGTTCACCCCGTTGGCCGCGCCGGTACCCAGCGGGCTCCAAGCTGTGCCGTCCCAGCGGGCCACATTATTAGCCGGCGCCCCGCCGGCTCTGCTGAAGTAGCCGCCCACGTACACGTTCGTGCCACTCACGGCTAAGGCAAATACGTCCACATCCACGCCGTTGGCCGCGCCGGTACCCAGTGGGCTCCAGGCCGTGCCGTCCCAGCGGGCCACGCGGTTGGCCGCCACCCCGCCGGCCGTGGTGAAGGCGCCGCCCACGTACACGCTGGTCCCGCTCACGGCCAGGGTGTTGACCCCGTCGTTCACCCCGTTGGCCGCGCCGGTACCCAGTGGGCTCCAGGCCGTGCCGTCCCAGCGGGCCACGCGGTTGGCCGCCACCCCGCCGGCCGTGGTGAAGGCGCCGCCCACGTACACGCTGGTCCCGCTCACGGCCAGGGTGTTGACCCCGTCGTTCACCCCGTTGGCCGCGCCGGTACCCAGCGGGCTCCAAGCCGTACCATTCCAGCGGGCCACGCGGCTGGCCAACACCCCGCCGGCCGCGGTGAAGGTGCCGCCCACGTACACATTCGGGCCGCTTACGGCCAAGGCGCGGACGGCGTTACTCGTCCCATTGGCCGCGCCGGTGCCCAGTGAACTCCAGGCCGTGCCGTTCCAGCGGGCCACGTAGTTGGCCGCCACCCCGCCGGCCGTGGTGAAGGCACCGCCCACGTACACATCGGTGCCGCTCGCGGCCAGGGCATAGACGTTGCTGTCCACCCCGTTGGCCGCGCCGGTGCCCAGTGAACTCCAAGCCGTGCCGTTCCAGCGGGCCACGCGGCTGGCCGCCACCCCGCCGGCCGTGGTGAAGGCACCGCCCACGTACACATCGGTGCCGCTCGCGGCCAGGGCATAGACGTTGCTGTCCACCCCGTTGGCCGCGCCGGTGCCCAGTGAACTCCAAGCCGTGCCGTTCCAGCGGGCCACGCGGCTGGCCGCCACCCCGCCGGCCGTGGTGAAGGCACCGCCCACGTACACATCGGTGCCGCTCGCGGCCAGGGCATAGACGTTGCTGTCCACCCCGTTGGCCGCGCCGGTGCCCAGTGAACTCCAAGCCGTGCCGTTCCAGCGGGCCACGCGGCTGGCCGCCACCCCGCCGGCCGTGGTGAAGGCACCGCCCACGTACACATCGGTGCCGCTCGCGGCCAGGGCATAGACGTTGCTGTCCACCCCGTTGGCCGCGCCGGTGCCCAGTGAACTCCAAGCCGTACCATTCCAGCGGGCCACGCGGCTGGCCGCCACCCCGCCGGCCGTGGTGAAGGCACCGCCCACGTACACATCGGTGCCGCTTACGGCCAGGGCGCGGACGATATTGCCCACGCCGTTGGCCGCGCCCGTGCCCAGTGGGCTCCAGGCCGTGCCGTCCCAGCGGGCCACGCAGTTGGCCGCTGCCCCGCCGGCCGTGGTGAAGGCGCCGCCCACGTACACGCTCGTCCCGCTCACGGCCAGGGCGAAACACATGCCATTCACCCCGTTGGCCGTGCCGGCACCCAGTGGGCTCCAAGCCGTGCCGTCCCAGCGGGCTACGCGGCTGGCCAACACCCCGCCGGCCGTGGTGAAATCTCCGGCCGCGTACACGCTCGTTCCGCTCACCGTTAGTGCGCGGACGTTGCTGCCCACGCCGTTGGCCGCGCCCGTGCCCAGTGCGTTCCAGGCCGTGCCGTCCCAGCGGGCCACGTAGTTGGCCGCCACCCCGCCGGCCGTGCTAAAACTGCCGCCCACGTACACGCTCGTCCCGCTCACGGCCACAGCGTAGACAGTACCGCTTATGCCGTTGGCTGCGCCCGTGCCCAGTGGGTTCCAGGCCGTGCCGTCCCAACGGGCCACGCGGTTGGCCGCCACCCCGCCGGCCGTGGTGAAAGCGCCGCCCACGTACACGCTCGTCCCGCTCACGGCCACGGCGTAAACGATGCCATCCACCCCGTTTTGCACGCCCGTGCCCAGGCTGGTCCAGGCCGTGCCATCCCACCTAGCCACGTAGCTGGCCGCCGCTCCGCCGGCCGTGCTAAAGTCGCCGCCCACGTACACATTTGTCCCGCTCACGGCCACGGCGTAAACGATGCCATTCACCCCGTTTTGCAAGCCCGCAGCGGCACCACCGACGGTATTCCAGCCCAATGCGCTGCTGCCTGCCGGGCGCAGAACGGGCTGGCCGCCCTTGCCGTAGCTCAGGTGGTAGCCCGTGGCATCGAACGAACCGCTGGCCCCCGGTCGCAGCGTGCCGTCGGGGTTGAGGGCCGCGCCCACCGAGGGGGCCGCGCCGGCCTGGGCCTGGGCGGCCCGGCCGGGAAGCAGCAGCACCAGCAAGGCCAGCAGCAGCGCGAAGGGCCGCACACGGCCGGGGTGCCCGAGGGGAAGGAAGAAGTGTTTCATGGGCACCAACAAAAAGTGACACGGAGAATAAAGCGGCACGGCTTTAGCGACCCCAAAGCCGTCTGAAATCAAGCGCTTAGCCAAAAGTAAGACCACAAAGGTACTGCCCAGCCCAACGCGGCGGTATCGCATCAACATGTTGTTTCTCGCGCCGGCCGGTCCCCGACATGGAGCACACGAAAGCCCCCGCGCGGCAAGGCACGGGCCTGCTTGGTCATGTTCGCAGCGTCTGTTGTGGCCGAAGCCACCGGGCGGCTTAAGGTATCAGACACTTTGACCGCCGTGCTAGGCGCAGCGCCTAGCAAGGTGGCTGCGCCGTCGCGCGCACCGCCGAGTAGTTGAACGTGCTGTCCGCGTCCACCTGTTTCAAGCGCAGTAGAGCCGGCCGGCAGCTTCGCATCCACGAAGCCGTAGCTGCGGGCGCTGTTGCTGCCGGCCGCCACCGTGCCCAGGCGCTCGAAGCTGATGCTGCTCAGGCGGCGCTCCACTTCAAAGGCCTCGCTGTTCTTCTCCGAGGCCGTAACCCAGGCCGGGCGCACGGCGGCCAGGCCGGCGGCTGTGGCGTGAAGGCAGCCAGTTTCACGGGCAGCGGGGTGGTCTGGCTCCCCACGTTAAAGTAGGCGCCCTGGTTGCCCACTTACGCGGGGTGAGCGGCGCGTCGCCGACTGTCTGAGGCTGGTCTGAAACACGACCAACAACAAAAACCGTGCATTACCACGGCGCGATGAGGCGCTCGCAGGGGGGCTAGGAGGGCAGGCTGCCCCACCGACGAACGGGCTTCCGCGAACTGACCGCGTAGGGCATGTGCAGATGGGCGTGAGCCATCGTGTGCAGAAGCGCCGACGAGTTTACGAAACTCATCCCCTCGGCGCATTTCGTAAACTTTGAATCGTAGACGAGTTTCTTAAACTCGACAATGGCCAAAAGGTCCCCTTGCCGTGCCAATGGAGGTTGCGGCGCTGACTAACTTATGAGTTCACGGAAAGGAGTGTTTGAGTCACTACCTTGAGCAGACCCAATTCCAGTTCTTTTTCATGCTCTGCCTGCTACTAGCCTCCTTGTTTCCCCTCGTCGCTACTCCGTCGCCTGAGCAAACGGCGTTCGAGTATTTTGCCACCGTGCTAGTAGTTGGGCAGTACCCGCGGGCCAAGCACCTGTACCTGACTGGGCGAAGCGAAGCCCAGGCACACGTTAAGGGCCTTTTTGCTCCATGCTTTCCCGATACCGGGTTCCGTGCGTTTTGGGCGGCGAATGAAGCAACGGATGCCCCCGCCGTTCCGATTGCCTACCGTGCCTTTTCCCGCTTTAAACGCGCCTCAGCCTTTAACCGCGGCGGGACACAGGTCCGCCTTTACCGCGCGGTTACCGGGCTTGGCGGGACGTACGTTTACCTGGCCGTGTACAAAATGCATCACTTTACCGACCATTATCTGGTCAAAATCTCCGACGCTGGGGAAGTGGAAGTGTGCAAACAAGGAGAAATCTGGTAAGCAGCCCGAGGTCTTAGCTGTTCAGCCAAAGGGTCGTGGCTGTTGCGGAAGTCTTGGGTAGCCCCTGAAAGATCCTCTGCGCCGGGGCACCGCCTCTAAAAACGTCCCTTAAACACTTCTTGTAGGCCGTTGCACGTTCACTTAAGCTGTTTGCCAGCCATACCCACGAGTTCTGCAACAGCCAC
>NZ_JAGEMO020000138.1 GCF_017921975.2 Hymenobacter terricola
GTGGCTGTTGCGGAAGTCTTGGGTAGCCCCTGAAAGATCCTCTGCGCCGGGGCACCGCCTCTAAAAACGTCCCTTAAACACTTCTTGTAGGCCGTTGCACGTTCACTTAAGCTGTTTGCCAGCCATACCCACGAGTTCTGCAACAGCCACGAGGGTTTACCGAGCTTGCTGCTTAGCCAGCATGGCGAGCGTCTCGCGGTGGCGCTTGTCGGCGAGGTCTTGGCTGCGCGAGGCCACGGCCCAAATGGCGGCCGGAATCCAGCCAATCAAGGTCAGGTGCAATACCCCGCACACAATACCCTTCAGGATGTGGCCGTTCAGAATCATCGAAATGCCGGGCAACAAAATGGCAAGGAGCATAGAAAAGAAAAAAGGTCGATGTGAGCCGGTAAACTTACAGGAAGTTAAGCAAAAGGATAGCGCCCTAAATGCGCTCTGTTCAATTATTGGAGCCATTCGGTGGCCCCGGCACGCGCTGAGCCTGCAGCCACGCGGCGGCGGCGGGCGGCTGGGTAAACCAGCCGAAGTGCACGGCGGGCGTGTGCCAGTCCTGCGGAGCGGTGGCCCGGTGCGCTTGCAACCGGGCCAATTCGGCGGGCGTCACCAGAAAGGCCACCTGCGGCGGTTGCCCGAGCACGGCCCGCACCCGGGGAAAGTAGTCTTCCTGCATCCAGCTGTGTAGCTCGGCGGGCTCTTCGTGGGGCCCGATGCGGCGGTCAACCACCCAGTACGGGCAGCGGTGGTGGGCGGCGTGGACCAGCAGCACTTCAAGGGTTTCCATCACCTCCGCAAACGTCAGGGCCCGGGTGGCGCCCGCGCGGAGCAGGGGCGGGCGGGCCTGGTAGGACACGGAAAAAAAAGGAAGCGTGGGCAGGGAGCCTCGTGGCGTTCCGGGCGGGACAGGAAACATGGTACGCCGAATTTAGGTGGATGGGACGGTGCACTACTGTCGCCAACAACCGGCTTGCGGAAGTGTATTTAAACGGTGGGGCCAAGGTCGCATAGCCCCACTGGTTGATACTGAATGGGTAGGTAAGAGCCCGGTTGAGTCGGTCAACTGGTACCGCACGACCGCCCGCGGCGCCGGCATCGGCCAGGACCTCGCGCCCGCGGTTAGAGGTCGATAAAAAAGGTCGTGCCTTCGTGCTCCCGACTTTTCAGCCAGATGTGGCCGCCGTGCAGCCGCACGATTTGTTGGGTGATAAACAGGCCCAGGCCCGTGGTGGATTCCCCGGAAAGGCCCACGCGGGCGGCGTCGCTGAACTTGTCGAAAATGTGGGCCTGCAACGCGGCCGCGATGCCCACGCCCGTGTCCTGCACCGTGAGGCGCGCGCGGCCGGCGTGCTCTTCCAGGTGGACGACCACCCGGCCCCCGGCGGGGGTGAATTTCAGGGCATTGGTGAGCAGGTTGGCCACCACCCGGCTGAATTTGTCGGGGTTCAGGTTTGCGGTCACCACCTGCGGCGGGAGCTCCAACACCAGCTCAATCCCTTTTTCCTGCGCGGTGAGCCGATGCGCGGTCAATTGCGTATCGAGAAAGGCGTTGAAGTTGGTGGGCTCCTTTTGCAGCCGGGTCGCGTCCAACTCCCCGAGGTACAGCACGTCTTTGAGGAGCGTGGTGGCATCGTTGCAGGCGTGCTCAATCAGGGCCAGAAACTTGGGGATTTCGGCTTTCGGGTTGAACACGTCCCGGCGCAGCAACGCGGTCAGCAGCTGAATGTGGGCAATCGGGGTTTTCAGGTCATGGGCCACCAGGTGCAGAATGGTCTCCTGCGTGTCGTAGAGGCGCTTGAGGGACGCTTCCAATTCCTTGTGTGCATTGGTGTCGATGAGGGTCGTGTAGCCCAATTCTTCGCCGTCGTCCCGGAACAGATTGGAATGGACCTGACACCAGAACGAGGTCTTGTCGGCGCGCACCAGGCAGGTGTCGAAGGTAAAGCTCGGGATGTGGTGGTGCCAGAGGCGCTCCTGCAGGTCGTGCCAGTCGGCGCGGTAGTTCGGGTGCGCAAAGTCAAGGATGTGCCGGCCCTCCACCTCGGCGGGGCGCGTGCAGCTGAGCATGGCCACCAGCGTCGCGTTGGCCTGGCGGATGGTCAGGTCGGGGGTGATGATTTTCTGGCCCAGGGGCGAATGCTCAAATACGGTGCGGAAACGGACCTGGCTTTGTTCGTACTTATCCGCTCGTTCCTTCGCCTCCGCCATAGCCGCCCGGTCGATCTCCAACTGCTGGATTTGTTCCCGCAGGTGCTGGTTTTCGGCGGCTAACGAGCGAGACGCGGGGGAGGAGGACATAATAGCGGGCCAGGGAAAAGTACCTAGATCATAAAAAGTCCCGGATGAGCTTGCAAGATAAGCGGATATGTTCACCGACAAAGGCAGTTATTTCTACGCATCGTGCTCATCACTCATCCCTGGACTTACGTCAAATGTGACGTTAGAACCAACCTCTTACCCAGGCCAAGTTTAAGAAAAGGGTGAGTCGGTGAACGCGCTCCGTTTGATTGAAGGAGGGTTCATCTGTTCTACACAGCATCCGGGGCAACTAGCCGGCATGAAAAAAGCAGTTTCCTTGTTGCTGGGCCTGGTGGCCTTCGGCGGCCACGCCCAAGCGCCGCCCGCAGTTGTTCCCGAGCCGGCAAGCTACGTGCAGGTGG
>NZ_JAGEMO020000139.1 GCF_017921975.2 Hymenobacter terricola
GATGAGCTTGCAAGATAAGCGGATATGTTCACCGACAAAGGCAGTTATTTCTACGCATCGTGCTCATCACTCATCCCTGGACTTACGTCAAATGTGACGTTAGAACCAACCTCTTACCCAGGCCAAGTTTAAGAAAAGGGTGAGTCGGTGAACGCGCTCCGTTTGATTGAAGGAGCGTTTAGGCTTGACGTAGTAGCAACCGCCTCCCCACGGTCCCTACTTTGCACTTCCTTCTGTCCTACGATGATCCTTCATTCCGAATTCCCCCAAGCCTACGCGTGGGGAGATACCACCCTTGAATACGTCAACACCCATGAATTATGCCAGGGCTGCCCGGAAGTGGGCGTGCTGAAAATTGACGGCGGGGTGGTGCACCAAGGCCATAAATTTGGTGGTCCCTTGCTCTATGATGCCGGCGTGGTCTACCTGCCCCTGTTTGATCGGGGTCTTTTCATCAATGACTTTAAATTGGCCGTGATTGAGGTGCAAGCGCAGCAGTTAAAGGTGAGCCTATTCAGTGAACCGTTGATCCTGCTCGATAAAATTCAAGGCGACGCGATCTACTACTTCAATGACCTGGCCAACGCAAGGCGCAAGATGGTTTCCATCAGCAGTACGCCGTGGGAAACCTATCCGCTATACGCCTAGGCGCGTTATTTGGGATCAGGAACCCCGAGTTTAGCGTAACGGTCCGAAGGTAAACCGAGCGGGGAGTTAGCCAGTGTCGGCTAGTGACTTCCAATCCACAACAACACGAATACCAGCCCAATGAGCAGGAGTAACCAGGGGGGCGCCACACGGACGCGATAGCGGATTCGACGACGAAAGGACATGGCAACTAAAGCGGCGGTAAATAACGCGCCGTTTGGCAAAACGAGCGAATTAAACGACGTGCTTTACCTTGGTCTTTTCTAAAATAGGCGATGAAAACATTCCTTTTCTGGGCAGTGGGGCTAACCTTGTCCCTAGCTGCAGCCGCGCAGGACCAACCGGGGAGCAGCGACGCGCCCGTCCTCACGCGACGCGAAGCCCAACTTCTGGACTCTCTCTTACCTGAGCACCCGGGCCCAGCAGCGTTGACCGGTAAGCGCTATGCCTTTGTGACGGGTAATCTGGGGCACGTGCTGGAGCCCAAAAGCGTGTTTTTTCAGCGCCACGTGCTCCCGTGGACCACGACGGGAAAACAGCCCGTGGTCGCGTGGCGGCCGTTCACGGATGCGGAGCGCCGCGCCTCTGGGGGCTACGATGGGTTGCTGCTAGTTTGGGTGAAGAATCTCGGCTCGAAACAGCGCAACAGGCTCGTGCGACAGTTAAACGCAGGAGCTACCACGCGTTTACGTTAACGGTGGCAAGGTAAACGCGCGCTGTTCAGAATTACGAGCGTTATTTGAACTCTCATATTGGACCCAAATAACAGACCTTGAGGAGCGAAGCAAGCATTCTCTTACCGGGCAACGCGGTGGAAGCAGTTACGGCCTATCTGCGCGGAAAACTCATGGGTATTCCCGCTCAGTCGGAAAACATCCACTTTGCGGGCATTACCCTTTATGTCTCGGACATCAGCTACGAGAATGACTACACGCGGGCGTTTATGACCGAGCGTGGCCTACAGGAAGTGGGCAAGTACGACGCCTACGTCAACCCACTCGATTTGCCGACGATGGTGGCGCTGGAGTGCAACTTTTACTCCCTGTTTTACCGGCACTTCATGTCCATTGTTGAACTGGTCGCCCTGGAACTTAGCCAGCACTTCCAGTGCTACGCTTTAGTCTTGTTGGATGGGGCCGACGAGCAGTACGCCTTGTATAAGAAAGGCCAACAGGTGAAGCCTTGCGATGCCAACGAACAGGCAAGATGAGGTTTATCTAAACGGTGGCAAGGTAAACGCGCGCTGTTCAGAATTACGAGCGTTTGCAACCGTTTCGATGCTACCTTGCCCCACGCCTTTGCCGCGTCTGCCATGCCCACCCATCGCTACGAGTACGCCACCGTGTGCCACCAAGGGGTGGAAGTGGGCGTCGTCCGCTGCCCCGCGCCCGAGCGCTTGGCTAACCACCTCGACCTGCTGGCCCTGCGCCACCGCCCCCAAGGCGGCGCGGTCCTCCTGTCCACCGAAGGGGGCACGCTGTGCTTCCTGGACGAAGACATGGCCAACCTGTTTCCGAGGCGTTCCTACGACGCCCAGGGCCTGGCGTGGCGGCCTTTTGCCCTCACGATTGGCGCCTCGCCGGCGTAGGGCCGCCGGCGTGGGGAGCCGCCGTGGCCGGTGGGCCTTTCTGCACCGCGAAGCTGGTCACGTTACTCAAAAGGTGCAAACAGGGAAAGGAGGGTCTTATTGAACAGTGAAAACGGAAGCCAGCTGGATTTTATCAATTACCCCCTGGCTAACGTGGCAGTACTGCATTTCTCCGTCCACCACATAGACCAGTGCCAAAGTGCTGATGGGACGGCCTGGCAGGGGTAAGGGGGCCGTAAAAAAGGTGTGCAGAAAAGCTTGCTGACTCATGCCGACGTGCACGCCCGTCGCCAAGGAAAGGCCGGGGTCTGTTAAGGTGCCG
>NZ_JAGEMO020000014.1 GCF_017921975.2 Hymenobacter terricola
TTCTGTGCACAGCGGCAAAAGAACCCGACTATCTTTACCCAAGACCCGACCCACCTCACGCTGGGACTATACAGCTAGTAGGTCATTGCACCAAACGTGTAGTTAGCTCGTCGGGGTATGTTCCTCCGCAGGCAGTTGCGCCAAGAGCAGGTGGAGGAATGCGTCGTCCCGGGCGGCCTTCTTTCGCTTGCGTTTGAGACTCATCTTCAGCGGGCAGCGTTGCAGATGGGTGAGGGCTAGCTTGCGTAGGGTGGAAAGGTTGCGCGGGGCGTGGTCGCGGCGGCACTGGCAGGTCTCTTCCGTAAAGGTGACGTCCAGGTGCCAATGCTGCTGGTTTTCACTGCCCCAGTGCCGGCGCACGTAGCCCGCCAGGGCCGCGGCGCTGGCCTGGGCCAGGGACGAGAGAAAGTAGCGGGTGGCCTGTTCTTCACATCCGTTCAGCCAGCGCGTGGTCTGCACGCAGACCAGCGTGCGCAGCCCGGCCCAGCCGGTCCCCGCATCCACCAGGCCCAGGTCCTGGCTGCACCACACCCGCCGTTGCTCCCCGCGCCCGTGGCCTTTGTCCAGGTGCTGGTGAGCGGGCGGCTGAACCAGTAAGGGCGTAAAATGGGCCCCGGCCTGGGCGTGCAAGTCGCCTTGGCTCTGTTTGAGGGCCAGCACGCAACCCGCTCCGCGTTCGACCAGGCTTGCCGCCACGGCCCGCTGGCAGCCCAGCGCGTCCAGGCTCACCACGCTGCCGGCCACGTCCTCCAGGTCCAGCACCTGCGGCATGGCGGCCACCTCGTTGCGCTTGGCGGCCACCGGCGTGTGGGCCAGGCACAGGCGCTGCTCGCTGGCCCACACGCTTACCAGTTGCACGGGGGCTTGCCGCCGCCCGTGCCGGGTGGTGCCCCGCAGCTGCTTGCCATCGATAACCAGGTGCCGGCCCGCCAGCAGGCCCACGATGTGCTGCCCCCACGCGGTGAGGCAGCGTTCGAGTTCGGCCGGGTTCAGGCGACGAAAAACGCGGTTGAGCGTGTCGTGCGAGGGAATGCCTGCCGGCAAGGCCATGAACTGGCGCAGTACCGTTCCTTTGTCGCAGGCGTAATCATAGATTTCCTCAAACGTCTCACAATCGGCCAGTAAGCCACAGAGCACCAGCAGCAGAATGTCGCTCAACTCGTGCAGGCAACGCCCAGCTTTCCGGTAATCCGTTACTTCTTCGAAAAACTCCGCGTAGTCCTTCAACCAAAGGTCGCTAACTACGCATTTGGTGCAATGGCCCTACTCTGAGGACTCCCTGCGCTTTCTTAACCCCAACCCTCTCAGCTCTTATTGTTATGTTTTATTCCGAATTTCTGGCCCTGGGAGCCCTCACAGTGTCCCTGCTAGCCTTTTCGCTCCCCACTTTCGCCCAAACTCAAACCACTGCCAACGGCGTGAGAAACGTGGTACTGGTGCACGGTGCCTTTGCAGATGGCTCCAGTTGGGCCAAGGTCATCCCGCTGCTGCAAGCCCGGGGCTAAACGTCATTGCCGTGCAGAAGCCCCTTACTTCGCTGGGCGACGACGTGGCCGCCACCAGGCGGGCCATCGCCCTGATGGATGGCCCGGTGCTGCTGGCTGACCCTTACCCAAATCGTGAAACGCTCCGGCCCGCAGCCGGGGCGTTTTTGGGTATTAGAGCGAATTTGAGGTTGCTGTACGTGGTATCCACAATGGTCAAACCAGTTTTTAGCATCCTGCTCACTTATCCGTTCAGTGGCCGTTTGGATAACGCTTTCCAGCGCTTCTCGGGTGCGGGCCTGGGCCGTGCGCAGCCAGGTGTTGCGCTTGCAGAAGGCCAACTCGATGGGCTTGAAGTCGGGCGAGTAAGGTGGCAGGTAGCGCAGGCGGGCCGGGCTGCGCACTGGCCGCCACCACCCGCTCGCGCAAATCAAGAGACTACGCTTTCATGACCAGAACATACCTCCAAACCCGTAAACTATTCTGAAAACCGCTCTAACAGGGAAATTACTGATTTTACGCTGGTGTTCAGTCAAAAAAAAGGAATTTACTGCACCATCAAACTGCTCCGAAAAACCCTCATGATTACCCTGCCCGAGGTGCAACGCCACCGGGTAGGATACCAGCTTCGGAAAAAGCAAATTAAAGTGCTTCAGCGTCTGGGATTTCAACTATACGACCATAAAGACAAGCTCATTCTGTTCCTGCCTTTTTCAATTTCTGCCGAAATACCTGCTGTGAAATATGTCCTGGCAAAAATTGCTTTTGAAGTTTTCTATTTCAAGGATTTTAGTCAGGATTCTTATATCAAATACCACGAGCCGGCAGTGGAGTAGCAATAGACACCGCGGCAACAGCAACTGGCCGAGTGGTTACTGTTGGAAGCCGGCCGGCCGCACTAATTGCGCTGTAAATACGGCCGCCAACGCCGCCGTTTCCGTCCGCAGCCGGGAAGCTCCCAGTGTCACCGGCCGAATGCCTTTGGCAAGCGCCAGGGCGATTTCGCCCGGCGTAAAATCCCCCTCCGGCCCGATGAGCACGCAGCAGCCTGGTCCCGTGCCGGCCACCTGCGCCAGGGCCGTGCGCTCGCCTTCCTCCAGGTGGGCAATAAAGGTCGTTTCCGGCGTCACCGTCGCTACGAAAGCGGCGTAATCCGTCAGTTCATCCAGCTGCGGCAGCCATGCCTGGCCTGACTGTTTCAGGGCGCTGATGGCAATTTTCTCAAGTCGCTCCAGCTTCAGCTCGCGGCGCTCGGAGCGGGCGCAGCGCAGGAAGGTGATGCGCTCCACGCCCACTTCCACGGCTTTTTCCACGAACCACTCCATGCGGTCGAGGTTTTTGGTGGGCGCCACGGCTACGTGAGTGAAGTAGGCGCGGGGCGGTATGTTTTCGTGTTGGGTGATGCGCAGCTGGCAGCGTTTGGGGTTGGCCTCGGCGATTTCGGCCTGATAATGGCCGCCGCGCCCGTCCAGCAGCTCCACCGCATCGCCGAGGCCCAGGCGCAACACCCGCACAGCGTGCTTGCTTTCTTCTTCGGAAAGCTGGTAGGTGGCGGCGCTGGGCAGGATGTCGGGGGCGAAGCAGGTGAGCATGGGGCGAAGTTCGGGAGCGGTTTGGTATTTTGGCGCATCAATTCCATCCAGCGTCGTTCGCCATGTCCAACGTACTGCACCTGAAAATTGCCCTGCGCTACATTAAGCCACCCATCTGGCGGCGCGTGGAAGTGCCCGATACCCTCACGTTCTGGGAGTTCCACTTCGTGCTCCAGATTCTGTTTGACTGGCAAAACAGCCATTTGTTTGAGTTTCGGCAGGGGCGGGGCAGCATCAACGATTTCCTCACCGGCTCGCCGCCCGTGGCCCCTGGCGACGAAGACAACATGCCCGAATGGCAACTCGACCCGCGCGAAGTCACCCTCGATGAAATCCTGCGCAAGCCCAAGGATAAAGTTACCTACGTCTACGATTTTGGCGATTATTGGGAGCACGACATTGTGGTAGAAAAGGTCATTCCGCTGGCTGAGGGCCACCCCACGCCCGCCGTGCGCTGCCTGACCGGCAAGCGCGCCGCCCCGCCCGAAGACTTCGGCGGCTTCCCTGGCTACGAGCAGCTGCTCGACCTGCTGGCCGAAAAAGCCGCCGGCAAACGCAAGCGCCTGCTCAGCGAGTACGCCGGCCTCGCCAAATTTGACCCCGAGGAATTTCCGCTGGCCGACTACAACCACGACCTGGGTTTGCTGCGCCAAATCGTAGCGGCCGAAAATGAGATGCTGGCCAACTACACGCAGCACTTTGCCGCCAACCCGCCCCCGCCCCGCCCGGCCTTCGACCCGCAGGCGCTACTGGACGCCATGACGGCCATGATGCAGGCCCGCTTCCCGGAGCCGCCACCAAAACCGAAGAAGCCCAAGAAGTAGTCATATGACTTACACTGTTGACCAGCCGCAAAGCGGCGGCATATTGGTAATCCGGTAATTAATGGCGTGTGGCGAGCCGCAAAGCGGCGGTACTCTTCGCTCGGGGAAAGTGCCGCCACTTTGTGGCTCAGGCTTGTTTTTCACTCTATCGCTACCAACGTGCCGCCGCTTTGCGGCTACTCATCTACTCAAGCTCTAATCTTGCTAATTTAAGAAAGTATACACATGAATTATCGTGAGAGCTACGCCCGGAAAACAGCCGTTCAGATGTATTACCAAGGTGATGACCGAGCGGCTGTAATGAAAATGCTGCAAAATGAAGGAGCAAGCGAAAGAGCAGATAGTTTGGCAGACGAATATTATGAGAACTTTCTATTTATTCAGAGTCACCACAAAAAACGGCGCCAGAAAGGCGCGGGTGGCCTGATTACCATTGGACTGGTTTTCATAGCGGGCA
Organism: Hymenobacter terricola; assembly: GCF_017921975.2. Lineage (GTDB taxonomy): Bacteria > Bacteroidota > Bacteroidia > Cytophagales > Hymenobacteraceae > Hymenobacter > Hymenobacter terricola. The sequence continues at coordinate 4,358 of NZ_JAGEMO020000014.1, forward strand.
GTGTGGCCTATGCGCTCATGACATTTATCGCGCTAGATACTGTAATGAAAAGCAAGGAATCGGGCAATTATTTTTACCTTTGGGCCTCTTAAAGGAGGGCCTTCGGGTTCATCCTGTGTAGCCTCGGCGCGTTTACGTTGCCGGGGCTACTTCTTTTTCGGCCATGTGGGCCGGATGGTAGTGTGGGTCATAGGGCCGGTCGTTCTTCCAGAGCGAGAAACAGAGCAGCAAGAG
>NZ_JAGEMO020000140.1 GCF_017921975.2 Hymenobacter terricola
TAAAAAAGGTGTGCAGAAAAGCTTGCTGACTCATGCCGACGTGCACGCCCGTCGCCAAGGAAAGGCCGGGGTCTGTTAAGGTGCCGGAGGCAATCTCCAGCCACTTATCAGCCGGCTCGGGTTTGAATAAGCGCACGCGCGAGGCGCCCTTGGTCGCCGTGTACACCCGCACCGTTCCCGTGCTATCGGGGTCTTGGTGGCCGAAGGTGAGGGCAAAGCCGGGATAGCGCGTCAAGAAGGCTTTTGGCGTGGCCAAGTGGCCCAAGGGGTAGGCAACCGTAGGGCTTCCGGACACCAAGAGCAAGGTGTCGTGCCGCTGCACCACTTCGCTAATCGCAAAGGAGGAGCGGGCGTGGAAGCGAAGGGTGTCGATGGTGGGGGCCGGTGGAAGCGGGGGCTCAGGGCTGGCCGCTGCTGGGGGCGCAACGGTTGTGGAAGGGTCGGCTGGCAAACAGCCCACGACGCAGCCGCTAAGCAGCACCCCAGCTAAATGGTTTCGCAGCAACATAGAGCAAGGTAAAGGACAGTAGCCGGTTCAAGAAAACGGTACCAAGGTAAACGGGCTCCGTTCACGCAAAGGAGGGTTCATCTGTTCTACACAGCATCCGGGGCAACTAGCCGGCATGAAAAAAGCAGTTTCCTTGTTGCTGGGCCTGGTGGCCTTCGGCGGCCACGCCCAAGCGCCGCCCGCAGTTGTTCCCGAGCCGGCAAGCTACGTGCAGGTGGTGCCCGTGCCCGGGGCCTCGGCCGACGA
>NZ_JAGEMO020000141.1 GCF_017921975.2 Hymenobacter terricola
AAGGAGGGTTCATCTGTTCTACACAGCATCCGGGGCAACTAGCCGGCATGAAAAAAGCAGTTTCCTTGTTGCTGGGCCTGGTGGCCTTCGGCGGCCACGCCCAAGCGCCGCCCGCAGTTGTTCCCGAGCCGGCAAGCTACGTGCAGGTGGTGCCCGTGCCCGGGGCCTCGGCCGACGAACTCTACGCCCGGGCCCGCGAATGGGCGGCCCTCACCTTCGAGGATGTGCACCAGGTCCTGCAACTCGAGGACGCCCCGCGCCACCTGCTGCTGGGTAGCGGCTACACCCTGGCCCGGGCCCGCCGGCGCAACGGCGCGCTCAAAGACCCGGAGGCGCTCTGGTTTCGCTTTCGGGTGGAGGCACGCGCGGGCCGCTACCGGGTTGAGCTCACCGACCTGGCCAGCGTGCAAGGCTTTCGCGTCGGGGAGTACGCGGCCGGGGGCATCGCCGCGTGGCTGAGCGCGGCCCACGCCACGCGCGCGGCCAGTGCGCGCCACGGCGCGCCGGGTCAGGCGCTGGCCTCGCTGCTCGGGTACGGCGACGCCGAGGAGCGGGCGCAAATCCAAACGGCGCTCGACGAGGCGATGAACCGCGTGCTCAGCGACCTGCAAGCAGTCGAAACGGCCCCGTCCGCGGCTTGGTAACTCAGCAGCGTGACAGGTACTGGCCAACTCCGCCAGCGAAACGGTTCACCAAAACGGTACTGGCTTGAACGCGCGCTATTCAGCTGAACGAGCGATTAAAAATCACCTTCATTTTGCGTTGGGGGCCACCGTTGTGAGGGTCCGCCGACGCGTTTCGTAAGCTGTTGTCGTCGTTGGCGCGGCCAGCCACTGCGGCAATTGCTGAAGGTAGGCGACCGTGTAGGGCTGCCGGTGGTGCGCTTGCAACGCACCCTCACCGGCCCATTCCCCAACTACCAGAAACGTATTGGGTGCGCTGGCGTCTTCGTACAGATGGTAGCTCACGCAGCCAGCCTCCTTCCGGCTGGCGACTGCCAACTGGTTAGCGGCCCGCAGGTATTCTTCCCGGTGCTCGGCTTGAATGGGCAGCCGCGTCAGGCGCACCACCGGTAAGGCTTCGGGGCGAAGCAGCAGGGGAGAGTGGCGGGCGTACTGTCCAAATGCCATGTGGGAAGCAAAGGTCAACGTCAGCGCCAAGAAGAATTTTTGCATGAGGTCCGTAAATGAGCAGGAAACGTAATAGCTGCCAAAGAACGAGCTATTTCCACTACTATTAGTACGCTCTCAGACTAGAAAGTTTAGCTAAAGGGTGCTTTTGGTTGTTCGTCGTTGATTCCTAGAAGAGGGCAACGACATGGCGCAAGACCGACAGGCGTCCCCCACCTGAACGCCTGCTCCAACGCCTGTACGCTGCCGCGCGTGAACCGGAAAAAGCAGCGGAGCCGAAGGGCCCGCGTTTGCCCGCCTAAAACGGGTGTTTCGGCGCGTGTTTCACGGC
>NZ_JAGEMO020000142.1 GCF_017921975.2 Hymenobacter terricola
CTGGTCAGCATGAGGGTCAGAACGGTTAGGGTTACCTGAAGAAAGTGCTTCACTTTTTGGGGGCGCTTGTATAAATGCAAAGTTGCCCGCCGGCGGGGCGGGCAACCATTGAACTAGTTCACCAAGTGCCGCGGCCCCGCTATTTTTTTTGGCCCAGCCGCCGGCGGATTTTGCTCAGGAACTCGTGCGTAATGCCCAGGTAGGCCGCCACCTGCTGCTGCGTCAGGCGTTGGGCCAACGCCGGGTATTTGCCCACGAAGGCCAGGTAGCGCGCGTCGGCGGTTTGGCTCAGGGCCGACAGCATCCGGCGCTGGAGCGCCACGAGGGTTTTCTGGCCCATGATGCGGAACAGTTTTTCCGTGGCCGGCAGCGCGGCGTAGAGCCGGTCCTTGTCCGCCTTCGTGATTTGCAGCACCGTGCTGGGTTCCAGCGCCTGCACAAAGAGCCACGACGGCTGTTGGTTGGTAAAGCTGTCGAGGTCCGTCACCCACCAGTCCTCCGGGGCAAAGTACAGCACGTGCTCGCCGCCGCGGGCATCCAGGGCAAATACCCGCAGACAGCCCTGCGCCACAAACCCCTCGAACCGGCATATTTCGCCCGCCCGCAGCAGGTATTCTTTGGGCTTGTACCGCTGGGGCTGAAACGCGTTGCAGAACGTGGCGGCCTCCTCGTCGCTGAAGGGTACGTGTTTGAGAATGGCTGTTTTTAAGCGTTCGTAGGGCATGGGGTGGGGAGAACGAAGGTGCAGAGGGGTTCGACAGGTTGCTTCAGTACCGGAAGAACGTAGTTCCGCGCTGGCCGGGGAATAGTAGGTGCTGTTAAACAAATAGGATAAAACCTCCGGCCCGACCGCACAGTTGCGTATCTTTCCTGGTTAATATGCTGTATGAAATTGTATTACCCCGCACATGAGTGATAGGTGTTCTTGTTGCAAAAGGGCCCTTTTCGGGTACCAACGAGCTTGCCGCTAGCTTAGCTCTAAACCAGCAAAAGAGTGGTATCCGAAACAGGTTTAACCAATCAAAATACCAGGCCGGTCGCGCCCCAGAAGGAGGCCAAAACCGGCACATATTCCGAGGCGGGCACTATAACATACATTATGTAAAGGGATAAATTTTAGAAAACCAAGACGCGTCAACTGGCCCGTTCTTCTATATTTAATCCAGTTAGCGCAAGGCTAACGCTAAAAGCTATTACCCGCTCGTCTTACTAGCTTGCGACCTAGTATAGGGGTTCTTGTTCCAAAAGGGCGGTTTTACACGCTAAGCCCTTCATCAAAAAGGGTAGCCCAAAAACCTGCTTAAAAAGGGCGATTCCAAGCAATCAAAAGGGTATGCCAGTCTTATCAAAAAGGAAATCCTTTTTGATAAGACTGAGATTTGCTATTGGCAATAATTACTTAATCAATTGATTAACTGCTTAGCGTGTAAAACCGCCCTTTTGGAATAAGAACCCCTAATTGCTGGAATTGCGTGGTTGTGCCAATGAGTCGGAGGATTTCCCCTATTTGTTTAACAACACCCATTGGTTACCAAATTGAGAAGGTGGGTCGGGCCTTCCAAAACATTGTTTTTACCGTTCAGTCGCAAATCCCGGCCACAACGATAGCTTTTGACCTAGTGCCTGACGCGGCCCCTACGCCCACTGTTCCGCATCAGGTTGAGAACGCCGGCCGGCCACTCGCGCAGCTCAGCATCACCACGCCCGAACTGGTAGCGCAAATCCTGGCCAATCCGGCACACGTTGCTGCCTGCAACAAGTTCGCCCACGACTTAAAAACTGGCAAGCATACCAAATCGCACTCCCTATCGGGCTTGCTACTTACCATCGTGGGAATCAAAAAAGGGAGCAATGGGCCGCTGTTCGACAAGTCTACCAAAACGCGCTAGGCAGCCGCCAACGCCTTGATGTCGTTCATTTCGAGCACATGCTTCGGAGCGCTGTTGCGGACGCTGTTAATCATGGCCTGGCCAATCTGCTGCAAGGTGATTACCTGACTGGGCAGTACCACCCGGAGCAGTGGGAAGAGCATACTCGGAACCCGGTCGGCGGTTTTCACATTTTGCTGCCCCTCCGTGGGCCGCATCATGCCGGGCCGCATGGCGTATACGTGCTTGAAAGGCAGCTGGAACAGCGCGTTTTCCGTCTCCCCTTTCACCCGCGCCCACATCTGGCGGCTGGTGGTGTCGGCGAGCTGGCCCGAGATATAACCAAACGTCATGTTGGGCGCGAAGGCCGCCAAGGTCTGAGCTACGTGCAACGTCGTGTCGTAGGTGACGCGCCGATACTCAGCCTCATTGAGGCCCCGCGAGCTAATGCCGGCGCAGTAAAAGCAGGCGTCGTAGCCCGTCAGTTGGTCGGCCGCGTCGCGCAGGTGCAGGAAGTCGGGCACCAGCAGTTCGCGGAGCTTGGGATGCCGCATGGGCGAAGGCCGGCGGTTAAGCATGAGCACTTGTTCAACGTCTGGGCTGCGCAGGCATTCGAGCAGTACGCCCTCGCCTACCATGCCGGTCGAGCCGGTAATAATTACCTTGATTTTCATGTGAGTAGTCTTTGGGGAGCGGGCAGCTATGCGTTACGCAAAGCGCCCTCGTTAGCAATGGCCAGAGGTTCAGCACCTAAAACACCGAAGGCCCGTTACGGCCTTTTTACCCCCTCGCTGCTATAGGAAGGCCAACTTGCGAAGGATTGAAGCCAAACTGCTTTTTGAAAGCGGTGGAAAAGTGCGACAGGTTCTCGAACCCCACTTCCAGGTACACGTTGGAAGGCTTTCGCTTTTTGGCACGAAGGAGGTAGTGGGCTTCGTCCAGCCGCTTTTGCTGGAGCCAGCGGCTGGGCGACGCGTGAAACAGCTTTTCGAAGTCGCGCTTAAACGTGGCCAGGCTGCGGCCCGTGAGGTAAGCAAACTGCTTGAGCTTAAGGTTGAAGCTGAAGTGCTGGGCCATGTATTGTGCCAGGTCCAGCTTGCCGGGCTCGCTGAAATCGAACAGCACGTGCCGCAGCTCGGGCTGCAGATGCAGCAGCAACACCACCGCCTCCTGGGCTTTAAGCGCGGGAAGCTGCGGAATGGCCTGCCCGGCATTGTAGGCAATAATGGACCGGGCCAGGTCGCCAAACAGCGGATGGCGGGGCAGGGCCACAACGGGCTCGGCCGGTTGGGGACGACCAATGGGCCCCGGTGCCAGGTGATGCAGCCCGCGCAGCGTCGCCTGGTCCAGCACCAGGCTCACCGAGTTGAACTCGCCCCCCGGCTCGGGGTATTTGGTGCCCTTCATGAGCTGGTGGCGGGTCAGCAGCAGGGTGTCCCCGGCCCGGTACGTTCGTTCGGCCCCGGCCGTGAACACGACAAAGGAACCGCTCAGCACGTGCATCAGCACGTGCTCATCCACAAAAAATTCCGTGGGCCGCTGCACCGCTACGTAGCAGGAATGCAGGACCACGGGGGTTGGGGCAAAGGGGGCGGTAGCCATGGCCGTCACGATGAAAAACTGGTTAAAAAAACCCACCTCCTGCCACGGCCGCCGACGTAGCCGACCAGCCGCAGCGGGAGGTGAGTTGCCCGGTGGCCGCTCGCTGGCTTACGCCTCCAGGCCGAACTTTTTGCGCATAAAATTAACGTATTCCTGGTCGGGCAGGTTAGTCCGGGCGTCGAACAGGGCCTGAATATCCGGGGCGATGACGTAGCGCAACGTGTTGGTGCCGTCGGTGGCGGCGCCGTAGATGACCGCCGCGACTTCCTCAGCCGTGGATAACCGGGCTTGGCCCATGGCGCCCAACACCCCGAACGCCGTGGCGGCGTAGGCATCGTAATCGGTAAGGCCCCCGCTGGCAGCGAATAGCTCGTTCGACCTTTCGTGGAAGTCTGTGGCCACCCCGCCGGGCTCGATGATTTTCACCCCAATATTGAGGGGCAGCAATTCATAGGAAAGGCCTTCCGAAAAGCCTTCCAGGGCGAATTTGGAAGCGGCGTACATCGACAGCATGGGCAGGGTAAAGCGGCCAATGCCCGAGCTGACGTTGATAATCAAACCAGCGCGGCGCTGCCGAAAATGCGGCAGAATGGCGCGGATGGTGTTCATCACGCCAAACACGTTCACGTCGAACTGCGCCTGAATCTGCGCGGGAGCAATCGCCTCAAAAGCCCCGTACTGGCCAAAGCCGGCGTTGTTGAGGAGTACATCGATGGCTCCGAACTGCTCGATGCCGGCCGCAATGGCCGAGGCGATGGTGGCTGGGTCCTGCACGTCGAGCCGGGCCAGGCGGATGTTGGGGACCTGCCCGAGCTCCTGCTCTTTTTCGGGCTGCCGCATCGAGGCGATGACGTTCCAGCCTTGGGCGGCGAAGTGGTGGGCGGCGGCTTTGCCAATGCCGGACGAAGCGCCGGTAATTAAAATGGTCTGGCTCATGATTTCTCTTTTTTAAAAGGTTATTTGTTGTTTGAAATGGGAAGCAAGTGGGTTGCTACAACCACACTACAAAGGTCCGGCACTATTTTACCCTTTGTTTTGGCGTACGGCTCAAATTTGCTTTGCTATAAAGCTCACTACTGGCCTTGGTTAAAAGTTTGGTCCAAAAGTTAAGCGAGTTGCTTGGTACCAGCCCCTGCGCAGCGCTTGCCCACGGGGCTGACACGGGTTTCTTACGAAGCACCGGGGGGCTAGGTACCCCTTGTTGAGTTGGCCCCTGCTACCCCTGGTCCACCGACTGGGGAAGCTAACAAAGCGCACACTTCCCCATTTGGTGCGCCAATGGTTGACAGAGACCGGCTCCGAAAGGTGCACCTTTCGGACGCATCCCCAAAAGCGCTGATTTAGCTAATTTTTGCGGGTCAAGAAGTGGGTTCTGAAAGGTATATTTGTGAGCTGTACTTTCTGAGCCCATGCAACACACCTTTAGCTATGCCCGCGTTTCGGCCGCCGACCAGAACCTTGACACGCAATTGGAAGACTTGGCCCGCGCCGGCTGCACCCGCATCTTCCAGGAGAAAGTCACCGGTACGCGCACCCGCAGCCACGCGCTCGATGAACTGCTGGCCGCCGTGCGCGAGGGCGACGCGGTGGTAGTGAACCGGCTGGCGCGGCTGGGACGCAACACGGTACACACGATTCAGCTGGTGGAGGAGTTCAACCGCCGCGGCGTGCACTTTCGGGCCTTAGACTTAGGCATCGACTCGCGCCCGCCCGCCGGCAAGATGATTATTGGCGTGTTTTCCAGCTTCAACCAGTACGAGCGCGAGAACAACCGGCAGAAAAGCCTGGCGGGCATCGAAGTGGCCAAGCAGCAGGGCAAGCACCTGGGCCGGCCGGCGGGGCGCGACGCCGAGAAAGTGGCCAAGGTAGTCAAGGCACTGGCCAAGGGATTATCGGTGGCCGAGATTGTCACACTTACTGGCATCAGCCGCGCTAGCGTGAAGCATTATCGACAGGAAAGAACTGGTAATTAACAATTTAATTTTATCCAGCCCAAAAAATTGCCGATAAGTGCCCAGGGCCTGATGCGCCTAGAATTCGGGTTCTCGTTTACAACGGGTCGGGAAATGCCGCTACCCCCGGCCCAGCTGTCTTCTAGCCAACCGGCTGCCGGGCGACCCGCTTACGCTTTTTGGTCAACTGGCAACTTTTGGCCGGTTGGCTTGCTTTTCAGGATATGAAGGAGTTCTTCGCTTACCTACTGCAATTCGGCCCCTTGACCCGGCCCCAGCAAGACCTGATTGCCCGCCATGCCGCCCGCGTTACCTTGCGCAAAGGCGACTATTTTGCGGCGCAGCAGGTGGGCTTCGTAGCAGCGGGCGTGCTACGGGTGGGTTCCTACACCGAACGAGGGGAAGAGCTGACCAGCTACTTCATTGAGGAACAGCACCCGCTGCTGGACATCCGGCCGCTGGAAGCCGTTGGCACCCCTGCGCCCTGCTTGGCGCAGGCCCTCACCGATTGTCGGCTTGTGGTCTTCTCAGCGCGGCAGTGGCAAACCTTTGCGCCGCTCATTCCCGGCTGGGAGGTCATCACGCAGAAAATCCTCGCGCACGCGCTGCGGGTGAAGATGGAGCGCGTCCTCCCCTTGGTGGCCCAGGACGCCACCGCCCGCTATCGGTCTTTCCTCCTCACGTATCCACACCTCGCCAACCGCGTGCCGCTGGCCTACGTGGCCGCTTATTTGGGCATGACCCAGTCGTCCCTGAGCCGGGTAAGAAAGCATATGTAGTGGCAACCCTTTTGCCATTTGGCAAAAAGTCGCTTGGTTGGGGAGGGGACCTTTGTCCCGCTGCTTCAGCTCAACCAAGCGACCCCCACGAAGTCGGTCGCGTTACCCCAGAAATAGAGATGCACCCCCAACTTGTTGCCCTGGTCACCGGGGCCAACCAAGGCATTGGCCTCCAGATTGCCAAGGACCTCGTAGCGCACGGCTACACCGTACTAGTAGGCTCACGCAACCTCCAGAACGGGGAGGCGGCCGCGCAGACCATCGGCGCGGCGGCCCACGCGCTGCAACTCGACGTGACACAGCCGGCCTCCATTGCCGCCGCCGCCGCCCGCGTCCGCATGGAGTTCGGCCGGCTCGACGTCCTCGTGAACAACGCCGCCATCGCCCAGGCGGGCCAGCCGGGCCGGTCGAACGAGGAAATTATGCGGGACAGCCGGGCGAGCAGCGCCTCGCTCGACGAGGTGCGGGCCGTCTTCGAAACGAACGTGTTCGGGGTGATTGCCGTCACGCAAGCCCTATTGCCGCTGCTGCGGGAAGCCCCAGCGGCCCGCATCGTCAACGTCGGGAGCCCCATCGGCTCGCTCACGTTGAACGCCGATCCGGCCTTTCCCTACCGCGCCGGGTACAGCGTGGTGTACGCCGCTTCGAAAACCGCGCTCAACGCCGTGACGCTGGCCTTCGCCATCGAGTTGGCGCCGACCAATATTAAGGTCAATGTAGCGAGTCCGGGGTACACGAAAACGGCCATGAACAACTTTGAAGGGACGGACACGGTCGCGCAGGGAGCGCAAGCGATGGTGCGGGTGGTGCTCGACCAGGACGGCCCGACGGGTACCTTCACCGGACCGGGTGGCTCGCTACCCTGGTAGCTAATGTTGTTCCGTAATGACCATTACCGTCAACAAGTCGCGTGGCCCGCGCGGTGCGCCGCCGGGCTGCGTGGCAAAAGCCCTGCTCGGCCACCTGCCAGCAGGGCTTTTTAACGGGCGACGGGACTCTTGTTGCAAAAGGACGGATTTATACGCTTAGCCCTCCAACTGCATTTTATCAAAAAGGGTAGCTCCAAAACCTCAACAAACAGGGCGCTTCCAAGCAATCAAACGGGTAAGACACCCATCTCGGGAAGGGTTTCGTTGCTGAGAGGGGTAGCTTAAACTGCTGATATACATTTCATAATCAATTAGTTGATGGCATAACGTGTATATTTGTTTTTTTTGCAACAAGAGCCCTTTACAGACGCCCCCCCCGCAAACCCTTGGCCCCGTCCCCGGATTAAGCCGTTGAACGTGCGACCTTGTATAACAGAGTGATTCGATGAATAAATCAGTAACCGCGAACGACGGCACCCTCGGAATTGACGCGCGCCTGTTCCGCCTCGTGGCCCCGGTAGCCTGCCTGCTCTACCCGGCGTTGGTGTCGTGCATCTCGGGCGTGTCACCGTTTTTTTTAGTACCCGTCTTGCTCATTCCGGTCTGTTGCGCTTACGTGGCGTTTCACACCGCGGGCACTGGCTTCTTGAGAACGGCCGCCATTGCCCACTTCGGCGTGGGGGCGCCGGCGTTGTACTCGCTCATGGGGCAGTGGCTCGATTCCCAAACGCTAGTGCCAATTCACGCTGATGAAGTGTGGCTCGGCCTCTGGCTTTTGTTGACCGCCGTGTGCTTCGCGGACAAGCCAGCGGGGCGCTCCCAGGCCGGGGCTTCTTCCCGTCTGGCGACTGTGCACGGGGTTTCGGCACTGCCAATCGTGCTCTTTGTGCTGCTCCACCTCAGCAACCACCTGGCCGGGTTGCGGGGCGGTCAGGCGCATGTGGCCTTCATGCTGCAAGCGCGTCGGCTTTACCGCTACCCGCCGCTTGAAATCGCGCTCGTTTGCTGTTTCGTGTTCCAATTTGCCACCGGGCTCGTGTTGACGTGGCGGGGGATTGTCAGGGGGATTGCCGACAACTGGGTGAAACGACTCCAACGGGTCTCGGGCGCTTACCTGGCCCTTTTTCTGTTGTCGCACTTCAGCGCCGTCGCCCGTGCCCGGTACCTGCAGCACACCGACACCAATTGGGTTTGGCTTACCTCGTACAACCTGCTGACGGACAAGTGGAGCGACCGGTTGACGCCTTACTACTTCCTGGGCATCGTGGCGGTGAGCCTGCACTTGGCCTGTGCAGCGCGCTTCGTGCTGGTGGCCCACGGCACACCAGCAACGGCCGCGAACCGGGTCTTTGGCTTCGTCGCGGGCGCGGGAACGCTTGCGGCGGTCGCCATCATGGTCGGCCTCGTCCGCGGGTCCCTCCACGTGTGACAGGGACGCCCTGGCGCACAACAGCCATGGGTACAGCCCGGGCCCAGGGCAACAACGGCTTTGTGCTGACCGTCTCCGGTGAATAAGAAGGGCCGGCCCAGGGGGCCGGACGACATGCAACAGATTCCCGGTTTTGGGCCGGCGATGGCCGAGGACCTAGTGTTCTGGCAATGTAGTTCCGGGTATTTTAATTAGGGCTTCGTTGTACCTGTTTTTGAGTTTGTCGCGGGCTTTTTCGGTGGTAAACGACCAATTCACTTTGACGGCGACAGCGTTGCGCTTGGCTTGCCAAAGTAAGGCCTCTTCTTCAAGTTCTGGCTGGCTGCTAATGCGCCGCAAATCCTAAAAGTAGCCCGCTGGCTTGTTCAGTGAAACGAACGTATTTCTGTACAAGTCAGCCGGTAACGGCTGCTGGAGCAAAGCCAGGCCAAAACCAGCCGATTTGGTACAGAAAACTTGTTCAGCAATCAAAGTACAAACGAGGGTACCTTCGTGACGGATAACCTGTACTTTGCCCCATGAAAATCGGCTACGCCCGCGTCTCGACCCGCGACCAGAACCTGGAGATGCAACTCGATGCCTTAAACAAAGCCGGGTGTGAAACCCTCTTCCAGGAACAGGCTTCCGGGGCCACCAAAGCCCGCCCGGAATTAGACCGCCTCTTGGCCAGCCTGCGCAAAGGCGACACCGTCTATATCTATAAGCTCGACCGGCTGGGTCGCTCGCTCAAGCATTTACTGGACATGGTGGCCGAACTCGAGTTTCGGGGCGTGGGCCTGGTCTCGTTGACCGATGCCATCAACACGACCTCCGCCCAGGGCCGGCTCGTGTTTAACCTGTTCGCCTCATTGGCCGAGTTCGAGCGGGAACTGATTCGCGAGCGCACCCACGCCGGACTTGCCGCGGCCCGCGCCCGGGGCCGGGTGGGCGGCCGCCAGCGGGGCCTCTCGGAGCAGGCCGAACGCACGGCCATCATCGCCGAAACGCTTTACCGCGAGCAGCAACTCGGCGTCAACGAGATTGCCCAGCGCCTAAACATCTCCAAGGTGACCCTCTACAAGTACTTACGCCACCGAAAGGTGGTCATCCATGCCCACCGCAAGCCGGCAACGGCCAAGAACACCGATTAACTTTTGTACCAAACTATTAACCAAGGCCACTACTGAGTTAATTAAGCTGTTGGAAAAGGACGGCTGGGTTAACGTGCGGGATGGCAAGCACAAGGTATTTGCGCATCCAACCAAGCAGACGCTCTCCGGTCGGCCACTCGTCGTGAGTCACGGCAAGCAGGAAATCAAACCTGGAACGCTGAACAGCATCTTGAAAGACGCCGGATTAAAATAGCTGCTCGACTGCCGCAGCGCTTCCGGCCAGGGCCGGCCCGGAGTTGGAGAATATGTACGACCTAACTGCTCATTAACATGAAGACGGTAAACTTTCTAATCGAAAAAGTGGCGGACGGGTACACGGCCTACGCCCAGGATTTCAGTATCTTGGCCGAAGCGGACACCTTGCACGAGGTGTATGCCGATGCCCGGGAAGCGCTGGCCGCGCAATGCGAGGCAACGGGGGAAAATGCCGCCGACTTTCAGGTGGCGTTTCGGTACGACTTCGCCACCCTCTTCGAGGTCTACAACATTGTGAACGTGAAAGCCCTCAGCGCGCGCTTGGGGATGAACAACAGCTTAATCAGCCAGTACATCACCGGCAAGAAGGAGCCCGGACCCAAGCAGAAGGCCAAGATTGAGCAGGGCCTGCACGAGTTTGCCAAGGAACTGCTGCAATTCTCGTTCGCTTAGCTTCTGCCGTGACCCTGCCCACCGAAGCCGCGCACCAAGCCGCCGTGAAGGAATTCCGGACGCTGGCCACCGACGAAGCCGCGAACCGCGCCCGCCTGCTGGTGCTGCGCGACGCCCTTCACGCCTTTGAAGCGGCCAATGGCTACAACCCCGGTCCCCCCACGACGGTCGTGGGCCGGCGGCAAGTGGAAATGTTCAAGCGCCGCCTGAGCAAGCGGGTATCTGAAACCTGTCAAAACGCGAAAAAGCGGCGGCCATGACGATTCAAAACGAGGAAGAATACCGGTTGGGAATGCGTCGGTTGGATGCGTTGGACAGTGCCAATCCCGCTAACCTGACGGAAATGGAGGCGCTGGGCCACGCGTTGGAAGCCTACGAAGACCGTCAGGGCCACGCCCTCAGCGCCCGCATCCAACTCGCCGCTCAGGGCGCCGAGCACGACTCCCGCGCCGGCCACTTGCGGCCGGTCATCGACTTTCTGTTGGCCAAGGGCAACTGCCCGTCGCACGGGTGGCACAAGGACGGGTTTTGGTTTGACCAGGGCGGCGAACTGCATTACACCTTTACCGACCCCATCGACGCGGCCGAGCTGCGCGCGCACTTTGCCTTTCCGCCCTCGATTACGCTCGGCGACGACGGGACGATAAAGGACGGGCCGAACCGTTTCGGTATTTACTACGACCGGCCCGCCGAACCGTTTTCTTTTGAGCTACCCCCGAAAACGGGCGCGCCCGGCAGTGGCCAGCCAGAACGATAATTTGGGGAGGTCTGCTTCCGGCGCACTAATGCCGATAAAGTGAAGCCTTTGCCCGACACGTTGGCCATGATGTCGCAGGTGCGCTACTTGGAACAAGCGGACACGTACGCCGCCTAATCACGTTAACTATTTGACTAGTTACCGCTTAGGCCGTGACTAGTCAAGCGCGGGTTAAGCCTGACTAATCACGGCCTAAGCGATGACTAGTCAGAAGTTGCAGCCTGTTTACTTTGTAGCTTTCTGACTAGTCACCGCCCCGATGGATAATACCGCTACTTTTCTGACCATAAAGCAAGCAGCTCAACAGGTTAACAAGTCTGAACAAACAATCCGGCGACTAGTCAAACAACACGCGAAGACTAGTCATATCCAGGTTGAGCAGACCCCTAAAGGCAACACGTATCTGATTAGTCAGGCGTTTCTCGCGGAGCAGTACCCCAGCGCGGCCGAGGTGCTGCCGGCGCTCATCGAGCCGGCCCAGGTGCCGGACGTGGCCCAGCTGCAACGGCAGCTGGCGGAACGCGACCAGACCATTCAGCAGCTGCAACACCGCCTGCTGGAACAGAACGATGTACTGAACGCGCTGACTAGTCAGATGAATAGTCAGCGCATCGGACGCATTGAGGAACTGTTACTTAGCCAGAACGAGCAGTTGGGTGAACTGCAAAAGCGACTGCCCGAGCCGGGTGAGGCTCCGTTGGTGTTGCCCGCGCCAGAGCCGGCCAAATCCGGCTTCTGGCAACGGCTACTTGGCAAGTAGGTTCAGTAAACAAACAGGGCAAATCCTCCGACTCATGGACGCTGCCGATACCCTCATTCTGGTCGAATACCACCCGCGCCACTGGCGGGTGATGTACCCCACCATCGTCTTGCGGCACGAGGCCTTGTTTCAGCGGGGGAAAGCCCTGCACACGGCCGCGCCGCTGGAAGCTGAGCGCATCTACCGGCAGGTCATGGCCGCGTGCGGTGAGCTGCACTTGGACGCGGTTTCCCACTTGGGCATCCTGCTCAACAACCGGACGCCCGGCTTGGGCACCACCTACCTGGCGCAGGCATTTCTGCGGGCGCGGCTGATTTTCCCGGATGCGTTTGAGGAAGGCCGGGACTTTCTCTTGTATGAGTCCACCGGCAACGGGTTCGTGCTCACGGCCTACTACGTGATGGGGCTGGAACTGCAAAAAGTGAAGCGCTGGGCCGAGGCGCTGGCCCTGTTCGAGTTTCTGGTGCAGGTCAACCCGAAAGACAACCACGGGGCCGGCCGCTGGATTGGGCCGCTGAAAGAGCGCCTGGCGGCTGAATCCTCCCGCTAGGGCTTAGCGTGTAAATCCGCCCGACTGGAAGAGAAGCCCCCGCCCAGGCGTCGCGTTCCTGTCGGTTCCAGCGCTCACATTATGACTAGTCAGTTGACTAATCAGCTGACTAGTCAACGCAGTAAGTCATCTGGTAATGAGTGGGTTTGGTGTTGCCCCAGCCGGTCGCGTTCGAGGGCGGCCCGCAGGCGGGCGGCGTTGGCAGGGGAGGACAGCAAGTGCGCGGCGTTGGCAGGGGAGGACAGCAAGTGCGCGGTTTCGTCCAGAGCGGCGGCTTTCGCCGCCTGTCCCCGGAGCGTGACAAAGGGCAGGCTGCGCAGCAGCTCCAGCAGGAAGGCGGCCCGATGCTCTGGTACTTCCAGCGTGATTCTCATGGAGCTACAGGGCTTCTTTGACCAGGGCCAGGCCCAGGGCCGGAAGGTGGTCAAAGTCGTTGTCGGCCGTGTGCAACGGCAGGTCCAGGTAGAGCGCCGTGGCCGCAATCCAGAGGTCGTTCTTGCCCATGTTGCGGGCGCTCATGCCGGCCGGCAGCGGCTGGCCGCGCAGCTTGCCTTGGCTATACGCGTCGAGGCGGGCATACAAGCTGGCCAGCTCGGGCACGAAGCCCACCAGGGGGTAGCGTTCGAGCAGCTGCCGCAGGAAGGCTACTTTTTGGTAGCCCCAATCGGCTTTGAGGGCGAAGGCTTCCAGTTCCCCCACCACGGCAAAGGGTAGCACCGCCCGCAGCGGCAATAGCTGCTGCCGGCGCAGGTGGGCGATGACGACGTTCGTATCAAAGACCACGCGCAGCAGCGTCGCGCTCTTCGCGCAATATTTCGTCCATGCGGGCATTTTCCTCGGCGGTGAAGCCCAGGTCGGGGATGGGCAGTGCCTGCGTCGGCGCGACCGTGTCCAGGAAGTGCTGCACCCCCCAGCGCTTGATATCGGCCGGGGAGTAGTAGGTGAGCTGCCCCCACCGGAGCGGGGGAATGGTTTCGGGGACCGTGGAAGCAATCATAAGGGTAAAACGAGAGTGGGGCTATTTGATAGAGTTGGCGTCGAACAGTGGGCCGTTTGCGGGCTTTTTGAAGCCCAATACGGTGAGTAGGAGGCCCGACAGCGAGGACTTAGCTTTAACCTTGCCGGTCTTGATATCGTGCGCAAACTTATTGCAAGCGGCCACATGGGCCGGGCTGCCCAGGATTTGCGTCACTAGGTCGGGTGTGATGATTCCCAACTGCGCGAGCAGGCGGCCGGCGTTCTCGACTTGGTGCGAAACTGTCAGCGCAGGAGCTGCGTCGGGCACTAGGTCAAAAGCTACCGTCGTGGCCGGGATTTGTGACTGGACGGTAAAAACAATGTTTTGGAAGGCGCGACCCACTTTTTCGACTTGGTAACCAATGCGTAAGTCCGTTCTCTCATTGACTTGCTTCACAGCCACGTCCAGCACCTTCTTTCTGAACATCGCGAAGATGGTGTACTCTTCGTTGCCCTTGTCATCGACCAGACATAGTGTCGTCTTCAACTCCAAGATAGATACCTTTTTGGTCTGTCCTTTATCCTTCCACTGGCTGCAAATCTGATAGATGCGTTTGGCGTGCTTACTAGGCAGACTCAGCGCTGCCTGAACCTGAAACGAGGTGAAATTATCTTTAAGGTCGAACAAGTACGGCGTAGCATACTCGTTGAATTCCAGTTCAATAGTCCCCGTCCCCAGGATGTAATCTATCCGTTTGAACAACACAAGCTGCCGCAACACCTCCTTCCCATTGTGGTGGGTTTTGATTTTGTGCACCCGGCTCATCATGCCCTCGGTGGATTCTCTTAATTGCTTGTAATTGAGATTCTTATTTGTTAGCCTCTCTAACTCTGTCACCGAGATTTGATATACGTCGTCGGGAGAGTCTTTGCGCAGCTTGGAGAGCAGTACCAGGAAGATGTTCGCCTGCGTCTCCGTGTACTCATATCGGGCATTGGTCAAAGCGTTGGCCTGGCGCACTTCTAAATCCTGATTCATGCGGGAATTGGTTAAGCAGGAGCAATAATAACCAAAGCTAACCATTGTCGCTAACAGTTATTTATTAAGGTTAGCTTTGGCTTATAAAAAGTTAGCCTCACGCTTATAAAAAGTTAGCTTTCGAGGGTGGTTTGGCTTATAAAAAGTTAGTGTTCACTTATAAAAAGTTAGCCTTAGCTTATAAAAAGTTAGCTTTAGGCCTTGCAAGTATCTGATTATCAATGGCCCCCGAGCCCTACAAATAACAAATAGGTTACAAATAGAAAATACACAATTGTGTTGTCGCTAAAAAAAAGGCTTTTAGGGTGTGGATAACTCGAATCGGCCCGAGCGGCGCAGCCCAAACAAAACAACAAAGTCCTAGAAGCCAGTAATTTGCGCACATTTTATAAACTATATATTATTAGTAATCAATGGTTTATAAATCATAAATGATGAGCTTATGTACTGCTTTGGGCTGGGGAGTGCTGGCCTTGTGCTTGCCGGCCTAAGTGCCGTATTTTGTCCCATGCCCGACCATACTTTCCGCCTAAAAAACACCCCTTTGGGCAACCTAGTCGTCAAGTTCTAGGGGTCGCACGATAGTAGGAACGGAAAACAACGCTTAGCCTTTCTGAACCCGAAAAGCGAGCAGATTTGTCTCAATAAGTCAGTGATTAAGGTCAAAACAGGCCGTTGATAGGTGAGATAAGCAAAAGCAACAGATTAGTTTAGTTGAAACCGAGACTTCTTAAAAACTGCACTGATAGCGTTAAAACGGACGTTTTCTGAGACACCCCAACCCGCCGAAATTCCTTAGCGTTGTTTTCCGTTCCTACTATCGTGCGACCCCTTCTACCAGATAGAACCTTGCAGCGAAGCCGCCTTTGAACGGGTAAGGCTACGCGACTTCTGGCTCACCACGGCCCCAGGGTCCGGCAATACTTGGGCCCTTTCCCTTTACCAAGGCCCCGTTGCGGACAATCATATTCTCCCCGAGGCCATTGCCCAGCTGCACACCCGGTGCGCCGCGTGCAACTGCGTGCGCATCGAGCGGCCCGGGGGCTAAGGCCCGACTCCAACCCTAAATGCTTTTCTCGCCGTCGCGGTAGCGCTTGCGGACTTCGGCCCGGTGGTCGTCGCGCCAGGCCTGGACGATGTTGGCCAGCAGGTCGGTCAGGCTCACGTCCACGCCGGGCAGGTTCACGACCGTGGCCAGGGCGCGGTGCAGCTCGACGGGGAGGTACACGCTTTGCTTCTTGGTGGCCTCCTTCGCCGGGGTGGTGAAATAGGTCAAATCCCGCCGCTCAGGCGACGCTAGCACCGCGGCGACACTCGGGGCTGGCTGCGGTGCTTCGGGGGCCACAGAAGCCGCCGCAGTTGCTAGGGTGGCCGGAGCAGCCGAAGCGGGCAGCTGCTGAGCGGGCACCACGGGAGCCAGAGCGTTGACTGCGGCCGTTGCCGGTTGTTCATGGCTGATGTTTTTGATGAAGTCAGCGACCTCCGAGTTGGGTGTTTTGTCGGTCATGATGGGGACGTATCAAAGTTGAAGAAGAGATATTTTTTCAGCTTCTAACGAAAATATACTATCAGGTGTTCAGCTGCTTATTTTTTCTATTCTACTGTTTTATACTTATTTAGCTAAAAAGATAAACACCTAGAAAAGTAAAGCTGGAATAGCTGATAGCTTTTAAGCTAGACAGCTACGTTTTTGTACCCGTATAGCTTTTTAGCTAAGTAGGTGCATTAGCTAGAGTAGTAACAGACAAGCAACCCCAGCCGCATCCTTGATGCTCCCCATACCGTATGTTCTATTAGGACGGAGCAAGACGTGTTGATAGTGCCTATCAACGTCTTGCTTTTTGCTCCTATCGTCGCAAAAAGACCTACCGCATGGAACCCACGCCGCCCCCGCTACCGACCCCCAAACGTCCCCGAGTTGGCAAGGCTAGAGGCGGGCGCAAGGAGATTCCCGACGCAGAAAAGCGGACGGAGCGCATTGTTTTGCACGTCACAAAAGCCACGTATGCGGAGCTAAAAGACGTGGCCAAAGCAAGCGGTCGGCCGTTGGCGGTGGTCGTGCGGTCGCTAACCCGGCCCCAGCGGAAGGGGCTAACACCCGAGCAATTTGGGCTGCTGCGGCAGCTGGCGGGCATGGCCACCAACCTGAACCAGTTGGCCAAGCGCGGGCACCAAGACGGGTTCGGCGCGGTGGCTGACCAGGTGACGCAGGCCGCCGCGCAGCTCAGCGCGTTGCTCGATACTTACACCGGCACGGCGGGCGGCGATGATTAGCCGGACCGTCATCGGGCGCAGCTTCGGGGGGCTGGCGCGCTACCTAGTGGAGGGCCACAAAGGCCAGGAGGCCGATAAGCAAGCGGAGCTGCTGGGTTCGGCCGGCGTGCGCACGGACACCGTGGCCCACATGGTGGCCGACTTCAATTTGGGCCGGAAGCTGCACCCCGAATTGGGCAAGGCCGTGTGGCATACTTCGCTCAGCTTTAACCCCGACGACGCGGCGAAACTGACGGGCGAGAAGATGCGCGAGATAGCCGAGGACTACATGCAGGAGATGAAACTAACCGGCACGCAGTACGCCATCATCCGGCACCGCGACCGGCCCGGCCACGAGCACGTCCACATCATTGCCAACCGGGTGGCGGACGACGGGCACACGATTAGCGACAGCAACAGCTTTTTGCGGTCGAAAGAGACGCTGGCCAAATTGATTCAGCGACACGAGCTGACCCCGCCCCAGGGGCTGCGCGTCGAGAAGCAGCACCCGAAGCTTTTGGAAGGGGCCGACAAAGCCAAACACGAGGTAAAAGAAGTGCTGCACCAGGCGCTGGCCACGGCCACGGACCGGCCGGCGCTGCTGGCCACGTTGCGGGCGGAGAAGATTAACGCCCAGGAGTTCACCAACAAAGCCGGCACCGTCGTCGGCATCGGTTTCGAGAAAGACGGGCACTCTTTTAAGGGTTCGGCCGTGGCGCGGGAGTACAGTTTGGCGGGCCTCGACAAGCAGTTGGCCGCCAACCGGTTGCGCCAGCAGGCCGAGCAGGCCCGCCAAACGGCTGACCAAGAGGCCGCCGCGCAGCAGCTGCGGCAAGCCGCCGAGCGCCAAGCGGCGCAAGTAGCCCAGCAGCAGGAAGCAGCGCGGCAGGCCGCCCAGGTGGCCCAGCGCCAGGTGGCCGACCGCCAGGCGGCGCAGCTGGCCCAACGCCAGGTGGCCGACCGCCAGGCGGCGCAGCTGGCCCAACGCCAGGCAGCCGAGCGCCAGGCCGCAGAGGCGGCCAAAGTACCCGCGCTACCGGCCATCGAGCGCAAGTGGCAGGCGGACTATCAGAAATATACAACCGAGTTGGCTCGGCAAAACGCGCCTATTCAGGCTTATAACAAGGTTATTGACTCGTACAGCCAGCACCTCCAGGCAAAGCCGAATGAGGAAGGGATACGGGAAGTGGTGCAGGCGATGAAGGGGACCCCTAGCACGGCGACGCTTCGCGCCGAGTTAGACCGTCAGGTGGCGGCGCGGGCCACGCACGCGAAACAGTGGGCCGACAGTTACGGCCAGCAAGCCGCGTTGCAGGAGCAGGCGAAAGGCGGCTTTTGGGGTAAAAACGCGGCTTCGCGGGCCGCCGAGGAAAAACTGAAGTTCCTGACTGAGAAAGACCGGCCGTTGCCCGGTCTGTTAGAGCCGGAGTTACTGGCCTTTGCCCGCGCCGCTAAAGCGGCGGACCGGCCGGCCCCGCCCATCGGCTTTGACGCCCGCGCCTATTATCAACCGGAGAAGGTGGGCCTGAGCCTGACGGAGTACGCGGCCAAGCGTGAGGCCGAACGGCAGTTGGTGGTGCGCGTGCAGGAGCCGATGGGCGACAGCCAGGCCGCCGGCCGCGCCGCCGCCTTGCAGCGCAGCTTGACGAGTAAAGGCGCTACCGTGTCAGCAAGTGATACCGTGGACGCCCAGGGTAATCGGGTAATCGAACTAGCCGTGCAGTACAGTGTGGCGCAGCGCCGTAGCGAGGTGAAGGAGATTAGTTTCGTGCTGGATTGGGCCGCGAAACAGCCCGGCTACCAGGTGCAGGAGCGCGAGGCCGACCGGGCGCAGCGCCAGGCTCCCGGCCAGCAAGACGCTCAGCGGGCGCAGGGCCGTACCCCCGGCAAAAGCCAGGGCCAGGGCCAAGAGTACGGGAGCCGGTAACGCCTGAAAATAAAGCCTCCCATCGGCAAGGCCCCCCGAGTAGGTGCTGGGCGGTAGTCCGGTTTGCAATTGCAAAACAACGGCCCACCAGCCGGCGAGCAGCGCGAGCGTCGCGTATTTGAAAGCCAGGCCAGGGCCTGCTACAAATACGGGAATCTCATCGCCTTAAAACCGTGTTTTTGAGGTGTTACGGGCGTTTTTTCGTATCTTGTGGTATGGAAAATCAGACCAAAATCAACGCTGCCACCGACGAGTTGGCCGTGCTGGAATTTGATATTGACGCGCTGCAAAGTCGCCACGGCTTGCCGGTAGACGAGGCCGACCTAGCCGCCAAGCAGCAGCGTGCCCTTGAATTGTACGCCACGCTCTACGAGCTGCGCAATACCCCGGCCGCGCCGCAGGGCTAAGTGGACTGTACCCCATGCAGCAGTACCGCAAACCGAAATTCGCCCGCACCGAACGAACCCCCGCACAGCGGTGGGAAACGGTGTCGTGGGCCTTCGCAGCCGGCAGCGCCGACGGCGGCGGCCCCAGCCCGGAGCTGGTGCAGCTCTACAAGTTCTACGTGGCCGGCGACATTGACCTGGCCATGATACGCGGCGAGCTGGACCGGCT
>NZ_JAGEMO020000143.1 GCF_017921975.2 Hymenobacter terricola
GCCGGCAGCGCCGACGGCGGCGGCCCCAGCCCGGAGCTGGTGCAGCTCTACAAGTTCTACGTGGCCGGCGACATTGACCTGGCCATGATACGCGGCGAGCTGGACCGGCTCTATCCGCAGTACCCCAGCGGCGACCCCAAGTATCCCGACCCGCCCACCCCGCGCCCGGTGTTTCCGCCCCTGGTGCTGGTCGAGGCACCCGGCCGGGTGTTTCCCTTCGCGGCCGAAATGGCGGCGCTGGTGCAGGAGTTGGAGGCCCTGCCGCCCCGTCAGCACTACCTTGAGCTGGACCTGAGCACCGCTCCCACACACCTCTAATTTTGCAATTGCAAAATACCCCTGAATGAAGACCGAAGCCAAAATAACCGCCTATCTGGCCAACCTTGACCAGGCCGACGAGCGCTTAAAAAACGACGTGGTGAAGCATCAGCAGCTGCACCAGCTCTACCCCGACGCGGGCCACGAGCGCAGCCGGACGCTGGCCGAGCACCAATTGCTGGCCGTGCGGGCGAAAGCCGCCGCCTTGGAGTGGATACTAGAAGCCGACAGCGGCCACATTCCCCAGGACTGAGCAGTGCCCCTTTCCGTTTGCAATTGCAAAACGACCGGCCGGGTAGGGCTTAGGGTAATTTTATCCCCTGCCGGCTAGGCTAGGCCCCGCGCCGAGTCGGCGGTTTTCCCCTAGTTGTTTAAGAAATGGACACAGCCGAACGTTTTGGCCCCGCCGAGCAGACCCCGGCGCAGCGCCAGGCGCTACTCGATGAAGTGGAAGCCCACAAAGCCGCCCAGGGGCTGCCCCCGCTGAGCCCGTTCGGCCAGCGGCTCTACCGGCGCTACGTGGCCGGCGAGCTGAGCTTGGCCGAATGCAGCGTGCAGCTGCACCAGCACTACGGCCGGGCGTAGCCTCCTGGTTTAGTCGATAGCCTTTCCAAGCAAATAGTGCGAGAGGGGGATATACACGGCCAGCAGCGCCACTAAGGCGTTTTGCTGGCCAGCGGAGAGCGAGAGGCTTTCTAAGGGTGTTGTTAAACAAGTAGGGGAAAACCTCCGACTCGACCCCTCAGCTGTGCGCGTCCCTTGACTAAAGAGCTGTTTAACAATAATTTCCTCGTTCTGCGGATAAAACGATAGTCTTAACGTTCGTTTCCGCTAGCCAATTTTGATTGCCTTAAGGGGCGTGTAAGACTATTGGTTTTTCGATGCTTTTACGGCGCTTGGTCACCTTATCACGAGCAACCACGCCCTTTGACCATGGACTCGGAGGTTTTCCCCTATTTGTTTAACAACACCCATGTAAGGGCACACTTGCAACGATAGAAATCTACTTCCTGGCAAGGTCCGGCGTTGATAACTGGGCTTCTGAAACGCTAGGATTGCCTTTTCTCTCAAAAAGCCGTATCTTTGTCGTACAAAAAAAGTATCCGCCACATCGGCTCTGCCGGTGCTGTTTGGTTGGTACCGTAAAATTCTTCGGTCACAAGCTTCGGCTTGCTGTTTGACCGGAAGCCCACCCCGCTGAGGGTGGGTTTTTTTTTGCCTGCCGCTCTGCTCTATGCCGCCCCGCCCCATCCGCCATTTCACGAAGCCCGCTATTGACTTCATGCAGCAGCTGCAGAAGCTACAGGCCCGGGGCCTGGTAGTGGCCGACGAGCCGCGGGCCCTGCGCTACCTGGCCAACATCAGCTACTACCGTCTCAGCGGCTACTGGGGCAGCTTTCTGACACCCGGCACCAGCCACTTTCAGCCCGGCACCACCTTCGACGACATCCTGCACCGCTACCAGTTCGACAAGCAGCTGCGCCTGCTTTGCCTGGAAGCCATCGAGCGGCTGGAAATCTCCTTCCGCACCCAAATCATCTACCACCTCACGCGCTACACCGGCGACAACAACTGGTACGAGCAGGCCCGCTTTTTCAAGCGCGGCACGCCCGCTGAACAAGCCGCTTCGGCCCGCCTGCTCTCGACCATTCGGGGCGAGCTAGACCGGGCCAAAAGCAAAACCTTCATCGCCGACTACTACCGCTTCTACGACCAGCCCCGCAACCCGCCGGCCTGGATGGTCCTGGAACTGCTCTCCTTCGGTACCCTCTACAACCTGTTCACGCAGTTTGTCGATACCACGCCCAAGCTGGCCGTTGCCAACCATTTCAACCTGGCCCTGACGGTGTTCAATTCCTGGATGCAGAGCCTCAACGGCGTCCGCAACAAGTGTGCGCACCACGACCGGCTGTGGGACATCTCGATGAAGCCGATGCTCTCCAACCAGCGGGGCCACGCCGGCTACTGGCTCACGGAGCCCAACGTGACGGTGATTAACACCAAAATCTACTACACGCTCTCCATCTTCAACTTTTTGATGATGCAGGTCAGCCAGACCTCCAGCTTTGGACGGCGCGTGGTGACTCTGCTGCGTGAATACGATATTGTTGCCCTGGGCCTGCACCAGCAGCACATGGGCTTTCCGGCGGGATGGGACCAGGAAATCATGTGGCTGGAGGTATAGTAGTAGAAATCCAAAAAGAGATGCTCCAATAAGGGTGATATAGAAACAAGCAAAAAAAGTGCCTCTACGCCTTGGAAACGCTCCCTCGAAAAACACCCACTAAGGGCCCGTTTTGCGAACACTCCGCCTACCCCCGCCAACGGCCCCGAAAATTCAGTTTTTTGAGGCCTGTTCAGGGAGGGTTTTTCGAATACGCAGCCCCGCGCTGAAAGCAGGTCTATTTTGAGCGTCATGCAGCTAGCCACTACTGGCGCTTGGCTAGCCAGAGCCAGACAACTTGTTGAAGCACTCCTATGCCCCAATACAGGGGAAACTTGAAGTAGGTGTAGGCCATCGTGAACGCGTCGAAGGACTCAGTAGGCTGCGGGTGCAAGCGAAATTCAACATCTTGCGAGAGCAGTGGCAACACCAAACCAAAAAGCAGCAAGCCTAGCAAGCACCGTGGACGCCACATTGGGCGATACTTCCACCACACCAGCGTACTGCCTGCTAGGAGGCAGCAGACGGCGTAGTCGAAGTAGCTGATTAGCATAGGCTGTTTCGGTGAAAGCTGGCGAAAAGACTGGCGTAAAGCTACTCTCCGTCAAATAGCCTGAGTAAGGGGCTCAGAAAGCTCCTTCCCGAGTAAGGGGCTCAGAAAGTCCTTGCCAAGTGCGTTTCCAACGCGTGGCGGGGGTTGGATAAGGCAAAAACTGATGGGTCAATAAGGTGCACCTTTCTGGTTCCTCCGCCGCCCAGTAGCAGGCGTGCCCCGGACAGCACTTGGCAGCCGGTAACCAACGGGCCGTTTAACTTTTGGACCAAACTGTTAACCAAGGCCAAGTTTTACCCTATATTGTTTAATAACACCCATTTTTATCACCTGGCCGCGTAGGTTAGGTAGACTCCATGAACAAGCATAAATAACCCGTCCAGCACCGTGATGCCCTTCAGGCGTTGCTTCCAGCGCCCCGAGCGGTGGGCGTACAAGTCCAGTACAAACTGCGAACCGTTGGCCAGCCCCAGCGCCGCGCTGGCTCCAACCGCCGAGGTGGCCCCGTAAGCCCCCGCCCCGGCTACCAGGACGTATCCAATGTTGAGGGCACCCAAAAACCGCAGCACATCGACCGCAATCGGCGAAACCGGCACCTCGCTGGTGAGTGATTCGAGCATGCGGCGGGTCCGAAACAGGAAGTAATAAGCAGCACAGGCGTGCCAAAGGGCCGTGGCCAAGAACAAGTAGCGCATCATTTCACCAACAGGAAGCGCCACTTTGGGCGGCAGGGCAACCGTCTAACAGGCACTAAAGCTAGCGCGTAGCCGCTAGCTGCACGATCCCATAAATTCGTGCGAAATTCCAGGCCTGACAATACACCACCACGCCCTAGGACTACACCGCGCGGGCGGTGGTGCCTGCTTATGAAAGGGCGGCTACTACGGGCTGGCTGTCCACAATCTGCTCGAGGGCGACGACGCGGCCCTCGCGCAGCGTCCAGACGTGCGCCACCCGCGCCCGCATGGGCTTGCCGGTGGCCCGGTAGGTGCCCGCGTAGGTGCCGTAGGCGATGACCAGGTCGGCGGCCTCGGCGTAGCCCTCCACCTCGACGCGGAAGTGGTCCCACTCGGCCTCCAGCCGGTCGAACACGTTGGTGCGAATGGCCGCGAAGCCCACGTAAGTGCCGGCGTAGGGGAAGCCGGCGGCTTCGGTCCAGCGGGCATCGGGGGCCAGGTGCTGTTGCAGCGCCCGGCCGTTTTCTTCTGCCGAAGCCCCCTCGTAGGTGCTGCGCACGATGTCCAGATTAGTCATAAAATCCGGTAAAAAACCCCCTGTTGCCGGGGGGCGTTGGCACAAAAAACAGCTACTACTTCGATTCACTGGTGGTGACTTTGGCCCCCGTTTCGAGGCCCATAGCCCTGCCCCGGCGGGGTATTTTTTGCGCAGGCGCTCGATGAGCCGGGCGCTGGCGGGCCCGTCGGTCAGGGCGGCTACGTCGTCCAGCAGGGACTGGCCGGGGCAGGCCACGGAACAGGCATGCCGGCAGGACAAAAATCAGTTGGTCGCGCTGGCGGCTAAGTGCAGCATGCCGATGCCGAAGCGGCAAAAGGGGCCGTCTCCGCGCAGGGGCAGCGGCTTTTCTCTTCGACAACTAGGGGCCATCCACAGCGGCGCCTGCTCAAAATTGCATTTCGCCCGTGTTCACCTTGGCCCCGATTTCCAGGCCGACCAGCAGCCCGGCCTGGGGGTAGCGGGCTTTCATGGCGGCTATCAAAGCAGCACTGTTGGCAGCTTTCCCGAGTTCGGCCTCGTAGTCGGCCAGGTACTTTTTGGTGTAAGCGATGATGCTGGCGTCCAGTACGTTGTTGTCCAGCAGGTGGCCGGGAATGACGATGGCGGGCTGGAGCGCTTCCATGAGGGCGAGCTTGGCCCGCCAGTCGGCTTTGCGGCCGGGGGTCGCCACGTCGGTGGTCCACAGGTGCAGGCCGCTAAACAGGCGCACCCCGCCCACAATGGCCTTGGCGTCCGGTATCCACACAAAGCTGTAGTCGGCATCGGCCCCGTCCAGGCCCTTGATTTCCAGCCGGTGGCCTTCCAGCTCTAGAAAGTCGGTTTTGAGGACCTGCGGCAGGACGACGTTGTTGGCAATGGCGGGGCCCATGATCGGGCCCCAGTAATCCAGCTTGTGCTGCGCCGTGCGCAGGATGAGGGCCACGGTGGGCGCGCTGGCGTACACGACGACGCGGGGGAAAGCCGCTTTGAAGGCCGGGAGGCCGAAATAATAATCCGGGTCGCCGTGGCTGATGTAAATGGCTTTGAGGGTCTTGCCGCTTTTTTTCAATTCCGCCACCACCTTTTCCGCGTCAGTCAGCGTGTACTGGGCATCAATCAGAATGGCCTCCCGGTGCCCCATTACAATGGTGGAAGCCACGTAGAGGCCCGGCTCGGCGGCGCTGTACACCTGGAGGCGCAACGGCCCGGCCGGTATGGTCTTGAACACTTGCGCATCCGCGCGTTGGCTGGTCAGCATGAGGGTCAGAACGGTTAGGGTTACCTGAAGAAAGTGCTTCACTTTTTGGGGGCGCTTGTATAAATGCAAAGTTGCCCGCCGGCGGGGCGGGCAACCATTGAACTAGTTCACCAAGTGCCGCGGCCCCGCTATTTTTTT
>NZ_JAGEMO020000144.1 GCF_017921975.2 Hymenobacter terricola
TGGAAGCCTTTGGAAGTTATTGGAAGCCTTTGGACCGGAGGGAGTACTCCGTCCGTGCGCGGAGGGGTACTCACCGCCCCTTCTCGGACGCGGACGCCCCCGCCCCTGGCCGCGCCCCCGCCCTGGGTGCAACAGCCTGTAAAACAGGGCATGGGGCCCAGTGGTTGCCGTGGGCAACCGCCGAGAAAACGCGCGGGAACGGCGTCACCGGGCGGCTCATCCGCCCCGGGCCCGAAAAACCCGCCAGATGCAGCGGCCGCCGAGTGGCCGTTCGGGCTCATCCTCAGGCGATTGCAGCGGTTCGGGTAGCGAATAGAACACGTCGCCGCCCTTTTCGTAATTTGCTATTAATCAAGCTATTATCTGCTTTCAGGCCGGTCACTGATATTTCGGTCCGCTTTGTTCGCGCGAGGCGGCCGGAGGCGTTCGAAAAACAGGAACGCTAAAAGCCCTCATTTACGGCGGTTTCGGGCCGTTCAAGGGGGAGGGAAAACCCGTACGAAAACCGGTTGATTTTCGAATAGGGCTTTATTAGGCGGCCCTGGCGTCACAAGTCTAATAACTAGATCGGTCTGCTGGGCCCAGCGCCAGCTTGGGCCTGCAGGGGCGCAATTCGCTGGACAAGGTGTCGGTCTCCGATAGGTGCCTTCACGTCGCGCGGTGCAAACACTACCACCGTGTGGTTTTTGCTCTGGCAGATGACGCCGCTGATGCTGGGCTTGCGCACATTTTGTGTTTGCTGATATACCGAAAGGAAGAGGTTTGTCTTGCCCGCGTACTCGGGCCAGAGCATTAGCGATAGTGGCCTCCCGTTTCTGCGTTCTCAATGGAGCAAAATGCATATTTGCCTTGTTAATGGGTTCGAACTTCGTATTATTGCGGAAATATCTCACGAAAAGCCATGTTGCTAGAATTTAAAGTTTCGAACTATCGATCAATTGCAGAAGAGCAGGTATTGAGCTTTGTGCCAGCACCCCGGCAGACAGATCGCCCCGATAACATCTTAGAATCCGGTAAGTATCAGGCGCTAAATGCAATAGCCGTTTACGGTTCCAACAGCAGCGGCAAGAGCAATGCCCTGCTGGCTATCAGTTTGCTAGACCGACTGGTGCACCTTTCCTCTCAAACGGCATCGACTACGAAGCTGCCTTATGAACCCTTTGAACTGCGCGAAGGCTGGGAAAACAAACCCACACGCTTCGAGATTACTTTCGTGCAGCAGGGCCACCGTTACCGTTACAGTGTAGCATTTCGGGCCACCGAAGTAGTAGAGGAGTCGCTGTTTCGAAAAAAAGAAGGCCGGGAAGTCAATCTATTTGCCCGCGAGAATGACACGATTGAGGTCGGTTCGGGCTATGTGGGCTCCAAGCGCCTAATCAACGCCGCTGTTGAAGCAACGCGGCCCAACGCCTTGTTCCTCTCTATGTGTGATACTCTAAATGTAGAAGAGGCCAAAAGCATCATGCTGTGGTTTAGCCGCCTTAATATGCTTGATGGCTTGAATACTCAAGATCAAGAAATGCAAACGGTGTCGCTATGGGAAGACGAGGAAATGCGAGCCAAAATAAAGCTGTACATGGCCGCTTTGAACTTGAATATTATTGACATTCAGGTAGAAACCAAAGAATTTGATGAGTCACAGTTGCCGTCGGGCATGCCAGAATCTACGCGCGCCCAAATAGCCAGTTCATTGCGTGGCAAACACACTTACTCTGTCATGACTACCCACCGCGTATATGATAAGGATGGCAAGCCGACCGATAGAACTAGGACCTGGAAGCTGGACGATAAGGAATCCTCAGGGACGCAAAAAGCTTTGCATCTGAGCGGCCCGGTACTGTGGGCTTTATCTAATGGAGGCGTGCTGATTATAGATGAAATCGAAGCAAAATTGCACCCACTTATGACGTTGAACACCATTGAAACTTTCTTGAATAAGAAAAGCAACCCTAATGGTGCCCAACTAGTGTTCGCCACCCACGATACCAACCTTCTAACCTACGCCGACTTACGACGAGACCAAATCACCTTTGCAGAGAAAAACGCGTGGGAGGGCACGGAATTGTATGCTCTTTCCGACTTTGAGTATTTAACTAAAAACGGTAATAGCAGCAAAGAGCGTCCCGATGCTGATAAGGAGAAACGCTACTTCGAGGGCAGGTACGGTGCAATTCCGGCCTTTAAGAATTTTCACGAATTTATCCGGAACGCGAAGTGGCAAAAGCAGGAAGCGTAAGGGGAAGCAAACGCACCCAGGAAGCCATAGAGCGACCCATCCGTCGTCACTTATATCAATACTTATTCCTGATTGTATGTGAAGACGGAAAAACTGAACCGTATTACTTTAGCCGTTTCGAGAAAGAGATTCCGCTCGAAACCATGTTTTTGCGTCACGTTGGCACTGGGCTCGACCCGCTGGGCGTGGTAGAACGTGCATGCACGGAACGCGACCAACTTGCGGCAGAGTTTAAGCGCACTGTAGACGAAACCTGGGTGGTATTCGATAAAGATGATGCGGACAAGGAACCTGGTAAAACAAACCGCTTCCATCAGGCCTTGCGATTGGCCGCTGATAATGAGTTTCGTCTGGCTTTCAGCAACGAAGTGTTTGAGTTGTGGCTACTCCTGCACCTGACAGCGATAGCACCTACTACACCCATTCCTCGGGGAGATATTTATGCACAGCTAGAGCAGGAACTACAAAAGCATACAGCTTTCAGTACTTTCAATTATGTGCATGGCAAGAAAGATGTGGTGGATGCGGTGCTGCTGGTAGGCAATGAGCAAGCGGCTATGCAACGCGCCGAAGCATTGGCTACCGCACATGTGGGCAAGACCACGCTTGAGAGCAATCCCAGCACGCAGGTACACCTGTTGGTTAAAGAACTGCGGAAATGGATAGCGTATTTCGGGTATGAGAAATAAGAACCATCCTAGCGCAGAGGTGCCTCGCCACTTCTATAATACGAAGGGCTTTCGTATTACATATTCGACAGACTCTTTGCTGTTGACGAGGGATTAGATGCTACTGCGAAGGGGAGCCGGCGTTGAGCTTCCGCCAAAACAGTTCTTGGCCTATGGACAAGCATCCGATTACGAGGCTGGCATTAGCCACGAATTGCCATATTTGGCACTTATTGGAATTGAAGCACATACACATGACCTCGTACTAGTCAATGTAACCGTATTCGTTCTTACTGGCTATTGCTTCGGCAGTTTACAAGGGATAGAAACCATTATCAAATAATTCAGGTACTGGGTTATTACCGTGCCCCATCCGTGTAAGATAAAAAACGAGTGGTATTACCAGTACATCACAAGCGGGGACGGAATAGTTGGCAAAGCATTAGTTAGGGGTATTTCAAAATATGTGGTTTCGCTAATTTTCAACGGGTTCTAAGTTAGTAGACGCATCGAATAATTCTATGAGTTCACCTTTGGGGAAAACAAAAACTCGCAGCCTCAATTCTTTCGATGGGTCTCCTCCGGCTATTATCAGAATAGGTTCGGGGCATTTATAAGTAGAAGAACAAGCTATTTCACGCATTTGCATAAGATCTTGCCTGCTCGGATCCGGTAATGCAAAAGGGTGAAAGTGCCACTCACCCAGATAATATTGCTTCTTCTCTTTCCAATAATTACCAATAATCTTACGCAGGCCCTTGGTACCTCTAATCAACCAAGTCCGGCCACTCTGTGAATCTGTGGTGGGCCCCAGTAAATGAGTTACGGTAGCGCAAGAAAGCTGATCTGTATATTCCCCTATGAGAATCCCACCAGTCTCATTACCACGGGCTTCATAGCATATGTCGTTGATTTGCTGCAAGTGTACTTGTGGAAATCTGATGCCAAATCTCCTGTCAATAGACCAATATTCTATCATGTGGAATAGTTTGCATCATCCACTATTGATACGCCTATAAACCTATCTTTAAAGTACTGTTGTTCTAAAACAGTCAACGTAGGTTCTTCGCTGCTTTCCAATAAAGTAGCTTCAATGACTTTTAAAGAGGCCGAAACTAGCAGCCATATATCGTCTGTTCTCGCAGGAAATAAGGGATGCCAGCATCCAATCCCATCTCGGGGTAACTCACTTCCTTTAAAGTCGCTAATCTCCTTTAGGAGCCAATATTGAATTTCATTGCGAAACACTTCCGCTATTGCCGCCGACATTAAAGCGGTGAAACAGAAAAGTCGCTTGGCGTATAACCCCAGCGATAACGATATGAAATTACTCTTGGGCATGTAGTTAGCCAAAGCTAATTCATATAGCACCTGGTCACTGCCCGTTGTGTCTATAACAAGATTGTAGGGCATTAACAGGTCTTTATTGGACGTTAGCGCCTTCTTTAAGCTCTTATTGATATGCTTGATTGTGTTATAAGGGAATATTTTGTTCAAGCGTGTACCCACAGCTTCTGCTTTATAGGCAGTTAGGCTATCCATTGTAAGGGTGTGCCGTGCCATATTGCCAATCTCGACCTTGTCATCATCGATAATCGTTATCTGATAGCAGCCTGCTCGGGAGAGCAATTCCGCCAGTGCAGAGCCCACCGCACCGGCCCCGACAAGCAAGACCGAGCGGGAAGTTATAGGTGATGCCAGCTTACCTCTGGCGTTGATTTCTGAGCGATCCCAGTTTTGAGTGGAGGCCCATAATATCTCCCGTTGAGGGTGGAAAATATACTTAGCAGTTTCCGTAAGTAACAACGACGAATTAGGTCTAAAGCCCTTCATTGGCTGGGGCTTATCAAGCTGAATAGCTAGCCAATGCATTTGCTGGGGCTGTTCACCAATCTTGGAGGCCACCGGAAATCCTAGTAAGACAAACCCCGGTTGTTCCTTCCCTGTCTTACAAAAGGCATCCTTTAACCTAGATTCTAAAGCAATGCCCTGGGCGGCAGCAACCTTAAATAGTTCACTCCATGTAAGGGGTGCTTGCCAAGGGAAAAGCATCGGAGCAGTTCGCAATAGAATCCAAATGCCTACTACTTCCTTGGAGGAATTCCTGTCTAGATAATCACCCCAAGGAACAGCAATAGATGTGTTTTTAACAAACCCGCTAAAATTATTTATAAAAAGCACGCGCGAATTAGTATTCAGGTGCTTTAATCGAACTAAACCAGCTGTCTCAGGAAAGCTTTGCCATTGAGTTAAAGAAAACGCGTTCTCAGAAAAAGCCACAACATTACCTGATTTTGCTGGGTAGTGTGGCAGCTCAAACGGCTCCCCTGCGCAGGAAAGTTGGTTTGCGTTAGCTAGTTCAAGCCAGAGCTTGCAGCGCTCTACATGCCATGCCAAGCGTACAGCGGCACCATAAGGTTCTACATCATATCCCCGGCGCTCAAAGCTGCGCAGGCTTGTCTTTAGGCATAGGTTTCCTGTACGCCAAGGAAGTCCTGGATTATATCTATTGCAGTTTTGGTGTTGAAAGGTGTCTGTAATTCCTCCTTTTTGAGCTGGATGGATATCGATCTCTCCCCACGGGTAGGTGGCATCTATAAGTAGATACCACCGCGTGGAATCAGGCACGCGACTAACCACGTCCTCTTGACCTAGTGGCACGTCCAGTTGCATATGCAACACCCACTTCTGGAGTTGTATATCCCAACGAAAGTCTTCAAGTAGCTCATATCCTTGAACACCGTCAAGGCATCTACGGCCGAGTAGTAGTTCTGCAGTAGGCTCCATTGGTGGCTTATCCAAAACGGCCACCTCCAATTTCAGACTGTTCCTGCCTTTCCGTGAATCCGCCGCTCGACGCGGGGCCATTCTTCACGCTTGCTCTTGACCTGTCATCAGGGGCATCTGGAAACTTACTGCCGAATAAAAGCTGCCAGTTAGCAACTTTCTCTTTAACAGTAGTAGCGTCTAATGCCGCGCGAGCAGAACCAGCAGCCCCTTTGACCCGGTCGTAAAAGGCAATAAAATCTTCGTTGGAGACTCGCTTCCAGACGTTATGGCTGGGTACTCCACGGTCAGGCAAGGAAGGCGTCAACCCGAGCGATCTATAAGCACTGTAATTACTCACGATGCTTTCCAAGGTCCGTGTAACCCCTTCCCCTACGGATTGGATATCGTTTGGGCAACAATCACCGACCATATGTTCGACAGGATACCCTTTGGGGTACTTCAAATCAGACAGCCGAAGAATGCGCCACCACTTGATTGCCTTTACGACGTTAACGAAGTGCTTATTCGTGTTCTTGTTTTTATCTCGTGTCCAACGTATCTGCTCCAGCGGGTGCGTCTCGGACCAATTTTGTGCGTCTTGGTCCGGTATCCACAAAGGCTCTAGTTTCCATTCCGCTGCTGCCTGAATTGCTTCTAGCAGTAGGGTGCTGGTGGCATTGCTGCGTTTACTGAGTTCAACCCAATTTGAAACCAAACGCCAATCAGAGGCAGTCACCAAATCCTCCTGCGTGGTGACACTTGCCGCTTTTAAATGAGTTTGATCAACTTCTGACGGGGCGGACGTGACAACGATGTCCAGGTCAACATAGGATAATTCGATGCCTATCGACCTGCCTTGAATCGCGTATTTGCCCTTATAATGCTTTTCGCAGAAGGGAATAAACAAATCGATTACCGCAGCCGGTGTGTGTGTTTGGCGGTCCAAGTTCGTCACAACAATCACATCAACGTCAGCGCGCTTATCCCCTTGCGGGCGCACAGCAGTAGCCCGGCGATAGCTCCCTTGTAAAAAGGTGCTAACGATGATTTTGCTCAACTTCTCATCCTGTTCTAATCGGGTGCGAAGCGTTTTATGACCGGTAATTAGGTCATCGCGCTGGCTGTCGGTCAGGCGAATGTTCTTCAGGAAGTCAGCGAAGTACGAAGGAAGCGGCATTGGTATTTGAGCTATTTACTAGTTTCGGTACCGAAGAATATTCATCAAATTCCCAATGAATTGAGGGCGGAAGTTGGCGGCCGCGAAGCGGCTAATAGCTTCACTATCAAGGGATATTTCGCCTCTTCCGATGTAGAAGCAGCACTGTGGGTTGTTATGGATAAACTTCTGGACTTCTTCTGGCAACCAGTGTTTGCCTTCATTATTGATGACGATAATGTCATCTGGCTTTATGTCACCTGCGTTGACAGCTGCTGCAAGCGTATCAACCTTGGTATATGGATAAACTGAAAAGCCATGTTTAATCAACTGCGTATGATGATAATCATCAATTCCATCGCGATGAGTTAATAGAACCACTCTGTGTTTTTTCTTTACCTCTTGGTCAGCATCATACTCCTTTAAAACAGCTAGGAGCTCTGCGCGTCGGTCAGTAAATACCTGTTTGATTTGAGCATCGTATTGTTCCTGAGCTAGTCCCGGCACTCGATCTAGCATGTCTTTCACAGCCTTCGGTATCTTTTTGAACCATAGCCATCCAGCTGTTATGAGAGCAGATAAACTAAGAAATCCGAATACGCCAAGCAACCATTGCCAATACTCTAAAATAGGCTTATATCCATCTAGGGCCTTTGATAATTCGTCATGATTTTTTTGAAGTTTAGCTAAATCTGCTTGGGTTCTGTTCAAATCCTCTCTTAAGAACCGGTTCTCCCTTTCAAGGACTACTAGTTGCTCTTTGGGAACAGTGGCAGCCTGTTGGCTTTGAGCTGTAACAGGGGTATTGCAGAAAAGAACACTCGCGAAAACTACAATTAGGGCTTTCATCAGCAGATGCGAAATACAAATCCTCCACTAAGATAATTAGAATTGTGATACCATTGTTATTAGCATCGCTCTTTTTGATTAGTATTCGCTGAATACATATCTATTTCATTTATTGACAGGGACATATGATTTTGAAAAAATCACATTATCTCTTATAAAAATATAATGCAACAACTTGTCAACTTGAAGTAATATCAAATCGTAGAATTTGATATTATGCATCAGATCATGTGAAGGTGATAAGCTGCACCTCTTTCGCTCGCTTCAGCAGTCGTTGTACCGACATGGGCAGGAACAGCTTCCCCCTTCGGGTGCGGTACCCGCCCTGGTTCAACTCCTGCGCAATTTGCTGCAACGTGTGCCCCTGCGCCTGCAATAACCCCCCGAGCCGGGTGGCCTGCTGGTTCTGCAGGTTTTCCCGGGCGTTGGCTTGCCGCACGTGCCGGCTCTTTTCGATGGCCGCGGCCGTTAGGTTGGCCGGCGTGCCCAACACGGCTCCCCGGGCCTTCTTGGCCGTAAGCGCATCTTTAGTGCGCTTCGAGATGAGTTCGCGCTCATGCTGGGCAATAACCGCGAATAACCCTACTGTGAGCGTATTGGCGTCGGGCATGTCGCAGCAGACGAAGGCCACGCCGGAGTCGCGCAGGGCGAAGATGAACCCCGCATTCCGCGACAGCCGATCCAGCTTCGCAATCAACAACGTCGCCCCTACCCTTCTCGATTCAGCAATAGCCGCGAGCAGTTGGGGCCGCCGGTCCTTCTTGCCGCTCTCGATTTCGATGTACTCTGTCAGCAGCTGCGCGGGGGCGGCGACGAAGGCGCGCACGGCGGCTTGCTGGGCTTCGAGGCCGAGGCCGGATTGCCCCTGGCGGGCGGTGCTCACGCGGAAGTAGGGAACGTATCGAATAGCGGGAGCGGCCATATCAGAGCGGGTTTCCCGCAAAAGTAGGAAGTTATAACGTTTACCAAACGCACGTTTAAGGCCTGTGAAATCTGCAAACCCGGGGGTACTTTTGTCGAAAATCCCCCCGTTGCATGAAAGCCTACGTCGCCTACCTGCGCGTCTCGACCCAACAGCAAGGCCAGTCCGGGCTCGGCCTCGAAGCCCAGCGCGCCGCCGTGAGCGCCTTCGCGTCGGCGGCCCACCTGGTGGCGGAGTTTGTCGAAGTCGAATCGGGCAAGCAAAACCAGCGGCCGCAACTGGCCGCGGCCATGGCCCTGGCCAAGGCCACGGGGGCGACCCTGTTGATTGCCAAATTGGATCGGTTGTCGCGGAATGCGGGGTTCATCTTCGCTTTGCGCGACTCCGGGGTGGCCTTCGTCTGCTGCGACATGCCCGACGCGAACACTTTAACGGTAGGGCTATTTGCGGTCATCGCCCAACACGAGCGCGAAACCATCTCCCAGCGCACCACCGCCGCGCTCAGGGCCAAGAAAGCCCGCGGCGCGCAATTGGGCACCCCGGCCAACCTGACGCCGGCCGCGGCCCAGAAAGGGCGGGACCGCAACCGGGCCAATGCCCATGCCAACGAGCACAACGAGCGGGCGGCGGCCCACATTCTGCTGCTGCACGAGAAGGGATTTAATTATTCGCAGATGGCCGAGAAGTTGAATGCCCTGCGCTTTCTGACCCGTACCGGGAAGGCCTTTCGGGCCGAACAGGTCAAGCGCTTATACCTGCGGGCAACGGCTCCCCGCGCGGCGCTTGCCTGAAGCGGGCTCGTGCGGGGTACTGGTGCGTTGAGGCGGCCCGCGAGTACGCTGCTATTGCCTGCCGGTGTGCCGGTGTGGGCTGGAGGCACAGGGTACCGGTTGGACCGCGCGGCCGGAAAAGGATGTGCTTGGCTGACCGCCTTTCCGGCGCCACCGGCTGGCAGTTGCGTCCCGGGGCTCGCGCTTATCTTGCGATGGTCTTCCCCTGCCATGACCCCGAAACAAGCCGACCGTCTCCGCCAGCAGATTGCCGCCATCCGGCGCGGACTCGCTGCCGAGAAGCGCAAATTTGGCGGCTACGATGACAGCCGGGGGCGGCGCTACTTCCCCACCCGGTACTATATCCAGCTGGGGGACTTTTCGGGCGGGCGCACCTACTTGCGGTGGTTTGCGAAATGCTTCCCGGACGACGCGGGCTTTGCCGACTTCCTCTTCGAATGGACGATTATCCTGTTCAAGAACGGCCAGGTTAAAGAGGCCGCGCAGAAGGCTATGGAAACCCATCGCGCCGACATTCAGCTCCTGAATAGCTTTTTGGGAAGGCCCGGCACGCCCCGTGAGCCGTGGGAAACGGCTCCCCTTGAGGCCGACGCGTATGCTTCTTATTTCCACGCCCTAAGGAAGCATACCAACCTGGTGGATTTTGCCGAGTGGCTCGCCGCCTTTACCGTGACGGAGGCGTTTTGTAGCCGTTCCAGCCAGTTTATTGAGTTGAACCGCCAACTGCACGGGGAAACGGACCCGGAAAAGCGGCGTTCCCTGGTCCGGCAGCTTTACCCAGGGGTGCGGTAAAGCCACTCCCCAGTCATTCGGAGCAACCGGAGGCGGTGTAGTTAAGCGGGACCAGTGGAGAACATACTTGACAATTGAAAATGCGACTCGGTCCTTTCGCAATAAGAACCCGTTCAAACTGCATGAGGATGATAATGGACCAGGACGAAGCAGAATTCCGTCCAAGTCGCCAGCAGTATATGCAGTAAGCCACTAAGCGGGCGCTGGACAATCAGCAACTATGGTAGCTGCCGTGCGCTATACCACCTGCATCGAACACGTCCTGGTCGCCACGAAACAACCGCTCCGTGGCCCGCAGCCCCCGCCAGGTCGTCAACCAGACGATCCGGGCATACACGGCCATAACCTGTTATTCCCAGCATTCGCCCTTCGCTACCTCACACTTGACGGCCGTCCAGCAACGTGTTGAAGCGGCGTAGTAGGGATTTGCCAAGCAGCGCGCACAATTGGTATTACCCTGGAGAAGTATCGGGCTAATCTGCAGGACTTTTGCTTCTTGGATGACGAGCCCTAAGTGCCTAGGAAATGGATGAAACACTCGAAGCAGATAGGCCGATTGATAAAGCATAAAGAGTCAGCCAATCATAATGCAAAATCCAGCGTAGCGGAATCAAGCTTTCGCAGCATCAGCTTATGCGAGATGAAAACGCTGCTTACCCGCGCAAAAATGCCGTGTGATGTGTAATGAACATAATTAGTGTTCACCATGCATTAAATGCTACTGTCCATATTAGTCATATGAAACATATGTATAATATGACTAATATGTATAATACAAGAAATATGACTTATATGAAATACATGGAATATATTTGAAAATGTGTCAAAGTGCTCATTGTGAATAAATGGAAACAATGCGTAATATTGTGTATAGTTTCACTATACACTAGAACTTGTGACCGTAGTAGCAGTAGCTAACAATAAGGGCGGAGTAGGCAAAACAACTACCGCTGGGAGTATCGGGGCGGCCCTAGCTACACTGGGCCACCGAGTGCTGCTGGTTGACTTGGACGAACAGTGTAACCTGAGCAGCTGGCTAGGGGCTGGTAAGAGTTCGCCACACCACGTGGGAGCTCTTCTATTGGCACCCGTGGAACAGGCCATTGGCTGGCGCACGCTACCCGTAGCCACTGGTCTAGAGCTATTACCCTGCCACCAATTACTGGGTGAAAGTTTAGAGAAGATGCGTAAACAAAAGGACTCAACTCCTTACTATCGCCTGCGTGACCGCCTAACGAAGCTCATCAATGGCCGCTTCGACTACGTGGTTTTGGACTGCCCACCAGGTAACCTTGATGGGATGACCTACAATGCCTTTTGTGCGGCTCAGGCTTACATCGTAGCCACCGACCCCGAGCCATTCTCCGTGGAAGGGCTGGCTAAGATTATGCAGTTGGCTACTGGTGTACAGACCGAACTCAATAAACAGCTACGCTTCGTTGGCTTTGTACTGCCCAAATTCAACCCAAGTTTGCGCGGAGCGCTGCGACGACAGATGCTCGACGGCGTACAGCAGCACTACGGCCCGCAGAGCGTACTAGGCAATGTCCGCCAGGATGCTGCCATACCGGAGGCTCAGGGTACGCGCCAAACCTTGTTTGCATACGCTCCCGAAAGCCGTGCTGCTGCTGACTACTTGAGTATCACTACGAAACTACTAACTCGTCTTTAATTCAATGACAATCAAGAAATCAGCCCCCAAGAATTTTGGCAGCTTAGCCGGCAACATCTTTAGCGAGGCCCAGCCGCCTCAGCCTACCGAGTCACCGGCCAAAGCGAAGCTTACTAGCTTTGAGCTTGAGGCTGATCTGAAGTTACTGCTAGATCGCGTAGTTTTCTGGGAAGGCAAGAAGGGTACCCAGAAGTCTGTTATCAATGCTGCATTACGCGCTCACTTCGCGACAAATCCCAACGCTCAACGTCCTACTCCTGACGAAGTGTAGGGGTGAGTTGGAGTAATGATGGGTATATACAACTTTAAAAAAGCTGAAAACAGGGTTTAGCTGTGTCTGTAAGGTAAATCATGAGGAGGATCCTATTTCATTTTAGACCCAACTAAGCCGTTGATTTTTAAAAAAAGGCCGCCAGCATTTTTGCTAGACTTTATTTTTCCGGTCTTATGTTTATAAGTAAAGTCAAACAAAGCCGCTAATAATGAACTAGTAGTGAGAATATGCTTCACAAGAGCGGGCTCCCTAATGCCTAGCTCATCTAGGTTCTTACGCGCTACTTGCATCTTGGCGTCTTCGATACCAAGTTCGAAAGGGAGTGGGATTTGTTCTAGCTTCTGCTGTGCAACATGGAAACAAAGTTTCTGATAAGAGCGGCCCTCTTTTATTAGCTCATAAGAAATAGTCAGATCTGTATGCGCGTTTATCTGCTCTACAGCAATATCTAATACGAATTTCTTGAGATTGGAAATCTGCTGGTATTGTTCAGGCTCTTTGCCGGTAGGGTCTTTTAGGGCCAGCATGTATTTAAACTCATCGAGTGAGTACGTCTTGGTTTCGCCAATATCCTTCCATTGCGATGCTAGTTCATAGACACGCTTGGCGTACTTACTAGTCAGACTTAGTACAGAATGTAATTTGTAGCTGGTATAGTTGTTTTTTAGGTTTATCAGGTAGGGTCGCAGTTTCTCTGAGACTTCCAACTCAATTACTCCCTGCCCTTTCAAGTACTCAGCCGAAGCCAGCATTGTCACTTTCAACCAGGAATTACCATCTTCAATATGATAACTACGGCCTACTAAGCTATCGACAGCTATGCCCAGACGGTGGTAATTCCACTCTCGGCCGGTCAGCTTTTCCAACTCCTGTACTCGGAGTCGGTACATGGTACCTGGCTTATCATCCTTATTAAGCCTAGAAAGCAATGCAAAGATGATATCCATCTCCAACGCGCTCATATCGTAGCGAGCAGTTGTAATGGAGTTATGTTGCCGAATCTCTATGGGAACAGGAGGTGCGCCCGCTAAGCGAGCAGAAGTCTTTAGCTCCGCTATTGACGTAGGGGGGGGAGTAGAGGCCATGTGTCAGGTTAGGATAAATACCCTCGCAAAGGTAGAGATTAAAGTCTAAATAACAGTAAGTTTGCCCAACCTGTTTTTTAGCGTACAAAACCTGTTAGTTCGGCGTACAAAACCTGTTAGTTAACATACAAAACCTTTTAAGTAACGGTAATTTCCTGTTAGTTAGCGTACAAAACCTGGTTTTTCAATGGCGCAATCTATTGACAGTGTTGTTGTTATGCCGCCCTGCAAATAGAGTAAATAATTAAAATACTCACAAAATTGTTGTTCGAAAGAAAAATAAGCTTTTAGACTGATGTTTTATACCTCTTAGATAGGACAAAACAAGAAAAAGCAAAGCAAAAAATAGTAAAAAACAGTGATTGCATTTTTCTACTTTTTATTACTATTTTTACAATATGATGTCTTTGTTTTAAGAACTTACTGAATCTAGCTGAGCATTTTTGCGCAATTATCAACACAGAATTAGGTCGATACGACATTTCTTTGTTAAGCAAAAGGGAGTAGGCTATTGCAGGGTAGCTGAATGGTCACCAACCCAACCGCCGACACCAAAAATATAGTTCTGAACTAACAGGTTTTGTACGCCAAATGGGCATAGAACTGACCATTGGCATACCACGATAAGCT
The DNA here is from genome assembly GCF_017921975.2 of Hymenobacter terricola. Classification (GTDB taxonomy): domain Bacteria; phylum Bacteroidota; class Bacteroidia; order Cytophagales; family Hymenobacteraceae; genus Hymenobacter; species Hymenobacter terricola. Next base: position 13,845 of record NZ_JAGEMO020000144.1, read on the forward strand.
TAGAGCATTCTATAAAATGACGTTAAAAGGCTAAATTTATCAGTTCTGCACCCATTATGTCAGTGTCCAGCCCCATTTTACCAGTTTTTGCACCCATTATGTCATCGTCTGCCCGTTTTATTAGCGCCTGCACCTGTTTGGCGTACATAACCTGTTAGTTCAGGTCAAAAATAAAAGTTAACTGATTGATAGTCATAAGAAATTTATAGACGCTAAGGTAGCTTAGCAAAGCCAGACACAATTGGGACGTAGGTTGAGAGTGGGATTCGAAGTGGTTGGGGAATTAGTATAAGCACCGTAGTGGCTGATCTTGAGCTGAGCCTCGAAAAGCGGCCACCATTAAGCAACTCAGCTTTGAAACGGCTCCAAAACAATCGGCGTTATCGTAGCGCCTTGCCAGCTTTTGCTTTGCTAGACGCCGTGATATATCAGCAGACCCTTGAATCGTGTGGCAGGGTACTGGCTGCATTGGTCGGAATGGGTGATGAGGCCGGCCGCCGGTCGGTGCATGGCTAGGGTGCAACGCAACGCCTCGCTGACCAAATCTTCAGGCAAAGTGTCGCGCACGCCCCAGCCCACAATTTTGCGCGAACAGCGGTCGAGCCACACAGCCAAGGAGACTCGGACCCCATGACAACCAATGGCACAAGAACCGCACGAGCCCAGACGCGGGCGAACTCAACCCGAGCCGCAGGGCGTTGCCTGACGATCGGCAAGGCCCACCGATAAACAGAACCCCTCATCGCCGAAAACAAGCGAAACGCAGCAGAACCCCTAATCTTTCACCCCGGGGCCTGGACCCGGTCCTTACTTTCCCAACTTCTTCGGGCGTTGTGGGCCGGGCGCGACCCCGGGAAACCGCTTGCTGAAGAGCCGTCGGTTCTTTTCGTGCAGCGCGTCCAGCACCCGCTGACGGGCCGCCTGGCTCAGATCCGTGAACTTGGGCTCCCACCGGTCATAAAACACCCGCACGTCCACCAAACTCAACTGCCAGTCCGAACGCTGGCACCACCGCTCGGGCCACGTGTAGGGCGGTCGGAAGTGCTGCACGCACCGTTTCAACAACGCCTGGTGCTGCGCCGTGCGGGCGGCCGAGCCCCGCCGCGCTTTGGCTTTCGTGGCCTTCTCCTGCGCAAGCAGAAAATCCTCCCCGAGCTCGACCTCCTCGACGCGCACCCGCAGATAGAGTTTAACGAGGGCATTGCCCGGTAACCAAACGTAGGCCGTGCGCGCGGCATCGGGCACCGGCAACAGCGCCGCAATCATCGTTGCCGTCCAGCCGCGTTCCTTGAGTTGGTGCGTCGTCAGGTATTTCGGCGGCGGGGCCGAAGGGGGCGTCTGGTTCAAAACCATTAGAAAGCGCTGCATGTCATGAGCGGCTGGGAAGAGCACAAAACTAGGCGTTCCACGGCACCGGCTGTTTGGTGACCCTGCCTGGGGGCGAAGTGGACTGCGATTACGCCAAAAAGGTCAGGCCGTCTTACTGAACATAACTGGTGCTTACTGGACCAAAAAGGCACGCAACGCCACGTTATTGGTTGTATCGCCGCCGAGACCGCCTCAGAATCGGTTTTTGCCACCCATTATGAGACGAACCTCGAACCGGGCAGGCTGCAGGAGAGGCCCATGTACGTCTATACTGGCCGAAAACCCACCGAAAACCGGCCGAATAAAGGCTTATTAAGCCGCCAACGGCCCCATTAGCGACTCAATAGGCCTTCATTCGGCCGGTTTTCGGCCTACAACAGGAGGATATGGCACGAAAAACGGACGATTTTCAATCAACATCAATTACATTTGATTGAAAATCGTCCGTTTCCGCCTTCTTCCCGTGACCTACCACAGACGCCCCGTGCAAACGCGCAAGTGCGCGCACTGCCGCACCAAGTTTGAGTCCAACCACAAAAGCCGCTTGTACTGCTGCCAGTCGTGCAACACGCTGGCTTGGCGGGCCCGGCACGGGGGCGCCGCGGCCCCGGTCGGCCCGCGCGAAGCCGGGCCGACCGGCAACCTGGCCTTCTCGGCCCACACCGTGGGGGTCGTCGCCGCGGGCACGCTGGCGGCGCAGGCCGGCGCGTACGTGGCCCAGCAGCTGTGGCAGGGGGGCACCGAGACCGAGTTGCTGCGGGCCGAGGTGAAGGCCCAGTTCGCCGGCCTGCGCGCAGACCTGGGCTTGCCCCCCGCCCCGGGGCCCGCGTCCTTCGTGCCCGCGGCCGTGCGGGCGGCCACGGGCACGGTGCGCCAGCTCGGGCCCCAGGGCGGCCCGCTCGCGCCCTTTGTGCACGTGCCCTACCACGGCCACGCGCTCTACTACTGCGCCGCCGAGGACGTGCTGCTCTGGGAGTGTGCGCCGAACACGTACAAACGGATCGGCGAGGCCCGCCTGCTCGCGGCGCTGGCCGCCACGCCCCCCGCCGATCAAAGCGCTCCGGCCCGGCTTCCCGCGGCCGCGGGCCGGCCCGATCCGGCGTCCCAACCGGTCCTGGACCCGGCCTGGGACCTGGAGGCCTTCCTGGCGAGTGTCCAGGCTGACCAGGCGCAAGAAGCGGTGCGCGCGGCCGCGTTTGACCAGGCCCTGTGGGAAGGGCTCAGGCAACCGGAACCCGGGCTGGGCTAAGCGCGCTGCATCCGGTAGGGGAGGAGGGGGCCAATGGCAGAAGGGGTTCAAGGAGACCGGGAATACCGCCGGACGGCTCCCTTCTCCTGCGCGGACAGGTACCCCGACGTTTTCAGGTCTTAAATGCTGCTTGGTCATGCCTGCGGGATAAAAAAGCCGCAAAAGCACGAAGCGGATGCTGATCCGACCCTTTCAGTAAACCATTATTTCCCCCTTCTCATCTGGATGTATCCTGGGCTGGCGCCTGCTTGAAGAAGCTCAGCAAGAGAAGCACCACCGCGGCCCCATGCAGCAGGTACTGCCCCCACTGATTGACGAGTTGCAACTCCCCCTGGAAGGCGGGCACGGGGAAGCGATGAGTGTCTTGCCACGCCGTTACCCCCAGCGACATTAGGTAGAGGGCCACGAACAGCGCTTGGGCCCACCGCTTCCCCCGGCCAATCAGGTAATAAAGCCCCAGCACCACGGGCACACTCGCCAGCAAGACCAACAGGGCGCGGGGCGGCAGGTGCGGCGCAAAGAAGCCTTCGCGGGTGAAGTAATTGAGGACGGTGCTGTACCCATAGCCCAGAAACAGGAGGGCCGACGCCAGGACATTGCAGCCGTGTCGGGTCAAAGTCATGGCGCGAAAGTAGTCCTCCTTTAGATTAACGGGCCTAAGTTCAAGGCACGACCCTTTCAGCAAACCGTTTTTAGGTCCCGCTCACAAGCCGTCAGTCCTGGTGGAAAGCCAGGCGGCATAGCGGTCGCGGCACCGGTCACGGGCCGCTTCGTCGGGCAGGATCAGGTCCATGCCCCCGTCGTACGGGGCCAGGACGCACCCCCGGGCCTCGGAAACGAAAAAAGCCCGGGCCCGGCCCAGCGCCAGGTCGCGCAAGACCACGTCGCCCGCGGCGGCCGTCCACCGAAATGGCGCGCAGGCCGGCCGGAACCAGTCGTTGGGGCCGTGCTCGTCCGGCGCCTGCGGGTCGGCGGGCAGCGCCACCGGCGGCAGCGCCGACCAGGCCAAGCCTCGCAGTGCCCCTTCGGCCCGCACCGGACCGGCCGGTTCCGCCCCGAACACGTATTCGCCCGTTACCAACACCCCGTCGGCCGGGTCGCCCACTAGGTCGGCGAACACGGTGCATTGGCGGCCCAGCAACTCGCGCCAGTCGGCCGGTGTGCTGGGGTAACGCTGCGCTCCGGGCAGGCTGTGCACCCGCAGCCACCGGCGCGGGTACGCCGTGCGCAGCAGGTGGCCCAGGGGCGGCGCATCCGGGTAAGCGGTGCGCCAGTAGACGTCGAAGTCGGCAGCAACCATGGCGGAAATTTCATGCAAGGTATCCATCCGCTTTCTTGCGCGTTTTTGACCATTTCCCTTAAAGAGCGCCTAACACTACGAGCTGCTGGCGTTACTTGCTCGGGGCAGGGCTTGGCCGGTACGCCATCGAGTTGAAAAACTTGGTGCGCGGCTCCTGCAACCCGACGCCGGTGCTATCGTTGCGGTCGACCGGGTACACCGCCAGCATATAGACCACCGGGCCTACCGCCAGCCACCGGTTGTATTTGATGACCTTTTTCCCGGTTCCCTTGTGCACGCCGCGGTAGCGTACCTCGACCCCTTCGGTGCCGTTCACGGTGAAGGCCGCGCGCTGCAACAGCGTCCCGTGCTCTTTGAGCAAGACCCCGTTGACGGCGCCGTCGTAGAAGCGCGTGCGGTTTCCCGGCTCCTCCAGACTTGCCGCCAGGCCCGTAGCCATGCGCGTGACCATGTAGTTGGCGGCCCCGTCGGTGGCGGTGAACACCTTCATGCTTTTAAGCACCTGCGCCTGCTCCGGGGAGGGCGTGACGCCCTGACTGGCGAACACCTGCAGCATGTCCATTTCCGTGGCCGCCACGGGCAGCTGCACGGAGAATTGCCCGTCTACCTCGCACCTGACCCACTCAGCCAGGGCCGACCGGAAAGCACTGGCGAGCACGCATAGGATGAACAGGCCGCACCAGCCAAGTTTGATTTTCATACGGCAAGATAAACGGCGCCGGGAGAGGGCCGGCATTCCGGGCCAAATTTCAACACTAACCGTATCCCACCGTTTCGCTAAACTTGAATTACGCTCAACATAAAATCGGATTCAAATCGCAAGAACGTGCCGTCGTTGTCGAAAAGCCAAGCAACCGGAGTTTCCGTCACTGGTGTAACCACAAGGACCCTGTAGGGGGTGGAGGCCAGTTCTACGGGCTGTAATCCAGCTTGGGTGAGCAGCTCTTGGGCAAAGTCAAAGTCATTCTGTCTCATACCGTAAAGATTATGGTGGAAAGGCCAAAGCTGTCCAGGTAACAGCTCCTATTTTTGAACAAAGGGCGTTTACGCCACGACCGTTTTTGTAGATGGTTGCTCTTTTGCCGTCGTGATGAATATCATCCGTGCGGAGCTATGCAAAAGGCTCCAAAGTGTTTTTAAGGAGCCGGTTGATAATTGCAAAATTGGCCGCGCACTATCTGGAAGAGAGTGGCCGTATTGCTCAACAGATACGTGTATAGTGTTTGGCCGCTTGGAGAAAGCCGACGGCAGGTAATAACGCCTCCTTTTTTTCGGCACGTTATGCAGGGCTTTTGGTTCGGGGCAAACCCAAAGCCATTCACTAACCCTACCACCTGGGCAGAATCGGCGCTGACTTGGAGAACATAGGCCGCCTCCGGTCCGGTCTCCACAAAGCCCCCTGAGGGCAAATAGGTTACCGTTCGCTCCACACTGCTCACATCATGGTCGCCATTAAAGTAGTAGCGCCATTCCCCCACCTTTCGGTCGCGTACATACTCCCCCTGTGCGGCTAATCCTCCCCAGGAATAATAAAACATCCAGTACCCCATTTTAAGCCCTTGCGCATCCAGTTGATTGTACTCAGGACGCTGGGGTAGTTGCGCGCGGAGCGGCCCGGAGCCGAATAGTAGGAGCGCGAAAAGGAGCCCGCTTCGAGAAGGAGCTGAGGGACTACGGTCGATATGCAGGAGAGAAATTCGTGAAAAAGGCATGTGCCTACTCGTGATGCCCAATGGACTAAAAATGCACAAAACGCGCTTACCCTCCTTTGCGTGAACGGAGCCCGTTTACCTTGGTACCGTTTGCGTGAACCGGCTACTGTCCTTTACCTTGCTCTATGTTGCTGCGAAACCATTTAGCTGGGGTGCTGCTTAGCAGCTGCGTCGTTGGCTGTTCGCCAGCCGACCCTTCCACAACCGTTGCGCCCCCAGCAGCGGCCAGCCCTGCGCCCCCGCGCCCACCGGCCCCCACCATCGACACCCTTCGCTTCCACGCCCGCTCCTCCTTTGCGATTACCGAAGTGGTGCAGCGGCACGACACCTTGCTCTTGGTGTCCGGAAGCCCTACGGTCGCCTACCCCTTGGGCCACATGGCCACGCCGAAAGCTTTCTTGACGCGCTATCCCGGCTTTGCCCTCACCTTCGGCGACCAAGACCCCGATAGCACGGGAACGGTGCGGGTGTACACGGCGACCAAGGGCGCCTCGCGCGTGCGCTTATTCAAACCCGAGCCGGCTGATAAGTGGCTGGAGATTGCCTCTGGCACCTTAACAGACCCCGGCCTTTCCTTGGCGACGGGCGTGCACGTCGGCATGAGTC
>NZ_JAGEMO020000145.1 GCF_017921975.2 Hymenobacter terricola
TGGCACCTTAACAGACCCCGGCCTTTCCTTGGCGACGGGCGTGCACGTCGGCATGAGTCAGCAAGCCTTTCTGCACACCTTTTTTACGGCCCCCTTACCCCTGCCAGGGCGTCCCATCAGCACCCTGGCACTGGTCTACGTGGTGGACGGAGAAATGCAGTACTGCCACGTTAGCCAGGGGGTAATTTATAAAATCCAGCTGGCTTCCGTTTTCACTGTTCAATAAGGCCCTCCTTATTTTGAACAGCGCGCGTTTACCTTCGGACCGTTAAAGTGAACCGTGAAGGCCGGCCGTGGCCATACTGGAAATGCGCCTCACCGCAGCAGGTTAAACAGGTAGGTGGTGACGGGAAACGTGTCGATGAACTTGCTGCGGATGACCCGGCCGCTCTGGTCGTAGAACACTTGCTCGAGGAGCCGATTGCGGGGGTTGTTTGGCCCGGCCTTGATCAACTCGTACTGCAAGTACCCGTCCTTTCCGTAGTAGGATTCGCCCGATACCAGCGTGCCGTCCCGGTAGAAGGCTTTACGCCGGATGCGCCCGCTCGGGTAGTAGTAGTCGTAGTACCACCCGTCCAGTTGCCCCTGGGCAAAGGAAGCCTCGATGGTTTTGCGGCCCTTGCGGTACGCCACCCATGGCCCGTGATAGCGGCCCTCGCGGTACGAAATTTCCCGGAACAGGTGCCCGTTCAGGTAAAGCCGGAATGGGCCGTCCACCTCCCCGTGTTGGTAGTGGGCATCGTAGTGCAGGTCGCCGTTGGGGCGGTACCCCGTGGCCCGGCCGTGGCGCACGCCGTGGGCGTAGGTGGCGACTTCTTTGATTTTCCCGGATGGGTAATGGGTCGTCACCTGGCCAGTGAGCGTATCGGCCCGCACCGCCGGGCCATGGGCCGCGCACCGTGCCGGAAGGCAGGAAACCGACTCGGCGGAAAGCACCGCCCCGCAGGACCACAACAGGAACAAAAAAGTCATCGACGGCGGCGTGAAACGGGTGGGCGCTGGGCGCAGGCTGCGCGAAAGGTAGCCGATAGCCTCTTTTTTGTCTAACCGCTGGATATGGTCGATATGCTCCTCGCCGTAGCCAGCCGCTTCCGGCTCATTATTTCCGACGAGCGGCCCCTGCGCCCCCGCCGACTGGGTGGCCAACCGGTACCGGCAGCGGCCGGCCGGGGCCGGGACTTTGCCCGCGCCGTGAACCTTTCCGCGGGGCGGCGTCTTGATACCCGTTGGACCCGACCGAACCGCCAAGCGACGGGGGCGGGTTCTTCCCGCCCGTTTAACACCAACACAAGTCGTACCGTTGCCGCATGAGACAGCTTAAAATCAGCAAACAGATTACCAACCGCGAAAGCCAGTCGCTGGACAAGTACCTGCAGGAAATTGGCAAAGTGAGCCTGGTGTCGATCGACGAGGAAGTCGAGTTGGCGCAGCGCATCCGCGAGGGCGACCAGATGGCCCTCGAAAAGCTGACCAAAGCCAACCTGCGCTTCGTCGTATCGGTGTCCAAGCAGTACCAGAACCAGGGCCTGACCTTGGGCGACCTCATCAACGAAGGCAACCTGGGGCTGATTAAAGCGGCCAAACGCTTCGATGAAACCAAGGGGTTCAAGTTTATCAGTTACGCCGTGTGGTGGATTCGCCAGAGCATCCTGCAAGCCCTGGCCGAGCAGAGCCGCATTGTGCGCCTGCCCCTGAACCGGGTGGGCTCGCTGAATAAAATCAGCCGCTCGTTCTCCGAATTGGAGCAGAAGTTCGAGCGGGAACCCTCGGCCGACGAGATTGCCGAGTTGCTGGAGCTGAGCACCTCGGAGGTGGCGGACACGCTGAAAATCGGGGGCCGCCACGTCTCGATGGATGCGCCCTTCGTGCAGGGCGAAGAAAACCGCCTGCTCGACGTGCTGGCGAACGAGGACGCGGAAAGCCCCGATGCCGGCTTGCTGCACGACTCCCTGCGCCGGGAGGTCCAGCGCGCGCTCTCGACCCTGACCCTGCGCGAGGCGGACGTCGTGACGCTCCACTTTGGGCTCAATGGGCACGCAGCGCGGACGCTGGAAGAGATTGGCGAGCAGTTCAACCTGACCCGGGAGCGGGTGCGGCAGATCAAGGAAAAGGCCATTCGGCGCCTCAAGCACACCACGCGCTCGAAGGCCCTGAAACCGTACCTGGGCTAGTGGTTGCGGTCTGCCCGATGGCCCAATTCAGTCGGGTGGGTGTTGTTAGACAACTAGGGAAACCGGCAACTCGGCAGATTTCCCCTGGTTGTTTAATAACACGCCCCTTAGTTTAGATTGACCCTTTTCGTGAACGGTGAAAAAGGAGTTAGAGCCACCTGCAAACGAATTATAGCCACCCCGCAAATGAGTTATAGGCTGGTTATAGCCACCTCAAAAACAGTTATAGGCAGGTTATAGCCCGGTTATAGGCAAATTATAGCCCGAGTTATAGCCACTGTATCCCCACATTAGCCCCTAGAGCCTGTTATGCACTATTGGTGTGCCTAGCGAGCATGATACAGGTAAAGACGACAAAGTGGAGTTGCTGCAAGGTGCTGCTGAGCCGCTCATAGTCGCGGGCCAATCGGCGGAACCGGCTGAGCCAAGCGAAGCTCCGTTCGACGACC
>NZ_JAGEMO020000146.1 GCF_017921975.2 Hymenobacter terricola
CCACCTGCACGGCCAGCAGCCTGGCCGTGCAGGTGGGCGCCCTGACCGGTATGCTTGGCGGAACGCGTCTGGTGGCGGGGGCCAGCCGCCATGGACATTGCCCGCCCCGCGTATGCCGACGGCCAGAACGACAAAGGCAAAACGCCCGGCGTGCACGCCGTGGAGAAGCGCATGAGCACCCGCTTTGCCCAGAACCCCGCCGCGCCCGCCGGGCCGCCCACGCCGCCCAAGGGATAAGGCAGGGCCCGGCGCGGGCTTTCCACCCGTGAGCCCGTGAAAAGCACGCGTGGGGCCGTGTTGCGTAGCCGGGCGGCCGGGCCTACGCCGGCGCTTCGGTGAGCCAGCGCACGGCGGCGCCCTCGTCGCCAAACAGCTGAAGTTGAAAAGACTGCCCGGGGGCCAGCACCTGCTCTACCTGCGCATGCGCCCCGGCATCGGTGAAGATGGCGGCGGTGCGCTGGGGCGAGAGCAGGTAGGCCAGGTGCAGGGGGCGGGCCACCTGGCCGGCGGCGCGGGGCAGCCACACGGCCGTGACCCAGTGGGTGGCTTCGGCCGAGGGAGTGGGGGTGCGGCGCACGTCGAGCAGCCAGCGGGAAGTGCCGTGGGCCAGGCCGGCGGCCAGCACGGCGGCGTATTCTTGCTGGAGCTGGGGAAAAGCTGACGGGACGAACCACCGCGCCGTGAGCACGTCAAGGTCGGCGCGGTAGGTGAGCTGCAAGGAGGACGGGGACGACATGAAGGCGAACGAAAGAGCCGGGGCACGAAGGTAGGCCGGCCGGGCGCCGGATGCCGGATTAAGTGAACGGCAAAGGACTAACTGCGCGAATCCTTGAGTATATTGCTACAACCATAGCTCATCCAGTACCCGATGCGTATTCGCACCTTCTATTCTCCTCTGCGCGGCATCGGCCAGGAAGACGTGTGGCACGACAACAGCGAGTGCCCGATTGGGAACAGCATTGCCCTCACCGACCGCTGGTCGGGCAAGGGCAGTACCGGCAAACGCTGCCAGTACTGCCTCCTGCTGGATTCCCGGCCCGTGGTCGCGCCGTTGGGGTGCTCCCCCGACCCCCACCGGCCCCGGGCCTAGCCGTTTTCCTGCACGCCCAGCAGCAGGCGGCCGGTTTGGGCACCCTGGCTCGTGATGCAGCGGCCGTAGAGCAGCAGGTTGCGGCGGCCGGCCGTGGGAAAATCGGCCTCGAAGCGGAAATCCTCGAACGGTTGGGTGGGGTTGCGCAGGGCCTCGTCGAGGCGCTGGCGCAGGGCCGGCAGCTGCCAGGCGCCCCCGTCGAGCTCCCACAGCTGCTGGCCTTTCACTAGGGCGGAGTCAAGCCCAAAGAGCTTAGCGAAGGCCGCGCTGATGGCCAGCACCCGCAGCTCGCCGTCGAGCACGAGTAGGGGCTCGCGCACGGTTTCCACAATGCTCTCGGCAAAGCGGGAGGTTTCCTGGAGCCGGGCTTCGAGGATTTTGAGGTCGGTGATGTCGGTGAAGGTGATGACGGCCCCGCTGATGTAGTTGTCCAGGGTGCGGTAGGGCAGAATGCGCATGGCAAACCACTCGCCGCGGGTGGTCTGGATGTTGGATTCCACGCTCACCAGCCGGTCGAGCACCTGCTGCACGTCCTGGGCCAGGTTTTCGTAGCGCAGCGAGTTGGCGAAGTGGGTGATGGGCCGGCCCACATCGGCCGGCAGCAGCGACACGATGCGGTGCACGGGCGGCGTGAAGCGCTTTATCACCATGTCGTTGTCGAGGAAGATGGTGGCAATCTCCGTGGCATCGAGCAGGTTTTTCATGTCGTTGGCGGCCTGGCTCAGCTCCTCGGTCTTGCTCAGGTACTGCATGTTGAGGGTCATCAGCTCCTCGTTCAGGCTCTGCATCTCCTCTTTGTTGGTCATGGCCTCCTCGTTGGTGCTTTGCAGCTCCTCGTTGGCGCTTTGCAGCTCCTCGTTGGTGCTTTTCAGCTCTTCCACGCTGCTTTCCATCTCCTCAATGGTGGTTTGGAGGCGGTGCTTGGTGTGTTGCAGCTCTTTGTCCAGGATGTGCAGCTGCACGTCCTGGCCGGGCTCACTGGCCAGCGTAGCCTCGCCCAGGCGCACCTTGCGGGGCGTGGGCTGCTCTTCAAACACCACCAGCAGCAGGCCGGTGAGGTGCTCGGTTTCTTCCAATACCTTCACCGTGAGGCGCAGCAGCTGCACGCCGGTGTCGAGGCGCAGCTTCACGTTCTCGGCCACCACTTCCTGGTGCGAAGTCGCGGCCTTGTGCACGGCCCCGCTCAGCTCGTAGTTGAGCTCCTCGCGGGCCATGTCGAAGATGTTCATGCCGCCGATGCCGGGGGCCGGCTCCAGGTAGCGGCCGGTGCGGCCGTTCACGTACAGGATTTCGCCCTTGGGGTTGATGACCACGGCGGGCGGCGTGTACTGCCGCAGCAGCACGCGCTGCACCAGGGTGGTGAACGCGCCTTCTTTGCGGGCAGAGGCAGTATTCATGAGGCCGGAGGCAGAAGCGGGCGCGGGCTGGGCGTGCGGCCGGGCCAGCGCAAAGGGAAAGTTAACCAGGCGCGTGAGGGACGACGCGGCATCGGTGCGGCGCGAAATCTTCCATTTTACGTCCAGGCTCTGGAACAAGTCCTGAAAGCCGGTAAGGTTTTCACTCGGCCCCAAAAACAGCAGCCCGCCGGGGTTGAGGGCATAATGAAACACGGGAATGAGGTTTTTCTGCAGCTCCGCGCTCAGGTAAATCAGCAGGTTGCGGCACACCAGCAGGTCGAGCTTGGTGAAGGGCGCGTCCTTGTTAATGTCGTGCACGGCAAACACCACCGCGTCGCGCACTTCCTTCTTGATGCGGTAGCCGCCGTCGATTTTGGTGAAGAAGCGGTTCAGGCGCTCGGCGCTCACGTCGGGCACAATGTTGTCGCCGTAGAACCCGATGCGGGCCAGGTCAACGCCGTCGGGGTTGATGTCGGTGGCAAAAATCTGAATCTTGAGGTACTTGCTGCGGTCCACGCCGTCCAGGCATTCGAGCAGCGTAATGGCCAGGCTGTAAGCCTCCTCCCCCGTCGAGCAGCCCGGCGCCCACACCCGCACGGTGCTGTCGGCGGGCTTCTGGCGCAGCAGCGGCAGCAGCCGCGCCTTAAGGTTCTCGAACCCCTCCCGGTCCCGGAAAAACTTGGTCACCCCAATCAGCAGCTCCTTGAACAAGGCCTCCACCTCGGTGGGGTTTTCCTGCAAATACCGCACGTAGTGCGTGAATTCCATTATCTGGTGCGAGTTCATGCGCCGCTCAATGCGCCGGAACACGGTGTTGCGCTTGTAGAAGCTGAAGTCGTGCCCGGTCTGGGCCCGGATGAGGTGGAAGATTTTCTGGAGGGCGTGGGCGGGCTTGGCGCTGCTCTCGGCTTCTTCGCGGCGGGGGCGGGCGTCGGGGTGGCGCATGTATTCCAGCAGCTTGGCCGGCAGCTGCTCGGCGGGCAGCACGTAGTCCACAAATTCGGTGGCCAGCGCCGAACGCGGCATCGAGTCGAACTCGGCCGTTTCGGGGGCCTGCACCATCACCATCCCAAAGTTTTCCATCACCATCTTCAGGCCCAGCGTGCCATCACTGCCCAGCCCCGAGAAGATGATGCACACGGCGCGGTCGCGCGCGTCCTTGGCCAGGCTCTGGAAAAAGAAGTCGATGGGCAGGCGGCGGCCCGCGGCCTGGGTGGGCGCAAACAGCAGCAGCATGCCGTGCAGGATGCTCATGTCGCGGTTCGGCGGGATGACGTAGACGTGGTTGGGGCGCACGCGCACGCCGTCGGACGCCTCCTGTACCGGCATTCTGGTGAAGCGCTGCAACACCTGGGCCAGCTCCGAGTCCTGGTCGGGGGACAGGTGCGTCACCACCACGAAGGCCATGCCGCAATCGGGTGGCGTGGCCTGAAAAAACCGCTCGAACGCCGCCAGCGAGCCCGCCGAGCCGCCCAGGCCCACCAGCGGAAACGTGGCGGCCGAGTGGTCGGGGTGGGTGGCCTCGCGCTGGAGCGTGGCCGTCACCGGCTCGTCGCCGTCGCGCGGCATGTCTTTGAACGGGGTGATGATGAGGCCGCGCTCTTCGCCGTCGGACAGGAATTCGGTGGATTTCATGGGGTGGGAATGAGGCGAGCCCGCGGAGCAGAGCCGTGCGGCACAAAAAACCTGGCGCCGCTGCGGTGGGCCTGGGCTTGCAAAAATGCAGACTGCTAAAACAAATTTACCGCAAAAAAGTAGCCGGGCCTCACCCTTGTGCCCACGCTCCCCGTAGAAAATAACGCCATTTTTTCTTTCCAATGCCCATCCCTTCTCGCCTCATTGGGGTAGGCACCTCCGCCGGCGGAATGCCGGCCCTCGTGCAGTTCGTTGCTCAACTGCCCGCCACGCCGCCCGCCGCCGTGCTAGTGGTGCAGCACTTCGCTCCCGACTCCGACGGCCAGCACCTGGTAGACCGGCTGGCCCGGCACACCACCCTGGCCGGCCGCCGGCCCACCAACGGCGAAGTGCTGGAGGCCGGCACCCTGTACCTGGCCCCGCCCGCCCGCCACCTGCTGGCCAAGGACGGCCACGTGGCCCACGTCCTCGTGGCCAAGGGCCCCCGCGAAAACCACTACCGTCCCGCCGCCGATGCCTTGTTTCGGGCCGCAGGTGGTGGGCATCGTGCTCCTCGGCATGCTGCACGACGGCACCGCCGGCCCGGAATACGTGAAGCGCGGCGGCGGCGTAGCCATCGTGCAGGCCCCCACCGAAGCCGAATACCCCAGCATGCCCGAAACGGCCCTGCGCAACGTCGACATCGACTACGTGGTGCCCTCAGCGATGATGGGGTCTTGGCTGGATGAAATAACGCGGGGCACCGTTCCCGAACGCCGAGTCGACATACCCGAAGACCTTAAGCAGGAGGCCGCCATCGCGGAAAGAGTTGTGGAAACAACCGAAGCCGTGGCCGCGCTGGGCAGCCAGGTCCCCTCACCTGCCCCGACTGCGGCGGCAGCCTCTGGGAATTAAACCAAGGCAAGCTGCTGCGCTTCCGCTGCCACACCGGCCACGCCTTCACGGCCGAGGCGCTGCTGCGCAACTCCCAGCAAACCCTGGCAGAATCCCTCTGGGTGGCCCTGCGCATGATGGAAGAGCGCAAAAACCTGCTCAGCAGCATGGCCACCCGCGGCGAAGGCGCCTACTCGGTGCAGCAGGAAGAGCGGATTGTGGAAATCAAAAAGCACATCAACCGGCTCCGCGAGTTCTTGCTGAGTAGCGGCGGCAGCAATAGCTCCACCGTTGGCACGCCCGAAGCGTAGCGCGGGCTTCGGCCCTAAGCTGCTTGCCGGCGGCTGAGGAGCTGCTGGCGGCTGGCGCACTGCTGCGCGGCTTGCTGGCGGGATTTCGCAATGGCCTGGCTCAGCGAAATTTCCCCCTTCACGTAGCGTTGAAAGCAGGCCACGGTTTCGGCATCGACCGCGCCGCCGGCCTGCACCTGAACTTCCAGCGTGTTGCGGGCCGCGAGCTGGCGGCGCTGCCACAGCGCCCGCTGGTGCGCCGGCAAGTCATTCGGGACCAAAGTCAGTGAGAAGGTGGTGTGCATGGGATAACAGTAGTAAGAAATGGAAACGGTATTACCAACCGGGGCCGCCGGCCGCGCCCTCTCACCTCAGGCAGCCAGCGAGCCGTCGGGCCAGAACGTTTGCCGGGCCGCATCGAGCAGGGTGGGCACAATGCAGGGCGCCGGCCCCAGCTCCTGGCCGAGCAGCTCCCGCTGCACACGCTCGGGCACGTGCACCAGCACCAGCTGGGCATGCTGCTCGCGGAGCTGCATGTGCGAAGCCCACAGCAAATGGGCCGCTTCGTCGGACAAGGAGCTCAACATGCCGCAGTCGACCCAAACAGCCGATTTGCCGCTGCGCTGGGCGCATTTCAACCAGTGGGCCAGGGCCGCTTCCGGCCCCCCGGGACGGCCGGGAGCCAAAATGAGCAAGTAGCTATCCGGCAACAGTTCGTGATATACAACAGTCATAATATAGACATTATTGCAAGACCGGTATTAAACACTACAACATCACCCGCTTGTCTTTACTGGATAACGCCGCCACTAAGGGGCAGTACAAATCTCTGACCTGCTTAGTGCCCATCCTAGGAGAAAACTACGGGTTATCACAGCGAATAATACTTAAAACATTACTAATATAAATCCCATTTCTCAACAAGCCCGCCTCTGGCATTTCTTGCCGTATGTATTTCAAGCTCCCGCCGCGCACTAGTTGGGTGCGGGAAATCGCGGTGGCAAGCGGCCCAGCCGGCCATTGTGGTGCTGCTGCGCGGCGCGGCGCGACTGGCTTAGGACCAGGCTACCTGCTGTCCCAGGCACGTCGTGCTTCCTCTGGTGTCCGCCAGAGGAAGCACGACGTTCTTTTAGCGCCCAGCCAGCCAGCCCGAACCATTGCCGCCCGGTCGGGTTTGTTGCTTAACATTACCCGGCTTATCCGGCAGACGGAAAGCCCGCTTCCATATTTTTGCCTCATGAAAATCCTTTATAGCTACCTGCGCAACTACTGGCCGCTGCTGGTGCTGGCCCTGGTGCTGGCCGCCGTCAACCAAATATTCTCGCTGCTCGACCCCTACCTGTTCCGCCGGCTGGTCGACCATTTCGTGCCCCGCAACAGCAACGTGACCGGGCTGCGGCTAGTGCCGTTCGGGCCGTTCTTCTGGGAGGCCATTCCCTACATTGGCATGATGCTGGGCGTGGCCATGGTGTCGCGCATTGCCAAAAATTTCCAGGACTACTACGTCAACGTCATCACCCAGCGGCTGGGGGCCAAAATGTATTCCGATGGCCTGCGCCACTCGCTGGAGCTGCCCTATCAGGTGTTTGAGGACCAGCGCTCGGGCGAAACGCTGGGCAAGCTTCAGAAGGTGCGCATCGACGTGGAAAAGCTCATTCAGAGCTTCGTGAACGTGCTTTTCACGGCGCTGGTGGGCATCATTTTCGTGATGTGGTACGCCATCACGGTGTATTGGCCCATTGCGGTGGGGTACTTCCTCACCATTCCGCTGCTGGGAATCCTGAGCTTTGCGCTGAGCAAGCGCATCAAGGTGATTCAGAAAACCATTGTGGCCGAAACCACGTCGCTGGCCGGCTCCACCACCGAAAGCCTGCGCAACATCGAGCTGATTAAAAGCCTGGGCCTGGCCCAGCAGGAAACCGAGCGCCTGAACGGCATCACCAACAAAATCCTGAAGCTGGAGCTGCGCAAGGTGCGCTACCTGCGCTCGCTGAGCTTCGTGCAGGGCACGTTCGTGAACCTGCTGCGCAACACCATCATCCTGCTGCTGCTCTACCTGCGGGTGCAGAACCACATCAGCCTGGGCGAGTTTTTCTCGTTCTTCATCTACTCGTTTTCCATCTTCGGGCCCTTGCAGGAGCTGGGCGCCATCATCGGCGTTTACCGCGAAACCGAGATTTCGCTGGGCAACTTCCAGACGATTCTCGACACGCCCAAGGACGTGAAGCCGGCACATCCCAAGTCGGTGGCCCACATCGACAACCTGGCCTTCGACCACGTCACTTTCAAGCACCTCACGGCCAACGGGCCGGCGCTCTCCAACATTTCCTTCACCACCCAGCTCGGCCAAACCATTGCCTTCGTGGGGCCTTCGGGCTCGGGCAAAACCACGCTGGTGAAGCTGCTGGTGGGCCTCTACCCGCCCCTGTCGGGCCAGATTCTCTACAACGGCATCCCCGGCTCGGAAATCGACCTCGATGAGTTACGCGAGCAAATCGGCTTCGTGACGCAGGATACGCAGCTTTTCGCCGGCACCATTCGCGAAAACCTGCGCTTCGTGGCCCCCAACGCCACCGACGAGGAATGCCTGCTGGCCCTGCACCAGGCTGCCGCCGACACCCTGCTGGCCCGCGCCCCGCTGGGCCTCGATACCGTGATTGGCGAGGGCGGCGTGAAGGTATCCGGCGGCGAAAAGCAGCGCCTCAGCATTGCCCGCGCCCTGCTGCGCAAACCCACGCTCATGGTGTTCGATGAAGCCACCTCGGCCCTCGATTCGCTCACGGAGGAGGAAATTGGCAAGACGGTACGGGAGCTGTCCGGCTCGCGTCAGCACATGACCATCCTCATTGCCCACCGCCTCAGCACCATCCTCCACGCCGACCGCATCTTCGTGCTCGAACGCGGCCACATCGCCGAGCAGGGCCGCCACGACGAATTGCTGACCCAAAAGGGCCTCTACTACGCCATGTGGCGCCAGCAGATTGGCGAACGCAAAGAGGAAGTGACCGAAGCCGTGGCTGTTTAGGCCACTTGACTTGCCCTTGCCCGGCTACCACCCTTGCGCAGGACAGTGCAACTGCCTTTTAGCGCGTCAAAAGTCGTTTGCACTGTCCTAGAAGGCTTGCTAATGGGTCAAAAGGGCTTTGCAGGGCTTTGCGACTGCCTTTTGACGTGTCGAAAGACGTTTGCGAAGGCCTGCAAGGCCCTGCTAACGTGCCAAAAGGCAGTTGCATGGCGCTTCGGCCTCACACAATCACCTGCGCTTTGGGGTCGAAATCCGGCTTCGGCGGCTTGGGGTTCATGTCTTTGAGCGCGGCCACCACTATTTCGGTAATGGCCAGGTCGCGGGACCATTTCTGGTTGGCCGGTATCACAAACCACGGCGCATCGCCGGACGAGCAGTGGACCATTGCGTCCTCGTAGGCTTCCTGATAGTCGTCCCAATAGGCCCGCTCCTTGAGGTCGTTGGGGTCGAATTTCCAGTTTTTGGCGGGGTCGTCGAGGCGGGCTTGCAGGCGGCGGGCCTGCTCGTCTTTGGAGATATGCAGGAAGAATTTGAGGATGCGCGTGCCGTTATTCAGCAGCAGCGTTTCGAAATTATTGATGTCCTCGTAGTGCTGTTTGCAGGTTTTTTTGTCAATCAGGCCGTGCACGCGGGTTATCAGCACGTCTTCGTAGTGCGAGCGGTTGAACACGCCGATATGGCCCTGCTTGGGCGTTTGGGCATGAATGCGCCACAGAAAGTCATGCTTTAGCTCCTCCGAAGAGGGTGCTTTGAAGGTGGCCACCAGTACCCCGGCCGGGTTCACGCCCGTGAGCAGGTTTTCGATGGCCCCGTCCTTGCCGCCCGTGTCCATGGCTTGCAGCACGATGAGCAGGCTGCGCGAGTGCTCGGCGTAGAGCAGTTCCTGCAGTTCGTTCAGCTGCTGGCGCAGCTTCAGCAGGCGCGGGGTGGCTTCGTACCGGTCGTCGGGCTCGTGCGCAAAGGGCGTGGTATCGTCGGGGTCCACGTCGGCCAGGCGAAAGGACTTGTTCTTGACGTAAACGGCGGGGGTTTCGGGCAGCTTGAATTGCATGATGATGGGGTGGTGGTTCAGGAATGGACGTTGTACGCGAAGCGGGGGCTCAGGGCTCAGCCGCCCACCAGCCGCGCAATGCCAAAGGCCGCCGCCGCCGCCAGCGCCCCCACCACCGCCATTTTAACGGCTCCGGCCACGGGCGGCTGCCCCGTCATCCGGCTCTTAAAGTACCCAAACACCAGCAGGCACACCAGCGTGATGGCCGCCGACCACGCCAAGCCCTTCGCCGGGGTATCGGTCACGAAATAGGCGCTGAGCGGAATCAGCCCGCCCACGGCATAGGCTGCGCTGATGGTGAAGGCACTTTTGGGCGCTTGCCTGGGGTCGGGCTCCTCCAGGCCCAGCTCGTACTTCATCATGAATTTCACCCACTGCTCGGGGTCGGCAGTGAGCTCGGCCACGGCCTGGCGGCGGGTTTCGGGAGAAAGGCCCATGTCGGCCAGCAGCTCGTCTACTTCGGCGCGCTCTACTTCGGGCACGTCGCGCACTTCGCGGCGCTCGCGGGCCTGCTCGGCTTCGTAGTGTTCCACTTCGGTGCGGCCCGCCAGGTAGCCGCCCAGGCCCATGGCAATGCTGCCGGCTACTATTTCGGCCAGGCCCGCTGTTATCACCAGTCCCGACGAAGCCACGGCCCCACTCAGGCCCGCCGCCAGGGCAAACGGCACGGTAAGGCCATCGGAAAGGCCAATGACGATGTCCTGCAGCATGGCCGAACTCGTCATGTGGTGTTCGGGATGCAGGTCCTGGGGCAGTTCGGTGGTCGTTATTGGCTCGCTCATAAGGAGATTTTAAGGCTTGGGGCTTGAACCCCGCGGGGCGCTTTACGTACGCAGAAATAGATTTTTCGACGCCGAATTGTTTCGGCGGTTTTTCCTCACTTCACTCGTTTCCATCATTATGGCCTCTCCCGCCAAAGCCGCCGGCGCCAAAGCTCCGGCCCCCAAAAAAGGCGCTGCCCCCGCTGCCACGAAAGCAGCGGCTTCCAAAGCCAGCAGCAGCGGCAAAAGAGCCGCCGTAGGCAACGGTGCTGGTAGCAATGCTTTTGTCGACATTCAGCCGGTGCTGAACCAACAAAACCACGCCCCGGCCCCCACCCAGCGCTACGGCACCGTGAGCCAGCGCCTGCCCATTGGCCTCGACGAAGCCACCCGCCAAAGCAGCGTGACCATGCTCAACCAGATGCTGGCCGACACCATCACGCTGCGCGACATGTACAAAAAACACCACTGGCAGGTAGTAGGCCCTACTTTCTACCAGCTGCACCTGCTCTACGACAAGCACTATGAAGAGCAGGCCGGACTGGTGGATTTAATTGCTGAGCGCATCCAGATTCTGGGCGGCGTGGCCGTGGCCATGGCCCACGACGTGGCCGAGCTCACCAGCCTGCCGCGCATTCCACGCGACCGCGAGGAGGCCCCCGTGCAGGTATCGCGCCTGCTGAGCGGCCACCAGACCATTCTCAAAAACTGCCACGACTACGCCAAGAAGGCCGATAACGCCGGCGACGATGGCACCAATGACCTCATCGTGAGCAACCTCATGCGCACCAACGAGCTGCAAGTATGGTTCATATCTGAGCACGTCGTTGACTCGCCGCTCGTCAAGGCCGAGTAATTGGTGATAGGGTAAGGGGTGAGTTTGATGTTCTGGCTGTGCATTAGTGCTGTCAGAACATCAAACTCACCCCTTACCCTATCACCTCATTCGGCGTGGGCGGCGAGCTTTTCGTTGTGGTTGTCTTCGGCCTCTTCCACCGAATGGGTTTTGCCGAGGTCGTTGTCCTTCTTCGCCAGCTGGGCCAGCACACAGTAGAAATTGTGCAGCGTTTGGATTTCCTCTTCCGAAAAATCCTGGGCATTGATGAGGCGGTTGCTGGCGCCCTGCGTGGCAGCCAGCAACTCATTCAGTTTCAAATGCAACACCAATGAATCCTTGTTTTGGGCCCGTTGAATCAGGAAAACCATCAGGAAAGTGATGATGGTAGTGCCGGTGTTGATGACCAGTTGCCAGGTTTCGGAGTAATGAAACAACGGCCCGGTGGCGCCCCATACCGCCACTATTCCCGCCGCCGCCATGAAGGCAACCGTGGAGCCCGAAAACTTGGTAATGCTTTCGGCCATACGGCCAAAAAAGGACCCGGAAGCAGAAGAAGAGGAGGAATTCATAGCAAAAAATTGAATGTGGTGGATAAAGCGTCCCGAGTCGCTTTACGAAACCGCAAGATAAACAGTTGAATGATGGTTAATTGATGAAAAAAGCGTAATTGAGGGTTGTATGACCAGAATGCTTCGGCTATCTTTGCACCCGCTTCGCCGCCTTAGCGAAGCCGGTTTCGGCCGAATTGCCCGGTTTAGTTGCTCTATTTGCGCACGTGGTGAAACTGGTAGACACGCCATCTTGAGGGGGTGGTGCCTTCGGGTGTGGGAGTTCGAATCTCCCCGCGCGCACGCAAACTGAAAGGCCCGCTTCTGAAAGGAAGCGGGCCTTTTTTGTGGTCTGGCAAATGCGGCTACTCCCGTTCAAACGGGTTGCCGGGCTTCACCAGCACCACCCGCTCGCGCTCGACTACTACCTGGCCGGGCAACGCCCCCTTGGGCTTACGCACGAATTTTTTGGGCGTCACCGTCACGGGGCACAGCGTGTCGTGCTGTCGGCGCGAATACCAGCCGGCCAGCATGGCGGCGTGTTCCACCACGGGCTCGGGCACGGGCTGCCCCGCCCGGTGCCGAATGACGACGTGCGAGCCGGTCACGTCCTTGGCGTGCAGCCACAGGTCCTCCTTATGAGCATATTTCTGGGTCAACAGGTCATTATTCGCCGCGTTCCGGCCCACCAGAATGGTAAAACCCCGGTCCTCAAACACCCTGAAGGGCAACTCGGTAGCTGCTTTGGCCGCCGTGGGCGTAGGGTCGAGGCCGTGCTGCTTACGCCAGGTGCGCAGCCCGCGCAATTCGGTTAGGGCCGGCACGGTGTCCATTTCCTCCAGTCGCTCCAGGGCCGCAAATGCTTCGGCTTCGCGGCGGGCGATTCGCTCGGTGAGCTGGCGCTCTTCGATTTGCTGGTTTTTGCCTTTGCGGTAGAGGTTTTCGGCGGTGAGCTGCGGCTTTTCGGTGCGCTTGAGCTTGATTAGCTTGGGCTGGTTGGTATAGAAATCCAGCACTTCAATTTGGGTGGCCCCGGCCGGAATGTCGTGCAGGTTGGCCATGATGAGGTCGGCGGTGTGGCGGTAGCCGGCCTCGTGGGCCAGGGCGTGGAGGCGCTGGCGGGCGTGGGCGGCGGCGGTGCTGGCTTCGTCGGCGCGGCGCTCCAGCAGTTGGCGCAGCTGCTTGGTTTCCATTTCCAAAGCCCGGCGGCCCAGGGCCATGGGCACAAAACGCCGCAACGCGCCAATGGGGTCGTCGCCGGGCAGGGTTTCGAGCACCTCGCCGATGGGCAGCAGACTAAGGCGGGTGCGGCCGTCGAGCTGGGTGAGGTAGTAGCTGGCGGGCTTTTCCAGTTGGGCCAGCACCTGGTTCACGAGCCGGGTTCTGACGTCAGGCAGGGCGGCGTCGTAGCCGTGGGCGCGGAGGTGGCGCAGCGGCAGGTCAGCTAGCGGGGGCGGGAGCTTGCCGGCCACGGGCAGCGCGGCGGTTGTTTGGGCCTTCAAGTCGCCA
>NZ_JAGEMO020000147.1 GCF_017921975.2 Hymenobacter terricola
AGGTCAGCTAGCGGGGGCGGGAGCTTGCCGGCCACGGGCAGCGCGGCGGTTGTTTGGGCCTTCAAGTCGCCATCGGCCAGCAGTTTTTGCTGGAAGAGCTGGGCCGGCGCATCGGGCGCAGTCCGGAAAATAGCGTTGGGGCGCGGGCCGTAGAGCTTAAATACCAGCCGGGCACCGCTGCGGAAATTCACTTGCAATACCCGGTCCTGCGGCCAGGCCGCCACGGTTTCGACCTGCTGGCCCAGCAAATCGGGGAACAAATCGACGGAATTGGCGCGGGCGCGCTGGAAGGTTTCGGGCAGGGCTATGGCCGGGAAAGTGGCCCCCAGCTGCGCTTTCAGCCAGAACTCTTTGGCGCCATCGGTAAGGCCGACGACCAGCTCGTCTTTTTCCTGCGAGAAGCACACGGCCACGCGGTAGCCCCGCAGCCGCTCGGTGAGCGCGGGGGCCAGCTGGCGCAGGAAATAGTAGTTGGTGTGCATGGTAATGTCCAGCTTGGGGGGTACGAAACGATGCTACACAAGTGACTCTAAAGCCAAAAGCTGCTTTAGCACCCTTCGGCAATAGCCCACTTCCCACCAGAATGCCAAAACTCCACCAATGAAAAAAGCAGCTAGTAAGCCGAAACCAATAAAATATGGCACGGGACCAGCAATGGACTTACGCATTACCAAATACCAGATACCTATGCCAATTGCCACCATATTGCCCAAAGCCGCCATAATCAGAAGCCACGAAGACACTTGATACTGGAGTTGCAGCCTGCTGCTCTTTCCATCCGGCGAAGGTTGAACCTGTCCGATAATGTAGGGCTGTAAGGGATTCGAGTACCGAATAATTCTCCGCACTTTAAATCCCTCAGCTCCTACTTTCCCCACAAATGCTTTTGATTGAAAAGGATTGTCAATCAATTCGCGCCAGGTTACCGTCGCAATTTGTGCTTGCTTCAACAATTCCGCAATAGTCATTGCGGAACGATAAGTCTCGCTAGTGACCCCAAATTTCATACGCTACACCTCCACCTTCAGCCCGTCATACGCCAGCCGAATCCAGGGCGGCAGCTCCGCTTCTACCTCGGCGTGGCGGCCCAGCTGGTGGCTGATGTGCGTTAAATAGGCCCGCTTCGGCTGCACGTCTTCCAGCACGGCGATGGCCTGGGCGAGGGTGAAGTGCGAGATGTGCTCCTCGCGCCGCAGGGCGTTGAGCACGATAACATCGGCGCCGCGCAACTGGTCGCGGGTTTCGGGCCCGATGTGGTTGGCGTCGGTGAGGTAGCAGAAATTGCCGATGCGGAAGCCCAGCACGGGCAGGCGGTGGTGCAGGGCCCGGAGCGGCAGCACGGGCACCCCCAGCACATCGAATGGGGCGTCGTCGCGCTCGATGGCGTGCAGCACCACGCGGGGCACGCCGGGGTATTTGTGCTCGGCAAAAATGTAGGCAAACTCCTGCTTGAGCTGGTTCAGCACCCGGGGCTCGGCAAAAACCGGCATATCGGTCTGCTGCCGGAAATTGAAGGCCCGGATGTCGTCGAGGCCGGCGGTGTGGTCCTTGTGCTCGTGAGTGAAAAGCAGCGCGTCGAGGTGCATGACGCGGGCGCGCAGCATCTGCTGCCGGAAATCGGGGCCGGAATCAATCACAAAGCTGCGCCCGTCCAAGGCCAGGTGCACGGACACGCGCAGCCGGTGGTCGCGGTGGTCGAGCGAACGGCACACCGGGCAAGTGCAGCCAATCATCGGCACCCCGGAGGAAGTGCCCGTGCCAAGAAAAGTGACTTTCATGGATAGTTGTCAGTTGTTCGTTGTCAGTTGTTAGCCAGGCTTGAACAGCTGAATAGAACAACCTAACAACTGACAACGAGCAACTGACAACTAAAACTTACCCGACGTATTGCTTCACCACGCGCACCAGGGCGTCGAAATCGAGCGGCTTGGGTAGGTAATCGGTCACGCCGGCTTCGCGGAACTGGTCCATCGTGTAGTTGTTGGCGTTGCCGGTGATGGCGATGATGGGGAGCTTGTTGATTTTGGGGTCGGCGTGGGCGCGGATTTCGCGGGTGCACTGCATGCCGTCTTTCACGGGGATGTTGATGTCCATCAGGACGCAGTCGACGGAGTTGCTTTCCAACTGCTTCAGCACCTCGCCCCCATTTTTGGCCAGCACAATCTTGTACTTCTGCAGCTCCAGAATTTTGCGGGTGAGGTTGAGAATTACCGAGCTGTCCTCAGCAATCAGAATGGTTTTTGTAGGGGTGTCGGCGGACATGAGCGTGGGGGTTAGGGTTGGGTTCATAGGGTAGAATGACTATTGATGCAGAAAGGCAGGCGTCCTTTAAACGGTGGGAGTATTGGTGGCTCGCTCAACGGCACCGGGATATTCGGCAACGAACTGTGCAAAGTAATGTTCCAGAAGTTGAAATCCCACGGCTCCTTCCTCCAGCCGGCCTTCTTTGAGCTGATGCTCAAGGTGGCGGGCCTGGGCGGCCAGGGCCACGCCGCCCAGCGTGGCCGCCGTGCCCTTGAGCTGGTGCAGCATGGGCAGCAGCTCACGGAAACTGCCTTCGGCGGCCGTGGGGGCGGCGTCGCGCAGCAAATCACCGGCTTCCTGCTCGAATTCCTGGTAGAGGTCGGCCGTGAACTCCGGGCCGCCCAGCTCTACCAGCTGGCGCAAAATGCCGTCGTCGAGCGTGGGCTCGCGGGCCACGTGCGGGGCCGGCACCGGAGCGGCCGGGGCTACCACCGGGGCCGCGGCAGCCACGGCGGGCCGGGCCAGGCGCGGGCGCAGCCAGCGGTGCAGCACCTCGTAAAGGTGGCGGCTTTTCACGGGCTTGCCCACGTAGTCATCGAGCCCCTGGCGCATGAAGCGGCCGGCGTCTTCCTGCATGGAATAGGCCGTCATGGCCACCACGGGCGGGCAGTTTATGCCCAGCAGGCGGCGTATTTCGGCGGTGGCCGCTACGCCGTCCATTTCCGGCATCTGGATGTCCATGAAGATGATGTTGTACTCCGCGCCCGAGGCCGTGGCCAGCATGATGGCCTCGGGGCCGCCGCTGGCCACGTCCACTTCGCAGCCCAGCTTGGTGAGCAGGCGCAGGCCCACCTTCTGGTTGATGGCGTTGTCGTCGACGAGCAGCACGCGGGGCGGCGCTTCGAAGGGCTGAAACACGGGCTCGCGCACGGGCACCACCACGGGCACCCCTTCGGCAAAAGCTTCGCGGGCGCTGATGGTGAACCAGAACACGCTGCCCTCGCCTTCGTCGGAGAGCACCCCGATTTCGCCGCCCAGCAGCTCGGCCAGCTGCCGGCTGATGCTCAGGCCCAGGCCCGTGCCGCCATAGGCCTTGCTGGGCGTGGTGTCGAGCTGGGTGAAGTTGGTGAAAAGCAGACTGGCGTTGTCGGTCGAAATGCCAATGCCCGAATCTTGTACGGCAAAGCGCAGGGTGTGCAGCTCGCCGTCGGTGCTCACGCTGCTCACCACGATGCCCACCGTGCCTTCGTTGGTGAACTTGATGGCGTTGGCCACCAGGTTGGACAGGATTTGCAGCAGCCGCACTTCGTCCGTCACCACGTAGCGCGGGGTGTGCGGCGTGATGTGGTAGGTGAAGCGGATGTGCTTCTGCTCGGCCCGGTAGATGAACAGGGCGCGGATGCGCTCCATCACGGCCTGCAGCTCGATGGGCGTTTCGCGAATCTGGAGCTTGCCGGCCTGAATCTTGGACAGGTCCAGGATGTCGTTCAGAATGGTGAGCAGGGCGTCGGAGCTTTTGCGCAGCGTGTCCACGTAGTCGACTTGCTCGTCGGTTTCCACGGTCTGGTCGAGCAGGTCAATCATGCCGATGATGCCGTTCATGGGCGTGCGCAGCTCGTGGCTCATGTTGGCCAGGAACTGCGTTTTGGCTTCCAGGGCGGCTTCGGCAGCGTCTTTGGCCTGGCGCAGGTCGTCCTGCATCTGCTGGATTTCGGTTACGTCGCGGGCAATGCCCTGGGTGCCACTTTCGCCGCCGCCCACAATGCGGGCGTTCACGAGCACGCTCACCGGGTAACCGTCCTTGTGCCACATCTGGGTTTCGAAGTTACGCAGACCGCCGCTCCGCTGAATTTCTTCGTTGGCCTTGGGCCGGTCAGTGGCATCGACGTAGTAGTTGGTCACGGGCTGCCCCAGCACCTCCTCGGGCTCGTAGCCCAGCACGTCGCGCACCGAAGGGCTCACAATGGTGAGCAACCCCGCCGCGTCGGTGCGGTAGTAAATATCCTGAAACGACTCGAAGATGGAGCGAAACTTCTCTTCCTGCGCTTCCAGGGCCAGCTGGGCGCGTTTCTGCTCGGTGATGTCGTGGGCAATGGCCGAGATTTCCTCAAAGGAGCCATCGCCGAGGTAAATCGGGTTGAGGTAGATGTCCGTCCACACATCGTAGCCGCGGGCGTCGCGCAGGCGCATCTCAAAGCGCTGGGCCTGGCCCTTGGCGGCCGCGTCGTAATGCTGCACGAAGGTGTCGCGCTCGGCCTCCGGCATGTGGGCCAGGTCGGCTTCCCAGAGGTTGAGGCCGCGCACCGGGTACGTGCCGTTGCGCCGCAGAAACAGGGCCGCGTAGTTGCGGTTGAAGTTCATAAGGTGGGCGCGGGTATTCACCGTCCACATCACGTGCGAGCCGCTCTCGAAAATGGCATTGAGGCGGGCCGTCTGCTTCCCAATCTGCTCCTCGTTGCGCTTGCGCTCGATGGCCAGCGCCACCTGGTTCGAGATGAAATGGAGCACGTCGAGGTCGCTGGGCGTGTAGGCATCAGCGCGGCTGTAGTCCTGCACGGCCAGCACGCCGATAATGCGGTCGCCGATGCTCAGCGGCGAGGCCAGCATCACCTCCGGCACCAGCCCGTAGGCCGTGATGGTGCCGCTGCGGATGAGCTGCTGAAAATCGGTGTGGGTGAGGTAGCGCGGCTGCCCGCCGGCAATGATGTACTCCGACACGCCCGCCGAAAACGGCCGCGCTGCCTGCGGCCGGTGCTGCGGGTGCTGGTCGACGTGGTACACGAACTGCAGCTGCGTGCGCGCATCGTCGCAGAGGGCGATGAACAGGTTGCTGGTTTCAATAATCTTGCTCAGCTCGCGGTGAATGGCGCCGTAGAGGCTGGGCAAGTCCTTGGCCGAGATGGCCAGGTTGGCAATGCTGTAGTAGACTTTCTGGAGCCGCTCGGCCTTGATGCGGTCCGTGATGTCGTGCAGAATGGCGCGGCTGCTCACCGGCTGGCCTTCTTCGCGCACCACGCTCATGCTCCCAATGAGGTGCACCGGCTTGCCCATGCTGGTCAGAAACACGGTTTCGACCTTGTTCACTGGCTCGCCGTCGTAGAGGTTGCGCAACTGGTAGAGCAGCTTGGCCTTGTAGTAGGGGTGCACCACGTCGGCAAGGGTGCGGGTGGCCAGCTCGGCGTCGGTGTAGCCCAGCTTTTCCTTCCAGGCCTTGTTCACAAACAGGAAGCCGTTGTCGGCGCTGAGGTGCTGCACCAGGTCCTGGGCGTTGTCGAGGAAGTCCTGCAGGTGGGTGCTGTCGCCGGTCAGGGCCGGGCTGGGTACGCTGTGGCTGAGCAGCTCGTGGCCGGCGGCCCACATACCGGTCACGCTGCCGGCCGCGTCGCGGGTGAAACCCGCCTGCCACAGCAGCTGGCGCAGCTGGCCGCCGCGCGTGAGCAGGGTCCGCTCGTAGCTAGACGGCAGGGTTTGGGTGTCGATGCACTCGAGATACTCCTGCCGGCGCGACTCCCGCTCCGTGGGGGGCGCAAACATCTGGTGGCCGAGCTGGCCCAGCACTTTTTCGCGCGTGTAGCCCGTCAGGGCCAGAAATGCCTCGTTGACCTCCACGATGCTACCCTTGCGGTCGGACAGCATATATGCCTGGCCAAGCTGGTCGAGCAGCGTCGCTAGCGGCGGGGCCACGGGGCGGACAGTAGAAGTAGCCGGAAATGAAGCCATATGAATGACGCAAACTACCTGATGATATTTCCTGCTAAGATAGCCACTCGCCTGCTAGACGGCGGCGTAAATTTGGCCAAAATAAAATAACCCGGCCTCCCTTCGGTGCCGCCCGCTCCCGCCCCTTGCCTTCTCCCTCCGCCCCCGCGCTGCTCTTCGCCGTCACCACCGACCTGTGTTTCGACCAGCGCATGCAGCGCATTTGCGACAGCCTGGCCGCCGCCGGCTACCGCGTGCAGCTGGTGGGCTGGCAGCGGCCGGCCTCGCCCCCGCTCCTGCCCCAGCCATATGCGCAGCACCGTCTGCGCGGCTGGTTTCAGCACGGCAAGCTGTTTTACCTGGAGTATAATGTGCGCCTGTTTTTCTACTTGTTGGGGCAAAAAGCTGCCGCCTGGTGCGCCGCCGACCTCGACACCGCGCTGCCCGTGTGGCTGCGAGCCCGGCTCGGCGGCCAGCCCTTTGTGTACGATGCCCACGAGCTGTTTACGGAAGTACCCGAAGTGGTGGCCCGGCCCGCCGTGCAGCGCATCTGGCACTGGGTGGAAGGCTTTATCGTGCCCCGCGCCCGGCTGGCCTACACCGTGGGCCCGGCCCTGGCGCGGGTGTTCGCGCAGCGCTACGGCCAGCCCTTCGCGGTGGTGCGCAACGTGAGCCGCCTGCGCGATGGCGAACCGCTGCCGCCGGCTCCGGCCGCCGCTCCACCCGGTGGCTACATCCTCTACCAAGGGGCTCTAAATATGGGCCGGGGCCTCGAAAGCTTGCTCGACGCCATGCCCCAGGTGGCGGGCCGGCTGGTGATTTGCGGCGAAGGAGATTTATCGGCGGCCCTGCGCGCACGGGCCGAACGGCTGGGCCTGCTGGCCACCGGGAAGGTCGAATTCCGGGGGTTCGTGCTGCCTGAGGCCCTGCGCGACGTCACGCGGCAGGCCGCCGTGGGCATCATGCTGCTCGAAAATATCGGCCTGAGCTACTACTACTCGCTGGCCAATAAATTCTTTGACTACGTGCACGCCGGCATCCCGCAGGTGCTCATCGACTTTCCCGAATACCGCGCCCTCAACGACCAGTTCGACGTGGCCGAGCTGGTGGCCGACCTCGCCCCCGCCACCCTGGCCCGCGCCCTCAACCGCCTGCTGCGCGACGAGCCCGCCCGCTACCAGCACCTGGCCGACAACTGCCGCCGCGCCGCCCCCCAACTCAACTGGCAGCACGAGGAACGGGTGCTGCTGGGGCTGTGGGCAGCAGTGGTACCGGTAGCCGGGTCGGCGGGGCCACGGCCATAATTCGCTCTCAAGGCACCTTCTTATCTGGTGAGGGCACCCCAGCGCTATCTTAGGTCCGCTAACGGGCCCTTATCGGAGCCTAACCGAAAACCGAGGGCTGTTTAAATCACCGTGGCTGTTGCAGAACTCCGCATGGCCCGGTTAAGCGAAGCATCTGGGGGCTAGACCACGCCAGAATGGCCCTTCCACTAGCCATGTACGCCCCCATCGTCGTTCGCCCGCGCTGTTTGGGAGCTCCCCGAAAGGTTCTGCAACAGCCACCACCGTTTGCGTAAACGAACAAGGCTTGCCTTAGAACGCAACGTCAAAACGGCCCGATGTGACGGAGATAGTGCCGCCGCCCTGATAGTCAAGTGCAGAAAACTCAAATGTGCCGGCCATCACGCGGGCAACAGTATCAATGCGGGTGAGCGTGACCGAGCCCGCGCGCGTGGCCGACATATAAAAGCTGCCCGAGCCGCGACTTAGACTGGCGTAGTTGCCCGTAGAGGTTTCGCCCAAGGAGTAGGTGCCCGGCCGAAACGCGTCGCGCAAGGCCAAGTACATTTGCCCCTGTTCTCCATAAGCCTTTATGCCAATTTCACGCCGGTAAAAATACCCTTGCAGTGGGGTGGTAGGCTGAAAAATGTTGTGGCTGGATGTGGGCAGGAACGCTTGGCCGTCCAAGAGGCAGCCAAACGTGTTTTTGCCCTGCTGCGTAGCCTTGGGCAGCGCATCTATTTCCTCTTTTTTACAGCTTGCCAACAGGACTAGCAGGACCAGCAGCACGTTTTTCATGGCGTCAAGGAGTAGGAAAGCGCGGAAAGACCCAGCGAACAAACTTATCGCAGGTCACCCAAGTGAGCAAGTCAGAAAATACAGCACTTAGACTTGTCAACGGATAAAATGCACTTGTATAGTGCTTGTGTACAGTATTTTAAACGCCGAAAAAAGGATATTATGGGTGTTAACCTGTACGGCACGGCTTAGCAATCAACACTGGTAGTAAAGAATTGCTCGTGGCTGTTGCAGAACTCCATGAATAATGCGGAAACAGCCTCAGTAGGCTGCGCTGTGCGTGTAAAAGAACCATTAGATAGCTTTTCTGGCTCGAATTGGGCCGCGAAACCCGCGCGGATTAGGTCGGCACTGAGTTCTGCAACAGCCACGCTCCTTTTCGTGAACGACAGGAATCAGTTCGGCACCTGGTGGCCAGCTGGCCCCAATAGGGCAGGGCGAGTTTAAGAAACTCGTCTACGAATCAAAGTTTACGAAATGCGCCAAGTAGATGAGTTTCGTAAACTCGAAACGAGGTGCTTTCCCGGGCCGGAGCAAACAGGATTTTGGGGGCAATAGGGAAGTGCAAATAGTGCCGCTGTCATCTGGGTTTCGTCCCTTAACAAGAACTGTGTTAAAAGTCAAGCTTTCAGCGCACGTTTTGAGGTAAAATCGGCTTGGTAAGGCACGCCTGATTTGATGATGGCAAAAGCTTGCTTGAGCAGTTTGTTGCAGACGGCAATCAGGGCGAGCTTCTTATTCTTGCCCTTGGCCA
>NZ_JAGEMO020000148.1 GCF_017921975.2 Hymenobacter terricola
CGCGTTAAACAGGGCCCGCAACGGATGCCGCCGCTGGGGCGCATCTTCTCGCAGCAGGGCCAAATACGGGGCCACAAACGCCCATTCATCATCCTTCACATCACTTGGGTAGCGGCGCGGCGCGGTCATGCCCCTAATTTACGAACCAGTGCATAACAGGCTCTAGAAACGGCTTTTTCGCCGACCTTTCGGGCAGAAACGGAGGCGAAAAGGCGGGTACAGGCGATACAAGCGCGTCTAACGACGTGTTTGCGGCGAACCGACGACCGACGCACCGGATAAAATGCTATGGGACCAGGGCTTCGACCATTTGAATGAACTCCTGCACCAGCAAACGCCCCCTTTTATCCAATCATTAGGCGCTTAGGACTCACCATCCCTGTGCAGCATTTTCGGCACGTGCTCGTGCAATCGAATCCTGCTGGACCACGTGTCGCGAGGCACTATCGCTTTCCTGATTGGTTTTGCGGTCTCGGGCCACCCAACTTGTGTCTGGAAGGGCCGCGTTCCTTGCTTCTTCCCTTTCTTCAATTTCTTCCATTTGGCGTTCTATAACCCGGGACGGCCGGTCCTCCCAAACGTCAGAAAGAAAGCTGAAGGCAATCAGCACGACCACCATTCCAATGGCCATGACCACGCACCCTAACCCCATCCCTTTACTTCCCGTCGCCGTGGGGCTCGGCCGTTGAAGTCTTATTCCGCCAAATACGGTCAGTCCGCCGAACCCTAATACCACGAGCCCCAATACAATAAGAGACCCCGAGATGTCACCTAGTAGCAAAAACGGGCGCATAGGCGGGGCTGGTTAGTAAAGCAAAAAGAGAAAGAAACAGATTCAGAAACAAGGCGGGCGTTTGGGCCAAAGTAATGCTCCTTATTTTGAACGGCGCGCGTTTAGCTTCGGACCGTTTGGCTGACCGCAGCCCACGGACTTGTGCCCGGCTGGTGCCATCTTCGACGGCCAAACCACGGGTATTGCGTCTTACTCGCCCTTTGTTGACCCCGCCCACCCGGTTTCGGCCGGTGCCGCGACCACCGAGGCCGATACCCCGCACCACTTACTTTGAACGGTCCGCCCCGCCCATGAAACTGCTCTTGAGTTGCCTGTTGTTGTTCAATCTGCTGTGTTTCCTGCTCTTCGCGTGGGACAAACGCAAAGCCCAACGGGGCCAGCGGCGCATTGCCGAACAAACGCTGCACCTGGCGACTCTGCCGGGCGCGGCACTCGGCGCGTGGGCGGCGATGTGGCTGCTGCCCCACAAAAACCGCAAAGCCGCTTTCTGGGGCGTTACCCTGGGGCTGACGCTGCTGCAAGGGGCGGTGCTTTATTTCACGTGGCCTTCCTTCAGCTGAACGAGGCGCGTTTACGCCACGACCTTTTCACTAAACGCCCGTTTTTCTTCTAAAGGGCGATTTTTTTCATCGACATACGTAACGACTGCTTTGCCGGAAAGGAGCGCACGTGGGGCGCTACCGGGCGGTGCTTTAGGCCACTACCAGCCCGTGTCGGGCCATAATGGCCTGCACCCGCGCCGGGTCGGGCGGGCCGCCGGTTTGCAGCAGGGTGCTGAGCTCGCGGAAATAGGCCGGGCCGATGGTGGCCGGCGTGAGCACGGTGAGCAGCGTGGCCGTTTCCGCGCCCAGGTTGGCGTGGTGGTGCACCACCCCGCGCGCAATGAAGCACTGCTCGCCCGGCCCGATGGTGCGCGGTAGGCCCCCCACCGTGGTGGTCATGGTGCCCGACAGGCCGTATACCAGCTCGTCCACCGCTTCGTGGTAATGCGGGGCGGGCACGTGGGCCCCCGGCGGCACCGAAAACTCGAACACCACCATGCGCTGGTCGGTGTCGTCGCCGTCGAGCAGGAAGCGCAGTTCCAGTGCCCCGACGTGGATGATTTCTTTGGGCTCGTTCATGCCCGGAAGATATCACCGCCCCGCCCAAAAATAACTCCGCCGTGCCCGGTGCCGAATACCCTCGTTTTCGTGAATGAACCCACCAGAGGGAGGTTTGCGGCAGCCCGCAAGACCCAATACCTTTCTCTTAAAGCACCAGGGCCGTCACCAACAGCAGGTTTCGGCTGCATTACGGCCCGACAAACGCTTCTAAAGACCGTGTTCGGGTGCCGAATCAGGCGTCAAGCAGCCTATAACCCCGCCTATAACGTGCCTATAACGTGCCTATAACGTGCCTATAACGTGCCTATAACTGTTTTTAGCATGGCTATAACTCCCCTATAACTCTTTTGGAGGTGGCTATAACTGTTTTTGGAGGTACCTATAACTCTCTTTCGACCGTTTGGCTGAACGTAAGTTTGGCACTTCACTTCTTCTGTGACTTCTGCGTTTATGTTCTGGTTTCGACGTTTAGGCATTGTCCTTCTGCTGCTCCTCGCCGCAGTGGTCGGTGCGGTCGTGGCGCTCGATGGGGCTTGGGCGTTCAACCGGCCCTTGGACGAGCGCGCCGGGGCGGCTTTCTTCCGCCAACCGGGCCTGCGCCTGCACGTGGTCGAGTCGCACAACGTGCTGGGCTTTGACCTGATGGAAACCCACGAGTTGTGGGCCTATGCCCCCACGGCCCCGGTACACGCGCCCCTGGGCCCAGGCAGCCCGTTGCCGCGATTGCGGTTCCCCGGACCGGCCCAGTCGGTTTTGGGAAAAGACAGCTTGGGGTGGCAGCCGACAGGCGGGGCGGTCCACGCCCTGGCGCGCAGCTTGGCCACGTCCCCGGCTTTGGACCGATGGCTCGGCAGCCGGCAGTTTGCGCGCCGCGGGTACTTGGGGCACGCGGGCAACGCGTACGCCACCTACTTGGACGGTGCGGGCGGGGCCTACCTCTACGTGTGGGCACCGGCTGAGCAGCGGCTCTACGTCGTGTTCGACAGCCGCGGCGCGTTCTACATGGAGCCCTAACCTTTGAGTACCATTAGCTCAGTTTGCAATAATGCTCCTTCAACTAAACAGAGCGCGTTTACCTTGCCACCATTTTCGTGAACAGATTAGCTAAAATCTGTCCAGTGATTCTCCCACCTCTGACCCAGCTATTCCCTTGGCAAGACGAGTGGCTTCCTCGCAGTAGGGTCGGTGGTAAAGTCAAAGGGCGTTTCGCCAAGGGGGGCGTTCCGCGGTATTTTGTACGCGTACTTGTGTTTGAAATAGGTGTCGTAGTACACGAGTAGGTAATGGAACTGGCTATCGCTGCCGGTATAGTAGTACTCTTGCTTAGTGCCCCAAATTCCCTGCAACGCTTCCGGAGTGGTCGCCAAATAAAAGGGCTCCGGGGACGCTTGTGCCGCCGCATCATACGCGCGGGTGTGCTGAACGAGCGTCTGGCTGACGCAACCACCCCCACTACAGAGCAATGCCAGAAAAGCAAACCGGATTAGCAGCAACATCGGGACGGAGAAAGAGATGGAGTTATTGGTCACCAAACTACGCAAACGACAGGGATGCAATAACCCTCCTATCTCCAAACGGCGCTCGTTCAAGGCAGGACCGTTTTCCTAAACTAGAGCAATTTCGCCGGTTGCTTCGGATGAAAGTAATACATCAGTTGAATGCCCTTTGTCGTTCTGTTGGGCCGACTGCCGCTGCCTATATTTTCCATGCCGACTACCCTTGTAATTGCCGTTGTATTTTGGGGCTTGTTGTGGGCGGGGTTGTGCATCGGACTGTGCGTCGTTCCCTGGCGCGCGCGGCCCGCCCTGCTGGGCTGGGCCGCGTTGGCGTGCGTCGTCCACATGTATACGTTGATGCAGCTGGCGCTCCCGTGGCCCGTGTGGGTCCAGTGGCGGGGCCAGGCCTCGGCGGCCGAGCTGCGCAAAGTGGCGGGGCCGGTGCCGTTAAGATGGGTCGGCAAGGGCATCGGCGTGCTGTGTTCCTTGGGGTGGGTGTACGCGCTGCGACGCGCCACGCCGGCCGCCGCAGGCTTTGTGCGGCCGGCCCCGGGGGCGGTCCGCGCGGTCGTGCCGGCCGTGCTGGCCGCCGCCGCCCTCGTGCTGGGAGATGCCTATCTGTCCCGTCACGCCTTCCCGGCCTTGAGCACCGGCGAGCGGCTGTTTTATTTTGTTTTACCCGGCCTGGACGAAGAACTATTTTACCGCGGGGCGCTCCTGGGCCTGCTGGCGCCCGGGCTGGCGCGAACCGTCCCGTTGCCCGGCACGCGCACGAGTTGGGGCGGCATCGTAGGGGTGCTTCTGTTCACGCTCGGGCACGGCTTGGGCTTTCCCGACCGCCTGTTCACCCTGGGGTTCGGCGCGGACTTTTGGCGCTACGTCGGGGCGTGGTGGTCGCCGACGCACTTCCCCTTGGCCGATGTGCTCTTCCAGTTGAGCATGGGCACATTGTTTTTGTATGTGCGCGAACGCACGGGCTCGGCCTGGGCCGCCGCAGCTGTGCATTGCCTGCTGAACGGCTGCCTCGCCGTCGGCCATTCAGCAGGGTAGGAGCCACGAGCGCACACATACTTGCGCCCTCGACCAAATGCTCTTATTTTTGAACGGGTCGTGTTCACCGACCTACCGTTTGGCTAGACGTTAGAGCCAGCTCACAATTGACTAATCAGCCAGCGGGTGTGCTCCGTGTGGGTGAAGGGGTCTTCTTGCACCTTGGCCAATGCCTGTTCGCGAAAACGGGCGCTAAACGCCTCGCCGGCGGGGGTGATGGCATACGCCGGCACTTGGCTTTGGTCCAGCTGAACCAGGTACCCATGGGCCAGCAAGTACTGCTTGATTTCGCCCCAGTGCAACCAGCCAAAGCGATGTTCCAAATGCCGGATGATACTGTAGGCATTGTCGGCCAGACCGTTTTGAAAAAGCAAAAGAGCAATAACGGGTTCGTGTGCTTCCATCAGTCAGGAGACCATGCCAATCCTTGAAGAGGTAAATAACGCTCTTTTACCGAAACGCAGTAAGTTTAGGGACCCACCGTTTAAATGAACTTACAAGTGCTTAGTACTTTCGAAACTTCTCCTTATTTTCTATGATATTTTGGCTGGGTGGGATAGTTGAAGCGCAGAATGGCGACGCTTTTCGCCACGCCAGAAATACGGCTGAGGCCACGCTAAACGCCTTGGCTATGCCAGTTAACCAGGAAGCGCTTGTGGCCGAAATCAACGTGGTGTTTGTCATTAACCAAGACACAGGACCGGGGGAATTTCGACGCTTTGTCAAAAAAGAGCGCGCGCTCAATGCGCGAGTGAGAATCGCCTACGGCCCGTTCTTGGCTGCTTCGGAGACGGAACGAGTAAGGTTGATGCTCGCGGCGCTGGTTCACCTGATTGAGAATACGGCCAATCCGGCTGACTGGAGCCTCGAAAAGAGGACGCTTTGTCTAATGCTCACCGAAATGATAGATTAAAGGCTCGTTTACCTTCCGACCGTTTCGCTGAACCCGAGTTAGTGGGTTAGTTGGTGAGAGGTGGTATTCTGCTCCTGTTTATTAATCCAGAAAGGCATAAATCGGCGCGTTTTACCAATGTAGTAACTTGTTTTGGTGGAGTGATAAT
This sequence comes from Hymenobacter terricola, assembly GCF_017921975.2. Taxonomy (GTDB): domain Bacteria; phylum Bacteroidota; class Bacteroidia; order Cytophagales; family Hymenobacteraceae; genus Hymenobacter; species Hymenobacter terricola. Next base: position 5,504 of record NZ_JAGEMO020000148.1, read on the forward strand.
CCACCGTTTTTAACCGAATCAACAGCTTGTTATAGCGTTGGTAGGGAAAGCTGTAGATGTATTCGCAGTCCTCCAGAGAAAAGGAAAGAACTTTCCGCTGGTGAACGTGAATAGGAGCGCAGGAAATGATACTGCGCGCGTTTAATTCTTTGCAGTTCACATCGTGGTCGATAAGCACCCACTTGTTCCCGATAAACGCTTCTATTTGGAACAACACCGTTTTTTTCTGGTCGCTGTCAGTGTAAATTATTTCGATGCCTGTGAAGGCATTTTTTCTGATTATCGCGGTTGGGTTCGTCCGAATGAGGGTAGCAAACAAGAGGAGCGACAATGGACTCATGACCGAATCAAAATGAAAAAGGGGGTTGAACGAAGAGCGTTTAAGCCCTCTCTTTGGGGCCGAACTTGGTGGCCTGCCGTGTTTTTTGAATAGCTCCTGTCATCAAACGGAGTGCGTTTACCTTCGGACCGTTTTGTCTTGTCCTGAAATAAGTTGACCGTTTAGTGATAGTCCGGGCCTGCGTTGACCGTTTCGGCGGTAGTCCTAAAATTACGGTCTTTTGGTTCGTTCGCAACGGGTGGCTTGTAGTAGTTTTTCCAGCGTCGTTCCAACGGCCCCCAGCTGCGGTGCGCTTCGTCGGGGCTTTGGTAGTTGCAGCTCAGATGGGGGCGTTTGTAGTTGTAGAGAAACACGGCCCGTTCGAGGTGTTGCTGCGCTTCCTCCACGGAGCGGACTGGCTGGTGACTCAAGTATTCCTGCTTGAGGATGCCGTTGATGCGTTCGGCTACGGGGTTTTCCAACGGGTCGGAGTTCTCCGTCATGCTCACCTGCACGTGCCAAGCTGCCAACGGGGCCAGGTACTCTTGGCTGCAATACTGGATGCCGCGGTCGCTGTGGTGAATCAGGTGGCGGCCGGCCCGCTTGCTGATTTGGTGCAACGCCATCTCCAGCGCCCGGCGAGAATGGACGGTGGCCAGCGTCTCGGCCACGGCGAAGCCCATGATGCGGTGCGAGTAGGCATCGGTGAGCAGCGAGATGTAGAGACAGCCGGCTTCGGTAAACCAGTAGGTGATATCCGCCACCCAGACCTGATTGGGCCGCAACGGAGTGAGGTTCTTAATCAGATTCGGGTACTTGCGGAATTTGTGCCGCGAGAACGTGGTAATGGCCTTGCGCTTGCGTCGGCGGATGAGCAAGTTGTTGGCAGCCAGCAAGTCAAAGAGGGCATCCCGTCCCAACTTGATGCCTTGCTTGACCAGTTGTTCCTTGAGTAGGTAGTAAAGCTTCTTGCCGCCCATGCGCGGGTGGTCCTCCCGCACCTCGGCCACGAGGTCCAGTACGTACTGTTCCCGCTGCTCGCTGGTGAATTGCCGGTTTTCGTGCTGATAGTAGGCCTGCCGGCTAAACCCAAGTACCCCGCTGACCCGCCGCAGGCAAAAGTGCGGGCAGCTTACTCGCAGGAGCTGGACTACTTGGTAACGGACTTTTTTTCGATGCTCAGGCCCAGCTCCTGCTCGGCCACCCGAATCACATGCTTGTAATAGAGCACCTGCAGCTCGGCTTGTTCGAGTTGTTTCTGTAACTGCTTGACCTGGCCGGTCAGCGCATCGGCGTGCTGCACCACTTGCTCGACGAGCGTCGTGGGGGGCTTTTTCGCGGTGTTTTCCATGGCTTCGGTACGGGCCAGTTCTTCTTGCCGGACACGTTCCACCCATTTGGTAACGGTCGAGCGGGTGAGCACTTCATACTTGCTCATCGCCGACTCAACGGTGTGGCGGCCGAAGGTAATCTCCTCGACCATTTGGCGCATTTTCAGCTCATGCGCCTGCTTGCGAAGCAGAAATAAGTGTTCCATCTGCGGGGGATTGATGGTCAACTCATTTTAGGACAAGACATTTTGTTGAACGGTCAATGGCCTGGCTAATCGCCTAAACTGTTTGTGAATACACTGTAAAATGGGGGTGGCCCGCTTGTTATAACTTGGCAAGCGGGCCACCCCCATTTTACTCTACCTGAACGTCCGGCCCGGTCAGCGCTTCCGACGTTCCATCGTCTTCTACCAACTCCTCCGGGGCGAAGCGGGCCTTAAAGCGGGCATACAGCGCATTCATGCCCAGCAGCAGCAGCCCCATGAAGATAAAGACGAAGGCTCGCGTAATGGTACCGCTGCGGCTCAGGTCGAAAAACACCAACCGGAGCAGCGCGCCCAGCATGCCAGCAAGGGCGAGGTAGCGCAAATCCTGACGCCGTAGCAGCAGGCTGGTGCTGAAGACGGCCACCACTTCCAGCATGAGCAACACGGTGAGCACCGAGTGGTCGAACGACTGCACGAGCAGCAGCGTGAGCGCCAGGAAAGCCGGGTAGAGCAGCCAGGCTTCGAGCACGCGGCGCGGCGGGTGAATTAGCCGGTCCCAGGCGGATGAGAGGCCGGCAGGAGGAGGATTAACCGCTTGCAGCGCCAGCGCTATGTAGGCAAACAGCAATGCCACCGCCGCCGAAATCCCCCACCAATCGAAGCTCAGAAGCTGCTCCGGAGTGATGTAGCGCAGGCTGGCCAAGCTGGCCGTACCGGCGGCCAGCCCATAGTAGAGCCGGCCGTATGCGGCCAATCGCCGGAACCGCGCCGGGATTCTGGAAGCCACTAGTGTCAGCACCAGCGCTCCCGTCGCCCACAGTAGCGGCAGCCAAGGCGTGCGCACGTGGTGGCCCAGCGTGGCGGTGCCAAAGAGCAGCGCCACCTCGGGTAGCCACGGATGCACCCGGCGCCAAGTGTTGTACACCGGGCCCGTAGTGGGCGGAGCCGCCAACGCCAAGGCGGTCAGCGTGGCGAAGAGCAGCGCCGCCGTCACGTATTCGGCCGGCTGGCCGAAGAACCGCTCATCGAGCGCGAGGAGGTACCCATGCGTGAGCAGGCCCGCCATCAGTAGCCCGTAGTTGAGGTGCAGCAGGTAGCGGTCGGGAAGGCCGGCCCGCCATACGGCCGACTCGTTGGGCAAGCGGCGGCGCCACACCTGGGCCGCGGCGAAGGCGGCCCCTGCCAGTCCGGTAAAGCCCAGCGAGAGGTAAGCCACGTGGCCCGCTGGCACGGCGGCCACCAGCGCCACCACCAGGTGCAGCCCCAGCAGGTACACCCACGGGCCGCGCACGAACCGTTGGGCCGGCGCCCACCACGACACCCAGGCGCCCACCAACGGCACGGCCAGCATGGGCAGCAGGTAAAGCAGCACGGCTCCCGCGCTGGCCAGCTGCCCGGCCGGCGGCCGCAGCGCATAGCTCCACTGCAGGCCCAAATAGCCTACAGCGGCTAGCAGCAGGCCGGCCCAAACGCCCGGCGCCGCTACCCGGTGCCGGAGGTACAGCAGCCCGCTCAGCAGGCCCACCATGGCCCAGGCAGCCCAGGCTTGGTCGTATACCAGCGCGCCGCCACTGAGCAGCAGCCAGCCCACGGCCAGCCCCAGCACCGGCAACCGTAAGGTACCACTGAGCGGCAGCACCGCGTACTCTTCGCTTGCCGCCGACCACAACCGGTGCCGCAGCTGGTAGCCCACTGTGAGCAGGGCCGCCCCGACGAGCAAGGCCGCCCGCACCTCAGCCCCGAACGCTCCCGGCGACGCGTAGCGCACCAGCACTGGCAACAGAGCCGCTAGCAGCACCAGCAGGTAAGTCTGCAAGTGTAGCAGGTCGTCTTCGTCGCGGTGATGCAACAACAGCGCGGCCAGCAGATTCTCGGCATACAGAACCAGTAAGACTCCGGGCCAACTCAGGCCTGCCTCGTGCAAGCCCAACGCGGCCAGTACGGCAAACGCCTGCCCCAAGACCAGTTGCTGGCGACGTACCCAACGGGGCAGCAAGCCTTGGGCGTGCACCCAAGCTGCCAAGCCCAGCGCAATGCCCCCCAGGCCCACAAGCGCCCCCAGCAGCCAGGCCACCGGCGCTCCGGGTGCGCTGAAAAGAGCCCGGCCCAGCAGTAGCCCGGTTCCGGCCTGCAGCAAGCCCGCCAGCCCAACAATGCCGCTCAATAGGTCACGGTCAGTTTGCGCATCATCCAGTGCTTCGGCATGCCGCGCAGGCAGTAGTTGGCGGTGGGTGAAATCAACCAATATGATTCCAGCCCAGCCGGCCAACGCCAGTACCAAGGCGTTGCGGTAAAGCGTGGATAACTGACTGTGGTCAGCGTTCCCTATAGTTAATAGCAGCAAACCTAATCCCGCGGAAAAGGCACCGGCCAGGGCAACCCGGTAAATGAAGACCTCCCGCTTCCGGGCGGCGAGCAGGGCCACCGCCAGGTTTTCGGCAAAAAGCAGGCCCAGCACCACGGGCCAGCGCAGCCCTAGCTCGTGCAATCCCGACACCGTGAGCAGGGCAAATACCTGCGCCAGAAACAATTGCAGCGGTCGCACCCAGGTGGGTAACCGGAACTCGACGCGCACCCAGGCGGCCAATCCCAGCGCTGCGCCGCCCATTACCAGGAGCGCAGCCAACAACGCGGCTACCGGCGCTTGCTGCCAGCCAAACAGCACGCGCGCCAGCAGCAGGCCCGTGCTGGCTTGCAGCAAGGCGCCCAGCCCCGCAAAGCCACTAAGCAAGCGTTGGTTTGTTTCGGAAATTTCTGATGAGCCGGGAGCCGCGAGCTGCCGGTAAGCCCAGCGAAGGAATGCTAGGCCCAGCCAGCCGGTTAGGGCCAGCACCAGGGCATCACGGTACAGTTCACGGGGCAGCGCGTGGTTTACCTTCGCCCAGGCAGTCAGCAACAGGACGCCACCGGCCAGGAAGGCCCCGGCCTGGGCAGTATGGTACAGCAGCGGCTCGCGCCGCCGGGCAGCCAGCAAGGCCACAGCCATGTTCTCGGCGTAGAGGATGCCCAGCACCACCGCCCAGCTCAGGCCCAACTCGTGCAGGCCTAGACCGGCCAGCACCGCGAAGCCCTGCGCCAGTAGTAGCTGCTGCTGCCGCACCCAGGTTGGGGTTTGGGGAACGGTGCGCACCCAGGCCGCCAGGCCCAAGGCGCCGCCGCCCAGGGCCAGCAGGGCACCGAGCAGCATCGCGACAGGCGCGTGGTCCCAGCCAAAGAGCACCCGTACCAGCAGCAGCCCGGACCCCGCCTGCAACAGGCCGGCCAGCCCCGCAAAGCCAGCCAATAGGTTGCCGGCCGACTTGGCGGGGGAGTTAGCCCCAACCCAAGCCTTCGCGTTGGGCCCCTCAGCTTGCAGCAGCGGCTGCTTATACATCAGCTGGGTGAACGCCAGGCCCGTCCAGCCCGCCAGGGCCAGCAGAAAGGCATTGCGATACAACACCTGGGGCAGGCTGGAATCGGCGTTGAGGGCCGCGAAGAACAGCAGGCCACCGCCCGCCAGGCACGCGGCGAACAGCGCCACGCGGTACACCAGCGCTTCGCGTTGCCGGGCCATTACCAGCGCCACCAGCAGCGTTTCGAGCAGCATAAACACTAGGATAACCGAGGGGGTAGCGTGCCAGCCCTGCAGCGACAGGGCCGTGGCCAGCGCCAGCATAAGCGAGAGGATGGTATCGGTCTGGAACAGCCAGCCGATGCCGAGCTTCTTGGCTTGACGCCCGGCCCAAAAGGTGAGCAGCGCGCCCAGGCCCAGCGGAATGGTTTTCCAGACGGAACCCGTGCTGTATAGGTACAGGTTGATGCCCAGACAGGTCCAGTTGAGCAGGTGGGCGGTAAAAAGCAGGGGTTCGAACCGCCGCTGGGCGTACACGCGGCGGTACTGCACCACGGCTGCGGCTAGGCCCACCAGCGCCACCAGCGCCATGGCCACCAGGCGCAGGGAGTTGGGAATGACCGTCAGCTGCCGGTGCCAGTAGAGGTGGAAGGCGAAGAAGCTGGCGATGCCGAGCAGCAGCTGGTACTTCCACCGCTGGCGGTAGGTGATGGCGATTGTGAACGCCGTGACGGCCGCCGCCGTGCCCAGCGTGAGAGCCGCAGGCGGCAGCACCGCCAGGGCCACCAGGCTCAGCACGCCGTGCAGGGTGGCAACTTCCTCGCGGCTGGCGCGCCAGGCCAGGAGCAGGTTGGCGACCACGCCGGTGAGCAGCAACAGGTAGTCCCAGGGCGCAGCTACCCAGCGCAGGCCCTCAATGCTCACGGCGGCCACGCAGGCAAACAGGAAGATGGCCGCCGCGCTGCTCAGCAGCCAGCCGTTGAGCTGCCGCGCAAAGCTTTTCTGGCGGAGTGCCCACCGCACGCCCAGCAGGCCAGCCGCGAACGCGCAAATCAGCAGAAACCGCAACGGCGGACTTACCCGCAATGCCGCGTAGATGCCCAGGAAACCGACCCCTGTAACCAGCACCACGGCCCCGAGGATGCCGGTCCAGTTTTCCAGGATAAGGGTGGCGGCCCGTTCCCACCAGGTGGGCCCGGTGCGCTGTAGCGGGGGAGGCGGGCGCCGCAGTGGCCGGGGCGGAGCTGGCGGGACGGGTGGCAAAGGTGGTTGAGCCTGAGCCGCTATTACCGGCTCGGGGGCAGCCTCAGGGCTAGTCTCCGGTATGGGGCCTGCCGCCGGAACCGCTACCTCAGTTGGGATGACAATAGGCTCAGAAACAGGAATGATAACCAGCTCATAAACAGGCGTATTCACTGGGGGCACGGGCACCACTGGCACGGATACCGGGACTACTGGAACCGGGACCGGTGAAACCGACGCCGGCGCGGGAGCAGGCGCTGGCGTCGGTGCTACCGGAATCACCGGTGACTCTAGTAATAGCTGTGGTTGCACCAAAACCAGCGGCGCAACTGGCAATATGACGACGGGCTCCGCATCCGCAGGCTTAACCGGAGCGGGTGCTGGGGTAATGGGCAGGGCCACCGGCGGCACCGGCACGACCGGCTCGCGGACTGGCGAACTAGCCGGAGTGGCTTCCGGGGCCTTGGCTGGCACGATAGCGGACGTTGCAGCGGTACTTGGCCGAACCAGGGGCACGGCCGTGGGGGCTGTTGCGGGCGGCGCCCCCGCTTCGAGCAGACCGGCCACTTGTTCGCGCAGGTGCAGCAGCTCCGCTTGCATCGCAGCCTGCCGCTTGTTGAACTCAGCTTGGCGGATTTTTACTTCCTCCTGCAACTCCAGCAGACGCTTGGGTAGGCCCCACACCCGCCAGGCAACTGCAACAGCAACAATTAAAAACACAACGAAAGCATCCATTCCAGAAGACAATAAATAAACGGTTGATTTTTCAGGCTACGCCTCGCCCTTGGTTACCTGCCAGCTTTTCTGCTTGCCGAAGCTGCTGGCGCAGCCGATACACGTGCCGGAATTCCCGGGGCAACTGCCGGAGGCGGGCTTTGCTGCGCTCGTCGTTTTCCCAGCGCACGGGCACTTCGCGAATGCAGAAACCCAAGGCGCGGGCGCGGGCCAGCACTTCCAGGTCGAACGACCAGCCGTCCACGGTGCAGGCGACGAAAATGCGCTCGGCCGCCGCGGCCGTGAAGGCCTTAAAGCCGCAGTGCGTGTCGGCCACGCCGGGCAGCAGCACGCGCTGCACCACCCGGTTAGCGAGGCGGCTCCAAGCCCGGCGGAACCAGGGCTGGGGCCGCGTGACTCGCGACGCCGCCAGGTAGCGCGAGCCGATGGCCACGTCAGCCCCCTCGGCCAGCGCCCGCAGCAGCGGGTCCAATTCGTCGATGGGGGTGGAGCCGTCGGCGTCGGAAAACAGGCGGACCTGGCCCGTGGCCGCCCGCATGCCCAGGCGCACCGCGTGGCCTTTGCCCCGGTTGGCCGGGGAGCACAGCACGCGCACACCGGGCAGCTCGCCGGCCAGAGCCGTAACCAGCGCCACTGTGTCATCGGTCGAGCCGTCGTCGACCACCAGGATTTCAAAGCGCGCGGGCCGGGCGGCTAAAAACCGATGCGCGCGCCGCAGCGTGGGCCCAATGCGTTGCGCTTCGTTGAAGGCCGGGATAATCAGGCTCAGGTCCATCAGGCTTGAGCACTTTTTTGGCTTCGGAAGCCGTCGAGCCGGCTGCCCAGGTGGGCGTAGGCAATGGGGCAGCGGGCCGAGCACGACTTGCCGCAGTCAAACTGGGCGCGGATATCGGCCACCGAATATTCGGCCAGCGGCTTGGCGGGCGAGCCGGTTTTGGGCTGGCACAGGTGTACTAAGCCGGCGCCGTCGACCTCGAAGTGGCGCGCTCCGGCCCGGCATTTCCAGGGCTTGCTTTCTCCCCGGGCCAGGGGCAGTTGAAAGTTATCGTTGAGGATTTGTGGCAGACGGCCTTTCATGGCCCGAATGCGCAGGTAGGCCTGCAGGGCCGCCCCGCTCAAGGGGAGGGCCTGCCCGGCGCTGTCGCGCATCAGCGAGCACTGAAACCCAAAGCCGAAGCCGACCACGACCTTGGCCACTTCCTCCATCTCGGCCGGGTTGCCGGAGCCTAGCACCCCGTTTACCCGCACCATGAACTGGGCGTGCTCCCGCAGCAGCTCCAATTTGGGGCGTAGCCGGCGCATGCTCTTCTCAGTTACCTCGTTGTCTTCCAGGCTGTCGCAGCTGAGCTGCATGCCGAAAAGGCCGGCCTCGTTTAGGCTCTTGATGAGCGGAGCTTTGAGCACATGGCCGTTGGTGTTTATCATCGGCACCATGCCGGCTTCGGCGATGTAGCGCACCAGCTCGGCGATGTGCGGGTGCAGCAGGGGTTCGCCGCCGTTCAGCGTCACAAATACAGCCTTCAGCTTGCGTAGCGTGTCGACGCGGGCTTTCAACTCTTGCAGGGGGACGGGCTTCGACACCTTGTCGTACTCGTAGCAATAGCCGCAGGCCAGGTTGCAGCGGCGCGTCACCACAATTTGCACCAGCACCGGCCGGTCCTTATCCAAAGCGGCTTTGGTCAGTTTCCACAACACCCGGGTTCGGGAAATGCGCAGGGGTTTGGCAAAAGAAGGCAGTTTCATGCGGTACGGGAGGGGGATTGACGGTGACAAAAAGGGAACGCAGCGCCCGGCTGCGGAGAGGATGGCACAATACTCCCCCGCGTTGAGCCCGGCCGAAAGTGCTTTCTGCCGAAGGCGGATTCCGGGGTAATGAATCGGGATATGAGCCTGGTGAATTAGCCGACCAAATGCAGCTTTTCGCCTGGCAACCTGGTAATTTTGTCTTGTTGCTCCGGGGTGGCACTCAGTCCCTCAAGGCAGCGAATAGGCTCATTGCCGCCACTTCCTTCTTTCCGCGACCTTTGCCCTGGCGCAAGGCGTCGCCTCAACCCGACCCCATGATTCGAAAAATGGCCTTGGCGGTGCTGGCCGCCACTGCGGTCTTCCACATGGCGGTATTCATTCAGTACGGCACCTTGTGGGTGGGTGCGCTGGCCAGCTACAAGCTGCTGCTGCTGCTGTTTGCCTTTCTGCTGGCCACCTTCTGGGTTCATATACCCATTGCTCGCCTCTTTGGGGCTAACCGCCTGACCACGCTGCCCGCTTCGGCCAAGGCCCTGTTGGAAGGGCAGAGCGTGGTGCTGGTCAGCGTGGCTTTCTGGTTGTTGTTCTTCACCCTTCCGCAGCACTTTCTGGTGCCCACTGCGGAGATATCGCCCCGCACGCTACGCCTTTCGCTGGCAATTAGCGCAGTGCTGTCCTTGTTCTTCTACTACTTTGTGGAGCGCGAACACGTCCGCAAAAACCTGGAGCAGGAGCTGTATCGGGTAGCACAGCTGCAAAAAGAGACCTTCCAGGCGCAGTTCGAAGCGCTGAAAAATCAGGTCGACCCCCATTTCTTGTTCAACAGCCTCAACGTGCTCGGTTCGCTGATTCACCTCGACCCGGACCGGGCCGTGCAATTCCTCGGCCAACTGTCGGACGTCTACCGCGCCCTGCTCGATACTGGGGCGCAACCGTTGGTGCCGCTGCACAGCGAAATGGCGCTGGTACGCGCCTACGCCAGCTTGATGGAAACCCGCTTCGGAGAGGCCCTGCGCGTGGAATGGGACGTGGCCCCGGCCTGGGAACAGGCCTTGGTGCCGCCCACCGCCGTGCAGATGCTGCTGGAAAACGCCATTAAGCACAACGGCTCCACTACCCGAAAGCCCCTGCGCATCAAAATATCGACCGCTGATGGCTTGCTGGTGGTGGAGAACAACCGGCAGCCCCGCACCGATGCCGTGGCGTCCACCCGGTTAGGCTTGCAGAACATCCAACGCCGCTACCACTACCTGACCGACCGCCCCGTGGAAATTGTGCCCACGGCGGCGTCCTTCGTCGTCCGCCTCCCGCTCCTGACCACCCCCGCCGCATGAACCTCGTACTCATCGAAGACGAGCCTTTGGCCGCCCAGGCACTGGCTGCCTTGCTCACCCGCCTGCGGCCCGCTGCACGCATCCTAGCGTCGCTCGGCTCGGTGGAAGAGGCGGTGGAATGGCTGCGCGAACAGCCGGCCCCCGACCTGCTATTCTGCGACATCCACCTGTCGGACGGCAACAGCTTCGACATCTTCCGCCAAGTGGCGGTGGGCGCGCCCGTTATCTTCACCACCGCCTACGACGCCTACGCCATCCAGGCCTTTCAGGTGAACAGTGTGGACTACCTGCTCAAGCCCCTGCAAGCTGCGGAGGTGGAACGCGCCCTGCAGAAGTACGAAACCCTGCACCCCGCCACGCGGCCGGCCGCCGTTGCTAACGTGCAGCGCCTGGTGCACACCACGCCCCGCACGCGCTTTCTGGTGAAGTCCGGGCAGGCCCTGAAAGCCGTGCCGGTAGACCAAGTGGCGTATTTTCTGGCCGAAGAGGGCGTGGTGTTCCTCGTCACCCACTCCGGCAAGCGGTTCATCGTTCCCGATACGCTTGACCAGCTGGAAGGCCAATTGGACGCCCAGAACTTCTTTCGCATCAATCGCCAGTTCATCCTGAGCATTAGCGCAGTGCAGGAAATCCGGCCATATTTCAAGGGGCGCCTGGTGCTACAGGTAGCACCCTCGGTAGCGGAGGAGGCACTGGTGGTCAGCGCCGGCCGCGCGCCTGCTTTTAAGCAATGGCTGGACCACTAATCCCTCGTTTAAGCTATTTCGACCCTTTTCTTGAACGCAAAAGCATACGCAGTCCGGCGTTACGAAATCTCCCTTGCTGGTTGGTTCGTGCAAATGGCTTCCAGGGCGTTGTGCCCGCTGTCAGCGATGAAACACAAGAAATCATCAAAGCCGCCGTACACATTTCCCTCTTCGTCCATGAATAACAGCAAATGGTCCGAGTAGGCTTGGCCAATGACGCACAACTGTGTTTGCCCTATTCTTGGCGCATACGCTTGCTGCACCCATTTGCCATCAAAGTCAGCGCTGGCATCGCAAGCGTCCAGGTTCAGCGTATCCACTCGCCTGCTTTCCCGCTCAAACTGCACCCGTAAGTCGCCAAATTCCTCCAAGAACGCGGCCACTTTGGGAAACCAGGCATACCCTTCGCCGGCTAGATAAGCCCGGTACTTGATGGTGCTGACCCTGCGTCCGGCAAACCATCCGGCTTGGGAGAGATAAGAATGGGTTGAGGCAGAAAAGGGCATTAGGTGTTGAACATACGACTTTAAGGCTCCTTCAACTGAACGGGCCTCGTTTACCTTCCGACCGTTTGGCTGAACTACGAAATCTGCTTGACCAACCTTCTTTCAATGTCCAGCTTTTAAGAACGCCGAATCCTTACCGGCGACGCACCAACAGGACTGGTTGGCCTTCCGAATTGCGTAAGAACACCGTGTCCTGGTTGTAGCGCAGGACGTGAAATATTTTGCTTTCCTGGTCCTGCTCCCCGTCTCCTATCCCGAAGGAGTGGTCGCTCTCCCGAAACCACCAAGCACCTGCATTGGAATCAATCCCGTCAACCGGAGGCGATGCGTCCCGCAAGCCCCGGATATCGAAATAGTGCGTGGTGAACGTTCCGGCAGGAGCGTAGCGGGTGCACCACGAGTAAACAAGGCCGCTGTCCGGCCGCATATTGGGGTGGTAAATCCAGTAATTGCCCGCCTTGGTGAGCAGCGTTGTGAACGGGGTCACCAACGGCTTTTCCGGCGAATGGCATGCGGAAACGAACACGGTCAGTAGCAGGAACCAGCGGGAGAGCATGTTGGGGAATTGGTGCAATGGGCGCAATGCTTTGGCGAAAGCTACTCCTCGTCGTGATTTAAAACGAAGGCCACTGAAACCCTCCTTATTCTGAACGACATTACCAAGGCGCTGGCAAGCCCTGCAAATCCGTTCCATTGCCCAGCTTGCGTTCAGTAAACTGGTTCAATTAGCTAAGTACAGAAAATCTATCTTGTAGATGAGTTTCCTGAACTCCTTTTCCAGTCGTTGCGGGGGCTCGTTTTGTCAGTTGGCACTTTTTTTATCGTCTGGTCCCTCAACGCCGCTTAAAGCTCAGCGTTCGCGTGGTGCCCACGGCGTTCAGCGTTCCAGAATAATACACCAATCGGTCCGCCGTGAGGGTGCTCACGGTAAATTCGGAGTAGGCTCCGGCGGGAAATGGATAGGTGACGGTCAGTTTGCTGCCGGCGTACACGTACGTCGAGGGCGTTTGGGCGGCTCCGGAAAGAACCGTATTCAAGCCCCCTGCGGCCGTAAACGTGGACTCCGCATCCCCAGCAGTAACCGTCAGTGTCTGGGTGCGGGGGGGACGTCCGTCGTTGTAAGTGGTCACGGACACATCGTCGGTCAAGGCCCACGTTCCCACCAGCGAGGGCGGGCCCGCGGCGGGCTGGGGGTCGTCGGCGGCTTTCGTCGCACAACCGGCCAAGGCCATACACAGCAGCGCGAAGGAAAAGCGTCGTTTCATGCGCCAAAGCTAAGCAATATGCGGACCGCGCCCCTAGCCAAGACGGAGTTCACGAAACTCATCTCTGCGGGGCATTTCGTAAACGTTGATTGATAGACGAGTTTCTTAAACTCCGAATCGGCGCAAAGGGCCCCGATGCCCCCGGTGGGGCATTGCGGTAGTCCGTGGTTTAGTAGTTCAGGGAAACGAGCATTCATTCATACACGCGTGCCGCTAGTAGGATGTCAGCAAAAAGTTGCCAAGGCACATCTGGCGCATTTTCTGGCACCGCTTGGCCGGTGTTCTGGTAGCCTTCTTTCACGATAGCGCTCCACCGATGCATCGCTGCCAGATAGCGGGGTAACGTGTCGTTCTCCCACTGGCTACCGGATTCAAGAAAGTCCTCGTGAAGCAAGTCAAGAAAATCCACAAACGCTTGATGCGTAGTTATTGGGGGTAAGTCACAGATTGCATCCATCGGGTTCCTCAGATTACGTATTGGTAAAAAATATTGATTAAGCAGACGGTTTACTGAAAGGGTCGTGGCTTAAACGCGCCCTGTTCAAAGTAAGGAGCCTTATAGCGGACGCAAGGGATAGCGACGCGCCAGCCTCGGAAAGCGAAGGAGCAAGTCGTCCGTTTCCCAGTCGCGGCCCGCCATTTCCTCCGCTGGCGCGTTATAATCGTGCACCGATGGGCCGTACTCGCGCGGCAAGAGCTTGTCGGTATCCGAGCCGAGTTTCAATTCGAACGCCTCGTCCGCGACCCCCAGCAAAAACTCGCCGGTGTCCTCCGGTGCTAACTCGGCGGTGATGGCATCCGGCTGCCGGAGAACTTGGCGATAAAGGGCTGGGCCTTGCAGAATTAAGTTGCAACAGAAATACAGGAACGAGTCATCGGACACAGAGCCTTCTGCCAGCTTCGCGATAGCCAACACGTTGTAGTGATAAAGCCGCTTAAGCAAGCGGCGCAGCTGTACTTCGAAGCCAATGATTTGCTTTTCGGGTTGGGTCGCCAGTTGTTGAACCAGCAGCGCACACTGTGCCGCCGGGGCATACGAGGTGGCTGCCCCGGTTTGGGTAATCAATTCCCAGAATTTGGGGAGGGCCAGGGCCGACGCCACAGGCTGATAAGCCTCCGCATGAAGGGCCCGTTGCACGGGAGGCAGCGGATTGTTTATCCAAGCCGCTTGGTCCAATTGCCCCAGCACCTCGGCTTGAAAGGCGTGCCCATCGAACGGCAGCGTTTTCAGGGTGCTTAGTTCTTGGCAAATACGTTGAAACGCGACGCGCAGAATTGCAACTGCGTCCTGCTGGCTCGTTACCCGCATGACCGCGGCGTAGTTGAGTTTGGCTTCCAGCTCAATTTCGAGGCGGGCTTTGGTGTACTTTTTTCGCAGCAGATAGCCCGTTTCAAAGTCGTTTGCTGGTCCCTGCATTCCGGGAATCCAGCCGACGCAATTCAACCCAACGAACACGGACCGTGCCCCTTCCCCGTAGCTGCGGGGGTGCAACCATGCTTCCAAATACTCCAGGGCAGGCGAGAAGTACTGGTTTTTGCGCGAAACGTCGTGCGATAGCGTCGACAAACTCATACAAAACCTCATGGCTGCGAAGTAAGCCGATTGTTGCGATAGCTCAACCTCGGAGTGTCTACAAAAACGGTCGATGATGCAGCGCGTGCCCAGGGGGCGCTGGTCGGGCAGGCACAGCAGGGACCCGGCGTAGAAGCGCAACTCGTTGCCTTCGGCGGCGTGCCGGGCCTTCGAGCGGCATCCCCTTGCCTGGCCTGCA
>NZ_JAGEMO020000149.1 GCF_017921975.2 Hymenobacter terricola
AACACGGCCACGGCCGAGCGGGTGAGCAAGATGTTCGGCAAAATCGACAAAACGTATCGGTCCACCACGGAGGGCACCAGCAAGAGCAGCCCGCTCAATATCTTCAAGCCGAGTACCCGCACGACGAGCACCAGCGAATCGGTGAGCATCCAGCAGCGCGACAAGCTGGAGGCCCAGCAGGTGATGCGCTTTGGGGTGGGCGAGTTCGCGGGCCTGGTGGTGGAGAGCGGCCGGCCGGAGTTCCGCGCCACGTTCCGGGCCGAGCCAAGTAAGGCCGTAAAAATTGCCCCGTTCCAGGAAGCAAGCCCGGCCGAGGTCGCCCAAAACTTTGCCGCCATCAAGGCACAGGTCCGGGCCATCGTGGGCGGAGAGCAAGCCCCAGCGGAGCCGGCCGAGGTGTTTGCAATTGCAAAATCAACCCCCACCGACCAGGCCCCTATCAGCACCACAACGGAAGAAGAAGCCGACCCGAGCAAATGGTAACTATCCATTCAGTGCCGGGCTTATAAAACCTCCTGGTTCGACTGAAAAAAGCTATTAGTCCGACTTCAAGGGGGCACTTTGGGCGGGCCAGGAGACGCTAAAGAAGCCGATTTAACCAGCTCGCAGGGGAAGGGGAAGCCGGGCTACTTTGTTACTTTGTAGCACGGTAGCCGGTCGTTTCTTCCCTCTTGTTCTCTTGACCAAGACCGTTAAATGGCACGAACAGGACCACCAAACGGCGCGAGAGTACCCTAACGACCTCGTTCTATTTAGAAGCGAGCAGGAACGCTATTCGCTTCGCTTCATACCGTTCCGCTCTACTTTATGTAGCTGATAGTAAGTATTAAAGCAAATTACAGTGAACTCATGGCGAGTACATGCGTATTTAAATAACTGATAGTCAGTAATAATTTGAGTTCAAACCCGAGTTCATGGACAAAACGATACGCGCCGAGGAAGCGGCCTATGACGGTTTCCGGCAACTGGCCAAGGAGTACGAGCTGAGCAACCCCGAGCTGTTGGCCGCGATGGTGCAGTACTTCCGGGTGACCAAGGCCGACCCCCGGCACCCCACCGGCCCGGACCTGACCACGAGCCTAGCCAAGCTCACGGCCAAGCTGGCCGACTTGGACAAGCGCACGATTGGATTTATCCGGGAGCAGGAAAAGACCTACCTCAAGCCCATTCTGGCCGAGGTGCAGGCGCACAAGGTGCTGGCCACGCCGGCCGCGAGTGCGCCGACCGGCCTGAGCAAAGCCCAGGAGCAGGAGCTGAGCAACTGGTTTATCCGGGTGCTGCGCCGGGGGCTCCTGCCGGCCCAGCTCACGCCGTTGTTCCTTTCCGGCACCTTGCCCCCGGCCCCGGCCAAGGGCCAGGACGACCCCGCCCTGGTGGCCATCAAGCAGGCGTTGTTGCAGGCCCTGCGGTTAGCCATTCGGCCCGAGCTGATGGACCCGGCCATGAATCCCAACCCCGCGCCGGCCGTTCCCGGCGCGGCCCCGAGTACCACCCCCGCCCCGGCCGGTGCGCCCGTTCCACCCCCCAGCCAGCCCGCCTAATGGTTGCCAAAATACCCAGTTCCGGCAAGGGCCTTTCCCAACGGTCGGGCAGCTGCGGCGGCCTGGTGGCCTACCTCGAAAAGGAGGTACAAGGGCAGTGGTTCGGCCTCGACCGCGCCGACGTGCCGGCCGCCGAAGTGGTGGCCGCGCTCGACCAAAACAAGCGCAACCTGAACCGCGACGCGGACAAGTATTACCAGGTAGTGCTCGCCCCGAGCCAAGCCGAGCTGCGCCACATTGACAGCGACCCGGAGAAGCTGCGGGCCTACACGCGGGCGGCGATGGAGCAGTACGCGGCCAACTTTGGGAAGGGCATCGAGGGCCGCGACCTGGTGTACTTCGCCAAGGTGGAACACGAGCGCACCACGAACCACCAGGACCGGGCGGTGCAGGTGGGCGACGTGGCCAAGGGCCAGACGAAGGCCGGCCCGCAGACGCACATTCACGTCATCGTCAGCCGGACGGAGAACCTCGCCCGCTACAACGAGCGCAAGCGGGCCGGCGAGCTGGAGCGGAAAAACCCGTACCACCTGAGCCCGCTGACCAACCACAAGAACACGCAGCGCGGGGTGGTGACGGGCGGCTTCGAGCGCAAGCAGTATTCGGAGCGGGTAGAGCAGGCGTTTGACCAGGCGTTTGCCTACGAGCGGCCCCTGACCGAAACCTTCCGGTATGCCCACACGATGCAGCACGGCAGCCCGGAAGAGTGCGCGGCCCTGCGCGTGCAGGCCATCCAGGAGCAGCGCCAGGCGGTGCAGCAAGTCGCCCCCGAGCAGCAAGCCGCCGCGCAGCAGCTGGCCCCGGAGCAGCGCCCGCCGCTGGCCGTTGCCGCCCCGGCGCAGGCCGTGCAGGAGCTAAGCCCCGCCCAGCAGCCGGCCGTGCCTGAGCCGCCGGCTCCCGAGCAGCGGCGGGTGCGCGGCCCCCGGCTCTAAGCGGAGCGGGGCGAGCTTCGCGTATCCGACACCCCGCCCAAGCTGCGCCGCAAATACAAGATTCTCGCGGCCTTAAAACCGCGTTTTTGAGGTAATACGGCCCTTTTTTCGTATCTTGTGGTATGGAAAATCAAGCTAAAATCAACGCCGCTACCGACGAGCTGGCCGTGCTGGAATTCGAGATTGACGCGCTGCAAAGCAACCACGGCTTGCCGGTGGACGAGGCCGAGCTGGCCACCAAGCAGCAACGCGCCCTTGCCCTATACGCCACCCTCAAGGAACTGCGAAAGGCCCCAGCCGGGCAGCCCAAGAGCGAAGCGTAGTCCGCTCTTTTTTGCAATTGCAAAACGGTAGTTCCCAAAAGTCAATAAAGCCCCCGCATGAGCTATACGCCCCAGTTTGACGAGGAAGAACAAACCCCCGCGCAGCGGTGGGACGCGGTGCGGTGGGCCATTTGCGTTGGGGCCAGTGACCGGGCGGTGCCCTCCCCGGAAATGGCGCAGCTGCAATTGCGCTACGTCGCGGGCGAGGTTGACCAGGTGCAGATGCACGACGAGCTGATGCGGTGGTACCGGCCCGACATTGCCCCAGCGGCCGACGTGCGCCCGCTGCCGCCCGAGCAGCCCGGCCGGGCGTACCCTTACGCGGCGGAAATGGCGGCGCTGATGGAGGACATGAATAATTTGCCGCCCTAT
>NZ_JAGEMO020000015.1 GCF_017921975.2 Hymenobacter terricola
CAGCGCAGCCGCCAAAGTACGGCCTCCACGAACAAGCGCGTGTCCTTGGCCGTCACGCCGCAGGCATTCGCTTGGCCCGGCAAGAGTGGCGAAAGGCGTTGCCAGTGCGGGTCGGTCAGGAATGTGCGGTCTTTTTGCATCTTCAAAGCTCCCTTAATTGTTCACACGTCCTAGCTTTACCGGATGCTGCCTGCCAACCGCAAGAAGTTAGCCGCCATCGTCGTTCTGCTCCTCACCGGCCTGGCGCTGGGGCTGTGGTGGTGGCGCGTGCCGGTGCCCGGCGTGGGCATCGTGCTGCCGCGCGACACGTACACGCCGCGCCGCCAGGTGTTCCGGCCGCACCGGGGGCAAATTTTTGACCGGAAGGATTCGCTGCTGGCCTCCACCGGGCCGCGCTACCTGCTCCTCCTGCCGCAGCGCAAATGGCTGGATTCGGCCCGTCTCAACCGGCTGCTGGGCTGGCCCGATAGTGCTTTCGAATACCGCGCCCGCGACCTGCGCCGCCGGGAGCTGCCCGCGCAGCTGGCGCTCACCGCGGCCGAAGCCGACACCCTGCGCCGGCATCGCCGCACGTGGCCGGGGCTCACGGTGCGCGAGTACTCGGCCCGCAACTACACCGTGCACAT
The DNA here is from genome assembly GCF_017921975.2 of Hymenobacter terricola. Lineage (GTDB taxonomy): Bacteria > Bacteroidota > Bacteroidia > Cytophagales > Hymenobacteraceae > Hymenobacter > Hymenobacter terricola. The sequence goes on from NZ_JAGEMO020000015.1 coordinate 627, forward strand.
CGCCGCGCCCGTGCTGGGCTACGCCTACAACAACGCCCAGCCCTTCCTGTACCAGGCCCAGCGCCTGGCCCGGGGCCGTTTTTATCGGCTGCGCAACGGCGGGCTGGAAACCTACTACAACGCCCTGCTCACCGGCCATCGCGGGGCCTACCACCCGCTGGTGGACGTGCTGAACCAGCGCCACGGCACCTGGGCGGCCGATACCGTGTACCAGCCCGGCCAGGACCTGCACCTCAGCCTCGACACGGAGCTGCAAGCCTACGCCGAGCGCATCATGGGCGAGCGCAAGGGCTACATTGTGGCCCTGGAACCGGCCACGGGCGAAATCCTGTGCTACGTATCGGCCCCAACCTACGACCCCGCCGTCCTCACGGCTTCCGGCCGGGGCCGCGAGCGGGGCGCGCTGCTGCTCAATCCCGACATGCCGCTGCTCAACCGGCCCGCGTTGCAGGCCAACCCGCCGGGCTCGGTGTTTAAGCTGGTGAACGCGGCCGTGGCCTTGCAGCTGGGCGCCATCACGCCCCTGGCCGCGTTTCGCTGCGACCAGTCCCTCATCAACTGCGTGCACGAGCATCCCAGTGCCCGCAACCTCACCCAGGCCCTGAAATACAGCTGCAACCCGTACTTCTACCGGGTGCTGCAAGCCGTGGTGGAGCAAATTCCCGATTCGCTGGCGCAACCCGTCGACACCTGCGCCGTGCGCCACCAGAACCTGGCGGCCTGGGCGCGGCAGCTGAAATCCTTTGGCCTCGACACGCTGCTGGGCGTGGATTTGCCCCGCGAGCAGCCCGGGTTTGTGCCCCTGCCGGCTTACTACGACCACCGGTACGGCCGCTGCGGCTGGACTTACCGAACCATCTACTCGCTCAGCATCGGGCAAGGCGAAATCAACCTCACCGGCCTGCAAACGGCCAATGTGCTGGCCATTGTTGCCAACCGGGGCTGGTACGTGACGCCGCATTTCGTGCGGGCCGTGGGCAGTTCGGGCGTGCCACTGCCCAGGTTCCAGGTGAAGCACCACACGCTGGTGGACAGTGCCAACTTCGCGGCCCTCATCCCCGGCATGGTGGCGGCCCTGGGCCACGGCGGCACCGCCGAGCTGGCCAGCCTGGCCGACGTGGGCATCAGCGTGGCCGGCAAAACCGGCACCGTGCAAAACGACGAAGGCGACGACCACGCCACCTTCGCCGGCTTCGCCCCGGCCAACCAGCCCAGAATCGTGGTGGCCGTGTACATCGAAAACGCGGGCTTTGGCGGCCTGTCGGCGGCCCCGTGCGCAGCCCTGCTGATGGAAAAATACCTGCGCGGAAAAATTGCCCCGAAACGCAAGCGCTGGGAGAACTGGCTGCGCTGCGGCAACCTGGCCGAGCAAGGGCATTGAATAACTTGCGCCGGCTGAACGGTTTCTTTGCAAAATAGATTTTACGACCGGCCCCCGCCGTCAGCTTTTCGCTCATGCAGTTCCACAAATACCAAGGCACCGGTAACGACTTCGTCATGATTGACGACCGCGCCCGTGCTTTCGATGAAACCGACCAGGCCCTGATTGCCGGCCTGTGCCACCGGCGCTTTGGCATTGGGGCCGATGGCCTCATCCTGCTGCGCAACAAGCCCGATTTCGACTTCGAGATGGTGTACTTCAACGCCGACGGCCGGCCCAGCTCCATGTGCGGCAACGGCGGCCGCTGCACCGTGGCCTTTGCTAAATTTCTGGGCTTAATCGGCGACCAAACCCGGTTTCTGGCCGTGGATGGCCCCCACGAGGCCCGCGTGGAAGCCGACGGCACCGTGCGCCTGAAGATGATTGACGTGGCCGCGCCCCAGGAAGCCGAAGTAGGGGAGCAGGACGTGTTTCTGCACACCGGCTCGCCCCACCACATCCACTTCCTCGACCCCAGGGAATCGCCCAGCCTGGCCAAATTCAACGTCTTCGCCGCCGGCCACGACATTCGCTACCACCAGGCCTACGGCCCCACCGGCACCAACGTCAACTTCGTGGAAATTCCCCTCGACCCCGCCCATCCCTGGCCCGTGCGCACCTACGAGCGCGGCGTAGAAAACGAAACCCTCAGCTGCGGCACGGGCGTGACGGCCGTGGCGCTGGCTGCCTCGCAGCGCGGGGCCGCCTCGCCGGTGCGCCTGCGCACGGAGGGCGGCGAGCTGGAAGTCTCGTTCCAGCAGCAGCCCAACGGCGGCTTCACCGAAGTGTGGCTGAGCGGCCCGGCCGTGCGGGTATTTGGCGGCGAGGTTTCAGCCACCGCGTAGCCTCACCCCCTGCCTCCCTCTCCCAAAAAGAGGGGGCACCGGTTCGGGTCCAGAGCAAAACAAAAAGAGCCCAGCATGCCTTGCTGGGCTCTTTTTGTTGAAAAATACGTTGCGCGCAAGTCCGGTTCCCCCTCTTTTTGGGAGAGGGGAGCAGGGGGAGAGGTTGACGCTTGGCCTACTTCTTCAGCATCTTCAGCAATTCTTGCGCGGCGGGCTCCGACGACGCCGGGTTCTGGCCCGTAATCAGGTTGCCGGCCGTCACCACGTAGGGCTGCCAATCGGGGCCTTTCGAGTAGTTGCCGCCGTTCTGCTTCAGCATGTCTTCCACCAGGAAAGGCACGATGTTCGTCAGCTGCACGGCTTCTTCTTCGGTGTTGGTGAAGCCGGCCACCGATTTGCCTTTTACCAGCAGTTCGCCGTTGGTGGCTTTCACATGGCGCAGCACGCCGGGGGCGTGGCACACGGCGGCTACCGGTTTGCCGGCGGCGTACATCGTTTCAATAAGGGCAATGGACCTGGGGTCTTCGGCCAAATCCCACAGCGGCCCGTGGCCGCCGGGATAAAACACGGCGTCAAAGTCCTCCGCTTTTATCGTGTCGAGCTTCACGGTGTTGGCCAGGGCTTTTTGGGCCGCAGGGTCCTTCTTGAAGCGCTCCGTGGCTTCGGTTTGAGCGCTGGGGTCGTCACTTTTGGGGTCGAGGGGCGGCTGGCCACCTTTGGGCGAAGCCAGCGTGAGCGTAGCGCCGGCATCGACGAAGGCGTAGTAGGGCGCGGCAAATTCTTCGAGCCAGAAACCGGTTTTGTGGCCGGTGTTGCCGAGCTCATCGTGCGAGGTCAAAATGATGGCAATTTTCATACGTGCGTGGGGTTGGGGTGGCGGATTGAATTTTAAAAATCGGTGGCGCATCTTGTCCCCGTTTCGGTGTCAGCAGGCCGGGCTGTACCCGGCAGCGGCATCCGCTTTCTGGAGGGCATGGAGGGGTTGTGACCGGTAAACGCAAAACAGTTGTATAATGTTTAATTGTGCACAATTAAACATTATACGTGCTGCATCCGCGCTTCTTTGGCGGCCAAAAACGCAACGACCTGCGGCAGCGTGGGCACAGCAAAAAGCCGACCTGGGAATAAATGCGGAAGTTTGAGCTGCGGCCATCTTTGCTCGGCTGCTACCCACTTTCCCCCATCAACCCTGCCCATGCACCTGCCCGCTTCGCCCGTTCATCTCCGCGCCCTCGAACCCGACGACCTCGAGTTTCTGTATGCGCTGGAAAACGACCCGGACATCTGGGGTGTGTCGGATACGCTGGTGCCCGTGTCGCGCCACGCGCTGCGGGAGTACCTGGAACACGCCACGGCCGATTTCTACGTAGTGCGCCAGCTGCGGCTGGTGATTACTACTGAGATTAGTCGCGTGCCGGTGGGGGTGGTCGACCTATTCGACTACGACCCGCTGCATCAGCGGGCCGGCGTGGGCATCACCGTTCTCGCCGGCGAGCGGCGGCACGGCTACGCCCGGCAGGCCCTGGAATTGCTGATGGCCCACGCCCGCCAGGTGCTGCGCCTGCACCAGGTGCATGCCACCGTAGGCGCGGGTAATCGCGGCAGTATGAAGCTGTTTCGGGCGACTGGGTTTCGGCGCGTAGGGGCCCGCCGGGAGTGGCTGCGCACCGCCACTGGTTGGCAGGACGCCGTGGAATGGCAGTGCCTACTGTAGCCCATGAATAATTCCTGGACATGGTTTTGCTTACATACTCCGAAATACCAATGCGGCAGTACCAGTGATTTGGGCCAGTAAGCTGAGCCATATCCTTCAGAGGACCGGGTGCGTATAATCCGGCAAGCGCCCCGGCCGAGCTATGCTGAGTTGTTCAGGAGCGGCGCGAAATCACTTCTTCCTGCCAGTTTTCATGCCCCCTTCTTCGACGGTGGAAGCACATTCGCGTGCCTCCACCACCGCTGCCCAGCCCAGCGCATCGGCTGCTGAAAATACTCCTCCCTATACCCTGCCCGACCTGGTTTGCTTTGCGCATTTGCATTGGGACTTTGTGTGGCAGCGGCCCCAGCACCTGTTGTCGCGCTTCGCCCAGCACGGCCGGGTGTTCTATGTCGAAGATGCTTTTTACCATGGCGACGACCTGATTGAGCCCCACGTTGAAACCAAAGAGCGCGACAACGGCGTGAAAGTGGTGGTGGTGCACCTGCCCCAGCGCCTCCGTGCCGACGAAGAGGCCAGCGACCAGGTCCAGTTTGAAGTATTAAGCAAATTTTTCTACGAGCAAGGCCTGACCAGGTACATTTTCTGGTACTACACGCCCATGGCTTTGGGTAAGTCGCGCCAGTTCCACCCCGCGCTCACCGTGTACGACTGCATGGACGAGTTGGCCAACTTCAAATTTGCCGCGCCCGAGCTGAAAAGTCGCGAGCAGGAGCTGTTCCGCAAAGCCGACCTCGTGTTCACCGGCGGCCACACGCTCTACGAAGCCAAGCGCGAGCAACACCCCGATGCGCACCCGTTTCCAAGCAGCATCGACAAAGCCCACTTTGGGCAGGCCCGCGGCCCGCTGGCCGAGCCGGCCGACCAGGCCGCCATTCCGCATCCGCGCATCGGTTTCTTTGGCGTGGTTGACGAGCGGCTGGATATTGAGCTGCTGCGCGAACTGGCTCACAACCATCCGGAATGGCAGTTTGTCATCATCGGGCCGGTAGTGAAAATTGACCCCGCCACGCTGCCCCGCACGCCCAACGTGCATTACCTCGGCGGCAAAGACTACAAGGAACTACCCGCCTACTTAAAGGGTTGGGATGTAGCAACGCTGCTGTTCGCTGACAACGAGAGCACGAAGTTTATTTCGCCCACCAAAACGCCGGAATATCTGGCGGCCGGCAACCCAGTAGTGAGCACGCCCATTCGCGATGTGGTGCGTCCCTACGGCGACCTGAAGCTGGTGCAGATTGCCGACAACGCCGCTGATTTCGGCCGGGCCATCGCCACGGCCCTCACCCAGCGCACCGATGCCGACTGGCGGCAGCGCACCGATGACTACCTGGCCACCATTTCCTGGGACCAGACCTGGCAGCAAATGGTGGACCTGATGCAGCAGCGCCTGGCTGGCAAAACCCCGGACGCGGCCACCACCACCCAGGCCAGCGCGCCCCTGCTCGCGCCCAAAGTGTCGGAAGTGACGCTTCCCCCGATTACGCCCGCCCACTAGGCTGGCCTGATGGGGCCGTGCGCCCGATGCAGTATTTCTGATTTCCTCCCGATAGCCTCTTCCTTACCACATTTCCATACCCCACGCACTATGTTCGATTACCTCATCGTTGGGGCCGGTTTTGCCGGCAGCGTGCTTGCCGAACGGCTGGCCACCCGCAGCAACAAAAAGGTCCTCATCATCGACAAGCGCAGCCACATTGCGGGCAACGCCTTCGACCATTATAACGAGGACGGCATTCTGGTGCACAAGTATGGCCCGCACATCTTTCACACCAACTCGAAAGACGTGTTCGACTACCTTGGCAATTTCACTGACTGGCGCCCCTACGAGCACCGCGTGCTGGCTTCGGTAGATGGCCAATTCGTGCCCATGCCCATCAACCTCGACACCATCAACAAGCTCTACGGCCTGAGCCTGACCAGCTTCGAGCTGGACGAGTTTTTTGCTTCCGTAGCCGAGCAGGTCGATGTTATCAAGACGTCGGAAGACGTGGTGGTGAGCAAAGTAGGCCGCGAGCTCTACAATAAATTCTTCAAAAACTACACCAACAAACAGTGGGGCCTCGACCCCTCGCAGCTCGATAAATCCGTCACCAGCCGCGTGCCTACCCGCACCAACCGCGACGACCGCTACTTCACCGACACCTACCAGGCCATGCCCCTGCACGGCTACACCCGGATGTTTGAGAACATGCTCAACCACCCCAACATCAAGGTGATGCTGAACACGGACTACCACGAAATCATGGACTTCATTCCCTTCAAGGAAATGATTTTCACCGGCCCGGTGGATGAGTATTTCGACTTTAAATTCGGTAAGCTGCCCTACCGCTCGCTGGAGTTCAAGCACGAAACCCTGAACAAGGAAAAGCACCTCCAGGCCCCCGTGGTGAACTACCCCAACGAGCACCCCTACACGCGCATCACGGAGTTCAAAGCCCTCACCGGCCAGGACCACCCCAAAACGGCCATCGTGTACGAGTACCCGCAAGCCGAAGGCGACCCGTACTACCCCATTCCGATGGCCGAAAACGCCGAGCTGTACAACAAGTACAAGAAGCTGGCCGATGAGACGCCCAACGTGCATTTTGTGGGCCGCCTCGCCACCTACAAGTATTACAACATGGACCAGGTAGTAGCCCAGGCCCTCACACTCTACAAGAAGCTGACCGAGCGCGAAAACGCCGCCAAGCCGGTGCGCCCCGCCATTTCGGGCAGCACCGCGCTGGTGGAAAAGCTGGTGAGCCGCTCGCCCAAGCAGGAGTAGCGTAGATTCTGCGAGTCCGCGTCTCGCCGCGTAGCGGCGAATCCGGGACCGCAAAAGGGCTGTGCACTTGCCCCGACGATTATTCGCCACCATGCGGCGAGGTGCGGACTTGCAGAGTCCGCGCTTCCTAAAAGCTCCGCCAATTTGGCGGGGCTTTTCGTTTTGGGACGGTTTTAGCGGAACGCTCCGTAAATTTGAGGTGCGCCACGGCGCTTATTCGCTAAAAGACTACCTAAATGTTTGAATTCCTAGGCAAGACCGTCGCCAAAATATTTGGCTCCAAGTCGGAGCGCGATTTAAAAGAAATCGTGCCTTACGTGGCGCTGATTAATGCCGAATATGCCAAACTGGCCGGCTTGACCGACGACCAGCTCCGCGCCCAGACCGACGGCGTGCGCGCCCGCATTGCCGAGCGCCTGGCCGGCCTGGATGGGCAGATTGCCGGCTTGCACCAGCAAATCGACACCCAGCCGCAGCTGGACGTGGCCCAGAAAGAAGGCCTGTTCGAGCAGATTGACGCGCTGGAAAAGCAGCGCAACAAGGACCTCGAAGCCGTGCTGCTGGAAGTGCTGCCGCCCGCTTTCGCCATTGTGAAAGAAACAGCGCGCCGCTATAAGGAAGTCGGCCAGCTGGTGGTAACCGCCACCGACTACGACCGCGAGTACGCCCGTCGTAAGGCCAATGTCACCATCCAGGGCGACCAGGCCGTGTGGGCCAATAAGTGGCTGGCCGGCGGGGCCGAAATTACCTGGGACATGGTGCACTACGACGTGCAGCTGATTGGCGGCGTGGTGCTGCACCAGGGCAAAATCGCCGAAATGGCCACGGGGGAAGGCAAAACGCTGGTTTCGACTTTGCCGTCGTTCCTCAATGCGCTGTCGAAGCGTGGCGTACACCTGGTGACGGTGAACGACTACCTGGCCAAGCGCGACTCCGAATGGAACGCGCCGCTGTTCGAATTCCACGGCATCACGGTGGACTGCATTGACAAGCACCAGCCCAATACACCGGAGCGCCGCGCTGCTTACCAGGCCGACATCACCTACGGCACCAACAACGAATTCGGCTTCGACTACCTGCGCGACAACATGGCCCGCGACCCCGAGGAGCTGGTGCAGCGCAAGCACCACTTCGCCATGGTCGACGAAGTGGACTCCGTGCTGATTGACGATGCGCGGACGCCGCTCATCATCTCCGGCCCGGTGCCGCGCGGCGATGTGCACGAATTCTACCAGCTCAAGCCGCGCATCCAGCGCCTGGTGGACGAGCAGAAGAAAGTGGTGCAGAACTACCTCGTGCAGGCCCGCAAGCTCATCGCCGAAGGCAAAACCGGCGCGGAAGAAGGCGACAAAAACGGCGAGGGTGGCCTCATGCTGTTCCGCGCCCACCGTGGCCTGCCCAAGAGCAAGCCCCTCATCAAATTCCTGAGCGAAAGCGGCAACCGGGCCGTACTGCTGGCCACGGAAAACCACTACCTGGCCGACAACTCGCGCCAGATGCCGAAGGCCGACGAAACCTTGTTCTTCACGATTGACGAGAAGAACAACCAGATTGAGCTGACCGAAAAGGGCATCGATTTGATTACGGCGCAGGGCGAAGACCCGCACCTGTTCATCATGCCCGACATCGGAATGGCCATTGCCGATATCGAGAAAAATACGGTCCTCACGGCCGAGGAAAAGCTGCATCAGAAGGAGAAGCTGATGAGCGACTACAACGAGAAATCGGAGCGGGTGCACACCGTAAACCAGCTGCTGAAGGCCTACACGCTGTTTGAGAAGGACGACCAGTACATCCTGACCGACGACGGCAAGGTGAAAATCGTGGACGAGCAAACCGGCCGCGTGATGGAAGGCCGCCGCTATTCCGACGGCCTGCACCAGGCCATCGAGGCCAAGGAAAACGTGCGCGTGGAAGACGCCACCCAGACCTATGCCACGGTGACCTTGCAGAACTACTTCCGCATGTACCACAAGCTGTGCGGCATGACCGGCACGGCCGAAACCGAAGCCGGCGAGTTCTGGGAAATCTACAAGCTCGACGTGGTGGTGATTCCCACCAACCGGGTGATTTCGCGCAAGGACTCCGACGACCAGGTGTACAAGACGGTGCGTGAGAAATACAACGCCGTGACCCTGGAAATCCAGAAGCTGGTGGAGGCTGGCCGGCCCGTGCTGGTGGGTACTACGAGTGTGGAAATCTCCGAGCTGGTATCGCGTATGCTGAAGCTGCGCGGCATTCAGCACCAGGTGTTGAACGCGAAGCAGAACCAGCGCGAGGCCGAAATTGTGGCCGGCGCGGGCTTCCCCGGTACTGTGACCATTGCCACCAACATGGCCGGCCGGGGCACCGACATCAAGCTGCGTGAGACTTCCAAAGAATCGGGTGGCCTGGCCATCATCGGCACGGAGCGCCACGAAAGCCGCCGCGTGGACCGCCAGCTGCGGGGCCGCGCCGGCCGCCAGGGCGACCCGGGTACGTCGCAGTTCTTCGTGAGCCTGGAGGACAACCTGATGCGCTTGTTCGGCTCGGACCGGATTGCGAAGCTGATGGACCGCATGGGCATGGAAGAGGGCGAGGTTATCCAGCACTCGATGATTACCAACTCCATCGAGCGGGCCCAGAAGAAGGTGGAGGAAAACAACTTCGGCACGCGCAAGCGTCTGCTGGAGTACGACGACGTGATGAACGCCCAGCGCGAAGTGGTGTACAAGCGCCGCCGCAACGCCCTGCACGGCGACCGCATGGAAGTCGACATCCTCAACATGATTTACGACGTGAGCGAGGACATCGCCGCCGGCCACAAAATCACCGGTGACTTTGAGGATTTCAAGCTGGCGGTTATCAAAGTGTTTGGGTATGATACTTACCTCAGCCAGCAGGATTTGGCCGGCCTGCAGGTTGCGGCCCTCACCCAAAAGCTGTACGACGAGGCCCTGGGCTACTTCCAGAGCAAGAACGAGCACATTGCCAGCAACTCGCTGCCGCTGGTGAACGACCTGCTGGGCCAGAACGCGCCCTACGAGAACATTGCCGTGCCCTTCACTGACGGCAAGAAGCAGGTGCAGGCCATTGCCAACCTGCGCAAGGCCCAGGCCACCGGCGGCCACGACATCCTGCGCCAGATGGAAAAGGTGGTGGTGCTGTCCGTGATTGATACGGCCTGGACCCAGCACCTGCGCCAGATGGACGACCTGAAACAGGTAGTGCAAAACGCCGTGTACGAGCAGAAAGACCCGCTCCTGGTGTATAAGTTCGAGTCCTTCGAGCTGTTTAAGCGCATGATTGGTAAGGTGAACGAGGAAACCACTTCCTTCCTCTTCCACGCCGATGTGCCGGTGCAGCAAGGCGCCGTGGGCACCAACGACGAGCAGGACTACTACCTCGAAGACGAGGAGCCCGCGCCCAAACTCACCGTCGAGCACGAAGACATGCTCCACTCCCTGGGCGCCGGGCCTGAGGACATGGGCCCGCCCGACCAGCCCGCCGTGAAGCAGGTGCCCGTGCGCAGCCAGAAGGTGGCCAACCGCAACGAGAAGGTAAGCGTGCAGTACATGGACGGCCGCGTGGTGCGCGACGTGAAGTACAAGACCGTGGAGCAGGACGTGCTGGAGCACCGCTGCGTGCTGGTGGACTAAGTAGCTGGTCCATTTGAATGGATAAGGGAACGCACCGGCCGATTGGCCGGTGCGTTTCGCGTTTGGGTGGGGCGGCAGAAACCGGACGGCCACCGCCGGCTCCGTGCTAACGACCGAACTGCCGGGCAGTCGAATCGGATTTCCGGCTCCTTTCTTTAAGGCCACTGCTCCGGCTACCGTGCTGCTGCCGGCCGTGCCCGGCGCGACCCCGGCCACCCTCACCGTGCTCAATGCGCTGGGCCACCCCCTGTGCACCCAAACGGCTGCTACCAATTCAACGACCAGGCTGGACCTCACCGGCCTGGCCCCCGGCCTGTACGCCGTGCGGGTGGCGGCCGGGAGCAGCGCCGCCACCCACCGGCTAGTGGTGGAATAGCCGGTTCGCCCTCAGCGGCGGGGTGGGCGGTGCTCGTGGTCCTGGCAGCCGATGAGCCAATCGCGGGCATCGGGCTCGTTGTCGAAAAAGTAGGGGTAGAACTCGTGCCAGGCGTGCTGCCGCAGCAGGGTTTCGGTGCCAATGCTCTCGATGGCGTGGCGATGGACTTCGCTGGCGACGCAGGCCACGAATACCGGCGAGCCCAGCTCGATGCCCACTTGCTCGGTGAGCAAGGTCTTGAGCCAGCGCAGCAGGGCGGGGCTGTACTCGTCCTGGGCGCGCATATCGAACAGCCAGAAGCGGCAGCAGTTGTAGTGCCGGGCGGCGGCCACCAATTCCTGATGAGGAGGGTGCAGCGAGGTATCGGCAACGTCGTGCCGCCAACGGCCCACCAGTATCCTCGAAATGGACTCAAATTCGAGAGAGAAGGCGTCGGAGAGGACCGTGGGCATGGGAGGAAAGGATATGCTATTAAAGATATAGAATTTTTAACAGATGAGCTAGCGCGGCCGGCTCATCGTGGCGCACGAACCGATGCTTGACGCCTTAAGGCCCCGCCCCGAAAGCCGGCTGCCCCACCAGTTCGCCGGGAAGCCAACCTCCGGGCGCCGCCAGCAGGTGGCCAACCGCAACGAAAAGGTGAGCGCACCGGACCTGTACGGCCGCATCGTGCGCGACGCGAAGTAGAAAACTGTGGAGCAGGACGTGCCGGAACACTGCTGCGTGTTGGTAGACTAGGTAGCCGGTCCATTTGCTGAATATGAGAACGCTCCGGCCGGTTGGTCGGGGCGTTGTTGGTTTTTAAGCTAATGGCGCAATGTGATGGTCAACTACATTTACAAAATGGCATAACCGGACATCAGTGTATTTTACCTAAAGATGAAACACCTTTCCTTCTTTGTGCATGGCTGGCAGATAATCGGCTGTGCCTTATTGATGATGTTGGCAACGGCATTGAATGCGCGTGCACAGGTGCCGGACTGGCAAGCCGCCGTGGCTATCGGCGGCGGCACCACCGTGACAGCCACCACGACGGATACCAGTGGCAACGTGTATCTGGCCGGCAATTTCAGCGGGACCGTGAGCGTAGGCAACACTACCTTTAGCGCCGCAGGCGGGCAGGATGTATTTGTGGCTAAATGGAATAGCGTTACCAATAGTATCGTGTGGGCCCAGCGGGCAGGCAGCACTAGCGACGACCACGCTTTTGCCCTGGCCGTGAGCGGAACCAGCGTATATGTGGCCGGCGACTTTTTGGGCACCGCCACGTTTGGCAGTACCCAAGTGGTCAGCAGGGGAGATATCGACGGCTTCGTGGCCAAGCTGACTGACGGCGGTACATCGGCCACCTGGAACTGGGCTTTGATGCTAGGGGGCACGGCCAGCGACCAAGCCTACGCCCTGGCCGCCAATGGCCCCAACGTGTATGTGGGCGGGGTGTTCAATAGTTCCACGGCTCTTTTTGGTTCTAGTACGGTCACCAATGCTTCCACCAATGGCTCTACAGCCGATGGCTTTGTGGCTCATCTCACCGACACCGGTTCGGCCGGTGCCGTGACGTGGGTGCAGCCCGTGAGCGGCTCGGGCAGCGACTTTGTGACCTCGTTGGTCGTAGCCGGTAATGCGGTTATCGTGGGTGGTCAGTTTTCCAATACACTGGCCTTCGGCAGTACTGTGCTGGTCGGGGGCAGTCTCACCGGCTTCGTGGGCAAGCTGCTGGACACGGGGAGTACCAGCCAGTATGCCTGGGCCGTGCGGACCAACGGCATTGCCGTCATCATCAATGCCGTGGCCGTGGACGGGGCCAGCGTGTATGTGACCGGGCGGTTTCTCTTCAATGCCGCCTTTGGAAGCTACTCATTTACGAGCGCGGGCACGATGGGCGGCTACGACGTCTTTGTGGCTAAAATCACCGATGCGGGTACTTCGGCCGCCTTCACCTGGGCCGTGCGGGCGGGCGGCGTGGCCAGCGACTACGCCAATGCCATCGCGGCCAGTGGGGGGAACGTGTACGTTACGGGCGGCTTTTCCGGGACCAGCAGCTTTGGCGGCACCAGCTTAACCGGGGCTGGCCTCGTCGATAACATCTTTCTGGCCAAGCTCACGGACGTGGGTGGCACGGGCAGCTTCGACTGGGCAATTGCGGCCGGCGGCGGAAATTCCCAGCAGGCGTTGGGAGTGGCCATTGGTACGGGCGGCCGGGTGTACGTGAGCGGGGGCGCGGTACCTGGGGTGATATTTGGCCGCATTCGCGTTTTGGGAGTGGGTAACGGCGGCGTGGGCTTCCTGGCTTCCCTCACCGATGCCACCCTTACGGCCACTAGCATGGCTGCCGCCGCTGAGCAGCCCATTGTATTTCCCAATCCCGCCCACAGCCGGGTCACCGTGCAAATACCCGCCGTGTTCGGCACTGTCACCGCCACGCTCACTGTGCTCGATGCGCTAGGCCGCACCCTGCGCACCCAAGTGGCCGCCACCAATTCCAAAGTCGAGCTGGACCTGACCGGTCTCGCTCCCGGCCGGTATGCTGTGCGGGTAGCGGCCGGCGGTAGTGCGGCCACGCGCTGGCTAGTGGTGGAGTAGGAGCAGGAGAGGGCCGCACTCGCCCGGCGCAGCGAAATGTGAGCGGGGGCTCAGTCGGCTAGCTGGTCGGCGGGGTGGGTGGCCTGGGCGGCGTGGCATTCCAGGAGCAGCAGCACCTGGTCGAGGCTGAGGTGGCCCAGCACGTAGCGGTCGAGCAGTCCCCGCTCGTAAGCGCAAGGGGCGATGGGTGTGTTGCTGGTCATAGCCAGTGCCCAGGTTACCCGCTTGGTACGCTTTTCGGTGTTTTCCATACCGCAAATATCCGCTGGCTCAGTCATTCGGATACTCCCTTGAAAAACGGATTTTGCTGACGAAAAATACGGATATTGACCTGCGATTTTTCCCTGGTCGGAAGAAGGCGGGGCATTACTACTCGGAGTTAACGGGATTGGCCTGGACCAGGGCAACTGTCATTTGTCGTTTAGATGAACCCGAAAATGCTTCAAGCCAGGTCGAAAAACCATTGAGTGAAGTCGAAAAACACCTGAGTGAAGCCGGGAAAACCTTGGGTGAAGCCGAAAAACATTTAACCCAATCCGAAAACCCATCGGGCCAAGTCGGAAATCAATTGGGCCAAGCCGCCGAAGGCTGGGGTGAAGCCGAAAACCTACTTGGCCTTTAGGGTGGGACCGCACCGTTGCACGACTGTGGCAGCACCGCTTTTTGCGCCTCATTGCCCGCGTCGGTTGCGGCATTGGTTGCAGATAATTATTCACTGCCCAGATGCGAAAGGCTACGTCCCGGCACCCTTGGTATCGCTGCCGGAAACCCGCAATTATGGAGTGATTACCGTCCTGATATGGGACGAATAGTTCCGGTTTGGGATGAATGGCCGGCGCTGCCGATGGGCTGCCGGCTGCCGCGCAGCTGTTTCCAAGTGGCCCGGCAGGCTGTGGAGGGCATTAATGCCCTATGGCGAAGGGGACGGGTGGGAGTGGGCAAAGACGTGGTGCGGCGTTTGCTACGGTTGAGGTTCATCATTTCAACCCACTCATTTTCATGCGCAAATCTAAACTCATCGAAGACTACGCCAAGCTGGCCAACGACGCCCTGGCGCCCTTTGCCCACAGCGCCGTGCGCCAAACCAGCACCAGCGGCTTCATCAAAAACGGCGGCGAGCTGACCAAGCCCCTTGATGTGGCCGTGGCCCTGCTCGATGCCGACGTGGCTGCCACCGACCACCCCATGCCCGCCCAAACTGCCCAGCGCGACCTGCTGCGCGCGGCCACCGTGCTGGAGCTGAACCGCCTGGCCAAACGCCTCAACCTCGACTACCTGGCCGATGAGCCGGCCCTGCTCTCCTCGGGCCTCACCCTGGCCAGCAGCACCGGCACCCTGGCCCGCGTGGCCCCCGCCACCGAAACCGTAATGGACTTCGACCTGGTCGACAGCACCATCGGCTGCCTGCTCGTGAAGCTCAAGCGGCCCACCGGCACCACCCAAAACCTCATCCGCTACTCCCTCGACGGCAAGCTGGCCGAGGACAACTGGCTGGTGGCCGTGGGCGGCGGTCGCGAACGGGTGCTGGGTCCTTTCGAGTCGGGCACTAAAATCTTTGTGAAAGCCGCCGGCCTCACCGGCTCCACCACCGAGCCGCAGTATTCAGCCGTGAAAAGCCGCATTGTGCAATAGCGGGCCAGTGCGGCTCTGCCTCCCGCTGCCGGGCAGTGGGAGGCTTTTTTGTGGAGCAGCCAGGCCGGGGCCGCCGGGTTGGGGGCGTGCGGGGTGTTTCTTTGAGGCTTCGCTTTTTACTTCTTTTGCATGAAACACCTTTCTACCCCCTGGCGCGGCTGGCTGCTGGTGGCGCTGTGCTGGCTGGCCGGCCACGCCGCACCGGCCCAAACCCCCGACTGGCAGCAGGCCCTGGCCATCAGCACCCCGGCCGGCAGCTCCTCGGAGGTAAGCGCCACAGCCCTGGCACCCGATGGCAGCGTGTACGTGGCCGGCAGCTTCAATGGCACGGTCAGCTTTGGGAGTACTATTCTCAGTAGCCCCACCACCTACGCCGCTTTTGTGGCCAAATGGAACCCCGGCACCGGCACCTGGGCCTGGGCACTAGCCATGCCCACCGGACTGACTGCCTACGTGAGCGCCGTGGCCGTGAACGGCAGCAGTGTGTACCTGACGGGCAATTTTGTGAGTTCGGCCACCTTTGGCAGCACCACGCTCACCAGCGCCGGCAGCTACCGGGGCTTCGTGGCCAAGCTCACCGATGCCGGCCCCACGGCGGGCTTTGTGTGGGCGCAGGGCATTGGCGGCGCTACTTATGATTTTGCGTTTGGACTGGCAGTGCAGGGCACCAGCCTCTACGTGGTGGGCGACCTCAACAGCCCCAGGGTCAGCTTTGGCACAACCATTCTCACCAACTCCGGCTACTCTACCGGCTACGTGACCAAGCTGGTGGATGCCGGCTCCTCGGCAAGCTACGCCTGGGCGCAGGCTGTCATCAGCCCCACCCTCAGCCAGCTCCGGGCGGTGGTAGTGCAGGGCAGCAACGTGTACGTGGCCGGCCACTTTGCCGGGCCCGCTGCCTGCGGCAGCACCAGCCTGGCCACTTCCAATGCCAACGATTTTGACGTGGTGGTGGCCAAGCTCACCGATGCCGGCACCACCGGCAGCTTTACCTGGGCTCGGCAGGCCGGCGGCACCGGCACCGACCGCAGCACGGCCCTGGCCGTGGCCGGCACCAGCGTTTACCTGGCTGGCAGCGAAGACAGCCCCACCGCTACCTTTGGCAATACCAGCCTAACGGGCCTGGGCAATACCGATGCATTTGTAGCCAAGCTCACCGACGCGGGCGCTACCGGCAGCTTCGTGTGGGCGCAGTCGGCCGGCGGCACCGGTTTCGATGGCGTCACGGCCCTGGCCGTGCAGGGCCCCAGCGTGTACTGCACCGGCTACACCACCAGCCCCCAGGTGCATTTTGGCAGCACCACCCTGCCCGGTCTGGGCGACTACGATGCCTTTGTGGCCCGCTTGCTCGATGCCGGCAGCAGCAGCAGCTTTGCGTGGGTCCGGCCGGCCGGCGGGGCGGGCAGCGACGAGGCCACTACGCTGCTGCTGCGTGGCACGCAGGTAGTGGTGGGCGGCTACACCGAGGGCAGCGCCCGGTTCAGTACCCAGGTCATCACCAGCCTTACCGCCAACACGTTCGGCTTCCTGGCTTCCCTCACCGATGCTACCCTGGCGGCCACTGCTCCCACCGTGCCACTGGAGGAGGTGAGCCTTTACCCCAATCCGACCCATGCCTCGGCCACGGTGGTGGTTCCCGCCATGTCTGGCGTGGTCACCCTCACTGTGCTCGATACGTTGGGCCGCCCCTTGTGCACTCAGGCTGCCGCTACCAATGCTTCCACCCGGCTGGACCTGAGCGGACTGGCTCCCGGCCTCTACACCTTGCGCGTGGTTGCCGGCGCCGGCACCGCCACGCGCCGCCTGGTGGTGGAGTAGGGGCAAATCAAATCAACCTGCTCGTACCCGATGCCGGGGGTGCTGTTCCTCATAGGGAATACGGATTGTGGTAAGGCCACCGGGCTGGTTGCTCTGGCTAATGTCCCTAATGCCGCCTTGCTTGCCGTCGTCGTAACCGCCAGTCGGGCGCCCGCCGGGTGCATCAACACAAAGGCCCCTTGCTGTCTGGCAAGGGGCCTTTGTGTTGATGCGGTTGCCTTGGTGGGCAATTGGGTTGCTGCCGGCGCTTAGCGCCGGGGCGGCCGGTGGTTGTGGTCCTGGCTGTCGGCCAGCCACTCACGGGCGGCCGTTTCGGCGGTGAAGAAGTAGGGGTAGAACTCATGCCGGGCCTGCTGACGCAACAGCGTTTCGGTGCCGATGCTCTCGATTTCGTTCCGGTGGCTTTCGTTGGCCACGCAGGCCACGAACACCGGCGAACCCAGCACCGACACCACCTGTTCGGCCAGCAGCGCTTTGAGCCAGTCGAGCAAGGCGAGCGAAAATTGGTCTTGGGTGTGCATATCGAGCAGCCAGAAGCGGCAGTTGTTGTATTGCAGCGCCGCGGTCAGCAGCTCTTTGTGCGGCGGGTAGAGGGTGCAGTCAGCCACGTCGCACAGCCAGCGGCCCACCAGCACGTTTGTCGCGGGCTCGTATTCAAGGGCAAAAACATCAGAGAAAACGTTGCTCATAGGGGGGCATTAAAAAGGCAGCTGTGCGCTCGGCAAAGCCCCGATTGTGGTGGAGCTTAAAGCCGGATTCGCCCTGAAAGCAGAACGGTGCAGGAATGGTTCCGCGCGGTGAGATTGACGGGGCCGCGCCGGGACCAGAGGAGGCCGCATTCCCCGCTACCTTTGCCCCATGACCCTAGCCGCCCGCATCGACCACACCCTGCTGCGCCCCGACTGCACCGAGACGCAAATCATCCGGCTTTGCGAGGAGGCCGCGGCGCACGGCTTTGCCAGCGTGTGCGTGCCGCCGTGCTACGTGGCCCTGGCCACCGGCCAGCTGGCCGGTACCGGCGTGCCGGTATGCACCGTTATTGGCTTTCCACTGGGCTATGCCACGTCCGCGGTGAAGTTCAAGGAAGCCGAAGTGGCCCTCTACGACGGGGCCACGGAGCTGGACATGGTCATCAACATCTCGGCCCTGAAATCGGGCAAGGCCGACACCATTCAGGCCGAAATCCTGGACCTGGCCGACTTGTGCCACGTCCATCAGGCTTTGCTTAAAGTCATTATCGAAACCGCCCTGCTCACGGAGGAGGAGGTGGTGCTGGCCGCCGGCCTGTGCGTAGCCGGGGAGGCCGATTTCGTGAAGACTTCCACCGGCTTCGCCAGCCGGGGCGCCTCCGTGGCCGACGTGGAGCTGCTGCGCCGGGTGCTGCCCGCCACCATGCGCATCAAAGCCGCCGGCGGCATTCGCACCCGCGAAGCCGCGCTGGCCCTGGTAGCCGCCGGCGCCGACCGCATCGGTTCCTCTAATAGTTTGGCCCTGATTACCTCAACCGATGAACCGACCGCTGCTTAAGATGGTATTGGCCCCTACGCTGCTGGTGCTGGCTGCCTGCGCCAGCACTGCTTCCCAAACTCCGCGCACCAGCACCCCCCCCGATACCACGCTGAAAAAGACGGCCGCCGCTCCGGTCGCCCCCCTGCCGGCGGAGGACGTGACCCGGTACCGCCCCACGTTCCCGGCCCCCAAAGCAACCCCGGTAACGGCCGCGGCGCCCGTCAAAACCGGCCCGCTGCCCACCAGCCAGGTAAATCCGCAAATCGAGCAGCGCCTGCGCGACCAGGCCTACACCAACCAGAACGTGAAGTATGCGCAGGGCTACCGCATCATGGTGTATCTGGGCCTGGAGCGCGATAAGGTAATGGCCATTCGGCGCACCATCATCGGCCGCTACCCCGACGAAACCGACTACATCACGTTTAAATCGCCCGTCTACCGGCTCTACATCGGCGACTACCTCACCCGGCTTGACGCCGCCCGGGGCATGGCCCGCCTGCGCGGCCTCACCCCCAAGCTGGAGCTGGAAGCCACCCAGGTGCTGCTGAACAAGAACCCGTAGGCCAAGACGAGTAACAGAACGTCATGCTGGGCTTGTCGAAGCATCTCTACCGCAGCACTAACCCAATCGTTAAACGAAGCGGTAGAGATGCTTCGTCAGGCTCAGCATGACGTTCTATTTTTTTCTATCCCCACCATGCCCACCAACCTCATTCCCCGCATCCAAACCCTCGCCGCCGCCCACGCCGCCGATACCGTGGCCCTGCGCCGCCATCTGCACGCCCACCCCGAGCTGTCGTTCGAAGAAACCAACACCGCCGCCTTCGTCACCCGGGAGCTGGAAAAGCTGGGCCTGAAACCCAAATCCATTGCCAATACCGGCGTAGTGGCCCTGATTGAAGGCCAGCCCGGCGGCCCTACCATTGCCCTGCGGGCCGATATGGACGCCCTGCCCATCCAGGAAGCCAGCGACGTGCCCTACAAATCGACCAACCCCGGCGTGATGCACGCCTGCGGCCACGATGTGCACACCGCCTCCCTGCTGGGCGCGGCCCGCATTCTGAATGAGCTGAAGGGCGAGTTCAAGGGCACCGTCAAGCTCATGTTTCAGCCGGGCGAGGAACGGCTGCCCGGCGGCGCTTCGCTGATGATACAGGAAGGCGTGCTGGAAAACCCCGCCGTGAGCAACGTGCTGGGGCAGCACGTATTCCCGCACCTGCCGGCCGGCAAAATCGGCCTGCGCCCCGGCCGCTACATGGCCAGCACCGACGAGCTCTACCTCACCATCAAAGGCAAGGGCGGCCACGGCGCCATGCCCGAGATGAACCTCGACCCCGTGCTGGTGGCCGCCCACATCATCGTGGCCGCCCAGCAAATCGTGAGCCGCCGCGCCAACCCCAAAATCCCCTCCGTCCTGAGCTTCGGCAAGGTCATCGCCAACGGGGCCACCAACGTTATTCCCAACGAGGTGTACATCGAAGGCACTTTCCGCACCCTCAACGAGGAGTGGCGCGCCGAGGCCCACCAGCACCTGCGCCGCCTCTGCGAAGGCCTGGCCGATAGCATGGGCGCCGTGTGCGAGCTCGAAATCCGCCACGGCTACCCCTACCTGGAGAACGAGCCCGCCCTCACCGCCCGCGTCCGCGCCGCCGCCGAGGAATACCTCGGCCCCGAAAACGTGGTCGAGCTGGACCAATGGATGGCCGCCGAAGACTTCGCCTACTTCTCCCAGGCCGCGCCGGCCTGCTTCTACCGCCTCGGCACCCGCCACGAAGACGGCCGCTTTGCCTCCTCCGTGCACACGCCCACCTTCGACATCGACGAGCAGGCCCTGGCTACCGGGCCCGGCCTTATGGCCTGGCTGGCCGTGAAAGAGCTGGCCGAAGCCTAATCACCCCGCCCTGTATGAAGCATCTTTTCGCCTGCGCCCTGTTGCTGGCCGGGCTGGCGGCCCACCCGGCCGCTGCCCAAACCCGCCGCGCGCTCTACGGCCTCCAGCTCTGGCCCGAGCTGCAAGCCGAGCTGGCCCTGCCCGGCAACGACTACCTCCTCCTGGCCGTGCGCGGCCAGAACATCACCGACAACAACGGTTTCAACGACCCCAGCCGCTTTCTGGGCTTCGACGAGCGGCGCGTGACCGTCGGCTACGAGCATTTCTGGGACGAGCACTGGAGCATTGGCGGCACGCTGGGCTACGCGTCGTTCAGCAAAATCTACGTGGTGGTGCCCGAATTTCTGCTCCGCCACCGCAGCCAGCTCGGTCCCCTCACTTTCGGCCAGCGCCTGAGCGTGGAGCGCACCTTCCCCAGCCCCACCAGCGCCAAAGGCCTGACCAACGCCCGCCTGCGCGTCGACCTGGAGAAGATTCTGCCCATCGGCCGGTTTGCCCTGCGCCCGCGCCTGAGCTACGAAGCTGCCTCGCACGTCCGGTTTCTGAAGTCTGACACCGACCCCGACGAGCGCACCATCCAGTTCACCAGCCTGCGCGGCGAAGTAGGCGTACGCCTGAGCCCGCAGCTGGACGTGACACCGTGGTTTGCCTACCAAACCAGCTATTATTTCGCCTTGCAGCAGTCAGGCTCGGGCGGCATCATTCCCGCCGGCCGGCTCAACGTGGTTTCGCCGGTAGTGGGCCTCGATGTACGCTATTCTATTTTGCAGGGACAGGACGCCGCTACCCGCCAGCAACTCCCCACCCAGCATTAGTCGCCGTGCGGCAGTCCAGTGCACAGTTGAATTGATGGCAAAATGACAGGTCAGCTATTTGATGCAATAATGCCTTGACAACATCTCTGCGGCTGATTTGCTGTTTTATTGGATGAATGTATCATCCCGGTATTTATCAGATTGAGACAATTTGTCTTAATAAAGGCCTTGTATTGGATTGGTACAGAATTTAAGGAGAGGGAAATGTGCCGCAACCCGGCTGACGTTATCCACCTTAAAAATCAGAAATCAACCCATGGCAACTTTGCTGTATAATACCCGCCCTTCCCTGCGTCCCAGCCGCGCTCTGAGCACCATGCTCGCCGATATGCTGCGTGACCCACAAACGGCCCCCGCCCAGCCTGTCCCCACGTTTACCCCCGCCGCCGACATCCTCGAAACGGCCACCGGCTTTGAGCTGCACCTCGCCCTGCCCGGCGTGAAAAAAGACGCCGTCCACATCGACTTCCTCGACGGCCAGCTGGTGGTTTCCGGCGACCGGCCCAACCCGGCCGCCGTAGCTAAAGCTGCCGCTGCTCCCGCCACCGAAGCCAGTTCTACGCCCGCTGAAGCAGCACCCGAAACCCCCGCTGCGCCCACGTTCCGCCGCACCGAAACCAATTATGGCGCTTTCAACCGCCGCTTCCGCCTGCCCGAAACGGTGAACGTGAAGGCCATCGGCGCCGAGCTGACCGATGGGATTCTGCGCGTGACGCTGCCTTTCGACACTGAAAAAGTGACAACCCAGCACATCGAAATCCGCTAATCTCGGACGAGTCAGGTAAAAAAGGCATCCCTCGGGGTGCCTTTTTTGCAGTGCGGCGTGTTGTACCGGCAGCTGGTTTGGTTTGGCCTGTTTTCTGTAGCAAGCAACCCTGAGACGCGAAAGTGAATCCTTCCAGCGTTAGTCGAAAAAATCCTGGGTTGGCTCATCCGGTTTTCATGCTTGGATTGCTAAATTAGGTTCTTTATTCACTCACTTCACCCTTTTTCATTTTTCCCTTACCCATGCAAGCAAAACAAATGATGCTCGGCCTGCTCGGTTCCGCCATCCTCGGCGGCGGCGTGGCCGTGGGGGGGTACAAGCTGCTGGAGCCCGCCCCCGTGGCGCCGCAGGCTATGTCCGCCAACCCCCAGGTGCGTTACACCTCCGAAATGCGGAGCACGCCCTACGTCGTGCCCGAAGGCCTGAACTTCGTGGCCGCCGCCGCCGCCGTAACCCCGGCCGTAGTACACGTAATGACCGAATATGCCGCGGCGCCGGTCGACCAGCGCCAGCAGCAGATGGACCCGTTCCTGCGCCAGTTCTTTGGCGACCAGTTCGACCAGTTCCACGGCCAGCAGCCACAGGGTGGGGGCCAGGGCTCCGGCTCGGGCGTCATCATCGCGGCCAACGGCTACATCGTGACCAACAACCACGTCATCGACAAAGCCTCCAAGATTGAGGTGGTGCTGGACGACAAGCGCAAGTTTGACGCCGAGCTGGTGGGCGCCGACCCCAACACCGACCTGGCCGTGCTGAAAGTGAAGGCCGACAACCTGCCCTTCGTGAAGTATGGCAACTCCGACGACGTGAAAGTGGGCCAGTGGGTGCTTGCCGTGGGCAACCCCTTCAACCTGAACTCGACCGTGACGGCCGGCATTATTTCGGCCAAGGGCCGGAACATCGATATTCTGCGCCGCAAGGACAACATGGGCATCGAGTCGTTCATTCAGACCGATGCCGTGGTGAACCCCGGCAACTCGGGCGGGGCCCTCGTGAACCTGAACGGTGACCTCATCGGCATCAACTCGGCCATTGCCTCGCACACGGGCTCGTTCGAGGGCTACGCTTTTGCCATTCCCAGCTCGCTGGCCAGCAAAGTGGTGGACGACCTGCTGAAATACAAAGTGGTGCAGCGCGCCCTGCTCGGCGTGCAGATTCAGGAAGTGGACGCCAAGCTGGCTTCGGAGAAGAAGCTGAACGCCCTGAACGGGGTGTACGTGCAGGGCCTTACCGAGGGCAGCGCCGCTTCCCAGGCGGGCCTGAAGATGGGCGACGTCATCACCCAAATAAATGGCGTGGCTGTGAACACGGCCTCGCAATTGCAGGAGCAGGTGGCCCGGTTCCGGCCTGGCGACAAGATTAAGGTGAACTACCTGCGCAGCGGCTCCACCGGCGAAGTACTGGCCACGCTGCGCAACGCCACCGGCACCACGGCCGTGGTGCGGGAGGAAGCCGCTTCGGCGTCCATCAAGTACGAAGGCGCGACCATTGCCGCCGTGCCGCCCCGCGACCTGGCCAAACTGGGCCTGGAAGGGGGGGCGAAAATCAGCGGCATCAAGGAGAGCAATTTCCGCGAGTCGGGCATGGGCGATGGCTTCATCATCACCCGCATCGATAAAAATGCTGTGACCAAGCCCTCGGACGTGAAAAGCTACCTCGACCAGGCCCGTGAGAACTCGGGCGCACTGGTGGAGGGAGTGTACCCCGACGGCCGCAAAGCCTATTACCCCATCGGGCAGGAATAAAAAAGTTTTTTCAGCGCAGCGTTTTTTGTTTTCAAAAAGCCTCGGTCACTTTGGCCGAGGCTTTTTGCTGTCAGACGAATGAGCTAATACCGGCGATGAAAAGTGCCTGCAGCGGGTCGAATTTTCCCCTGGCAATAAATATTGACGAAACGTGAAAAAAATAGACAATTATTTGCCTGGAGCGAGGTAATATTGCCCTGAAAAATTGCTGGTTAAGGTAATAGCGGTAAGTCTTTTCCTATGCTTTTTTCGTACCTGCTAATCCCAAGTCGGGAAACTACGACTTGACAATGGCTGGGGCTCCTTCCCAGTCTACCCCGCATCGTCTTGTACATGGAAAACGTCATTAACACCTTATACATCCAGAATTTCAAGTCGATTCGGAGCGCCGTGCTACACCCGCGGCGGGTCAACCTCATCATCGGTCAGCCTAATGTGGGAAAATCGACGGTGCTGGAGGCCATGAGTTTGCTGGGGAGTTTTCCCTACGAGCGCAAGAAGAAATTCATGCGCAGCTTTATCCGGTATGAGAAACCCGCGCAGCTGTTTCACGACAGCCTGATGACGGCCCCCATTCGGGTGGAAACCGACCACGACGTGTGCCTGATGGGCCGCACCGGGCAAGACAAACGTTTCCAATACGGCGTGTTCAGCCAGGCCGCCTACCGGCTGCTGCGCGTGCAGCTGGGGCTGCCGCTGCTGGAAGGCCGCGTGAAGGCCCGCACCGGCGACGACGCCCTGATGTTGTCCCGCCTCTACACCTATCTGGCCCATGCCGGGCCCCTGCCTGAACCGGGCTTTCTATACACCGAGCTGGACCGCGATGGCGTGGTGGACCAGCCGGGCGAGGACGGGCATTTTCTGGCATCGGTGCCCGCCTGGCAGCCCCGGGCCGTGAAGCCGTACCGCTTCAAAGGCAGCGTGCGCCTGGACCGCCGCTACCCCGATGCCGCCCTGCGCCCGCCCCACGGCAACAACCTGGTGCAGGTGCTGGAGAGCCACGCCGACCTGCGCCAGGAGTTTGCCTCCCTCTTTGCCGACCACGGCCTGCGCATGCGCGTGCGCCCCGACGCGGGCCGCTTCGAGGTGATGAAGGAGGTGGACGGCCTCAGCTTTGCCTACCCGTATTCGAGCAGCGGCGACACTTTGCAGCGCTTTGGCTTTCACCTGGCCGCGATGGAGTCGAACCGCAAAACCGTGATTCTGCTGGAGGAGCCCGAGGCCCATTCGTACCCGGTGTACGTAGCGCAGCTGGCCGAACGCATTGCCACGCAGCAGGCCAACCAATTTTTCGTGACCACGCACAGCCCCAGCTTTTTCAACGAGGTGCTTGAAAACATGGTGCCCTATGAAAACCGGGTGCCGGAGCTGGCGGTGTTCGTGGCGTATTATAAGGATTTTCAAACCAAAGTCCGGCAGCTTTCGGACGAGGAAGTGCGGAACCTGCGGCGCGACAGCTTCGACGTGTTTCAGAACCTGAGCCAGCTGGAGCACGCCCCGGTGGCGCGCAAGGTTTGAAGTTGAGAGATTGACGGTTGGGTTCAATCAGGTTGCCCGGCTAGATAGGCGCAGGTGGCCGTCGGGCGACTGCCTGAACCATTCCGACGAGCAACAAGCCAACGCCCCTCTTTGGATAAGGTGGGGCGTTGGCGTTCGGGTCTTCCCCATACCATTACCTTTGGGGCCGGTATTCCCTCATTCCCACCGCCAGTTTTCCATGAAGCAAGCCCTCGAAGAAGCCACCGCGCCCGACGTCACCGTACCACACCCCCACCACGACCCCCACGGCATTCAGGACGTCCTGCGCCAGCTTGGCGTGGAGGCCGATAATGCCGCCTACAGCACCGGCCGCGCCTGGGGCGGCAGCACCAATGCCGAGCGCCGCGTCATCAACGCCCCCGCCGACGGCCGTCGCATTGCCAGCGTGGCCTTTGCCACCGCTGCCGACTACGATGCCGTGGTGAAAACCGCCGAAGAAGCCTACAAAACCTGGCGTTTAGTGCCAGCGCCCAAGCGCGGTGAAATCGTGCGCCAGATTGGCAACAAGCTCCGCGAATTCAAAGAGCCGCTGGGCAAGCTCGTGAGCGCCGAAATGGGGAAAATCCTCCAGGAAGGCCTGGGCGAAGTGCAGGAGATGATTGACATCTGCGACTTCGCGGTGGGCCTCTCGCGCCAGCTGCACGGCTTCACCATGCACTCGGAGCGCCCCGCCCACCGCATGTACGACCAATACCAGCCCTTGGGCATCGTGGGCATCATCTCGGCCTTCAATTTCCCGGTGGCCGTGTGGAGCTGGAATGCCATGCTGGCCGCTGTGTGCGGCGACGTGAGCATCTGGAAGCCCTCGGAGAAAACGCCCCTTACCGCCGTAGCCGTCCAGCACATCATCCGCGACGTGCTGGCCGAAAACGACATTGCCGAAGGCGTGTTCAACCTGATTGTCGGCGATGCGCAAATCGGTGCCGCCATGGCCGCCGACAAGCGTGTGCCCCTGGTATCGGCCACCGGTAGCACCCGCATGGGCCGCAAGGTGGGCGAGGTGGTGGGTGCCCGTCTGGGCCGCGCCCTGCTGGAGTTGGGCGGCAACAACGCCATCATCGTCACCAAAAATGCCGACCTCAACATTGCCATCCGCGCCATCGTGTTTGGGGCGGTGGGCACGGCCGGGCAGCGCTGCACCAGCACGCGCCGCGTGATTATCGAGGACAGCATTTTTGAAGACGTGAAGAACCGTCTGCTGGCCATCTATCCCAAACTGCCCATCGGCCACCCCTTGCAGGAGGGCACCCTGGTGGGGCCGCTGATTGACGCCGACGCGGTGAAGATGTTCGAGAATGCCCTCACGCAGGTGCAGGCCGAAGGCGGCCAGCTCCTCACCGGCGGCCAGGTGCTGAGCGGGGCCGAACTGCACGGCGGCCACTACGTGCAGCCCGCGCTGGTGGAAGTCGAAAACCACTACCACACGGTGCAGGAAGAAACCTTCGCGCCCATTCTGTACCTCATCAAGTACAACGGCGAGGTACAAAACGCCATTGACCTGCAGAATGATGTGCGCCAAGGCCTTTCCAGCAGCATCTTCACGCTGAATATGCGCGAGGCCGAAGCCTTCCTGGCCGCCAGTGGCTCCGATTGCGGCATTGCCAACGTGAACATCGGCACGAGCGGGGCCGAAATCGGCGGCGCGTTCGGCGGCGAGAAAGAAACCGGTGGCGGCCGCGAATCCGGCTCCGACGCCTGGAAAGTGTACATGCGCCGCCAGACCAATACCATCAACTACTCCACCGAACTGCCGCTGGCCCAGGGCATCAAGTTCGACGTGTAGCACAGGCTTTAAGCTTGTGCCGGAAACCACAAAGAGGCCCCGCCGATGCATTCGGCGGGGCCTCTTTGTGGTTTCCGGCAGCAGCAGGTAGCGGCTATAGCGCACGTCGCCCTGGCCCTTGTAAACCAGCCCACTGGCATTGTACACCACGTAATAAAGCCGGTACAGCTCGTTGGGGCTCAAGCCAGTGCCAGGATAATCCAGCGAATACTGTACGCCGGCAGCAGAAGCGTTTGGACCGGGCAACTGTATCACATGGCATTGATGGTCAACCAACGCGGCGCGCGCTGTGTAAGGAGCTGCCCTTCCGCTGGTAACACGCTGAGTTTGCAAAGTCCACGTGGCCTGGCCTGCCGACGGGTTTTGGAAGGCCATTGTATCAGCAATGAGAGCGGGCTATTGCGGACCGTTCAGGTCAAAATTTAGGTCGGAGAACAAGGTGCGCTCCTGCTTGTTCCAATCGCCATCCGAAGTCCGGCCGGTCGGGTCGTAGGGGCCGTTGGGAATATGTTGGCCAGTCCGATAAGTGATACCTTCGCCCTTGCCAAAGCCAATAACAATAACAGAATTAGATTCAGATTTGCTGCAACCCAACAACGTGGACAGCAAAAGTAACGGAAGCCGTCGGCGGCGCATAGCGGTAGAAAATGGGATTTGCGAGCCTCAAGGGTAGAAGAGGCGGGAGACAAGGAGCTGGTATTGCGGGCGCGGCAAGCAGGTCAACTTCTCCCCGGGCATGCTATGGCCTTTCACATAGGTACTTGCGCCCGTATTTGCCGCTGCTGGGTTGAACGAAACACAATCGTATTTCTTTGTCGGAAATAGATGCCTAACTTTCGTGCAGCAGCCCGCCAGAGGCTGTGGCGCACTCCGGGGTGCAACCCCCGAAGCCGCTGGTTAGTCTCTTAGCTGCTTAAGCCTTTTTAACCCGCCTTTCTGCATGGAAGCCCTTGCAACCTCTGCTTACGTCGACATCAACGCTCCGCTGGTGGAGCGCTGCCGCCTGAACGACCGCCAGGCCCAGGCCGAAATTTACCGGCGCTATTCCAAGGCCATGTTCAACGCGGCCCTGCGCATTACCGGCGACTACGCCGAGGCCGAGGACGTGCTTCAGGAGTCGTTTCTGAGCGCCTTTCGGGAGCTGAGCGGCTACAAGGGCGACTCCTCGTTTGGGGCGTGGCTGAAGCGCATTGTGGTGAACAAAAGCATCAATTGCCTGCGGCAGCGGCGGCTGGCGCTGGTGCCGCTGGGCGAGCAGCACTACGAAGAGCCCGCCGAAGCCGCTGGCCCATCGCCCGAAGACGAGGCCGATGCCCACTACCGCGCCGACGTGCTGCGCCGCTGCATTCAGGAGCTGCCCGACGGCTACCGCGTGGTGCTGAGTCTGTACCTGCTCGAAGGCTATGACCACCTCGAAATTGCCGGCATTCTGGGCATTTCCGAGTCTACTTCCAAATCACAGTACAGCCGGGCGCGGGTTCGGCTGCGGGAATTAGCTGCCCAGCGCGGCCTTAGTTGATTATTTATCGTTATTGGTTTCCTAATTAATTTTTTCACTACCCTTCATCCTCTTTCGCCCGGCTGCGGTTTTCCTATATCCCCGCTGCCCGCCCTGAACCTGGACGAACCGTGCGTCTGCTACTCATTCATGGACCCTAAAAACAATCATTCCCTGGAAAACTTCGTCGAGCGGCACCGGGCCGATTTCGACACCCACGAGCCACGCCCCGACCTGTGGGCCGCCCTCGAACAGCAACTGGCCGAAACCAAGCCCGAAGCTATTGCGCCAACAATGCGGCTGGCGGACCCCGCCGGACCCGAGCCGGCCAAGGCCGCCGGTGTGGCGCCGGCTCCCGCACGCACGGGCTGGTTCCAGCGCTACGGCGTGGCCGCAGCCCTGGCCCTGCTCGTCTTTGCCGCTGGGGCCAGCGAGGCCTGGAAATCGAACCGTCAGGCCCCGGAACTTGCCGTTGCAGCCAGTGCGACTGGCGCTGGCACCGCGGCCGGTGCGCCAGACGCGGCCCTGTACCAGGGCGGCGCCCCGCTGGCCCTCACGGCCACCGAACGCACCACCGGCGCCGACAGCCAACTCGTGCGGGCCGTGCGCGGCATGGAAGCCTATTACACCAACCAGCTGGCCCGCCGCCAAAGCGAGCTGCGCCAGTTGAACGGCCCCGGCATGGCGGCCATGACGGCCGACTGGCAGCGGGAATTGGTGTCGCTCGACTCCAGCTACCGCAAGCTGAAGCTGGAACTGCCCCACCACCCGCAGCCCGACGCCGTGCTCACGGCCATGAACCGCAACCTGCAAATCCGCCTCGATATCCTCGACCAGCAGTTGCACCTGGGCACGGCCCCGGCCACAGACCCCAATTCCGGTGCTTATGTGCTGGCCGATAGCCGGCGCCTGCCCGAATGAAACAGCTCATGGCACTCTGGCTTTGGCGGGTAGTGGGCGTGGGGGGGCTGGCCGCCGCCGGGCTGTTGAGCCCGCTGGTGGTGCACGCCCAGCCCAGCCAGGGCCTATGGGTGGCCGTGGGTCCCGGCGTGGCCATTCGGGTGCAAACGCCTGAAGCCCGCCGCGCCGAGGAAGCCCTGTTTGGGCCGGTGCAGGAACCGGCGCAAAACCCGCAGCCTGACCAAACCGATGGCCAGGATGCTGCCAGCCTGCAAGTAGAGCAGCGCCGCCGCCTGAGCCGCAGCTACGCGGTGCCGAAGGCCGGCCGGCCTTTTTCGCTCGATACGCGCTACGGCCGCGTCCAAATCAACACCTGGAACAAGAAGGAAATAAAGGTGGATGCCGAGCTGGTGGCCCGCTCCGAAACCGATGCCGGAGCCCGGCAGGTACTCGACGCGCTGGGCGTGCAGTGGCTGGAATACGACTGCAAAACCGGCGGCGTAGCCGTGAGCACGCAGTTTGGCCCGGCCCTGCGCGGGCGGGCCGGTGGCTGCCGCTACGAGGTGAACTACACCGTGTGGCTGCCCCGCACCACGGCGTTGCGCGTGTACAACAGCTTCGGCGAAGTGAACCTGACCGGCGACGTGAGCGGCCCCACCGAACTGGCCGTGGAATACGGTGCCCTGCGCACCGGCCGCCTCGACGGCCCCCGCAACCTCATCCGCATCGGCAACGGCGAATGCCATATTGCTTTCGCTGGCCGGGCCAGCATTGATGCCAGCTATGCCCGCCTGCACCTCGACGAAGGCACCACCGTGGACCTGCGCAACAACTCGTCCGACGTCGACATCGGCACGGTGCAGGACCTCACCATCCACAGCAAGTACGGCGACGTGGCCCTGGGCACCGTGCGCAACCTGCGCGGCTCGTCGGGCTACTCGCGCTTCACCATCGATAAGCTCGACGAAGGCCTGGACATGGCCCTGCGCTACTGCCCCGATTTTGTGGTGCGCGACATGGGGGCCAATTTCCGCCAGGTAAACCTCGACGGCGGCTTCAGCACCATCCGCCTGGGCTTTGCCGAGGCGCCCGGCTTCCGCTTCGATGTGAGCACCGAGCAAGGCCAACTCCTGGTGGATAAAGACCTGGTGCGCGTCCTCTCGCAGGAAAACGGCCCGTTGACCAGCGACGTGCTGGGCGTGTTCGGGGCGGTGGTACCCGCCCGGAAATCCGGCAACGTAAATATCAAGGTGCGCTACGGCACGGTGCGGTTCAGCAAGTAGGCCGCCTGCACAGTACCGTCCCAGCCCCACACGGCCCGCCTGGCATTTTGCCAGGCGGGCCGTGCTCTTTTGTAGATGGAGCAAGGATTGAGGTAGGGGAGGGGCCGCCCCCGTCGCTGAGGCACCGCGAAGCGAGCCGGGTCGGCGGGCGGGCCGTCGAAAAGCAATTCGGTCCGGCCACCGGTCCCGGCCACTCTATTGTGCCGCCCTGCCCCGATAGGCCATCCTCCGGTACGGTTTCCCCTATTCTTAGGGGAGGGATAAGACTCCCGTTCCACCTTTTGTGCCCACATAGAGGTAGCCGGATATTTTAAACGTTAGGGGAGGGATAAGACTCCCGTTCCACCCCGTTCATCCCCCCAAACCTTTCATTCAACGAGTATTAATCATTGAATATTTATTCATAATAGGAAGTATTGTTGTGTTTAGGTTAACTTTCAGGGCTGGACTATTGCCAAATCCATTGGATTATGGCTCATGCACTTTCCCGTATTCCTCCCTTCTTCTTGTTCACCTTTTAGTTGTTGTATGCTGAAAAATTTACTCTCGGGAGGGCGGCGCATGGCGCGGCCCACGTCTCTTCGGCCCTGGCGGCTGGCTTTCTTGTTGGCGGTGCTGCTGGGCAGTGCCGGCGGCACCTGGGCGCAAAGCGTGGCCAACTACACCGCGGTCCGTACAACGTCCGTACCCTATGTAGCGCTCACATCGCCTACGTCATTTGCCAGTTGGCGCAACGGCACCAACACCGGTGACAACCTGAGCAACGCCACCGCCATCGGTTTTCCTTTTGTGTACGACGGGGGAGTTTACACGCAGTTCAGCGCCTCGCTGGAGGGCTTCATCACTTTCAATACCGGTACCGCCGCCACCGGGAACGGGACCGGGCAGTATGGCTACCAAAACACCCAGTTTTCGGCCGCAGGGGGCACTGCCCTAGCCCTGGCCCCCCTTTACGATGACCTAACTGCTGGTGCACTGACCAACGTTACCTACCAATTAGCCGGCTCCAGCCCCAATCGCACGCTGACGGTGCAATGGATTACGAACACGGCGGCGAATAACTTTCAGGTCCGGCTGTACGAAAGCGACAACCACATCGATTTCCTGTATGGAGCGGTGGCGGCCTCCCAAACCAACTACACCCTCGGCATCAACGGCCCCACGATTTCGGCGACGCCTGCTGCGGCAGAATTGCTGACGCTGCAAGCTGCCAACGGTACTACTTTCAGCAATACCCCCGCCAACAGCCTGACAGCCGGACCCGCGGCTAATTCGCGCTACTCGTTTACGCCCCCGACGACGGCCCCGGTGGGGCCTGTCACGCCGGTGTTCTCGGGCATCAGCTACACGGGCCTGACGCTGACGTTCACCGACAATTCAACCAACGAGACGAATTTTAACGTCTTGCGCTCGGCTGATGGCGGCCTGACCTTTACCAACATTTCCAACCAGGTTTCCACCAGCGTCTCGACCGCGGGCACCACCTACAACGTGGCGCAGACTGGCCTGACCGCTGGTACCACTTACCAGTACCAGATTTACGCCACCACCGAAGGCGGCATTTCCACGGCGCTTACGGCGTCGCAGGCCACGCTGGCTCCTATCGTGTTCAATGGGACGGCTTACACCATCGACAACTCCCAGCCCACCAGCGGGACCAACTTTACCAGCTTCACGGATGCCTTTGCGGCGATAAACGTGGCGTCGATTACGGCCAACACCACCATCAGCGTAGTGAAAAACACAGGCCCGCTGGCCACCTACAACGAGGCGCCGCTGACCCTGACGTTTACCGGCGCGAGCGGCGCCCGGCTCACCTTTCAGAGCGCTACGAGCAACGCCGGCAACCCGGTGGTCCAGGGCACGCAAACGACCGGCGGCACGTCATCGGACGCCATTATTACCCTTTCGGGTAGTGATTACATTACGTTTGACGGCATTGATTTGAAGGACAACCCGGCCAACTCAACGGCGGCCCTCAAGATGGAGCGGGGGTTGTTTCTCAACGCACCCACCGCCACCAATGGCTGCCAGAACGTGACCTACCAGAACGGCACCATCACGCTGGACAAAACCAACACCAACGCGCCGGTGGGCATCTACACAAGTAGCATCGCCTCGGCCGCCAGCGGGGCCAACAGCAGCCTGTCGTTTTTGAACAACACCATTCAAAACGTATTCAAGGGCTATCAACTCACCGGTTCTGGCACTGCCCTCGACCAGAACAACATGATTGGCACCAGCGGGGCAGGCACCAGCATGGTCACCAACGTGTCATCGACGGGGAGCGTGGCCGCCATCGGGGTTGATTTTAATGCGCAGAACCTGCTTACCGTGGCCAATACAACGTTCAGCACGTTCTCGGCGTCGTCCAGTGCCGGGCCGCTTTACGGCGTAGCCAATACCATCACGGCCAGTACCAACGTAACGATTGGGCCGGGCAATACCTTCACGGGCTTTACGAGTGCCGTTGGTTCCATTGTTTCGGGGGTGTATTTCACCACCGCTATTACTGGCACGGTCAACGGCAATACAGTCACACTGCTCACCAACTCGGTAAGCGGCGGGGCGCTATACGGCATTTTTTCGAGCGGTGCCGGAAAGCTGGATGTTTACGACAACCAGATTAATAACCTAAGCCTGACGGCTGCAACCAACTCGGCGGCGCTTGAGGGCATCGACATTGCTTCTACGAACGGTCAAACGCAAAATATGTATCGCAATACCCTGCATACCATTGTGCATAGTAGTACCACGGCTATTGTATATGGCATCCGCCTAGCGAATGGCTCGACTGCGGCAGGGGCCGTGATGAATGTCTACAACAACTTGCTTTCCAACATAAGCGCCCATGCGTCCAACGGTGGTGGCAGCGCCGGCGTCCGCGCCATCAGCATCAGCACTGCCGGCACGGTGAACCTCTACTACAATTCAGTTTACTTATCGGGTGCCGCTACGAACGCCAACGCCCAGACCGGGACCCTGTACACCACAACCGGCAGCATCAGTTCGGTCGATTTCCGCAACAACATCTTCGTCAATAAAACCACGGGCGGGTTGCGGCACGTGGGCATTTACCGCTCCGGCTCCACGGTTACCGTGCTTGCGACTACCAGCAACAACAACCTGTTATACGGCACCTCCGGCCTGTATTACGACGGCACCACCCTGGCCACCGCCTTGGCCGCCTACCGGCTGGCCGTCAATGGAGGCGCTGCCAGCACGCCCCGCGAAACAGCCGCCGTCACGGAAAGCACCACGCCCTTCACCAGCGCCACCGACCCGCACCTGACCACCGCCACTCCCACCCAGGCCGAGAGCGGCGCCCAGCGCCTGACCGGCCCCAGCCAGTCGGGCGTGGCCGTGGCCGACGACTACGACGTCACCCCGCGCCAGGGCGAAACCGGCTACACCGGCACGGGCTCCGCGCCCGACATCGGGGCCGACGAAGGCAACTTCACGCCCAACGACCTCACGCCGCCCACTATCACGTACATGGCCATTGCCAACACGGCCAGTACCGCCAACCAGACCCTGCTGGTGACCATCACCGACGCCAGCGGCATTGCCACCGGCACGGGGGCCCCGCTTATCTACTACCGCAAAGGCACTAGCGGCTCGTACTTTTCGGCCGTGGCCAGCGTGAGCGGCAACCAGTACACTTTCACGATTGATTACGCCAACGTGACGGGCGGCAGCGTGACCGGCGGCGACGTCATCAACTACTACGTGGCGGCGCAGGATGCCAGCTCCAACAACAACCTGGCCACCAGCCCAACGGGCGGCAGCGGTATCACGCCGCCCGGCAGCACGGCTCCCACCAGCCCCGCCACCTACACCATTCTGGAGTCATTCTCCGGCACCGTCAGCGTGGGCCCTGGCCAGACGTATAACGGCCAGCCGCTGGTGTCGCTCACGGCGGCCAATGGCCTGTTTGCCCGCCTGAATGCCGGCGTCCTCACCGGCAACCTGACGGTGCTCATCACCGGCGATATCAGCATCGAGGACGGTACCAATGTGCTGAAACCGCTGAACGAGCAGCCGGCCGCGTCCAACTTCGCCATCAGCATTCAGCCCAGCGCGGCCACCGAGCGCCTGATTACGGGCGCAGGCAACAGCATGGGTCTCAACGGCATTATCCTGAACGGGGCCGACCGCGTGACCTTCGACGGCCGCTTCAACCAGACGGGTACCACCAAGTACCTGCGTTTCCGCAGCATTGCGGCCAGCAGCCCGGTGTTCACGGTGCAGCAGGACGCGGTGAGCAACACGTTCCGCGATTGCTACGTGGAAGGCGGCACAACGAGCTTCAGCAACGCGGTAATTTTCATCGGCAACTCGACGGTGGCAGCCGTAAACACCGTGCCGGGTGGCGTGACGGGCAACGACAACACCAGCGTGCTGAACTGCGATATTTTCAAAGCCGCCGCCGCCGTGGCCCGGCCCGGCCAGGGCATCTACTCGCCCAGCCCCGGCGTAACGGCCGCCGCCCCGGACAACGTCACGATTTCGGGCAACAACCTCTACGACTGGGACACCTACGGCATCATCAGCAGCGGGGCCGGCAACACCTGGACCATCAGCGGCAACAGCTTTTATCAGACCTCTGCCAGCGCCAGCACCTCGCAATGGGCCATGAATCTGGGCAGCGCTACCAGCGCCACGGGTTGGGCCGTCAGCGGCAACTACATCGGCGGCACGGATCCGCAGGCGGGTGGCGCGGCCTGGGTGAACAGCGCCAGTGCCGTTATTTTCAAGGGTATCCACCTCAACGGCCTGGGTACGGCCAATGCCCCCAGCACCACGGTTTCCGGAAACTTCATTCGCAACATTAGCCTGACCGGCACGGGGTCGAGTTCGTTTTCGGGCATCGAGGTAAAATCCGATAACACCTCGTACAACATCACCGGCAACGTCATCAGCAATATCACCAGCGCCACCACCCAAGCGAATGGCACGGGCGGGGCCGGGTTGGCAGGCATTTACACCCAAGGCACCAACAGCAGTTTCACTGCGCAAGTCATTTCCAATAACACCGTATCGGGACTGGCAGGCACCGCGGCCGCAGCCACAGCCAACAATTACGTGACCGGCATTCTAGCCAAAAACAGCTCGGGCGCTACCGGTACGGCTACTCGCAACCGGGTCTTCGACTTAAGCAACAGCGCAGTGGGCACGCCCAGTTCGGGGGTAATTGGCATCAACCTCGCCGGAGGTACCTGGACCGTAACCAACAACCAGGTAGCGCTAAGCACCGGTGTGAGCGCCACCCCGGCTCCGGCAGGCATTTACTACGGTATTTTCAACAACGTTTCCGCCATCGTCTCGGAAACTGTCTATTTCAACTCCGTTCGCATTGGCGGGGTGGCGGGCACGGGCACGGCCAAAACCTACGCCTTCAACATGGGCGGCACCGCCAGCAGCATTTTGCGCAACAACGTGCTAGTGAACGAACGCACCGGCGGGGGAGGTAATTTTGCTATCGGCGTGCCGAGCGGCTCCACCTTCGGCACAGGAAACAAGGTGGATTCCAATCGCAACGACCTTTTTGCAACCGAGAACCCGGCCAAGTTGGGTGAAACCGGCATTACGGCCTTCACTTTCGCTGCCTGGAAAGCCCAGACCGGCACGCCCGATGCCAGCTCGCAAAACGTAAACGCCAAGTTTGTGGACATTGCCACTGGCAACCTCAACCTCGACGCCACCACCAACTGCTCACTCAACAACGCGGGCGTGGCCATTGCTACCATCGACGGCGAATACGACAACGCCGCCACCAGCCGGCAGGGCACTCCGGACATTGGTTCGGATGAGTTTACGCCCATAACCCAGACGGCTACCATCACCACGGCCAGCCCGGCCTGTGGCCCGACCACGGCTTCGGTTACAATTACCGGGAACGGCGGGCCCTTCTCGGTAACGTACACCGACGGCACTACGCCAGTGACCACCACGGCCAATGCGTCGCCATTTACGTTCAGCGCGGCGGCGGGCAAAACCTACACCCTCACCAGCGTGACGGACGCCTACGGCTGCACGCTAACGACCGCAGGCTCGCTCACCGTGAACCCGCCGGCTACCGCCGATGCCGGACCGGCCACGGCCGCCGTCTGCGCCGGGTATACCTATTCCACGGTGGGCACCTTCGGGGGCTCGGCCACGCAGGCCACCTACACGTCGTCGGGCACGGGCACGTTCTCCAACGGCGGCGTGATTGACGGCGCCACGGCCAGCGTTACCTACTCGCCCTCGGCCGCCGACCTCACGGCCGGCAACGTGACGCTGACCCTGACGCCCGACAACCCCACGGGCTGCGCCGGTGCTACTGCCGACCAGCTTGCCCTGACGCTGAACCCCACCACCACCTGGACCGGCGCGGCCGACAGCGAGTGGAACAACCCCGCCAACTGGAGCGGCGGCTGCGTGCCCAAACTGCAGCTGAGCGCCGTGGTGCCGACCGGTACCCCGAATTCCATCAGCGACAACGGCTACGCCAACTCCGGCACGACCCCCGCCACGGTGCTGGCCCAGGTGAAAACCCTGACCATCAACGCCGACGCCTTCATTGAGCTGTACAGCCACAACCTGAACATCGCGGGCGACCTGGTGAACAATGGTGACGTGTACCTGATGTTTAACGACTCGCCGCCCACCGGCAACCGGCTGCGCTTTGTGGGCGCCGCTCCCCAGTCCGTCACGCGGATGCCGGAGCAGCTGTACAGCCTGGAAGTGGCCAAATCCGGCAACAACGTATCGGTGCTGAGTGCCGCCGTCAGCAACGGCCCCGGCCGTAGTACCGGCACTGATTTCCGGACGCGGGGCCCCGTCACGATGACCAGCGGCTTGCTCGACCTGGGCAGCACCGTGCAGCTCTCGCTGCCCGATGGCGGCCAGGCCCTCTTGCTGCCCAGCTTCACCTTCGGGCCGGCCCTGAGCGAAACCGATGCCAGCTACGTAGTAGGCAAAGTG
Organism: Hymenobacter terricola; assembly: GCF_017921975.2. Taxonomy (GTDB): domain Bacteria; phylum Bacteroidota; class Bacteroidia; order Cytophagales; family Hymenobacteraceae; genus Hymenobacter; species Hymenobacter terricola. Next base: position 38,118 of record NZ_JAGEMO020000015.1, read on the forward strand.
CGGGTGACCGACGACCTGAGTACGGCCGGCAGCGGCTCCAGCTTTGGCAACCTGGGCCTGACGCTGACGCCGGATGCCGCTTCGACGGCCCTCCCCGGCACGACGGCCGTGGTGCGCACCACGGGCACCGTCCTCACCGGTGCGGGCACCAGCGTGAGCATCAAGCGCTACTTCGACATTCAGCCGAACGTCAATACCGGCCTGAACGTGGCGATGAACTTCAGCTATTTTGACCATGAGCGCAACGGCATCGCCGCCGCCAACGTGGCCCTGTTCAAGTCGGTGAGCGGCACGAGCGGCCCCTGGGCCAACCAGCAGCCCATCAGCATTGCCGGCAATACGGTGAGCAAGACGGGCATCACCGACTTCTCCATCTGGACCCTCGGCAGCGCTTCCAACCCGCTGCCCGTGGAGCTGACCGTCTTTACCGCCGACCGCCAGGGCAGCAACGCCACTCTGGCCTGGACCACGGCCATGGAGAAGAGCAGCCGGGGCTTCGAGGTGCAGATGAGCACCGACGGCCGCACGTTCCGGGTGCTTGATTTCGTGGCCAGCGCCACGCCCACCAGCACCGGCCCGCGCTCCTACAGCTACCTCGACCGCGAAGCCGGCAAAACTGGTTTGCGTTACTACCGCCTGCGGCAGCTCGACCTGAACGGCACCGCCAGCTTCTCGCCCGTGCGCACCGTGCGCTTCGGCGATGAAGCCCCGGCGGTGCACCTCACCGCCGCGCCCAACCCCTTCCAGGAGCGCCTGACGCTGACCGTGGAGCTGCCCGCCAACACGGTAGCCGCCCCGGCCCAGCTCAGCCTGACCGATGCGGCCGGCCGTGTGCTGCTCCAGCAGTCCACGCCGGCCCTGCCGGCCGGCCTGAGCCAGCTGGAGCTGCCCGACCTGGCCAAGCTGGCCAGCGGTGTGTACATCGTGAACCTGGCCGTGACCGGCCGGGCCATCCAGCACCTGAAAGTGGTGAAGGAGTAAATTCCGCACTACCGCGCATCCAAAGCCCCCGGCACTGGCCGGGGGCTTTTTTGTGGACGGTATTGCCGGTCCGACCGGCCCAGGCGGTCCGACCGGCAAACGTGCCTCCTCCGCTTACCTTCGGCCATGAACCGTTTGTTTCTTCCGCTGCTCTTGCTGCTGGCGGGCCCCGCGTGGGCCCAGGCGCAAGGCAGCCCACGCCAAACAGCCCCTGTCGTGCCCATTGCCCAGCATTCCGCCCTCAAAACCTACGCCCTGCGCCTGCGGCCGGGCGACGACCTGCGCCAGCAGCTCACGGCTTTTGTGCAGGCCCACCACATGTTGGCCGGGACGATGATAACCTGTGTGGGCAGCCTCACGGTGGCCACGCTGCGGCTGGCCAACCAGGAGGGCCCGAGCGTGTACAAAGGCCATTTTGAAATCGTGTCGCTGGTCGGGACGCTTTCTACCAACGGCTCGCACCTGCACCTGTCGGTTTCCGATAGCACGGGGCGCACTATCGGCGGGCATTTGCTGGATGGCTGCCGGGTGTACACCACTGCCGAAATCGTGCTGGGCGAGCTGCCGCAGCTGGAGTTCCGGCGCGAAACCGATGCCACATTTGGCTATCAGGAACTGGTGGTGCGGCCGGCACCAGGGCCCGCACCGGCCGCCGCCGACGAGCCTGCGAAGCCCCGTCAGCGCAAATAGCGCGTGCCAGAACAATTGCTCCAGGCGCTTACGCCCCACAAAGTTCGCGCTACAGCGTTGGGAATGACCGGCCAGTCGTTACCTTCATCATTGGCTTTCCGGGCCAAATTAGGCGAGGTTTCAATTGGCTTATTATCGCAACTATCGCATGGTTCAGCGCGCCTTATTCTATCCCTTATTCCTAGTGGTTTCCGCGGTCCGTGCCCAGGCCCCCGGCAGCCAGCTCGTGACGGCCATGAAAAAGCAGATTCCCGGCGAAAAAGCCGTGTAGCTGGACCTGCGCGAAGACCTGACCGTGGAAATCCGCAACGATTCGGTGCAGGTGCCGGCCCGGCACCACGCCGACATGCTGCACCTCGACGAGCAGTCGGGCACCTACGCCAACGAGTGGGTGTTCAACTCACACTTCAACCGCCTCCAAAAGCTGGGAGCCCGCACCATGGTGCCCAATGGCGAATGATTTAAAGCCTTGAAGGTGAACGATTTTAAGGACAAGTTTGAGATGCAGGTGGGCGTGTTTTTTGACGATACCCGGTCGACTTCCTTCTCGTTTCCGGCCATCACGCCCGGCGCCCGCACCGTCACGGACTACACCGTGCGGCACGTCGATGCGCGCTTCGTGCTGCCGTTCTACGTGGGCTCCTACGTGCCCGTGCGCCACGCCGAGCTCACCATCACGGCCCCCAGAGGCGTGGTCATCGGCTGTAAGACGTTTCATGCCGAAAACACGCTCGTCACCTACACCAGGGAGGAAAAGGCAGCCAGGTAATCTACCGCTGGACGGCCGACAACCTGCCCAGCCCGCGACGACGACGCGCCGGAGGCCAGCTACTACCTGCCGCACATCGTGTTTTTCGTGCAGGAAGCCCCCGTAAACGGTCAGACCCGCAAGCTACTGGCCGGCGTGCCGGAGCTCTACACCATGTACGCCGACTTCGTGCGGCGCATCGACCGGCAGCCCAGCCCGGCGCTGCAGCAGCGCGTCGATTCGCTGGTGGCCGGGGCCAAAACCGAGGAGGAAAAGGTGCGCCGCGTGTACTACTGGGTGCAGAACAACGTGAAGTACATCGCCTTCGAGCAGGGCCTGCGCAGCTTCATTCCGCACGATGCTGGCCTCGTCTACGCCCGCCGCTACGGCGACTGCAAGGACATGGCCAACCTCACCAACGACATGCTGCACCTGGCCGGCGTGAAAACCGCCTACCTGACCTGGGTGGGCACCCGCGACCTGCCCTACAAGTACGCCGAGCTGGCCACGCCCGGCGTCGATAACCACATGATTGCCACCTACGAGCCCACGCCGGGCCAGTACGTTTTCCTCGATGCCACCAGCAAGCACACGCCCTACAGCATGCCCTCGGCCATGATTCAGGGCAAGGAAGGCCTGCTGGGCCTCGACCCCAAAAACAGCCGCGTGGTGGATATTCCGGTCATCGACAAAGCCCGCAATGGCACCGACGACGCCTCGGTGCTGACCCTGGACGGCACCACGCTGCACGGCACCGGCCAGCTCAGCATGGCCGGCTACACCAAAGTCGACCTCACCTACGGCCTCGACGGCCTGGACCGCACCGACGAGCCCAGGTACGTGAAAGCCCTGCTGGAGCGCGGCAACAATAAGCTTTTCGTGGACAAATACGCCATCAGCAACCTCGATGCGCGCGACCAGCCCCTGCGCATCAGCTACGCCTACCGCCTGCAGGACTACGTGCAGCAGGTCGACGACGAGGTGTACGTCAACCTGAGTCCGGAGCGCCCGCCACCGACCACATCGACTCGACCACCCGCAAGCTGCCGCGCTGCAACGAGTTTGCCCACACCGACCACACCCGCACTGCGCTGGTGGTGCCCGCCGGGTACGAGGTGAGCTACGAGCGCCAGGGCGGCAAAATCATTCAGGACCGCGAGGTGTACGTGAACTACCTGCTGCTCCAGCCCCGGCAGTTCGGCAGCTGGAACGCGGTGGTAAGCAAGCTGGGCAATGCATACCGCAAAATGTTGATTATTAAGAAGAAAAAGGTTTGGCTGAATTTCAGACAGAGTATCAGAACGTCATGCTGAGCGTAGCCGAAGCATCTCGCGTGCTCAAGTAAACCCATCGATTGAATTACTGCCCCACGCGAGATGCTTCGGCAAACTCAGCATGACGTTCTCGCGCTCAGCATGAAGTTTTTTTGAATACCAAGTACTCGAATGCCCACTACTAAAAATGCGCCCGTTTCTATTCGTCCTCCTGCTCCTCATTGCTCCTCATTGCCGCCGTGGCCCCGGCCCAAACCCTGCCGCCTGACCTCGTGCACGCCGGCTACACCTGGGATGCGAAGCGGCACCAGCGCCTGCCCATTTCAGCCGAGGAAGCCGCGCTGCCGGCCATTATTCTGCGCGATTACACGAGCCTGGAATACTACTTCGACCGGAGCCGGAAGGACCTGCGCCTCTTCACCACCGAGCACCGCATCGTGCGCGTGAATTCGTCGGACGGCATCGAGCGCTTCAACAAAATTGTGGTGTCGGTGCTGGAATCCGGCGCGCCGGTGGCCATCAGGGCCCGCACCATCAGCCCGCGGGGCGAGGTGCACGAGGTGCAGGCCGCCGACATGAAGGAGCTGAAAGACCAGCAGGGCGGCCGGGGTTTCCGCGTCTTCGCCGTGGATGGCGTGGAGAAGGGCAGCGAAGTGGAATACTACTACACCCGCGAGCGGCCGTTCAACCACTTCGGCAGCGAGATTTTGCAGAGTGAAACGGCCGTCCGCGACGTGACGTTCGAGCTGATTTCGCCCGAGGCCCTGACGTTTGAAGCCCGCGTGTACCACGGCCCGGCCGTGACCGTGGATACGGCGCTGGCCGGCCACCGCATCCTGCGCATTGCCCTAAAAACCGTGCCTGCGCTGCGCGAAGAGGCTTTTGCCAGCGTGCCGGCCCAGCGCATGCGCGTGGAGTACAAGCTGGCCTACATCGCCAGCAAGGGCCCGGCGCGCCAGTTTACCTGGGCCGATGCCAGCCAGTATGTGTACCGCACCATGACGGCCCTGAGCAAGGACGACGTGAAGGCCGTGGCCAAGGTGCTGGCCGCCGCCCGGCTGCCCACCGCCGGCCCGCTGCCCAAGCGCATTGCCGCCGCCGAAAACTACGTCAAGCTCAATTTCAACCTCGAAGAAGGCGCCTACCCCAACGTCCAGTAGATGGCCACCCACAACGCGCCCGAAACCGGTTTCAGCCACCTGCTGGCGGCCATCTACCGGACGTTGGGGATTGATTTTGAGCTGGTGGTGACACTTCAACAAAGTAGTGCTGGTGCTGGATAAGAAAAGCTAGCAGACGCGTAGCGCCGCTGTGATGCGCTCTACCGTCGGCAAGCCCCGCCGGGACTTGAAATTTTCCGGAGATTCTTGGCTCTACCGATGGGTAGCCCTACCGGGTACGGCCCCGCCGGGGCTCACAAACGGCGCAGATGTTATGCTTGCAGCGTAAATGCCTAACTTCACGCCATGACTACTGCCACCACCGACACGCCCCAGGCCGCCGCTTTCCGCCGCCAGGTCCTCAACCCAGTCAAGCTGAAGCTGTTTATGCTGCAAAAGCTGCCCATGGCGTGGCTGGCAGGCCTGCGCCTCACGCAGCTCACGCCGGAGGCAGCCACGGTCACTGTTCGCTACAAGTACCTCACCCAGAATCCGTTTCGCAGCCTCTATTTCGCCTGCCTGGCGATGGCGGCCGAGCTGGCCAGCGGCATCCAGTCGATGATGCACGTGCAGGCCGGCGGGCCGGTTTCCATGCTGGTCACGGGCATCCAGGGTACTTTCACCAAAAAAGCCGTGGGCCTCATTTCCTTTACCTGCCCCGACGGCCTGCACATCGCGCAAGCCATTGCCGAGAGCCGCGCCACCGGCGAAGGCCGCACCGTGGAATGCACCAGCACCGGCGTGGACGAAGCCGGCGATGTAGTGGCCATATTTCGCCTCACCTGGTCGTATCGGGCAAGGAAGTAGCGGGCGCCGGATACGGCTACTTCCCTGAGTTTTGAATTAACTGGACCAATAGGTCCAGTTTTCCGTTCATGCCGTTCATGTCGGTTTTCATGCCGTTTATGTCGGTTTTCATACCGTTCATGTCGGTTTTCATGCCGTTCATGTCGGTTTTCATACCGGCCATGTCGGTTTTTATGCCGTTCATGTCGGCCTTTATTTCGATAATATCGGCCTTCATTTCCATCTGCTCACGTAGAAGGAAACTGATGTTATCACCTTGTTGGGCAACTGCAGTTGTTAGCTGGCCGACGGCTCCACTTAACTGCTTCAGCTGATAGGTGTGCCGGTCAAGGACGGTCAAGGCCTCAGAGAGGAGCGGTTCGAGCTGGTTGAGGCGGTCGTCGGCAGTCATGTGTTTATGGTCGGTGTATTGGGAGCTGCCCGAATTTAAGCCAGAATTCTGAAATGAATACGTTGAAGATGGGAACAACTACTCCTGCACCGACGTAATCACATCCACTAGCCCGTCTTCGCTCACCACAATGGCGATGCAGGGGTAGGCCGAGCTTTCCACGTAGCGCAGGGCCGAATTGTAGCGGGCGCCGCGGGTGCTGTCGCCCCGGCCGGAAGCGCGGCCGTCGAGGATGACGCCGATGGAATAGCAATAGCCCTCGGGGTCGAGCAGCACGGCCCCATCAATGCTGGTGACGAGGCGGGTGATGAGCGGCGTAAGCGGCACGGGCTCAATGAGCGTGCATTGCAGCTTAAGGCGGTCGGCTTCGGCCAGTGCCTCGGTGGTGATGACCAGCATGGTGCCGTGCTTCTGGCGGCTGGCTTCGAGCACCACGTCCCAGAGTCGCTCTACTTTGGCTGTATCGGTGAGGGTGAAGGTGCGCTTGAGGGCCCGGCGGAAGCCCGTGCGGCTGAGGCGCGTGCGCGGCAGGCCGGGCAGCCCGTAGTGCGAGCGCAGCAGCGTGTGGCTGGCGTGTTGCAACTCCCAGGCGTAGTGCGTGATGAAGCTGATGACGAACAAATCCTCTCGCTCGGCATCGTAATGGTCGATTTGGCGGCCCAGGGCGTACACGTTTTCGCCGTCGGCGAGCAGGTGCACGTCGGGCGTGGTCATCTCCAGCAGCTTGCGCACGGCGCGGTAGTCGGTGAGCTCGGTGGGGCAGGTGAGGGCAAAAACTTCCTCCAGGTTGGGGTGGCCGCGGCGGGCCAGCAACAGTTTGCCCACGCCCTCGGCGCCCTCGTAGCGCAGGCTGCTGATGGTGTTGCAGGTGGCAAACAGCTTGGTGATGGACGGGTCGAGGCCCAGGGCCTGGGCGGGCGTGTCCAGGAACGTTTTGCCGGCGCTGCGCAGCAGCTCCTCGCTTTCGCGGGGCCGCACGAAGATGCTGGCGCCGGGCTCGGGCTCGCTCAGGGCTTTCACGCCTTCTTCGTTGAAGCGGTACATGGCCGCCACCAGCAGCGACGAGGCCAGGGGCCGGCCGTCGGTGTAGAAGCGGAAGGGGCGCAGCGAAGGGTAGGAGCGCAGCGGCTTGCGCTGCAGGCGCAGCACCGTGACCACGAAATACCCGCGAATCATGACCGGCCAGCCGGCAAAGTGCTGGTAGGTGGCGTGCTCATCCAGCTCATCCAGGGTTTGCTGCACGGCATCGCGCACGCCCAGCCCCTCGTGCTTGCGCCGAATCATGGCCGGCGTCACGTCGTCGCGCTCGATGTAGGGACGAGGCGTGGCCTCCTGAATAAGGCGGCCGCGGGACACGGCGTCGCAAAAAGGCTCGAAGGGCAAGCCGCTTTCTTCGGGTTCGAGGCAGCGGGCGGGCAGGCTGGCGTCGATGGGCAGGGCCAGCAGCAGCACATACGGTTTCAGGTCGTCGTCGAGGGCATCGAACAACTCTTTCGCCAGGGCCTGGGCCGCAAGGCGGTAGCGCGCCTGGTAGGGCCAGAGCAGGATAGGACCGGGGGCGAGAACGGAAGTGGGCATGGGCGGGAATGCGAAAAGCTTCGCAGCGATGAACGATAAGGACGAAAAACGAGCCGCCAGATGCCCGGGCAACGCGCCGCCGCGCTGTCCCGCTCCGAGGCTACAATTGGAATAGAACCGGCAACACCATCTTTTGCTTTATGGGCTTTCCCTGGAACGTGGCCGGCTCCCACTTTGGTGCCGTCTTAATCAGGCGCAGGGCTTCGTCGTCGAGGCCAGAGCCCAGCTTTTTTACCACGCGGGCATCGGTCAGGCGGCCATCGGTTTGCACCATGAACTCGACCAGGACCTTGCCCTCAATCTTACGTTGGCGGGCCAGCAAGGGGTATTGCTGGTTTTTTTCAATCCAGTCGAAGAAAACCTGGGTGCCGCCCACGGGCTGAGTGGGGCGGTCGGGCGCCACCACGGCGGGCCGGTCGGGGTGGGCCGAAGCGGCAATGTCGGCGGCCGAGGTGGTGATGGGCCGCTCCTTGCCCGGCAGCACCACCGTTTCGCTACCCGGCGACATCACGAACGACACCGGCACCACCACGCGCTGGCGCACCACCTGGTTGCGGTGCTTGGCGGGCGTCCACTGCGGGCCGCTTTTGATGAGGCGAATGGCTTCGGCATCCAGTTCCGGCGCCACCGGCGCTTCCACTTTTACCTCGTTCACGGTCCCGGTTTTTTCCACCACGAAGCTCACCTTCACGGTGCCCTGAATGCCTTGTTGCATGGCGGTGGCGGGGTAGCGCTGGTGGTCGGCCAGGAACTGCGCATACTTTTCGGTGCCGCCCAGTGGCACGGCGGGCTGCTGCACCGAGTCGTACACCTGCGTGGCCGAGGGCTTGGGGGGCATCTTCCGCTTCTGGGCGCGGGCGCTGAAACTGAAGAAGCTAAGGCAGACGAGGAGCAGGAGCAGCGGGGATTTCATATGGTATGGAATGGAATAGCGAACAGGGATTGAATTAAAATAAGCACTACACTTACAAAGAACGCACCCAGAACACACTGCGCCGAAAAAACCTTGCCCGTACCTGCGGTAATCAAAGGGGCTGACGTTCTTTGTCGCCATTTACTTTCACCGCCAGCCCTTTTTTGCCATGAGCGAGCACCCCACCTCCCGCGCCCCCGAGCCCGTGGGCGCCTATCCCTACACCCGCCGCGTGGGCAACCTGCTGTTTCTGTCCGGCGTGGGCCCGCGTCAGCGCGGCCAGAACGGCATTCCCGGCGTGCAAATCGACGAGGACGGCAACGTGCTGCAATACGACTTCGAAAGCCAGTGCCACGCCGTGTTCCAAAACGTGCGCTACATTCTGGAGGAGGCCGGCGCGCAGTGGGACGATTTGGTGGACGTCACCGTTTTTCTTACCAACATGAAGGACGATTTTCCGGCGTACAACCGGCTCTACGCCGAGTATTTTGCCACAGCCCAGCCCTGCCGCACCACCCTCGAAATCCTCAGCCTGCCCACGCCCATCGCCATCGAGCTGAAGTGCATCGCGGTCCTGCCCGAAGCCGGTCGGGAAAATTAAGTTGTTAGCTGTCAGGCTTCCTGGATAGCTTCAGCATCTTGGCTAACAACGAACAACCCGCTTACTTTTGAACGACTACTTAAACCAGCAAAAAGCCCCGCGGCCCAAACCGGGCCACAGGGCTGAATCCTGAGAGAAAAGGCGCTATTTCACCACTTCGACCCAGTTTTTGTAGTTCTGGTTGCCGCCGGCGCAGTCGGTGTACTCTATCTGGTAGTAGTACATGCCGGGGCTGTTGTCGGCGGCCGTCCAGCCCTGAGCGGCGTCGCGGCCGTCGTACACGCGGCGGCCCCAGCGGCTGAATACCTGCAGGTGGTAGTTCGTCACGTTGGCCAGCTTCGGGCGCAGCACGTCGTTGTAGTTGTCGCCGTTGGGGGTGATGACGTTCGGGAAAATCAGCTTGTCCAGCACCTGAAACGGGGCGGTGGTGGTGCAGCCATTGGCCGTGGCATAGGTGACGGTATAGGTGCCCACCGCCGAGGCGGCCAGGTCGACCACGCCCGTGGCGGCATTCACGGCAAGGCCCGCCGGGGCGGTGAATACCCCACCCGCCGCTGAAGTTATGGCCGGAGTCGCATTGGGACCGCCTTTATAGAAGGGCGGGCAGGTGTAGCTGAATGGAGGAGCCGGCGGCGAAATGGTGAGCGTAGTGCTGGCCGTGGCCGCGCAGGGCGTGGTCACGGCGTAGGTGACGGTGTAGGTGCCCGGCGCTGACGCCGCGAGGTTGATGGTGCCCGTGGTGGCATCCAGCGCCAGGCCGGTGGCGGCGGTGGTGCTGAAGCGGCCCCCGGCCGGCGTGGCCGTGCGCACCGGCAAAGTGCCCGACTGACAGAACGTAACCGGAATGCCCGGAACGGAATAAGTTACCACGGCCGCGTTGGGCAGCACGGTCACGGGCACGGCGGTGGAGTTGCCGGATTGTACCCGGCACGTTACCACGGCCCGGTACTGGGCCGTGGCCGTGGGCCGGATGGTGTACGGCACCGTGGTTGCCCCCGCAATGTTGGTGTACGTCGTGCCGCCATCCGCCGACGACTGCCACTGGTAGGTGATGCCGCCCGATACCGTGGCGCCGCTCAAATCCAGCACCACCGGGCTGCCGGGGCACACATTGGCGAGGTTGGCCACGGCCGTGCCGCCCACCGGCACGCCCAGGCAGTTCGAACCCAGGCTGATGCCCATCACGTTCAGCACCGGGTCGGTGGACGTTTTGGATACGGTGACGCTCTGCACCGACTTGCTGTAGTTGGCCACGGCCAGGCTCAGCCGCACCTCGTAGATGCGCGGGTCGTTGGACTGGTTATCCACACTGTTATCCACATAGCTCACCCGGCTGCCCACGATGATGGCCGGCGTGATGGTGCCCCCGAACCAGTCGGGCACCACAATGTTGGTAAACAGCTGGGTGGTGCCGTCGGTGAAGGTGACGGTGAAGGTTTTGGGGGCCGTGCTGCCGTTGCCTTCGGTGGCCAGCACCATTACCTCGCTGCACGGCTGCGGGTTGGTGAGGGTGAGGGTGCCCGTGCCGACGCCATCAATGCGCAGCGAGTTATTGCCGGAGGCCGGCGCCATTTGGTACGTGAGGCCCGGCGTGCTGATGCTGGTGATGAAGCCCGTGGCCGGCAGGGCGCGGGTGGGGCTAATGCCGGCCGGGTTCACGAACGTGGTGTTGGCGAAGCACCACCGCACCGTGGGAATGCCCCGGTCGACGGTGGCGGTGGTGGAGCTGGCCACGGTGCCGGCGCCGTTGGCGATTACATCGGCGGTGTAGCCCGTGACGGCGGCTGGCACGTACACGGTTTGGGCCTGGGCGGGCTGTAGGGCCCACGGGCCCAGCAAAGCGAGCAGGAAAGCGAAGCGCGTAACTTTTGTTCTCATCGGGTGGTGAGGGGTGAAAAAAGAGGGGAGGGGGGGTGGAAAAACTGCCTAAATGTAGACGATTACCCCCACAATAAATGGTCCAACTAACACAATGTCTACCACCAAATGGGCGTTATTTGCCAAAGCGCGCTTGTTCAGCTTATCTGCCTCCCCGCGCTGCCAGGGCCGGTCTGGTGGCTGCCAGCCGTCATTCCCCGGTTCGGTGCCGGGCACCAGCAGCGGCCCGCCAGCCGGTAGAATGCCCGCAAAATGAACCCAGCGGGCCACGGCCCGCGCAGCATAGGGCACACCGCTGGCCCTGTCTTCTCCTCACCTTTTCCCCTTTGCATGTACGTTCGCAATAATCTTCGTTTCTCCGTTATCCGCCGCCTGACCTGGCGCGGGCTGGTGATTTTTATTTTCTATGATTTTCTGATATGCGTGCTCTACGGGCCGTTGCGCATGCATTTTCTGGATATTCCGTGGCAGCCGGTGGCTACGCTGGGCACGGCGGTGGCCTTCTACATCGGCTTCAAAAGCAACGGCAGCTACGACCGGTTCTGGGAGGGCCGCCAGCTGTGGGGCAGCATCGTGAACACCAGCCGGGTGTGGGCCATTCGGGCGTTTCACTTCGTGGAGCCCCTGCCCGGCGACCGCCTGCCCGATTCCGAAGACCTGCTGCACCTGCACCGCCGCCTGCTCTACCGCCAGATTGCCTGGGTGAATGCCCTGCGCCTGCACCTGCGCCGCCAAACCGCCGAGCTTTGGGACACCGACGTGGCCCCCTTCCTCGACCCCACCGAGGACGTGGACGTGCGCCTGCTGAGCAACCCGCCCACCCACTTGCTGCGCCAGCAGAGCAACGAGCTGCGCGAGCTGCACCAGCGCGGCCTGCTCACCGAGTTCCGCCACGTGGCCCTCATGGACACCATTCAGGACATGTTCAACGCCCAGGGCGGCTGCGAGCGCATCAAGAATACGCCTTTTCCGCGCCAGTATGCCTTTTTCAGCTTCATTTTCGTGTGGGTGTTTGCCGCTGTGCTGCCGCTGGGCCTGGTCGAGGAATTCGACAAAATGGGGCCCGGCCACGTCTGGCTCATGATTCCCTTCGCCGTGCTGGTGAGCTGGGTGTTCAACACCATTGAAGTGGTGGGCCACACCAGCGAAAACCCCTTCGAAAACGACATTTACGACGTGCCGATGACGGCCATCTGCCGCACCATCGAAATCGACCTGCGCGAGCTGCTGGCCGAAACCAAGCTGCCCCCCAAAGCCGAAGCCGTGGACGACGTGCTGTACTAGGCCCTTTCTCAGAAAACGGGAACCCCTGCCGCCGGAATTGCCTGAGCAAAGCAAGGCCGCTACGCTTGGCATCGTGCCCTGCTTTCCGGGTAGTAACGCCTGGTGTCAAAGCGGAGAGCAGCCGCCCGCGCAATAGCCGGTTTTTTGGAGCGGGCGCCGGCCCTGGGCCGCGACTGCGCGCCGGGCCAGCGGCTTGGCGGCTGCCTGAACGGCTCGCCCCAAAAAAGCGTCTTCAGGCGGTGGCCGGTGATGCCTTATCTTCGCAAGCGCCCTCCTTTTCGACCCCTGATTTTTTTCATGTCTGCTTCTGAAGTTCCGCTTTCATCTACCGGTGCCGACGCGGCGACGCCCGAGGCGCTGCTGCACACGCTGCTCGACGTTTCATTGACGGGCATTATCCTGTTTCGCCCCGTGCCCGGAACTGGCGAAGAAGACATTGTGGACCTGGCCTACGAGCGCCTCAACCCGGCGGCGCAACAGATGCTGGGGCTGCCGGAATACCCCGCCGAATCGTTCCTGACGCTCTATCCGGCGGCGCGGGCCATGGGCGTGTTCGATTTTTATTGCGCGGCCTTTTGGTCGGGGCAGCAGGAGCGCTACCATATCAACTACCAGCACGACGGCCTCGACGGCTACTTCCACTTTGTGGCCCGGCGCAGCGGGCCGCTGCTGGTCGTGAGCTTCACCGACACCAATGAGCAGCCCCGCTCCGAAGTGGAAGAAGCCCTGCGGGCGAGCCAGGCCCGGCTGCGGGCGGCCAATGAGGAGATATTGGCCAGTAATGAGACGCTGGCCCGCACCCAGCAGGAGCTGCGCCAGCTCAACGAGGAGCTGGAAGCCCGCGTGTTTGAGCGCACCCGCGACCTGCGCCACGCCCAGGCCGAAACCGAGCTGCAACGGGCCTTGCTCTACGAGGTATTTGAGCAAACGCCGGTGGCCATTGCCATTTTGCGCGGCCCCGGCTTGGTGGTGGAGCTGGCCAACCCGGCCGTGGGCGCCATCTGGGGCCGGGAGCCGGCCCAGACGCTGGGCCGGCCCTACTTCGAGGCCGTGCCCGACACGGCGGGGCAGGGCTTCGAGCAAATTCTGGGCAAGGTGCTGGCCACCGGCGAGCCCTTTGTGGTGACCGAAGCGCCCGTGATGCTGGACCGGGCGCACACCGGGCTGCCCGCGCAGGCCTACGTCAACTTCGCGTTTCAGGCCCTGCACGATGCATACGGCGAGATAATCGGCCTCATCGCCAGCGGCACGGAAGTAACCGAGCAGGTGCTCTCCCGCCTGCGCATCGAGGCCAGCCAGCGCCAGCTGCAGCTCATCACCGACGCGCTGCCGGTGCTGGTGGGCTACGTGGACCAGGAGCGGCGGTACCAGTTTGCCAACCTCGCCTACCAGGCCTGGTTCAACCAGCCCCCGGCGGCCTTGCTGGGCCGGCAGGTGTGGGACGTGGTGGGGGAGAAAGCTTACGCCAACGTGCGCGGCTACCTGGACCGTGCCCTGGCCGGCGAGCGACTGGATTTCGAAGCCGAGATGCCCTACCGCGCCGAGTTCACCAGATACATCCGCACCAGCTACGTGCCCGATGTGCAAAACGGGCAGGTGGTGGGGTGTTTTACCCTGGTCACCGACATCACGGAGGCGGTGCTGGCGGGCCAGCAGGTGCTGGCCCTGAACGAAGAGCTGGCCGCCCGCAACGACGAGCTGGCCGCTTCCAACCGGCAGCTTTCGCGCACCAACACCGACCTGGACACCTTCGTGTACACCGCCAGCCACGATTTGAAGGTGCCCATCGCCAACATCGAAGGCCTGCTTGATGCCCTGCACCGCGACCTGCGCCAGTACCCCGCCGTCACGGCCAGCGTGCAGCCCCTGCTGGCGATGATGCAGGACGCGGTGACGCGCTTCCAGCAAACCATCGGGCATCTCACCGATATTTCCCGCCTGCAGCAGGACGAAACCCCGCCGGCCGGCGGCGAAAGCCTGGCCGCCGTACTGGCCGACGTGCAGCTGGACCTGGCGCCCCTGATGCACGCGACAGAGGCTCAATTGACGGCCGACATCGCCGCCGCCCCCGCGCTGCCGCTATCGGCCAAAAACCTGCGCTCGGTGGTCTACAACCTGCTCAGCAACGCCCTCAAGTACCGCCACCCCGGCCGCGTGCCGCAGGTACGGATTAGCTGCCGGAACTGGGACCCCGCCACCGCCCTGCTGGAAGTGCGCGACAACGGCCTGGGCCTCACGCCCAGCCAGCAGGCCAGCCTCTTCGTGCTGTTCCGGCGGCTGCACGACCACGTGGAGGGCTCGGGCGTGGGCCTGTACATGGTCAAAAAGATGGTGGAGAATGCCGGGGGCTCCGTGCTGGTGGCCAGCCAGGCCGGCGTCGGCTCCACCTTCACCGTGCTGCTGCCACTCCTCGCTGGCGACCTTACCTAGCCCGCACGGGCTTTAGCCGGCGACCTCCTTCCCTCAATAACTTCCGTGAAAAAACTGTCCAGCGTGCTGCTCGTTGATGATGACGCCACCACGAACTTTCTCAACGAGTCGCTGCTGCGCGACCTGCAGGTAACGGACCAGTTCGTGGTGGCCCGCAACGGCGTCGAAGCCCTGACCTTGCTGGAAAGCCAGTGCGTGGCGCCCACCACGTCCTGCCCGGCCCTCATCCTGCTCGATATCAACATGCCGGTGCTCAACGGCATTGAGTTTTTGGAGGCTTTTCATCACCTGCCCCGGGCCCACCAGCAGGCCATCATCATCGTGGTGCTCACCACCAGCATGAATTCGGCCGACCTGGCCCGCCTAAACGAGCTGCCCATTGCCGGCCTGGCCAGCAAGCCGCTGACGGCCGAAAAAATCAACACCATTCTGCCGCTGCACTTCCAGCGCCAGCTGCCCGACGCGGCTGACGGAGAGTAGCCCGGATGTAAAAAGCCCGGCCCGGGGCCACTGGCTGAATTTATTCGGGCACCTGAAAAAGGTACTGGCTGATTGGGAACGCCTTCCGAAGGGAGTTTGCTTGAAGCGTGACGACGCGCGGGTTTTTGCGTTACTTGCCGCGTCACCCGCTTGCCCATGAACCTCTCAACGCGTCGCCTCCACTACTTTTTTTCCGGGCAGCACTTCTCGGATGGGGTGCGCACCACGGTGGCCATTCTGCTGCCCACGCTGCTGCTGGCCCAGTGGGGGCACTTCGACCTCGG
Source organism: Hymenobacter terricola (assembly GCF_017921975.2). Lineage (GTDB taxonomy): Bacteria > Bacteroidota > Bacteroidia > Cytophagales > Hymenobacteraceae > Hymenobacter > Hymenobacter terricola. The sequence goes on from NZ_JAGEMO020000015.1 coordinate 53,617, forward strand.
GCTGGCCGTCTCGACCGGGGCCGTGTGCGTGAGCGTGACCGACACGCCCGGCCCCGCCACCCATCGGCGCAACGGCATGCTGGCCGCGCTGGCGCTGGTGTTCGGCACGGCCCTGCTCACGAGTGCGGCCGCCACCAGCGTGTGGCTGCTGGGGCTGGAAATCGGGGCGCTGAGCTTCCTGCTGACCATGCTGCTGGTGTGGGGCGCACGGGCCGGCGCCGTGGGCACGGCGGGCCTGCTGAACGTGGTGCTGCTGCTGGCGCACCCGCCCACGCTGGCCCAGGCGCTGCCGCACGCGGGCCTGCTGCTGCTGGGCGGCCTGTGGTACGCCGGCCTGGCCATGGTCACTTACCAGGTGCTGCCCTACCGGCCGGCGCAGCAGGCCCTGGGCGAGTGCGTGCACGCGCTGGCCCGGTTTCTGGAGCTGAAAGCCCGGTTTTACAACGCCGAAACGGCCCTGGATGACGACTACCGGCAGCTGGTGGCGCAGCAAGTGGTGGTGAGCGAAAAGCAGGAAGCCGCCCGCGACTTCCTGTTCCGCACCCGCCAGATTGTGAACGAAACCACCAGCACGGGCCGCCGCCTGGTGCTCACCTTCGTCGAAACCGTGGACCTGTACGAGCGCATCACGGCCGGCTACTACGACTACTCGGCCGTGCGCGCCGCCTTCGGCCCCAGCGGGGTGCTGCCCGATATTGCCACGCTCATCCGGCACATTGCGGCCGTGCTCGACAACCTGGGCGTGGCCATTCAATCGAACCGCGCCTACGGGGGCTCCGGCCCCGACCTGGCCGCCGAGTGGGGCCGCCTGCAGGCCCGCATCAGCGCCCTCGATGCCGACCCCGACACCGAAGGCAGCACGCGGGTACTGAAGAAAATTCTGGTCAACCTGCGCGACATCATCCGGCGCGTCGACAACATCCGCCGCTATTTCGACGAGAGCCTGGCCGATACGCCCATCCCCAACCGCGCCGCCGAGTACGCCCAGTTCGTGCCCCACCAGGAGATTGAGCTGCACGCCCTTAGCCAAAACCTCACCCTGAAATCGGGCGTTTTCCGCCACTCCATGCGCATGATGCTGGCCTGCCTCGTGGCTTTTGGCGTGGCCGAAGGCCTGTGGCACGGCCAGCACAACTACTGGATTCTGATGACGGTGACCATCATGCTCAAGCCCGGCTTCAGCCTCACCCGGCAGCGCAACACCGAGCGCATCATCGGCACGCTGGCGGGCGGGGCGCTGGGAGCAGCCATCCTGTGGCTGGTGCCCTGGCCCGATGCCCGGTTTGGCGTGCTGGTGGTGTTCATGGTGCTGGCCTACAGCTTCCAGCGCACCGTGTATTTGGTCACGGTGGTTTTTCTGACGGCGTATCTGCTCATCATGTTCAGCTTTCTGGGCCTGAACTACCTGGGCGTGGTGGAGGAGCGAATTACCGATACGCTCATCGGCAGCGCCATTGCGTTTTCGGCGGGCTATTTCCTGTTTCCCAGCTGGGAATCCGAGCAGCTGACCGACTACATGGCCGCCGCCCTGCGCGCCAACCTGGCCTACCTGCGCCAGCTGGCCAGCCGCCTGGCCGGCCGCCCCCTGCCGGCCAACGAGTACCGCCTGCTGCGCAAAGAGGTGTACGTGAGCGAGGCCAACCTCGCGGCGGCTTTCCAGCGCATGCTCACCGAGCCCAAAAGCAAGCAGCACCGCCCCATCGAAACCCACGAATTCGTGGTGCTGAACCACATTCTGTCCTCCAACATTGCCGCCCTCATGGGCACCCTGCGCGAGGCCGCCCCCGCCGTTCCCGCCTTCGCGCCCGAGAGCCGCCGCGCCCTCACCAGCGCCGTGGCCGCGCTCCACAAAAGCCTGTGCCGCATTGCGCCCAGCGTTGCGCCGCCCGCCGTGGAGCTGGGCCCGCCCGAACCCGCCGTGCCCGTCATCGCCGACGATAAATCGCTGCTGGAACAGCTCACTTTCTTGCAGAAGGTGAGCGGCGATATCGGGAAGGTGACCGAGGTGCTGGTGGGGTAAAAGCTGTTCTGGCCGGCGGCCACCAGCGGTTTGTGTTGCAAAAACCGCAGTTTGTGTAGCCCGTGCCAATAGCGGCAGCAGACCTTTGAGGGCAAATATTGTTCTGCTCAGTACCGCCATCAACCCGACCCTTCATGAGTCTCACCAACTTTCGCACCCTCGGCCGCTCCGGCCTCGTGGTCAGCCCCCAAGCCCTCGGCACCATGACGTTTGGCACCCCGCGCTGGGGCTCGCCCGATGACGTTTCCGAAGCCGTTTTCAATACGTATGTGGACGCGGGCGGCAACTTCGTCGATACCGCCGACGTGTACGCCGCCGGGCGCAGCGAAGAATTGGTGGGCGGCTACATTGCCGACCGCGCCCTGCGCGACAAGCTGGTGCTGGCCACCAAGTTCACCTTTAACGCCAGCCCCGGCAACCCCAATGCCGGCGGCAACGGCCGCAAAAACATGCACCGCGCCCTCGAAGGCTCCCTGCGCCGGCTGAAAACCGACTACCTCGACCTGTACTGGATGCACGCCTGGGACACCGTCACGCCCGCCGAGGAAGTGCTGCAGTCGCTCGGCGACCTGGTGCGGGCCGGCAAAATCCGCTACTTCGGCTTCTCCAACATTCCCGCCTGGTACGTGGCCAAAGCGGCCACGCTGGCGGCGGCGCACGCCGTGCCCGGCCCCATTGCCCTGCAGCTGGAATATTCCCTGGTGGCGCGCCGCATCGAAAGCGAATACGTGCCCGCCGCGCTGGATTTGGGCCTGGGCATTACGCCGTGGAGCCCGCTGGCGGCGGGTTTTCTAGCTGGTAAGTACCAGCGCGAGGGCACCGGGGCCAGCGGCGAAGGCCGGCTCAGCGGCCCCAACCCCTTCGGCAACATGAAATTCACGGACCACAACTGGCGCGTGCTCGACGCCCTGCGGCCGGTGGCGGCGGAACTGGACCGGCCGCTGGCGCAGGTGGCGCTGGCCTGGGCCGCCGCGCAGCCGGGCATCAGCTCGCTCATCCTGGGGGCCAGCCGGCCCGAGCAGCTGGTCGACAACCTGGCCTCGCTGGAAATCCGCCTCAGCCCCGAGCAGCTGCGCACGCTGGACGATGCCAGCATCACCGACCCGTTCTACGACCGGATGTGGGCGATGATAAAGCGGCCCATTTTTGGCGGGGCCGACGTGCAGGGCTGGCGGTAGGGGAGGCGCTCCCCGCGTTTTGTGTTGCATAAGCGTGGGTTTGTATAGCCCCGGCCCCGGGCCGCGGCGGGACCTTTGTGAGGTCAAAAGTCAACCCCTTTATCTCTCTAAAAAAGACAGCATGAGCACCATCAAAAAAGTAGCCCTGGGCAGCCAGGGCCTGGAAGTACCCGTCGAAGGCCTGGGCTGCATGGGCATGACCACGCTGGCCGGCATGAACGTGTACGGCACCGCCGACGAGGCCGAAAGCATTGCCACCATTCACCGCGCCCGGGAGCTGGGCGTGAACCTGCTGGACACCGCCGACCTCTACGGCCCGCTGCTGAACGAGCGGCTGGTGGGCAAGGCCATTGCCGGCCAGCGCGACAAGTACCTGCTCGCCACCAAATTCGGCTTTGAAGTCGACGACAACGAGACGCTGACCTGGGGCTTGAACGGCCAGCCCGAGTACGTGCGCAAGGCCATCGAACGCTCCCTGCGCAACCTGGGCACCGACTACGTGGACCTCTACTACCTGCACCGCCTCGACCCCAACACCCCGATTGAAGACACCGTGGGCGCCATGAGCCGGCTGGTGGAAGAAGGCAAAGTCCGCTACATCGGCCTGTCCGAAGTTTCGGCCGACATCATTCGCCGCGCGCACGCCGTACACCCCATCACGGCCCTGCAAACCGAATATTCGCTCTTCGACCGCGGCGTGGAAGAGGACGGCGTGCTGCAGGCCACGCGCGATATGGGCATCGGCTTCGTGGGCTATTCGCCGCTGGGCCGGGGCTTTTTGTCGGGCGAGATTACGAAGTTTGAGGACTTCGAAGCCACCGACATTCGCCGCAACCTGCCCCGCTACCAGGGCGAAAACTTCACCAAAAACCTGGCTTTGGTGGAGAAAGTAAAAGCCCTGGCCACGGCCAAAGGCGTCTCGGCCTCGCAGCTGGCGCTGGCCTGGGTGCTGGCGCAGGGCGTGGTGGCCATTCCCGGCACCAAGCGCCGCAAGTACCTGGAAGAAAACGTGGCCGCTGCCAGCTTCCAGCTAAGCCCGGCCGAGCTGGCCGAATTGGAAGCCATGATGCCCGTGGGCAGCACCGCCGGCGCGGCGTACGTGTAGGATTTTTGACTCCGAAAAGAATAACAGAACGTCAGTCTGCGTAAAAGAACGTCATGCTGAGCGCAGCCGAAGCATCTCTACCGCGCAAGTAATTCAATCGTTGCAACGAAGGCGGTAGAGATGCTTCGACTCCACTCTGCATGACGTTCCATATTATCCGTGTAATGTCACCATACTCATGAAAAACACCTCCAGGGATTTTCGCGTGCTGAATACCGTGACGGACTACACGCGGTTTTTCGGGCTGCCCGCGCCCGCGCATCCCCTGCTCACGATTATCGACCTGGCCGAGGCCTGCGGCTGGGCCCGCGACCAGAACCTGCCCCCGGTGACGACCCCCGTGGTGCAGCAATTCTACACCGTGGCCCTGAAACGGGGCCTGAAAGGGCCCCTCTACTATGGGCACCAGTCTTATGATTTCAGCGATGGGGTGCTGTTTTTTCTGGCGCCGGGCCAGGTCTTTGCCGTCGATGAAGCGCTGGATACTTCCGAGGTGAGCGGCTGGCTGCTGGTGTTTCACCCGGACCTGCTGCGCAAGTACCCGCTGGGCCAGAAAATCGCCACCTATGGATTCTTCTCCTACGAAGTGCACGAAGCCCTGCACCTGTCCGACCGCGAAGAAAGCGTGCTCAATGGCCTCATGCAGAGCATCCAGGGCGAGTACGAGCGGCCCATCGACGCCTTCAGCCAGGACGTGCTGATTTCGCAGCTCGAAGTGCTGCTCAACTACGCCAACCGCTTCTACCACCGCCAGTTCCTCACCCGCCGCACCGCCGAGCACGACCTGCTGAGCCGCTTCGAAACCCTGCTCACCGCCTACTTCACCCAAGAAGCAGAAAAGCCGCTGCCCACCGTGCAGTACTTCGCCGATGCCCTGCACGTTTCGCCCGCCTACCTCAGCGACATGCTGCGCACCCTCACCGGCCAAAACACGCAGCAGCACATCCACCACGCCCTCATCGAACGCGCCAAGGGCTTGCTGCTCAGTACCTCGCTCACCATCAACGAAACGGCGTTTCAGCTGGGGTTTGAGTATCCGCAGTATTTCACCCGGCTCTTCAAAAGCAAGACCGGCCTGACGCCGGCTGCCTTCCGGTTTTCGGCACACTAGCGCCCGGCCTTACCTTGCGGGTAAAAAAAACGCCATGCACGCCCTTCCCGCGCCGCGGCGGCAGCTCCAGTATCGCACGGTGTTTCGTTCGGCCATCACGGGCCTGACCACCGGCGTCGGCTACGCCGTCCTGCAAAACCTGCTTTCGGGCCACGATGCCCGCCAAAGGGTGCTCAACGGCCTGGTGGCGGGCTTTTGCATTGGCGCGTCGGTGGGCGTGGGGGAGGCTTTTTTCTTTCCTGCGCGGTTTCGCCGCCTGCCGTTTTTTCGGCTCTGGCTGGCCCGTAACCTGCTTTATACCAGCACAAGTGCCTTTTGGCTGCTGGCCGTGGTGGTGGCTTCGCGCATGTATTTTCAGGGCCTGGCGCCGGCGGCCGCCTTCCGCGGCTACCTCACGGCGGGCCATTTTCAGGTCGATTTTATTTTCGCCGTTTTCTTCAGCTTTCTCTTCGTGGCGGTGCAGCAAATCACCACCCTCCACGGCCCCGGCCAGCTTTTTAAGTTCGTGAATGGCACCTACCACCAGCCCCGCGAGGTAGACCGCATTTTCATGTTCGTCGACATGAAATCATCGACCACCATCGCCGAAACGCTCGGCAACCTCACCTACAGCCGCTTCATCCAGGACTTTTTCTACGACCTCACCGACGCCATTCTGGTCACCAAAGCCGAGGTATACCAGTACGTGGGCGATGAAATAGTGCTGGCCTGGCCCCTGGCCGTGGGCCTGGACAACGCCAATTGCGTGCGCTGCTTCTACCTGATGCAGGACGCCATTGCGGCCCGCCGCGATGCCTATTGCGAGCAGTACGGCTACTTTCCCACCTTCAAAGCCGGCCTGCACGGCGGCAACGTGGTGGTGACGTGGGTGGGCGAGGTGAAGAAGGAAATCGTGTACCACGGCGACGTGCTGAACACCACGGCCCGCATCCAGGCCCTCTGCAACGAGCTGCACCAGGACCTGCTCATCTCCGAAACCCTGCTCAACCAGCTCGGCCCCATTCCCTACGTGAGCGCCACCCGCCTCACCACCTTATTGCTACGCGGCAAGAAGCAGGAAGTGACCTTGTACGGGCTAAACCGGGTGGAACAGGAGGAAGTGGTAGAACAGGAGTAGCGCGGACAGAAAAAGCACGTCATGCTGAGCGGAGCCGAAGCATGACGTGCTTTTTCTGTCCGTCCGTTTACTACCCGTCAATTATTTCGCCGCCCTACTATCAGGCTTGAGCGTGCGGCCCAGCCACTCAAAAAACACCCGCTGCCAGAGCACGGCGTTTTGCGGCTTCAGTACCCAGTGCCCTTCGTTAGGCAAATACAGAAACCGGCTCGGAATGCCGCGCAGCTGTGCTGTGCCGAAAGCTTCAATCCCCTGCCCATCGGGCACCCGGAAATCTTTGCCGCCCTGGATGACGAGGATGGGCGTGTCCCAGTTTTTGGCAAACATCTGGGGGTTGAATTCCTGGTAGGATTTGTTCGGCGTGGCATCCCAGGGCGCGCCGCCCATGTCGTGCTTGGCGAAGAACATTTCCTCGGTGCTGGGGTACCAGCTGGTGAGGTTGTAGAGGCCGTCGTGGGCGATGAAGGTCTTGAAGCGGCCCTCGTGGTGGCCGGCCAGGTAGTACACCGAGTAGCCGCCGTAGCTGGCGCCCACGCAGCCGCGCCGGTCCTTGTCCACGAACGGCTCTTCGCTGATTTTGTCAATCGCCGAGAGGTAATCCCGAATCGGCTGGCCGCCCCAGTCGCCCGAAATGGCATCGTTCCACGCGCGGCCGAAGCCGGGCAGGCCGCGCCGGTTGGGCGCCACCACAATGTAGCCGTTGGCCGCCATCAGCTGGAAATTCCAGCGGTAGCTCTGGCTCTGGGTGATGGGCGATTGCGGGCCGCCCTGGCAGTAGAGCAGCGTGGGGTACTTCTTGGCGGGGTCGAAATCGGGCGGGTAAATCACGTACACCTGCATTTGCTTGCCGTCGGTGGTGGTCACGCGGCGGTCCTCCACCTTGCCCAGCCTGATGCCGGCCAGCTCCTGCTGGTTGATGGTGGTGAGCGGCGTTTCCTTGCCGGTTTTCAGGTCGAGGCGCACCACATCGGCGAAGGCCGAAAGGGTGGTACGGTTAGCCACGGCCTGGTCCTTGCCCACCAGCTCAAACGAGTTGTAATTCTGCGCTCCGGTCGTAATCTGGCGGATTTTGCCGCCCTTGCCCGGCACCGAAAACAGCTGCTCCGCGCCCATCACCACGGCCATGAAGTAGATGGTTTTGCCATCGGCGCTCCAGCGCACGTTGTTGGCGCTCAGCTCCGAGCCTTTGGTGATGTCCTGCCGTTTTTTGGTGGCGAAATCAACCACCACGATGCCGTTGCGGTCCGATTCGAAGCCGGGCGTGGCCATGCTCAGCCAGGCCACTTGCCGGCCGTCGGGCGCGAAGCTGGGCTCGGTGTCGTAGCCGCCCAGGCCCTCGCTCAGGTTCACGGTTTGGGCGTTGTGAATGTCGTAGAGGTAGATGTCGGCGTTGGTGCTTTCGGCCTCGGCGCGGCCCGTGAGCTTGCGGCTGGTGTAGGCAATTTTGTAGCCGTCGGGCGAGAAAGCCAGCTGCTCGGCGCCGCCATCCGGCAGCAGCGGCGAGTCGAATTTTTCGCCGGCCATCAGGTCCTTGCCGTAGCCTTCGGGCTTGCCGTCGGCGGCAATCGGCTGAAAGAAAACGTGGCTGGCGAGGTGGTCGTCCCACACGTTCCAGTGGCGGTAGTTCAGGTCGTCGATGATTTTGGCGTCGGCCTTGGGCAGGTCCGGGAACATATCCAGCGTGCTCGGACTCGATTTCACGTCCTGGGTGTATAGGATGAAATTGGCCTTCGGCGCGTATTTCAGGTTGCTCAAGCCTTGGTCGGGAAACTCGCTCAGCTTGGTTTTGCCGCTGCCGTCGGCGCTCATCACGTAAAGCTGGTCGGTGCCGCTCTCGCCCGAGACGAAGGTCAGCTTGCCATCGGGCCGCCAATTGAGAGTGGTTTCCGAGCCGGGCGTATCAGTGAGGCGTTTGGCCGTGCCACCGGCCACGGGCACGGTCCAGATGTCGGCGTTGCCTTTGTTTTCGGCCAGGTTGTACCGGGTCACGGTGTAGGCCACGGTCTTGCCATCGGGCGACACCTGCATTTCGCCCAGGCGGCCTAGCTGCCAGAGCTTTTCGGGCGTGAGGACGCTGGGGCTGGGATTTTGGGCGGCGGCCGCCAGCGGCAGCAGCGCCAGCGCCGTGAGGAGGAGCTTGTTCATGGGCGAAAATTACGCCTCAGCGCGAGATGCCTGGCCCGTTGGCTTTCTGTTGAGAACAAATTCAAATTATTAATTATTTATACATTTGGCCTTGTATCATTTTATTTCGCTCGTTATGAAGATGCTAGGTCGGATTGCCACGATTGCCGCATTGTGGAGCTTGCTTGGGCTGCTAGTAGCCGCACCGGTGCTGGCGCAAACGCCCGCCACCCCAAAAAGAAGCCTGCCGCCCATCCCCGGCCTGGGCCCCGACCCAGTGCTGCCCGTCAACGCCACGCCCGCCCAACAAGCCGAGTTCAAAAGCCTGATGGCCGAGCGCACCCGCCAGCGCTGGAACTATATCCTCACCGATTCCGTGGCCCGCGCCAGGGTGCTCAACGAAAAGCCAAACGCCCTGCTGGTCGAAACCGCGAAGGGCCGCAAACCCGGCACCGCCCTCGACGCCGACATGGGCGAGGGCCGCAACGCCATTTACCTGGCCCAGCAGGGCTGGCAGGTGACGGGCGTCGACGTGGCCGAAAAAGCGCTGGCCTACGCCCAGGCCCGGGCCAAAAAACTGGGCGTGAAAATCACCACCGAAGTGGCCGATATGGCCAAATACGACTGGGGAACCAACAAATGGGACCTGATTGTGCTGAGCTATGCCGGCGGCCGCGAATACGCCGACCGCGTGATGAAGGCCCTGAAACCCGGTGGTATTGTGGTGCTGGAAGCCTTTCACATGGATGCCACCAACCGGCTGCAAGTCGTGGGCGGCGACTACCGGGTGTTCTTCAAAACCGACGAATTGCCCAAGCTCTACACCGCCGCCGGCCTGAAAATTGTGCGCTACGAAGAGCCCATCGGCACGGCTGACTTTACCAAAGAAAACCTGCGCCTGGTGAAAATGGTGGCTCAAAAACCGTAGCCAACCGCAAGTGCGCGGGTCCCGGCAGGTAGACCAAGCCGCTCAAAAGAAAGCCCTGCCAACACAATTGGCGGGGCTTTCTCTTTGCGGGGGTGACAGCCACTGTTGGCGCTAGCGCGCAACAAGCAGCCAAAGTACTAAGAATTGGCCTTCTTCCGGCCCGAGCCACCGGTTTTTTTTCCGCCGCCGTCGTTTTTATTCACCGTGGCCCAGGCGCGGGCTTCGGCTTCGTCCTTCGGCACGCCCCGGTTCTCGTAGCCTTCTTCAATGTGCTCGGCCTGGCTTTTCTGCTTGTCGGTGTACTTTGATTTATCTCCCTGAGGCATGGCTGGGGGTGAGTTTAAAAAAGTGGAAGGAAAACGGCCCGTTGTACCGGACCACGGGCTTTTTACGCGGCCGGCAGGGCCGGAGTTAGGCCGGGCATCCTATCTTCGCCCCGGTTCTGGCCATTTCAACCTCCCTCATGCGCCACGTCGCCGACATCCCCCATCCCGCCGTCAAAATCACGCTCCTGGCCTGGAATGGCAAGTTTCTGCTGAAACTGGAGCAGGGCAACCTGGAACAGACCTATAAAGTGGCCGAGCTGGACTTGCTCACCGGCACCGACGCCGAGGCGCGCGAGCTGCTGGACGACGAATTTCTCGCCGCCGCCATTGCCCGTTTTCAAGCCATGCGTGCCGATTTGCAGGCCGCTTTCGACCGCCACGAGTTGCGCTGAAACAGTTCGCATTTCCGCTAAATACCCACGCTCCCATGTCTAAAATCTGCACCCTGCTGCTGGCCCTGCTGGGCGTGCTGGCTGCCAATTCGGTTTCGGCCCAGCTCTACGACGTGCGCCCCGGCGACGTGAACTACAACAAAGGCGCCCGCGCCGCCCTCAAAGTGCAGGTCGATGGCAAAGCCTCCGACGTGCGCGATTTCTTCCAAAGCTGGATGAAGAGCAGCTACAACGTCAAGTTTAAGAACGGCGGCGTGCTGGGCCTGGGCAAAAGCGACGTGCTCGCGGCTCGCCAAACGCCCGCCAGCACCATCTCCGGCAAGCTCGTCGACCTCTACGCCACCATCGTGGCCCCCTCCGATTCGGTGACCGAAGTGGCCGTGTTCGGTGGGTTCGACGACAACACGTTCTTCGACCCCGACAAGACGGCCACCGAATACAACGCCCTGCGCGGCATCGTCCAGAACTTCGCCGGGGCTGCCCGCCTCAAGGCCTACCGCGACATGATTGCCGAAGCCGAGAAGAAGCTGAAAGCCACGGAAAAGGAAAAAGAACGGCTCGAAAAAGAGCGGATTTCGCTGCAGAATAATACCGCATCGAACCTGGCCCGCATCGAGGAACTGAAGAAGAAGAATATCGAAAACCGGCGGCAAGTTACTGCCGATTCGGTTTCGCTCCTCAAAAATGCCCAGCTGCTGGACGAAAGCCGCCAGCGCCTGCAGCGTCGACGCGACCGTCTTTCCGCTCTCGACCGCAAAAACTAGCCCCCGCACGGGCCGTACTCAGGTCATGGACAACCCCAATTCGCCCCTCGATACCCTGCGCCAGCTCAAGGAAATGCTGGACGCCGGCGCCCTCACGCCCGCCGAGTTTGAGGCCCTGAAACAACAGCTGGTGTTCAGCCGCACCGGCACCGCCGGTCCTCCCGCCGGTGCCGGGCCGGTCCCTCCAGCGCCCGCGTCGCCCGCGGTTTCGTCACTTCCACCAGTGGCGGAATCATCTTCGCTTGCCGCTGAAACCGTTGGGGCCACTGAGCCGCCGGCCGATGCCGCGACCAGCAGCGACGAGCCCGACCTCGCAGCAATAATTCCGCCCGCGCCGTTTTTGTACTCGCCCACAATGGAGCCGATGCCGTTGGCGGAGCCGGTTCCAGGCTGGTCAGAAACGGCGGAATTGCCGGAGTCGGAATCATTGCCAGCCCGCAATCCGCTGGCCCTCATTTTGTCCATTGGCGGCGTGTTGGTGTTTTTGCTGGTGGTGCTGTACCTCTCGTTCAACCGGCCGCCGTCCGAGCATATTTCCAGCACCAGCCAGACTGCCGCCGATTCGCTGGCCGCGCCCATCGAAACCGGCCCGCAGGTAGAGCAACTGCCCCAGCCCGAAGCCGTGCCCGAGACTGTGCGCGTTGCCCCGGCCCACCCCGCGCCGCGCGTGCAGCCCCAGCCGGCGCCTGCCGCCCGCGACTCTGCCGCGGCTCCGTCGCCCGCCGCTACTTCCGATTCAGCTGCTAGCCAGTAATTGCCATTTTGCCACCGATGAGGTTGTTTCGATGTAGGTCAACGTATTGGATAATAAGGCCGTATGCAAGCTCCCTGCCCCGCCGGCTGGGAGCTTCTTTGTTTCCAGTACGTCCTTCTATTTTCCCTGCATGTCGTTTCCCCGCTTGTTCTCATCCGGCTTGCCGACCTTCGCGGCTGCTACGGGCCTGCTGCTAAGCGCCTGCTCGTCACCGTCTGGCAAGACCGAAAGCGCTACGGCCACGGCCATCGCGCCCGACTCTGCCACGGCCGGTACCAGCGTGGCTCCGGCCAATTCGCCGCTGCAAGTGGTGGCCGAATTCAACGACCCGCAGATGGTGGGCGTGGCCGTGGCCCCCGGCGGCCAGGTATTTGCCTGCTTTCCGCGCTGGGATTGGAATCCCTCGTTTCCGATTGCCAAAGTTGGCCCCAACAGCACCCTCACGCCCTATCCCAACGCGGGCTGGTGCACCTGGAACGACTCCGTAAAATCCGAACCCCTCAAGCATTGGATTTGCCCGCAAAGCGTATTTGCCGATAAATCGGGCATGGTTTGGATTCTCGACCCCGCCGCGCCCGGCCTGAAATTTACCGTGCCCGGTGGCCCCAAACTGGTCAAAACCGACCCCAAAACCGGCCAGGTCCTGCTCACCATTCCCTTCTCGGAAAGCGTAGCCCCGCGCAAATCCTACCTCAACGACGTGCGGATTGACCTCCAGAACAACTACGCCTACATGACCGAGTCCGGCATGGGCGCGCTAGTGGTCACCGACTTAAAAACCCTGAAATCCCGTCGCTTGCTTGCCAGTCATCCGTCCACTAAAGCCGTGAAAGGGCTGGTTATCAAAGCAGCTGGCCATGCCATGCTCGACCTGCAAGGCAAACCTGCCCAGTTCAACGCCGACGGTATCGCCCTGAGCGCCGACAACGCCTACCTCTACTACTGCCCACTCACCGGCCATACCCTCTACCGCATCAAAACCGCCGCCCTGCGCGACCCTGCCCTGAGCGAGGCCCAACTCGGCCAGCAGGTGGAAACTGTGGGCGAAATTCCCGCCAGCGATGGCCTCGAAATCGACGCCGCTAACAACGTCTACCTCACCTCCTTCGAGCAGAGTGCCTTACTGCGCCGCACGCCCGCCGGCAAAATCGAAACCGTAGTGCAGGATGACCGCCTGCAGTGGCCTGACACCTACAGCTTTACCGCCGATGGTAACCTGTACGTCACCAACTCCGCCATTCACAAAACGCCCAGCTGGAACAAGGGCGTCGGCCAGCCCCGTCCGCCGTTCCGCATCTTCAAAATGGCCCTACCGAAATAGCATCTGCCGATTCTGAATTGTCGTTTTACAAACGCAGAAAAGCCGCCTCCTTATCGGAGGCGGCTTTTTTAATGAGTCTCGGGCGTAATCGGGCCACGGCTTACCGCGCGGCTATCGGCTGAATTTTGACGCCCTTCTGAAAAATATCGAACTTCTCATTGCGGTGGGTTAGCACATCCATGCAATGGTGATGGCGGCGGTTCATGGTATCGTGCACCGTGTAAACGCCATCGAGCTTGGGCGAAAGGCCGCGTACGTGCACTTTTTCGCCAAATTTAAAGGGGCCGCCCCAGGGCTTCAGCAAGTCGCGCGACAGAGCCATCCAGCGCTTTTTGCTCCCGTAGTGCGGTTTGATGCGAGAATTATCGGCCGTGACAAACGGCTCGCTATCCGTTTGGCCCGGTATGGCTTGGTAACAGGTGGCAGTCACGGTGTACGTGAGGTTGCGCGCCACCAGCGCTTTGGTTTTGGATACGTGCCGCGTAATAGTTCGCCGGTGAGCTAGAAAGCCTTCCATTCCCAACGCATTAGCCGTGGGCGTGGCATGAAAAAACGGCGTTGTGAGGGCCGTGGCGGCAATGAGTAGGTCTGCTAGTAGCTTGGCATTATTCATTCATATAGGGTTCGTAAGGCCACCATGTTGCCCGGTGGAATAGGCCCGGCCCGGTATTGCGAAGCGAGCAGAAAGGGGTTAACGGTTTGATACATAGATAAGTTCTCGGAAAAATAAATATCCAATTCGGATGCTGCTTTACAGGTTATTAGGCAATAGCATGGTGAAAAGTTTATATAAATTCCGCCTCGGGAAATCGCTGTATGGAGCGCAGGCCGTTGTGGAGTAGCGGCCAGAAAGCAGTTCGCCGCCATGCGGGTCAGATAAGAGTAAATCGCGGTATCCCTGCAATTTTTGATAAATTGAACCTTCAAGCAACTCGCCGATACCGTCCTGTCGTTATAAAGGTATTGATTATCAGACGAATTTGTGCAATCGAATTTAGGTTTTTACCTGTCTGATAAGCTTATTACTTTTACGTCGCCTTAACATAAGCTGAATTCCCAATGGACGCCTATTCCTATATCGCCAACGCTGACGCGGCGGCTATCGAAACCTTGTACCAAGCCTACCAGCAGAATCCTGAATCGGTGGATTTCGGCTGGCGCAAGTTTTTTGAAGGCTTTGACTTCTCGCAGCAGTTTCCGGAAGGTGCGCCTGCCGTCCCCGCTACCAACGGCGCCGTGGCCAACGGCAGTACCAACGGTGCGCCCGCCGCTGCCAAAGCATCACCTGGCCCCGTGCCGCAGCCCGACGATTACGGCGTGCTCGAAACGGCTGCCTCTACCAATAACGCGCCCAGCCTGAGCAGCGGCGAAACGATGGCGAGCGACAAGGAAACGGCCGTTCGTAACCTCATTCACGCCTACCGCAGCCGGGGCCATCTGCGCGCCAAAACCAACCCCGTGCGCGAGCGCAAAGACCGAAAAGCCCGCCTTGATTTGCCCAATTTTGGGCTGAGCGAGGCCGATATGGACACGGTGTTTAAGAACGGCGAAGGCCTGGGGTTGGGCCCGCAGGCCACGCTGCGCGATATTGTGGTGGCGCTGGAAAAGATATATACCGGCCCCATCGGCTTCGAGTACATGTACATCCGCGACCCGCAGGTGCTGGACTGGTTCCGCGAGAAAGTGGAGCACGACTCGCTGGCCTTCAACCCTGGCGTGGAGTACAAAAAGCGCATTCTGAAGAAGCTGAACGAGGCCGTAGTGTTTGAGAACTTCCTGCACACCAAGTTTTTGGGGCAGAAGCGGTTTTCGCTCGAAGGCGGCGAAACGACCATTCCCGCGCTGGATGCCATCATTGGCAAAGGTGCGGAGCTGGGCGTGAAGGAGGTGATGATTGGCATGGCCCACCGCGGCCGGCTCAACGTGCTGGCCAACATCATGGGCAAGACCTACGAGCAGATTTTCTCGGAGTTTGAAGGCACCGCCGTGCCCGACCTTACCATGGGCGACGGCGACGTGAAGTACCACATGGGCTACAGCTCGGAAGTAGAGGCCAGCGGCGGCCAGAAAGTCAACCTGAAACTGGCCCCCAACCCCTCGCACCTGGAGGCGGTGAACCCGGTGGTGGAAGGCTTCGTGCGGGCCAAGATTGAGCACCAGTACGACGGCGACTACCACCAGATTCTGCCCATTCTGATTCACGGCGATGCCGCGTTGGCGGGCCAGGGCATCGGGTATGAGCTGACCCAGATGTCGCTGCTGGAAGGCTACAAGACGGGTGGGACGGTGCACTTCATCATCAACAACCAGGTTGGCTTTACCACCGATTTTGAGGATGCCCGCTCCTCGATTTATTGCACCGACATCGCTAAAATCATTGATGCGCCGGTGGTGCACGTGAACGGCGACGACCCCGAGGCCGTGGTATTTGCCGTGCAGCTGGCCACGGAATACCGCCAGCAGTTCCACGCCGATATCTTCATTGACATGGTGTGCTACCGCCGCCACGGCCACAACGAGTCGGACGAGCCCAAGTTCACGCAGCCCACGCTCTACAACCTCATCTCGAAGCACCAAAACCCGCGCGAGGTGTACAACACCATGCTGGTGAGCCGGGGGGATGTGGACGCCGAGCTGGCCGCTCAGATGGACAAGGAGTTCCGCGAAACCCTCCAGGCCCGCCTCGATTTGGTGAAGCAGAAACCCCTTCCATATAAGTATCAGGCCCTGGAAAACGAATGGCGCAGCCTGCGCCGCTCCAATTCCGAAGACTTCGACCAGTCGCCCGAAACGGGCATTTCGGCCGAAGTGGTGGAGAAAGTGGCCAAGGCCCTGACCACGATTCCGGATGGCTTCAAGCCCATCAAGCAGATTGATAACCTGCTGAAGGAGCGCCGCAAGATGTTCTACGAAACCCGGGTGCTGAACTGGGCGGCCGGCGAATTGCTGGCTTACGGCTCGCTGCTGACCGAGAAGCACATTGTGCGCGTGAGCGGCCAGGACTGCCAGCGCGGCACGTTCTCGCACCGCCACGCGGTGCTGCACGACGCCGAGACGTCGGCTCCCTACAACTCGCTGAACAACATTGAAGGCGAAAACGAGAAGCTGCGCATCTTCAACTCGCTGCTGAGCGAGTACGCGGTGCTGGGCTTCGAATTCGGCTACGGCATGGCCAATCCCACGGCCCTGGTGGTGTGGGAGGCGCAATTTGGCGACTTTGCCAACGGGGCCCAGACCATGATTGACCAGTTTGTGGTGAGCTCCGAAAGCAAGTGGCAGCGCATGAACGGCCTCGTGATGCTGCTGCCCCACGGCTACGAAGGCCAGGGCCCGGAGCACTCCAACGCCCGCCCCGAGCGGTTCCTGCAGCTGGCCGCCGAAAACAACATTGTGGTGGCCAACATGACCACGCCGGCCAACTTCTTCCACGCCCTGCGCCGGCAGCTCACCTGGAGCTTCCGCAAGCCGCTGGTGGTAATGTCGCCGAAGTCGATGCTGCGCCATCCGCTGTGCGTGTCACCGATTGAGGATTTCACCGGCGGCCGCTTCCGCGAGGTGCTGGGCGATGAATTTGCCGAAGCCAAAAAGGTGAAGCGCGTGCTGCTGTGCTCGGGCAAAGTGTACTTCGACCTGCTGGAAGAGCAGCGCAGTTCCGACCGCAAGGACGTGGCCATCGTACGGCTGGAGCAGCTGCACCCCTTCCCCAAAAAGCAGCTCGATGCCGAGCTGGCCAAGTACCCCAAAGCCAAGGTGTACTGGGTGCAGGAAGAGCCCGAAAACATGGGCTACTGGAACTATATGCTCCGCTTCATGCGCCGCGATTTGGAAGAAGTGATTTCGCGCAAGCCCTCGGCCTCGCCGGCCACGGGCTACAACAAAATCCACGTCAAGGAGCAGAAGGACCTGGTGGCCCGCGCCTTCGACAAGCCCAAAGAGGCCGTGGCCGATGGCAACATCAAGGCCACCGCAGAAGCGGCTAAAAAGCTGGACTAGCCCCGCCAGCAGTGGTTGCTCTGCCCGAGCGGCCTCGTTATTTCCGGTGCGGGGCCTGCCCATTGCGCACCTTTGCATCAACCTCAGACAAACACCTCAATTCCCGCCACCCTAGTTTATGGCCCTCGAAATCAAAATTCCCGCCGTTGGCGAATCCATCACCGAAGTCACCATTGCCAAGTGGCTCAAAAAGGACGGCGAGGCCGTGAAACGCGACGAAGTCATTGCCGAGCTGGAGTCGGACAAGGCCACGTTTGAGCTGCCCGCCGAGGCCGATGGCGTGCTGAAAATCCGCGTGGCCGAGGGTGAAACCATCGGCATCGGTACCATCATTGCTGATTTGGATGGTGCTGCCAATGGCACGGCGGCGCCGGCAGCGGCCCCAGCGGCACCAGCACCTGCCGCGGCTGCTTCGGCTGACCCGATTAATCAAGGTGAGGAAAACCCGAAGGCCAGCGCCCAGGCCGGCTACGGTGGCACGCCGGAAGGTGGGGCAGCAGCCCCGGTGGCCGCCGCTCCCGCCACGGGTGGCGGTTCAATCGAAATAAAAATCCCCACCGTGGGCGAATCCATCACGGAAGTGACGGTGGCCAAATGGCTGAAGCCCGACGGTGCCCAGGTAGCGCGCGACGAGGTGATTGCCGAGCTGGAGTCGGACAAGGCCACCTTTGAGCTGCCGGCCGAAGCCAGCGGCACGCTGCGCCACGCCGTGAAGGAAGGCGAAACCATTGCCATTGGCACCGTGATTGCGCGGATTGAAGGAGGGATATCGGGGGGTGATGCTCCGGCTCCAGCTGCCCCTGCTGCCGCGCAAGCGGCACCCGTTGCGGCGCTGGCCTCGTCGCCCGCCAGCAGTGGCGCGGCCACTTATGCTACGGGCGTGCCTTCGCCGGCCGCTGGTAAGATTTTGGATGAGAAAGGCATTGCGACCAGCGATGTGGCCGGCACCGGCCGCGATGGCCGCATCACCAAAGAAGACGCCCAGAACGCGCAGACCAGGCCCGCTGCGCCAGCGCTTCAGGCCGCCCCGGCGGCGGCCCCGGCCGCACCCGTTAGCAGTGCACCTGCGGCCAGCGGCAACCGCAACCAGCGCCGTGAGCGCATGAGCAACCTGCGCAAAACGGTGGCCCGCCGCCTGGTGTCGGTAAAGAATGAAACGGCCATGCTCACCACTTTCAACGAGGTGAACATGCAGCCCATCATGGACCTGCGCACCAAGTTCAAGGACCAGTTCAAGGCGAAAAACGGCGTGGGTTTGGGCTTCATGTCCTTCTTCACCAAGGCCGTGTGCGTGGCGCTCAAGGAGTGGCCCTCGGTGAACGCGCAGATTGACGGCACCGACATCGTGTTCAACGATTTCTGCGACATCAGCATCGCCGTGTCGGCGCCGAAAGGGCTGGTGGTGCCCGTGATTCGCAACGCGGAAGCGCTGTCGTTCGATGGCATTGAGAAGGAAGTGGTGCGCCTGGCCACGCTGGCCCGCGACAACAAGCTCACCATCGAGCAAATGACCGGCGGCACGTTCACCATCACCAACGGCGGCGTGTTTGGCTCGATGATGAGCACCCCGATTATCAACGCCCCGCAATCGGCCATTCTGGGCATGCACAACATCGTGCAGCGCCCCATCGCCGAAAACGGTCAGGTCGTGATTCGCCCCATGATGTACCTGGCGCTGAGCTACGACCACCGCATCATCGACGGCCGCGAGTCGGTGTCGTTCCTGGTGCGGGTGAAGGAGCTGCTCGAAGACCCCACGCGCCTGCTGCTGGGCGTGTAGCCCGGTTGCCTCCAGCCCGAATTCAGGCAAAGTAAAAAAGCCGGCCCAATTTGGGCCGGCTTTTTTACTTTGCCTGAATTCGGCTTCTGCTTGATGGCGGTACGCCTTATCGGCAGCATTTTTTGCGGCAATGCGCCAACGCGCCGCGCGCGCCGCCGTTAAACCAAGCTCACGTTCCTTCCCGTATGAAAACCTCCAAATCTTCTGCCCGGCCCGCCAAATTCTGGCCCGTCATGGGTTTCGCCACGCTGGCCGGCATGCGCAGCATGAGCGCCCCGGCTTTCCTGAGCCATTACCTCTCGCGGCAGCCCAGCAGCGGGCTGGCCGGCTCGAAGCTGCGCTTTCTGCAGAAGCCGGTTACGGCCAACGTGCTGAAGCTGCTGGCTGCCGGCGAGATGGTGGCCGACAAACTGCCCACCACGCCCGACCGCATTGCGCCGCCGGTGCTGCTGGGGCGGCTGTTGTCGGGTGCGCTGGTGGGGGCGGGCTGGTACAAGTCGCGCCACGGCAGTGCCATTGGCGGCGGGCTGCTGGGCGGGTTGGCCGCCGTGGCTGCTACTTTTATCAGCTATGCGCTGCGCACGGGCATCAGCAAGCAGTCGGGCACGCCCATTGCGCTGGTGGGCGTGGGCGAGGATGCCTTGGTGATGGCCGGTGGCGCGGCGCTGGTGCGCGGGCAGCAGCCGGCGCACGGCGAGTGGCGGCCCATGTAGGGTTGGGTTTGGCCGCCGCTTTGAGGGTGCCGCTGGCCTATGCCGGATGGCTGGCGAGTAATTTGGCGCTTCGATTACTAATGCGCGCCTATGCCACCGGTTATTCTGGGTATCAATTGTAGTGGGTTTCACTCCTCGGCCTGCCTGCTGGGGCCCGATGGGCAGGTGCTGGTGGCCATTACTGAGGAACGCCTGACCCGCGTGAAGCAGGACAAGTCGTTTCCGCGCCAGGCCATTCGCTACTGCTGCGAAACGACTGGCATTGCGCTGGAAGATATTACCGATGCCTTTATCGGCTGGAATCCGACCCCGTACCTCGCCAAGCCGACGCTGAGCCTGGCCACGGTTTTCCAGGACCGCGGCCAGCTCGCCCAGCTCACCCTCAATGAGCTGGCGGCGCTGCAAGGCGGCGTGGCTGGCATCGGCCAAATGCTGCACGGCTTGGGCGGCGGCCACACCCGGCTGCACTACGCCAACCACCACCACGCCCACCTGGCCAATGCGCTGCTGCCCTCCGGCTTCGCGGAGGCCGATTTCTTCATTGCCGATGGTTTTGGGGAAACCACTACCGGGCTAATTGGAACCGCTACGGCCGCTGGCCTGACAGAGCTGGCCGCCAACCGCACGCCGCATTCGCTGGGGTTATTCTATTCGGCCTTCACCGATTTTCTCGGCTTCCAGCCCAACGGCGACGAGTGGAAAATAATGGCGCTGGCGGCCCGTGGCAACTCGCAGGTTTACTACGAAATGCTCCGGCCGCTCGTCACCGTTTCGGGTCTGAGCTACGACGTGGACCTGCGCTATTTCGAGTTTTTCCTGCCCTTTACGCCGCATTACTATTCGCCGAAGCTGGTGGCGCTGCTGGGCCCGCCGCTGGCCCGCCACGCCGCACTCACTCCGCGCGAATACGACATTGTGGCCGCTGTGCAGCGCATTACCGAGGAAGTGGTGTTTGAGCTGCTGGCCAACCTGCACGCCCAAACCGGCCAGCGCCGCCTCGTGCTTGGCGGCGGTGTGCTCATGAATTCCGTGCTCAACGGCAAGCTGCGCCAGCACACGTCCTACGAGGAAATTTTCATCGGCGGCACGCCCGATGATACCGGCATCAGCGTGGGCAGCGCCTTGTATGGCCGGCGCTTCGTGCTGGGCGAAACCACGCCGCTTGCCGTCCCCAGCCGGCACAATTTCTTCGGCCGCGAATACTCGGAAGCCAGCATCGAAGCCGAGCTAAACCGGCGCAAGCTGCGCTACGAGCGCCCGGCCGATGTGGTGGCGGCCACGGCGGCACTGCTGCACCAGGCGCAGGTGGTGGCGTGGTTCCAGGGCGGCTCCGAGTTTGGCCAGCGGGCCCTGGGCCACCGCAGCATCCTGGCCGACCCCACGCGGGCCGACATGAAAGACCGGGTGAATGCCAGTGTGAAATACCGCGAAGGATTCCGGCCCTTCGCACCAGCCGTACCGGAGGAGCGCCAGGGCGAAATCTTCGATTTGCCGGCCGGCGAAACCGCGTATTTCATGGAGAAAGTATTTGCCCTGCGCCCCGAAATGCAGGCTAAACTCCCGGCCGTGACCCACGACGACGGCACCGGCCGCCTCCAGACCGTGCACGCCGCCGACAACCCGCTTTTTCATCGATTGCTGCTGGAATTCGGGCAGCTCAGCGGCCTGCCGGTGCTGCTCAATACTTCCTTCAATGTGAACGGGATGCCGCTGGTAGAGTCGCCGGCCGATGCCCTGGACTGCTACTTTCAGTCGGGGCTGGATGCGCTGGTGCTGGGGCCGTTTTTGCTGCGCAAGTAGCCGGGTTCGGCCGTGGTTGCTACTTCTTTTTTGCTGCGCCCGCCCAACACCACCAGCACCACGGCCGCCACAATCAGGGCCGCGCCGCCCAGCATCTGGGGGTTGAGGCTTTCGCCGGCGAAGGCCCAGCCGAGCAGCACCGCCACCACCGGGTTCACAAAAGCATAGGTGCCGGCCAGGGCCGGCTCCACGGCCCGCAACAGCCAGATATAGGCCGTGAAGGCCACAATGGAGCCGAAGCTAACCAAATACGCATACGCCAGCCAGGACTTGGCCGTGACCTGCGCCAGGGCAAAGCCCGACGCCTCGCCGCGCAGCAGGCCCACCACCAGCATGGCCGCGCCGCCGCACAGCATCTGCATGCCGCCGGAGGCGAAGGGGGAGGGGGCGGGCTGGTGGTTTTTGGCGTAGAGCGAGCCGATGGACCACACCAGTGAGGCCAGCAGCACCGCAAAAATGCCCAGGCCCGCGTGGCCCGGCTGTTTCACCGCCGTGGCCGTGGGGTGCGCGGCCAGCAGGTACATTCCCACCATACCGGCGGCCAGGCCCAGCGCCACCCATCTGGTGGGCCGGGGCGACACCCCGCTCAGCCACCCCAGCACCGCCAGAAACATGGGCACCGTGGCCACCAGCAGCGCCGTGATGCCGCTGGGCAGGTACAGTACCCCAAACGTGGTGCCGCCGTTGCCAAACCCCAGCAAACAAACCCCGATAGCGGCCGCAACCCCCCAGCCGCGCAGTGTGGGGGCCGGCTCGCCCCGCAGCCGCATGAAGCCGTAGAGCAGCCCGCCAGCCAGCCCGTAGCGCGTGCCCGCCATGAGCAGCGGCGGGATGCTGGCCACGGCAAACTTCATCACCAGATAAGTAGAGCCCCAGATGAGGTAGACCAGCGTAAAAGCCGTGAACAGCGCGGCCCGCGAAGGTGCGGCCGGGCCGGGATTAGAAGACATACAGAGTGGGTAGACGGTAATGGGAAAAGTCTTCGGCTGGTCCTGGCGCTGGTGGTTGGGAGTTAAGGGCCGGGCCATTTTTGGGTTGCGCGGGGCAACGGTGTGCCTGGCCGCCCAGCCCGGCTGATGCCGGCAGGCCTCGGACCAGCAAAAATAGCACATGGCTGCCAGCGGGTGGGCAATACCCCAGGCGGTGCTGGTTGAATTGACCCTGCTTCCATGTTGCCACTCAGATTAGAGCTGTATCAGCCTATGAGGGTACGGCCCGGGAATGCCAAATGCGTAAGCAGGTTGTGTCTAATTGGTGGGAGAATTCATGTTTTCACAAATTTTTATGATAGTGCCAGTTGAATTACACTGCTTTGCTAATTTATTATCAATATATTTGAAAAAATGGCTCATTATTTAGGGCAAAATTCGTAATTATGGGAGATTAAATTAGAAAAGGCCCTAAAATTTGTATGGTAGGATATGGAGTCTGGGCAAAGCATGGTTCTTGTTAAAGCATCATTTCGTTCTTTTTTCTATTCACATTTTTTCTACGCGTATGAACAAACTTTTACTAACCCTGCTGCTGGCAGCCACAAGCCTGCTGGCCTGCGCCCAGACCGATTCGACCGACGCAGGCAAGCTGTCCATTTCCGGCTACCTCGATTCGTATTACCTCACGGCGTTCAACCGGCCCAAGTCGGGTAACCTGCTGGGGGTGGACCAGCTGGCCGGGCGGGCTTTCGACCGGCTGACTGACCAGTTTGCCCTGGGGCTGGTGCAGGTGAAAGCGGGCTTCAGCAGCCGTAAAACCGATATGGTGGTCGACCTCACCTTCGGGCCGAATGCCGAGCTGGGCAACTTCGGCAACACGGCCGGGGTGCTGAACGGCTACCGGCCGCAGTCGCCCTACGGCGCGGCGCTGTACGGCACGTCGGCGGCCATCAAGCAGGCCTATTTCACGTATCGGGCCACGCCCAAGCTCAGTTTCACGGTGGGGCAGTTCGGCACGCACATTGGCTACGAGGTAATTGACGCGCCGTTG
This sequence comes from Hymenobacter terricola, assembly GCF_017921975.2. Lineage (GTDB taxonomy): Bacteria > Bacteroidota > Bacteroidia > Cytophagales > Hymenobacteraceae > Hymenobacter > Hymenobacter terricola. The sequence continues at coordinate 77,026 of NZ_JAGEMO020000015.1, forward strand.
AACTACCACTACTCGCTGTCGAACCTGTTCAACAACGGGCCTTTTTACCACGTCGGCCTCAAAACGGCCTACGCCTTCAACGACCGTACTTCGCTGATGCTGGGCGTGGTAAACAACTGGGACAACCTCACCGACGACAATAAGCAGAAGTCGCTCGTTGGGCAGCTCACCCTGAAGCCCCTGCCCACCTGGACGGTGTACCTGAACTGGATTGGCGGCTCGGGCGACGACACTTACCTGAACTCGCTGGTGAGCAGCGGCGCGCTGCCCAACGGTTGCGGCAACTACACCCGCCAGCTGTATGACCTGACGACCAACTACCAGGTGACGCCCAGGTTTTACCTGGGGCTGAACGCCGCCTACGGCCGCTACAGCTTCAATACCGATTCGGATGCCGAAACCGAATTCTGCACGGGCAAGTATGGCAGCACCACGCCCGACTGGGGCGGCGTGGCCCTCTATACCAACTACGCTTTCTGCGACGTGGTGGGGCTGGGCCTGCGCTACGAATACTTCGAAGACCAGCACGCCGTGCGCTACCTGCAAACCCGCAACCAGTCGGTGACCCTGACGGCCCCCGTAACCCTGGGCGCCGGCAAGCTGCTGCTGAAACCCGAGCTGCGCTACGACCTGGCCGCGAGTGCTTACTACGAAAACGCGCTGGGCCAGGGCGTGCGCAGCCAGACCACGCTGGGCGTGGCGTTCATCTATAAGTATTGAGTGGGCTTGCGGGGCCGCCATGCTTAACCACCCAATTGCCACTCCTTTTCTCACCTCTATTTCTACTAGCGGCCATGTCGCCATTTGCCCTCTGCCCATTTGCCGGCCTGCTTGCCGGCCTGCTGCTGGCCGCCCCGGTGGCCGGCGCGCAGGCGTTGCCGCTCGATGAGGCGGGCCGCGTGGGCTTTGCCGAAGTGGTGCGGGCCGATTCGCTCCGGGCCGGCCTGCTCTACAGCCACGCCCGGGCCTGGCTGCGGCGGCGCGGCTACGACGTGGCCGAGGCCGACTCGGCCGCCGGGCGACTGGTGGCGAGCCACGCCTTTGGGGTCTACGACCACGGCTACGTGACCAAGCGCCTGCACGGCAAGGTGCGCTACCGCCTGGTGGTGGAGGTGAAAGAGGGCCGCTACCGCGCGCAGTTCACCGATTTCAGCTTTGCCTACTACCAGGACGACCGCAGCGCCCGCCCGCAGCCCACCGGCAAAACCAAGCCTTTGGAAGACGCCACCGCTCCCGGCTGGCAGAAGCTCTGGGAAACCCACCGCCACGACACGCTGCTGACCGTGACGGCGCTGGCCGGAGAGCTGAAAACTGCCATGCTGGCCGTGTCCCGGCCGCCGTTGCCCCCCGTTCCGCGCTCGGCCGACTGGTAGCCGAATTTCTGCAACAAGTACCCTAATCATTCACTTACCAACCCCCCCAACTCTATGCAAAAGCCCAATTACATTCCGCTGCTGCTGTTGCTGGCCTTGGGCCTGCTGGCCGCGATGCGGCCGGCGCTGCCCGCCACCATCGTCACCGAAGGCATCAACTCCGGCGATACGGCCTGGATGCTGTGCGCCACCGCCCTGGTGCTGCTGATGACGCCCGGCCTGGCCTTCTTCTACGGCGGCATGGTGAACTCGAAAAACGTGATTTCGACCATGCTGCAAAGCTTCGTGGCCATGGGCATCATTAGCCTGCTGTGGGTAGTGGTGGGCTTTTCGCTGGCTTTCGGCAATTCCATTGGCGGGTTTATTGGCGACCCGCGCACGTTCTTCCTGTTCCGCAACGTGCTCGATGGCAAGCCGTGGTCGCTGGCGCCCACCATCCCGCTGATGCTGTTCGCGTTTTTTCAGATGAAGTTTGCCATCATCACGCCGGCGCTCATCACGGGCTCCATTGCCGAGCGCATCAATTTCAAGTCCTACATCCTGTTCATCGTGCTGTTCAGCCTGGTGGTGTATGCCCCGCTGGCGCACTGGGTGTGGCACCCCGACGGCTTCCTGTTCAAGCTGGGCGTGCTGGATTTCGCGGGCGGCACCGTCGTGCACATGTCCGCGGGCTGGGCCGCGCTGGCCTCGGCCATGTACCTGAAGCCGCGCAAAACCCACGGCTCATCGGAGGTAGTGCCGCCGGCCAACATCCCGTTTGTGCTGCTGGGCACGGGGCTGCTGTGGTTTGGCTGGTTCGGCTTCAACGCGGGCTCGGCCACAGCCGCCAATGCCCTTGCCGTGAGCGCCTTCGCCACCACCAACGTGGCCGCTTCGGCCGCTGGCGTGGCCTGGGTGCTGTTTGATGTGGCGCGGGGCAAGAAGCTCTCGGCGCTGGGCTTCTGCATTGGCGCGGTGGTGGGCCTGGTGGCCGTGACGCCCGCCTCGGGCTACGTAACGGTGCCGGTGAGCCTTTTCATCGGCGTAATTGCCGGCATCACCAGCAACTTTTTCGCGCACCTGCGCTCGAAGTCACGCCTCGACGACACACTCGACGTGTTTCCCTGCCACGGCATCGGCGGGATGGTGGGCCTGATTATGACGGGCATTTTCGCCAGCAAGGCCGTGAACTCGGCCGCCACCAACGGCCTGGCCTACGGCGGCACCGAGCTGTTTCTGAAGCACCTGCTGTCGCTGGTGGTGGTGTCGGCCTTCGCGTTCGTGGCCTCGTTCGCACTCCTGAAAATCACCGATTTGATTACTCCGTTGCGCGTGTCGGAGGAAGAAGAGTTGCAGGGGCTCGACCTGAGCCAGCACGAGGAGCAGCTGCTGGCAGGGGCGTAAGCGAGCTTGTAGCACATGCTTTAGCTTATGCTGTACGCTATGTGGCAAAAATGAAGGGCCGGGGCAGTTGCTCCGGCCTTTCGGCGTTTGGTAGCACGCTATCCGCCCATCTTTGCGCCTGTGAAACTTCTGACTCTCGTCCTGCTGCCCGCCTTTTTCCTGGCCGCTACCGCCCGCCCCGTCGCCGCCCAGCTGCTCCAGCCCAGGCCCGCCGCCTTCACCCGTGCCGACTCGCTGCGCGGCAGCCTCACCACGCCGCTGCGTACCTGCTACGACATCAACTACTACCACCTCGACGTGCAGCTGGACCCGGCCAAGCGCTACCTCCGCGGCTCCAACCTCTTCCGCTTCACCGCCACGCGGGATTTTACCCGGCTGCAATTCGACCTCTTCGCCAACCTGCAAGTCGATAAGGTGCAGTATAAAGGCAAAGACGTGCCCTTCACCCGCGAGGCCAACGCCGTATTCGTCACCTTCCCGCAGCCCATCCAGCAGGGCAGCCGCGACGAGTTCACGGTGCAGTATTCCGGCAACCCCACCGTGGCCAAAAAAGCCCCCTGGGACGGCGGCCTGGTCTTCACCACCGATGCCGCCGGCCGGCCCTGGGTCGCCTCCGCCTGCCAGGGTGTGGGAGCCAGCATCTGGTGGCCCACCAAGGACCAGCAGGCCGATGAGGTGGACAGCATGCTCATCAGCATCAGCGTGCCGCAGGGTTTGAAGGACGTTTCCAACGGCCGCCTGCGCAAAACGACCAAGCTGAAGGACGGCTACACCCGTTTCGACTGGGCCGTGCGCAACCCCATCAACAACTACGACGTGGCCCTGAACGTGGGCGACTTCCAGCATTTTTCCGACTCGTACCAAGGCGAAAAAGGGCCTTTAACGCTTGATTACTGGGTATTGCCGGAGAATGTCACGAAAGCCAAAACCCAGTTTGCGGCCAACGTGAAACCCATGCTGAAATCCATGGAAAACTGGTTTGGCCCGTACCCATTTTACCAGGACGGCTACAAGCTGGTGGATGCCCCGCACCTGGGCATGGAGCACCAGAGCGCCGTGGCCTACGGCAACAAATACCAGAACGGCTACCTCGGCAAAGACCGCAGCAACACCGGCTGGGGCCTGAAGTGGGATTTCATCATCATCCACGAAAGCGGCCACGAGTGGTTCGGCAACAACATCACCAGCCAGGACATTGCCGACATGTGGGTGCACGAAAGCTTCACCACCTACTCCGAAGCCCTGTTCGTGGAAACGCAGTTCGGCAAAACGGCCGGCCAGGAATACATCCACGGCCAGCGCCGCAACATCCAGAACGACGCAGGTATCATCGGCCCCTACGGCGTGAACAAGGAAGGCTCCAGCGATATGTACGACAAGGGCAGCGCCATGCTCAACACGCTCCGCACCGTCCTCAACAACGATGAAAAGTGGCGACAACTGCTGCGCGGCTTGTCCGCCACCTTCTATCACCAGACCGTGACCGGCCAGCAAATCATCGACTACATCAACCGCGAAAGCGGCCGCGACTTCACCAAAATATTCGACCAGTACCTGCGCCACCGCAACCTGCCCACGCTGGAAATCCGCTTCGAGGACGGCAAAACCCTGGCCCGCTGGGTGGCCGACGTGGATAAGTTCGACATGCCGGTGCGCGTGCGGGTGAAAGGCGGCGAGTACCAGTTTATCAGGCCCTCCACCCGGTTTGCGGAAGTGAAGGAGCTGGCTGGCGCGACCAGGGAAAGTTTGGAGGTGGATACGTTCAACTATTACATTGGCGTGTTGGTAGACTGACCCGCGCGGCCCCTTCCAAATGAGCGAACGCATTCCCACTTACCAGTTGCAGGCGTTTTCCAGCCACAATGGGACATCTTCGGAGGTGTACTTCCCCGATTATGCTTCTCCGGCTACCCGGAATATTCCCCTGGACCGACCTTACCGCGGCGACTACTACAAAATCAGTCTCTGCCTGCGCGGCACGGCCCAGCTGAAAGCGAACCTGGAAACCTACGTCGTCGGCCCCAACTGCTTGATACTGGCCACGCCGGATGTTATCAAGCAGTGGCTGCACCTTGCTGATGATTACGAAACGTTGTCCATTTTTTTTACCAGGGATTTTATTACCACCACCAACGCGGCCACGGGAAAGCTCCGCTTTTTCGTCGCGCCGCCAACCTATGTGCTCCAGCTTGCGGCCTCCCAGGCAGAGAACCTGGCCGCCTCCTTCCGTTTTCTACAGCAGAAATACAACACTCCCAGCGCGGAGCGGGACAATATCCTCAAAAACATTCTCAATAGCCTGCTCTACGAGATTGGGGCCCTCTACGACCAGCAGGCCACGCCGCGCCCGGCCAGTCAAACCAGAAGTCAGCAGTTGTCCGCCGCCTTTCGGCAATTGGTGCAGGCGCATTGTGCCACCGCGCGCAGCGTCACGTTCTACGCGGCGGCCCTGTGCATCACGCCAAAGTACCTCACCGAGCTGGTGAAGGAAGCAACTGGCCGCACCGCCAGCGACTGGATAGCCGAAGCTGTAGTGCGCGAAGCCAAGGCCCTGCTGCAAACCCCCGGTATGCCCGTCCAGCAGGTGGCGGCGAGCCTGCATTTTGCTGACCAGTTTGCCTTCAGCCGGTTTTTCAAAAACAGCACCGGCCTGTCGCCCACCGCCTACCGGCAGGCGGGCTAGCGCGTTTGCCGCCTTTTGGCCACAGCTTGCCGCCATCTGGCCATTCCCCCGGCTGGCCCATTGGAGAATTTTGCAGTACCAACTTCCGGTCGCTTTCCAACGGAGCCAATCGGCCCAGCCGGTAGCGCCGGCAGTTGCCTGACGACTCTTCTCACGCAACCCCCCCCGTTTATGATTTTAGTAACTGGTGCCACCGGACACCTGGGCACGACCGTGCTGCAAACCCTTTTGCAAAAAACGCCGGCCACGCAAGTAGCGGCACTGGTGCGCGACGAGCGCAAGACCGCTGCCGTGCAAGCGCAGGGCGTGAGCATTCGCCCCGGCAGCTACGACGACCCGGCCGCCCTGCGCCGCGCCCTGTACGGCATCGAGCAGGTGCTGCTCATTTCGGGCGGCGGCGAAGACGATGCCCTGCAAGGGCACCAGAACGTGGTGGACGCGGCCCGGCAAGCCGGCGTGCAGTGCCTGGCCTACACCGGCCGCGCCCTGAAAGACCCCGGTAACCTGGCCAACCAGCTCATGGCGCGGCACTTTCAGACGGAAGACTACATCAAGGCCAGTGGGCTGCCCCACATTATTTTCCGCAATACTCTGTACATGGATGTGCTGCCCATTTTCACTGGCCCCAACGTGCTGGAAACGGGCATCAGCCTGCCCACGGGCCAGGGAAAAGTCGCCTTTGCCCTGCGCGCCGACATGGGCGAAGCCATTGCCAACGTGCTGCTGGAACGTAACTTCACTACCCGCACCTACCACTTCACCGGCCCCGATGCCTATTCCTTCGACGACGTGGCCGCCGCCCTGACGGAGGCATCAGGAAAAAAAGTGGCCTACACGCCCGTCGAAGCCGCCACGTTCGCGGCCGGCATGAAGCAGCGCGGAGTGCCGGAAATAGCCATTGAGCGGACCATCGGCTTCCTGACCGACATTAAGCACTGCCAGGAAGCCCAGGTAAGCACCGACCTGGCCACCGCATTGGGCCGCCCGCCCACCTCGCTTGTTGAAGGTATAAAGCAGTTGTATAATCTGTAGCAGCCCGTGGGCCGTTGCCAGAAAAGCCGGCCTTGCGGCCCGGCTTTTTTAAGTAGTCAGGCAAAAGTAACCGTCATGCAGAGCGTAGCGAAGCATCTCGCGTGTGGCAGTAAATCAATTGTTTAACTGTGTTAATTATTGCTGCCCGCGAGATGCTTCGCTACGCTCTGCATGACGGTTACTTTTGCCTGACTACTTAGTTTCGCTTGCATGTGGTTCGTCTCCCCGCCGGTTCCTCTGCGGTGAAGAGGGGTGCCAGATGGCAGCCTCGTTGAACGCACCTGCCCCACCGGAGAAGAACCAGCGGGGAGGCAACTGCCTCAACGAAGCAGTTCAGGTGCTTCGGCTGCGCGCACCATGACGGTTTTTTTCGTGCCCGCGCGCTTCGCGCCGTACCTTCGCAGCGCGAACAATCACCGAAAATCCGGCTCATGAATCAATACGACGTCACCGTCATCGGCTCCGGCCCGGGCGGCTATGTAGCGGCTATCCGCTGCGCCCAGCTCGGCCTCAAAACGGCCATTATCGAGAAATACCCCACCCTGGGCGGCACCTGCCTCAACGTGGGCTGCATCCCCAGCAAGGCCCTGCTCGACTCCTCTGAGCACTACCACAACGCCCATTCGGTGTTTGCCGAGCACGGCATCGGCCTCGATAACCTGACGGTGGACATGAACCGCATGATTGACCGCAAGGCCGGCGTGGTGAAGGCCAACGTGGACGGCATTTCCTACCTGATGAAGAAGAACAAAATCGACGTCCTCACCGGCGTCGGCTCGTTCATCGACAAAACCCACATCAGCATCGCGCCCACCGGCGGCGGCGAAGCCCAGCAGATTGAAACCAAAAACGTCATCATCGCCACCGGCTCCAAGCCCACGGTGCTGCCGTTCATCGCCCAGGACAAGGAGCGCATCATCACCAGCACCGAGGCCCTGAACATCCGCGAAGTGCCCCGGCACATGATTGTGATTGGCGGCGGCGTGATTGGCCTCGAAATGGCCTCCGTGTACGCCCGCCTCGGCGCGAAAGTCTCGGTGGTGGAGTTCATGGATTCGCTCATCCCGACCATGGACCGCGGGCTGGGCAAGGAGCTCAAGCGCGTGCTGGGCAAAATCGGCATCGAGTTTTTCCTGAGCCACAAAGTGACCGGGGCCACCCGCGAGGGCGACAGCGTGACCGTGACCGCCACCAACCCGAAAGGGGAGGAGGTGAAGTTTGAAGGCGACTACTGCCTGGTGGCCGTGGGCCGCGTGCCCTACACCGCCGGCCTCAACCTGGAAGCCGCCGGCGTGGAAATGGAAGAGCGCGGCCGCATTAAGGTCGATGCCCACCTGCAAACCAACGTGCCCGGCATCTACGCCATCGGCGACGTGATTCGGGGGGCTATGCTGGCCCACAAGGCCGAGGAAGAAGGCGTGTTCGTGGCCGAAACCATCGTGGGCCAGAAACCCCACATCAACTACCTGCTCATCCCCGGCGTGGTGTACACCTGGCCCGAAGTGGCCGGCGTGGGCTACACTGAGGAGCAGCTTAAGGAGCAGGGCAAGGCCTACAAAATCGGCAGCTTCCCCTTCAAAGCCAGCGGCCGGGCCCGCGCCAGCGGCGACACCGACGGCTTCGTGAAGGTGCTGGCCGACAAAACCACCGACGAAATCCTGGGCGTGCACATGATTGGCCCGCGCATCGCCGACCTCATCGCCGAAGCCGTGACGGCCATGGAATTCCGCGCCTCCGCCGAGGACGTGGCCCGCATGAGCCACTCGCACCCCACCTACGCCGAGGCCATGAAAGAAGCGTGTCTGGCAGCGACGGAGAACCGGGCGATTCACATGTAACCCCGCCCTCGCGGCCGAAACGGAAAGGGGCTGAAGCTACGGGAGCTTTAGCCTCTTTGGCGTTAATTTGCTCCATGACCAAGCACGACCATATTCTGTATTGGAAAGAAACGGCTGAAGAGGACTGGCTAGCGTCTCAGGATTTGTTTCAAACCAAGCACTATTTGCAGTCGCTGTTCCTGGCGCATCTCACCATCGAAAAGCTGAGCAAGGGGCATTGGGTGAAAGACAATTCGAGTGACTACCCGCCACGCATTCATAATATCCTACGGCTGTGGGGCGACACACAATTGGCCCCCACTGCTGACTACGAAAACACGGCGGCTGATTTGAATCGTTTTCAGCTTGAAGGTCGTTATCCTGATTATCAGCGCGCCGTTGCCCAACAAGCTACGGAGAGCTACACCCGCACTTTGTTACACGACACGGCTCAGTTACGCACATGGTTACTCAGCAAGCTGCCTTAGCTCGCGTAAGGCAATTTTTAAAAGAGCTACGCGACTGCGGCATTCCGTTGCGGAAGGCTATTCTATTCGGGTCATTTGCGCGCAATGAACAGCATGACTATTCGGATATTGACTTGGCCCTAGTGGCCGATACCTTCACCGGGGCAGCCTTTATCGACAGCAAACCGTTTATCCGCTCCATCGTGAAGCACGTCGATATCGAGCCACACACCTTCTCGCCCGAGCAGTTCACCGACTGGAACCCCTTCGTGCAGGAAATCAAGCGCACCGGCATCGTCATCGGCGAATGGGAACCTACCGCCACCGAGAACCGGGCCATTCATATGTAATTCCGCCCTCGCGGCCGAAACAAAAGAGAGGCGGAAGCTACGGGAGCTTCAGCCTCTCTTTTGCGTTTATTTGAAGTATCAAAACCCAATTAAAACTAAAATGCAATGGCGGCTCCGTTCATTAGTGAGGTGAGTTTTGAGAATTATCTGCCTCTGATTGATATAGTAGCCCGTAAGGTAACGCTAACCACCGGAATGGTTATCGAATATCAAAAAGCAGGGGTAGATGGCGGCTTGTGGCATTTAAGCAACCGAAAAGCGGCAATGGAGATTGACTTAATGCCTTATGTAGAAGCAGCGACTCAGGAGTACACGTATATAATTGCTTCAGACCCGTTCAATAAATGGAATCCCTACCTGCACGAAACATTGTTGTTTGTGCTGCTAAGACTTGGCGGGAAATCGAAGGACCAGTTGGCGTCGTGGGCCGGTCAGCCGTGGCTTTTTGTTCAAAAAGACTGGAATCCCAAGTATTTAAAGGGATTTGAAGATTGGTATAAACGCTAAAGCAACTGAATCTACAGGTGCTTCGGTCGTAGAGTAGGCTTTTGCCCCCGTCTAGAATTGTCGCCCACCGCTTCCCAAGCACCGCCGGCGGCTTCCGAAAGCCCACCAATCGGTTCCGGACCACAAACCTTGGCGTCCGGATGCTCGCCAACCGCTTCGCCACGCCCGCCAACGGTTCCGCAAGGCTCGCCAACCGCTCCGCACCACAAACCTTCGTTCCGCACCACAAACCTTGTTGAACTTCCCGGCCTGCGCCCATACCTCCCAGCCCCGCCCGCCGCGCCGGGTGGCGGCAGCGGTTGCCCCAATCAATGGTCGTAGCTCACGACGCGGGTGATGCGCCAGGTGCCGGCCTGCTGCTGCCACACCATCACGAACTTGGAATTGCCGCAGTCTTCGCGGCCGTTTTCGACGTGGCAGAACCGCTGGGTGGCAATGTGGATGGCCCCGTAGTCTTTCACGGGATACACTTCCAGGCTGCCCGGCACCAGCGTGCGGGTGATGTCGGGGCTCTGGGCAAACAGGCGCGCGAAGCCCTCTTTGGTTTGGACGAAGTTGCTCAGGCCGCCCTTGTCGTGGTAAAACTCCAGGTTATCGGCAAAGTAGGCCATGAGCTTATTCACGTCGTGGGCATTGAAGGCGGCAAACATTTCCGCGTCCAGCCGGGCCACCAGTTGGTATAGCTCATCCTTGGTAAGCGGCTGCGGAGCCGGAGTGGCCGCTGGCGGAGGCGGGCTGCCCGGCGCCGCCCGGCGCGGCGCGCTTTGGCCATGGGCGGTGGTGCCTGCAAGGGCAGCAATCAATAGAAGAGTTACGAAGGTGTTACGCATAATAAGGGTTGCTGGAAAGAGGTAAAGACGCATATTTGCGTCTCGTCGTTCGCGCCGAGCGGCCGGTATTGTTCAACGACGAGACGCAAATATGCGTCTCTACATCGGTCTGATGCTTTTTTGCTAACCGAATAGTCTCTGCTCAAACACCACCCGCTATGTCCCGCACCGATGCCTACTCCCAGGCCCAGCCCGCCAGCCGCGCCGAGTGGCGGCAGTGGCTGGCCGACCACCACGCCAGCGCCCCCGGCGTGTGGCTGGTGTACTTCAAAAAAGCCAGTGGTCAGCCCAGCGTGGCCTATGCCGAAGCCGTGGAGGAAGCCCTCTGCTTCGGCTGGATTGACTCGCACCCGCGCAAGCTCGACGCCGACCGGTCGCAGCTGATGTTCACGCCCCGCAAGCCCCGCAGCGGCTGGAGCAAGGTGAACAAGGAGCGGCTGCTGCGCCTCGAAGCCGCGGGGCAGCTCATGCCGGCCGGCCGGCTGGCCATTGCGCGGGCCAAACAAAACGGCACCTGGGAAAGCCTCGACGCCGCCGAAGCCGGCCACATCCCCGACGACTTGGCCACCGCCCTGGCGGCCGATGCGGCCGCGCAGGCCAATTTTGCCGCCTTCTCGCCCTCGGCTCGCAAGATGATTCTGACCTGGGTGCTGGGTGCCAGACAGCCCGAAACCCGCGCCCGCCGCGTAGCCGAAACCGTGCGGCTGGCGGCGTTGAACAAGCGGGCGAATTACGACCGGGCATGAATCCGGCAGCCACTGCCTCCCGAAGTAGAATCCGGCTGCGTGGCATTCTGTATTCCTCAGGAATTAGCTGGTTTTGTACAGATACCAGCCATCGCCCAGCGGCTTGATGGCAATAATGCGGCGCGGGTCCATGGCCGGCACGGCGGCCGCGTTGGGCTCGTAGAAGAGGCCCACGGTGCTGTTCATGCGGCCGCCAATCAGAAATTCGATGCAGGTGGCGCAGCCGGTATCGCGCTGCCCCACCCGGCTGATAAACAGCCGCTGCAGCAGCTTTTGGATAGTCGGGCTGGCGTTGGCTGCCCGTTCGCCCGCTCGGCTGGTATCGGCGGGCGCGGCAAAGTAGCCGCCGGCCCGCACCAGGCGCAGCGCCTCCTGGAAATCGGCCCGGTTGCGGGCAAAGTGGGCCGCGATGTCGGCATCGGCCGCCGCCCACAGCCGCAGGTTGCCCACGGTGAAGGCGTGGTCGGCCGCCGGGTGCTTGAGGTCGTATTGGGCCACTTCGGCCGGCGGCATGGCCGTGAGCAGCTCCAGCATGGGCGCGCTCAGCTTCGTCATGGCCAGGCTGCGCACGGCTTGTAGCTTCCACCCATCGGCTTCCTTGCTGAAGTGCAGGTAAAAATCGTTGCGGCTCACGGAGTCGCGCAGCTCCACGGCCACCACCGCCGTGGCCGGGCCCTGGTGCAGCAGCTGGCACACACGCCGCAGCCGGGCCGGAATCTGCTGGCCCAGAGACTGGCGCCTGGCCTGGCTGGCCACTTCGCAGCACAGGTAGCTTTTCATCTCGGGCCAGGCGGTGGGGGCCACAAATTGCCGGGCAATCTGCAGCGGTTCGAGGGGGGCCAGGGCCAGCACCGCTCGCGGCAACCAGAGCCAGAGCACCAGAAAAAAATACTTCATAAGCAGGGGAGATGAGCCGGCGGGGCGGCCAGAATAAGCACGGCACCAGGGCCAATAGTATCACGCAATACGTTGCTATAATGCACAGCGGCGCTTTTTCGTGCGAATCATGGCTTCGGTAGCCTCCGAAACCAGGACCAAAAAAGCGGGAGCGCACCGGTACTTTTTCCAGTACCGTATGCGGCTGCTTAAGCTTTGTTGCCAGGGCTCGGCAAGCGCTGCGGTAGCAATTAGCAGCAGAAAAAGAGAAACCTTCGGGGCCGGATTTGCGAATACCATAATCTGCCGGGCGCAAAGCCGCTGCTTTTCTGCCTTTGCCACCCAATATGGCCTTTCCGCTTCAATCGCTCCTGGAAAACATTTTACGCTATACACTTATGGCGAAAGACAAAAAGAAGCACTCAAAAAAAGACAAGGTATCGGATGGTATCCTTGATGCCGCGGCCCTCTCGCTCAAAAAATTTCGGAAGGTGACGAAGCAGATTTCCAAGCTGAGCACCGGCCAGAAGCTGGTGGGCGGGGCCGCATTGCTTGCGGCCGGCCTTACCTACCTGGCCCGAAATCAAAGTGACGACAACCCTGCCTCCCCCGACGATGCCCACCCGCCCAAGCTGCTGGGAGCCGGCCACGAACATTCCCCGGACGAGGAAGCCACGGCCGGTGCGTCACACAAGGGCCGAAAAGCCCCCAAAGCCAAGTGAATTAGCGCATTTGGGTTCTCCCAATACTTTTTCCCTCCCACAAATAGTCCCTTTCAAAAAACGCTATGAAAAAGACCAAGAACAAAAAGAAAACCGGAAATGCCGGCAACAAAACCCTGCTCGGCGGAGCTGCCAAGTCGCTCCGGAAGCTCGGCAAAGGCACGGCCAGCCGCATTGGTGGGTTGAGCACGGCGCAGAAAGTAGTGGGCGGAGCCGCCCTGGTGGCTCTGGGGCTGAACTACCTGTCCAAGCGCCGGCCCAAAGGAGCCTCCAACGGCGCCAATTCTGTGTCTAATGGCACTGCCGCCGACGAGAACCTGGCGGCAATGGACGGCAACGCCTAGCGCGCCGTCATGTTGCAAGGCCAGCAGCGGGAAATGCTCCGTTTTGGCGGGCCGATGAAACCTTCGCAAACAGCAAAGCGGCTGATGCTTCCCGAGCATCAGCCGCTTTGCTGTTTGCGTTCGCTACTCGGCCGGAGCGGCGGCGGGGGGCGGGGTGGCGCTGGCCAGTCGCACGCGCACGGCGTTCGGGCCTTTGGGGCCCATCTCCACTTCAAAAGTCACTTTGTCGTTTTCCCCAATAGTGCCGCCGGCCAGGCCGTTGGCGTGCACAAAAATGCTTTCCTGGGTCTGCTGGTCCTTAATGAAGCCGTAGCCCTTCGACGTGTTGAAGAAGCTCACGATGCCGTTGCGCAAGGTGTCTTCCGGCTCGCGGTCCTCCTGCTTGGCCACACTGATGCGAATGTCCTCATCCTTGATGACACGCTTCTTGGTGGGGTCGGGCGGCGTAGAGGTAATATTGCCGTTCTCGTCCACGTAGGCCAACATTTCTTCCAGCGGCTGACCAGCTTTGGCGTTGGCCTGGCGCTCGGCTTTGCGCTCTTCCTTTTCGGTTTTCTTCTTCGCGCGTTTCTTCTCGTTGTCCTTTTTACCAAATGTCTCTTGAGACCTACCCATAGTACTGTGCTGCTAAATCGTTGTATCTGCTCGGTCCCGTTGAGAGTGCAAAGGGCAAAAGTAGAGGAGTGGATTACTACGAAGATACGCAATAAATGAAGGTGATGGGCAGGGGGCGATTTGTGCGTTCGCCCGAAGGTGCGAACGAGGTTCCTAACCCCTTTTTTTGGCAAATAATCAGCCGGTTTTAGTTGCCGATGCTCCCCGCGTAGCCGTGCTGGGAGGCGCGCTTCTTGCCGTACACCCAATCATCAATATGGCGCTGGCCCGTTTGCTGCGACCACGTTTCGTAGCCGCTGGCATTCAGGAAATCAGTTACCAGTTGCTTGGTTTTAAAAAATTCGTTTCCTTCTTTTTCAAAGCGGAAATCATGGCAAGAAATGGCGACGTTATGAATAACCAACCCTGAATTGAGAAAAGTAGTATTGAAAAATCTTTCCGCTCCTTCGATATTGACCTTGAGCAAATCAATGGTGGCGAGGTTAGTGGCTGCGCAAAAATCCTCAAATGGCAGGCCATCTACTTCGTATACGGTTCCCTTAACAATGTTTTCAAGCGAAGAAGACAGGTAGCTCAGGGGGGCGTCATCAATGGCCACGGTGCCGGGGGCGCTGCTGATGGCAAGATTGAATGAGCGCACGTTGTCAAGCTTATTGAGCGCAATGACCTGCTGCAAAACGTTGTGCACAACCGGGTTGGCTTCTATGGAATATACGGTGCCCGTGGCCCCTACCATGCTGGCGTATATCGACGTTTCCTCGCCCAAACCCGCGCCCACATCCACCACGGTGTCGCCGGGGCCGGGAGTGTAGTAGCGGCAGCTTACCCGGTCTACTTCCTTTGCTAAGACTTCTTTGGTCAGATACCAATTGAACTCCTCGGACGCAACGTGCATGCCACCAACATGGTATATGTAAAAGCGGCCGTTGTTAATAACCTTTAAGCCTTTCAGGTTTTGCTTGTTGCGCAAATACCTCAATTTACAAATCAGGAAGAGCAGGTACTTGTTCTGAATGTTCATAGTTAATAAACGAGGTAGATTGGTACCAGGCACTCAAAAAGCACAACTGTGCATAGGAGGCTATTCTCGACTGTATTGTCAAGCAAAACCTTCAGCAAGAAAGCATCTTTTCTGGTAATGCGGATGGAATAACCGCGCAAGACCACCGAACCAACTGCTTATCGAGTCACCCACCGCGTTTGCCGCCAAGCAGTTTGTTGCACAGGCGTGAGAAAAGTCCAGGCGACCAGGCGGCTTTTTTTCTGGCCCTGGGCCATTTCGATGGTGCGCACCTCGGTAGCTTTGGCCGTTTGCAGGGCACGATACACGCCGGGCAGCGTGTCTTTTTTGGAAACGAGCGACGTAAACCAGTAGCAGGAGCGGGGCCGCCGGCCACTTTCCTGCACCATGCGGCGGATGAATGCCGCCTCGCCGCCCTCGCACCACAGCTCGGCGTTCTGGCCGCCAAAGTTTAGGGCCGGACGGGGGCCGCGGCCGGTTCCCAGGTTGGTGGTTTTGCGCTGGGTGCCCGCCGCCGCCGCCGCCGCAGAGGCATGAAACGGCGGGTTGCACATCGTGAGGTCGAACACTTCGCCGGATTGGATGAGGCCATCGAAAATGCGGGTGCGGGCTGGTTGCAGCCGGCACTCGATGGCCCCGGCCAGCGTGGGGTTGGCGGCCTCAATCTGCTGGGCGGCGCGCACGGCCACGCCATCAATGTCGGAGCCCACGAAGTGCCAGCCGTATTCGCGCCGGCCAATGATGGGGTAAATGCAGTTGGCACCCACGCCCACGTCGAGCACCGTGATTTCTTCGCCCGGCGGCAGGACGCCGCCGTTGCTTTCGGCCAGTAAATCGGCCAGGTAATGCACGTAATCGGCCCGGCCGGGGATGGGCGGACACAGGTAGCCCTTCGGAATATCCCAGTTTTCAATGCCGTAGAACTGCCACAGCAGGGCCCGGTTCAGGGCTTTCACGGCAACGGGGTTGGCAAAGTCAATCGACAGATTGCCGTACTGATTGGGCTGCACAAAGGCGGCCAGTTCCGGGCTGCGCTGGCTGAGCTGCGGGAAGTCGTAGGGCGCCCGGTGCGGGTTGCGCGGGTGCAGCTGGTCTTTCTCGGCTGGGATTTCGGAGGACTTGGGGGGCATCGGGCTAATGAAACGATTGTGTTGGAACGGTCATGCTTCGACTCCGCTCAGCATAACCGTTCTGGGGTTCTTTAACTAAAAGCTGACAACTACCGGCGCGGCGAGCCGCCGCTCTTGCGCTGGCCACCCGCCTTGGTGGGCCGGCTGCCACTTGGTTTGCTGGGGCGGATGGGGTCGGCTTTGCTGGGGCGGGAGCCGGTGGACTTTGGTTTCTGCCCAGGGCCCGCGGCTTTTTCGGGCCGGGGGCCCCACCAGCCGGTGCCCGATGGGTTGTGCATGGACGGCGGGCCTGATTTTTTATAAGGCCGGGCTGCTTTCGGAGCACCGGATTCAGTGGTTTCGGCGGCGCTTCTGGGAGCGGCTTTGGCACTGCGCCGGCCGCTGGAGGCTTCCTCAGTACCGCTCGATTTGGCCACCATGCGCATGATGCCGGCCAGCTCCTGCTCCGTCAGGTCGCGCCAGTCGCCCACGGCGAGGCCTTTCACGCTCACGTTCATGATGCGAACGCGTTCGAGCTTGGTTACCTCGTAGCCAAAATGCTCCACCATGCGGCGGATTTGGCGGTTCAGCCCTTGCACCAGCGTGATGCGGAAGATGTAGGGCGTCTCCTTTTCCACCAGGCATTTTTTGGTGACCACGCCCAGCATGGGAATGCCGTGGGCCATTTCGTCCAGCATGCGGTCGGTAAGAATGCGGTCCACCGTCACGAGGTATTCCTTTTCGTGCTGGTTGCCGGCCCGCAGGATTTTGTTCACGATGTCGCCGTCGCTGGTCAGGAAAATCAGGCCCGAGGAGTCCTTGTCGAGCCGGCCGATGGGGAAGACGCGGGCCGCGTGGTTCACGTAGTCCACGATGTTGCCGCGCACGCCCGGCTCGGAAGTGCTGGTCACGCCCAACGGCTTGTTAAATGCCAGGTAGACCGCGTCTTCGGCCTGCTTGGGCTCCAGCTTCTGGCCGTTCACGCTCACCTGGTCGCGCGGGCCCACCTGGTCGCCGATTTTGGCCGGCTTGCCGTTGAGCAGCACCTGGCCCTGCTCGATGAAGCGGTCGGCTTCGCGGCGCGAGCAAAGGCCGCTTTCGCTGATGAATTTGTTGAGGCGCGTGGAGGAAACGGGGGGCATCGGCGGCGGAAAAATTGGAAAACCGAACCACGACGGCAGAGGTGCATCGGGGGGCTGGCTGGCGCGAAGTTACGGCTTTCGGGGGCGGGGTGGCGGTTGCTGGTGCGTCTCAACTGCTGCAACCCGCAATAAATCCGCTCGTTAGGGAAACCTAATCTTTCCCAATTACTGCCTTTTTATGTCTGATAAACCCACTATTTTCCCGCCCCAAAGCCAGGACGCGGGCGCCGGCCACCCCGGCCTCGAATACAAGATGACCCCCGAGCCCGAGTTCATCCGCGAAGGCTATAAGGGGGCCGACAAGCTCAAGGGCAAAGTGGCCCTCATCACCGGGGGCGACTCGGGCATCGGGCGCGCCGTGGCCGTGCATTTTGCCGTGGAGGGGGCTGACGTGGCCATTTGCTACTTCCCCACCGAGCAGCAGGACGCCGAAAAAGTGCAGGACATCGTGCAGGCCCACGGCCGCCGCTGCCTGCTGCTGCCCGGTGACCTCAAGCAGCCGGCCTTCTGCCAGGAAATCGTGGCCCGCACCGTGGCCGAGCTGGGCGGGCTCAATATCCTGGTGAATAATGCTGCCGAACAAAACTGGCACGACTCGCTGGAAGATATCAAGGATGAGGAGCTCGACAGCATCTTCAATCTCAACATCATAGCCATGTTTCGCATCGCGCGGGCAGCCGTGAAACACCTCAAAGAAGGCGATGCCATCATCAACACCGCTTCGGTGAACGGCTTCAAGGGCAACGAGATGCTGCTGGATTACACGTCCACCAAAGGCGCCATCACGGCCTTCACGCGGGCGCTGTCGCTGCAGCTGATTAAGAAAGGCATTCGGGTGAATTCGGTGGCGCCGGGGCCCATCTGGACGCCGTTTATCACTGGCGTGGGGCTGTTGAAGCTGCCGTTGTTTGGGCACGATGTGCCGATGGGCCGCGCCGGCCAGCCCTCCGAAGTGGCCCCGGCCTATGTGTTTCTGGCCTCGGAGGATGCGTCGTATTTCTCGGGCCAGACGCTGCACCCCAACGGCGGCTCGGTGGTAAATGCTTAGCAACCGGCCGGTGCCCGGGCCATAACTTCTGAACAAGCCCCACCGTATCAGACCAAAAATAGCCAAATGGCTGTTTTTACTTTCTTAATCTTCGCTTATGAACACCAAATTGCTTGGCCTGCTGGCCGCCGCCACCCTGGCCACCGCCGCCTGCTCGCAGGAGAAAAAAACGGAAGAAACTACCACCGTATCCACTCCTGACGCGACGACCACGACGACGACCACCACGACGGTGGACACCACGGCCTACCGCAACGACGCGGACGCCTTGGCCGCCCGCGTGGCCCAGGACCTGAAACTGACCGACACCACGGTGGTGCGCCGCATCAAAACCGTGTACTACACCCGGGGCCGCAAGCTGAACACCTACACCACCGACACCACGGGCCGCTACGCCGCCACCCGAGCCGCCAACGACGAGGCCAACCGGGAAATCAAAACCATCCTGACCAACCCGGCCGAATATAATTCCTACTCCAGCAACCTGGGCACCTACTATGCCGGCCAGCCCTACACAACGGTCACCACGGAATCGACGGTGCATACCGCCTCGCGTGGCGTGGGCCAGGGCTCGGGCGTGAAAAAGATGGAAAATGAGAACGACGGCGACAAAAAAACCAAGTTCGAAAACGGCGCCAAAGTGAAGCGCAACGATGACGGCTCCGTGAAAATCAAACGCGCCGACGGCACGAAAGTGAAAATTGACGAAAACGGCCACCGCACCGTGAAAAAGGGCCTGTTTAAATAAGCTGACGCAACCGCACAAAAAAGCCCGTTCCCAATCAGGAACGGGCTTTTTTGTGCGCCGCAGCTTCGCCCTGGGGTTATTCGTGCTCGTGAATAATTTGCCGGACGTGGTGCTCCAGGTGCAGCACGTAGTCATCAATGAGCCAGCGGAAAGTGACCGGGTTGTTGTTGAGGGAAAAGCATTCGATGGCCAGCGTCGGCGCGGGAATTTGGGCCAGCAAGTGCAGAATGAGGCGGTTGGCGCTGGTCCAGAGCGTGAGCAGGTCGGCCGAAGGCACCTGCCGGTAATTGGCCGCACGCACCCAGGCATCCTGGTCGTAGGGTATTAGCTTGAGGGGCGGCGCCTCTATTTGCGCCAGCACGAAGCGGCGGTAATTATTGACGGCCGAATCGATGAGGTGGCCCAGCACTTCTTTTTTGCACCAGCGGCCGGGGCCGGAAAGCGCCAACAATTCTTCTTCCGTGAACCGTTCCCAGTGCTCGGCCAGCAACGCAAGCTGAGCTTCCAATTGAGTAAGGCTAGCGGATAGTTCCATCATGTTGGCTGACTGATAAATAGGATAGCGAGGCGTGGGCCGTCGCTACCAGCGCAGTGACCAGGAAGCACCGGTGAAAGGGCCGTAGTTGTAGGGCGAAAGCTTGCCCTGCCGGTACCAGGGGCGGGGCTTGCGCGGCGGCGCCAGGCCAGTGCCGTGGGCCGCGGCCGGGTCGTCGGGCGCGGCCTCGACGCGGGTGCGGCCGTTGCGCACGGCAATTTTGCCAAAGGCATAGCCCAACGCGATGCCGATGGGGTAGTCGGAGGCCCAGTGCACACCGTTGTTGAGCATGGAGTAGCCCAGCAGGCCCATCAGCGAGTAGCCCAGCGGGCGGATGAAGTGGTACTCGGGGTAGTTTTCGGCGATGACCGTGACCGTGGCCATGGCCGTGGCCAGGTGGCCGGTGGGGAAGGCGTCGTAGTTGGGGACGAAGTGCTGGTAAGTGCTGTAGGCCGGAAACGGGTTCCATTCGCCGCGGTCTTTGGTGGCCACGTAGGGGCTTTGGCGGCCGGTGAGGCGCTTCATGGCCTGCACCACCAGCCCGGTGCTGAAAATGGCTTCGCCGAGCTCGCCGGAGGTTTGCAGGGCCCGGTTGTCCTTCTTCAGGCCGCCGTATATCCAGAAGCTGGTGGCCACGGTGAGGTGCGTCCAGCCGTCGCCGAGGTAATAGAACGTGCTGTTGAGGTTATCGGGCACGTTGAGCTCCAGCGGCAGGTTGGCGCTGCCGACGTGAAACGGAATGGAAAACAGCGACTTCTGGGTGCTCTTGGCCGTGAGGCCCAGAAACTTGCCGAAATCCTGCGACCAGTCGACAATGGCCTGGTCGGCCACCCACAGCGCCACCGAGCTCACGGCCAGGCCCACAAACGTGTCGGTGTTTTCCTTGCGGAAGGCGTATTTGGGAAACTGGCCCAAATCGCGCGGGATGTGGAAAGCCCAGCGGAAGGCCTTGGGCTTGTCGTAGTGCCAGGTCACGCCGGGGGCCACGGTGTAGTCGGTGATGCGGCCGGCGGCGTCGCGCGGATGAATGTGGGGCAGCGAATCGGTGGGCGCGGCCGAAACGGCAGGGACGGGTGCCGGTTGGCGCCTGGTGGTGTCGGCTGCCAACACAAGCGTGTCGGCAACGGTAGCGCCAAGGCTTGGGCCGGAGGCGGCAATATGCGGCCCACTCGCGGTCAGTGAGGTTGCGCGAATAAAGCTGGTTGGGGCAAAACTCAGACCGAAAGAAAGCGCAACAAACAGCCGTGTGGTACGGCAATAGTAGTTAATGTTCACAAAAAGGAGGCTAATAATAACGGCGGCTAACCGCGCGGCTGGGGTGGGGCGCGGCCTAGCAAGTAGGGAATACAGGCGGGAGATGGCCCGGATAATGGGCCGCAAAGGTAATACCGCCGCCGCGTTGGGGGTAACGTGTGCGACACTATTTCCCGATGACGCAGTGGCGCGCCGAATGTTTTAGGCAAGCAGCGTATCTTTCTGCAAGTGCCGGGCCGTGCGGGCCGGACGCACTTCTGATTCTGCTTCCAAACCCACCCTGTCGATGCCCGAAACTGCTATTGCGCCCCTTGAGGGCATTGTTTCCCCCGCCGGGGCCATTGCGGTCAATCAGTTCGGGGCCGGGTTTACGGCCCTGCGCCAGCGCACGGCCGCCCTGCGCCAGGCGGACGTGGCCGCCCGCCGCGCCCGCCTAAAAAAGCTCGAAAACTGGCTGCACGCGCACCGCACCGATATCCAGAATGCCCTCTTTGCCGACTTCCGCAAGCCCGCCGCCGAAACGGACCTCACCGAAATCTGGACCTCGCTGGTCGAAATCAAGCACACCAGCAGCCACCTCAAAAAGTGGATGGCCCCGCGCCGGGTGGGTGTGAGCATGGCGCTGCTGGGCACCCGCTCCTGGGTGCAGGTCGAACCCAAGGGCGTAGTCCTGATTATCGCGCCCTGGAACTATCCGTTTTACCTGGCCGTGGGGCCGCTGATTTCGGCCATCGCGGCCGGCAACGCCGTGGTCATCAAGCCGGCCGAGCAGACGCCCGCTACTTCGGCCCTGCTGCGCCGGCTGTGCGAAGACCTATTCCGGCCCGACGAAGTGCTGCTGCTGGAAGGCGGCAAGGAAACGGCCACCGAACTGCTCAAGCTGCCCTGGGACCATATTTTCTTCACCGGCAGCCCCGAAGTGGGCAAAATCGTGATGCGGGCCGCCGCCGAGCACCTCAGCGGGCTCACCCTGGAGCTGGGCGGCAAAAACCCCGCCGTGGTGGACGAAACCGCCAACCTGCGCGACGCCGCCGAGAAAATCGTGTGGGGCAAGTTCCTGAACAACGGCCAGACCTGCGTGGCCCCGGACTACCTGCTGGTGCAGGAAAGCGTGCAGCCGGCGCTGCTCACCGAGCTCACGGCCGCCATTCAGCGGGCCTACAACCCCAGCGGCGCGGGCATCGAGCAGTCCGATTCGTTGGCTCGGGTGGTGAACAAGCAGCATTTTGCCCGCCTCGTCGGCCTGCTGGAAGATGCCCAGACCAAGGGCGCCACCTTGGCCACCGGCGGCACCGTCGACGAGGCCCAGAACTACATCGAGCCCACCATTCTGACCAACGTACCGGCCACGGCCCGGGTATTGGAAGAAGAAATTTTCGGCCCGCTGCTGCCCGTGCTCACCTTCAAAAACCTGCCGGAAACGACGGATTATATCAACGCCCGGCTCAAGCCGCTGGCCCAGTACGTGTTCAGCACCAACGCTGAAAACCGGCGCTACCTGCTGGATAACATCTCGGCCGGCGGCGCGGGCGTGAACGAAACGGTGCTGCACTTCGCCCACCCGGAGCTGCCCACCGGCGGCGTGGGCAACTCCGGCCTCGGCAAGGCGCACGGCCACTCGGGCTTCCTGGCGTTCAGCAACGAGAAGGGCGTGATGCGGCAGCGCGTGGGCCTCACGGGCATCAAGGCCATGTACCCGCCCTACACCGGCAAGGTGCAGAAGCTAATTGAGCTGCTGGTGAAGTACCTGTAGCGGCGTTTGGGCAGGCTGATAGGTTACCTTCGGCTGGCGGTGGAATGAAGTGCCATGACGGCTTCATTCTTTTTGCGCGGCGGTTTGGTAATGGGGTTTGGCTGGGTGCTGACGGCTTGCGATGGCGGCCTGGAGGTGCGCTTTGCCCAGCCATTTCCGGCCCAGGCAGCCGATATGGCCGTTTTCCCGGCCCGGCACCGCGCCGTGTACACAGCCGCCGATTCGAATAAGTCGCTCTGCATCGGCCACACGGCGGTATGGCGGCAGGAGCTGCTGCAAGTAACGCTCGGCCGGAATCAACTCGATTCGATGCACCGCCGGCTCCGGGCCGATACGACCTATGCGGAGAAGGATGGCACCCTGCACTACCTGAAGTGGGTGGGCCGCGACTCGGTGCGCGACAGCCGGCTCTGGACCGATACCATTTTCACCCTCACGGGCCCCTCACCCGGCGTATTGCGCCGCTTCCAGGGCCGCTATTACCTCAACACGCCCACCGACGACGGCGACAAATGGCAGGTGCAGCGCCTGGAAATCGACGGCCCACGCCTCAGCTGGCAAGCCTTCGGCACCGACACGCTGCGCCTGCTGGCCCTGGACCCCGCCACCGTGCGCTACCACCGCGAGCACGGCGCCCTTACTTCCTTCCAGCTCATGCCCGCGCCGGGCCCGCAAACCCGCCGCGTGGGCCGCTACGCCGGACTGTGGGACACGCAGGACCACTACCGGCGCCGACGGTGAGAGCCGATAAACCACCTGTTACTTCTGCCGCTGCTGCATCTCGGCGGCCATCTTGCGCTGGCTGGCCAGGAATTTCTTGAACTTTACGGGTCCCAGTACCTGCTGCAATTCCCGTTGGGACGTGGCGTTGATGCGCTTCTGCTCGGCCAGCAGCTGGGGCGACTGGGCCGGAAACTTCTCCCTGGCCGCGTTGGCCTGGGTTACGGTGCTACTGAGGATGCTGCGGACGCGGACCGTTTGGTCGGGAGTGAGCTGCAGGTCGGTGGCCATTACGTCGGCGAGGTCGCGGGCGGCGGTGGGTGGCGTGGGCGAGTCGGGAGTGCGCACGGTTTCGACTACGGGAGCCGGCTTTTCGCGGTGATGGAAAATGGAACAGCTGGCCGCGGTCAGGCTCAGCAACAGCAGTGCGGAAAGGCGAGTTGAACGCATAGGTGCAGGAATAACGATATTCCAACCAGTACGCAGGAAATGGCGTGGAGGTCCATTCAGTGGCAAAAAAGGCCGCGGCTCTTACTCCTTGGGCATGGGCAGCAGCGGCGGGAGGCGTACCAGCTGGCGCTCTACCTTGTTGCGGCGGTTACGGAATTTTTTCTGCTCGAAATGACCGTAGAGCAGGCTGTCGGCCCGGGCCTGCGTGGCCTGCTCGATGCGCCGATGCGCTTCCTCGCGCGCCGCGCCGTGCAGGTTGTGCCGGGCGGCGGCGCGCTCGGCCCGTTCCCGCAGCACAATTTCCTGAAGCCGGTCGCGCCGCCGGTTGCCCATCGTGTTGAGCCAGCCCCGCACGCCGCCCCGGCTCAGGCCGCAATTGCCAAACAGCAGCACCACCAGCAGCGGCAGTAGCAACAGGTACGGCAGCGGCGGGCGTTTCATGATACAGTTAGCAGTGAACAGTGAACAGTGAACAGTTAGCAGCGAACAGTTGAAAGGTACACGACTTTCTAACTGTTCACTGCTAACTGTTCACTGTTAATAGCTTCCACTGCCCGGCTGGCCTTTATGCCCTGCGCCGTGAAATGTGCCAGCGCCATGATGGTGAGCATGGGATTGACGCCGCTGCACGCCGGGAAGGCCGAGCCATCGGCCACGAAAAGGTTCTGCACCTCCACGGTTTCGCCGTTGAGCTTGAGCGGGTGGGTGGTCGCGTCGCCGCCCATGCGGCAGGTACTCATCTGGTGGGCGCTGTAGAGGCCGAACTGGTTGGGTTTCCAGCTCAGGTGCGGCAGCTTGTCGAGGACTTCGGGGTTTTGGAGCACGCCGTCCTTCGTGTGCAGCGTGGGCAGGGTGCCGTGGGGCAGATACACCAGCTCGGCCCCGGCCGCGACGTGAATTTGCGCGGCGGCGCGCACGCCTTCCAGCATGTTGGCGCGGTCGAAATCCGACAGGGCGTAGTCAATCAGCGGCGCGCCGTTTTTGTCGATGCTGACGCGGCCGCCGTCGCGGTCGCGGGTGAGCACGATGAACGAGCCAAGGTGGTCGGCATCGCGCAGCAGCTCGTGGTGCTGGCGGCCCGAGAGCCAGGGTAGCACCATGCTCAGCAGGCCGGGGTGGGTGGGCGGCGTCTCCAGCTTCGCGCCGAAGTTGGTGCCGTGCAGCATGGTATAGGTGTCGTTCACCACGCTCATGCTGGGGCCGTGCCAGGAGTTCATGGCGTGCGGGTAGCGGGCGCCCACCACCACCGTGGGGTGCAGGTGGAGGTGGCGGCCCAGGTGCGGGTGCTTCAGGCCGGAGCGCAGCAGCAGCGCGGGCGTCTGGACGGCCCCGCCGGCCACCACCACGCGCCGCGCCTTCACGCTGATGCGCACGGTTTGGCCGTTTTCGGTGGTGTGTACGGCCTCGGCACCGGTGGCGCGGCCTTGGGTAATGGTCACGCGGTCCACTTTGGTATCGGCCAGAATGCGGGCCCCGTGCTCGAACGCGGTGAGCAGGTACGTGTTCAGCGTGCCCTGCTTGATGCCGTGGGCGTCGCCCAGCGTGGTGTAGCCGAGGCTGCGAAAATGGCTTTCCGAATCAGTCAGGCCCTTTTCGTTGCGCGGAATCAGCTTCACTTCCTGGCCCAGCTTGGTTGAGCCGTCCCAGAGGGCCTGGTTCTGGCCGTTGTGGCGGGTGTAGTTGGTGTTCACCCCAATGGTGCGGGCCACGGCGTTGAGGCTTTCCTTGAATTCGAGGGTGGTGAAGTGGGGCGCATTATGCTCGCGGGCCCATTCCTGCAACACGTAATCGGGGGTGCGGAAGGCCCCGGCCCAGTTCACGGTGGTGCCCCCGCCCAGGCAGGAGCCGGCCAGGATGCCGATGCTGCCGTCCTGGGTGCTGAGCGTGCCTTTGGCGTCGTAGAGCGTGCCCAGCATGTCCACTTCGCGCTGGGTGAAGTCGCAGCCGTGGCAGTAGGGGCCTTTTTCGATAACCAAAACATCGTAGCCGGCCTGAGCCAATTCGCCGGCCACCACGCCGCCGCCCGCGCCGGAGCCAATCACCAGCACGTCGCATTCGTAGGTGGTGTCGGTTTCGGGCTTCAGCGTGCGGATGGGCTTGGGCGAATCCACCGGCTTCTCATCGGGGCCGGGGTAGCCGAGGCGGCCCCAGGCGGCTGGCGTCTCGGCCGTGCTGCCGCCGTAGTACAGCAGCGTGCACAGCTTGCGCAGCGCGTTAAAGCCTTTGCGCAGCTGCGGCACGTTGCTGGCGGCCCAGCTTTGCAGCAGCTGTTCGCGCTGGGCCGCATCGAGCTTGCGGAACGGCTTGAGCGGCCCGAACCAGGTGAGGCCCAGCAGCGGCTTTTCCAGCAGGTCGAGCAGCTTGCTGAACTCGGCCTGCGCGCCCTCCGGCTGCTCCCGAATGGCTTCCTGCAACTTATCCAGGTTCAGGCCGGCGGAGCCAGCGGGGCTGCCATCGGGCAGGGCGGGAATGAAGGTGTCGGCCAGAGCCTGCAGGACGGCGGAACGGTCGGGAGTAAGCGAGAACATGGGGCGGGAGTTTTGGAAGGGAAAAGGTAGGGATTTTTCCGCAAAGTGTTAGGCGTGCCGAGTAGTTTTTGGGATGGGTGAGGGCGTGGATGATAGAAAACAGCACGTCATGCTTCGGCAAGCTCAGCATGACGTGCTGTTGTATTGTTTCCCCCGTCCGACCTTTGCCTCAAAGTCACCCTCTCGCCACCTATGGCTCATCTCATCCAAACGCCCGAAACCACCCACCGCGTTTACTTCCAGGACTGCGACATGCTGGGCCACCTCAACAACGCCCGCTACCTCGACTACTTCCTCAACGCCCGCGAAGACCACACCACCGCGCATTATGCCCTGAACATGGGCGAGCTGGCCCGCGAGCAGAAGGCGGCCTGGGTCATCACCAAGCACCACATCAGCTACCTCAAGCCGGCCAAACAGGGCGTGCTGGTGCGAATTCTCAGCCAGCTCATTCACTACGATAACTCCAGCCTGGTGCTCGAAATGCAGATGCGCAACGAGGACGGAACCCGCCTGCTGGCCCTGCTGTGGTCGGAAATGGCCTTCGTGACCACGCCCGCTGGCACCCGCACCGACCACGCCAACGCCATGATGGACCTGCTCGACCAGCTCGACGTCGAAGACGTGAGCTACGACCCTGATGGGTTTGACGAGCGCGTGAAAGAGGTGCGCCAGCAACTGAAGAAGCTGCGGAAAAGCGCCGGCTCAGAGGAATAGAGTAACGCCTGCCATTGCCGCGTTGCGCTGCGCCCCACTCGCAATGATAGGCGACTATTTCTGTGCCCAGACGTTGTCCTTCTCGTTGGCATCCATGAAAATACCGCCTTGCAAGGCCACCGTTTTCGCGGCTTTTGGCAAGGTGATGGTGGCTTGCTGCTGGTTGGCCTGCCACACGGCGGGCGACTGGTGCAGGGTGGCTTTGCTGCCATCGGCGTATTCCACTACCACATCAAACGGCACGGCGAAACCGCCGATGTTCTGCACGGTGATGGTGCTGCCGCTGGCCGTTACGGCCAGGTCGATGTAGTTGTTGGTGAAAAACCAGTTGTTGAAAAACCAGCTCAAATCCTGGCCGCTGGCGCTACTCATCGAGTTGAAATAGTCCCACGGAATGGGGTGCTTGCCGTGCCAGCGGGTCATGTATTCGTGCAGGCTTTTCTTGAACAGGGCATCGCCGAGCAGGTCTTTCAGGGCCAGGTAGCTGAGGGAGGGCTTGCCGTAGGCGTTGTTGCCGTAGCCGGCGCGCAGCTCGCTGCTGGGCGTGATGATGGGCAGGTCCTCGGCCGTGGCGGCGTCGTGAATCCAGCGGTTGACGCGGAACTTCTTGTAGAACTCGTCGGCTTTTTCCACGCCGTTTTCCTGGCGGCCGATGAGCAGCTCGAACGTGGTGGCCCAGCCTTCGTCCATGAAAGCGTAGCGGCTTTCGTTGATGCCCATGTAGAAGGGGAACCAGGTGTGGGCGATTTCGTGGTCCTGCACCAGCTGCGCGAACTGCGGGTCTTTCTGCGGGCTGTCGTTCACCATCATCGGGTATTCCATGTCGGCAAAGCCCTGGAAAGCCGTCATTTTAGGAAATGGGTAGGCCACGCCGGGCCAGTTGCTGGCGTTGGAAAACCAGCCGAGGGCGAACTGGCCGTTTTTCACCGAAGAGTGGAAATCCAAGGTGGAATCGGCGAAGGCGGCTTGCACGCTGGTGCGGCGCTTGGCGGGGGCGTCCACGATGACGCTGGCGGCATCCCAGACATAGTGGTTGCTCAGGCCGAGGGTCACGTCGGAGATGTCGCGGGCGGTCCAGACCCAGGTGTTGGTGGGCTGCTGGTTGGTGATGCTGTTCCTGGCCAGGTCGGCGGCGGTGGCGACGTGGATAACGGCGTCGCTGGTCATCGACTGCCTGAGGCGCTTGGCGGCGGCGGGCTGGAGCACCTGCTGCGGGTTTTGCAGCGTGCCGGTGGCCCACACGATGTAGTTGGCCGGCACCCGCACGCGCAGGGTGTAGTCGTTGAAATCGTTGTAAAACTCCTTGCTATCCACGAAAGGCAGGCGGTCCCAGCCGTTGTAGTCGTCGTACACCGCGATGCGGGGATAGAAGTAGGCCAGGAAGTAAGTGGTGGGGTCAATCATGCCTTCCCGGCCGCTTTCAATGGAAATGGGGAAGTGCCAGGCCACGGTGAATTTCACCGAATCGTGCGGGGCCAGGGGGCGCGGCAGGCGCACGGTCTGGAAGGTGGCGGGGCCGGCTTTGCCGGTGTAGGGCCGCACCTGGCCGGCCACGGTGAAGGTGTCGACCTGCAGGCCGGTGGTGAGGTAGTCGGCCGAGGCGTCGCCGTCGCGGCTCGCGCCGGGCTGGTGGATGTTCTGGATAATGCGCAGGACTACTTGCTTGAGCGTGTCGGGGCTGTTGTTGAAGTAGGTGATGCGCTCGCGGCCGCGAATGTCGCGGGCGGGCGGCGCAGCGGCCACCGTGATGTCGTAGCGGGCGCGGTTTTGCCAGTAGTTGGGGCCGGGGCGGCCGTCGGGGGCGCGGGTGCCTTTGGCGAAAGCCTGCTTGATATCGCGCGGCATGTAGAGGGATTGGGCGGCGGCGGCTTGCGTGAGGCCGGCGAGCAGGAGCAGGGTAAGCAGGGTTCGAATCATAGAAGGGGACAGACGGGGCGAGGTGGTAAGCGTTGCACCAGCGCCGGGCAAAAATAGGCGACGCGGCCGGGTCACCTCACCCCCTGACCCCCTCTCCCGCGGAGAGGGGGCACCGGCTCTGCGTCAGTGAAAAGGTAAAAGGGAAGAGTTAAAAAGGAGAAGAGAGGTTTTTACTCTCAACTTTGAACTCAATCGTCCGGCTCCCCTCTCCGCGGGACTCTGCGCATAACGCAGATGCGGGCCGGGGATGAGGTGCCCCACGCCTTGGTCGATGCAATCGCATCGTTTGGCGATGAGAGGCCACGCTGCGTCTTTCGGGCCAATTAATGCCCGGCTCTTTCAGTGGGTGGGGCGTACTTTTCCTGCTAAAGCTTACTTATGCACGTTCTGAATACTTCACCAGCCTTGGCAAAGCCGGAAAAAAGCCTCCTTCGAATTTCCCGGTTTGGCATTCTCTGGCTGCTGCTGAGTTTGCCGGGCACCTTCGCCGCAGCGGCCCAGCCCGTGGCCATCCGCCCCAGGCCAGTGGTAAGGGATACTGTGACGCACGACGACTCGCACCGCCTCGAAGTGGCCTACACTACGCTGAGCGGCATTTCGGGGCAGGTGCGCAACGTGTTCGACTCGCGGGAAGTGACCGAGGAGCTGCCGGATATCGACGAGAACCTGCATGCCATCCGGCACAGCGTGGAAGAAACCGGGCAGGTGGTCGACATCAAGCAGCTGCAGATGTGCCAGCTCATGCTGGGCAACATTCAGGAGCAGCTGGCGGAGTGGCGCACGGCGCTGGGCGAGGCCCACGAGCAGCTGGAGGGCATGCAGGGCCGGCTGGCCGGCCTGGCTCGCCCGCCCGCCCGCATTGTTAATCCCGATGCGGCGGAGATGGCCCTGGAGCGGGCCGACTCGGCCCTGCAGGTGCGGCAGAAGCGCATTGGCGGGCTGCTCACCAAGCGCTTTGAGCGCGCCCGGCAGCTGCAAACCCAGGTGGCGGCCAGCTACATTCAGACCCTGGAATTGCAGGACGAGGTGAGCGACCAGATGCGCCGCTTCGGGCGCACCACCATTAAGGCCGCGTTTCCGCCGCTGTGGGCGGCGCGGGCGGCCCCGGTGCGCCGGTCGGCCGACGCGGCCCACGCGGCGGCCGACCGGCGCGAAATCATCAACTTCTACTTTGCCAACAACTGGGACAACTGGGCCTTTATGGGGCTCATCGGGCTGGTGTTCTACGGTTGGGTGGCCTTCAACTACCGGCGCGTGAAAGCGCGCACGCTGCAGCTGGAGGAGGATTTTCGCTACCTGCGGCCGGGGCCGGTGGCGGCTACTGCCGTGGTGGTGTTCAGCCTGGCGCCGGCCCTGGAGCTGCACCCGCCGCCCGTGTACCTGGCACTGCTCCAGGCCTTGCTGCTGGTGGCGCTCACGGCGGTATTTGCCCGGAGCTGGTCGCGCCAGCTGTTTCGGTACTGGCTGGGGCTGGTGGTTTTCGTGGTGGTCCTCACCGTCACCAACGCCAACGCGGCCACGGGATTGGGGGCGCGCTGGGGCCTGCTGGTGCTGAACGTGCTGGCGGCCGGGCTGGGCGCGCTGCTGCTGCTGCGCCTGCGCGAAACGATGGCGCTGCTGCGCTTCCTCATCCCCGTGACGTGGCTGTTTATCGGGCTGAACCTGCTGGCGGTGGTCTGTAACGTGTTTGGGCGGCTGAGCCTGGCGAAGATGTTTGGGACGGCGGCCATTTTTGGGCTCACGCAGGGCATTGGGCTGGCCGTGTTCGTGGAGCTGTTCACCGAGGCTTTCCACCTCCAGATTCTGGGTACCCGCTCGGGCGAGGGCAGCTCGGCCACGTTCGATTTCGACAAGATTGAGAAGCACTTGCTGCGGCTGCTCACGGTGGTGGCCGGGGCCTTGTGGCTGCTGGTGTTCACCTCCAACCTGAACCTGTACTCGACCCTCTACGCCGGCCTGGAGCGCCTGCTGACCACCCCGCACACGCTGGGCAGCACCGAATTCACGCTCGGCAACATCCTGCTGTTCTTCTTTATCCTGTTCGCTTCGGCGCAATTGCAGCAGTACATCGGCTACTTTTTTGGTGATGTGGGCGAGGACGACAGCGCCGAGGCGCGGCACCGGGGCTCGTGGCTGGTGGCGCTGCGGCTGCTGCTGGTGGTGGTGGGTTTCGCGCTGGCCACGGCGGCCACGGGCCTGCCGCTGAGCAAGATTGCCATTGTGTTTGGGGCGCTCAGCGTGGGCATTGGCCTGGGCTTGCAGAGCATTGTGAACAACCTGGTGTCGGGCATTATCCTGATTTTTGAGCGGCCGTTTCATGTGGGCGACTTCATTGAGGTGGCCGGCAAGGCGGGGCGGGTGCAGGACATCGGCATCCGCTCCAGCAAGCTCACGTCGGTGACGGGGTCCGAAATCATCGTGCCCAACGGCGACTTGCTCTCGAACCACGTCATCAACTGGACGCGCACGAACGACCACATCCGGGTGGACCTGGTGCTGAAGCTGGCCCCCGGCACCGAGGACCTGCAAACCGACTTGCAGAAGGCCCGGGAGCTGATTCAGGAGGAAATCAAAACCAGCCCCTACACCATGCACAACCTGCCGCCCGAAATCCTGCTCAGCAGCATCAACGGGCAGGTGTACGAGCTGAAGGTGCTGTTCTGGATTACCAACATCCGCCAGGAGCAGCTCACGAAAAGCGAGATTCTGGCGGGGATTTACCGGCGGTTCACGGCGCAGGGGCTGATGCTGAGCTAGGGAGTAGCGCAAAATTGGTGGTGCGCCCCCCCGCGCCGTTAAGATTGTTCGGGTTTCTGCCGGGCCGTGGACTCCAGCGCCCGCGCTACAGCAAATAGCATCTTCCGGGTACCGGAAGGCAACAAAAATGGGGCCGGCGGCAACGGATATGGGCGCTGCCGCAACGGATTTTGGGCCGGCTGCCACCGATGCGGGGCCGACCGCAACGGTGGTGGGCCCGTCGGCAACGGCTGCAGGACCGGCCGAAACCGATACGGGGCCGGCAAAAACGGTTGTGGGACCGCCCGCAACCACTGCCTGGCCGCCCGCCGCCGCCCCAGGGCCGGGCGCGGGCGGCCAGGCCCCGCACGAAGCCGGAAAGGGGGTGAAAACCGGTAGAAACCGGGTGGCAAAACCGGCGATATTGCATTTTTCTCCTATAGTCGGCGGGCGGGTTGGAAGCCCGGATAAGCTCACTACATTTGGCCGGAGCAAAAGGCTCACTTCCCATCATTTACCCTGAATGGCCATGAATAAGTCCGGACTTCCCGTGTCGCAAGGCGACCTGTACCTGCTGTTGCCCCTGGCGTGGCAGGCCTACACCGACCACCTCAGCGCGTTTGCTGAGTACAAAAGCGGCTACACCGAGCAGCTGGCCACCACCCAGCGCCAGGCGCTGGCCGATGCGCAGGCGCTACCCGACGATAGCGCCCGCTCGGGCCAGGCCGAAGCGGTGCGTCAGCAGCTGGTGCCCCAGCTGGCGGAGTACCTCGCCGCCTGGCAGCGCCTCGATGGCTACATCGAGGAAGCCTTTCCCGATAGCTACGACACCATGCGCAACGCGGCCGGCCACGGCAGCTACGAGGCAGCCAGCCAAAACGACTGGGCCAGCGTGACCACCCTGCTGGCGGCGGCCCGCACCTTTGGCGAGGACCACGAGGCGGAGCTGCTGGCCAAGGGCCAGATGCCGGCCACCTTCCTCACCAAAATCCTGGCCGCCGAAGCCGCCGACGTCACCCGGCTGCTGGGAGAATATCAGCAGCTAAAAGGCACGGCCCAGCAAGGCACCACCACCCAGCAAACCGCCAACCGCGCCCTCTACGACGACTACCAGAAGATGAACCGCGACGCCCAGCGCATCTTCCGACGCCAGCCCGACATCGCCCGCCTCTTCCAGACCGAGTACCTGCTGGGCCTGGTGCGCGGCCCCGGCCAGGCCGGCCTGCGCGGCACCCTCACCCTGGCCGATGGCACCCTGGCTTCGGGCATCACCGTGGCCGTGCAAGGCCCCAAAGGCCCCGTCGAAACCGTGAGCGACGCGGAGGGCCGCTACGCCCTGCCTATCCCGGCGGGCGACTACACGCTGGTCTTCAGCGGGGCCGGCGTGGCCCGGCAGGAAGTGCCGGTGACGGTGGCAGCGGGCGTGAAGAAGCGGGTGGATGGGGTGCTGGGGCAAGAAGCTGTAAATTAGTGGCCGCATTAAAACGCGTTGTTATTATGGCAGAGAAACCAGTAGTAGGCTACCGGAAAACGTATTTGCGGGGCAACGCGGAAGAAGTTGTGCGGTTGATGGATGCGCTACCTCTCTATTTTGGGACGGCCTGGGAAAGGGACACCCAGAGCGAAGACCGCAGCTTGGGGATGCCTTTTGCTGATACCAGCTACCGGTGCTATCATTTTAAAGGCAGCGGGGAGTTGCCAGCGGCCCGGCTGTGGCTGATGATACAGCAGACTGTTTCGGAAGTCATCAACATTGTGCCCGAAACCCGGCGGTATTGGATGCCTGGAGGGCTTTCGATGTCGGAATACGAGGGCATTCTGGATGCTTTTCTGGGGCTGGTATACCAAGCACGGGAGACGCTAACTGTCGAAGTTCAGCTTGAGCATACGCCGCCCGAGCGCAACCTGAACGATGTGATGCCAACCGAAA
Organism: Hymenobacter terricola; assembly: GCF_017921975.2. Lineage (GTDB taxonomy): Bacteria > Bacteroidota > Bacteroidia > Cytophagales > Hymenobacteraceae > Hymenobacter > Hymenobacter terricola. Next base: position 110,379 of record NZ_JAGEMO020000015.1, read on the forward strand.
CAGCGGTTTTGTTCAGGGAATTCGCCACCGATGCTAACCCAACTACTGGCAACCTGTATTCAGAGGATGCAAAGAGATGGTATGCTTTTATCATTAGTGCCCACCGCCATGCTGCGCAAATTGATTCAGACTTTCTACGGAAGTGGTTGGGGGCGAATACGGACTGGTATGAAGAGGTAATTGAGCGGGTAGTCACGGAAACGGAGTCAGCTTTGGAGCTGCTGAACGTGTATGATGGTCACCGCCGCGCCGCTTAAAATAGCGGAGGCGGTAGCGGCATGTAATGCGGCGCCGGCTCCGATTGTGTTTATCGATACATGTGCCTTGCTGGACCTGATTCGGTATATCGGGCGGGAGCCTGCACAAGCAAAAACAAGCGTCCTGCAAACAACAGCAAAAGGGAGTCAGCCAGCGACGGCCCAAGGCATCCAAACTGCATTACGGCTTTTGCAAGCTAGCCGTCAGGCAACTGGCGCAACGCATCTTATTATTCACGAACTGGTCCCCGTAGAATGGCGGGATAATGTAGGCAAAACCAAAAGTATCGTTGATGGAGAAATTCAAAACGCTAATATGCTGGTGGCACGACTGAATGATATTGGAAAACTTAACCCTGCCTATGAATCCACTTCATTTCATTTGTCTGATGGGTTGAGTGTAATAGCTCAACTAGAAGGCCTGGGTGAAGAGCTGCAGCGAGGCAGTAAGCTAGTAGCTGGTGATAGAGACTGCGAATACCGGGCGTACCAGCGCAGTCTGCGCAGCGAGGCACCTGCTTCTAAGGACAAGTCGGAATTAAAGGATTGTACGATTATTGAGCATTACCTGGAAGTAGCTACTCATCTATCAGATGCATGCAGACCTCGGTACTTTGTGTCTTCCAATAAGAATGATTATGGTGACAACGAAATGAAACTCCGGGCACCTTTGGCTGCTGAATTCGCTGAAGTTGGCTTAAAGTGGATTCGGGATTTTTCGGCCCTGCATGATTTAGTGCAATGAGAAAATCCCGCTTGCTGGGCCTGATAGTGCTCGGCACGGCCCTGTGGACGGGTTGCGAGCACGCCACCAAAAGCCCCAAATCCCTCGAAACCCCCAGCCCCGCCCAGGCGGCCAAGCCGAAACCCCAGGCCCCGCCGGCCCACCTGCCGAAAGACGCCGTGCAAGGCGACTTCGACGGCGACGGCACCGCCGAATACGTGTGGCTGGTGCCGCCCGAAGTAACCGGCGAGATGGAGTGCCAGGGCGGCTGCACCAGCTACCTGCGGTTCTCGAAGGCGCAGTTTCCGGCCATTGCGAAGGAGGACTGCATCGGCGGGACGCCCACCAACCTGGGCGATTTGAACGGGGACGGCGGCGACGAAATCGGCTTGCTGCCGGAGTGGTTCGTGAGCTGCTGGATGGATTACTTCGTGTTCACCTACCGGGCCGGCCAGTGGGCGCCGCTGGTGCCGCACTTCCCCACGCACTGCGACCAATGGGAAAACGACGTGAAACCCATCGAAAAGGACCCCACTAAAAAAGGCTATGTGCTGGTTCGGTACAGTGTGCTTGCAGACAGCAGCATTGTGGTGAAAACGAAGTCGGTGGCGGTGCGGTAGGCCGGGGGCGGCCCGCCGGTGCCCTGGGTCCGGGCTGTCCGGCCTGGCTCAGGGGCTGCTGCGGGCGGCTACGGGCTTGGCGGCGGGCAGGGTGCGCAGCCAGGAGGCGGCGGCCTCCACGTCGCTGAAGGTGTCAATCAAAGGGTGAGAGACGGCGCGCAGCATCTGGTCCGTTACCGTGCGCGTGGGCCAATCCCGGGCGTTCACCCAGGCCACGGCCAGCAAGCCGTTTTCGGCCAGCCGCGGAAAGAAATCCAGGCTCAGCCAGCCCGAGATTTCGTGCCAGCCGTCCAGCGACTGGGTGCTGTCGTTGAGAATGCAGGTAGCGTGGGTGCTTTGCAGGTAGTGGAGCAGCAGGTCGCAGTTGGCCACGGTCTGTTCGGGGTCGTGGCGGCCGCTCCAGGTCACATACAGGCAGTGCATGGCCGGGTCGTGCGCCACAACCAGGGAGGGCGTGTTGAGCAGCGGTACAATCATCGGGGAAGCTGTGAAGGAATACGATAATACGAAATAACTGACGTTACGCAGTTCCTTCGTTCAAGCGCCGCTGGGGGAGTAGCGCGGACTTTGTAGTCCGCGTTCGGGCGGCTTTGCCGGCGCGGGGACGCGGACTACAGAGTCCGCGCTACTTACCATCCAGGGGCAGCAAATCGGCCGTTGAGCGGTGCAATGCCCCAACCTGTTGATGGAAGTGGGCCCCGGCCGTTTTCGGGCGTGTGCTAAGGGGGAAGGCGCTTGCGCCACGGCGGGGATTTTTACCTGGACGCTGGGAACCCCCGGCCAATCCGGGCGTACAGCAATCGCGCCGGGCATCTTCCCGGCGTCAGCCTTCCATCCTTTCCAACCAATGAGCATCTTCAGCAGCGACAAACTCAAGGGCAAGAAAATTGCCATTATTGCCACCGACGGCTTCGAGCAGGCCGAACTCGACGAGCCCAAAAAATACCTCGAAGGCGAGGGCGCCGAAACCCACGTCATTTCCATCAAAAGTGGCTCCATCAAGGGCTGGGACGGCCCCAACAAGGACTGGGGCGACAAAGTAGCCGTCGACAAAGTCATCACCGACGCGAAGCCCGCCGACTACGACGCCCTGGTGCTGCCCGGCGGCCAGATGAACCCCGACGTGCTGCGCACGAACAAGGACGTGGTGGCTTTCGTGAAAGAATTCGCCGGCTCGGGCAAGGTGGTGGCCGCCATCTGCCACGGCCCTTGGACACTGATTGAGGCCGGCGTGGTGCGCGGCAAGCGCATGACCAGCTGGCCCAGTCTGCAAACCGACCTGCGCAACGCCGGCGCTCACTGGGAAGACTCCGAAGTGGTAACCGACCACGGCCTCATCACCAGCCGCAAGCCGGAGGACATTCCGGCCTTCAACAAGAAAATTGTGGAAGAAATGCTGGAGCCCCAGCACGGCGGCCACAACTAAGAATTGGTGAGCATCAAACAAAAGCCCCGAATCTGTGCAGATTCGGGGCTTTTTGCGTTTTCTTTTAATGAGGAACTGCTACTTCCGGCCAATAATCCACTTGTAGATATCGGTGGGCGTATCGGGGTTGAAGGGAGAAGAAGCTGCCTTTGCCGGGGTTTCGCTGGCGAATTGCAGGGCGTGGTTGAGGCCGGGGTAGCGCAGCTCGGCCACGCGGGCATTGCTGCGGAGGCCCTTTTTGAGCGAAGCCAGGTTGAGGGCGGCGTTCACGTGCCCGCCGGGCAGCGGCTATAGTAAGAACACCAGCCACTGCCGGCCTTGCCAGTGCAGCAAGCTCCACATCACGGCATCGAACACCAGCAGGAAACCGCCCTGCACCCACAAGGCTTGCCCAAACCCCAGCAGCCGGGCAGGGGTGGTTGCGCCCGGCACGGCGGCCAGCGTCCGCAGGTAAAACCCCGTCATGATGTAGGCCACATCCAGCCCGGCGTTGAGCAGGAACAGGTTTTCGTTGAAAAGCTGGGCCTGGAATAAATCGGCCAGCGCCAGACCCGCCGGGGCTTTCGGGTGCCACTGCCAGATGCCCCAAAAGGCCAGCACCGCATTGACCACGCCCCAGCACACGTTCATGCCGTGGAAATAATACGGCCGGTGGCGGCGGTCGGCCCGGCGCAGCAGGTAGCCGCTCACCACCAGGTTGAGCAGCGCCCAGGAGGCCAACACGGCCAGGCCCCGGCCCAAAAGCAGCTCGCGGGCCTGGTGAAAAGTGGCAAGTTCGGCGGCGGGCAAAGCAGTCATGGCGAGGAGGAGCAGGACGGTGAAGCAACAAAAAAAGGAAGCCCGACGGCTTCCTTTTTGTTGCAGTTGCTAATCGGGGTCGTTCTATTGGGTCAGGCCGATGCCCACGTAAACCTGGAAGGTCTGGTTGTGGAATTTGGTGTCGTTTCCGGTGGCGCCAATAAGCGGCGAGAAGGAGCGGCCTTCTTTGATAACGCGGGCCAGGCCCAAGTCGTAGCGGGCCCCGACGCGGGCCGGGCCGATGCGGGCTTCGAGGCCGGCCACGCCGGCAATATCAAAGTTGTTGAAGCCGTTGTCGTTCAGGTCCAGGTCTTTGCCGTAGGCACTGACTTTGGTGAGCAGCGACACCTCCGGGCCAATGTGGAAGCTGATGTTGTCGGTGATGTTGCCTACGTAGAGGATGGGCAGCGACAAATAGTCGAGGCGCAGGTCCGACAAGCCCGCGTTGTTGTAGTTGGACCGAATGCCTTTGCGGGAATAGAGCAGCTCAACCTGAACGGAGGAAAAGTCGTTGAACCCAAACTGGCCGTAAACCCCGGCGTGAAACGTGTTGAGGCTGCTGCGACCATTGAAGGCATCCTGGCCGCCGCCGTAGAAATTAGACAAGCTGTAGCCGCCCTTGACGCCGAAGCCGGTGTTGCGCGAATCGGTGGTTTTGCCGCCGGTGTAGTCTTTGGAGGAAAGCGAGCCACCCGGGCGGGCCTGGGCAAAAGCAGCGGGAGCAGTGGCAACGGCCAGCAGTAAAAATAGAAGAGTCTTTTTCATGGGTGAAAAATGGTGGGGAATAAGGCCAATAGCAAGGAAGGTTACTATTTCCGTTTGTCCCTATACTTTTCCGGGACTATAAGGTTGCCCGACGCCACGGACGGGGTTGAAAAAATAATGCGCCGCCGGCCTGTCGTAAGCAGTTGGGCGCTACCTTTGGGGCCGTTGCACTGCCCGGCGGTGCGGCAATCCGGGGTGTTAGCTCAGTTGGTTCAGAGCGCCACCCTGACACGGTGGAGGTCGTTGGTTCGAGCCCAATACGCCTCACAAAAGCCCTCACTGCACTGCGCGGTGGGGGTTTTTTATTAATTGCCCCCCGGTTTTATATGATTTAAGACTCAATGAAACCGAGCAGACAATCTTCACAGAGGACATTGGGCCGTTCGTGTGAATGAGGCAGTCTAGCAAAAGAGCCTTACCCGGCCAAGTGCGTTACGGTCATCTTCTTCAGGCTAATCCGTATGGGCTGGTATAGCTCAATACATTCCACGCTATCAAGGGCTGTGCTAATAAGGGCTCTCTAATATGTTGGAGTACCTCCAAAAGTTAAGCGTTCAAAGTTGGAGGTTATTTTCAATACGGCAACGAGCTAATGCCTGATTTTTTGCTAATAAATTGGGGTTAGAGCATATCAAGGATGTTTTTGCTGTCTACAGCCAACCCAGAAGCGTCCAATGGTACGGCACTTGCAAGTTGGTTGAAAGCCCGTGAGCACTTTGCCTAAGAGTTCAAATAGGGAAGATTGGGTCTCAAGGTGCTGTATGTCGTGACGACTTAAGCCTTGAGCCCGCCAAAACGGTAGAAACGCAGATTAGCATCCTGCAAAAAGAAATCCTATGGACTTACAATTTGAAGAAATAGATGGGTTACAAATTCGGTTTGCTCACCACTCTGTGGGTGCTCAGGAAAACGTGCTCTTGCTTGGACCTTTGCCAGAAAGCATCTTAGCATTTACCCCCGTCTGGGATAGGCTGGCCGCGGATTTCGATTTGCTGGCGATTGACTTGCCGGGCTTTGGTCATTCTGCCGGCCGGAGCGACCTAAGTGGTTGCGAGACGATGGCAGCCTTCGTAAACAAAGTGCTGGACCATTTTTCCTTTGCTACGCCGCACATCATCGGTCCGGACATTGGCACTCCAATCGCCCTGTTCATGGCGGCCCAGTTTCCAGAACGGGTAAAAAGCCTTATTGTAAGCGGTGGAGCCTGCGTCTACCCCTTGGAAGTAGGGCCTTTTATCGGTGGCTTAATAGCGGCGCCCGATTTATCCGGGTTCAAAGGAGTAGCAGCCAAGGATGCCGTTACCAGTTCATTGAGCACGCTCAAGAACTATCAGGTGCCCGAGGCTATTCTGGCAGACTATACCGCTTCCTATGAAGGAGAGGGCCGGTTGTTATCCGCTTTTCAGTTTTTAAAAAATTACGTCCTTGACCTACCGGTATTGGACCGCCTGTTGGATGGTATTCGGTCGCCGGTAAAGATTATCTGGGGCCGTAACGATGCAGTAGCACCGGTTCGAAATGCCGAAATACTGCATAAGCGACTGCCTAACAGCGAGCTATCTATCATTGATGGTGGGGTGCACTATGTCTGGGAAGACAACTCGGCAGAATACTTAGCCCTGCTGCTAGACTGGTTGAACGGCGGCTACTTAAAGTTCTCTCCGGTGGCTGGCTAATGAAGTCGCCAGATACGCGGCGTAGGCTGAAAAACTTACAGCCGCAGGAGTTCAACTTACTTAGTGGGCAAGGATTTGGTGCGTTGGCAAGCTTTCAACTCGGGCAAGTTGGTATGCCAGGGGATGCGCGCTTGTGAATCAATTCAAATCACCCTAAATCATAAAATGTTATGAAAAAAACGCTAAATACAGGCGTTTTAATGCGCAATAAGTGCATTGCCCGCACCTTTTATGAGGGCGCGGTGCGGGGTGATATCACGGGGTTCGGGGCGTTCCTCCACCGTGGTTTCACCGTCCAGGCTCCCAACTACCTGCCTTGGGGTGGCTTGCACCGTGGGGCCTTACCTGCAGGAGGTGTTGCCGCAGGTTGCGCAAGCCTTGGATTTCAGCCGTTTCAGCTTCGAAAGCCTGACAGCCGAAGACGACCGGGTTGTCGCCGTCATCAACGTCGGCGTCCTGCACAGCAAAGCCATGCTGATGGTTTCTGAGCACTGGGTTATTCAGGGAGAAAAAGCCATTTCTCTCTGGGTGGCCTATTACGAACCCAAAGCCCTGCTGGAACAGCTTGAGAGCAGCAGTACCTCATTCTCAATGCTCACCCATACTCAACTTTAACGCCATGGATGCGACAGCACTTGCCATAAATTACGGGGCTCGCGACGAGCAGATACATTGCCATCCTTGAAATAGGGTTCGAGAGCCCGTTGAGCGCGCGTATTTTCTTTGAGAGCAGTGCCTACAAAGCCACGCAGAAAGAGCAGTCCAGGCAGGTTACCTCACTGGCTGTTTTCCTGGTAACCGGGGTTTACACCTTCGTTCGGGATGGCATCATCACCACCGCAGGTCTGCGGGGCAGCCGACAGGCCGAACTTATCGAACAAGTAGGAGCAGCCAACCAAACGAAAGAAGAGGTGACCCATCTTTTCAGAGCGAGCTGAATAGAATATGAATGGGTTAGACACTGGCGGGCTGGAAAGCGGCCAAGTGTATGGCAGCAAAGCGCAGGTTGAGGCGCACGCCGCCGCCGCCGGTGAGGGAGAGGGTGCCGTGAAGCTGCTTGCTCAGGCCCTGGATGATGCTCAGCCCAAGGCTGCGGCTCGCTGCCACGTCGAAGCCAGCCGGCAGCCCCACCCCGTCGTCCTCGATGGTCAACTCGTAGCCTTCCTCCACCAGCCGGCGCAGCCCTACGGAAATGGTGCCCGTGCGCTGGTGGGGGAAGGCGTGCTTGAGGGCATTGGTCACGGCCTCGTTGATTATCAGGCCCACTGGCGTGGCCAAGGCCACTTCCAAATCTACGCCCGAGACGTTGACCTGCTGCTGAATCGAGGGGCTGCAATCGAAGGAATTGACCAGCCGGGCGACAATTTCGCGGGTGTAGTCCTGCATGTTGACGCGGGCCAGCGAGTCGGACTGGTAGAGCTTCTGGTGAATCAGGGCCATGGCCTGCACCCGGTTCTGGCTCTCGCGGATGGCGGCCAGGGCCGGGGCGTCGCGCAGGTAGTGGGACTGGCGGCTGAGCAGCGAGCTGATGATTTGCAGGTTGTTCTTCACCCGGTGGTGAATCTCCTTCAGCATCCACTCCTTTTCTTCCAACAGCCCGTCCTTTTCCCCCAGCAACTCGTCCTTTTCGCCCAGCACTTGTTCCAGCGCCTGGTTCTGCTGGTTGATTTCCCGCTGCTGGATTTCCAGCAACGCCGTGCTGCGCTGTTTGACCCGGTAGCGGCTGTAGCTCACCCCCAGCAGCAGACTCAATAGCACCGCGCTTCCTAGCAACGAGTTGCGCAGCAATTTCCCTTGCTTTAGGCTAACCTGTTGGAGTTGATTTTGCTTCGTTAATAACGTAATGTTCTGCTCTTTCTTTTTGGTATCGTATTGAATTTGCAGGCGGGCAATCTGCCTTGTTTTATTGGCACTGAACACCGAATCGATTATCGCTTTGTAGCGCTGGTAGTGTGTAATAGCTGCTGGAAATTGAGCTTGTGCAGAATCAACCTTGAAGAGTAGCAGTTGCACATTGGCCATGCGTTCCAACGGACCAAGCTTAGCTGTTAGGGCAAGAGCCTTATTTAAATAAAAGCGGGCGCGAGAGTATTGTTTGGTATGTAAACAAAAGATGCTTATGCTGTAATATCCCTCATTTTTATCTGCATCATCTACTGTTTTAACAAACGCGAGCATCTTAGTCCAGTTTTGCTCGGCTAATTCATAGGAACCCAGAGCCGTATAGCACTCTCCCAAACGGAGTCCTATTTCGAAATGCATCGCGTCTGGCTTATCGCAGACTGATGTGTGACTGCTTGCTGCCAGGAAAAAAGTAAGGGCCTGCCGTGTTTTTTTTTGGGTTAGGAGTACGCGGGTGATATGACTGGCAGGAAAGAATGCATCACAATTCCCTCCGTGCTGCTGCTGTATACGTTTCGCTTTTCCGTAGTAGACCAGCGCTTTATCATACTGCTTTAGTTCTTCGTAGACCCTGGCTAGCCGGCCATAAAATCCCCCAATGGATACTGTGTCGCGTGTCGCTTGAGCGCTTTCAATGGCGGCTAGCCCATCGTGAAGGGCCTCTTGATAGTTACCCATTTGCCGGTTCACGGCGAGCATCAGGTCGTAGGTATAGTGCAGCCGGTGCGAGCCAGCAGCACGGTAAAGGACAAGAACCTGCTGCAACTCGCGCAAGGCTTGGGCTGACTGGCCTTGCCAGAGGTGCATGTCCGCAATTTGCTTGAGCAGGTAGGCTTCATTCGGCTTGTCGCCCAACTTCAAATAGAGTTGCCGGGCCTTTTGGTAGCACACAATTTTTATGGGCAAATTCTCAGCCTCCGAACTATACGTTTGGCCTAAGTAGTAGTAGCCCAAAGCTTCCAACGGCTTATTCGCTTCCTGTTTGCTAAGTCGGATGCCCTCTTTGATTAAGGCCAATCTATTTGCCTCAGAACCTGTGCCAACGAGCTGGCCAAGCATGTATAGGCTTTTGATTTTGCCGCTGGTAAAGTGCAGCTTATTACTCAACTGCTCAGCCTGCTTGCTGTACTCGTACGCGTTAGCTAAAGGTTCTTTTAGTTCCTCGTGCCGGTCAATTAGTTCTCGGCTGAGCATTAGCAGCAAGTCGACCCGGTTGGTATCGGGTTGGCTACTGCGCAACCGCGTTTGTAAACTATCCACTGCTGTTTGGCTCAACAGTGGATGCATGGGCTCCCCTTTAACAGAAGCAGATGCGCTTAAAACCAGCAGAATCAGTACGATGAACTTCATGATGTACAACTGGCAAGGGCCAAAGTAGTCAAATATAGCATGTTGCAAGAAAGCAATTGAGGTTTAAAGCACGCAGCAGGCCTCTGGCAGCAACAATTATTGGGACATGGTGAACTTATTTATTCATTTTAGACTTTTTGGTCTATATTTGCAGCATCAACCGCAACCGCCATGACCAAGGCCGAAAGAACTAAGCAATTCATCATCGAACAGGCGGCCCCTATTTTCAACGAAAAGGGCATTGCCGGCACTTCCATTGATGATGTCCTCAAGGCCGCGAAAGTGGCCAAGGGTTGCTTGTATGGCCATTTTGAAAGCAAAGCCGAACTTTCGTATGCCACGGTTGACTACCTGCTCCAGACCCTGGTTGACAAGCGCGATTCCCTGCTGCAGGCGCAGCAAACCGCGCGGGGAAAGCTCTACGCGTTTATGGACATGAACCGGTATCCGTTGGCTACCTTCATCGAGGGTGGCTGCCCAATTGCCAACCTGGCAACGGAAGCTGATGATAACAACCCGGTAGTGAAGCAGAAGGTCAAAGTCGTTTTGCAAGCGGCCATCGAACTACTCACTGGCATTGTGCAGGAAGGCATTCGGACGGGAGAAATTTCGGCCGAGCTGAACCCGGAAGAGTATGCACTCAAGATGTTTACGGCGGTAGAGGGTGGCATCATGGTTTGCCGCACGCTGAACACCAACCTGCCCATGCAGACCATTCTGAAAAGTCTGAAAAAAGAGCTGGACGCCTTTTGTGTGGTGGCTGCTTAGCGGCGGCCTTAGTTAATTTGAACTGACCAGGAAGAATAGGTATTGCAGCTGCCTGATAAGCAGCATCAACCTTTTCTTTCTTTGATATTAGACCGTTTGGTCTAATCCTGGAGTAGGCCAGGGTTATTTTTTTCTTTTATAATAGACCAAATGGTCTAAACCAATCATGGACATTCAAAAAGTCGCTCTCATCACGGGAGCAAATCGCGGCATCGGATTCGAAACCGCTAAGCAACTGGCCCAGCAAGGCGTTACCGTTGTGCTGGCCGCCCGTCAACTAGCCGCCGCAGAGCAAGCGGCCGCCCTGCTCACGGGCGAAGGCTTTAAAGCGCACGCGCTGCAGCTGGACGTTACCAGTGCGCAGGACCGGACGGCTGCGGCGGCCTACTTGTCCGAACGCTTCGGCAAACTTGACATTCTGGTCAACAATGCGGGGGTGGCCCCGGCCGATTCGCAGTCGCTTTCCATCGGGAAGACTATTGACACGTCGGCGGAAGAGTTCGAGCTCATCTTCAATACCAACTTTTTCAGCATCGTCTACCTGACGCGCGAGCTGCTGCCCTTGCTGAAGAAAAGCGGGGCCGGGCGCGTAGTCAACGTGTCGAGCATCCTGGGTTCGCTGACCATTCACGCCCAGGAAAACAGCCCCATTGCCGGCTTCCAGGTGCTTTCGTATGATGCGGCTAAGGCGGCGTTGAACATGTTCACCATTCACCTGGCCAGGGAACTGGAAGGCACGGGCATCAAGGTCAATTCGGCGCACCCCGGTTGGGTAAAAACCGAGCTGGGCGGACTCGATGCTGCTCCCATGGAGATAATCGACGGCGCTAAAACCAGCGTGGCGCTGGCGCTGCTTGGCGAGGAGGGCTCCACCGGCCGCTTCGTCCACCTCGACCAGGAACTGCCCTGGTAATTTGCCCAAAGCAGCCTTTGCCTGGCAGGCAAAATCGTGGCCTCGATGCGCTCCAAAATGTTGGAGCGCATCCAAAAATATGTCTTCCATTTTGGAGAAAACAGGCTGCCGACATAGCTCATAAGTTTACCCCATTGGCTTAAAAACTGCTTTTTTGCCGCTTCAACGAGCCTTTTGTGTCGCTTGTCAGGTATGGCGCGGCCCTATGGTATAGTCCTTGGATGAGCAAGTTCCTGCTACGGGCAGCATCCCCTATTTCTCAACAATTCATTACTGGCTCCAGGCAGACACGCTCGAAATAGCTATTGAAGCCGGACCTCGATTATGACCTTTTGGTCGCAAGCATTGCCCTTCTGATAGTCAGGAACACTCACCAATTCTAAACAATCATTAACATGGAAACCCAATCAACCGCCACCGTCGACTCGTCCGTGGCCAAACTTTTCTCCCCGGTACAGCTGGGGCCTTACACCTTGGGCCACCGCGTGGTGATGGCCCCGCTCACCCGAATGCGGACGGTGCATAACAACGTGCCCACCGACCTGATGGTGGAATATTATTCCCAACGCGCCACTAAAGGGGGCTATATCATCTCCGAAGCCACCGTGGTTTCGCCCAACGGCGACGGCTACTTGGGAGCCCCCGCTATCTACACCGATGAACAAGTTGAGGGCTGGAAGAAAGTAACCAGCGCCGTTCATGCCAAGGGTGCACTTATGTTCCTGCAGCTTTGGCATGTAGGTCGGCAGTCACACTCCAGCCTGCAGCCCGATGGCGGACTACCTGTGGGCCCTTCGGCCATTGTGCACGATGACGTGGCCTTCACCGCTAACGGCTGGGTACCGGTCACTCAAAACCGGGCGCTGGAAATCGAAGAAATTCATGCCTTGGTGGAGGATTTTCGGCAGGGAGCCATCCGGGCCAAGGCCGCCGGCTTCGATGGCGTAGAGCTGCACGGGGCCAATGGGTACTTGGTCGACCAGTTTTTGCAAGACGGCTCGAACCAGCGGACCGACGAGTACGGCGGCTCGATTGAAAACCGCGTCCGCTTCATGATGGAAGTCGTGGACGCCATGGTATCTGTGTGGGGCGAGCACCGGGTAGGCGTGCGCCTCGGGCCCAGTGGCACATTCGGGTCGATGAGCGACAGCAATCCGGAAGCCCTCTTTGCCTATGCGGCCGAGCAGCTGAACCGCTACGACCTGGCGTACCTGCACATCATTGAGCCCCGCATCGACGGCAGCATCCTGAAAGAGGAAGGCCTGCAGCCAGTAGCGGCGGCTCAGCTGCGCAAAATATTCAAGGGGACCATCATTGTGGCCGGAGGTTTCGACCGCGCCAGTGCCGAGGCCATTCTGGAAAAAGGCGATGCTGACCTGGTCGCTTTTGGTCGCTACTTCCTGGCGAATCCCGACTTGGTGAAACGGCTCAAACTCGACCTGCCCCTGAATGAGTATGACCGCGAAACGTTCTACGGCGGTGATGCGCGCGGCTACTCCGACTACCCCTTCTACAGCCATGAAGAAGCTGCTGAAGCGAATGCAGCCCTTCCAGCGGCGGTTTAATAAACAGCGCCAGCATGCCCACCGAGCTCAAACAGGTGGGCATGCCTTGCTGCGAAATGCCCATTCCCTGAAATGCTTTCACCGCTCCTGACCCGGGGCCCTTACTTCCTTTTTTATGCAACCCAACATCCTCTCTGATGGAACGGCCCAACAGCCGGCCACTGCAATCAAAAACATTGTGCTGGTGCATGGCGCGTGGGCCGATGCCTCCTGCTGGGCGAAAGTCATTCCGCTGCTCCAGGCCAAGGGCTACTACGTTTCGGCAGTGCAGAACCCGCTGACTTCGCTGGCCGATGACGTGGCGGCCACCAAACGGGCGCTGGCCTTGCTGGATGGCCCGGCCTTGCTGGTGGGCCATTCGTGGGGTGGCGCGGTCATCACCGAAGCAGGCAACGACCCCCGGGTGGCGGGCCTGGTATACGTGGCCGCGATGGCTCCTGAAGCGGGGCATTCGTTTCTGGAAACTGCTGAAACAGCTGCCCTGATGCCCGCCAATGACGAGGTGCGCCCCGACGCATTTGGCTACCTGAGCATGACGCCCAAGGGCTTCAAAGAGGATTTTGCCCAGGACCTGTCCGCTGCCGAACTGGAATTGATGATTGCCACGCAAGCGCCCTTGCCCTTTACGACGCTGCAAGGCAAAATCTCGCAGGCGGCCTGGGAAACCAAGCCTTCGTGGTACATCGTGGCCAGCAACGACCGCACGATTAACCCCGATTTGCAGCGCACCATGGCCGCCCGCATGCACGCCAGCACGACGACTGTGGCATCCAGCCATGTACCCATGCTGTCGCAGCACGAGCACGTTGCGGCGGTTATTGTAGAAGCAGCCGGCAAGCTGGTCGTTGCATAGGCAAGCAGCTATTGCGTCAAAGAAAACAGGGAGAGGAAGGAAGGTGCCCATGGTCAATCCCTGTTAGTAGCAGGGGTTGACCATAACGGCATGTCTGTGGGGTAACGCCAAAAGCATCGGGAAGAGCAGGTTGGCCGATGTTCTTATTCACGGGGTTTAAACAGCTGGTAATCATGAATCTTTACTGCTCATTCGTCGGTCTGATGCTAGCCCTTGGCGGGGTGTCAGGGCAGGTAGCGCGCGCCCAGTCGGGGCGGCCCTGCACCGTGTTTGTCGTGGGTGGCACCGGGCGTAGCGACGCCGCGCGGCTGGTCCGGACGCTGCAGGCAGTGCGCACGCAAGCCGATTCGCTGGATTATGCAAGCACGCTGGTGCTTCTGGATGACCGTCTCGGCCCGTCGCTGTCATCGGTTTCGGAGGCAGCTGCTGCCACCCCGGCTCTGACCACATTGCTGGCGCAGCTGCACGACTTTCCGGGGCGGCTGGTGGTGGTACCCGGCGGCACCAACGATGCCGGTGACGAGCGCCTGGCGCGGCGGCTGGCATCGCCGGCCGGCCGGCCCGGTGCCCTGGTGCCAGACCTGCGCTGCCCGGACCCGGTGGAGCTTGCGTTGGATGCCGGGCACACGCTGGTGGTGCTCAATACGGCCTGGTGGTTGCAGCCCCCGGCCTCGGAAACCCACCCTACTACTTGCGAGGCCCAGGACCAGGCCGGCGTATTGGCGTTGCTGAACGATATTCTGCGCCGTAACCAGGGGCGTCAGGTGTTGCTGGTAGGCCAGCAGGCCTTGGCCCGGGCCGGAATCGCGGCGATGCTGCCGAACCCCGGCTCCCAGCAGTTGGGCCGCTCGCTGCGCGGTACGCTGGAAAACTACCCCGGCCTGACGTACATCGCGGGCCACGGCCGCCGCGCCCGCTACGACGAGCAAAACGCGCTGCACTACTTCACCAGTGGGGCGGAGGCCCCGGCCCGGGTGAAGCATACGGCCAGTGCGGCCGACAACGGGTTTGTGCGCCTGGATTATCTCGCCGGCGGACAGGTGCGCGTCACGTACTGGCAACCCGACAGAGGGCAGGCCGTGGCTGAGCGGCACTGGACCATTCCCGGTGTGGCCCCGACAAAACCGCTGGATTCCCTGGCCGCTGCGCCAGGGCCGTCAACTGCGCAGGTGCAAGCCAGTGCCCAATACCGGGCGGGCCGTTTCAAACAGTGGCTGCAGGGCGCAAATTACCGCCGTGAGTGGCAGCAGGGGGTGCGCGTGCCGGTGCTGGACATGGGCACTGCCCACGGCGGACTTGTGCCACTTAAGCGCGGCGGCGGTTTCCAAACGAAGTCACTGCGCCTGCGGGCCGTCGACGGGCAGGAATTTGTGCTGCGGTCAATAGATAAGAATACCGACGCCTCGGTGCCCGCTTTTTTGCACGAAACCTTCGCGGCCGCCATTGTGCAGGACCAGATTTCTGCCGCCCACCCGTATGCTGCCCTGGCGGTGCCGCCACTAGCGGAAGCCGCCGGCGTGGGGCATACCACCCCGGAGGTAGTGCTGGTGCCCGACGACCCACGGCTGGGCATTTACCGGCGCGAGTTCGCCGGCACCTTAGCGCTAATGGAGGCCCGCGACCCGGTGCCCCCACGGGGCTTCTCGGGCCAGCCCGAAAAGAAGGGGTACAGCACCCCCGACGTGCTGGCCGCCCTGGCCGCTGACCCGCGCAGCCGGGTAGACCAACGCGCCTTGCTGCGGGCCCGACTGCTGGACATAGTGCTGGCCGACTGGGACCGCCACGACGACCAGTGGCGCTGGCTGGCCTACGCGCTGCCCGGTGGGGGCAAGCTGTTTCGGGCGCTGCCGCGTGACCGGGACCAGGCGTTTTTTGTTAACGAAGGCTTCCTGCCTCGTCAGGCCAGCAAAGACTATATTCTGCCTAAAATTCAGGGGTTTGCCGCCGGGTTTCGCAACGTCAACACCTTCAATTACCAGGCCCGCTACTTCGACCATTCCTTTCTCACCGGGCTGGGCCGGGCCGACTGGCTGGCCCTGGCCGACTCGGTGCAGGCGAGCCTGAGCGACGACGTACTGCAAGCGGGGCTGCACCAGTGGCCCGATTCCATTTACCAGCTTTCGGGCCCGGCTATTTTAGCCAAACTACAAGCACACCGGGCGCACCTGCGGGAGTGGGCCGACCAGTATTACCATTTTCTGGCGCAAGCAGTGGAGGTGGTGGGCAGCAACGAAGCGGAAGAATTTGAGGTGCTGCGCCAGGACGACACGCATACCCAGGTAACGGTGTATGTGCACTCGCCGACGGGCCTGCTTCGTGGCCCCGTATGCTACCAACGCACGTTTTTAACGGCCGAAACCGGGGAAATCCGTCTCTATGGGCAAGGCGGAGCCGACGTATTTCACCTCAGCGGGCAGGTAGGGCAGGGGCCGGCGGTGCGGGTGGTGGGGGGCGAGGGCCTGGATACCCTGCGCGACGAGTCGTCGGTGGCCGCGGGCCGTCGTAAAATCACCGTCTACGACCAACCCAAGGGCTTGGTCGTGGCGGCTCGTGGCCCGGATGCCAAGCTTCGTCTGACTAATGACCTGGAAACCAATCAATACAACCGCACCGCCTTTCAGTACCCGTATGCGGGGCCACTCTACCCGTGGAGCTATAATATTGACGACGGCCTGTTCGTGGGCACCGGGCTACTGCTGAAGCGGCCGGGCTTTCGCAAAGCGCCCTGGGCGGCCACTCATGCCTTCACCGCCAACGTGGCCTTGCGTACCGGCGCCTTCAATTTTGGCTACGAAGGGCTCTTTACGCACGTTTTGGGGCCGTTTGATTTGCAGCTGCGCGCAGCCTTGCAGGCTCCCAACTACGTGCGCAATTTCTACGGCCTGGGCAACGCCACCCAACTGGCCCTTGACGAGTCGACGGGCGCGGCCTACTACCGGGTACGCTTTCGCAACCTGACGGCGGCGGCCCTGCTGCGGCACCCGCTGGGGAAAAACGGAGTTGGATACGGCGGCCCGGTTTACCAGGGAGTCGACGTCGAGGAGAGCCCCGGCCGCCTGCTGGCCCAAACGGCCGATACCCGCCTACACCCCGCGACGCTCTTCGCGCCCAAGCAGTACCTGGGGGCCCGCCTGGGCTACGAGCTAACCAGCGCCCATGCCCGGGCCGAACTGCCGCAGGGCGTGCATGCCCAGGCGGAGCTGCTTTCCCTGCGCCCGCTCACGGCTTCGGCCCGGCCCCTCACCCAGCTTGTGGCGGAGGTAGCGCTGTGCCGCAGCTTCCATTTTCCGCTGCGCCTGACGCTGGCCACCCGCTTGGGGAGCACCGTGAATTTTGGCGAGTACGAGTTTTTTCAGGCGGCTACCCTGGGTGGACTGGCCAACCTGCGTGGCTACGGCCGCACGCGCTTTGCCGGCCGCCAGAGCGCCTACAACAACACCGAGGTGCGCCTGCAAGTGGCCCGGTTTCGCAGCTACTTGCTGCCCGTCACCTTTGGCGTGCTGGCATTTCACGACGTAGGCCGCGTGTGGGTGCCCGGCGAAACATCCAGCACCTGGCACCGGGGCTACGGCCCTGGCCTGTGGCTGGCTCCCACGCCGGAAGTGGTGGTGGCGGCCATGTACGGGCTTTCCTCCGAAGACCAATTGCTTCTTATCCGCCTGGGCTTCTTTTTTTAGTTATCTTAGAATATACTGCAAGTAAAATATAAGGTAGGCCCTGACCCTTCTTCTTTTGCAATAAATTAACCGCAGCTTTACGCACCTTCCTTCATTGGCAGACTGGTGGATAATCACCCTGCCCCAGCCGTTTCCATCAACCCACCGGTTCCGCAAAACGCGCTGCTTCAAGAACTTGGGTACGCCAAAGAGCTGCGCTTTTAATCCTGATTACAACGATGGCGACTTCCAACAACCTTGTGCCTCTTCCGACATTGCTTATCGTGGAGGATGAGTTCTTAATTGCCGACGACCTGCGGGCCATCCTGGAGCAGGCGGGCTACCAGGTTATTGGCGTGGCTGAATCGGTGGCCGAAGCAAAAGCGCTGATTGCGCAGCAGACGCCGATGATTGTGTTGCTGGATGTATTTCTGGTGGGCGAACAGACGGGAATCGACCTGGCCCAGTGGCTGAGTGAGCGGGATATTCCCTTTGTTTTCCTGTCGGCAAACCTGACGGATAACCTTTTGGAAGCGGCCAAAGTCACCCAGCCGTACGGTTTTCTGAATAAACCGTTCCGGGACAATGATGTGCTCACCACCCTGGAAATTGCCCGCTATCGCCACGCCCACAGCGCTGAGGCCAAACTCCGCCAGCAACAGAGCATCCAGATTGGGGTAAACGAAGCCATCATCTCGATTCACGACCGTTACCAGCTCTGCCTAGCCATTGCTGCCCAAATTGATAAGCTGGTGCCGTTTTCGCTCTTGAACCTGCGCATCGGCTTTCCCGGCGACGCGTCGTTTTACTGGGTGATGCTGCGCAAAACCAGCGAAGGGGATTTTGAGCGCGTACAGTTCCCCGCCCTGCTGCGCCAACAGGTGCTGGAAGAGCTGCTGGAGGCTTCAAACGACGAAACCTCTCCGTCTCCCCGCAATGAGTCCGGCTTGTTTTCGGGGGAGGGCTTTGAAGAGCTATGCGCCCACTACCAGCTGGCCCGCGCCAGCCGGGACAGTTTTGGCATTCAGTCGCTCGCGCTGTTTCCCGTGGTGCTCAAGCAGCGCTCATTTACCAGCATTCAGTTGGGCTGCAACGAGCCAGAGGGATTTGCGCCGAAAGATTACGCGGCCGTAAACCTGATTATTCCGCAGATTGCCCTGGCCCTGGATAACCTCCTGGCCACGGAAGAGATAGAAGCTCGCCGCCGCCTAAAAACGGCCGAATTAGCGGTTGTAGGTGCTTTTCAGTCCGGTAAAAATATTGCCTCCACCGCCGCTCAGGTCGCGGCCGCCATCAACGAGCTGATGCCCATCGACCAGATGTTTATTCACTGGGTCGGACAGCCCGCCAGTAGGTCGTTGGTAGATGCCTTCGTGCAGAAGGAAGGGGACCTGTTTGCGCCCTTGGCGAAAGGCCAGGCAAAGCGGCCGGAGGAAATTACGCCACTGGAGTGGCAGCAGGAGGTGGCGGCTTTGGAGCCTTGGCTGATTGAGCCCACGCTGAATGTGGGGGAGCAGCAAACGGAGTTCTGGGAACGCAACGTGGTGACCCGCAACTACGGCAAACTGTTGGAAATCAAATCCTCCATGCACGTGCCCATCGTCATCAAAGGCGAGGCACAAGCATCGCTAATCGTGGCCAGCAAAGTCGCTTTCGCCTTTAGCGCAAAAGACTTAAGCACCCTGCAGGAACTCGCAAGCCATGTGGCGCTGGTGCTGGAAAACATGCTCGCCTTCAAACGCATCGAGCGGCTGAGCGAGCAGCTGGAGCGGGAAAATATTTACCTGACCGAGGAAATCAAAACCACGCATAATTTCGAGCAAATCGTGGGCACCAGTCCGGTGCTGCTCACTGTTTTTCACAGCATCGAGCTAGTCGCCGCCACCGATTACACGGTGTTGGTGCTGGGCGAAACGGGCACGGGCAAAGAGCTCATCGCAAGGGCAGTGCATAACCTGTCGAAGCGCAAAAACCGGGTGATGGTCAAGGTCAATTGTGCCGCGCTGCCCGCCCAGCTCATCGAGTCGGAATTGTTTGGCCACGAGCGGGGCAGCTATACCGGGGCCACAGACCAGCGCATCGGCAAGTTTGAGCTGGCCCACGGCAGCACTATTTTTCTGGACGAAATCGGCGAGCTGCCCTTGGAGCTCCAGGCCAAATTGCTGCGCGTGCTGCAGGAAGGGGAAATTGAGCGCCTGGGCGGCAAAGGCACCATCGCGGTGGATGTGCGCATCATCGCGG
Organism: Hymenobacter terricola; assembly: GCF_017921975.2. Classification (GTDB taxonomy): domain Bacteria; phylum Bacteroidota; class Bacteroidia; order Cytophagales; family Hymenobacteraceae; genus Hymenobacter; species Hymenobacter terricola. The sequence continues at coordinate 129,893 of NZ_JAGEMO020000015.1, forward strand.
CCACCAACCGCAATTTGCAGGAGGAAGTGGCCGCTGGCCGTTTCCGGGCCGACCTGTACTACCGGCTCAACGTCTTTCCCATTCTGGTGCCACCCCTGCGGGAGCGCCGCGAAGATATTTTGCCCTTGTCGTTGCATTTCCTGCAAAAAATCGGTAAAAAGCTCGGCAAGCCCCTCACGAGTCTAGCGCAGTCGGCGGTGCAGCAAATGCACCTCTATGACTGGCCGGGCAACATTCGGGAGCTTGAGCATGTGCTGGAGCGCGCCGCCATTCTCTCCCGCACAGCCAGCCTGGAACTGGCCGAACCCTTATTGCCCACCAATGCGCCGGCGGCGTCCAGCACTACTACCGCTGCTGACACGACGCAACCGCTGCATGATACGGTGCGGGAGGCCATTTTAGCGGCCTTGCAACAGGCCAATTATCGCATTCGCGGGCAGGGTGGTGCCGCCGAATTGCTTGACATTAAGGCCACCACGTTGGAGGCCCGGATGAAAAAGATGAAAATTGAGCCGCCCAAGCAGCTTGTCTAGGGGAGTTGGATAGCGCCATTGGATGGAGTCATCAGCAATTACCAAATTTTCTCGGCTTACCTATTGCAATCACCCTAATTGGGTGAGCTTGTAAATCACTGCGCCATTAGCTGAGATAATAGTAGAGCTAGCGCCGCCCGCCTTTCTTCATCCAACCCGTTGGAGCACATCCAAAAAACAGGTGCTCAAATTTGGAGAAAGCAAATCACTCCTGCTTGGTCAAGACTGTTCAAACAATTTGAAAAGAGGGTTTTAAACATCTGGGTGGCGTTTTGGCAAGCCTTGCGGGTTAGTCGGTGCGCTATGGTACAGTCCTTGGATTGAGGAGCACAGGTGGACGCATCGTTCCGCCAGCATCGGCTTTCTCTTCTTCAGCGCCTTTCACGGCAGTATTGTCAACCGGCATGGATGGGCAAAAAAATTGCTCGCCGTCATCGGCCGCAAGCGCAGTATTCCGGAAATAAAATGGGCATTGCGCCCCCGCTGCGGAAGTGGCTTGACGCCAAGAGGATTGGCCAGGCGTGCCAGCAAGTCCGGACCCCGATTGTCCGCACTCTCCGGTTCCATCGCCCCATCATTTTCAACCCTTCACACCAACCTATTATGTATACGCAAAAAGTATGGCTTGTAACCGGAGCCGGCAAAGGCTTCGGATTTGAAATCACCAAAGCGGCGCTGGCTGCCGGCGATAAGGTTATTGCCAGCGTGCGCAGCAAGCCCGGGCAGCTCGCTGCTGCTCTGGAGCACCATCCGGCCCTGTTCATCGTGCAGATGGACGTTACCAACGAAGCCCAGGTGCAGGCAGCGGTGGCTAGCGGAGTAGCGCACTTTGGCCACCTCGCTGTGGTGGTCAACAATGCGGGCTACGGCATGGTGGCGGCCATCGAAGAAGCGACCGACGCGGAGGCCCGCCGCCAATACGACACCAACGTATTCGGCGTGCTTAATGTGATTCGGGCCGTTTTGCCGGTCTTGCGCCAGCAGCAATCCGGCCACATTATCAATATCTCGTCGCTTTACGCTTACGGTGTGCTTCCGGGCTGGGCGTTGTATGGCTCCACAAAATTCGCCATTGAAGGCATTTCCCAAGGCTTGTCGGCCGAGCTGGAACCGTTTGGCATCCACGTTACGGCCGTTGCCCCCGGCCTGTTTAGCACCGATTTTCTGAGCGCCGAGTCGTTTGTCACCACCAGCCACCCCATTGCTGAGTATGACGCGACGACCGTGGGGCAAATGCGGGCCGGGTCGGCGCAGTTCCACGGCCAGCAACCGGGCGACCCGAAGAAGCTGGCGCAGGTAATCGTGCAGCTGGCTCATACGGAGCAGCCGCCCGTGCACCTGCCCATCGGGCGGGATGCCGTGGACATGTACCAGAAAAACGCCGCGAGCACGGCCCAGGAAATCGCGGCCTGGCTGCCCGTTTCCACGCGCACCGACCGGGCTAAAGTATAAGTGCTTACCACCCCAAACAGCCCAATACGTTATAAAATGGAGCAGTCCCTCGAAGAAAAGAACAGGGCGTTGGTCCTGGAGGCTTTCGACAATGCGTTTAATAAAAAGGACGCCGGGGCCTATAAGCGCTACTGGGCTCCCAACTATATCCAGCACAGCAAAGTAGCCACTCCGGGGCGCGAGGGCCTGCGTGAGCCGCTCAGTTCACTGCCGGGGGCCATGCGGTACGAGCCGGGACTGGCTGTTGCGTCCGGCGACTACGTCATGGTTCATGGGCGTCTTACCAATATGGGTCAGCCCAAGGCGCTGATTGTGGTCGATGTTCTGCGCATTGCCAACGGCCTGCAGGCCGAACACTGACGTTATTCAGGATGAAGCCACGCAAGCCGAGTCCAAAGCCGACCATCCGATGTTCGGTGACACTTTCAGTAAAATTTAATATTAAGGTATTACTATGAAAACACCACCCATTGATAAACCCGCCACCCCTTTCGAGGCCGTGGCGGAGGCACTTCCCAAGCCAGGTGCCGGCCGGATTCGCGTCGGAATTATCGGCGTGGGCAACTGGGCTAATCACGGCCACATCCCGTCTCTGAACCTGTTGCCGGGCTACGAAGTAGTGGCCGTCCAGAGCCGCCGCCCCGAAGCCGCGCAAGCTTCCGCAGCGCGCTTTGGCATCAAAACCGTAGTTGCTACGGTGGCCGAGCTCGTTGCGCTTCCCGAGGTCGATTTGGTGGCGGTACTCACCACCGCTCCCCAGCACGAAGAGGGCATCCGGGCCGCCATCGCGGCCGGAAAAGACGTGTACTCCGAGTGGCCGTTCACCCTCAGCACGGAAAAAGCGGAGGAGCTGGTGGCGTTGGCGCAGCAAGCCGGCGTGCGCCACATTATGGGGCTGCAACGGCGCTTCGCGCCAACCAATCGGTACCTGCACGACCTGCTCCGGCAAGGGTACGTGGGCCGCGTGCGCTCCGTCCGCCTGCATGTGAGCATGAACTACTTCCAGGCCCTACGCGGCAATTCCCTGCGCTGGACCATTCCCGCCGAAAACTTTTCCAGTGTCGTAGCTATCTACGCCGGACACTTTCTGGATGCCTTGTTTTCGGTGGTGGGCAAGCCCAAAAGCTTCTCCAGTACGCTGATAAACCAGTTTGCAGCAGTCACCATTAAAGAAACCGGGGAAGTTTTTCAGACCACCACGCCCGACCAGCTGGTCATGAGCGGTAGGTTAAATGACCACGCCGTTTTCATCGTGCAGGTGGAAGGGGGCAAGCGCAACGGCTCCGGCGTTCAGCTCGACATCACCGGCGACGAAGGCGACTTGCGGGTCACCAACGTGTCCGCCTTTGGCGCGGTCGGCGAAGACTACGTCATCGAAGGTGCCCACGGCGACAATATTCCGCTGGCAGTGTTGCCGGTGCCCGATGCGTATCACCTGTTGCCGGAATCGAATCTGCCTTCCAGCGTGCTCGAGCTGGCGCATCTCTATGCCGCGTACGCGGCGGATGTTCAGCAGGGCACCCACACGCCTACCACCTTTGAGGACGGTTTGTGGATGCACCGATTCTTTGATTTGATGCACCAGTCATCGGAAACTGGCCAGCGGGTCACCGTGCCGGAATATGCCCTGGCGAAGGCAACAGCGGTCTAACCTATTCAGCCGTAGCCACCGCTGCAACTCTGGACAGGCAGTGATTTCCCGGTAAGCCAGCCCATTAAACAAGGGGCATTTGCGGCGAAGTGAAAACAATTTTATCATTTTAGACTTTTTAGTCTAAAATAACCACCCTGCGCTTTTGCCTTGGTAGCAACTAGCCCAATATCTGGGGAAGCAAGAGGCGCGGCCCGATGATGCAGCCGTGATTTCAGCAATTATCTCACATGGAAACTAACCAGAAAACAGAGTCGGCGGTCCAAGACTCGCTCCTCAATTCCAAGCTTTTCTCGCCGATGCACCTGGGCCGGCTTACCCTGGCCCACCGGGTGGTGCATGCCCCCGTAACCCGCCTGCGCGCCAATGCCGACGACTCGCCCAGCGACATGATGGTCGAATATTACCGCCAACGGGCCTCGCCCGATGGGTTAATCATTACGGAGTCGGCGCATGTGTCGCGCAACGGGCGGGGTTACCTGGGCGGCCCCGGTATCTACAACGATTTTCAGCTGGAAGGCTGGCGCCGCATTGCGACGGCCGTCCACGCCCGGGGCGGGCACGTTTTCATGCAGCTTGCCCACGACGGCCGGCAGTCGCATGTTGACCTGACGGATGGTACGGGGCCCGTGGCCCCCTCCGAAGTTCCCTTTGAGGGCCAGGCCCTCACCCACAACGGCTGGGTGCCCGTATCGCCGCATCGGGCCCTGACCGTGGACGAAATTCACGTCATCATCGAGGAGTTTCGCCGAAGTGCGGAGCGGGCGCTGGCGGCAGGATTTGACGGGGTCGAGTTCCACAGCGCCAATGGCTACCTGGGCGACACCTTCCTGCAGGATGGCACCAACAAGCGGACCGATGCCTACGGCGGCTCGCTGGAAAACCGGGCCCGCTTCGTGCTGGAAGCTGTCGCCGCGTTGGTTTCGGTGTGGGGAGGCGACCGGGTGGGGGTCCGAATTTCGCCCAGCGGGCAGTGGGGAGCCATTTCCGATTCTAACCCCCCGGCCACGTTCAGTTACCTGACTGAGCAGCTGAATCAATTTGGCCTGGCTTACCTGCACATCATTGAGCCCCGCGTGAAGGGCACTGAGACGCTGGTAGAAGGCCAGGAGCCCGTCGCCGCCGCCCAGCTGCGGCCCATATTCCACGGGCCCATCATCGTAGCGGGCGGCTTCGACCGCGACGGGGCCGAGGCCATCCTGCAACGCGGAGATTCCGACCTCGTGGCCTTTGGCCGCTGGTTTACTTCTAATCCAGACTTGCCGAAGCGGCTGCGGCTCGGCCTGCCTTTGGCACCCTACGTCCGCGAAGCTTTCTGGGGTGGTAATGAACAAGATTACACTGACTTTCCCGCTTACAGCGAGCCGGCGGCAGTGGCAGCTTCCGTGGAAAGCGCAAGCCGGTAGCGACTTGCTTTACCAAGCAATAAGAAACGCTTAGCCTCAGTGGGTACTCTGAACAAGAAACGGCACCCCGCTATTCTAATAATAGACCAAACAGTCTATTTAATTTAGTCAGGCTAAGTAGATTTTTATGTCCCTGACAAAGCTCTGGGCAGCCGGCCCAAGTCCAGGCAAGCCGCGCCGAGTGCAGCGCCTTACATCCTTTAAACTTTTAGACCCATGAAAATTCACCTCAACCTTCTACTGCTGCTGGCGGGATTGTATGGCTGCTCGGGAGCAGCCTCGTCGCTGCCCGCAGCGGCACCGGCGGCGCTGCAGGCGCTGCCCGTATTGGAGCTGCGGGCGGGTAGCGCTACTACTTACCAAGACTATCCGGCCGCTATTGAAGGGGTGGTCAATGTGGAAATTCGGCCGCAGGTGAGCGGCACGCTTGACCGCGTTTTTGTCGAGGAGGGCGCTTTCGTACACACCGGCGACCCGCTGTTTAAAATCAATGACGCACCCTATCGGGAACGGCTTAATAATGCCCGGGCCGCGCTGCACGCGGCGCAGGCGGCCTTCACCAACGCCGGCCTGGAGGTGACGAAGCTGACGCCGCTGGTGCAGAACAAAGTCATCGCGCCGTTTCAGCTGCAAACGGCCCAGGCCGCCCGGCAGGGAGCCGCCGCTACCATTGAGCAGGCCCGGGCGGAAGTAGCCTCGGCGCAGATTAATGTGGGCTACACCCTGTTGAGGGCCCCGGTGAGCGGCTACCTTGGTCGCCTGATGCGCAAGCAGGGCAGTCTGGTGACGCCCGGTGACGCTGAGTCCCTTACCCAGCTCTCGGATGTGCACGAGGTGCACGTCTACTTCGCCCTGGGCGAGACGGATTTCATTCGGTTCAAGGCTGAAAACGCGGGCACCACCCTGGCCGACAAAATCAAGCGGCTGCCGCCCGTGGAGCTGATTCTGCCCAACGACAGCACCTATGCGCTCAAAGGTCGGATTGACTTACTCGACGGGCAATTCGACAAAAACACGGGGGCCATCACCGTACGCGCCTCGTTCCGCAACCCAGATGGGCTGCTGCGGGCCGGCAGCACCGGCAAAGTTCGGTTGGGCCTGGCCATCGCTTCGGCCGTGACGGTGCCGCAGGCGGCCACGCTCGAAATGCAGGACAAACTCTTTGTTTTTCTGGTGGGCGACAGCAACAAGGTCAGCAAGCAGCCCATCGTGGTGGCGGGTGGGAGCGGGGCCAACTACCTCGTGCAGGAAGGCTTGAAAGCCGGTAATCGCATCGTGTACAGCGGGTTCGACCGCTTGCATGAAGGCGAGGCCATTCAGCCGGAGAAGATGAAGGATGCCCCGACTCAACTGGTTAAAAACTAACGCGTCATGCTTAAGCAATTCATTGACCGGCCGGTCTTAGCGACGGTCATTTCCTCCCTGCTCGTCATCCTGGGGGTGATTGGCGTGGTGAACCTGCCCCTGGAGCGGTTCCCCGACATTGCCCCGCCGGCCGTGCAGGTGACGGCCATTTACCCCGGTGCCAACGCCGAAACGATTCTGCGCTCGGTGGCGCCCTCGCTGGAGGAAGCCATCAACGGCGTGGAGGGCATGATGTACATGAGCTCGACGGCCAGCAACGACGGCTCGCTGGTTATTTCCGTCTTCTTTAAGTCGGGCACCGACCCCGACCTGGCGGCCGTGAACGTGCAAAACCGGGTGTCGCAGGCCACCAGCCAGCTCCCGCCCGAAGTGGTGCAGCGCGGCATCACCACTTCCAAGCAGCAAAACAGCCTGATGATGGTGCCCGCCATCTACAGCGAGGACGGGGCCTACAACGAGACGTTCCTGAGCAACTACCTGAACATTAACATTATCCCGGACATCAAGCGCATTCCGGGCGTGGGGCAGGTCCGCATTATCGGGGGCAGCAAGGATTATTCGATGCGCATCTGGCTGAAGCCCAGCCAAATGGCGGCCTATAAAATCGGCACCCAGGAAGTGCTCGATGCCATTGCCGACCAGAACCTGGAGGCGGCCCCCGGCAAATTCGGGGAGTCGGCCAACGAAGCGTTCGAGTACGTCATCAAGTACGACGGCAAGCTCAACCGGCCCGCCGATTACGAGAATTTTGTCATCCGGGCCAACGCCGACGGCTCGGTGCTGCGCCTGCGCGACGTGGCCCGGGTGGAGCTCGGGGCCTACACCTACGTGAGCCAGACCCGCATCAACGGCAAGCCAGCCATCGCCATGATTATCGCCCAGCTCTCGGGCTCGAACGCCAACGACATTCAGATTGAGGTGGGCAAGATGCTGGCCAAAGACAGCAAAAGCTACCCCAAGGGCGTCCACAACCTGATGCTCTACAGCACCAAAAAGGCGCTGGATGCCTCCATTGAACAGGTTTTGCACACGCTGGTCGAAGCCTTCATCCTGGTGTTCCTCGTCGTGTTTTTGTTTTTGCAGGACTTCCGCTCGACGCTGATTCCGGCCATTGCCGTGCCGGTGGCCATTATCGGCACGTTCTTTTTCATGCAGATTTTTGGCTTTACCATCAATCTGCTCACGCTCTTTGCCCTGGTGCTGGCCATCGGCATCGTGGTCGACGACGCCATTGTGGTCGTCGAGGCCGTGCACGCCAAAATGGAGCACCAGCACCTGGCCCCCAAGCCGGCCACGCTGGCCGCGATGCACGAAATCACCGGGGCCATCATTTCCATTACCCTGGTGATGTCGGCGGTATTTCTGCCCATCGGGCTGATAAAGGGCTCCACCGGGCTCTTTTACCGGCAATTTGCCTTTACGCTGGCCATTGCCATCGTCATTTCGGCCGTGAATGCGCTCACGCTCAGCCCGGCCCTGTGCGCGCTGCTGCTCAAAGACCTGCACCCGCAAACCGGGGCGGACGACGCGGCTCCCCGCACATTCAAGCAGCGGTTTTTCCGGGCCTTCAACACCGGCTTTGCCCACCTGACCCAGAAGTACGTGGGCGGCCTGGGCGGGCTGGTGCGCCGCAAGTGGTGGAGCCTGGGGGCCCTGGCGCTGCTTGTGGCCGTCACCGTGTTCATGGTCAGGCGCACCCCAACCGGGTTTATTCCGACCGAAGACGTGGGCTTCCTGGCCATTGCCTCGACTATGCCCGCAGGCTCCTCGCTGCAGCGCATGGAGAAAGTGTCCGAAGAATCGCGGCAGGTGCTCAAGGCTCTGCCCCAGGTCAGCGACGTGAACGTCATCGCCGGTTTCAACCTGCTCACTAGCTCGACCAGCCCTTCGTCCTCCATCATTTTCATCATCCTGCGACCCGTTGATGAGCGCGGCCCGGTAAAAACCATTCCCGAAATCATGGGGCTGGTGCAGGCCAAGCTGGGGGCCGTGAAGGGCGGCAGCTCGTTCGTGTTTGAATTGCCCTCCATTCCGGGCTTCAGCAACATCGAAGGCCTGGACATTGTGCTGCAGGACCGCACCGGCAACGGGCAGTTCGGCAAGTTCAGCGACGTGGCGGGCGGCTTCATGGGCGCGCTGATGAAGCGCAAGGAGATTGCCGTGGCCTTCACCACGTTCAAATCCGACTACCCGCAGTTCAACCTTGAGATTGATAAGCTGAAAGCCAAGCAGCTGGGTGTGAGCGTGCGCGATATTTTGCAAACCATGCAAACGTACTTCGGCAGCGTGCAGGCTTCCGACTTCAACCGGTTTGGCAAGTACTACCGGGTGGTAGCCCAGGCCGACATTGCCGACCGCAACGACCCAGCTTCGCTCAACGCGGTCTACGTGAAAAACAGCCGCGGCGACATGCTGCCCCTCAACACGCTGGTGCATCTGAAGCGGGTATATGGCCCCGAAACGGCCTCCCGCTACAACCTGTTCAACTCGATTGCCGTGACGGCCATGCCCAAGCCCGGCTTCAGCTCGGGCGACGCCATCAAGGCCGTGGAGGAAGTGTCGAAAACGGCCTTGCCCGGGGGTTACACCTACGAATTCTCGGGCCTGACCAAGGAGCAAATCAGCTCGGGTGGGCAGTCGGTTATCGTCTTCGGCCTGTGCCTGGTGTTCGTGTACTTCCTGCTCGCGGCCCAGTACGAGAGCTACATCCTGCCGTTTGCAGTGATTCTTTCCATTCCCACGGGCATCTTTGGGGTCTTTGCCGCCATCGGCCTGGTGGGCATCGAGGACAACATCTACGTGCAGGTGGCCCTCATCATGCTCATCGGCCTGCTGGCCAAAAACGCCATTCTCATCGTGGAGTTCGCCGTGCAGCGCCGCGAAGCCGGCCTCTCGCTGGTCGACGCCGCCCTGGAGGCCGCGCGCCTGCGCCTGCGGCCCATCATCATGACTTCGTTTGCCTTCGTGGTGGGTATTACGCCCATGATGCGCGCCACGGGGCCCTCGGCCAACGGCAACCATTCCATCAGCATCAGTGCGGCGGGCGGCATGCTCTCCGGGGTGCTGCTGGGCCTGTTTATTATTCCGGTTCTCTTCGTGGTCTTTCAGGCCCTGCAGGAGAAAATCAGCGGCCCGCCGGCCGTGGCCAATCCCGTGAAGGATGAGGCCTTACAACTGGCGCAACTATGAAAAATCCTCTGAACCGCCGGCTCTTTGCCGGCCTGCTGCTGGGCCTGCTGGTCGCCGGCTGCAAAGTATCCAAAGACGTGCCGCCGCCCGACCTGGGCCTGCCCGCCAGTTACCGCACCGCGCCCGCCGACACGGCCTCCGTGGCCACCATCGCCTGGCAGAACTTCTTCCTGGACCCTCAGTTGAAGAGCTTAATTGGCGAGGCGCTAACCCACAACAACGACCTGCTCATTGCCGTCCAGAACATTGAGGCCGCGCAGTTGACCCTGCGGCAGGCTCGGCTGGGTCAGTTGCCGGCGCTCAGCCTGCAAGCAGCCGTCGTTGTGAACCGCCCTTCAGACAACAGCCTCAATGGCCTTACCCTGAGTCAGTTCTTGGGACGGCGTCACGTCGAGGACTACGTGGCCGGGGCCGGCGTGTCCTGGGAAGCCGACATCTGGGGGCGCATCCGCAGCCAAAAAGCGGCGGCCCTGGCGGACTATCTGCGCACCGAGGCTGCCCGCAGCGCCGTGCAAACGCAGCTGGTCAGCCAGGTGGCCCAGGGGTACTACAACCTGCTGATGCTGGATGCGCAGCTCGCCATTGCCCGCCGCAACATTCAGCTGAACGACAGCACACTTCGCATCATTCAGCTGCAATTTCAGGCCGGGCAAGTGACGGCCGTGGCCGTGCAGCAGGCCCAGGCCCAGCAGCTCACGGCCTCCCGCCTGGTGCCGCAGTTCGAGCAGGAACAGGCCGTGCAGGAAAATGCGCTCAGCGTATTGAGCGGCCGGCTGCCGGCCGGCATCACGCGGGGCACCCCGCTGGAAGCCGTGGCGGTGGCCCGGCAGCTGGCCGCCGGGGTCCCGGCCGACCTGCTGCGCCGGCGGCCGGATATCCGCAGCGCGGACCTGGCGCTGGTGCGCGCCAATGCCCTCGTGGGCGTGGCCAAAGCCAGCCTTTACCCGGCGCTCACTATCACGGCGCAGGGCGGCCTGGATGCGTTCAAGGCCAGCAATTGGTTCAACATCCCGGCCTCCCTGTTTGGCACGGCCACCGGTGGGCTGGTCGCGCCGGTCTTCCAGCGCCGGGTGCTGCGCACCCAGTACGACCTGGCCAAAGTCGCCCGCGAGCAAACGGTGCTGCAGTTCCGGCAAGCCGTGCTGGTGGGGGTGGAAGAAGTCTCCGACGCGCTGATTCAACTGGACAAGCTGGACCAGCAGCAACGCTTCGCGGCCGCGCGCGTGGCCACGCTGCGGCAAGCCACGCACAACGCTCAGCAGCTCTTCCAGAATGGCCTGGCTAATTACCTGGAAGTCATCACCGCCCAAAGCAATGCCCTGCAAAGCGAGCTGGAGCTGGCCACCCTGAAGCGGGCGCAGCTGGACGCCACCGTCAGCCTCTACCGCTCCGTGGGGGGCGGCGCACAGTAGGCAAAGGGCCGTTCTGGCAAACTAGCCCTCAAAAATGAGAAGTGTATTGGTAATGTGATGAGTAACGCCCTGCTACTGTCGCCAAGTAAGAAGTAAAATTGGGCTCCCCACGTCTTAAGCGAACGGCCCGAACACTGTCAAATCACCAACAGGCAAATGCTATGAAAAAAAGTCTATTCGCTGGGGCCGGTTTGGCGGTATTGGGCAGCTTCTGGTGGATGAAACCGGCCGCTCATGTATCAGCCCTGGCCGAAACCAACGTTCAACTTACTGCTGCGCGGGTCGACCCTGCTGTCGACTCCACGCTACTGGTTACAACTGGTTTAGTGGGGGCCGGAGGCACCGATACCCTACTCGCCCGCACGGCGGGACGGGTGCAGGGCATTTTCTTTGCGGGCTGGCAATACGCCCGCCGCGGGCAGACACTGGTCAAACTAACCAACCATACCTATGTGACGGCGCCGCGCGCAGGGTTTCTGGGGGACTGCCAGGTACTGATTGGTCAGTACATCACGGCCAAAACGCCGGTGGCTACGCTTTCCAGGCGCAGCTATCTGCGGGTGTCCGTGGTGCTGCCCAGCGGATGGAGCGACGGAATTCGGGCCGGCGACTCTGCGCGGGTATGGGCGGCTTCCCGCCGCCAGCAAGCCGTAATGGGGGCCGTGGAGGAGGTAGGGGAGCCAAGCCTCGGCGAAACACCCGTGGAAATCCGGCTGAGTTCCCGCGCCCCTTTCCGCCTGAGAGAGCTGGTAAACGTTCGGCTGCAAGACCAGCGCCACCCGCTAGCCAGCCGGTAAGTCCCGGCAGAAAACAGGAGTAAGTAAGGTCGGTTCCAAAACAGCCCACCAGCTACCGCACGCACACACGCCGGCCCCGGCACTTATCCTCACTGATGAGAATAGGTGCCGGGGCCGGCGTGTGTGCGTGCGGTAGCTGGTGGGCAGGGTATTCGATAGGGCAGGCTCCAATTTTTCTCGCGAAGAATTGGAGCCTCCAACAGTTTGGAGGAAGAATTAGCTGGATACGGGGAAGCGTTATTTGATATAATTATCTGATTAAAAGATAGATGAATAAATATTTGGCGTACTAAAGCCCAATTAGGCTTGGCTGGCACTGGCTTCGCAAGTGTCAATTCAAGTGGCATCAAATATCCTCTCGGTTGAAAACAGAACCCGGTTCTTAGTCGACTACTCTGGCGTTATGACTAGGCCAGCAAAACGAAGAGTACCGGCCTGAAAATCCACCTGGAAAAGCTGTTGAATGCCCGAGTAGGCTTGCCTTAGCACCCTGTATCATCTCCATTTTTTTCTGTTCACCCTAAATCAAAGACCATGAAAACCAAAACCTTCTGGACCACGCCGCTCCTGGTAGCCGCCTTGCTACTGGCTTCATTCACCATCCTCAAACCAAAAAATAAAATGAAGAAGACCTTTGTGTTAGTGCACGGCGCGTATGCCGGCAAATTTGCCTGGAGCAAAGTCACGCCCCTGCTGGAGAAGGACGGCAACAAGGTCATTGCGATGGACCTGCCGGCCCACGGCGACGACCAGACGCCCATCGGCCAGGCGACGATGGACAGCTACGTGGCCCAGGTGGTGGGCCTGCTGAATCAAGAGCCGGGCAAAGTGGTGCTGGTCGGACATAGCATGGGGGGCATGGTCATCTCGCAGGTGGCGGAGGCCATTCCCGACAAGATTGATAAGCTGGTCTACTTGTCGGCTTTTTTGCCGGTGAACGGGCAGTCCATCTTCACCACCCCCGACCCGCAAAGCCTGCTCATCGGCCCCAATCTTATTTTCTCGGAGGACAAGGCGAGCGCAACCCTGAAACCGGAATTCATCGTGCCCATTTTTGGCGCGGGCTGCCCGCCCGACATCCAGAAGCTGGTGGTTGACCGGCACCGGCCGGAGCCTTTGCAGCCTTTTGGTGCGAAGGCCGTGGTGACCGATGCCAACTTCGGCCGGGTGCCCAAATACTACATCGAAACGCTGCAAGACCAGGGCATCGGCCCCCTCACCCAGGAAAAGATGATTAAGGCCAATGGCCAGGTCATCAAAACCTTCAAGCTGGACTGTGGCCACAGCCCCTACTTCGCCAAGCCCACGGAGCTGGCGGCCATCCTCAACGGACTGTAGGCCGGCCCGGTGCTGATACGTAGTGGAATCCGCTGTCTGGGTGGATTCCACCACTTTCGCCCATTTTCTCATCTAAAACTTTACTACAATGAATGACTTATTGGGGTTGACCCTCCAGGCGCACGGGGGATTGGAACGGTGGAACCAACTGGTAATGCTGTCCGTCCGCGCCGCGTTTGGTGGTGTCCTGTGGACCATTAAGGGCAAGGCCGGTATGCTCGACGATATCGGCGTAACGATTGAGCTGCACCGCGAGTGGACTTCGCACTCCCCCTTTGGCGCGTCCGACCATTTCACCGTGGTGACGGCCGACCGGGTGCTCATCGAAAATACCGATGGTGACGTGGTGGATGAGTTGATGCAGCCGCGTGCCTCCTTTCAGGGCCACACGCTGCAAACGCAGTGGACGGACCCACAACTGGCCTATTTCATTGGTTACGGCCTGTGGAATTACCTCACGTTCCCCTTCAGCTTCGCCATGCCCGGCTTCGAAGTTGCGGAGCTTGGGCCGTGGGAAGAAAACGGCGAAACCTGGCGGCGGCTGCAAGTCACCTTTCCCGACGACATCGCTACGCACTGCAAGGTGCAGACCTACTACGTGGCCAAAGATGGCCTAATCCGCCGCCACGACTACGATGTGGACATCAACGGCGGCACGCCGGGCGCGCATTACTTCTCCGCGCACACCACCGTGGCGGGCATTACCCTGCCCACGCAGCATCGGATTTATCTCCGCAACCCCGACCTGAGCCACGAAATGGAGCCGCTGATTGTATCCATCGACATCCGCGACATCCGCTTCTAATAGGCCCGTTGCCCTCGCGCTTGAAAGAGCCGTGTGCCGAACCCGCAAAAAGCATAAACTCTATGGCGTCCTCCCTCAAAGAGCAGTTGATTGGTGCGTGGACGCTGGTTTCGCTGGAATCCGAAGATTCAACAGGCACGGTAACGCAGCCAATGGGCGAAAATCCTACGGGCCTGCTACTATATACCCCAACCAATTACATGTCGGTGCACATCATGCAGAAGGGCCTCACCGAGCTGGTTGCCCCGGCGCTATACGAAGCGCGCATGTTGAAGTACGCTGACCTTGGGTATTTGGCTTATTGCGGCCATTACCACGCCGATGAGGCCGCGCAGCTGGTGACGCATCAGGTAGAAATAAGCCTGTATCTGGAATGGCTGGGGCAGCCCCAGGTTCGCGCAGTCCGGTTTGAAGGCGAACTACTGCACCTGACAACGGTAGGGCCACATCCCATAACCCGGCTGGTCTGGCGGCGGAATCAGGGCTAATACTCCTGCTTGCGATGTGCGCCTGCTGAGCGCTGGCCGGCACTTCCCCATTCTCTCGTTCCCGGCATTCCTGCAAAAAAGTCCGGCATGTCTTTCATCAGCTACAACAATGAATAATTAGCTATGGAAAATTTACTTATTCGCACACTTTCAGCGTTTCTGGACGTCTCTTACCGAAGCCTGGACCAAACCATTGTTTTTCGCTGGGTGTGCCCCTTTCTGAGCGAAGCCGAATTCCGCGTGAGCTATCAGGCCTTGCTTGATACCGCCGTGCAACATAATTGCGCGCACTGGTTGCTCGACTTGCGGCGGCGCTTTGTGAATTCGCGGGAACAGGACCATTGGGTACTTCACGAATTCTACCCCCAGGTCGAAGCCGCTTTTCCAACTGCCGGTCTGGTGTACGCCGCCTACTTGGTATCGCCTGCGGCATTGGCACAGTACGCCAACGTGTTGCTGCCCGCCCTCAACAACAACTCCGATGCCTGCTGCCGCGCCGCCGCTTTCATCGACGAGGGCCCCGCCAACTCCTGGCTCACCAAGCAGCGCTTCACCAAAGGGGCGCTGGTTGAAAACTAACCATTCGGAGCCTGCCCGACCAATCCATCACCATTACCACTCCACTCCATGCGCCTACTACGGTTACTATTCACAGTTGTGGGCATTGCACTGTGTGTAGTGCCGGTGGCAGTTGCCCAAACACCCTTAGACAACGGTTCCGTTAATACCTTGCGTGCCCGCGTGCTACAGTCGGAACCGGATGCCAACCAAGTAGACCTACTGCTAAAACTGGGCACGGCTTATTTGAATAAAGTAGAAAACCGCCCCAAAAACCAGGACAGCGCCCTGGTTTTTGCCAGACAAGCCGAGGAATTGAGCCGACGATTACAATTCAAGCAAGGCGTAGAGGGAGCCCTCTTCCTGACGGGCACCGTGTATGCCCGGCAACAAGCCACCAGCCGGGTCCGGGCGGTCATGCAAAGCGTGAGCGACAGCAGCCGCATCAAGCTGGTGCTGGCGCTGGGCAATAATAAGCTGAACGCCGGCCCAACCCAACCCACGAACCGCGACAGCGCATTATATTTTTTCCGGCAGGCCAGGCAGCTAAGCGCCCGCACCGGTTTGCGCAAATGGCAGGAGGAATGCTTATTCCAGCTGGGAATCTATTATTTAATAACCAATAATTTACCGCGTGGAAAAGCGTATTTCATGCAAGTAATTGCGGCTGACCAGCAAGCCGACGACAAAGCCGCCGAAAGCCGGGCATGGTACCGGTTTGGCAATAGTTTTCCAGATACCGCTCGTTTTAAATCAGTTCCTGAAAAGCTAAGCGCTTATGCGCAGGCGCAGTCGCTGGCCCATCAGGCTAATGACCGGACTTTAGCGGCACTGAGCCTGATGAAAATTGCGTTTATTCATATCGACCAAAACAAGAACGACCAAGCCGAAAGTGAGCTGCTGAATGTGGTGAAAATCCAGGAAGCTATTGGTGACAAAGAGGTTTATACCACTTACGATGCTATTTCTACTATTGCGGTCAAAAAAGGTGATTATAGTAAGGCCCTTAGTTATTGTTTGAAGACGATTAATAGCGTTAAAATCTCCGGAAGAGATAAAGATTTAGATGCTATTTACAGTAACCTGGCAAGAATTTATCTTTTCCTGGGCGAGTACGATAAAAGTGTGGCGGCCTGTCGTCAATCACTGGCCATTAGCCAGCGCAAAGGGCTTGTAATAGGAAGTGGGAGAGTGGTGCGAAATTTAGTCAAGGCCTTACTTAAACAAGATAAGACGCAAGAAGCCCTGGATTTTTTGCAAGGTTTACTGCGTAAGAACGTGCCCTATAGCATTGCGGAGAAAGAAAATATTACCAAAAGCCTGGCCGAGTGCTATGACCGAACTAAGCAATACAAATTAGCGGAGGAGTACTGGTTTAAAAGCCTTGCGCTAAGCAAAGAGGATGGCGAATACGCTACTCAATTAGATGTTACAGGAGATATAGCGACTTTTTATGTTAGAAATAAGCAATACAGCAAGGCTCGTCCATATCTAACACAATTGTTGGCTGCTCCCAAAGGGGATATACAAGCTGGCAGTTTGGCAACCCTGGAATTAAATTGCTTTAAAGCAGACTCAGCAGCGGGCAATTACTTATCCGCTATAGCGCACTTCCGCCAACATAAGGCCCTACAAGACTCGATGTTTAACGCAGCTAAGAGCCGCCAGATACAGGAGCTACAGGTAAAGTATGAAACCAGTCAAAAAGAGCAGCGCATTGAACTGTTGACAGCCAACGGAAAGCAGCAGCAGAGTGAGCTAAAACGAACACAAACCGCTCGCAACGGCATTCTAGGCGGGGCTGTCATGCTGACTTTGCTGCTGGGGGTGAGCTACAGCCGCTACCGGGTCAAACAGCGCAGCACGGCGTTGCTGGAAATCCAGCAGCGGGAAATCAACCAGCAGAACCAGGCGCTGGAACAAGTGCTGGGCGAAAAGGACGAGTTGCTGGGGGAAAAGGACGGGCTGTTGGAAGAAAAGGAGTGGATGCTGAAGGAGATTCACCACCGGGTGAAGAACAACCTGCAAATCATCAGCTCGCTGCTCAGCCGCCAGTCCCACTACCTGCGCGACGCCCCGGCCCTGGCCGCCATCCGCGAGAGCCAGAACCGGGTGCAGGCCATGGCCCTGATTCACCAGAAGCTCTACCAGTCCGACTCGCTGGCCCGCGTCAACATGCAGGACTACACCCGCGAAATTGTCGCCCGACTCATTGACTCTTTTGACTGCCAAGCCACTGTGCGCCCGCAGGTCGACGCGACCAAGGTGAATTTGGAAGTGGCACTGGCCACGCCAGTGGGCCTGATTATCAACGAGGCCGTGACCAACGCTCTCAAGTACGCCTTTCCCCAAGGACGTACTGGCACGATTGCCGTTAGACTGTGCCCGCTCGAAGCCGGCCGTTACGAACTGCGCGTGGAAGACAACGGGGTGGGCCTGCCGGCCGGCTTCGACGTGGCAGCGAGCCGCAGCCTTGGGCTAACCATCATCCAGGGCCTAAGCAAACAGCTCCACGGCACCTTATCCCTCACCGGGAACGGCGGCGTGCATCTCAACCTGCAGTTTGCCGCCTCCTAACCGCCCCAGCTACCCTCCATGTAGGTAGTTAACCCAAGTTGCGGAGTATTGAGGGCATAAAAAAAGTCTGTTCGGCAGGAACAGACTAGGTTTGAAGTATTCGACCCCTTCAATTCCTGCCTCCCATGCGCGGACAGACCGTTGCCATGTACTGCTTTCTCGATGATTTGCTTACCCTCACCCGCCCTGCCTGGGCCCGCCCGGCTGACCCGCGTCGCCGCTTGAGCGACGCGCAGGTGCTAACCACGGCGCTGGTCGCGGCCCGCTTTTTCGGCGGTAACCTCGTACTGGGCCAGCGCTACCTGGAGCAGCACCGGGGCAGAACAAGCTGGATAAGAACGGCTTTAGCCGACAGCTGCACGCACTGACGAAAACGCTGCCGGGCCTGTTTGCTTCCTGCGCTCAGGGATTGAAAGAATTGCGCACCGGGGCCCGCTACATCATCGATTCGTTTCCGGTTGCCGGATGCCACAACACCCGTATTCCGCGCGGTAAGCGCTTGACCGGCAAGGTCTATCACGGCCGGTGCGCCAGCAAGCGCAGCTGGGTTTACGGCTTCAAAGTGCAGGTCATCACCACCCGTGACGGCCTACCGGTCGGGTTCTATGTACACGCCGGCAGCGAGGCCGACATCACCGGCCTGCGGGCCATGGCCGTGGATTTGCCCGCAGGCAACGTCCTCGACACCGATGCTGGTTGTACGGACGACGTCTTGGAGGACGTGTTTGCCGAAGCCACCGGGGGCCAGCAGCAGTCCGCCCGCAAAGCGAACAGCAAGCGCCCCAACTCACCCAACCAACGCTTTCTGATTCAGTGTTTTAGCAAGGTCATCGAAACGGCCTTTAGCCAACTCACCGCCCGCTTTCCCAAGCAGATTCATGCCGTGACGGCAGCTGGCTACGTGCTCAAACTCGCCCTCTTCATTTTGGTCCACCCCTTGGACCAAGGCGGTTACTAGTCCGCAACTTGGGTTTGCTACTGCTGTAGGTAGCGTGTTTCTGGAAGTAGAATCCGCTGGCCGGGCCGAAGCTGACGTAACGCAAGACGAACTGGAAGCCGCCATAAACGCCGCTGGTACCGGCAACCGGCGCCGGTCCAAGCAGGTGCAAGCCGAAGTCCAGTCCGCTGTCGAAAAACAATTAACGGCTACCACGTCATGGGCTAAATTTGAGGAGCGCTAGCGAGTCGAAAATGCTCATAATTAGATGATTGAACAGTAGGTTGGTGTTGTATTGGCCCGAATTCAGCTTCTCACCCAAGCTTGAAGCTTCCTTAAAAACCGCCATCATGAAAATTTTCACGGGGCCCTGTTGGGCACACTAACGTGGTACCTCGTGCCCAGCGAAGACCGCATGATTAATCCCGACCTGGAACGGACCCTGGCCAAGAAGATGAAAGCCACCACACAGAGGCCCGACAATCTATGCTTACTCGACCGGCCGCGAAGCCTCGTAGAGGAACCAGGTGCGGCCTTCTGCTTGGTCGATATAGTTTTCCAGGATGCTGGCGGTGGCCACGTCGTTGATGTCGTCGCACTGCGCATGCAGTTCGCGCATGGCCTGGGCCAGGAGTTGGTTGTCGGCGGTGAGGATGGTGAGCATGTCGAGCGGGTTGACGTGGAAGGCGTTGTCGTCGGCAATCTGCTGCAGCTGGCCGATTTCGCCGATGGAGCGCAGCGTGGCAAAGCCCAGCTTGCGGCCCCGCTCGGCCACGGGGTCGATGGCGGCAAAAATCTGCTGGCTCTGCTCGTCCAGCAGCAGGTGGTAGTCGCGAAAGTGCCGGCCGCTCATGTGCCAGTGGTAGTTCTTGGTTTTCACGTAGAGGGCGAACAGGTTGGCCACGAGGCGGCGCAGGCCATCGGCTACTTTTTCGCGGCCGGTTTCGTCCAGGTAGGACGGTGTGGCC
Source organism: Hymenobacter terricola (assembly GCF_017921975.2). GTDB lineage: Bacteria > Bacteroidota > Bacteroidia > Cytophagales > Hymenobacteraceae > Hymenobacter > Hymenobacter terricola. The sequence goes on from NZ_JAGEMO020000015.1 coordinate 149,369, forward strand.
AGGAGGTCGCGTTGAGTGGTTGTTTTCATGAGAAGAGAGAATTATGGGTGATTCGGAATTAATCAGCGAATGAAAAATGGAGCGTGAGCCTGGCTTACCTGCGGCGCAGCTATAGGCCTATGCTTCCGATTGGCAAGCATAACACGGCCAGCCAACCCGACAAAGGACGCGCCGGGCCGCGTCGGTTTACAGGGTTAAATCCTGCAATCGGAGGTATATATCGCGGTTGCGCCAGCGGCTGCTCATTTGCCGCATCCCGCAAATACACCTCCGATTACAGGGTTTAGCCATCGCGCGGAGCCCGCGCAGCTCTGTTCTTTGCATTCTCGCCTGGCGGGGTTCATTTGGCCGGCTTCATCAGCCGGGTATTACTGTTCAGAACACATGCACCAGCCTTCCATTCACGCCGCCGGGCAGCCCCTGGCCACGGCCACCAGGGCCCTCATTCTGCTGCACGGGCGCGGTGGCAGCGCCGCCGATATCCTCTCGCTGGCCAACCAGCTGCACGTGGCCGATTTTGCGCTGCTGGCCCCGCAGGCCCCGCAAAACAGCTGGTACCCCAACTCGTTTCTGGCCCCGCCCGTGCAAAACGAGCCCTGGCTCTCCGTGGCGCTGGCCACCGTGTTCGACCTGGTGGGGAGCCTGGAAAAGCAGGGCATTCCCAAGGAAAACCTGTACTTCCTGGGCTTCTCGCAGGGGGCGTGCCTCACGCTGGAATTTGTGGCCCGCAACGCGGCCCGCTACGGCGGCGTGGTGGCCTTCACGGGCGGGCTGATTGGCGACCGGCTTTACCCCGAAAACTACGCGGGCGCGTTCGCGGGTACCCCGGTTTTTATTGGCACCGGCGACCCCGATTTTCATGTGCCCGTGGAGCGGGTGCGGGCCTCGACGGTGCTGCTGACCAGCATGGGCGCCCGCGTGACCGAGAAGGTGTACCCCAACATGGGCCACACCATTTCACAAGACGAAATCAGGCTGGCCAATGCCCTGGTTTTCCCCGCCCGGTAAATCCTTCGCTACTGCATTATGGCTTGCTTGGCGCGATACACGGCTCTTTGCCTGCTGCTGGCTAGCTGCGCCGGGCGTGTGCCCGTGCGTCCCAGCGTACTAACGGCTTACTGCGACCCGGTTGCGCCGTATCGGGCCGACCCGGCGTTGGCCCCGCAAGCCACCGGCGCCGCGCTGGCGCCCGAGCTGCTGGCCCGGTTTCCGCACCGCAGCTTGCTGGTGGCCAATGCGGCCGGCCTGCTGCCCCATTTGCAGGAGCTGTTGCGGCTCGAAGCACAGGCCCGCCAGCAACCGGGCCTCGCGGCCGAGGTGGCCGTGCTCCGGCAGCGGCAGCGGGTGCAGACGCGGCTGCTCCTGCTGCGCACCACGATTAGCAGTGTGGCGGCCGAGCTGGATTGCCAGGGCGAGGCGGCCAGCCAGGTAGCGAACTACCTGGCCCAGCAGGACAGCCGCCGCACCCAGCGCCTCACGGTGTGGTCGTTGGGGATGGGAGCAGCCAGTGGCATTGGCACCACGGTGCTTACCAACCAGCCGCTGCAATACACTGCCGGTATCGGCGGGGGCCTGGTGGTGGTGGCCCTGGGAATTCAGACGTTGCACGTGGGGAGTACCATCGAATTTCCGCACGCCCGCAACCTGCTGGCCGATGTGTGGGCGGAAAAGCCGGTTTCGACGGTTTTTCCGCCCAGCGTGTGGTACTTGCTCACTGACTCTACCTTCAGTTACAACGGGCACACTTCCATTGTCCACAACACGCGCCTGCGCTGGCAGCGCTACGGCCAGCTCGCCCAACCCGATTCTAAACAGGGCCAGCAATTGGCGGCGCTGCTGTTTGGGCCCGGCGGCACGTATTCGGCCAGCCAGCTCATGGTGCGCGCCGATATGCTCAATGAGTTGCAAGCCGCCGTGCACCTGCTCGACCAGCAGCTGCTGGAGCTGTTGCAGCAGCTGGTCGAGTAGCCGCTGCTAGAGTCTGTTAGGCACCGTTAGCGTGTTTGGGGAGCATGAGACTGGCTGGCCCAGCGTATCCACCGCGACAGGGGCCTTGCTGCCCTTGCGCCGCTTGGCCCCGTGGTAGCCCGCCCGGTGCCCGCTCTCGGGCGTGCTTTGCAAGGTGCGCCCGTCGAGCACCACGGCCGTGGGGAGCCGGCCGACCCAGTCGCCGCCGCAAGACGTTCAAATCGTGCACGATGGCTTCAAACACCCGGGTATTCCGCCCGCCAGCGCGTCCATTGCTGATAAATAGCTTGCCAGGGCGGTAAATCATGGGGCAGGTAGCGCCACTGACAACCGGTGTGGCCCAGGTAGCGCAGGGCACTGAACAAGGCGCGCAACGGGTGGCGCCGTTGCGGCGCCTCTTCGCGCAACAAGGCCAGGCAGCGGGCCACGAACACCCATTCGTCGTCCTTCACGTCACTCGGGTAATTATGGGAAGGGGGCATATCCCTGATTTACGCACCAGTGCATAACAGGTTCTAGGTAAGGGGTTTTTGTTTGCGGCGGCCGGCATCAGCCTGCCGGGCGAACCGGAAAATTGACCCGTGGCCTTCGCAACACCCGCTGCCACCCGCCGATTGGTGGGACCATGCCACCGGCCGGCTGCTGGGGGTAGCTGACGAACGAGCCCCGACCGCTGGGCCGAGGCTCGTTCGTCATGTCTCTGGGGTTTCCTCAGCTTTGCCAGCAGCTGGTGGCCATACTCTCAGCGGCAAGAAGCAAACCAACGCCCACAATTACAAGTGCGGCCGTGCGCGGCGCATGCCCACCCGTTGCGGGTAGAAGGGGCATTTTAGAGAGGAGAGCGAAATTGAGTCGTTGAGAAAAGCGGTATTTTCAATGTAGCGCTTTGTAAAACAGATTGTTGAACTGGAAGTGGCTGACGGCAGCGGCCGGGCGCCCGCGAAAAAATAGCGGCTGAAAACAAGGCGATTTATGATAATCAGCAGCCCGTTAATCATAAGTTAACCTTCGGATAATTCCAAAAAAAAGGGTTTGTTTCTATCATTTGAACAGCCAGTCGCAGCCGGCCCAAAGCGCCTGAACTCGCACAACTGGCCGGCGCGGGTACTGGTCAATCCAGTATTAGTAGTGGTCAATGCAGTGTAAGCAGGGCCTTTAGGGGGGTGCTACCTTTGTTCTTTCTTAGCAGGAGCCAATGCGCCCTGCCACTTGCGCCGTGTCCTTCCCACCAGCGGCTGCAGCAACTTCTTCTTCTGGGTAGCACTGTGGTGGGCCTGTCCGGGCTGCCCTGGTTTCACATTAAATCTAACTGATTATGCATATTCCCTATGTCTGGCAATTAACGGCGGAGGACACCGACCGCCTCCTCCGGTACCTGAAAGTGTACGTTCTGCGACGCATCCCCCGCATTCACTTTTACTCGAAAGCCTGGTCCTGAAACCAGGCTTTTTCGTTGCCTCCGAGCAGCTTGCTCCGGCTGAAAAACGGCGGGCCAGCGGCATTGTCCTCTACCTGAAGCTGATGAGCAAGCCGGAGCCGGCCGGGATTAGGCCACGGGCAGCTTGCGGTATTCCGACGGACTCTGGCCCGTGAGCCGGCGGAAAGTCCGGTTGAAGTGCGAGAGGTTGTTGAAGCCCGTGGCCAGGCTGACTTCCGTAACGGGCCGGCCCTGCAACAGCAGCAGCCGGGCCTGGCTGATGCGGTACTCCTGCAGCAGGCCGGTGAGGGTTTGCCCGGTCATGCGCTTGAAGTAGCGGCAGAAGGCGGGCACGGTCAAAAACGTCAAATCGGCCATTTGCTGCACGGTAATGGGCTCGGTGTAGTGCTGTTCGATGTGCCCGTACGCCTGCTGCAGGCGCTGCTGGTCCCGGGCTTGCAGCGCCGAAAGGCCCAGGTCGGCGTGCAGCTCCGTCACGTCGGGGGCCTCGGCCAGCTGGTACAGCACCTGGAGCAGCGTAAGCAGCCGCGTGGGGGCCGGCTGCGTCAGCATCCGGACCAGGGCGGCGCCCGCCGCCGTGCGCGTGCGGCGGCCAAAAGTCAGCCCTTGCCGGGAGCGGAGAAACAGCTGCTGCACGGCCGCCAGCTCGGGCTTTTGCAGGAACTGCGCGCCCAGAAAGTCTTCCCGCATCTGGAGCACAATCTGCTCGAAGTCGCCTTCCTGCTCGTAGCTGAAGCTGAGGTGGGGCAGGTTGGGCCCGATAAACACCAGCTCGCCGCCCGAATAAGGCGAAACGTGCTGGCCGATGTGCCGCCGCCCGCTGCCCCGCGGAATGTACACCAACTCGTATTCCGGGTGGTAGTGCCACACAATGTCCCGGTCGCGCGCCTGGGTATAGTGCCGCAGGGTGAACGAGTGGCCCGGCGTGGGCTGAATGGGCTCAAATTCCAGTTTCATGTCTGGTAAACGGCTGGGGTTCGGCAACGGTGGGGCGGCGGTGGGGCGGCGGGCAGTAGCCTCGGTTAAGGTAGCGCAATAACCGGAATGTTGGCGCGGGCGCAACCGCTGCAGGGGCATTCCAGTTATGGCCGCATGACGTTGCCCATTGCCTTCGCGCCCAGTTATGCCCACGCCCTGCCCACCGGCCACCGCTTCCCAATGCTGAAATACGAGCTGCTGCCCGAGCAACTGCTCCACGAAGGCACGGCCACGGCGGCCGACTTTTTCGTGGCCACGCCCGCGCCGGTGGAGGACGTTTTGCGGGTGCACGACGCGGGCTATTACGAGCGGCTGCGGCTCGGCCAGCTCACGCGGCAGGAAGAGCGGGTCACGGGCTTCCCGTGGTCGGAAGCGCTGTTTGCGCGCGAAATCACCATTTTGGGCGGCACCATTGAGGCGGCCCGGCGGGCTTTGGTGCACGGCGTGGCCTTCAACATTGCGGGCGGCACGCACCACGCGTTTCGGGCGCGGGGCGAAGGGTTTTGCCTGCTGAACGACCAGGCCGCCGCTGCCCTGTGGCTGCTGGCCAACGTGCCGGCCGTTCGCCAAATCCTCATCGTGGACCTCGACGTGCACCAGGGCAACGGCACAGCCGCCATTTTTGAGCACGAGCCGCGGGTATTCACGTTTTCCATGCACGGCGCCCGCAACTACCCCGCCCGCAAAGAACAGTCCGACCTCGACCTCGCCCTGCCCGATGGCACCGACGACGCTCCCTACCTCAAGCTGCTGGCCGAAACCCTGCCCCGCCTGCTCGACGAAGTGCAGCCCGATTTCGTGTTCTATTTGGCCGGCGTCGATGTGCTGGCCACCGACAAACTGGGCCACCTCAGCCTCTCCCGCGCCGGTTGCCGCCAGCGCGACCAGCTGGTGCTCAGCAGTTGCCACCGCCACAGTCTGCCAGTGGTGGTGTGCATGGGCGGCGGCTACTCCGAGCGCATCGCCGACATCGTGGAAGCCCACGCCAACACGTTTCGGGTAGCGGCCGGGATATTCACTTAACAATGAACAATTAGCGGTGAACGACTGTCAACTGTTCATTGCTAACTGATAATCACCTGCCACCGAAAGGCCCAACGCCAGCGCAGCTCGTAGTTTTTGATGCCGGCCCGCGCCAGTAGGGCCACCCAATCGGCGCGCCGGAAGGCCCGCGCCACTGACAGCGGCGCGTCGTGCTTCACCAGATACGAGCCACCCAACAGCCGTGTGAGCCACTTGATGCTGTGGTAGGCCAGCCAGTGCCGGTGCAAATCGTTGATGACAACAGCCACCCGGGCCTGCTGCTGCCATTGCCGCAGCAGCGCCACCAGCTCATCATCGCTGAAATGGTGGCAAAACAGGCTGCACGTCAACACATCAAAGGGCTGCGCCTGAAATTCCGCCGAAAAAATATCAAATTGGCGGTAGTCGATTTCGGGGTAATCCAGGCTCCTGGCCGCGGCATACTCCAGCATGAATGGATTGGCGTCAATGCCCGTCAGCTCCATCGAAACGGCTTTTTTGCGCCCCCAGCGCGCTACGTGGCGCAGGGTGTCGCCGCCGCCGCTGCCCAGGTCGGCCAGACGCAGGGGCTGGCCGGCCGGGAAGCGGGGCCGCAGCCGGTGCAGGGCGTTCAGCACCGGCTGGTAGCCCCCCAGCCAGGTATTGATGGTTTCCAGCTCGTCGAGGTTCCGGCGCAGGGCGTCGGTGGCCAGCGTCAGGTCATCCATCAGCTCCGGGCCGGCCGCTCTTTCAGTTAACATTTTCAGTGAGCAGTTATCAGTGAACGGTGAGCAGTTGGGCTGCCTGCTCTACTGCCACTTCCTGAGGATTAGCGATAACTGCAAACTGCTCATTGTTCACTGTGAGCTGCAGCAGCATGGCTTCCATGGTCAGGCCCGGCCCGAAGGCGAAGCTGAGCACCGGCGCGCCGTGGTCGGCGGGGGAGGCGTGGGCCAGCACGTCGCGCAGCACAAACAGCACCGTGGCCGACGACATGTTGCCGTAGTCGCGCAGCACGCGGTAGGCGTGGCGGTTGTCCTGGCGGGTCAGGCCCAGCTCGGTTTCAATGGTTTCCAGAATCTTGCGCCCGCCGGGATGAATGGCGAAGTGCCGGATATCGGCCAGCTGTACCGGCAGGCTGGCCAGCAGCCCATCCGTGAGCTGGCGAATGCCGCGCTGAATGAGCTTGGGCACGTAGCTCGACAAGGTCATCTCAAACCCAAAGTCGTTGATGTGCCACGCCATATCGTCGTGCCCATCAGGCTCCAGGCCGCAGTGGAAGGCTTGCAGGGCCAGGCTGGGCGCGCCGTTGGGCAGGGGTTCGGCCAGCACCAGGGCGGCGGCCGCGCCGTCGCCAAATAAGGCGTTGCTGATGAGGTGGTCCTCCTCCGGGCTTTTCTGGAAGTGCAGGGTGCACAGCTCCACGCTCACGATGAGCACGCGGGCCCGGGCATCGGCCCGGCAAAAGGCATCGGCCAGCTTCACGGCGTTCACAGCGGCGTAGCAGCCCATGAAATTCACGCAGGTGCGGCGCACGTCGGGCCGCAGCCCCAGGGCCTGCACCAGCTCAATGTCGAGGCCCGGCGCGTACATGCCCGTGCAGCTCACCGTGACGAGGTGCGTGATGCTGGCCGGGGCCACGTCGGGCACCTGGCCCAGGCAGCTGCGCACGGCCTCGGTGGCCAGGGGTAATGCGTCACGCCGATAAACGGCCATGCGCTGGCCCACGCTCGGAAACGGCTCCAGGGTGGGCGTATTCGGGAAAAACGTGTAGTCGCCGTTGGCCCGGCCATAATCCGGCAATACCGAATACCGGTGCTCAATGCCCGACACCCGGTACAGCGCCCGCAATTTGCGTGTGTCGCGTTCGCCAAATTCCAGCGCCTGGGCCATGAAATCAGCAATTTGCGGCTGGGCAATGCGATGAACAGGGTTGGCAGTGCCGATGGCACCTAAATAGCTCGGCATTCGGGGAAGTGGATTTAGGGACTTAGTAGAAGCAATGAGGCGGCCAAAAAACGCCACTGGCCCTATTTACGGGATAATGAAAGGTTTTGGGCCTCAATCGCCTAAAATAGGCCAACAACATTCTGGCGTTTGTAGCCCAATACCCCTTTTGGCCTCATTAGGTTAGAATTCCTGGCCGTGGGTGCGGCGCATCAGGGCCTGCACGGCCCCCGGCCAGTGGCGCAGGCCGCCCACCACCACCTCGCTCAGCACCGGCCCGCCAAACAGCCGCTGCACGGCCCGGCCCACCCGCAGCCGCGCCCCAAACTGCGCGTGCCAGGCGCGGGAATACGCGGTTTCCATGGCCAGCCGCGTGGTTTTCGCGCTCAGAAAATCGTGGGCCGCCGCTGCTGCCAGGGCTGCGCCGTGCAGCGCCATGGCCATGCCGTTGCCGCACAGCGGGGTAATGAGGCCGGCCGCGTCGCCGCACATCAGAATGTGCTGCTCCACCGGCTGCTTGGGCGCAAACGAAATTTCATTGATGACTTCGGGCTGCGGATACAGCACCTCGGCCGCCTCCAGAATCTCGCGCAGGCGCGGGTTTTTGGCCAGCACGGCCTGCTCCATGGCCGGAATGGTGCCGTGCTCCTTCAGGTTTTGGCGGGTGGTGAGGTAGCAGAAGCACAGCTTATCCTCCTCAATGGCCGAAATGCCGGCGTAGCCATCGGCGAAGTTGTGCAGCGCAATCACATCGCGCGGGAAGCCCGGCAGGCGCAAGTGGTATTTCACGCCGAGGTAGGGCGAGCGCTGCCTAAAAAAGCCCCGTTGCAGCTGCCGGTCGAGGTTGGCGCGCTTGCCGTAGGTGCCCAGCACCACCCGGGCGGTTAGCTCGCGGCCGTCGGCCAGGGTCGCGCGGTGCTGGTCCGCAGCCGGGTCGAAGGTTACGTCCGTCACCGTGCTTTTCAAATAGAACGTGACGCCCCGGGCGGCGGCCAGCTGGTACAGAAAATCATCCAGCGCGTAGCGGCTCACCCCAAAGCCGCCCAGGTCCAGCGTAGCCGTCAGAACGCGCCCGCCCGGCGACGACAGCAGGAACTTGCTGATGGCCGCCGGGGCCAGTGCGGCGGGGTCGGCGTGCAGGCGGCGCAGGTAGGGCAGCACCTCATTGCTCACGTATTCGCCGCACACTTTATGGAAAGGGTACTGCTTGCGTTCTACTACTGCCACGCGGTGGCCGCGCCCGGCCAGGTCCAGGGCGGCGGCCAGGCCGGCCAGTCCGCCGCCAATCAAGAGAATGTCCACTTAGTTGGTCGGCAAAATAGGAACCATGGAAGCGAAATTACCGTAATTCATCGAGTTTTCTGTATATACTAGTAGGCCTGCTGGTTTCACTGCCGTACCTTTGTCAACTAAAATCACCATTTCGCGTTAAGCCACTACTGCCCGCCCTTGTTTTCCCACCCGCTAATTATACTATGATGCAACGCCTACTTTTACCACTGGTTTTATTTGTCTGTATTAGCCTCGGCTTTGGCCCGTTGCTGCATACGTTGCCGGCTGCTGCGGCCGCCACTATTTCCCGCCCCGGCCAGCAAGCCAAGCCCGGCGATGAGAAAACCCTGTTGGTGTACCCCAATCCCAGCACCGGTATCGTGCACCTGACCATCAATAACCTGCAAGGTAAAAAGGTGGAGCTAAGCGTGCTCAACGTCATCGGCTCGGTGATGTACCACGAAACCCTCACCGAAATGAACGACCGCTACACGAAGATGCTTGACCTCAGCAAATTCGCCAACGGCCTTTACTACGTGCGCCTGGAGGCCGATAACACCAGCCAGATTTGCAAACTGGTGATTCGCTAAGTAGTTAATTACCCGGTTAACTACCGGAAAAATATAAATAAAAAAGCAGCCCGAGAGCTGCTTTTTTTGTGCGTAAACCAAGGGGAATTATTTCACCCGGATGGGCTCCGGTGCGAGCATTTCCCGAACGTTCGAAACCGTTTTGAGCGCGAGGATGGCGGTGACCACTAACAGGCCGAGCATGAAAATAAACATAGTTTAAGAAAAACACGGGTGAATAAACAGCAGCTCCTGACGGGGAATTGCCTCTTGTCTGTTCAACCCCAAAATGGTGGGTCGGGTTTCAATAACATTAGGGCATTGCGAGCAGTTCGGCCACCACGCGCCGGGCATCGGGCCCGGCTCCGTTCAGCAGGGCCGAGCGGCGACTGTCGAGCCAGGGGAGGCCCAGAAAGGCGACGCCGGGCGCGGCCGTCAGCCCCCGGTGGTGTTGAAGCTGGCCATCGGCCGCAAAAATGGGCAAGTCAATCCACGAATAATCGGGACGGAAGCCGGTGGCCCACACCACGGCATCGAGGGGTGCCGAGGCAGCGCGTTGCCCTTGAATAGCTCCTGTGGGCAGCGCCGCCGTGGCCCGGCCAATAAACGTGGCATTCGCAAACCGGCGCAGCCTGGCCAAATCGCCGCTGACCACCGGCTCGGGCCGGCCGAACAGCCGGCGCCCCAGCGCCGTGTGGCGCGACAAGCCAATTACCCCCGTGAGTGTCATCGCAGCCCATACCAGCTGGTTGTTGGGCAAAGCCTCCGTTTTTTCATCGAACGCCACAAATACGGGCCGGCCGGTGGCCGCCACGTCGGCGGCGATTTGCAGGGCTGAGTTGCCGCTGCCCACCACGGCCACCGGGCCGGTACCGGGCAGCTGGGCCGGGCGTTGGTAATCGCGGCTGTGCAGCTGGGCCACGGTGGCGGGCAGCTGCACGGCCCACGCCGGCACGCGGGGCGCGGTGTAGGGCCCGGTGGCCACAATGACGCGTTGGGCAATGTAGGCGCGCCCGGTGGTTTCCACCAGGTAGCCCGCTCCCGTATTTGGAGCGGCGGCCAGGCGGGTTACCCGTTGGTTGGGTTCGAAGGGGAAATGAAAATGGGCGGCGTAGTCGCGCAGGTAAGCCGTGGTTTCGTCGCGGGTGGGGTAGTGGTGCGGGCTGCCGGGCCACGGCCGGCCCGGTAACCCACTGGCCCAGGCCGGTGAAAACAGGCGCAGCGAATCGTAGCGGCCCGCCCAGGCGGCCCCGGCGGCCGGGGCCGCGTCCAGCAGCCGGAAGCCAACGGCGGCCTGCTGGAGGTAATAGGCGGCCGCCAACCCGGCTTGCCCCGCTCCGATGACCACCGCATCAGTACGCAAAGGTGGGGGCGGTGCGGGGCCAGCGGGGGCGTTCAGGTGGCCGGGCACTAGCTCTGCTCTGGAAATTCGGCGCGTAGGCTGGCCATCACCTGTTCGGTGATAGCGCGCACCCTGGCTACCTGTTGGGCCGCGTGCGCCGCCGTGGGCCGGGCGTTGCTATAGGCTTCAATTTCGCGGATAATGTGGCGGAGCTGCTCCACCCCCAAGCCGTCGAGGGAGCTTTTGAGGTGATGGGCGGCATCGCCCACGGCTTCCCAGTCGGTGTGCGTCAGGGCTTCGTCGAGAGCTGTGAGGATGGCGGGCGTGGTTTCAATAAAAGCCCAGGCGAGGCGCCGGACAACGGCTTCGTCGTTGCGCACCAGCTGACGCACGTTGCTTAGGTCGTAGAGGGGAGTGGCTGAAGACATGGCAGGAGCGGGGGTGAAGTGGAGAGCGGGCTCGGCGGCAGCGTGTTGGCTGGCCAGCACGGCTTGCATGGTTTCAAGGAGTTGTTCTTCGCGATAAGGCTTGGCCAGGTAGCCAGCAAATCCGCTGGCTGTCAGGCGTTCGGCCTCGCCGGCCTGGGCTCGGGCCGTGAGCGCGATGATGGGAGTAGCGGCCCGCAGGGGGTCGGGGTGTTGGCGGAGGGCGCGGGCTGCGGTTTCACCGTCCATGCCGGGCATTTGGATGTCCATCAGCACCAAGTCGAACGGGCGGTGCTCGAACAGCTGAATGGCGGCCGGGCCGCTGGCGGCCGTGGTCACCTGCCAGCCCCAGTTGCGCAGCACGGTTTCGGCCAGCAGGCTGTTCACCAGGTTGTCTTCGACCACTAAAATGCGGCCGGTGATGGCAGCTTCCGGCGCATTGGCTGCGGCCTCAGGTGGCGTCGGCGCGGCCGTGGGTACTGGTGGAAAGGCCAGCGTAAAAGCAAAGGTGCTGCCCAGGCCCACTTCGCTGCTCACGCGCAGCACACCGCCCATCAGCCCCACCAGGCCTTCCGAAATGCTCAGGCCCAGCCCCGAGCCGCCGTACTCACGGTCGGTGCTGGCAGTGGCCTGCGCAAACGGCTCAAAGACCTTATCCAGCGTCTCGGCCGCGATTCCAACGCCCGTGTCGCTCACAGTGAACTGCAGCCACACCGTGCCCGCGGGCTCCGCGTGGCCGTGTGGGGGCGCTACGAGCCGGGCGCGCAACAGCACCTGGCCGGTTTCGGTGAATTTGATGGCGTTGCTGACCAGATTCAGGAGCACCTGCCGCAGCCGGTGGGCATCGCCCAAGACGAGGGAAAGGCCCTGGCCAGTCGGTTTTTCGAGGCGCATGCGCAGGCCTTTTTCGCGGGCGCGGGGCCGTAGCAGGGCCGCGCAGCCCGCGAGCAATTCCTCGGGGCTAAACGGGGTGGCTTCGGGCTGCAGCTTGCCGGCTCCGAGGCGGGCGGTGGTCAGCACGTCGTTCAGCACCGTGAGCAGGTGGTCGGCCGACTCGCCCAGCAGCCGCAGGTAGTCGTGCTGGCTGCGGCTGAGCGTGGTTTTGGCCAGCACGCCCGTCAGGCCCAGGATGCCGTGCAGCGGCGTCCGAATCTCGTGGCTCATGTTGGCCAAGAAGTCCTGCTTGGCACGGGCGTCCACTTCGGCCGCGGCAATGGCGGCTTCCAGGGCCTGCTGGGTCACTTTCAGCTCGGTGATGTTGCTGTCCACGCCCAGCACCTGGGCCGTGCCATCGGCGCGCACAAAAAGCCGTTTCGTGCTGCTGAACCACGACACGCTCCCGTCGGGGTAAGTGTATGATTCTTCAAGGGTCAGGTCTTCGCCCGTCTTCAGCACGTGCTGGTCCTGGCTGAGGTAGCGGGCCAGGTCGCCAGTAGTGGCTTGGGGAATGCTGGCCGTGCCGGCCAGCACCAGCTCCTCGGGGGTCATGTTGAAGAGGGCGGCCATGGAGCGGTTGGCCAGCAAGTAGTTGCCGAGCCCGTCCTTGAGGTAGATGGGGTGCGGCAGGGCATCGATAACCTGCCGGAACAGGCGGTGCTGCTCCGCTAAGTCGGCGGTGGCGGCCTGCGTGTGCTCGTCGTGGGCGCGTCGTTCGCTGGTGTCTTCGGCCACCCCAATCACGCTGGTGACCTGGCCTACGGCATCGCGCGCAAAGGGCGTGTGAGTGCTGCGCAGCCAGCGCAACGACCCGTTCCGGTGCTGCACAACGAACTCCAGGGTCAGGGTTTCGCCATCGGGCAGCCGCGCCACTTCGGCCAGGTGCAGCTGAAACCGCGCCGATGCATTGGGGGGCATGAGGTGCGCCAGGGCCGCGCCGCTGGGAAAAGCCATCAGTTCCTCTTCGGTGTAGCCCAATAATGATTCAAGGCGCTGGTTGGCGAACACACTGCGGGCCTCGCGCAGGTCGTAGATGTAAATGAGGTTTGGCACCAGGTCCACTACCTGCCGCAGCAAATGCCGGTTTTGGCGCAGCTCCTCCACCACGGCGCGGTGGCGGGTTACGTCTTCGGCGCTGCCCATGATTTCCCGCACCTTGCCACCGGGACCAAATGCGCTGGGCCGCGCCCGGATGCGCAGCCACCGCCACCCGCCGTCGCGGTGGCGCAGGCGGCAGTCCCAGCTCAGGGGCCGGTCTTCGTGCAAGTGCGCGTGAATATCATGGCTGCGAAGCTGCGCCAGGGAGGCAACGTGCAGCATCTTCTCCGTAAAGGCCGTTCCCAGCTTAATCAACTCCTGGTTGCTGTAGCCCAGCACGGTCTGGCAGTGCCGGTTGCAGTGCAGCAGCTGCCGGTGTTCCAGGTCGTAGCTGAACAGAATAAGGGGCACCTTGTCGACCACGCCGGGCCCAAACACTCCCGGTTCATTGGCATCGGGTTGCGAATCGGCGCGGGATACCGCCGGGAAAAGGGCCGGATTTGCTACCCGCTGCGCCGCCGGAACAGCCGCCCGGCGGGCCAGACGGGAAGGACGGGGTCGACGCATGATTGGGGAATGAATGAGGATGGCTATCCCAAATCTACTGACTAAAACACGGTGCCGCCGGAACGGTCCGCTCACGCTAGGTGCAACTCCTGCTGCTGTATCATCCGGTAAATGGTCGACTTGCCGATGCGTAGCTTCGCCGCCACTGCCAGCACGTCACCGGCCATCTCGTCGAGGCAGTTTTGCACGATGGCCGTGGTCTGTTCGCGCAACGACAGCGCGCTGCCGGGCCCCACCGCGGCGCGGCCGGCGCGCAGGGGCAGGTCGTCGGCATCAATCAGCTCGCCATCGGCCAGCACGGTGGCCAGCTCCATCACGGCCTTCAGCTCGCGCACGTTGCCCGGAAAGGAATGTTCGCGCAGCCGCTCCCGGGCGCAGTCGGTGAGCTGGCGCAGGGGCAAGTTGTTGAGGCTGCAAAAGTCGCGCACAAATACCTCGGCCAGCAGCAGCACGTCCGTGCCGCGCTGGCGCAGCGGTGGCAGCGCAATGGGCAGGCCCAGCAGGCGATAGTACAAGTCTTCGCGGAAGCGGCCGGCCTGCACCTCGGCCAGCAGGTCGCGGTGCGTGGCCACCACCAGGCGCACATCGAAGGGCACGTGCTGGCTGCCGCCCACCCGCGTCACCTCGCGCTCTTGCAGCACCCGCAGCAGTTTGGCTTGCAGGCTCAGGTCGAGGTCCGCTATTTCGTCCAGAAACAGCGTGCCGCCGTTGGCTTCTTCCAGCCGGCCCATGCGCCGCGCCACCGCCCCGGTAAAGGCGCCTTTCTCATGCCCAAACAATTCGCTTTCCACCAGTTCGTGGGGAATCGCGGCCATGTTCACGGCCACAAACGGCTGGCCGGCCCGGCTCGATTGGAAGTGAATGGCTTTGGCCACCAGCTCTTTGCCGGTGCCCGTTTCGCCGCTCACGCTCACGGTGATGGCCGTGCGGGCCGCTTTGGCAATGAGCGTGTGCACCAGCTGAATGGACGAGTGCTCGCCGAGAATGGCTTGGCCAGGACCGTAGCGCACCCCAATTTGCTGGCGCAGCTGGTTGTTTTCGCGGCGCAGGCGGGCTTGCTGCTCCACTTTTCCCACAATGTTCCAGAGGCGGTCCAGCGTGTTTTCGTCCTTCACCAGGTAGTCGTAGGCGCCCTGGCGCAGCATGCTAACGGCCGTGCTGACGTCTTCCTGGCCCGAGATGACGAGGACTTCCGTGCCGGGCAGCCGCTCCCGAATCTGACGCAGCACCATTTCGCCTTTGGCGTCGGGCAGCGAATAATCGAGGGTGATAAAGTCGGGTTGCTCCCCTAATTGGTCGAGGCAGGCACGAGCCGTCGCGAACCTGTGCACGCTGTGGTTCGGGTTTTGGCCCAATCGGTGCAAAAGCAGTTCGCCGTACCACTCGTTGTCCTCAACCACAAAAATTTTGAAGGGAATAATTGGCGTCATAGCAAAAAAGTCAATGTAGAAACCTCGCCGGGGCTGAAACAAAATGCCGAAGCAGGAAAGCACAAGCGTATTTCAACGATAATATAAAAAAAATTATATTACAAAAATACGTCTTAATTTGCTTGTCTCGACAAAAAAAATGCTAAAATAAAGGCGTATACGTAGTTGGGATGCGAATGGATTGACGTGAGTAAACTGGTGGATTCTCGTTTTAGGAACAAAATCCCATTATGGGATAAAAAGTTTCTCAGAGAAAATTGTATCTAGCTGATTTATAGTTTAAAGGTAACAGTAAAACGTCATGGACGCGGAATTGCACGGAAGGAGCTGGCACAGTGCCAACGACTTAAAAATATTTTCTAGCGCATCATGTACACACTCAATTCACCCGCTGTTCAGCTTGCCCGGTTTCGGGCTTGGCTGGTTGCCCTCGTCATTTCCTTGCTGGTTGGCAGTGCGGCTGCGGTTTCAGCCCAAACCACGCTGCCGGCTTATTATTCAACGGGTAGCAACGCAAGTCAAATTACCCAGCCCTCACCCCAGATATCGGGTAGTGGCAACGTAACGGCGGGGGCTAGCGCCGCTGATGGGGATTTCAGCACGTTTGCCACCCTGACCACCGATGTATCGGCAACGGTGGGGCCACCCGTGGCCCTGCGCCTGCAGCTCACGGGCGTGGCTCCGGCCGGCTACCGGGCCGGGGTGCTGCTGGCCAACGCCACCGGCCTGCTCAGCCTGAATGCGCTGGGCACCGTCAGGCTCCGCACTTATCTGACCGGGGCCACGCCGGAGCTGTGCGAAGAAAAGATAGTGCGGGCCGATATCGTCAGAACGGCGTTGCTGGCCACTGACCGCCCCACGCAATTGGAATTCACGTCGTCGCTGTCATTTGATGCCGTGGAGATTGAGATATCCGGGCTGGTTGGGGTGCTTTATACCACCAGTATCTACTATGCCTACGGGGTGCGGCCGGGCATCCAGACCGTGGCTGCCGGTTACCTGACCCGGTTTGCTGCGCCCACCAGTGCCCAGTACAACACCAAAGACTACACGGGCCTGGCCTGCCTCGTCACCGATGTGGACGACGCCCAAAATGTTGCCGATTACGACCTGACCAACTATGCCACGTTCAAAAGCGTGCTCACAGTGGCTTGCCCGCCCTCGTTGCGTGCGAAGCTGGCCGGTGTGCCCGCAGGTGGCGCTCCGGCGGGCTACTACGCCGGGTTTGTGGTGGGGCAGGCGGGCCTGCTGGATGCGGGCGTGCTGAGCGGACTGCGAATCAGCACGTATCTGGCCGGCACGTTACAGGAAAAGTTTACCGGAACCAATCTGCTTGAGCTAACGGCGTTGCCCGGTGGCAAAGCCCAACTGACGGCCCCCACCACCATGCCGTTCGACGAGGTGTGCATTTCGCGGACGGGCCTCATCACGGCGGTTGATAACCTGAACATCTATTACGGTTTTGGGCTGGCCCCGCAAGCGTTTCAGGGCATCAACCCGGTGCTTTCCAACTTTGGTACACCTAACTACGCCGGGAGATTATAGCAATAGCCCGGTGCAATTTGCTACCGTAAACGTGGTGGTGGGCGGTACCGTCACGGGCACCGTTTCCGTGAAGGTTTTGGAAGTGGTGAACCCCGGGAATGCGGCCGACAACGACAATAACAACTACGCCCAGATTAATACCACCGGCCTTGGGCTGGTTACTGGCACTACGAGAGCCAGCCTGCGGCTTCGCATCAACGGCAACGGCAACGGCCACGCCGGCAACCGCGTGGGCATGGTGGTGGGGCAAGGGGCCGGCCTGCTCGACCTGACGGCTCTGCAGCAGTTCACGGTGCTGACGTATGATGCCAGCGGCAACCTCATCGAAACCAAAACCGGGGCCAGCCTGCTGGGCGTGAGTTTGCTGCCGGACTTCACCGACCGCAGCAAAGTGTCTTTTCTGGCCACGCGCGATTTCGCCTACGTCGAGCTGGAGGTGAACAGCGCCGCATCCGTGCTTTCCAATACCCGGGTTTACTACGCTTTTGCCGAAGACGTGCCGCTGCTGTCGGTGCCATACCCGCTTCCCGTGGAACTGGCTGCCTTTACCGGCCGCTGGGCCAGCGACGCCGCCGAGCTGAGCTGGACCACGGCTTCTGAAACGAACAGCCGCTATTTTGTGGTGGAGCGCTCGACTGGCAACGACGATGCTTTCCGCGCGGTGGGGCAGGTAGCCGCCGCCGGCACCAGCACCCGCGCCCGCGCCTACAAGTTCCGCGATGCGGAAGCCAAGGCCCAGGGTGTCGCCGCGCTTTACTACCGCTTGCGGCAGGTGGACTTGGATGGCAAAGAAGCCTTTTCGCCACTTGTGGCCATAACGGTGGGCAAGTCGGCCCTGGCCACGCCGCAGCTGGCAGTGTACCCCAACCCCACTGCCGATGCGCAGGCGGTGCAGGTGAGCTGCCTCAACCTGCCCGCCGCCGGTGGCCTGGTGCAGACGTACTCGCAACTGGGCCAGCTGGTGAGCCAGCTACCCGTAGCCGAAACCACGACGCGGCTGGCGCTGCCCACGCTGGCACCGGGCCTCTACTATGTAGTGCTGCGCACGGTGAGCGGGCAGCAGCTGGCCGGGCAAAAGCTGGTGATTAGAGGGAACTAGATTGCGGCCAGGCGGCGAGTTTACCGTGCACTAAAAAGCCCCGCCGGCATTGCCGGTGGGGCTTTTTAGTGCACGGGTTGGGTTTCGGCACAAGCCGTTTGGTGTAGTTTATTGAGCGGCGTTGTGCAACAGGCGCACGGTTTGGGTGCTGCCAGCGGTGCGGGCCAGGTAGAGGCCGGCCGGCAAACCGGGAGCGGGCTGCCAGCGCACAGTGCCATCGGCCTGGCTGCGCACGGTGGCCACGGTGCGCCCCAGGTAATCGCAAATAGTGAGGGCTTGCACGCCGGGCGTGGCCAGCTGGAACTGCACCTGGTCGGTGAAAGGATTGGGGAAGGCGGCCACTGCCAGCGCCGTGCTCGTGCGGGTGGCCAGGGCCGTGCCGGTTACGCGGAAGGTGAGCACCTGGGAGTCGAGGCCTTTGAGGGGACAGGCGTTGTCTTCGGCCGTCACGGCCACGCGGTACAGGCCAGTGGGCAAGCTAAGCGGCGGCGTGAAGGTGAGGCGGGCCTGGCCACCGCCCAGGTTCTGTAGCGTGGTGCCGGGCGCCGCGTTGTAGTCCAGGCTCAGGGTCAGGGTTTGGGCGGCGTTGGCGTCGCTGGCCGTCACCAGCACCGAAACCGGCTCGCCGGCCAGCACCGGAATTATCCGGCCGAAAGGTTGCACCACGTTTTGCGAACCCGAACCGGTGCCGGTTTGGATGGTGACGGCCGGGCCGAGGCGGGGCAAGGTATTGGTGCCGCAGTCGTACACCACGAAATACAGCTCGCGGCGCGTAGTACCCACCTGCACGTAGCTGCCGTTGATGCGGCGGAACTCGGTGATTTTTACCACCGCCGCGTATTTGTTATCGCCCACGGCCGACGCGCTGGGGATGTAGCGGGCCGGCTGTAGCTGAATGCTGCCATTGCTGGCATTGAAATGAAACAGCGGCGTACCCGTTTTGAGCGGGCAGGTGCCCGTGGTGTCGTAGGCCACATAAACGGGCACTGCGGCGGAGTAGTTACTTATTGTTGGGGTCTGGAAAATGCACAATGGACTGGTGGAGATAACAACTAGCCCGCCTGGCTGAGGGTAAGGCGCATAAGCCGCCGCGGTGCCACAGGCCTCCAGCGGGCTTTCCTGGGTGTACACCAGCGAATCGCCGTCTGCGTCGAACGCGTTGTTGCTCACGTTGCTCAGGCGATTCCAGGGAATGTAAGACACCGGCAATGCGCTGGCCACCGATGAGTTATTCGCAATGGCCACGCCCGTGGTGCCGCCCACGGGCACCAGGCTATTGAGCGTGGCTTCCAGGTAAAAATCACCAGGCGCAGCAAGATTGGTGGTGCTGGGCCGGGCACTCTGGGAGGTGCTCAGCACCCAGTGCGCCGCCGGCGGCAGGGTAACGTCGACGCTGTACGTGTAGGCCTCCGAATTGGTAACGGTGCCGCCGCAAATGCCCGTTAGGGTAGCGCAGTACTGCCGGCCCGCGATGGCCGCGCCCACCTGCACGAATGGGGCCGTGACCGTAGCAGCGGTGTTGCAGCCCCCGTTGCGGCATTCCAGCGTGAATGGTGAAGGAAGAATGCCCGAGCAGTCGCGGTAAATGTGCAGCGTGACGCGGTAGCGGTTGTTGCCAAGCGCGGCGTAAGTGAGGTCACCGCCTTGAAGGTGGCTGGCGGCGGCCGGCTGCGCGGCCCACAGGCTCAGCCCGGTCAGAAGCAGCAGGAAGAAGCGTAAGGATTTTAGCATGTGACAGGGGAAAAGTGAAAAAGTGAAAAAGGGTACTGGTGGATGTGAGAATTGAAGGCACGAATCCTCGCGCAACAGGCAGTACTGGCTTGGCAATATTGGCCACGCATTAGCCGTGGTATGCTGTTACTGTTGGGATTGCGCTGATTTACAGGTCAAATACCGTTCCAAAAAAAGAATAAATACGATGCAGGAATTTGTAAATGCATTGCCGGACCAACTGTTAATGTAGCCGTAACATGTTGGTATGATGGAGGCAACTCTATTGCTGGACTTTTGCGGCTACAAACCACCAACCTCCCATTCTTACATTTTTATGAAGCGAACGATTACCCGATTAAGCAGCATGGCGCTGCTCATGGCGCTGGCCGCCTCTTGCTCGCGCGACGAGCAGGTGACTCCCAATACCCCCACTGCCGCCGTGGCAAACCAGGACGCTACCCGCGACAGCAACCTGGCCATGGGCAACCCCAGCGGAGCCGTGACCGACGCCACCAACTACCCCAATAACTACCTGATGACCAAAACCCAGTACACCCTGTCGTATAGCCGCGACAAGGGCAAGCCGAACTGGGTGAGCTGGCACCTGAGCAGCGCCTGGCTGGGCAGCACCGCCCGCCAGGACAATTTCGCTTCCGATGCCTCGCTGCCCAGCTCCTGGTACCACGTGGGCAGCACCAGCTACAGCGGCTCGGGCTTCGACCGCGGCCACAACTGCCCTTCGGCCGACCGCACCGGCTCGGTGGCTGATAACACAGCCACCTTCCTCATGACCAACATGATGCCCCAGGCCCCCACCAACAACCAGCAAACCTGGGCCGGCCTCGAGAACTACGCCCGCACCCTGGTGGGCCAGGGCTATGAGTGCTACATCATCGCGGGCAGCTACGGCAGCGGCGGCACGGGCACCAATGGCTATGCCACCACCATCAACAGCGGCCACATTGCCGTGCCCAGCAACTGCTGGAAAGTGCTGGTGGTGCTGCCCGAAGGCAGCTCCGACGCCAGCCGCGTAACCACCAGCACCCGCGTCATCGCCGTGGACATGCCCAACACCAACTCCATCGGCACGGCCTGGGGCGCTTACCGCACCAGTGTGAATGCCATTGAGGCCGCCACGGGCTACGACATCCTGTCGGCCGTCTCGACGACGGTGCAAACCACCATCGAGTCGAAAGTAGACACCGGCCCGACGAGCTGAGAAAATGGATTTTGCTGATTTACCCAGCTTTTCGGGCATTTATTTGCGCCGGTAGTAAGTAAAATCAGCAGGCATTAAAAAGCCCATGAAATACGACTGTATTTCATGGGCTTTTTGCTGACCGAAAATACCGGTGGCACCTTGGGTAGAGGAATAAAGAGTCAAAGTTACGGCGGCTTCTGCTTGCAAAGCAACAGGTTAGAAAATGCCGAATTTTTTTTGGCCCCGAGAGCTGGTCTTGAAAAGTGCGCTGTTTAACGAGTTAAGCCGAAAACGAAAGCTGAAAAAAGTGCGGAAAAAGTGCGCAATAAAAACTTAACATGACCAAAGATTTGCCCGGCGTAAACATTCCGTAATTTTGCATCGTGCTTCACCCCAATAACCAATTGATGAAGTGCGGAACGCTCGGCCACGACGTTCCGCAGCGAGACCGGAAGGTCTTGTCCCCCGTCGGTTTCGCCGATTTTTCGTTTGATTTTCCTGGTTTTTGCCCCGCTACCGTTTCGGCTTTCGAAACGGTTTTTTTGTGCGCGGTCGGTTTGGATTTCTTTTCCTCAACTTTTTAGGTTTCCCCCTTCTTAAGCTAAACAATATGGACACCAACACCCTCTCCCCCAAAGTAGCTGCGGCTACCATCGCCTCGGCCCATGCCGGCAACCGCAACCTGAGCACCGACCCCAAGCGCATGGCGGTAATCAAAGTATGGGACGCCATGTTCCGCGGTGCCCGCAAATATGTGGAGTCGGAGAAATTCCTGGCCGTGCACAACATGCCCCACATTGTGGGTGTGACCGGTGCCTGCGAGAACACCGACACGCTGTTCACCATCGACTGGTACGACGGCAAGAAAATGTTCCTGCCCCAGTCGAACCAGCTCTACATCGAGATGCTGACCCAGAAAGTGGAAAGCGGCCGCGTGTACGGCGAAATCCAGAGCTTCCGCAAGGAGCTGAAGGCTGACAACCGCCGCCTGGCGCAGTTCTCGCTGTTCGAAATCGAGCACCTCGGCGGCCTCGACGAGCTGATTGGTCACCTGAGCGCCATTGTGGCCAGCGCCGCCAAGCAAGTTTCGCAGGATTGCGCCAAGGAACTGGCCCTGTTCGACCGCAAGGCTGAGGACCTGGCGGCCCTCACCTTCAAGCGCATGACCTACGCCGATGCCGTGGAATTGCTGAAAACCGAAGGCTTCCCCGAGCTGGTGTGGGGCGATGACCTGGAGGCTCCGCACGAAGGCCGCCTGACCGAATTGATGGGCCCGATGTTCGTGACGCACTACCCCGCCGACATCAAGTTCTTCAACATGCGCAACAACGACGACGACCCCCGCGTGGTGAACTCGACCGACTTGCTGCTTCCCCTGGCCGGCGAAAGCGCCGGTGCTGCCGAGCGCGAGTTCGATGGTGCCAAGCTGCGCCACAAGCTGGAAACCAGCTCGATGCTGGCCGGCCTCATCCGTCAGGGCATGAAACTCGAAGACTTCGAGTGGTACCTGAGCTTCCACGAAGAGAACGAAGTGGCGCTGCACTCGGGGGCTGGCGTGGGCATGGCCCGCGTAGCCCAGTTCATCCTCGGCCAGACGGACATCCGCGACTGCGTGCCCTTCCTGATTAACCGCGAAAACGTAATTTAAGGAATGCCTTAGCCGGTTCGCCGGCCGAACGTCACCCTCACTTAGCACCCACTGAGTGGGGGTGACTGTTCGTTTTTATTTACTTACCTTATAGTTATGAAACTCGGCGCCATTACGTTACAGAATTCCGTTTGCCTGGCCACCGCTCCGTGGGACCTCGCTGGCGAAGGCTACGAGCAGCTCGGCGCGATTTTCACCAAAACCGTGACCATGGAGCCCCGCGCCGGCCTGCCCGGTGACGAAGGCATCCTGCAAGTGGCCGACCAAACCCTGCTCAACCGCACCGACCTGCGCACCGAGGGCGCGGAGCTGCTGGTGCAGGAGCATCTGCCGCGCCTGCGCCGCTTCGGCGTGCCGGTATTCGTGAGCATCACGGCCCCCGGCGTACCGGGTTTCCGCAAGATTGCACGGTACCTGCAACGGGAAGCCGGCGAGCAGTTGGCCGGCGTGGAAGTCTACATCACGGTGCCGCACGGCGGTTCCGGCTCCGATGTGACGGCCCGATACGTGCGCGAAGCCACTGAGGCTGTGCGTAATGAGCTGCGCGACGATGCAGCCGTGATTGTGAAGCTGCCGCCATGGCCCGACCACATTCGCGGGCTGGCTTTGGGGGCGCAGGAAGGCGGTGCTACGGCGCTGGCCGCCACGAATACCTTAAAAGTATTGCACCTGCCGGCCGATCCGAACGCGGCACCGCTGGTGGGCGGGCTCTCGGGCGAAGCCTTGCGGCCTTTGTCGCAACGCTGCGTGTGGGAGCTGGCCAATGACGAAAAACTGCACCTCCCCATCTTCGGTACGGGCGGCATTTTCACGCTGCGCGACGTGGAAGACTACCTGCGGGTAGGTGCCCAGGCCGTGCAGGTGGCCAGCGGCGAATGGCTGTCGCCGGGCCTCTCGGCGCGGCTGGCGTCGGAAGTCGCTCAGAATGCATCCGTAACTCGATAAACTACCTCGTTTCCCCTTTTTCATCACCACCCCAGTTCGATGCAAAAGTTGCTCACCCGCGTTCAAACTGCTAATTCCCTGCTTTGCGTAGGCCTCGACCCCACGGGCGACGACGCCTCGGCGGCCCAGCGCCTGCGCGAAGTAATTGCTGAAACTGCCGCCTACGCGGCGGCTTTCAAACCCAATCTGGCCTTCTTTCTGAGCCGTGAAAACGGAGTGGCCCTGCTCCAGCAAACAGTGCAAAGCATACCGGCCGACATCCCCGTAATTCTGGATGGCAAATTCGGCGACATCGCCAACACCGCCGAGCACTACGCCCGCTTCGCCTACGATGTAATCGGGGTCGATTCGGTGACCGTGAATCCCTATATGGGTGACGACGCCGTCCGGCCCTTCGCCCGGCCCGGCAAGCTGGTTTTTTCGCTGGCCAAAACCTCGAACAAACCCCAATACGGCCTGCAAGATGAACCCCTGACCACCGGCGGCACCCTCAGTGACCGTGCCGCGCAAATTGCCCGGCAGCTCGATGAGGAGCTGACCGAATCCACCATCGGCCTGGTGGTGGGCGCTACCCAGCCGGCCAGCATGGCCAAAGTCCGGGCCGCGTGTCCGGAGCAATGGTTCCTGGTGCCGGGCATTGGCGCGCAGGGTGGCGACCTGGAAGCCACGCTTCGCGCCGGCCTGCGAGCGGATGCCAGCGGCGTGCTGATAAACGCCTCGCGCAGCATCTGGCAAGCCGATGATGCAGAAGCAGCAGCGCGGGAGCTGATGGAGCAAATCAACCAATTCCGGGTCGTGACGCACCCGGCCCACGCCTGAACGAAAAAGCCGCTTTACTGCGGCTTTTTGCATTTTAGATTTTCTGCGAGAATGACGAATTCCACCGAAACGACTACCACTTTAGACGCCGGCTTGCTGGAGCAGCAGCTGTTGCAGGAAGATGCGCTGCTGCGCGGGCACTTCCGGCTGTCGTCGGGCCTGCACTCCGATACTTACGTGCAGTGCGCCCGCTACCTGCGCCGGCCGGAGCTGGCCGCGCCCGCTGCAGCCGCGCTGGCCGCTCAGATTCAGGCGGCCGGCTTGCAGCCCGATGTGGTGGTAGGCCCCGCCATGGGCGGCGTGGTAATTGGCTACGAGCTGGCCCGCCAACTGGGCGTGCCCGGCATTTTCACGGAGCGCGACGCGGATGGACAGATGACCCTGCGGCGCGGTTTCACCATCGAGCCCGGCGAAAAAGTTGTCATTGCCGAAGACGTGGTGACGACCGGCAAAAGCACGCTGGAAGTAGCTAAAGTGCTGCGAGAAATGGGTGCCGAAGTGCTGGCCGTGGCCTCGCTGATTGACCGGACGGGCGGAAAAGGGGAATTAGATTTCCCACATTTTGCGCTCCTTCCGGTGGCAGCAGCGACCTTTGCACCCGAGAGCTGTCCCCTGTGCGCCGCCGGCGTGCCGGTGGTGAAGCCCGGCAGCCGGCCTGAGAAAGCGTTTTGATGTTGTACCGTTCAGCTAGGCTGAACGTCATGCTGAGCTTGCCGAAGCATCTCTACCGCTTCGTTGCAATTGATAAGATTTACTAATGAGGTAGAGATGCTTCGACTCCGCTGCGACGCCGCTTGATACGCGGAATGCTCGGTATGACGTTGTTTCTCTGACGTTCTGAATATCATCAATGCCCGATAACACCACCCACACCATCCAGCTCACGCTGAAACCCGGCCAACACGATGGCGATGGCCAGCGCGTGGCCGAAGCCGCCGCCCGCCACCTGGGCCTGACCACCGGCCGCGTGCGCAGCGCCGCCCTCTACACGGTGCGCTACCCGCTCACCGAAACTCAGCTGCGTGATTTCGCCACCCGCTGCCTCGCCGACCCGGTGCTGCACGACGTGCGCCTGAACGAGCTGACGGCCGCCGAAGGCTTCGCCACTTATATATTGGTAGCCCGCCGCCCCGGCGTGACCGACGACGAAGGTACCTCGGCCCAAAACGCCCTCGCCGATATCCTGAACGAGCCGCTGGACGTGCATACGCAGCACATTTTCAGCAAGAAGCTCTACCTGCTCGAAAACGACCTGCCCGAAACTGACCTGCGCCGCATCGCGGAGGAACTGCTTGGCAATAAGCTCATCAACTGGCTGGAAGTGGGCCGCGTGGCCCATGGCATCCGCGACTACACACCGCGTCCCGGCGGCGGCGCGGAGGCTATCACGGAAGTTATTTCGCTGACTGGCCGCACCGATGCGGAACTGGTGCAACTCTCGAAAGAGAACATCTACGCGCTGAATTTGGTCGAAATGCAGGCAGTTCGGGACCATTTTGCTGACCCAGTCACAGAGGCGATGCGTGAATCAGCCGGTATGCCTGCTGAACCTACGGATTGCGAAATGGAAATCATTGCTCAGACGTGGTCAGAGCATTGTAAGCACAAGGAGTTTTCGGCGCTCATCAACTACAAAGACCTGGCAACGGGCGAGGAGAAGCAGGTCGATTCCCTCTTCAAAACCTACATCAAAGACGCTACTTCCGAAGTAGACCGTCAGCTGCGTGCCAATGGCAACGACTGGTTGGTGAAAGTATTTTCAGACAACGCCGGGGCGGTGCGCATCAACTCCGATTCGCTGTTTGTGTGGAAGGTGGAAACGCACAACTCGCCCTCGGCCATTGACCCCTACGGCGGGGCCATTACGGGCATTCTGGGGAACAACCGCGACCCGTTGGCGACTGGCATCGGCGGGGCGCGGCTGCTGTTCAACACCAACGTGTTATGCTTCGGCAACCCGGAATACGACGGGCCGCTGCTGACCGGGCAGCTACACCCGCGCCGCATTCTGGAGGGCGTGCGCAAGGGCATCGAGGACGGCGGCAACAAGTCGGGTGTGCCCACGGTGAACGGCGCGATTGTATTCGATGACCGGTACGCCGGCAAGCCGCTGGTGTACTGCGGCACCGGCGCGGTGATGCCCATGCAATTCGCGGGCTTGGACTCGTGGGAAAAGAACATTGACGCCGGCGACCGCATCATCATGGCCGGTGGCCGGGTGGGCAAAGATGGTATTCATGGCGCGACGTTTTCGAGCATTGAGCTCGATGAAACGGCACCCGCCACGGCCGTGCAAATCGGCTCGCCCATCACCCAAAAGCTGGCGATGGATTTCCTGCTGCTGGCGGCCCGTCGCGGCCTCTTGAAATGCAGCACCGACAACGGCGCGGGCGGCCTCTCGTCCTCCGTGGGCGAGCTGGCCGGCATCTCGGGCGGCGCGGTGGTGGAGCTGGAGCGCGTGCCGCTGAAGTACCCTGGCCTGCGGCCCTGGGAGATTTTCGTGAGCGAATCGCAGGAGCGGTTTACGCTGGTGGTGGAGCCCGGCAAAATTGCCGAAATCACGGCGCTGGGCCAGGAAATGGAAGTGGAACTAACCGATATCGGCCACTTTACTTCGGATGGATTCCTGGACGTGCGCTTCGATGGCGCGCCGGTGGCCCGTCTCAACATGCATTTCCTGCACGATGGTGTGCCGCGCAAAATCCTGGAAGCGGAGTGGACCAAACCTGCCGTTGCCGAGCCGGAAATTCCGGCCGCGACCAACTACACCGAGACGCTGACGCAGCTGCTGGGTTCGCTCAACATCTGCTCGCGGGAGTCGGTTATTCGGCAGTACGACCACGAGGTGAAAGGCCGCACGATTGTGAAGCCGCTGATGGGCGCCACCGGCCAGGCCCCGCAGGATGCGGCCGTGGTGCGCTTCAATTTTGAGAGCTGGGAAGGCGTGGCCGTGAGCAACGGCATCATCCCGCGCTACGGCGATTTGGATGCGTATGATATGTCGGCCGGCTCGTTTGACGAGGCTGTGCGCCAGATTATCGCGGTGGGAGGGAAGCTCCCGAACCTGACGCCCGGCGACGGGATTTTCTGGTCGGTAAACGACAACTTCTGCGTGCCCGATTCGGTGTACGACCCCGTTATCAACCCCGATGGCAAGCAGAAGCTGGCCAAGCTGGTCCGCATGTGCGAGGCCCTGCGCGACGCCACGGCCGCCTACTGCATTCCGCTCACCAGCGGCAAGGACTCGATGAAAAACGACTTCAAGGCCGACGGCGTGAAGATTTCGGTGCCCCCCACCGTGCTCTACTCGATGACGGCCAAGATGGAGGACGTGCGGCGCGCTGTGACTTCGGACTTCAAGCAGGCCGACGACGTGGTGTATCTCCTCGGCGAAACCCACAACGAGCTGGGCGGCTCCGAGTTCTACGCCCTGCACGGCCAGCTGGGGGCCAATGTGCCGAAGGTTGACTTCGCCAAAGCCAAGGCGCTCTACACGCTGGTAGGCCAGGCCAATGACCAACGCCTCATCCAGTCCTGCCATGACCTGAGCGACGGCGGCCTCGCCGTGGCGCTGGCCGAAACCACGTTTGGCTACGGGTATGGGGCCGTGGTTGAGCTGCCCGAAACGGGCCTGCCGCTGGCTACGCAGCTGTTCTCCGAGTCGCATTCCCGTTTCCTGGCCACGGTAGCGCCGGAAGATGTGGTGGCTTTTGAGCAGTTGCTCGGCAACCGCGCCACCCGTCTCGGCATCGTGACGGCGGATGGGGAACTGACCGTGCGCCACGCTGGTAAAATGGTTATTTCAGCTAATACCGCCGCCCTGCGCGCCGCCTGGACCAACGGGCCTGTAAATCACCTGCTAGGCGTTGTCTCGAAGGACAACCTCAGTCATTCCAATTCGCTCTAACAGCACAAGAACCTTTTCCATTGGCCCAAAAGACTTTTGAAATGGCACAAGACGCGGCTCAAGGAGCACATAAAGCTCAATCGGAGGCACAAACCGACGTTGCGAATGCAGCGGGCACGGTGCAGGCGCTGATTCTGACCGGCTTCGGCATCAACTGCGAAGAAGAATTCGCCGCTGCCTACCGTCTGGCCGGCGCAGAGGCCACCATCGTGCACCTCAACCAAGTGCTGCACGGGCAGGTGAGCATCCACGATTTCGACATTCTGAACTTCCCCGGCGGCTTCTCCTTTGGCGACGATTTGGGCTCGGGCGTGGTGCTGGCCAACAAGCTGCGCTACCGCCAGAACGGCCCCGACGGCCGCACGCTGCTCGATGACATCAAGCAGTTCATCGCCGATGGCAAGTTCGTGTTCGGCATCTGCAACGGCTTCCAGGTGCTGGTGAAGCTGGGCCTGCTGCCCAACATGGGCGGCGACGTAACCCCCGAAGTCACCCTGACGCACAACGCCAGCGGCCGCTACGAAGACCGGTGGGTAACGCTCCGGGCCAATCCCTTGTCGAACACGCCCTTCCTGAAAGGCATCGACAAGCTGGAAGTGCCCGTGCGCCACGGTGAGGGCCGCCTGGTGATTCCCAGTGAAGCCATCCAGGCCGCTATTGAAGCCGCTGGGCTGAACTGCCTCACCTACGCCGATTTCGACGGCGACGCCACCGACGTGTACCCCTTCAACCCCAACGGCGCGGCCCTGAACTGCGCCGGCCTGACGGACTCCACCGGCCAGGTTTTTGGCCTCATGCCGCACCCCGAGGCGTTTCTGTCGGCCTACAACCACCCGGACTGGGCCCGCCGCCGCCGCGCCGGCCAGACCGATGAGGAAGGGCAGGGACTGAAGATTTTCAAGAATATCGTGGCGCACATCGCCCAAAAAAATAACGCCCCGGCCCCGGCCGTGCAACTCGCCTCTCAAAACTAGCCTCTTCCGAAACGTAGCCAATGAACACCCTCACTCACTTCGCTTCTCCCCAACTCCCCCTCCTCCATCGCGGCAAAGTCCGCGACAGCCTCCGTGCGCCCAGCGGCGACCGCCTCATCATCGTGACGGACCGTTTGTCGGCCTTCGATTCGGTGTTGGAAACGGCCATCCCGCACAAAGGCGCGGTGCTGAACGGTTTGGCCAATTTCTGGTTTGCCAAAACCGCGCACATCATCCCCAACCACGTCCTGAAACTGGTGGATGCCAACGCCATGCTGGTGAAGGAAGCCGAGCCCATCAAGGTGGAAATGATTGTGCGCCATTACCTCACGGGCTCGATGTGGCGCGGCTACCAGGCCGGTCAGCGCGCGTTTTCAGGCGTGACCGTGCCCGACGGCCTGACCAAGCACCAGCCTTTCCCGGAGTTCATCGTGACGCCGACCACCAAAGAGGAGTCGGACCGCGAAATCACCCCCGAAAACCTCGTGAGCGAGGGTTGGGTGACCAAGGAGCTGTACGACCAGATGAAGGAAAAGTCGCTGGCGCTGTTCAAAGTCGGCTCCGAGCTGCTGGCGGCCAAGGGCATTATCCTGGTGGATACCAAGTATGAGTTTGGCCTGCTGAACGGCGAGCTGATTCTCATTGACGAGATGCACACGCCCGATTCGTCGCGGTTCTGGAGCGCCGAGGACTACGCCCGCAACCCCGAAACGGCCGAGCAGATGGATAAGGAGTACGTCCGCCAGTGGCTCATCGCCAACAAGCAGGACGGCAAATATCCCCGCGCCCTCACCCCCGAAGTGGCTCAGGAAGCCAGCCGCCGCTACCTCGACATCTACGAGCGCATCACTGGCGCGCCCCTGCCCACCGCCGAAACCGAAGGCACCGACGCCCCCGGCACCGGCCGCCACGATGCCCGCGCCCGCCTGCTGGCCAATCTGGTAGCCGCCGGCCTGCTGAAAGATGCCTGGGTGAACATCGTAATGGGCTCGCCCGCCGACAAGGAGCACTGCGAGAAAATCCGCCAGCAGTTCGAGGGCTACGGCATCTTCACCCAGCTGCGCGTGACTTCGGCCCACAAAAACGGCGAAGCCATCGCTGGCATGGCCGAAATCTGGAACAACAGCATCGAGCCCGGCGTCATCATCGCCGTGGCCGGCCTGAGCAACGGCCTCGGTGGTGCCCTGGCGGCCAACGTGAACGTGCCCGTCATCTCCTGCCCGCCCTACAAGGACTACGCCGAGCTGGCCATGAACCTGAATTCGTCAGTTATCATGCCCAGCGGCACGCCCAACCTCACCGTAGTTCGCCCCGACAACGCCGCCCAAGGCGCCCTTCGCGCCCTGAACCTGCCCCGCCTGCGCGAGCGCCTGAACAAGGACATCCTCGCCACCAAAGCCAAACTGAAGGCAGCCGACGAGGAGTTGCGGGTGCTGTAATCCTGATGCCATGCTTGTTCCGCATTCTACCCGTCGTCTGATTCCTGCCGATGGCCCCGATTACCGCCGGCTGCGGCTGGAGGCCCTATCGGAGCATCCGGCTAGCTTTGGGTCGTCGGTTGAAGAAGAGCAAAACCGCCCGTCGCGTTTTGAAAAGCCTATCCAGAACCAGGACCCCGATGCTTTTGTGGTCGGTGCTTTCGTAGGAGAGGAGTTGGTGGGCATGTGCGGTTTCGTGCGCGAGCCGGCAACTAAAACCCGGCATCGGGGCTTAATTGTGTCAGTATATGTGCGCAGTAGCTGCACCAGGCAAGGCTTGGGCCGGCAGATGCTGGCCTACACCATTGCGGAAGCCTTTGACCGGGTAGGGGTGAGGCAACTTGAATTGGGCGTAACGTCGGGCAACGCAGCTGCCAACCGTCTTTACGAGCAAGCTGGCTTCGTAGAATTTGGCCTTATGCCCAATTATTTGAAGCTGGATGGTCGGTACTACAACGAGCGCCTGATGGTGCTAAACCGCTTGGCTGGAAGCAAAAACAACTCATGAACAATAGCCCCCAAACCCTTCTCCTCCTCGGCTCCGGCGCGCGCGAGCACGCCCTGGCCGAAAAGCTGACCCGCGACGGGGCCACGGTGCTCGTGCTGCCCGGCAACGCCGGCATCCCCAACAGCCACCCCGAGGTGAACCCGCTGGATTTTGAGGCGGTGAAAGCCTTCGCCCAGGCCCACGATTCCAGGCTGATTGTGGTGGGGCCGGAAGCGCCGTTGGCGGCCGGCATCACCGACTTTTTCGCCGGTTCCGATATCAAGGTTTTTGGTCCCACCCGCTCGGCGGCGCGGCTGGAAAGCTCGAAGGTGTGGAGCAAGGAGTTTATGCGCCGCCACGGCGTGGCCACGGCGCAGGCCTGGCCGTTTCGGAGCGACAGCATTGCTGCCGCTCGGGCCAAAGCGGCTGAGCTGGGCGGGCATGTGGTGGTGAAGTACGACGGGCTGGCTGCCGGCAAAGGCGTGTACGTGTGCTCGTCGCCGGAAGAAGCCGAAGCGGCTTTTGATGACCTGCAAACGAGCTACTCGGGCTGGTTTTCCTTCCTGCTGGAAGAGAAACTGACCGGCCCCGAAATCAGCATCATCGGCCTTACCGATGGCCGCACCATCCGCCTGCTGGCCACTTCGCAGGACCACAAGCAGCTGCTGGCCGGCGACCTCGGCCCCAACACCGGCGGCATGGGTGCCTATTGCCCCGTGCCCTTCGCCGATGCCAACGTGCTGGCCACTCTGCGCCGCGACATCGTAGACCCCACTCTGCGCGGCCTGCAAAACGAGCAGTTCGAGTTCCGGGGCTTCCTCTACTTCGGCATTATGCTCACGCCCACCGGCCCCAAGCTGCTGGAATACAACGTGCGCCTTGGCGACCCCGAGGCGGAAGTATTGCTGCCCGCTTTGGACAGCAGCCTGCTCGATTTGATTGAGGCCACCCTGGATGGCACGCTGGCCAAACAGGGCGTGCGGCAGCGCCCCGGTGCTTTCGTGGGCGTGGTGCTGGCCTCGGGCGGCTACCCGGCGCCGAAATTCCCCACCGGCTTTCCCATCACCGGCCTCGATAACCTGCCAGCCGGCGTGCGTGCCTACCACGGCGCCACCAAGCGCACCGAGGACGGCGAGCTGGTCACCAATGGCGGCCGGGTCCTCGTGCTCACCGCCCACGGCCACGACCTGGAAGAAGCTACGGCCCTCGCCTACGAAGCCTGCGCCCGCGTCACCTTCCAGGATGCCTACTTCCGCCCCGACATTGCCCAGCGTCCCGCGCCGGTGCTAACCGCCAGCGTTGTAAATTGAAGCTTAAACTCAGCAATGACTAACGCCAGCCCCCAGGAACAAATCCGTCAGGCTCCCCTCTCCTTGGGAGAGGGGCCGGGGGGGAAGCTACCCGTTGAAGCCGGCCGCAAAGCCCGCTTGGCCATCCTGCTCTCCGGCCGGGGCTCAAATATGCTGGCCTTGGTGAAGGCGACTCAAACCGGCATCCTGAAAGACCTCGCCGAAGTGGCCGTGGTGTTCAGCAACCAGCCCGATGCGCCCGGCCTGGCCTTCGCCGCTGAGCAGGGCTGCCCCGTGGCCGCGCTGCCCAGCCAGGGCCGCAAGCGCGAGGCTTTTGATGCCGAAGCCGCCGCGCTGCTCCAGCAGTACCAGCCCGATTTCGTGGTGCTGGCGGGGTATATGCGCATTTTATCGCCGGCCTTCATTCAGCCGTTTGCAGGCCGCATCATCAACATTCACCCCGCCGACACCCACCAGCACCAGGGCCTGCACGCCTACGAGTGGGCCTTTGATAATCATCTGCCCGAAACTAAAATCACCGTGCATCTGGTTGACGAAGGCCTCGATACCGGCCCCATTCTCGCCCAGCAAACCGTGGATTTGCGCGGGGCCGATACGCTGGCCGAAGTCGAGCGGCGCGGCCTCGCCGTGGAGCATGATTTATACGCCCGCACGCTGGCCGCTTTAATAACTACGCCCTCTAAAACGTCATGCTGAGCTTGCCGAAGCATCTCTACCGCACAAGTAATCCATTGAATACAACGATGCGAGCGAGATGCTTCGGCAAGCTCAGCATGACGTTCTTGAAATTAAACGATTTTAACCACCCCATCCCATGTGCGGAATAGTAGGTTTTCACGGTCCCGATAACGTCGTAGGCGACATGATAATTGGCCTCACCGCCCTCCAGCACCGGGGGCAGGACGCGGCCGGCATCGCCACGTTCGACGACTCCTTTCACCTGCACAAGGGCCAGGGCCTCGTCAACGACGTGTTCAAGCCCAAGCATGTGAAGAAGCTGAAGGGCAACATCGGCATCGGGCACGTGCGCTACACCACGCAGGGCGCCAACGATTCGGACCTCGCGCAGCCCTTCACCACCAGCTACCCGTTTGGGCTGGCCATGGTGCACAACGGCAACGTCATCAACTTCCGCGAGGTGGCCAAGCGCCTGCACGACCAGTACCACGTGCTGCCCAAAACCACCAACGACCTGGAGCTTATCATGTACACCTTCGCCTCGGAGCTGCGCGTGAAAGACCTGGACCACCTCTCGGTGGTGGATATTTTCGACGCCGTGGAAACCACCCAGGAGCTGGTGAAGGGCGCTTACGCCACCATCACCATGATTGCCGGGCACGGCCTGCTGGCCTTCAACGACCCGCTGGCCATCCGGCCGCTGGTGCTGGGCCGCCGCGAAACGCCGGCCGGCCCGGTCTACGCCTTCGTGTCGGAAAGCACTTGTTTTGATTACCTCGATTTTGAGTTTATCGAAAACGTCGGACCGGGGCAGGCGATTTTCATCGACAACAATTTCCAGGTTCACTACAAGAACAACTACGCGCCGCCGAAGAACTTCTGCGTGTTCGAGCAAATCTATTTCGCCCGCGAAGACTCCGTGATTCACGGCCGGCTGGTGGCCCGCGAGCGGGTGCGCCTCGGCAAGCGCCTGGCCCGCAAGGTGGCCGACGCCGGCCTGAAGCCCGATATGGTGATTGACGTGCCCTCCTCGGGCTACTTTGCCGCCTCCGGGCTGGCCGAGGCCATTGGGGTGCCCTACCGCCGGGCACTGGTGAAAAACAACCACATGGGCCGCTCGTTCATCGTGCCCACCCAGGCCGGGCGCGAGGACGTGGTGAAGAAGAAACTGAACCCCATCCGCGAGTTTGTGCAGGGCAAAAAGGTGGCCGTGGTGGACGACAGCATCGTGCGCGGCACCACGTCGCGCCGCATCGTGCGCCTGCTGCGCGAGGCCGGTGCCACCGAAGTCTACTTCATTTCCAGCGCGCCGCCCATCGTGTCGCCCTGCATCTACGGCATCGACATGGCCATGAGCACCGAGCTGATTGCGGCCAACTACACGGAGGACGAAATCTGCCGCTACATCGAGGCCGACAAGGTGATTTACCAGGATTTGTCGGACCTGGAGGAGCTGTTTTCGGAAGAAAAAGGCCATGGCGGCAGCTGTTTCGCCTGTTTCTCGGGCAAGTACCCCACGGGCGACGTGACCCACTACCTGCGCCACGTGCAGGAGGAGCGCGCCAGCCATCGGCACGATAAAAAGGACAAGAAGAAATCGGTGAGCGCGAAAGCGCCGGAGCCGACGGAGCATTAATTGTAAGAACAATACCCAGCACGTCATGCAGAGCGCAGCGAAGCATCTCGCGTGTAGTAGTAATCAAAGCCGTTTTTGCGATTGAGTCACTATTGCATGCGAGATGCTTCGCTGCGCTCTGCATGACGTTCTTTTTAGCCTGACATTCCCGATTTATTATCCCATGTCCACTTCCCCCGAAAACCCCGCCGGCTACTCCATCGAAGAAGGCAACGCCGCTTCGCGCAACGCCTACAACTGGTCGAAAAAGACCTTTGCCAACCGCAGCGGCAAGCCGGGCGAGCCCGCCCAGGACCTCGACGGCGGCTTCTCCAACGAAATCCGCTTCGGCGGCGAGCGCCTCGGCATCAGCTCCGACGGCATCGGGACCAAGATTGAAGTGGCCGAGCGCCTGAACAAGTACGATACCCTCGGCTACGACCTCATCGCGATGACGGCCGACGACCTCATCGCCGCCGGTTTCGTGCCCACCAACCTCTCCAACATCATCGACGTGAACCACCTCGACTACGACGTGGTGGACCAGATGATGCGCGGCCTGCACGATGCCGCCAACTTCGCGCATGTGGCCATCACGGGCGGCGAAATCGCGGAGCTGGGCAACCGCATCGGCGGCTGGCCAGGCGCGAAAATGAACTTCAACTGGTGCTCCACGGCCATTGGGGTGCTGCACCCCAGCCTGGCCCAGCCCCTGAGCGGCAAAACGGCCCAGGCGGGCCACGTGGTGGTGGCCCTGCGCTCGCCCTCGTTCCGCTCCAACGGCTACTCGCTGGCCCGCAAAACCCTGCAAAAGGTGTTCGGCGACAACTGGCACGAGGCCCCCTACGACGGCACCGACGCCGACCAGCACGCCACCTGGGGCGAGGCCATGCTCGCGCCTTCGCTCATCTATTCGCCCGGCGTGGCGGCGCTGCTCGATGCCGGCCTGCCCCTGCACGCCGTGGCCCACATCACGGGCGGCGGCGTGGCCGATAACTTCTCGCGGGTGCTCAAAAACGGCCTCGGCGCGGTGCTGGACAGCCTGTTCGAGCCGCTGCCCGCCATGCAGCGCCTCTGCGAAATCGGCGACATCAGCGCCGAAACGGCCTACCTCTACTGGAACATGGGCACCGGCATGCTCTTGGTCACGGAAGAAGCTTCGGCCGCTGCCGTGGTGGCCTCGCTGCAAGCCAGCGGGTATGATGCGCAAGTGGCCGGCCACCTCACGGCGGAGAGCGGCGTGACGCTGCATGTGGGCGCGGGGGTACTGCGCTACAAATAAGGTCAATCAACCAAATAGAAAGCCCTGTCGTCAATCAAGACGACAGGGCTTTTTTGTGGTGGAGCCTAAACTACTTTTGCCGCTATGTCGCACGAGGAACACGATACCCAAGCCGAAATCAACATCAAAAACGATGTTAAAAAACATGGCTGGACGGTCTGCCTATTTGAAGCAGATACCGCCACGCCCGCATTTGCTTACACCATTGGCCTCTGGAAAAATTTCAATCATCCCGAGCTAATTGCCTTTGGCCTACCGCTCGATACGATGCACGCGATTTTGAACGATGCCGGTGATATTATCAAAGCCGGTACCCCATTGGAAACGACTGTCGATAACTTCGAGATTCTGGAGCTGCACCCGGTTCAGTTTCGGCAAGTTGATGCAGATAATGTCCCTGATTATTTCGGCTATGCCCAGTGGTTTTACAAATATGAATCCTTCCCCGCGCTGCAATTATTCTGGACGGATAAAGTCGGTAAGTTTCCCTGGGAGCCGGAGTTTGATAAACGTTATGAGTTTGACCAACCTCTACTTGACCGGAAACTTGACTTTAAGTTTTTTGAGCATCAAAATGCAGCCACATTTATAGCCGAAAAGGTATTAAGAGAAGGACGACCGATTCTTTGGGTTTGGCACGATAGCGACGACAGTACTTGGTCGTTTGCAAATAAGTCAGGTGATAAAATGTTGATTGTGAGCTTGAGTGAGGCAGTGGAACATGACCCGACTATCAACAACTTATTTAATTTGCCTACAGACTTTATAGCAACCCGAGGCTTTGTTGGAGACAAGTGGAAACGAGAACAACTTTGATTCTGTCAGTAGCATGCTTAAAGCAATACAAAATCCATCAAATATTGCCCAACGGATGCCCACAACGATACAAACCGCGCAGAAATGCGCCCAACACGTCGTTGCAACAATACGAACCGTTCCATAAAGTGGACAATGCTTGCATGCAACAATACAAACTGTGCAGAAATACAGACAACTGGTCGTTGCAACGATACTAGAGGTGCAGAAATGCGCACAACAACCAGTTGTAACGATACTAATTGCTCTGAAACGTAAACAATGCGGAGTTGCAACGATACACACCGCCCTACTTTGTATCGTACCTTGAGGGCTCATGCCCTTCACCCGTACCCGCCCGCCCATGAGCGCCCCCGCCAAACGCACCATCGAACCCCTGCTCGACGGCCTGGCCGAGCGCATTGCCCGGCGCGATGTGCCGCCCGTGGTCGTCTACACCGACCCCAACGACCCCCAGCAGTTCCACCAGCGCCTGATGGCGGCGCTGGAGCCGCTGGTGCCCCACAGCAACGGGCGCGGCAACGACACCCAGGCCCGGATGCTCGCCCTCTTCCTGCACCACGAAACCCGCACCGGCTACGAAATGGCCGCCGCCGCCGGCATCGAGCGCGTGGCGGGCAGCCGCGCCCACACCGCCCTCGTCAACGCCGGCCTGCTGGCCTGGACGCGCATCGGCCCGCGCCGGGTGTTCCGCCTCAGCCGCTGGGGCGAGGACTGGCTGCTGGCCGTGGGCCGCTGCGAGGTGCCGCCGGCGCGGCCGGTGTAGCCCCTAACATTCATTTCACGCAGTGTCCCGCAGTGTTAAAATCGCAGTGTTCCGCAGTGCTGTTCTGAAACGACACTGCGGAACACTGCGATTTTAACACTGCGGGACACTGCGTGAAAGCTAATTCCCTACGCCGGGCGCACCGGCCGCTTCGCCAGAATCAGCTCCGTGCGGTAGTCGCAGAGGCTTTTTTCGAGGCCCACAGGGTAGGTGTGGGGGTTGAGGAAGCGGCGGATGCTGGGGTCGAGGCTCTGCACTTCGCGCTGGGCGTGGGCGCGGCTTTCGGCCAGGGTAGGCAGGTCGAGTACCCGTTTCCCGGCGCGGAACACGGGCTCCAGCAGCTCGCGGAACTTCGTGTCGGGCTTGATGGCGAGGCGGCGCGTGCTGTCGAGCGGGTCGACGAGCGTGAGGGAATCGGGGAGGGGCTCGGCGGTGTTGTAGAGCATGTCGGCGCGGGGCTTGCCGTACTCGTTCAGGTAGCGGCGCACCTGCAGGATGCCCGGAATGCTGGTTTTGGCCACTTGCTCGGAGAGCTTGATGGTGAAATCCCAGCCCGAATCATCGGCCTTGCGCAGGGCGGCCAGCTTGTACACGCCCCCCAGCGCGGCCTGGTTGTAGGCCGTCACGAGCTGCGTGCCCACGCCCCAGGTATCGATGCGGGCGCCCTGCTGCTTGAGGCTGGCGATGAGGTTTTCGTCCAAATCGTTGCTGGCCACGATGCGCGTTTCGGTAAAGCCGGCCTCGTCCAGCACCGCCCGCGCCTCCCGGCTGAGGTAGGCCAAATCGCCCGAATCGAGCCGGATACCGGCCAGCTCGTGGCCATTGGCGCGCATCTCGCGGGCCACTTTAATGGCCTGCCGCACGCCCTCAATGGTGTCGTAGGTATCGACCAGAAACACCGAGTCATCAGGAAACGCCTGGGCATAGGCCGTAAAGGCGTCCACTTCATTCGCAAACGACATCACCCAGCTGTGCGCGTGCGTGCCGCGCACCGGAATGCCGTAGCGCTGCCCGGCCAGCACGTTGGAAGTCGCATCGGCCCCGCCGAGGAAAGCGGCCCGGCTGGCCCCCAGGCCCCCATCGAAGCCCTGGGCGCGGCGCAGGCCGAACTCCAGAATCTGGTCCGAAGGCCCGGCGGCTTCGCGGATGCGGGCCGATTTGGTGGCAATCAGGGTCTGGAAATTGATGAGCGTGAGCAGGGCCGTTTCCAGCAGTTGGGCTTGCAGCAGCGGCCCGCGCACCCGCATGATGGGCTCGTTGCCGAACACCACGGTGCCCTCGGAAATGGCGTCGATGTCGCAGGTGAATTTCAGCTGGCGCAGGTATTCCAGGAAATCGTGCGGGAACATGACGCCGCCCTGGCTGCCGCGCAGACTGCCGAGGTAAGCGAGGTCATCATCCGAGAAATGCAGGTTTTCGACCCAGTCCACGGCCAGCGCCAGGCCAGCCGCCACCGCGTAGCCGCCCTGAAACGGGGCCTTGCGGAAGTACAGGTGAAACACGGCCTCGCGGTCCTGCAGGCCCTGCTGCCAGTAGCCGTAGGCCATCGTGAGCTGATACAAATCGGTAACAAGGGCGAGCGATGGCGCGTAGAGGCCGGAAAGCGGGGCTGAATTCATGGCGGCAAAGAAACGGAATATCCGGCGCAGCCCACGCTGCGAGCCCTGCCGCGACCAGCTCCCGTCGGAGCTACCTTGCTGCCCTATGTCCACGCCCGCCAAGCCCGCCCATCCAAAACCTGCCGTTTTATTTTTTAGCCGCTTCCTGACTTTGCCGTGGCGGCTGGGCCTGGGGGCCATGGCGGGAGCCCTCGCGGCTGGGCTGGCCCCGGCCACCTTGGGCCCGCTGGCCCGCGCCGTAGCGGGCTGGGACGGCTTTTCGGCCGTCACCCTGACCCTGATAATCCTAAATATGCGGCTGGCCGATGTGGACGACATCCGTCGCGTGGCCGCCAACGAGGACCTGACCCGCGCCGCCGCTTCAACGGTGGTCATTACCGGAGCCATGGCCAGCCTGGTGGCCGTGGTGGGCCTGCTGGGTACCCTCAAAAACCTGTCGGAACAGGCTAAAGCCGTGCATTTGGCCCTGGGCATAGGGGCCGTGGCCCTGGCCTGGACGCTGGTGCATTGCGTATTCACCCTGCGCTACGCCCACACCTACTATGGTGCCGATGACGAAGGCAACGACAGTGGCGGCCTGGTCTTCCCCGACGATGCCGACAAGGACGACCGCAAGGACAAACTCGAACCCAACTACCTCGACTTCGCCTATTTCTCCTTCGTAGTGGGCATGACAGCCCAAACGGCCGACATCGGCATCAGCAGCCGGCGCATCCGGCGCACCGCCTTGCTGCACGGCCTCATTTCCTTTCTCTTCAATACGGCCATCGTGGCCCTCACCATCGGCACCATCGGCGGCATGCTGAATTAGTGGTCAGCTATCAGTGATTAACGGTTCGTGGTTAATGGTCAATGAAGAGAACTAACCGTTAACCACGAACCATTAACCACTATGAAATCAGCCCGCGGCTCACGGCCAGCTTGATGAGGGCGGCGGTGTTCTTGGCCTGGGTTTTGGCGATGATGTTCTGGCGGTGGGTTTCGATGGTGCGCTTGCTGGTGAAGAGCTTGTCGGCGATTTCGCCGTTGGTCAGGCCTTCGGCAATGAGCTTGAGCACCTCCAGCTCGCGGGCGGTGAGGTCGGTGCCGACGTGGCCATTGGTGTCATCGATGGTCACGCTCACGGTTTGGGCCACGGCTTTGAAGAGCATGTTTAGCCCGATTTCGGCGCACAAAAACCGGCTGCCAGAGGCCACCGTGCGGATGGCGTGGGTGATTTCGCTGATGGCCGCGTTCTTGAGCACGTAGCCCTGGGCTCCGGCATCCAGCATGCGGGCCACGTAGTTTTCGTGGTCGAGCATGGACAGCACCAGCACATGCACTTCGGGGAACCGGCTGCGCAGCTCGGGCATGGTCGCAAAGCCGTCGAGCACGGGCATTTGCACGTCCATCAGCACGACATCGGTGGGTGTGGTTTCCAGCAGCGCCAGGAGTTCGGCGCCATTGCTCGCCTCGCCCACTACTTCGAGGTCCGCCTCGGCCGAGAGCAGCGCCCGAATGCCGTCGCGCAAAATAGTGTGGTCATCAGCAAGAAGAATACGGGTCATAGCGGGAGCAGATTGGGGAAGGGAAAGAAGAGGTGCCCAGCAAAGATGGGGCAATGGATGTAAATGTGAAATGCGGCTCCGTATTTATACGGTATGACCAGATAATAGCTTGTTTTTGGGGGAGATTGATACGGTTTCTGACGGAGTGCTATCCAAATGGTGAAGCACAATTTGTAATTTTAAAGAGTTTAAAATGAAATTTTTGGTTATTGTCTTAACTACTTAATATCTTTCAGTATCTATTTTTTGTCTGCACTCTATTATGATTCAACTGCTCCTCGCCGATGGCCACCCTTCCAGGCGCGGGGAGCTGCGCAATGCGCTTGGCGCAGTGGCGGGACTGACGGTAGTGGGCGAGGCCGGCACCGGCGAGGAGTTGTTTACGCAATTGGCGGGCACTACGCCCACCGTGCTGCTGCTGGGCCTGGACCTGCTCCCTCCCGGGGCCTTTGCCCTGCTGCCAACTCTGCGCGCTCAGTACCCGGAGCTGCGCGTGCTGGCCCGTGGCGAACTTTCTAATGAACACTACGTGGCCCGCGCCCTGGACCTGGGCGCCCACGGCTACGTGCTGAATGCCGTGCAATTGCCCGAATTAATCCACGCGGTATTCACGGTGGCTGCTGGCCGACCGTTTTTGTGCTCGACTATCGGGCTGGCGCTGGTGGGCCGGCTCTACGCGCGCAGCCCCACCGCGGGCACCACCGCCCGGGCCGCCCTGGGCCTGAGCAAACGCGAAATGGAAGTATTGGACCTGGTGGCCCAGGGCCTCACCAACGCCGAAATTGCCGTGAAGCTCTTC
The DNA here is from genome assembly GCF_017921975.2 of Hymenobacter terricola. Lineage (GTDB taxonomy): Bacteria > Bacteroidota > Bacteroidia > Cytophagales > Hymenobacteraceae > Hymenobacter > Hymenobacter terricola. Next base: position 190,529 of record NZ_JAGEMO020000015.1, read on the forward strand.
ACCAGCAAGCGCACCGTCGAAACCCACCGCCAGAACATCATCGCCAAAACCCAGACGCGCAACACGGCCGCCCTCATCAAGCTGGCCGCCCGGCAAGGGCTTCTCGGTTAGTCGTGAGTAGTTATTTGTTGACAAAGCTTTTGCTAACTGCTAAGCACCTTGCGCGGCGATAATGAACTCGGCCAGCTCGCGGAAGCAGCCGTGGCCGCCGGGGGTTTGGCAGTGAAAAATGGCCACGGCGCGGGCAAAGGACGTGGCATCGCCGGGGCAGGCCGGGAAACCCACCAGGCCCAGCACTTCAACGTCGTTGGTATCGTCGCCGATGAAGGCCACCTCGTCGGCGCTGAGGCCGGTGCGGGCCAGAATTTCGTGCAGGCAGGCCGGTTTGTCCTTGATGCCCAGGTGCAGCTCCTCGATGCGGAGCTTGGCCGCGCGGGTGCGCACCGAGGGCGAGACCTCGCCCGTAACAATGCCCGTGACGATGCCGTGGGCCCGCAGGCGCTCCACGCCCATGCCGTCGCGGATGTTGAAACGCTTCATTTCCTCGCCGCGCTCGGAGTAATACACGCCGCCGTCGGTGAGCACGCCGTCGCAGTCGGTGAGTACGAGGCGAATGCGGCGGGCGCGGGCAGTGAGGTCGGCTAGTTTCATAAAATCAAGAAAAAGCAAAAAAGAAAATGAGGGCAATTAGCTATAACTGGCTAATTCGGCCGCAAGAACGGCACTAAAGCGCAAAATAAATTTGCATTAGAATTGTGATTATCCCGGAAAGTGTATCTTAGCATAGTTAACCCTTTAAGCTTGTATCCTATGAAGAATCTATTGACTATCGGCACCCTGGCTGCCATGCTCATGCCCTTCACGTCCCATGCGCAAGCTGTGCGCGAGGCCGTGGTGGCAGCCGAAACTTCGTTTGCGGCCCAGGCCGCGCAAACCGGTACGGCGGCGGCCTTCCTGGCTAATAGTGCCCCCACGGCGCTCGTCACCGAGGACGGCAAGCTGGTGAAAGCGCAGGACCTGTGGCGGGGCCGCCCGGCCCGGTCCGGCAGCCGCCTGGCGTGGTACCCGGTGCTGGCCGATGCGGCACAGTCGGGCGACCTCGGCTACACCACCGGTCCCTGGACGGTTTTTCAAAACGACCGGCCGCAGACCGCCGGCGAATACGTGACCGTGTGGCGCAAGCAGCCGGATGGCAAGTGGAAATTTGTGGTGGATATGGGCATTGAGCGGATTGGTACCGCGCCCGCGAAAACGGCCACCGTGCCGCAGCCACGGCTGCAGGCCGCCGCGGCCACGCCCAGCACGGCTCCTTCCAACATTGTGATTGATGTGGACCGCAAGTTCGCCGCGGCCGAGCTCCTGAAGCCGGGCGCCGCCTACCAGCAATACCTGAGCACCGAGGCCCGCCTCTACCGCCCCGGCCTGTCGATGATGCAGGGTGCGGCCGCTTCGGCCAATATGAAAATCATGGATGGCGCCTACCTCTTCGAGCCCACCGGGGGCTACCTGGCGGCCGCCGGCGACCTTGGCTACGTGGTGGGCACGCTGCATCGCCCCAGCGCTGGCGTGAAGCGCCCCGCCGAAAACGGCAGCTACCTGCGCATCTGGCGGCGCGAAGCCGTGGACGGCTGGCGCGTGGTGCTGGAGATTTTCAATTTCACGCCTAACCCCACCGCCGCCGCCGCCGCTCCTTCTGTCGATGGCGGCACGTCCGGCATTGCGCCGAGCAAGCGCGCGCAATAGCCCTGGTTGGCCGGCCGGCCAGTAACGCAGCCTTAAGTTGAAGTCCTGCAGAAGCCCCCGTCTTTTTACAGATAGGGGCTTTTTACTTGCGTTAAAAAAGGGGGCGCCAGCGGGAAATCGACCGTCGGCTGGTGTAAGGTTGGCGGGTGAGAGGCGTCTGTCAGGCAGTTGGCTTTCCGGCTGCGGCCGCGTTGGGTGCCTCTTCACCTCTAACTTTTCCTTTTATGAAACCCTATTTGTTGCTGGCCTTGCCGCTTACGGGCGTGCTGGCTGCGCTGGCTCCGGCCCGGCCGGGGGCCGGGCCCGCTACGGCGGCTCGCGTGCCGGTTGTGGTGGAACTGTTCACTTCCGAAGGCTGCTCCAGCTGTCCGGCGGCCGATGCGGCCCTGCGCGAGCTGGAAAATGCCCAATCCGTGCCTGGCGTTGAGGTTATTGCCCTGGGCGAGCACGTCGACTACTGGAACCGGCTGGGCTGGAAAGACGCCTTCTCGTCGCCGGTCTACACGCAACGCCAGCAGCAGTACGCCCAGGGTTTTGGCTCGGGCTCCTACACGCCCCAGGCGGTGGTGAACGGCCGCTACGAATTTGTGGGCAGCCGCACCGGCGAGCTGGCCGAAACCGTGGCCAAAGCCGCCAAAGCACCCCAGGCCGCCGTGGCCGTGACCATGAGCGGCGGTACGGCGCACGTGCGTGTGAGCAGCGTGCCCGCCGGCACGCCGGCCGCCGAAGTGCTGCTGGCCATCACCGAAAGCGGGCTTTCCTCGCAGGTGGGCCGGGGCGAAAATTCGGGCCGGCTGCTGCGCCACGCCGCCGTGGTGCGCCAGCTCATTCCGCTGGGCAAAATCGGGGCCGATGGCACCTTCGCGGCCACCCCCGAGCTGAAGCTGAGCACCGACTGGAAGCGCCCCAACCTGCGCGCCGTGGCGCTGGTGCAGGAGGTGGCCTCGCGCCGCATTGTGGGCGTGGCCGCTGCCGCAATCAACAGCCCACAGTGAGCACCTGAGCAGGGCGGGCGAAGACACTCGCTACTCCTCAATCGAATCGTAATATTGCAGCGCGCCCTTTATCGGCTTACTTGTCGCCCTGCATGACCCCATCAACCCCAGTTCCGGCTCAGTGGCCCGACCGGTACGGCAACGAGCTGTACCGCTTTGCCCTGAGCCGCGTGAGCGATGCCGACGTAGCCGAGGAACTGGTGCAGGAAACCTTCCTGAGCGCCCTCGACGGCTTGGCCACGTTCCGGGCCGAGGCCTCGGAGCGGACGTGGCTGTTTGTGATTCTGCGCCGCAAAATCATCGACCACTACCGGCGCCAAGCCCGCGTGAGCCACGTCGGCCTCGACGAAATCAGCGACGGTGGTCCTTCGGAGGCCGATTACTTCGCCCCCGAAAACGGCCATTGGACCGCTCAGCAAGCGCCTGTGAGTTGGCTCAATGCCGATGCTGCGCTGGAGCAGCAGGAACTGCACGAGATTTTGCAGCGCTGCCAGGACCGGCTGCCGCCCCAGCAAGCGGCCGTGTTCGCCCTGCGCTTCGTGGAGGAATTATCGGCCGAAGAAATTTGTCAGGAGCTCGGCCTGAGCTCCGCTAACTATTGGGTTATCGTACACCGGGCCAAGCTGCAATTGCGGCGTTGCCTCGAAAAGCACGGCCTGGGCAAGAATTAATTAGTGAATATGCTACGACTTATCACCTGTCATAATGCCACGATGCTGCTGGAGCAGCAGGCCGACCTGCCACTGGGCAGGGGGCAGCGGGCCAGCCTGTGGCTGCACCTGCGCTATTGCCCGTATTGCAGCCGCTACGCCAAACAAACCGTGCTGATTGCCGAGTGGGCCCGAGCGTCGGCCTCAGCCCGTGCGAGCTCCGGTATGGTTTTGTCAGATGCGGCCAAGCAGCGGATGCGCGAGCGGCTGGCGGCAGCAGAGTAAGATTGAATCAGAAGGCAACAAAAAAGACCGTCAGCTCAGCATAACGGTCTTTTTTATTATCGGCTAACGGGTCTGCTTACGCGCCCGTGGGGGCCAGGCGCACCACCAGCCCGTCGGTGCGGGGCGTGAGGCGAATCTGGCAGCTCAGGCGCGAGCCTTCGTGTACCACGGGCAGGGTTTCGAGCATGTCGAGCTCGGCGTCTTCGGGCTCGGGCAGGGCGGGGCCGGCCAGTACTTCGACGTGGCAAGTGGCGCAGAGGGCCATGCCGCCGCAAGTAGCCTGAATGTCGTAGCCGCTGGCCTTCAGCAGCTCCATCAGGCTGAGCCCCATGTCGGTGGGGCCGATGAGTTCGGTGCGTTGGCCGGGGGCTTCCTCGACGTAGATGCGGATGTCTTCTTCCATAAGGTAAATCTGGCTGCTTGGATCAAAAGAGCGTCATGCTGAGCGCAGCCGAAGCATCTCTACTGTTGCAGTAACCATGATTAGTTGTGCGGTAGAGATGCTTCGGCTGCGCTCAGCATGACGTTCTTTATGTAACCACTACATGCTGGGAGCCCCGTTTACAGTCGTGTACTTGAGGGTGTACTTTTTGTCGGGGTAAATGTATTTGAAAGCCCCCTGGCACATAAGCGCGGCCTCGTGGAAACCGCAGAGAATGAGCTTGAGTTTGCCGGGGTAGGTGTTGATGTCGCCGATGGCAAATACGCCGGGCAGCGAAGTGCTGTAGGCCTCGGTGTCCACCTTCACGGCGTCATTTTCCAGCTCCAGGCCCCACTCGCCGATGGGGCCGAGCTTGGGCGTGAGGCCGAAAAGCGGGATGAAGCAGTCGAGCGGGACGGTTTCGGCGGTGCCGGTATTGGCCGTGATGGTGACTTCCGAAAGCTTGCCGTTGCCGTGCAGGTGCGTGACGTTCGAAGAGAGCACCAGCTTGATTTTGCCGGCCTCGGCCAGCTTCTGGACTTTCTCGGCCGAATCGGCGGCGCCCCGGAAGGTGGTGCCGCGGTGCACGAGCGTCACGTCGGAAGCCACGTTGGCGAGGAAGTTGGTCCAGTCCAGGGCCGAGTCGCCGCCGCCGGCGATGACGATTTTCTTGTCGCGGAAGTGCTCGGGGTCGCGCACCATGTAGTGCACGCCTTTGCCGCCTTCAAACTGTTCAAGGTTTTCGACGGCGGGCTTGCGGGGCTCGAAGGAACCCAGGCCGCCGGCAATGGCCACGGCCTTGCAGTGAATTTCGGTGCCGTCGGTGGTGTGCAGCTGAAAAGTGCCGTCGTCGAGCTTGGCAAAGTGTTCGACGCGCTCGCCCAGCGTGAAAGTGGGGTGGAAGGGCTCAATCTGCTTCATCAGATTGTCGACCAGGTCGCCGGCCAGGATTTCGGGAAAGCCCGGAATGTCGTAAATCGGCTTCTTGGGATAAATTTCGGAGAGCTGGCCGCCGGGCTGGGGCAGGGCATCAACCACGTGGCAGCGAAGCTTGAGCAAACCGGCTTCGAAAACGGCAAACAGGCCGACCGGACCGGCCCCGATGATGCAAATATCAGTTGAAATCGTATTGGACATAAGAGCAATAAAGGCCTGAAAAGGCGCCGGAATTAACGCGGCCGCAACCGTTGAGAACGTCGCCGCGCAAAGGTACGGCCCGCGGCCGGGGCCGCCAACGGCGGTTCGGTTTATAACAACGAGGCGGCCAAAATCGTTGGCTGGCACTGGGTTGATGCAGTTATTCTGAAATGGCAACGTGCCTCAGATGGCCCATTACGGCCCAATGGGCAGGTTTCTGCTTCACAGGTCATCCAAAAACTGGTCGGCTTCCCAAAGGGTGAGAAACTGGCGCACGGGCATGGCCAGGCTGGTCGTGACTAAGTCGCTGTGGCGGCGCGTGGGCAGGCCGGGTACATGAATTTCGGCCACCATGCGCACCTCGTGCGCCACAATGAGCTGCTCGACGGCCATAAACTGGGCCCGCAACGCCGGATTGACCTGATTGACGACCTGCATGTCGCTGAGAATGCTGAACCCGGCCCGTATTTCGGCCAGGGCGGCCGTCCAGTCGGCCACGTAGTGCGGCAGGGACGTAGCCCACTGCATCTGCCCGAAATTCTGGTAGAAAATCCGGTTCTTGGCAGGGTCTACCGTGAGCTGGTATTCGGGACGGAAAGCAATAAGAAGCATTACAAAACAGCGGGCGCGGCATCAAAGGTCGGGCGTAGTTCTTAGAATTGTGACTGTCTTAACTAAATGTACCTGTCGAACCAGCCCGGATGAACAACCCGAAAGGCGTAGAAATGTCCACGAGCGAGGGGTGGAAACGGGTCCGTCAACGAGAAAATTCGGCCTGTATCCAAATATGTGTACCACCGGCGCGTTGGGCGCGTTTAGCGGCCGTGGTTTTCGGCCGGCCGGCACTTCGTTGCGTAATGCCTATACTTCGCCCCAAAACCTTGCTTAGCGCTTACCCTATGCCGATTTCCGTTTCCGTGGGACTGCCCGCGCCGCGTCTGTTTCGTTGTTTCCGGCTCGCCGGAGTGCTTTTTGGGACTATTTCGCTGCTCACGGCCTGTGGCTCCGGGCCGGCCGAAACCACGACCAGCAAGCCCACCAAAGGCGCCACAGCCGCCGCGGCAGCACCGGAAATGACCGAGGCCGCGCCGCTGCGCGTGAGCGTGTTTCTGGAATACTCGGGCGGAATGAAGGGTTTCGTGCCGCGCGGCGGGGCCGACAAGCCGCCGACGGAGTTTCAGCAGCGCATCGGCGCGCTCATCACCGAAACCCAGGTAAATGGCGCCGTGGCCGAGCGCAAATTTTACCTTTGCGAAAATGCCGCGCCCCGGCCGGTGAAGTTTGACCAAATGCGCGACGTGGTGCAGGGCGAGGTCAACCAGGCGGCCCTCGGCACCGAACTGCCGCAGATGCTGGAAGGCATTCTGGCCATGCCGCAGGCCACGCAGCGGGTGAGCGTAGTGATTTCGGATTTCATCTACGGCCCGGCCCGCAAGTCTGACTTTTCGCAGCTGCCCAACCTCATTCGCACGTCCATCGCGCCCGTGAGCCAGCAGCAGCTGGCCGTGGCCGTGTTCGGCGAAACCTCGCATTTTTACGGCAGCTACTTTCCGGCTGTGAAAACACCCATGCAAAAACGCACCCTGAACGGCGAAAAGGTGCCCTACTACGTGTGGGTGATTGGGCCGCCGGCGCAGGTGGCGCGCTTCGCGGCTGAAGTATTTAAGAACGCGCCGGCCCAGCAGGCATTTTTTGGGCTAAAAGCCACGACGCCGGCCTTCGCGCCGCTGCTCACCAAGCTCACCGACCCGAAATTAAAGTCAAGCGGCGGCACCGTGTACGCTGAAAACAACGGTCTGACCCTGAACCCTTCCGACGACCCGGTGGATTTTTCTGTCGGGCTTGATTTGAAGGGATTGCCCGCCGCGTGGCAGAATTCAGCATTTTTGGCCCAACATCTGCAAGTGCGCCTGCCCAACGGCCAGGCCAGTCTGCTGCCCAATTCGGTGCGCCCCCTCACCGACGACGAGCAAAGCGGCCAGCCGGTGCTCGCGCCGTACACGCACGTGCTGCGGCTGCGGGTGAGCAAGCTGGCGGCGCCCACGGGCACGCTCAGCGTGTCGCTGCCCGCCCCGGAAACGCCGGACTGGGTGGCGGCCTGGTCCACGACCAACGACAATCAGCCCGCCCCGCGCACCTTTGGTCTCGACCAAGTGCTTACGGGAGTCCGCCAATCGTATCCAACTCCGCTGCCAGCCGTATTTACGGTTCAGCTTCCGCTCAAAAACGACAAATAACCCGCTTACTCATCTATGCAAACCTTCTTCACCAGCCTGTACTCGGCCCTGATTTCTGTTTTCCAAAGCCAGCGCCCGGCCGATTACGGCTTGTATAAAACCGATTTGTTCTCGCTCGTGGGCTGGAGCACGCTGGGCGTGAGCCTGCTGCTGGTGCTGGCCTTTTACTACGTGTTCAACTCGGCCCTGCGCACGGGCCTGTTCCGCACCCCGCACTGGGCCCTGACGCTGGCTTTGGCCGCTGGCCTGGGCACCTTTCTGGCCAACAGCCTCAGCAAAAGCCACGGCGCGGAAGCCAGCAGCTACCTGGGCTACTTCATGGTCGTGAATATGATTGTGGCCGCCCTGTGGTTCCTGCTGTTTTCGGTGCTGCTGAAGCGTTGGAGCACGTATGCCCGCACTACGCCGTTTGTGGGGCCATTCTAGAAGGCAGTTATGAGTTAAAAGTTATGAGTTGTGAGTTGAAATCGGGAGACGCGAATGAGGATTTTCGCTTCGAAGGTTTTGCTCATAACGAGGCGCCGCTAACTCATAACTCATAACTTTTAACTCATAACTCAATACATGAAGCTATTCATCTTTGCCGTGGGCGGCACCGGGGCCCGCGTGCTGCGCTCCCTCACCATGCTGCTGGCGTCCGGCGTTCGGATTCCGAACTGCGACCAGGTGGTGCCCGTCCTCATCGACCCCGACACCCAGAACGGCGACGTGACCCGCACCGTGGCCTTGCTCAAGCGCTACGCCCGCATTCACGAAGCCCTGTATGGCGACGGCCAGAAGGAAAAAACCGGTTTCTTCAGCCAGCCCATGAACACGCTGGCCCACCTGAATACCGGCGGTGGCGGCACCGAGGAGTTGCGCGACTCGTTCGTGTACGATTTCGGCGGCATCAGCCAGCCCTTCCGCGACTACCTGAAATACAACGACCTCTCGGTGGAAACCCAAGGGCTGGTCGATTTGCTGTTTACGCAGGACAGCCTCGCGGCCAACCTCGACGTGGGTTTCCGCGGCTCGCCCAACGTGGGCTCGGTGGTGCTGAATGCCGTGGTGCAATCGAAGGAAATGCGCTACCTCGCCCAGAGTTTGCAGGACGGCGACCGCGCCTTTTTCATCAGCTCGATTTTTGGGGGCACGGGCGCAGCCGGTTTCCCGCTGCTGGTGAAAAACCTGCGCGACGCCAACTCCCCGCTGGCCCACCCCGAAATCCGCCGCCGCCTCAAGGCCGGCGCATTGGTAATGCTGCCGTATTTCAAATTGCAGGACCCTTCGGCCGATGAAAAATCGGCCGGCCAGGATTTCATCGACTCCAACACCTTCATCACCAAGACCAAAACGGCCCTCTCGTACTACGCCGACAACCTGCAAGGTTTGGAGGCCATGTACTACCTCGGCGACCAGCCCGGCCAGCCGCTGGCCAACCACCCCGGCCGCGCCGAGCAGCGCAATCAGGCGCATCTGCTGGAGCTGCTGGGCGCCCTCGCCGTGCCGCACTTCATGGAAGTGCCCGACAGCCAGCTCGATGGCAACCAGCCCCTCTACCACGAATACGGCCTGAAAGCCGACAGCACCGACATCGATTTCGGCCAGCTGCCCGCCGATATGCGCCAGGAAGTGGCCCGTCCGCTCATCCAGCTGCACTACTTCGCCCGCTACTTCCTCAAGCACACCCCCGACGACGCCAAAGCGCCCTACTACGAAGCCGGTGACCTCGCGGCGCAGCTGCGCAACAACCGCGCCCTGCGCGAGCTGACCGACTTTTTCGGCGACTACAACGAGTGGCTGCGCGAGCTGGGTGTGAACCAGCGCCGCTACACCGCCATCCGCGCCGATGAGATGGATTTCAACAAAATGGTGACTGACAAAACAGTGGAAACCGGCATTTTCAGCAAGGGCATTACGCCGGGCTTTTTTCGCGATGAGCTGACGAAGGCAGTGGGGAAGGCGACGCTGAGCAACCCGACGGAAAACGAGGCGCTGCGCTGGGTGGTGAAGGCGTTTGAGGAGGCTACGGGCGAGATTCTGGACAAGAAACTCCAGTATTCCTAAGTGCCAGACAGAAACCTTTTAATTATTCAGATTACTCAAAAACGGTCATGCTGAGCGCAGCCGAAGCATCTCGCCTGCTTCGTTGCAATCGGTATTGATTACTACTGCACGCGAGATGCTTCGGCTACGCTCAGCATGACGTTCTGATTTGTTTGTAATTCAATTTATGGCTAAAATCCTGCGACTACACGACACCGGCTCCAGCACCCACGAGGGCTGGGGGCCGACTGGTAAAATTGGCCCCCACGAAGTGGAGCGCCTGCTCGACCCTCAGGGCGGCCGCGCCGCTAAGGTGGCCGTTTCCATTCCCTCGCCCTTCGCCCGCATGCACCTGGTCGAAACCGCGTTGCGCTTCGTGACGCAGGGCGGCACCAGCCAGGATTCGGTGTACCACCAGCTGGTGAGCCACTTCTGGGACGTGTGGGAGATGGTCTTCAACTTCCACCAGCGCAAGCTGGCCAGCCAGCGCCTGCAAATCCGGGCCTGGCGCAAGGACGAGGAGTTGGCCAAGCTACGCGCCAACCCCGCCACCCGCCCGCTGGCCGATGTGCTGGCCCTCTACCTCGACGGCCGCTTCGCGAAGCTGACGGAGATGCACCTCATCTACTTCCCCGGCGCGAATGGCGTGCCGCAGCTTATCGGTGGCACCTCGCCGCTCACGCTGTTTTTTCCGGCCCCGAATGTGAAGCCGCTGCCGGTGCAGCGCCCGCAGGGGGGGGGCTACTATTTTGACAACCAGTACGTGCCGCTGGCCAACCGCGAAGCCGCCTTCCGCGACTACGTGTACCAGGAGTTCGTGGGCGACCCGGCCCTGACGGCCCTCGCCCCGCTGGTGCGCGACACCCTCGACCGGGGCCTGCTGCAAAAGTGGGCCATGGATGGCACCGCCAGCCTGAGCAACTTCCCGGTCCTGACGGATGCCTCGAATAACCAGATTGACGTGGCCGGCGTGCTGCTGCGCGTGCGCCCCGACGAGGGCACCGTGCGCGGCTCCGACCTGTTCATCCGGCCCACGCGGGCGGGGGTGGCCGGGCCGCTGCCCATCGTGCTGCGCCCTGGTTTGAAGGCAATTGGCAAGAAGTATTACAACGAAACCCTGTTTGCCGACAGCGGGGCCACCGTGCCGGCCGCCGATGCCCGCCCCCTGAAGGAGCGCACGCTGCCTGGCCCGGAGTTGCCTTACCCGTACCTGACGGTGAATGACTTGCTGGAAGAAACCCTGCTGGCCGTGCCCTACGAGGTGGACGAAACCCGTTTCTTCTGCGGCAACCTGAAAATTGCGCCCGGCTTCCGGCCCAGCAGCTGGCCGCTGCTGCCCATCAAGCCAGCGTATTTCGACTACTTCACGCAGTCGGATTTGGCCGAGCACCTCACGCTGGAGCTGGAATCGGCCTGCATCCGGGTGCGGCTGCGGGTGCCGGTGAGCGGCGGCGACTACGTGGATTATGAGCGCGCTTACTACCCCAACCCGCAGGGCGAGGGGGTGGGGCGGCTGCGCGTGACCAACGTGGCGCTGTCGGTGTTCCCGTTCGTGAAGGTGGCCGATGCGCCGCAGTTTAACGACTTCTACAAAGTCATGCTGGTCGATGCCAACAACATCGACCCCAGCATGGTGACCAAGAAAGTCGACCTGAAATTCTGGGCCAACGGCCACCAGCTCAGCGAAACCGGCACCGACCAATCGGCCACCCGCTACGAGCGCACCCCCAAAACCAGCCAGGACGAAGGCAGCACCTACTACGAGGTGCGCGGCACTCATTTCGACTACCTCGAAGTGCTGAACCCGGCCCCGGCCGAGGGCCGCGCCCTCATCATCCCGCGCTGGCCCGAAGTGCGCCAGGGCACCAGGGAGTACCGTTTCGCCATCGACTTCGGCACAACGAACACCCACGTCGCCATGCAGGACAGCCCCGGCCAGGAGCCCAAGCCGTTCAGCTTCGGCCTGAGTGATACGCCGGTGGCGCTGCTGAAAAAATCAACCGCCGAGCCCGACCGCAGTGCCTACGAGCGCCTGTACCGCGGCATTGATGACGACCCGGCCAACTTCGTGCAAATCAAGCGCTGGCAGCAGTACCAGGAGCGCGAATTCATTCCGCCCATCATCGGGGCCGACAGCTCGCCCTACGCCTTCCCGGCGCGCACCGCCACTTACGAAGCGGCCAACTACGCCACGCAGGAGCTGAGCGTGCTCGGCAACATCAACGTGGCCTTCGGCATCATCACCGAAGAGCAGCGCCGGCCGAATTACCACACCAACCTGAAGTGGGACAACTCGCTGAACATCGCCAACACCAACCGCGTGCGGGCGTTTTTCAAGGAAATCCTGCTGCTGTGCCGCGCCAAGGTGGCCCTGAATGGCGGCAATCTCGCGGCCACGCAAATCACCTGGTTTGCTCCACTGAGCTTCTCGACCTACCAGCGCAACCTGTACCAGCGCGAGTGGGACACGCTGTTTCACGACGTGTTTAAGACGACCAATTCCATGCCCTGCATGGTGGAGTCGACGGCGCCGTACTACTACCTCACCCGCCGCAACATCGTGACGCTGGGGCCGGGCGAAAACGCAGCCTTCATCGACATCGGCGGCGGCACCACTGACGTGCTGCTCTACGCCGACCGCAAGCCGGTGCTGAGCACCTCGTTCCGCTTCGCCGGCAACGACCTGTGGGGCGATGGCGGGGCCGAAGTGCGTGGCTCGAAGGACAACGGCCTCGTGCGCTTTGGCGTGGCCGGGGTGCAGAGCGCGGTGCTCTCGCCCGCCGCCCGCCGGGCCCGCGAATACGTGCTGGTGGCCGAAGGAACCGACAATTTTGGTTCCGAAGACGTGGCCAGCTTCCTGTTTAACTACGACCAATTGCTGGGCTTCAGCGAGCGGCTGCTGCGGGCCGAGCACTTGCGGGTATTGTTCTACCTGCACTTCGGCGCCTTGATTTACCACGTGGCGCAGGTGACGGTGGCCAACGGCCAGCAGCTGCCGCGCTACCTGTGCTTCACGGGGCGCGGCAGCCTCTACGTGCGCCTGCTGGCGGCCGGCTCCAACCTGCAGCCGGTGGAGAAGCTGGCCCGCCTCATCATGGAAAAAGCCACCGGGCAGGCGGTGCCGGCCGATTTCCGCATCAAGCTGGCCGACGACCCCAAGCAGACTACCGCCAACGGCGGCGTGCTCGCCACCGGCCAGATTCCGCAGGACCCACCGCTGGTGCGCCCCGTGGGTGTGCTGCCCGATGCCGAGAACCCGCAGGCCGACAAAGGCGAGCACCATTTGGAAGCCTCGGCCGTGACCGACGAAATCAAGCAAGCCGTGCTGAGCAACGCCCGCGCCTGCCTCAAGCTGCTGCTCGAAGACCCCGAGCTAAAGCGCCTGCAAGCCGACCTGGGCGTGAAAAACGACCCCGGCCTGGTGATGAGCACGCTGGAGCGCAGCCTCGGCGACTCGTTCAACCTTTACCGCCAGCAGTACGCCGACGTGCTGCGCGACGGCGACACCGTGCCCGAAACGCTGTTCTTCCTGCCGTTCAAAAACGCCCTGTATGAGCTATCCAAGGTGCTTCATGACGCGCAGCCGCTCAACTAGCAGCGAAGCTTCGGCGCGCCCGCACCGGCCAGCCGGCTGCTCCCGTTGGGGCCGCCGGCTGTTGCCGTTACTTGCGCTGCTTCTGATTTTCAGTAGCCCGGTGGCCTGGGCGCAGGGAGCAGCAGAAACCGCCGGGGCCCGCGTCGCCGCCGATTCGGCCGTTACGGCCACTACTACCACCCCGGCCACCAACTGGACGACGGTGTGGGCCGTGCTGGGCGGTGTAGCCATCGGCGTGCTGGGGGCCTGGTTGTGGGCACGGCGGTTGGCCGGACCACGGGAGGCGGCAACGGATGTGTTGCCTCCAGCGCCAGAGGATTTGCCGGAGCCTGTTCGGAAAAAGCCAGCGGAAAACGTTCGCAAAGCTTCCCCTGCCGAAGCTGCTACCCCGCCGCCAGCTGAAAATCCGGGCAGAAATGTGTCGTTTAAATCGCTGCGTGAGGTGCAGGGGACTACCTCCAAGCCCGGCAGCAAACCGTCGGGCGCGGGCAAAAAGAACAAGCCAAATCTTAATTCCCGCAGCCCTGCCGCCAATTCGTCCGAAGCGTGGCCACAGGTGCCCTATCGTTCTTCCGCTATGAACCCGAACACGCCCCCCGTACCGCCTTCCGGCGATGACCAGCCCTTGGAAACCGGCCAGACTATTGAGTGGGCCGCTCCCACCTCCACGCCGCCCGCCATTCAGGAAATGATTGCGGCAAGCGACCCAGCCGCTAGTTCGCAGGCAGAAAATCCCGCTACGGCCGCCGCTCCTGATGCTGCCACCGTGCCCGCTGCGCCGGTGTCCGGCAACGGCCCGTTGCACTACTATGCCCCGGCCCCCGATGTGCCCAGCATCGAGCACCGCAAGCTCAGCCCCAGCCCATTGCCGCAGATGCCGCTGCTCATTACGCTGCCTTATGCGGAGGCCACCACGGCCCAATTCTCGTTCAGCCCCCAGGCGGACCAGTCGCGCATCATCGGCAACGGGGTGCGGGAGCTGAAGGAGTTTTTCCAGTTTGAGCTGCCGCCCACGGAACAGTTTACCACCATTAAAAACCTGACGCCCGGCAAGCTGGAAAAGCGCGACGATGCCTGGCACGTGGTGCAGAAAGCCGAAATTGCCCTGAGTTAAGTGGGGCGTTGATAAGGTGTAGAGACGCAGTATTTTGCGTCTCGTCGTTGCCGATGTTGTTTAGGCTGCGAAACTCAGGGCTTACAAACGAGCGGTTCCGGTCGTTCAACGACGAGACGCAAAATATTGCGTCTCTGCCCACGCTGTACCTTCGGCGATTATTTGACACAGCAGCTATGCTCTTACTTGAAATCCTGTTAATTCTGGCGCTCGTGGCCTGGCAGGCGGTGGTATTTCTCCACAACCGCCAGCTAACCGGCCAGGTGAAGGCCATGTACCCCACGGCGGGCGCGGTGGCCGTGCAGCCCATTGCCTACACGGCGGCCGACCCGGACAAGAATTTTGCCATCCAATACGACGCCCTCATCACCCGCGACGCGTCGGCGGAATTTGGCCAAATCATTACCGATACCAACGAATACCTGCTGAACAACCGCGGTGCGGCGGCCGATTTTGGCATTTTGAAAGATATTTCTGAGCGGCACGCTGAGGCACTGGACGAGGAGATTCAGGCCCAGATTGCTACGCCGTTGTACCTCGGGCTGCTGGGTACGTTCACCGGGGCCATTCTGGGCTTGATTTCATTGGTAGGCAATCCGTTCGCTGACGTGGTGGCCGACCCTGCCAAAGACACGTCCTTCAGCAACGGCGACGTGCAGCACTTCCTGGGCGGTGTGCTCATTGCCATGATTGGCAGCCTGTTCGGGCTGGCCTTCACGCTGGCCGGCAACCAGCTGCTGAAGCAGGCCCGCGCCGCCCGCGACCGCAACAAAAATGCTTATTATACCTTCCTGCAAAAGGCCCTGCTGCCCAAGCTGAACTCCGACATGCAAGCCGGCATGAGCAACCTGAAATCGGTGCTGGACACATTCAATGCCGAGTTTTTTAGTCAGATTCAAAACGACTTCTTCAGCAAAATCCACGAGTTTACGCCGCTCATTGCAAGCATCACGGAGAATGTGAGCGTGCAGAAACGCTTTCTGGAGCAGCTGGAGAAAATCGGGTACTCGGAGCTGGCCAATGCCACCATCAAGGTGTTTGATAGGGTGGACGAAAGCGCCCAGACCTTCGAGAAATTCCTCGGCTACCAGCAGGCGCTGAATACCACCGTCACGCACAGCACGGAAGCGGCGCAGACCATTGGCGCGCTGCTCAACCGCCTCACGGCGCTGGAGCAGGGCCTCGCCAGCGTGCCGCAGTATCTGCAGCAGCACGACGATGCCTTGCGCCAGCAGGTGGCGTTTTTCAGCCAGCACGGCAAATTGCTGGCCGACCTTGGCGCGCAAATCCGCCAGGGTGTGAGCGAGGGCGTGCACCGCATGGACGCGGAGCTCGACGGCCGCCTGCAGGAGCTGCAACAGGAAGCCAGCGCTGCCCACGAGCAGTGGCAGCAGCACTTCCGCCGCCTCAACGAGAACAACGTCTACCAGAAAATTACGGAATACCTCAATCCCTTCACCCAACTCCCGGCCCAGCAAAAAGACCTCAACGTGTTGCAGGAACGCCAGGCGGCGCTGGCCGCCCAGGCCATGCAGCGCATGGAAGCCCGCCTGCTGGCCGACGCCCAGCTCCAGCAGCAGCTACTGCAGCAGGTGGACCGCACGAATAAGGTACTGGAGGAAATCACCAGGCCGAACTGGTTTCAGCGCACCGTGCTGGGCAAGAAGTAAAGCCGTAGCAGAAGAACCGTCAGGCTGAGCGGAGCCGAAGCAGCTCTACGGCGCAAGTAATCCAACCAGTTGCAACGAAGCGGTAGAGATGCTTCGGCTCCGCTCAGCCTGACCGTTCTGAAAATCCATAAATCACCCAATATGAAAGAGAGCAAGGACTTCTTCTGGCCCAGCTACGTGGACCTTATGACGGCCTTGTTTCTGACCATGCTCGTGCTGTTCGTGCTCAGCTACAAGCTCTTCAAAGACAAGCAGCGCGACAACGACAAGCTCATCTACGACCTGAAGGTGCAGGTGCAGGAGAAACGCAAGCTCGATGAGATAAAAGCGGCCCTGAAACGCCTGGAAAGCAATTATTTCGAGTATAACCCCACTTACAAGCGCTACGAGCTGAAGTTTCCGGTCACCTTCGCGCCCAAGAGCGACGTGCTGCCCTACGAGGCCCAGACTCCGCTGGTAAAAGCCGGCCGCTTCCTGCTCAGCCAGATGCAGTCGATAAAAAACGACGAGAACGTGCAGTACCTCATCGTGGTAGAGGGCCGCGCTGCGAAAGACCTGCGCTACCCCGCCAACGACCCCCACAACCTCGACGGGCCGGCGGTGCGCCAGCTCAGCTACAGCCGCGCCCTGGCCGTTATTCGGCTCTGGGAGGAAGCGGGGCTGCGTTTTCCGAGTAACCTGGAAGTGATTGCGGCCGGCAGCGGCTTCCGGGGCGCCGGCCGCTACACCGGCAGCCAGGAGGCGCTGAATAAGCGGTTTATCATCCAGATTCAGCCCAAAATTGGCTCGATTGGGAAGTAGCTGCACGATAAGTAGACCCGAACGTCATGCTGAGCGCAGCCGAAGCATCTCGCGTGGGATAGTAACTCAATCGTTTAAGGGTTTTGATTGCTACCCCGAGCGAGATGCTTCGGCTGCGCTCAGCATGATGTTCTAGGTTGCTTGCGCTACGCCCGCAAAATTTCCTCAATCGCCGCCAATTCCTCCGCGCCGAATGCCAGATTTTCCAGGCAGCGGAGCGAGTCATCGAGTTGCTCGGGTTTGCTGGCCCCGATGAGCACGGACGTTACCCGCTCGTCTTTCAGCAGCCAGGAGAGGGCCATTTGGGCAAGGCTTTGGTTGCGGGTTTGGGCGAGGTCGTTGAGGCGGCGGACCTGGTTGAGGCGCTCGGGGGTGAGGTTGTTTTCCGTCAGGAAACCCACGCCTTTGGCCACGCGGGAATCTTCGGGGATGCCGTGCAGGTATTTATTAGTCAATAAACCCTGAGCCAGGGGCGAGAACGGGATGCAGCCCACGCCTTCGTCGCCCAGCAGGTCGAGCAGGCCGTCTTCGACCCAGCGCTCAAACATGGAATACTTGGGCTGATGGATGAGGCAGGGCGTGCCCATTTCGCGCAGCAGCGCGAAGGCTTCGGCAGCCTGGGCGGGCTGGTAGTTGGAGAGGCCTACGTAGAGCGCCTTGCCCTGGCGCACGATGAGGTCGAGCGCGGCCATGGTTTCGGCCAGGGGCGTGTCGGGGTCGGGGCGGTGGTGGTAGAAGATGTCGACGTACTCCAGGCCCATGCGCTGCAGGCTTTGGTCGAGGCTGGAAACGAGGTATTTCTTCGAGCCCCATTCGCCGTAGGGCCCTTCCCACATGTAATAGCCGGCTTTGGTCGAGATGATGAGCTCGTCGCGGTAGGGCCGGAAATCTTCGCGCAGAATGCGGCCGAAATTCTCCTCGGCCGAGCCGGGCGGCGGGCCGTAGTTGTTGGCCAGGTCGAAGTGCGTGATGCCGCGGTCGAAGGCCCGGTGCAGGATGGCGCGGGAGTTGGCCAGCAGGTCCACATCGCCGAAATTATGCCACAGGCCGAGGGAGAGGGCCGGCAGTTTCAGGCCGCTGCGGCCGCAGCGGCGGTAGGTCATGTCCTGGTAGCGGGCGGAATTGGGCTGGTACATGTAATGAAGAAGGGGGAATGAGGAATGAAGAAGGAGCAAATGTGCTCGGAATTCTTCATTCCCCCTTCTTCGTTAAGCGCAGCACTAGGGCCGGCGGTTGATGGCGTTCAAATCCTCAAACGCCGATTTCAAGCGGGCCGAGAACGTCTCTTCGCCTTTGCGCAGCCACACGCGCGGGTCGTAGTATTTCTTGTTGGGCGAGTCGGCACCGCTGGGGTTGCCAATCTGGCCTTGCAGGAAGCCTTCGTTCTTCACGTAGTAGTTTTTGATGCCTTCCCACAGCGCCCATTGCAGGTCGGTGTCGATGTTCATCTTGATGGCGCCGTAGCCGATGGCCTCGCGGATTTCTTCCTGGCTGGAGCCCGAGCCGCCGTGAAACACGAAGTCGATGGGCAGGGCTTCGGCGATGTTGTGCTTCTGGCGCAGAAACTCCTGCGAGTTGTGCAGAATCTTGGGCTGGAGCTTCACGTTGCCGGGCTTGTACACGCCGTGCACGTTGCCGAAAGCCGCCGCGATGGTGAAGCGCGGGCTCACTTCGCTCAGCTGCTCGTAGGCGTAAGCCACTTCCTCGGGCTGGGTGTAGAGCTTGGAGGAGTCCACGTCGGAGTTGTCCACGCCGTCTTCCTCGCCGCCGGTCACGCCGAGCTCAATCTCCAGCGTCATGCCGATTTTGGCCATGCGCTCGAGGTAGCGCTTGCAGATTTCGATGTTCTCCGCAATCGGCTCTTCCGACAAATCCAGCATGTGCGAGCTGTAGAGCGGCTGGCCGTGCGTGTGGTAGTATTTCTCGCCGGCATCGAGCAGGCCGTCAATCCAGGGCAGGAGCTTTTTGGCGGCATGGTCGGTGTGCAGCACCACGGGCACGTCGTACAGCTCGGCCATCAGGTGCACGTGCTGGGCCCCCGAAATGCCGCCCGCGATGCTGGCCCGCTGGCCGTCGTTGCTCACCGACTTGCCGGCGAAGAACTGCGCGCCGCCGTTCGAAAACTGGATGATAACCGGCGAGTTCACCGCCTTGGCGGTTTCGAGCACGGCGTTCACGGTATTGGTGCCGGTCACGTTCACGGCAGGCAGGGCAAAGGCATTGGCCTTGGCGTATTGAAACAGGGCCTGGATTTCGTCGCCGTGCAGCACGCCGGCCCGCAGGCCGGTAAGGGTTTGGTCAGCCATAAATGGGGAGTTTAGCGGCAGCGCCGCGGTGGGATGTGAAAGCGGAAGAACAACGGGCCCCCCGCGCCGGGTGCCCCGGCAGCAAAGTACGGCCCTCGGTGCCTAACCTGAAAGCGCCGGGGCAAACGAATGACGCCGGAAGCTGCCCGCTGCCCCAGGGCCGCTCTTCGAACGCACAAAAAAGGGGCTGACCGTGCCAACGGTCAGCCCCGGAATCCGGCCGGCTTGCCAGGATGCTTATTGTATGACCATGGTTTTGTGTTGCAGGCACACGCCGTGGGCGGTGGTGGCTTTCAGCTGGTACACGTATTCGCCGGCGGCCAGGCCCAGGCCGCGCAGGTCCAGGCCAATGCGGTGCACGCCGGCGCTCAGGCCCTTGCGGATAACGCTGGTTAGCTTCCGGCTGCGGGGGTCGAACAGGCTGAAATGGACGTCGGCGGCGCTCACGAGCTGGAAAAGCACGGCGGTTTCGCCCGCGTGGGAATGAACAGGATTGGGGGCGTTCTGGCCCAGCACACAATGGATGCGGGCCGAATATGCCGCGTTGGGCAAGCCCGTGGCCTCGGATTCGGCGGTTGCTGGCATGCCCGAGAGCACGTCGCTGTCCGGGGCCACGCGCATGGTTAAAGAATGGGGCATGAAGCCATCGACAAAAACGTTGGTGGGAGTGAAAACGGGCGACGCCAGCCCATCGACGGCGTGCGAATAAGAGCGAAATAACACGGCGATTTTAGGGGACACGGATAATGTGAATATGGGGATAAAATTTGTTGGCAAATCATTGCACATTAAATTGAATTAAGTGGACCCAAAAGCCCCTTCTTGAAGTAACGCAAATGATAGTAAATGAGGAATCTAGCTAAGTTAAATGCTGCCGGGTTCTAAGGCCTCAAATATGAGATTACTAATGTTTGGAAAGGTTTAATTATCGACGGTTTGGCCTGAAATACCGGTGAACCGGGGAATTGGCGCGTCGAATGTTTTGCCGCTACGGCAGGGCGCAGTTGGGGCGAGTAAAAACTTGCTTCCGTGCTAAAAGTGCCCAGCGGTCGGCACGGCGGGGCGGTTGGCCGATTGGATTTCTGGCCTGGCCTCCCCGCCGCCACCTTTGAGTCAGCAAAATGGCCGGTGCCCGGCAGCCGGCAGCCTCGGCACGCCAGGGCCCCTCATCACCCACCTATCACCCCTTCTCCCCAATCACTGCCATGCAACGCTTCCGCGAAGACGAAACTGATGCCCAGCTCCGCACCGTGCTCAAAGCCGATGAGTACGCCAGGTTCCAGGCCAAGCGCGCCGCTTACAAGCGGGTGCGGCGCTCGGGCCGGCGGCCCAATCTGTAGCCGGCCGTGGGCGGTTGCGGGCGGCTGAACGGCTGGCCGCAGCTGCCATTGTTGTCATTGGCATCCTCTGTATTTCGCAATTACCCACTCATCCAGCATCCATATTTATTCCCTTATGAAAAGGCAAGTTTATAGAGGCCTGCGCCGGATTCTGAGGCGCCACCTGATTGCGCCGGCCCGGCTGATTCCGCGCCGCAAGCTGAGCGCCGTATTCACCAGCCGCGAGGAGCGCAACGAGCTGTACTGCGACGTGGAAATGGCTTTTCGGGTGCAGCTCGATGATGCGGAGCTGCGGCAGTTGGACACGTTTCAGGCGCTGGCCGACTACGTGGTGCGCTGCCTGGCGGCCGCCGCGTAGGGCGCCGCAACCCTTACAGGCGCTTGAGGCCGGCGCTGGCGGCGGCATCGCCGGGGCGGATGAGCAGGGCCTTGGTGTAGAGGGCGCGGGCCTCGGGCTTCTTGCCCAGGTTGAGGTACGCCCAGGCCAGCGAGATGTTGGAATCGTAGTCGAAGGGGTAGAGGTTCACCACCCGCTCGAAGTAGCGGGCGGCCTGGGCGTAGGCTTTGCGGTTGAGGTAGATGACGCCGGTCCAGTAGTTGGCCTGGGTGTTCTGGGGGTCGATTTTGAGAATGTCGGTGTAGGTGCTCAGCATTTTCTCGACCTGCCCCAGCGCGTTCAGCGGCTTGATGTAGCCCAGCTTGGGCTCGATGGCGTAGGGGCGCTGCTCCACGGCTTTCTGGTAGTGGGCGGCGGCGGCGGTGTAGTTTTTGGCCAGGAAATAGAGCCAGCCGAGGCGTAGGTTTTGCTCGTACGTCCCCACGTAGATGGCCTTGATGGGGGCAATGGCTTCGGCGTAATCGGCCTTGGCTTCGGCGGCGTAGCTGGTGGCGAAGGCGGCCGGCTGGTCGGCCTGGGCCCAGGCCCCGGCCGGAGCGGCGCACGCCAGCACGGCGGCAGCGAAGGTCAGCTTTACCAGGTCCATGCGAGGGCGGTGCTTAGGGAGGAGAGGGTGTAGGCGGTGCCGTCGATGGCGTCGCGGCGCTGCTCGGCCCCGTAGCTGAGGCGCAGGCTGAGCGAGCGGCTCAGCAAAATAAGCAGGTTCGCCCCGGCGCGCTGCCGCAGGCCGTCGACTAAGTTGTAAACGTAGGTCCCGTCGAGCTCGGCCAGCACGGGCACCTGGCCCACGCCGCCGAAGGCTTCGACCCACAGCGTGCGGTGCAGCCGGCCGCCCGCGCCCAGCACGCCGTTGGGGAAGCTGCGGCCACCGGAGCGCACCACGCTGGCCCGCCCGAAGCCGTAGAGGCGCAGGCTGCCGAGCGGATACACGGTGAGGTGCAGGTCGGCCTGGTAGCGGGTGGTGTCGGTGAGGGTGCCGGCAAAAAAGCCGACTTTGGCCGTCCAGTAGGGCCGGGCGTAGGCCAGGGCGGCGTAGCCCAGCTGGCCGGGGGTGGTTTCGTGGCGGCCCAGGTCGCTGTCGAGGACGTGGTAGCCGGCCAGCGCCCGCCAGCGGGGGCTCAGCTGCACGCCCAGCAGGGCATGGTACTGGTGCTGGCGGATGGGGTAGCGCTCGCCGCCCCGGTGGTTGCCGTCGGGCAGCTCAATGCTCTGGCCGAAGTAGCTGAAATTCTGGGTGAGGCTGAGGCGCGGGCTGAGGCGGGTGCTGAGGCCCAGGCGCAGAAACCCGGCCGCGTCGCGGTGCATGGTGTTGCTGTGCTGGCCGCTGGCTTCGAGCTCGGCCCGCGTGAGCAGCTGGAAGCCGGCCAGGTGCAGGGGCCGGCGCAGAGAATCGGGCAGGCCGCGGGCCGCCAGCGCGGCGGGGCCGGCCTGGTTCATTTCGAGGTAGGCGAGGGCCAGGCCGTAGCGGGCGGTGGCATCGAGCGGGTTTTCGCGCAGGGCGCGGCCGTAGTGGCGCAGGGCCAGGGCGGGGTGGTTGAGGGCCAGGGCGGCCTGGCCCAGGCGGCGGCGCAGGCCGGGGTAGTCGGTGCCGAGGAGCAGGGCGGCGCGGCCTACCGAGTCCAGCTCGGCCCAGCGGTAGCGGGCGGCCAGGGCCTGGGTGAGGCTGTCGGCGTACGTAAAATTAAGCAGCTGTTGGGCGTGGGCTGCCGGGGCCGGCACCCACAGGGCCAGCAGCACCAGGCCGCGTAGCAGACTGCGCCACCGGCCCCGGTCCGACCGCCCTAGGCAGTCCGACCGGTTGTCGTTGTTTACCGAAACGTGCTGACGACAACCGGTCGGACCGCCTAGGGCGGTCGGACCGGGGCGAGGGGCGCGCAGGTGCGAGAGCTTGCTCATGCGCCGGCTATTGAACAGGCCAAGCTCACGGTTTTGTCGGCCCGCTGCACCCGTAATTCAACCAGCGCCCCGTCCTGAAAGGTGAGCTCGGCCACCTGCACTACCTGCGCGCGGCCGAAACGGGCCACGGCCACGCGGCTGCGCAGGCGCACGGCGCGGCCGGGCCAGCTGCCGGCGTCGGAAGGAATTTCTTCCAGCAAAAACGTGGGCTTCAGGAACCGGTGAAACGGGGCCACCACGTCCTGCAGCCAGGTGAGGGCGGCGTTGCGCACCACCGAAAGCGGAAATTCGTCGCGCACCACCTGGCCAGGCTGGCTCACCAGCGGCACGCGGTAGGCAGCCTGGTAGAAGAGGTACAGCCAGGAGGTTTCGGGACCGTAGAAGGCCGTGCAGTAGAACACCGATTCATCGCCGGCGAAGTAGGCCACGGCCCCGGTGTGCTGGCAGCGCAGGTAGGCCAGGCTGTAGGCATCGGTGAATACTTCCCAGCGCTGGGCGGGGGCGTCGGGGGCATCGGCGTCGCGCACGTCGAGGGCGTAGCCGGGCGGGAAGCGCAGGGCCTGGCTCAGGGTGCGGTTGAAGGCAGGCGGGCTGATGGTTTCGCCCGCCACGGGCACGGTGAAGTGGCGCAGCTGGGGGGGGTGGGGCTTTTGGCGAGCAGTATGGGGGCGTTTAACAAGAACTTCTCCCCCTTGGGATACGCCAACCGACGAACCCGACAGCGCATCCGGTTCGCCGGATACGCCAACCGACGAACCCGACAGCGCATCCGGTTCGCCGGATACGCCAACCGACGAACCCGACAGCGCGTCCGGTTCGCCGGATACGCCATCCGACGAACCGGATACGCCGTCCGGTGAACCCGACAGCCTGTCGGGTTCACCGGAAACGCTGTCGGGCAAGCCCAATGCCATGAAATACGCCAGCGGATAGGCCAGCGTGCGCGAGCCCACGTAGGGCGTGGCCTGCACCTGGAAGTGCAGGTGCGGCTCGGGCGAGCGGCCCGAGCTGCCGCAGGTGCCAATGATTTCGCCGCGCCGCACATGGTCGCCCACTTTCACCGGCACGGAGTGGACGCGTAAGTGTGAGAGTTGGGTGTAGAGGCCGGGCGCGTGGCGCAGCACCACGGTGTTGCCCCAGTTCTGGGCCAGGTTCACTTCGCCGATGGCGTTGTCCTCGATGTGCTGAACGACGTGTTCCACCACGCCGTCGGCGGGGGCCAGCACGGGTTTGTTGTAGGCGTAGAAGTCGGAGAGCGAGAGGCCGGGGCCTTGGTAGGTGAGGCCGTCGGCATCGGCAATGGCGAAGTCGAGGGCCTGGCCCCAGGGGCCCTGGTGGGTGGGGCCGCCGTCGAGGTAGCCCTGGGTGCAGCGCCACGCCCCGAGGAAGGGGAGGGTGAGCGCCACCGCCCCCTGGTGGGCCAGCCGGACGCGGTCGGTGGCGTAGGCGTAGAGGTTGCGCTCGGGCGAGTAGCGCTGCACGGGCGTGAGCACCGGCCCGCCGCCCGCCCGCTCGCGCAGCAGCAGCACGTACAGGAACAGCAGCGCCGTGGCGCAATAGGGCAGCGACAGGGTGGGCAGCCCCAGCTTATCGAGCGCCGCCGTGAGGCCGGCCAGCAGCACCACCGTCACCGGCACGCTGCCCAGCGCCCAGCCGTAGCTGGCCGCCGAGGGAATGACGAATACGCTGCCCACCGCAATGGCCGCCACCACGTAGTTGGCCCCCAGGTTGTATTCGTTGAGCCCGCCCGGGGCCGGGCCGGTCAGCATCGCCAGGCCGTAAGCCCCCAAAAAGGCCAGCACCGACAGCGAAAACGCAATGCGCGAATGCCACAGCAGCCCCAGCGCCACCAGCAGCCCGGCCGCCGCGTTGTCCTGAAACAGCACCGCGCCCAGCGCCCGCAGGTAAGTGGCCAGCAGCGGCGGCCAGGGCCAGTCGCCCACCCATTGGGCCAGGCGCACGAGGCGCGGGCCGCCCAGGGCGTACACATCGTTCAGCCAGTAGATGGCGGCCTCGCCCGCCGCCAGGTGCAGCAGCGGCCCGCTGCCCAGCATCAGGAGCCACACCGTGCCCAGGAAGGGGAGGGACAGAAACGGCAGCCCGCGGCTGCCCAGCCAGCCGCCCAGGGCCACGCTCAGCAGCAGGGCCAGGCCCGCGCCCACCACCACCAGCCCCGCCAGCGCCCACCCCGGCGCATAAAAGGAGGCCAGGGCCAAGCCGGTCAGCAGCGAGTTGAAGCTGTAGGCGCCGGTGGCGGTCCATTCCCTATTGAAGCCGCCGAGCCGGGCCCCGCCCACCGCCAGCAGCGCACTCGCCAGCCCCGCCACGCCCGCCACGGGGTGGCTGAACGTGACCAGCAGCAGCAGCACCGCAAACCCGCGATGCTGCGAAAAGAACAGCATGGAGTAGCTGTGCAGCACGGCGCGGAAGTAAGGCGTGGTGGCGGTAGTCATGTAATGCTGGATACACGCGACCCTTCGCGTCTCGGCGTTGAACGATAATTGGGCTGGCGGCGCGGACGCCGGGACGCGAAGGGTCGCGTCTCTACGCGGAATACGCTACATCAAATGTATCGGCACCTGCTCCAGCTGCTGCAAATACTCCAGCGTCTCCGCGGCTCTAATCAAATGCACCTGGCTGGCCTGGTCAATCAGCACCACGTTGGGGCGCAGGTTGATGAACTGCTGCCACTGGCTCATGTTGTAAGCGCCCACTTTGTGCACCACCACCTGGTCGCCGGGGGCGAGCAGGGGCAGGGCAATGCTCTCGCGCAGCATGTCGATGTTCATGCACAGCGGGCCGTAGAGCACGGTGGGC
The DNA here is from genome assembly GCF_017921975.2 of Hymenobacter terricola. Lineage (GTDB taxonomy): Bacteria > Bacteroidota > Bacteroidia > Cytophagales > Hymenobacteraceae > Hymenobacter > Hymenobacter terricola. The sequence continues at coordinate 215,958 of NZ_JAGEMO020000015.1, forward strand.
TCGGTCTGGTTGGAGAATTCGCGGGTGGGGCTGAGGTGGTGGTCGTACCAAAAGGAGGTGAAGAGCAGGTTCACGCCGAAGTCGAGGATGGTGGCGCGGCGGCCGTCGGCGAGGCGCTTGTTGGCCAGCACCGTGCCGATGAGCGAGCCCGCGTCATCGACCAGCGCCCGGCCGGCTTCCAGCACCAGCAGCGGCAGCTCGCCGGCCCGGAAGCCCGCAGTGAGCAGCGCGCCGGTGATGGCTTCGGCGTACTCATCGAGGCTGGGCACGGTATCGAGGGCGGGCAGGTAGGCGCCTTTCAGGGTGTTGGTGGAAGGGAAACCACCGCCGAGGTCGAGGTAGTGGATGGTGGTGTTCAGCTCGCGCTGGCAGCGTAGGGCCAGGGCGGCCAGCTTGGCGGCGGCCGTGGCGTAGGCCGCCGGCTGCAAAATGTAGGTGCCGATATGGCAATGCAGGCCCACCAGCTCCAGCCGGCCCGAGGCCACGATGCGGGCCAGCGCCTGCCAGGCCTCGCCGTTCTCCAGGTTGAAGCCGAACCGGTCCCACTGCGGCACAATGCCGGCGTCGAGGTTCACGCGCAGGGCCACGCGGGGGCACCGGGCGCGGCCGGCGGCCACGTCCAGCAGCAGGTGCAGCTCGTCGGCATGGTCGAGGTGAATCACGGCATCGACTTCACAGGCCCGGAGCAAATCGGCCCGCCGCTTGCCGGGACCGTTGAACAGGATGTGCGGGCCGGGCACCCCGTTCAGCAAGGCTTTTTCCAGCTCCATGCCGCTCACCACTTCCGCCCACGCCCCCTCCTGGTGGAAGGTGCGGCACACCGCATTCAGGTAATTGGTCTTGTACGACCACGCCAGCTGCACCTGCGGGTAGCGCGTGCCAAAGGCCCGCATAGCGGCCTGGTAGCTGCGCCGCAATTGCCGCTCGCTCAGCACAAACAGCGGCGAGCCGAACTGCGCCACCAGCTCATCCACCCGCACGCCGTCGAGGGCCGTGACCGGCCGGGCGCCGGCGCGGGGCCCGAACTTGTTCAGCGCCCCGGCATTGAGCTTGCGGATGGTGGGCCGTTCGTAGGGTTGTTTCATTAAAGATGGTTTCAGAACGTCATGCTGAGCGCAGCCGAAGCATCTCGCGTGCCACCACTAACTCAATCGTTGCATTAGTACCGAATTACTGCTGCACGCGAGATGCTTCGGCTACGCTCAGCATGACGTTCGATAGTATACTTTCCAATAAGCACGTCAAAGTTCGCCCAGCGCAGCCACTTGTTGGAACTCCGTGTGGTCGGTAATCAGGTCCCAGGCGTAGCGCACGAACATTTTGCCCACGGCGTAGCCCTCCATCATCGGCACGGGCAGGCCCAGCGCCAGGCGGAGCAGGGCGGCGGGCTGGTTCTGGCCGGCGGCGGCGGTGAGGTACACCCAGGCCGGAAAGCGCGGGTTGATTTCCATGATAACCAGCTCGTCGGCGGCCGTGCGCATGATTTCGAGCTCGAAGCCGCCGCGCCATTTCGTGACTTCGGCAAAGCGGCGGGCCAGGGCCAGCAGGGCCTCGTCTTCGAGCGTGATGCCGGCCCAGGCCTTGCCTTTGTCCGTGATGGTGAGCTTGCGCATGGGCACCACGCTCAGGGCGCGGCCGTGCCCGTCGCCCAGCCCGGCAATGTTGATTTCCTGCCCCGCCACAAACTGCTGCGCGATGAGCGGCACGCCCCACAGCCCGCTCAGCCGCTGAAAAGCTTGCCCGGCCTGCACGGGCGTATACACCACGGTAGCGTCGTAGTAGCGGCCTTTCAGCACCAGGGGCCAGCCCAGGGTTTCGGCGGCAGTGGGCAGCTCGGCGGCGCTGTAGAGGGGCCGACTGGTGGGCACGCTCAGGCCGTGCGCCGCCCCAAAAGCGGCCAGGTTCAGCTTATCGCGGGCTTCGAGCTGCTCCAGCGTGGGCAGAAACGTGTGGATGCCCAGCGCCCGCAGCTGCGGCTCCAGCTTAATGAAATTGTAGAGCTCGGCGTCGAAGTTGGGGATGAGCACGGCCACGTTTTCCTGCTCCTGCACGTAGCGCAGGCGCTCGAGCAGGGCGGCGGTGCCGGCCGTGGGGTAGGGCAGCTGGTAGGTTTTGTCCACCATGTCGCGCAGGTAGATGCCCGGCTCCAGCGCCTCGTAGCTGAGCCCGATGACGCGCAGCTCAAAGTCGGTGGTTTCGCGCAGGGCGCGGATGACGGCTACGCCGGGGCCCGGACTGTCGGTGGCATTGAGGCCGGTGACGGCCACCGTGAGGCGGGGGCGGGAAGCAGCAGGGGGCACGGCGGGTTAGTCTAGCAGGTTGAATTCGCGCAGCTGGGCCAGCAGGTCGTCCCAGTCTTTTTCCAGCTGGCCGGGGGCCACGTCGTAGCGCTCCAGAATGTCGGCTTTGATGGCAGCAGCATCCAGGCCGGCTTTGGCACGGGCCAGAATGTCGGCGGCCAGTGGGTTGGCCGCGAAGGAGTCGCCGGTGGCCGGGTTGAAGATGAACCCGGCCTCGCTGGTGGCGATGTTCTTTTTGAGCTTCATGGGGGAAAAGGCGGGTCTGAGGGCAAGCAAGAACGTCATGCAGAGCGCAGCGAAGCATGACGTTCTTGCTTGCCCTAGCCGTTCAGCGAGGCTAAACCTACGGAATCACCTCGACCCAGCCCTTAAACTTACGGCCGTCGGTGTAGGTGGCCAGGTAATAGTACAGCCCGGCCGAGCCCAGGCCGCCCCACGCAAAGTTGCGCTCAGAGGACTGAAATACCTGCTGGCCCCAGCGCGAGAAGATTTTGATGCCCGCGAAACGGTGGTCGCAAAAGTCGGCCGGCAGGTCGGGCATCCGGAGGAAGTCGTTCTTGCCGTCGGCATTCGGCGTGATGACGTTGGGCGGCCGGAACGCCACCGAGTCGGTCACGGGCACTACTTCAAACCGGATGACGCGCTCCTGCGGCAGCGGCACGCAGGGGCCGGTTTCGGTCAGCTTGAAGTGCACGATGAGCCCGCCGCTGGCATCGGCCGCCGATACGGCCCCGCAGGTGGGCTCCCAGCCAAAGGTGCCCGCCGCCTGGCCGGTGCCGTTCTGGGCGGTGAAAACCATGCCGGCCCCGGCCAAATCGAACCCCGTGCCCACAGCCGTGAGCGTGAGCGGATTGCGGTCGGCGTCGGTGCCGGTGAGGGTGGCGGTGTAGCGCTGGCCAATGACGACGCGCACCACGGCGGGCGCGTTGTCGGACAGGGGCAGGGGCGCGGGCGGAAAGCTGGTGGTGAGCACCGGGGCCGCATTCGGAGCCACGGTGGCCGTGAAGGCCACCCGGATGGTGTCGCGCTTGGGCAGGCTGCAACCGTTGTCGGCCACCATGATGTCGAGCAGATACACCCGGCCGTGGGTATCCGTGCACTCGGGAAAGCAGAGGGTGGCGGTGAGGGTATCGGGGGCCCCGGCGGCGCGCACCGTGCCGCTGACGGCGGTGGTGAACGTGGGCTCGGGCACCGTAAAATTGACCGGCCGGCTGGTCATCGTCAGCACCGAGTTGGGGTCGGGGTCGGTGTAGCGGATGGTGAGGCAGCGGTTGCTGCCGGGCAGCAGGCGCAGCGTGTCGCGGCCGGGGCGGTACAGCGTCGGGTTGTTGGCGGCGTGCACCTGCAGCTGGGGCGGCGTGTTGGTGGGGCAGTTCAGCACATAGAGCTGGAAATCGCGCCGCGTCTCGCCAATTTTCACGCCGCGCCGGTACTCCGAGCAGCGCACTCCGAACACGAACAGGCCCAGGTTGGCGGGTCGCACCGTGAGGCGGCCGGTGTGCGCATCGATGCCCAGGGCCGGACTGCCCGGAATCTGGTTCAGCGTGCCCAGGCCCGTGTTCCAGGTAATGGTGGCGTAGGGCGCCGCCACGGCCTGGCTGAGCAGGGGATTGGCGGCCGTGGCGTGGCCGTTGAGGGGCGTCACCATGTCGTAGATGAGCGAGTCGCCGTCGACGTCCTGCCCGCCAAAATCGTAGTAAAACAGCTCGTTGCGGCACGCGTAGTCGCCCAGGGGCGGAAAGATGCGGGGCGTCGAGTCAATGAAAGCCGCGCCGTTGCGGACGACGGCCGGAAATTCGAGGTAGAAGGTTTGGGCCGCCCCACCGGGGTTCACAATGTTGCCGATGGCCAGGTTGCGGCAGCAGCGCTCCACGGCCACGTAGTAGCCGCCGGCGTTGCCATAAGTGGCAGCGTCGAGGGTAATGTCTTTGTTGTACACCAGCTTGCGGGTGCTCAGCGAGCCCACGGCGCAGGCCGGGTTGGTGTAGTTCACGAAGGTGTTGCTGGTGAGCGGCAGCACAATGTCGATAACGCGGGCGTTACTGGATTTAACAAAAATGCTGGCCGTCAGCTGCTGGTCGAGCGCGGCGGCGTTGCCGTTGATGGCATCAAAATACAGGTTGAGCGTGAGGGCATAGGTGCTGCCGGACTTGTGCTGCAAATCCAGCTCGCCGCCCACGATGTGCGTGGCCGAGGCCCCCAGCGGGGCCAGCAACGCCAGCACCAGCCAGAGCCGGGAGCAACGAAGCAAAACGGGCAGCAGGCGCTTCATGAGTAGTAAGATAGTCGAAAAAAAGATAAAGCCAGGTTTCCCAATGGCCGGGCCCTTTTTCCAAAGAAAAGAGGCCCGGCCGGGGCGGTAATCCGGGAACACGAGGCCCGGTAGCGCCGGAAACTAGTTGGCGCCGGTTGGGGTGGTTGGGGTAGTCGTGGTGGTGGTTTTCTTGGCGCAGCTGTTCGGGCTGACGTTGTCTTTCTGGCAGCCCGAGAAGCTGCTCATGGAGCACAGCAGCAAACCAGCGCTGGCGAGACGAAGAATGGAAGAGAAACGCATGGGGTTATGAAAAAAATGGTTGGAAAAAATGAAAAAAACAATTGGAAAAGAGGCGGGAGAGAAGCCGGCCGGCTACTGAATATTGCCGCCCACGGCCAGGCCGCTGGGCACGGCGGCGGGCACGGTGCGGTCGTAGCTGGTGGCCGTGAGCGACTGCAGGAAGGCGATGATGGCCTGTGGGTCGGTGACTTTGGAGGGGAATAGCGGGTCGCGCTGGCCCACGCTCACGTGGGAGTTGGCCGAAGGGGCGCCCCCGCGGCCGGGGTCGTAGAAATTGAGCACCGCTTGCAGGTTGGCCTGGGTGCCGCTGTGCATGTAGGGCGCCGTGAGGGCCACATTGCGCAGGCTGGGCGTGCGGAAGGCGTAGGTGCCGTTCAGGCCGGCGTCGGGGGCAGGGTTCTTGCCGTTGTCGGCCACGCCAAGGACGTGCGTTTTGTAATCGCTGAACATGGGGCCGCTGTGGCATTTGGCGCAGCCGCTGGTCACGAAGGCGTTCAGGCCCTGCACCTGCTGCGTGCTGAGGGCCGTTTTGTCGCCGCGCATGTACTGGTCGTAGGGCGAATCGGTGGCCAGCAGCGTGCGCTCGAAGCAGGCAATGGCCTTGCCGATATTAACCGCCGTGATGGGCGTGGCCTCCGCAAAAGCGGCCCCGAACAGGGTGGCGTAGGCCGGAATGTGGCGCAGCCGGGCCACCACCGAATCCAGCGCCCCGGCCTCGGCATACTGGTGGCCGCGCATCTCCTCCAGCGTGGCCACGGGCATCACCGACTGCGTTTCGAGCGACTGGGCGCGGCTGTCCCAGAACATGGCGGCGGCGGCGGGGTCGCAGGTGCCGTCGGCGGCCAGGCCGTTGAAGGCGGTGTTCAGGACCGTGGGCGTGTTACGTTTATTAAAGGAGAAGTCGTTGGGGGCGCGGAAGTGGCGGGCGGAGCCCAGGCCCTGGCCGTTGCTGCCAATGGCCAGGTCGAGGGCATCGGCGTAGCCATTGGCGGGGTGGTGGCAGCTGGCGCAGCTCACGTCCTTGCCGCCGGAGAGCACGGGGTCCCAGAACAGGGCGCGGCCGAGGGCGATTTTGGCCGGACTGCTGAGGTTGCTGGCCGGCGCGGGTGCCACCAGCGGCAGGGCCGTGAGCGTGGCCAGGTCGGCGGCCGAGGGCGTTTCAATGTCCTTCTGGCAGGCAACTACCAGCAGCAGGGCCGCGGCGGCCAACATGGAAGCAACCCGGGGAAGTATAGTTGTGGCCATGAAAAACGCAGTGGGATAGAGAGAAGCAGCGGCACCCCGCGGCACGGCCTGGGGCAATCGTCTGGCTCAAATTTGCCAGGGCTACGGCCTGGGTGCCAACTGCAATCGCCGAGTTGGTTTGGCACGTCGCCCATTCGCCGATTCAGGAGGCCAAATGGAGCCGCTAAAACCGACCAATGCCCCGCCGGCTGGCCGATGCACCCGCCCCGCTGGCCGATGCGGCACCCCGCAGCGCGGGCGCGGGTTGTAGCTTGCGGAGCAATCCCCTTCCCCTGCTTTTATGCCCTTACCGCTACTCCGTTCGGCTTCCACGCTGCTGCTGCACGCCCTGGTCTGGGGTTTGGTGACGGTGCTGCTGGTGGCCCAGCAACCCGATTACCCCGGCCCGAAACCTACCGAGTTCTGGCTGACCCAGGCCGTGGTGTTTGGCCTGCTGGTGGCCGTGTTTTATCTGAACGTGGCCTGGGCCGCCCCGCGCCTGCTGTACGGCGGCAAGGTGTGGGCCTACTTCCTCCTGAACGCGGTGGCGGTGCTGGCCGTGCTGGCCATTCACCAGCTGGTAGAGCAGCGCCTGGGCGTGCCCGAGCTGGTGGCCACCGCCCGCGAAGCCGTGCTCAACCCGCCCAACCCGTGGTCGGGGCCGCGCCCGCACCCGCTGCCCGGCCCCGAAGAAAGCAGCATGCTCGTCAACCCCGGCGTGCTGCTGATTTCGCTGCTGGTATTGGGCATCGCCACCAGCCTCGCGGCCATGCAAAAGGGCCAGCGCGACGCCGAAAGCCGCCTCGAACTGGAGCGCCGCCAGGTAGCTACCGAGCTGAGCCTGCTCAAGGCCCAAATCAACCCCCACTTCTTCTTCAACACCCTCAACAACATCTACGCCCTCACGCTGCTCGACGCCGACCAGGCCCGCGCGGCATTGCACCGCCTCTCGCGCATGATGCGCTACGTGCTGTACGAGTCGCCGGCCGGCCACACCCGCCTCAGCCAGGAAATCAGCTTTCTGCGCGATTATATTGAGCTGATGCACCTGCGCCTGACCAATAAAGTGCAGGTGAACTTCGAAATGCCCGACCCGCTGAGCCCCGACCCCTCCATCGCGCCCATGCTGTTTCAGCCCTTCGTCGAAAACGCGTTTAAGCACGGCGTGAGCGCCACCGCGCCGAGCTGCATCACCATTCAGCTGCGCCAGCCCACGGCCCACACCGTGGAGCTGTGCGTGCGCAACACCGTTTTCCCCGACCGGCCCAACGCCGGGGACGACGAGCCCGGCGGCATTGGCCTGGCCAACACCCAGCGCCGCCTCGACCTGCTCTATCCCGGCCGGCACACCGTACAAGTCACGCCCCGCAATGCCTCCAACGAATACGAAGTATGTCTCCATCTGAATCTGTAGCCCCGTTCGTCATCAGCTGCATGGCCGTCGACGACGAGCCGCTGGCCCTGGGCCTGGTCTGCGCCTTCATCGAGCAAACGCCGTTTCTGCGCCTTGTGGGGCGGCACGAAAGCGCCGTGGCCGCCCTGCGCGCCCTGCACGAGCAGCCCGACGTGCACCTGCTCTTTCTCGACATCAAGATGCCCGACCTTAGCGGCCTGGAGCTGGCCCGCGTGCTGCAAAAAGGCCCGCGCGTCATCTTCACCACCGCCTTCAATCAGTACGCCCTCGAAGGCTTCCGCGTCGATGCGCTCGACTACCTGCTCAAGCCCTTCAACTACGAAGAATTCCTGCGCGCCGCCCTCAAGGCCCGGGCTTTTTTCGAGCTGAAAAACGCGGGTGCGGCGCCGGCGGCCGCGGCCCCGGTGGCCGCGGCCGCGCCGCCCGCCGTGCCCGAAGAAAACCATATCTACCTCAAAGTAGAATACCAGTTGGTGCGTGTTTCGCTGGCCGATATTCTCTACGTGGAGGGCCTGAAAGACTACGTGAAGGTGCATTTGGCCAGCGCCACCCGGCCGCTGCTCTCCCTCACCAGCCTGCGCAGCATGGAGGAAAAGCTGCCCGCCCGCCAGTTCATGCGCATCCACCGCTCCTATATCGTGGGCCTGGACCACATCCAGGCCGTGGGCCGCGGCACGGTGCAGATTGCCGGCCAAACCCTGCCCGTGAGCGACGGCTACCGCGAGGTGTTCGACCAGTTTTTCAGCCGCTGGAAATAAGAGAGTACGCCGTATAGTCCGCAACTTGGGTTAACTACTTTCGCAGAACTAAGCGTCCAGTCGGCGTCTGCACGGCTACTTAACACCTTCAGGCCGCCGGCTGGCTCGGGACTTTCGAGGAAGGCAGGATGAACTTGAGCAGCCCGAAGATGGCCGGTATCAGGCTGGTGAGCGCCACCACAAAGCCTTGGGTTTGGGTGAGAATGTTCGGCTGGGAAATGAAGATGAACAAGGCCCCGGCCGCCAGCAGCAGCATCAGCGGGGTTTGGGCCGAGGCCCAGCTGCTGCCGTCGGGGTCGGCCTGGGCGTAGCGCAGGGCCTCGCGCCGCCGCTGCGCCGTCAGCAGGTAGTCGCGGAAGCTGGTGCTGCTCAGGCCCAGGCGCCCGTGCCCGCTGAACCGCAGGAAGCCTTTGCGGAGCAGGTTGTCGAGCGGCCGGCGGTCGTCGGAGTTCACCAGCCCGTCCTGGGCCAGGTCGAAAAGCAGGAACCGCTCCTGCGGCGAGAGGGCCAGCCAGAGCCGCCGGAAATGGAACTGCGCCAGGCGCTGCACCACGGTCACTATTTCGGTGCGGCTCAGCGGCACGCCCGGCTCGCGGCGGCGCCACAGGTTGGCCACGATGGCCGGCCTCAGGCTCGCCACAAACGGCGAGAGCTGGCACTCGCGCTCAAAAAAGCGCCGCAACGAAAGGTTGGAGCCAATCAGCTGGTGCTCGGCATCGGCGGGCACGGGTTTGGGCGAGACGTTATTCAAGGCAAAATACTCCACCCTGAACTCGGCCAGCGTATCGAGCAGCAGCTCGCCGGCTTCGCGAATTTCGCTATGGCCACTTACCTGGCACTGCTGCTCCAGGGGGTGGCCGCAGTCGCCAAAGCCCACCGGGTGGGTGGCCGAGAGTACCAGCAGGGGCCAGCCCCGCCGTTGCAGCTCGGTCAGGAATTCGCACTTGCGCCGGGTGAGGTCGGCATTGCTAATGAAGCAGTCGAAATTAGCCAGCACCACCACGTGCGGGGCAGTGGCCGCCACCGGCGGGCTGGGCAGCGAGGCCAGCGCCGCACTTTCGCTGTCTTTGCTTTCAGGCTTGAAGAGCTGCTGGCAGTTGAGCACAATGGCGGGCTGGCCCAGCTCCTGCCGGGCCCAGGCGGGGGCATCGGCCCAGGTGCTGCCGGCCGGCAGCAGCCACAGGCGGCACACCGGCGCCGCCAGGGCCTCGGTTTGGGGCAGCGGGGTGGGGGCATCTTCGCGCAGGCCAAACAGGCGCCGCACCAGGTAGCGCACCAGCGCCTGAAGCACCAGCACCAGGGCCGCCACCAGCACTATCAGGGCCCACCGGCCGGCCGGCCACGTTCGTGGGTAGCCCCAATGCAGGCCTTCCAGCGTTGTTTCTACCCGGCCCCGGCTGGGATTGTCCTGGCTGACGAGGGTAATGGGGTCCTGGGCCAGCGACGATACCTGCCAGGGCCGCCAGGCGCGGGCCGTGGTGCTGTCGTTGGTGAGCACCTGGCCGGCGTCCTCGCTGGGCTTGTTCATCTCGGCCCCGAGGGAGGCAAAAAACTCCAGCGCCGCCAGCTCCCTGGGCGCGGATTTGACGGCGTCCCGCAACGACACCCCGGCGTCGTATTTCAGGCCGCTGCCGAAAAACCATGTGGTGTAGTAGTGAAAGGTGTTGGCTTGCGTGTGCCGCTGCTCGTTCAGCCTGAGGATGTGCAGCTGGGCGTAGCGCGCCTGTTGCAGGCGCTCGGCGAGGTGCGCGATGTGGTAGCAGGTGAGCGCCGGCACGATGCCCAGCAGCACTATCCACCCGAGCAGCATCCACACGTAGGCCAGGCGGTAGCCGCGCGCCAGGGCAATGCCCCGGCGGCCCAGCCACCGCACCAGCCCGCCGCGCAGCAGCCACCACACCACCCCCCCCAGGCCCAGCACCAGGCCCGCGACCCAGGCCGTTTCGCGGCCACCCACCACCGCCCAGTGGCAGGCCAGCAGCAGCAGCAGCAGGCCGCTCATCAGCCCCACCACCCAGTGGTGGGTGCGGCGGCTGTAGTCGGGCCGCAGCCGGGTGTGGTGGTAGGTGAGCACGTAGAGCAGGCCCGGCACCACCAGCAGCAGGCACAGCTGGCTCAGCGGCCCCACGCGCGTGGCCACGGCCCCAAACGCCAGCAGCCCCACGCCAATGCCCACCACCACGTGCCAGTAGCGCGCCGCGTGGGTGGGGTGGGGCCACAGGCTGCGGAAACTGTCCGGGTTGGTGAGCTGCTCCTGGCCGGGAGTGCGGGGCACCACCAGGCGGCGCAGCGCCCAAAAAGCCACGCCCAGCAGCCAGAAACCGCCCAGCAGCGTGAGGCCCAGCAGCGAGGTCTGGCTTTGCTGGGCCTTGGCGTAGCTCATGTCGAAAAACGTGACCAGCGAACGGTGCATGCCGGGCATCGGGTGCACAAACAAGAGCGTCGGCTTGCCTTGGTACACCGCTTCCAGGGCCGTGGAGGTTTGGGCGAAAAGGGCCGCCCGGAGCGGGGCCGCCGGCTCGCAATCGGTGAGCAGGTTTTCGCTCAGGTTCAGCTCGGGCTTGGAGTGTATCATCACGTTGCCGTTGCGCTCCAGCAGGCAGTAGCCGAAGCCCGGCGGCAGTATCTGGTCGTCGAAGCTGAGCAGGGGCGTTTCGAAGGCGCATATCAGGCCCGGCCGCCACCGGCTGGGGCGGGCCAGCAAGGCCTTCAGCATGGGGGCCCGGCTGCCCGTGGAAGCCGGGCTCAGCGCCGAGGTGTTCTGCACCGTGCGCAGCATGTCGAAGTAGCACGTATCGGTGCTCACCGCCGGTGGCGTATAGCCCTCGGCACCAATCTGCTTCGCGCTGTCCAGCGCATACGAGTCGCCCCGGACCAGCTGATAGGCCTGGGCATTCATTTGCTTGAGATAGGGCCTTTTGAGCAGCGAAGGCACGTAATACTTCCCCCCCGATAAGTCGTCCTGGGCATTCTTGCCGGCCGTTTCCACCGGGGCGGCCAAGGGCGTCGGGTCCAGGCCGTACCGGGCCTCGCCCTGCCGGCTAATCCAGGTAAAATAGTCGCCGGGCGTGGCGCCCCGGTGGGAGTAGGCCCGGCACGGATAAGGCCGCAACACCGTCCGAACCGCTCCCGAAGCATCAAACCGCAGCGAATCAACCTGGGCGTTTTTGAGCGAATCATCCACGTTGCGGGCAATGGTGTTCAGCTCCGTCAGCTCGCCGTGCAGGTCGGTGGCCACGTCCTTCGCCAGCCCGGCCAGCTGCTGGTGCAGCACCCGCGGCTCGGTGCTGTAGCGCGACACCGCCGCTTGCAGCGTGAGCAGCAGGATGCCCGACCCCAGCACGAGCGAGGCCGCGCAGAGCAGCACGTCGCCCCGGTCGATTTGCTCGCGCGGGTTCATCAGCAGCAGCTTCAGAAACGGCAGGGACAGGATGCCCAGCAGCAGCAGGCCCAAAATCAGCTCGGGCCAGCCCGTGGGCAGTTCCCGGCGCTCGGCATTGAAGCGGTTGCCGGCCACCCCGCCCACCAGCAGGCACGTCAGGCCCGGTGCCAGCTGCACCGGCTGGGCAAACAGCTGGTACTCGTGCCCGCCCACCAGCAGCGCGCCGGCCCGGCCGGTGTGCGTCAGGGTCGAATCGGTGAGCCAGCGGGGCATTTTGGCACCTTTTACCGCTTCGGCGCTGGCGGTGTTCAGGTATAGGTCGGTGGGGCCGCTGCTGTAAAAAAGCCGGTTGCTCGGCAGCTCCACCATGAAAAAATAGTCGAACACGTCGGTCCGCAGCAGGTCCCGAACCAGCGTATCGGCCGGTAGCGTGTGCGTGAGCCGGTAGCGCAGGCCCACGGCCCGGCCGCTGGCGGGCACTTCCGCTTTGGCCCCGGCCACGAGTGGAATGAGCCGTTCAAAGACAAACTGGCTGCCCGTGAGCGCCACCGATTTCAGGGGCGTACCGGGCACCTGCGCGGGCAACACATCCGACGCTTCTGCCGATTCCCGGGCCCTCAGTACCCGCGAAATAGTAGCCACCTCGGCCTGCGAGCTGAACGCGGTGGTTGTTTTGGCAGGCTTGCCTCCGGGGCGGGAAAGGGGCGTTTTGCCGCCATTGGCGGCCTGCTTGTCGGCCAGCCGGTGTGCGACGGCCAGCGCGTCGCTTTCGTCGTTGAAATGCTGCGCCTCAATCTTATCCTTCATGTTCTGGCCGATGCGGGCCAGCACCCGGAAGTAGCGGTAGTTGAGGCTGGCCGTGCGCTGCGGCACGTAGCTGAGCAGGTAGTAGCTCATCCCCAGCACAATGGCCACGCTCAGGGCCAGCGTGCCAATATTGCGGCCTACGGCCGCAAAGAAAGAGTTTTTCATGTCAATGACGGGTAGAAAAAGGCAGCAAAGCCCGTGGCAGAACCAGCCCGGGGTGAATAAAACCCGCCGGCAATCCCGCTGTCAGTAACCAGCGCAATACATAAGTAATTGAATTTATATCTAATTCAAAATAAGCAAAGCAATAATGTTCATTCCAGTACGGTGAGCAGGCGGTTCTTGCCACCAAAATGCCTTCCGGCCGGGCGTTGAACCGTTTTTTGGGCGGCGTGGCGATTCCCCAATCCCATTCAGCAGAGGTGGCGGAATGACATAATTTCTAAGCCGCTACCTGAGAAAAATTCACTCCGTCTTAATAAATAACCAACTATCTTTCCGCTACCTATGAACGAAGGCCCGCCCGATTTCTTTGACACCGACGGCCGCCCCGAACCGGCCGCTGCCGCCAGCCTTGCCGCCGAGCGCAAGCTGAAGGTGTGGGCCGTGCTCAACGCCGTGGACCAGGGCCTGATGACCGACGAAGAAGCCCGCGCCGCCTACGGCATCAGCGCCGAGGAAATGGAGGCGCACCGCGCCGGCTGGCGCGACCTGGGCACCGGCCGCCGCTGAGAAACCCGTTGATGAAACCACGGAGCCGCTGGTGCGTAAACCCCCGCCAATAGCCCGCGCGGCTACGCTCCGTGCGTGGGCAGCTCACCCTTAAGCAGAGGTGGGTTTCGCTGGTAATTACATGACTTACTTGGTGTTGCCGCTATCCGTTTAGCCTGCTCTCCGGTGCTTTGTCCCAAGGGTGAGGCCCAGCGAAGGTTGCTTTTGCCGCGCTATTTCCGTCTTCTTCATGCAAGAACTTACTTCATTGGCTGCCCCCGTATTGCCCCAATTAGCCAAGTCCCCCACGGGCATCGAAGGCCTGGACGAAATCACCGAAGGCGGCCTGCCGCTGGGCCGGCCCACGCTGATTTGCGGCAGCGCCGGCTGCGGCAAAACCCTGATGGGCGTGGAGTTTCTGGTGCGCGGCATTCAGAACTACAACGAGCCGGGCGTGCTCATGGCCTTCGAGGAAACCGGCGCCGAGCTGGCCGCCAACGTGGCCTCGCTGGGCTTCGACCTGAACGACTTGCAGGCCCGCCAGCTGCTGCGCCTGGACCACGTGCACGTGGACCGCTCCGAAATTGAGGAAACCGGCGAGTACGACCTCGACGGTCTGTTCATCCGGCTGGGCTACGCCATCGATTCCATTGGGGCCAGGCGCGTGGTGCTCGATACGATTGAGGCCCTGTTTTCGGGCTTTCCGAACCAGGGCGTGCTGCGCTCCGAAATCCGCCGGCTGTTTCGCTGGCTGAAGGACAAGGGCGTCACCACCGTCATCACCGCCGAGCGCGGCGAGGGCACGCTCACCCGCCAGGGCCTGGAAGAGTACGTGTCGGACTGCGTGATTCTGCTCGACAACCGCGTGATTGACCAGATTACCACCCGCCGGCTGCGCGTGGTGAAGTACCGCGGCAGCACCCACGGCACCAACGAGTACCCCTACATCATCACCGAAGACGGCATTGCCGTGGTGCCGGTGACCTCGCTGCGGCTGGAGCACAGCGTGTCGGACCAGATTGACTCGACCGGCATTCCGGCGCTGGACGAGATGTTTGGCCGGCGCGGCTTTTACCACGGCAGCAGCGTGCTGCTCACCGGCACGGCCGGCACCGCCAAAACCACGCTGGCGGCCGCTTTTGCCCAGCAGGTGTGCAAGCAGGGCCACCGCTGCCTGATGTTTATCTTTGAAGAATCGCCCCAGCAATTGATTCGCAACATGAAGTCGGTGGGCATCGACCTGGCCCCGCTGGTGGCGCAGGGCCTGCTGAGGATTGAGGCTTCGCGGCCCACCCTCAACGGCCTGGAGCGCCACCTGGTGACCATTCACCGGGAAGTGCGCGAGTTTCAGCCCCACGCCGTGGTCATCGACCCCATCAGCAACCTGATTTCGGTGGGCAACATCAACGAGGTGCGCAGCATGCTCACCCGCCTGATTGATTACCTGAAAGTCAACAACATCACGGCCCTGTTTACGGCCCTGGTGAACACCCGCACCAACCAGAACGAGATGACCGAAGAAGGCGTGTCGTCGCTGGTCGATACCTGGATTAGCGTGCGCGATTTGGAAGGCATCGGCGAGCGCAACCGCGGCCTGAGCATCCTCAAATCGCGCGGAATGGCGCATTCCAACCAGGTGCGCGAGTTCATCGTGACCGAGCAGGGCATTGAGCTGCTCGACGTGGTGGTGGGCCCCACCGGCATCGTGACCGGGGCCAGCCGCCTCACCCAGCAGCTGCAGGAGCACGCCCAGCACCTGGCCACCCGCCAGGAAGTGGAGCGCCGCGACCGCGAGCTGGAGCGCCGCCGCCGCGTGCTCGAAGCCAACATCGCCAACCTGCGCACCGACTTCGAATCGGTGGAAGAAGAGTTGCGGCAGATTAACAGCGAAGCCGAAACGCGCCAGCAAACGCTGCTGAGCGACAACCGGCGCATTGCCACCGCCACCCCACCGGCGGCGCAGGCGCCCGCCGCCACCCCCGGCGAGGAGTAAACCCCGGCGGCGAGTAACCCCAGCGGCGCGGGCTCCGTATGGGGAGGTCGCGCCTGCCTGCCCCATTACCTGTTTCATGGCTGAAGTAATCGAAGAAGAAAACCCCGAAGAAACCTGGGAGCTGCGCCTGTACGTGGCCGGCCAGACTCCCAAGTCGGTGGCGGCCCTGGCCAACCTGAAAAAATACTGCGAGCAGCACCTCAAGGGCCGCTACAAGCTGGAGGTTATCGACTTGCTGGTGAACCCGCAGCTGGCCGAAGGCGACCAGATTCTGGCCATTCCCACGCTGGTGCGCAAGGTGCCCGAGCCCATCCGCAAAATCATCGGCGACCTGTCGAACGAAGCGCGGGTGCTGGTTGGGCTCGACGTGCGCCCCGCCGTGCGCACCTGACCCCGGCCATGGAACCATTCACGGACCCCACGCCCTTCCCGGAGCCCGCCGAACCCGAGTACCTGTTGCACCTGTACATCACGGGGGCCACCCCCAACTCCACGCGCGCCGTGCGCAACATCAAAGACATCTGCGAGCAGTACCTGAAAGGCCGCTACGAGCTGCTGATTGTGGACGTGTACCAACAGCCCGAGCTGGCCCAGCAGGAAGACCTTATCGGCGTGCCCATGCTCATTAAGCGGCGGCCGGGCCTGGTGCGCCGGCTGGTGGGCGACCTCACAGACCACGGCCGGGTGCTGAAAGCCCTGGGGGTAATGCCGCCTGCCAACGGCCAGAACGGCCATGAGTAGTTCCCAGCCCACGCCCGCCGCCCTGGCCCGCGAAATCGAAGAGCTGCGCTACCAGCTCGAAGAAGCCCAGGAGCTGATTCACGCCATTCGGACCGGGGCCGTGGACGCGCTGGCCGTGCAAAGCGCCGAAGGCCCGCGCATCTTCACCCTGCAAGGGGCCGACCACGGCTACCGCACCCTGATTGAGCAGATGAGCGAAGGCGCCCTGCTGCTCAGCGAGGACGCGACCGTGCTGTACTGCAACGCCGCCCTGGCCAGCCTGCTGGGCCGGCCCCTGGGCGAGGTAATGGGCAGTGCCTTTGGGGCGTTTGTGCCGTCGGCCTTTGCCGACTACTGGGCCGGGCTGGTGCTGAAAGGCTGGCAGGGCAAAAGCAGGGGCGAGCTGCCCCTGCAAACCACGGCCGGGGCGCTCGTGCCGCTGTCGGTGAGTATGAACGTGCTGGCTTTCAACAACATGCCGACGCTGGCCGTGATTGTGACCGACTTGTCGGCGCAGCGCGAAATCACCACCATCCGGGCCCAGGTGGCCGAGCAAAATGCCCTGCTGGACCGCAAAACGGCCGAGCTGAAGCGCGAAGAAGCCGCCCGGCTCGCGGGCGAGCAGGCCGCCGCCGAGGCCAGCCGCCTGCTGGAAGGCATCCCGCAGATTGCCTGGACGGCCAACCCGCGGGGCGACATCACCTACCTGAACCGCCGCTGGTTCGACTACGTGGGCTGGGAAAATGCCACCGGCCCCGACCACGGCTGGAGCGCCCACCTGCACCCCGACGACGTGGCCGCCACCGCCCGGCAATGGCAGCAGTGCCTGGGCCGGGGCGCGGCCTTTGAAGTGGAGTACCGCTTCCGCAACCGCGCCGGCGACTACCGCTGGATGCTGGGCCGGGCACTGCCCTCGCGCAACGAGCAGGACGACATTATTCAGTGGATTGGCACCTGCACCGACATTCACGAGCAGAAGCTGGCCCTGGAACGCATTGATTACGGCCAGCGCCAGCTGCGCGAAAACAACGCGCAGCTCACCCGCGTGAACGTGGACCTGGACAATTTTATCTACACCGCCTCGCACGACCTCAAGGCGCCCATCAGCAACATTGAGGGCCTGCTACTGGCCCTGCTCGACGAGCTGCCGCCCGCTACCGTGCACACCGAGCCCGTGCAGCCCCTGCTCGACCTGATGCAGGATTCGGTGAACCGCTTCAAGCGCACCATCGAGCACCTCACCGACGTGTCGAAGCTGCAGAAGGAGCACGGCCACCCCACCGCGCCGGTCGATGTGGCGGCCGTGGTGGAGGACGTGCGCCTCGATTTGGGGCCGCTCATCCAGGCCGCCGGCGCGCGGCTGGAAGTGGACGTGCAGGCCGCGCCCACGGTGTCGTTTTCGGAGAAAAACCTGCGCAGCGTGGTGTTCAACCTGCTCAGCAACGCCCTCAAGTACCGCGCGCCCGGCCGGGCGCCGCTGGTGCGCCTGCGCACCTGGCCCGAGGGCGAAGGCATAATGCTGGCCGTGCAGGACAACGGCCTGGGCCTCGACACCGCCAGCGAGCACAAGCTGTTTGGCATGTTCCAGCGCTTCCACGACCACGTTGAGGGCTCCGGCATTGGCCTCTACATGGTTAAAAAAATGGTGGAAAACGCGGGCGGGCGCATTGCCGTACGTTCCGAGCTGGGCGTTGGTTCTACGTTTTCTATTTACTTCACCCGATAAAAAAGCGGCACTGGGCCGCATCCCGTCGCGTTGTAACCGTGGCCATCCGACCATCCATGCAAAAGCTTACCTGCGCCCTGCTGGTCGACGATGACCAGACCACCAATTACCTCAACCAGCTGCTGCTAAAGCGGCTGGATGTTAGCGATAAGCTACTCGTCGCCCTCAACGGCCAGGAGGCGCTGGACCTCATCGCCATCCACTGCCAGGGAGCCACCGCCGAGTGCCCGGCGCTTATTTTGCTGGACGTGAAAATGCCGGTCATGGACGGATTTGCCTTCCTCGAAGCCTACGAAAAGCTGTCCTTGCTGCCCGCGCACCGGCAGGCCATCATCATCGTCATGCTCACCACCTCGCTGCACCCCAAGGACGTGGAGCGGGTTCAGAAACTGAACATTGCCGGCTTCCTCAATAAGCCCCTGACCAGAGAAAAGGTTAACGAGGTGCTAAAAAACCACTTCGACCGGCATTTGCCGGAAGAATAGCCGCCTAGTTCGGCTTTGGCCGGGCGCGGGCCAGCGTCTCGGGCTAGCTTATTGCCAGCTCAATTACCACTTCGTGCCCGGCAATGCCCGCAATGCTGAGGGGAAGAGCTTCCAGGCCGGGCACGAAGTTGAACGCCCGGCCGGAGCCAGCAGGCAACGTGACCAGCGGCTGATTGGCCGTGATGGTAACCGTAGCGGAGGCCTTGGCTACGCTTAACTGCCGGTCGGAAATCACGGTTACTTTCTCGGTGGCGCGGGAGATGAGGGGGAGGATGACGCCCGGGTTTTGGTCGGGGGCGCCGGCGGCAACCGTGAAGGTCAGCGTTACTTTGTTTTCGGCAAATATATACACCACCTGGCAGGGTATTGCACCGGCGGCGGGGCTTTGCTGGTGCTCATCTACCAGCTGGGCGCGGGCCGTTACCGTGCAGATGCCGGGGCCCGTGCGTACCTGGATTTCCGCGTTCAAATCGCTGATGTTGCGGTAGCTGATGCCATTCACCACCAGCTCGATGCGGGGCGTGAGGCCCAGGGCGGACGGGGTGGTGTCGGGCGGCATGTTGCCGGCTTCGTAGCGCTGGTAGTCGGTCATGCTGGCGGCCAGCAGCGGGCCCGTTTTGGGGTGCCAGAGTAGGGTGAGGGCGCCGCCCGAGGCATGGCCGTTGTGGGTGGCTTTATACTCCCGGTCGTAGCCCGTGACGGTGGCCCGAAAACTGCCCTGCGCAACCAGCCAGGTATTTATATCGGCGAAAAAGCGGCTGCCGTAGGCCTGCTCGCGGGGCAGAATTGCCTTACTTACATCGATACGGGCATAGGCATCGCCGTGGTCCAGAATGGTGGTGAGGGCCTTGAGGTGGCAGAAGGTGTGGTGCACGCTGGTGGGCACGCCGTGCGCCGCGGCGTGGGGCCCGCCCGTGAGCAGGCCCGCGGCGGTGCACTGCTCCAAAAGCTGCGCGTTGCGCAGCGCCGCTTTGTAGAACCGGGGGTCGCGGGCGGCCAGCAGGGCGAAAGCCGGTTGGCAGCCATCGGAGGTGCGGCTGCCCCAGTAGGTCCATTTGTAGTTGCGGGTGCCCCAGCTGTTGTCCCAGCCGCCGTCGGGCAGCATGAATTCCAGGTGGGCCTGCAGGGCGCGGGTCACGGCGGCCAGCACTTCTTCGTCTTTGGTCAGCAGGCCGTAGTGCACCAGCGAGGGCAGGGATTCTTCCACGTTGTAGCCCAAATCGATGGGGTAGCAGCCTTTTTTGCTGGTTTCGTAGTACGGCGTGCCCTCGCCAAACAGCAGGTGGTTGGTGGGCGAGAAGAAGCGCAGGGCCTGGTGCGCGAGCTCGTGGCCTTTTTGCCGGAAGCGGGGCACGTCCAGCACTTCACCCAATAGCGCCAGGCCGTAGCTCGCCGTGATGGGGTAGTTGATGTTGCCGTAGTCGATGGTGAACGTGTCGTGGATGAAGTTGCCGGCCCGCAGCAGGCGCCCGCTCAGAGCGGTTTTGAACTGCAGGTCCAGCACGGTGCCGTGGTTTTTCAGGGCCTCGGCCAGGGCAATGGCCATGAACACGGTGGTGCCCTTCCAGGCGCCGGGCTGGGGCTCGTTGAGCCAGGAGCCGTCGGGCTGGCTCACGTTGGTTTCGGCCCAGCGGTAGAGCAGGTGCGCGGCGTCGAGGTAGCGGCTTTGCCGGGTGTGGCGGGCCCGGTGCAGCAGCGGGTAAATCGTTTCGGCAATGCGGCCCGGCACCGCCGCGTCGCCCGGCCCCCGGATGCCGCCGTAGTCCGCGCCCCGCGCCTGGTCGGTTATCTGCAGCTGGAGCAGGGCCGTAAGCCATTGCTGCGCCAGCCGGTTGCTCAACGCGTACAGCTCCGACGGCGCTGTCGGAGCATGCCCCAGCGCTTCGGCCACGCCCAACCCGCCCAATATGCCGGTCCCGGCCAGGGCCGTGATTCTACCAAACTCCCGGCGGGAAATGAGTGCAGGCATGTGGTTAGGCGTGAGCAGAGCGGACAAGTCAGGGCTGGCTAGCGCAGGGAAAGGCCCGCGCCGCTGCCCAGGTTTTTGGCGCGCAGCAGGGCTTCCAGGTAGTAGTAGTCGGCATAGCTCAGCGGCACGTCGACTTCGCTGTTGGCGGGCTTCATGCCGGTGCTGTGCAGGAGCAGAAAGCCGTGACTGCGGCCGGGCCGGGCCGAGTAGTGCCGGGCCAGGCTTTGCATCATCTTGTCGGCCTGGCGGCGGTAGAAAGTGCCGTTGCGGCTGTAGGTGCTCAACTCATACAGCGCCGAGGCGATGACCGCGCCCGCCGAGGCATCGCGCGGCTCGTTGGGAATGTTGGGGGCGTTGAAATCCCAGTAGGGAATGAGGTCCTTGGGCAGGTTGGGGTGGTTGAGGATGAACTGCGCCACGTGCTCGGCCTGGGCGAGATAGGCGGGGTTTTTGGTTTCGCGGTAGCACATGGTGAAGCCGTAGAGCGCCCAGCCCTGCCCCCGCGCCCAGGCCGATTCGTCGGCGGCGCCCTGGTGGGTCATGCGCCGGATAACGCGGCCGGTGGCCGAGTCGTAGTCCACGACGTGGAAGGAGCTGAAGTCGGGCCGGAAGTGGTTGCGCATCGTCGTGTTGGCGTGGCTCACCGCGATTTTGTAGAACGACGAATCGCCCGACAGCCGGGTGGCCGCAAACAGCAATTCCAGGTTCAGCATGTTGTCGATGATGACCGGAAACTTCCACAAGTCGCGGTGGTGGTCCCAAGAGCGCAGCGTGCCCACCTTCGGGTTGAAGCGGGTGCTGAGCGTGCGCGCCGCCGTGAGTATCACCTCGCGGTAGGCCGGGTCCTTGGTGAGACGGTAGCCGGTGCCGAAGCTGCAGTACACCTTAAAACCCATGTCGTGGGTGGTGCCGTTGGTTTTTTCCTGCTCAATGTTGGCCGTGTAGGTTTTGGCGGCCGCCTGCCATTTCGCGTCGCCGCTGGCCTCCGAAAGCAGCCACAGGTAGCCGGGAAAAAAGCCGCTGGTCCAGTCGCGGGCGGGCACCAGCACCAGCTCGCCGGTGGGGGACAGGGTGCGCGGTGATACCAGCGGCGGCTTGCCGGGCGCGGGCTGCGGCGCTCTGGCTACCTCGCGCAGCATGAGGGTGGCCTGGGTTTCGGCCAGCTTCACGGTTTTGGCGAAAGGCGCCTGGGCCATGCCCGGCCCGGCCAGCAGCGCCAGTCCCCAACCAATAATAATTGCCTTGCGATTCATTGGAGCGTCAATTGTAGTTTATAGCAGAACGTCATGTCGAGCGCAGCCGAGGCATCTTGCTCGCATCGTTATGTCAATTGAGTTACTTTCCCGAGCGAGATGTCTCGGCTGCGCTCGACATGACGTTCTGTGATGGGGGTAAATCATCAATTCAGCCAGATGAGCGGGTTGCGCACCGGCAGATTGCGCACCACTTCCGCCACTTTGGGGTCGTGGTCGAGCCGCTGCCAGGCGCTCAGCCAGTCTTTTTGGCCAAACTGCACGGCGCCCAGCACCAGGAAAGGCTGCGCCACCGGCCAGCTGTCCCAGTACATCACATCGTGCGGAAAAGGCCAGGCGTTTTTGTCCACCACAAACGGGTAGAGGTACTCGATGCCCTTGCGCAGGCCGCGGCCATCGGGCGTCTGGTAAGTCCACAGATTTTCGGTTTTATCGCTCAGGATGGCGCAGAGCATGGTCATCGCATCGAGGTTGAAGAGGGAGTAGCCGTAGGGCTTGGTGCGCTTGGTTTCGAGCGGGAAGCTGCCATCCGGGGCCATTTGGGTGGGCAGCAGCACGGTTTTGTAGCGCTCCCGGCAGAAGCTCAGCAGCTCCTGGTTGCCGGTGAGGCGGGCGAAGGCGGCCACCTGCATGGTCCAGCAGGTGCCGTGGTTGTTGGCCGCGTTCATCTCATCTTTCCCATACTGGTGCGTGGTGAGCCAGGCCAGGTACTGCCCAAACCAGCTTTTGATGCCGGCCAACTCCTGCGCATCAAACCCCTTGGCCGCCTGCATCACCAGCACGCCCTGGGCCACTTCCAGCAGCTGAATGGTGTCGATAATGCCAATGCCGCGCCCCGTAAACTTGCCCGAAATGGCCTGCGCATACAGCAGCGAAGGGTTCATCAGCGTGGCCGGGTCTATAAACCAGGCCCGCAAATGCACCAGCGCGTGGCGCACGTACTGCGCATCGCCCGTCAATTTATAGGCCGAGGCCAGCGCCCCGATAATGCGGCTGAAGCGAATCATGGCCAGGCGGTGGGCCGTGAAATTGGCCGGGTTGGTCTGGCCGTCGCGCTGGAGGTAGGGGCCGGCGGGGTTGGCAGGGTCGGGCCACCAGTAGTCACCTTCGGAGAAAAAGTCGTGCGGCCCGCCCGCGCTGCGCGGTGAAGTGCTGGCGGTGACCGTGACGGGCGCTTGCTGCAAAGCCCAGGCGGCTTCGGCCAGAATGTGGGCGCGCAAAGTGCGCGTAGCTTCCTGCGCCAGCTGCTGGCCGGGGGCCGGCGGCGGGGCCGAGCGGCCCGCCGGGGCGGCCAATAGCAGGCACAAAAGCAGCGCAAGGATTTTGGGTGTCATGAAATTGGGGAGATAAATCAAGAACGTCATGCTCATCTGGCGTCCGCTTGTCGAAGCATCTCTACCGCGTAACTAATCCTTCTGAGTAGGTTTAACTATTGCGGTAGAGATGCTTCGACAAGCGGACGCCAGAGGAGCATGACGTTCTACTGCATGACGTTTCTATGTCAAAGCAGGCGGGCTGCTTACCGCGCCGCGCCGATGCTGCGGTGGGTGAAGGAAGTGAAGCCCAGGAACGTCTTGTCGCCGGGCACGCCGTAGGGGTCGTCGCGGTCGCGCAGGGTGGCCAGGCGGGTGGTGCCGTAGAAGTTGTAAGCCGTTTCGATGCCGGGAAAAACGGCGTTGTCGCCCGCATTCTGGCAGCTTTTGCACTGGGTGCTGCCTTCCAGTGACTCTTCGTATTTGCCCCAGCCGTTCTTGATGGCCTGGCTGTTGAAGTTGTAGGGCGCGGTGTTGCCGGTCTGGATGCGGGCAATTTCGGCGGCGTAGGTCAGGGCGCAGAGCGTGTATTGCAGGTGGTGGCAGTCGCGCCCGCACTCGGCCACGTTGCCATCGGCCCGGATGAAGTCCGACATGTGCTGCTGCATGTAGTCGTAGCCCGTGTCGTACACGGCCGTGCTGTTGAACCACACGCCCAGCGCCATCTTGGCGTAGCAATACGACGCCTGCCAGTTGTTGATGTCGTTGATGGCACCGGGCACATTGTTCACGTAGTTGTTCTTCAGGTTGTTGAGAAAGTCCGAGAACTTGGAGACGTCGGTATCCGACCAGCCCGCGCCCGTCGTGCCGTTCACCTTGTAGTAGCGAATAATTTCGGCTGCTGCCACGAACGTGGGCGCCACCCAGGCGGCTTCGAGGTAGGTTTGGCGAAACTCGGTGGGGCCACTGGGGCCGTCGGCGGTGGAGTAGCGCTGGAAGTTGTAGGCGTAGCCGTTCAGAATCTGCTTGGCCTGCCCGGCGTAGGTCGAGCTGCCGGTTTTCACCCAGCGCAGGGCGCAGGCATAGGCCAGAATGCAGTCGCGCCGAATCTGGTCTTCGGTGGGGCTGCCCGCGCCGGCCACCGCGTACACCACGCTCGGAAACGAGGTCGGCACGGGGTACTGGTTCATGTAGTCAATCACCTTGTTGTAGCCGGCCGTGCGGGTGGCGTCGCCGGAATTGGCCTGGCCCGCTACCAGGTCGAGGCTGGCCTGGCTGTTGACCACGCCGGGGTGGCGGAAGGTGGTAATGGTGGAATCGGCGCGGCCGGTCACGGCCAGGTCGGGAGTGGTGGCGGCGTCTTTCTGGCAGCTGGAAAACAGGGCGAAAGCCGCCGCGAAACCCAGGCGGGCCAGTCGCGGCAAAGAGGTAATATGCTTCATGATTCTTTGGTGGGTAAAGGATGAAAACAACAAGTCAGAACGTCGCTCCAGGAGGTAGGCCATCGTCGGGGAGTGGCCATAAAAGTAGAAGCGTAATGGCCTGATAAGGTGCTGTTTTATCGGATTTATTCACGGAATCGTTTGCGGAAAATTCTCATGCTGCCGGTTTCGCTTTTACAGCCGTGCGCTGCCACGGGCGCATGGTTTTCCCGGCAGAAAATAATGTTTTATTCTCTTGTTAATGGGAGCACTGAAGTGTTCTAAAACAGCTTTTTTACCTGAATTCCATTGAGAAATGCCTCGCCCGTTTGGGCCTTGAAATCAACGATAATTCCCTGCTTGCCCCGCACCGAAACCGGCACCTTGAAGCTGACGGCCTGCAGCGGCAGCAGCCCGGACGAATTGCTCAGATTCGGCAGCACCGGCTGGCCATTCAGCAACACCGAGAAGGCGCGGCTGGGGGCCGGGGCGGGGCCGGCCGTGGAGCTGGCCCCGGCCAGGTTGTAGGCCAGCTGCTCGGCGGCGGGCGCGGCTTCCAGTTCGGCGAAGTGCAGGGTCACTTCGTACTCGCCGTCGGGCACGTCGAAGCGGAACTGGCTCAGGCCGAGGCGCTGGGTTTCGAAGATGGCATCGTAGTCGGTGCCGGGGATGCTGCGGTCGGAGCCGTAGGGCAGGCGGTCGCCGGCCATTTTGTAGGGGTGGCCGCCCACGTAGCCCCAGCCGCCGGGCGCGTAGGCCTGCTCGGGCAGCCACACCTGGTGCAGCCGGGCATCGGCGAAAAACCGCTCGTCGCCGAGGCTCACATTTAGCTCCGTGAACGGCAGCTGGGCGGAAGCCAGGTTGGTGGGAATCAGCTGAAATTCGATATCGGCCAAATCCTCGATGGGCTGGTTGGCGGCCTGGGCGCGCAATTGGTTCGCGCCATTGCCAAAGGGCACGCGGAAGTGCGCCACGCCGAACTCGGCCGGCCGGGTACCGAGGTCGCGGCCATTCAGCAGCAGGCGCACGGCGGGCTGGTTGGTGTACACGTCCACGGGCTGGCGGCAGAACAGCGAATCGGGCCCGGCGGCGAGGCCGGCGCGCAGCGTCCAGGCGCGGGAGCCGATGCGCAGAAACGGCGTTTTGAGCAGGTGGGCCTGGTAAAAGAGGTAGGCGTCCTTGAGCCGCCGGTCGCCGGTGAGCAGGCTTTTGTTGTTGATGTGGGGCACGGCTTCCTGCCGGGTTTCGGAGTTGAACTCGGCCAGATTCCAGACCGTGCCGCCGGCCACGAAGGGCCGTTCCAGGATGGCGCGGAGGTAGAATTCGTGGTAGCGGTTGGCGTACTCGGTGGTTTTGTCGAAGCGTTTGGGCTGAAAGGAATGCAGCCGCTCGTCGGAGTCGGCCCCGTATTCGGTCACCAGCAGGGGCTTGTCGGGCAGCTCTTGGTGGTGGCGGTCGAGGAAGTTGGGGAAGCCCTGGAAATCGCCCGAATACCAGCCGGAGTACAGGTTCCAGCCAATTATTTGCGGAATGCTGAGCAGGCCGGCCTGCTGGTAGAGCGCAAAATCGCCGTGGCAAACCAGCATGGTGGCGCGGGCCGGGTCTTCGCGCCGGCTGAGGCTGTCGAGCTGCCGGGCCAGCGCCTGCACCCGCTGCAGGTGGGCGCGGCCGGCGTCGTTGTCGCGCTTCAGGCCGGTGGGCAGGCGCAGCAGCACCTCGTTCATGTAGGCCCAGATGATGACGCTGGGATGGTTGAAATGCTGCCGAATCATCTCCGTCTGCATCGTGCGGCAGTTCCGGAAGAAGGCCGGCGAGTCGGTAATGGCGTTGACGATGGGGATTTCGACCGAGGCCAGGATGCCCAGCCGGTCGCAGGCGGCCAGTACGGCGGGGTCCTGCGGGTAGTGCGATACGCGCAGGAAATTGCCGCCCATCTGCTTGATGAGCAGCACATCGTGTTCAGCCAGCGCATCGGGCAGGGCATTGCCCAGGCCGGGGTAATCCTGGTGGCGGTTGGTGCCGATGAGCTTGAGCGGCCGCCCGTTCAGAAAAAAGCCCGCCGCCGCATCGAAGCGAAACCAGCGCAGGCCCACCGGGCTGCTCACCTCGTCCAGGGCCGCGCCTTTCGGGCCGTCCAGCACGGAAGTCACCACGCGGTACAGGTACGGGTCGTCGGGCGTCCAGAGGTGGGGGCGGGGCAGCTTCGGCAGCAGCAGCCGGAAGGGTTGTGTCGTGCCCGGTTTCAAACTGACGCTGGCTTGCTGGCGGGCCACGGCGCGGCCGTCGTGGTCGAGCAGCTGCGTGAGCACCGTGACCTTGCGGGCGGTGGTTGTTTCGTTGGTCAGCTCGCCGGCAACGGCCACTTCTGCCGCCTCGGCCGATACGGTTGGGGTGGTCACGAATGCGCCGCTGGAGGCGTAGTTATCGAGGGCAAAATGCACCGGCTCGGCGGCCACCAAATACACGTTGCGGTAGATGCCGCCGTAGAACGTGAAATCGGCCGTGAGCGGCGGAATATCGGGGTTATAGCGGTTGGTCAGCTTCACCAGAATTTCGGCCGGCGCCGGCTCATTGCCACTGAATTTCAGCCACTGACTGATGGGAAGCTGAAACGCCGTGTAGCCGCCCGCGTGCCGCCCGGCCAGCTGCCCGTTCACGTACACTTCGGCTTCCTGGTTGGCCCCTTCGAAGCGCAGAAACACGCGGCGGCGCTGCCAGTCGGCAGGAATGGAAAGCGTCTTTTTATACCAGCCCACGCCCCGGTAGTAGCCGGGCTCGTCGTCGAGCACATCGGTCGCGTTCCAGGTGTGGGGGAGGGAGATTTTCTCCCAGCCGGTAGGCAAGGCGGCAGCTTGAGCTACGCTGAGGCTTGCTTCATCTTTGCGAAACAGCCAGTTGGAATTGATGGATTGGGTGAGGCGCTGGGCGGTGGCCGGTCCGGCCAATAGCAACAGTGCCAGTACCATGTAGAGACGCATATTTGCGTCTCGGCGGCCGCGCCGTGTGGATTCGTTCGGGCGTCGTTCAACGACGAAACGCAAATATGCGTCTCCACAGGTTCTGATTTTCGCTGGAAGGCTCTTCATAGCGGCAACAGTACGGTGTCCAAACCGGGTGATTGCACGGCGACCACGCTTTGTCCGGCTTTGGCGGTCAGGCGGATGATGGCGCGGCCGTTGTAGGCCTGCACCTTGCGCGAGCCGCTGCTGGTGCCCAAATCATCGAGCAACCGGCCCTCGCCGGCCAGCGAAAACGCCACCCAGTTGGCGGCGTCGAGGCACTGCACGCCCTGCGCGTCGAAGAGCTTGACTTCGACGGTGGTGAGGCCGTTGGCTTCGGCGGTTTTGGTGAGGGCGAGCCGGGTGGGCTTGCCCCATTTCTGGGTCTGGTAGCGGAAATTGATTTCGTCGGTCACCGTTTGCCTGCCCTGGCGGGCCACGACGCGCACCTGATTCGGGCCCGTGGCGAAGGGCACGTTCCAGTGCAGGCCGGCAGCGGGGAAATCCTGGCTGCTGCGCTTCTTCACGCCGTAGCTTTTGCTGTTCACGAATAGCTCAGCCTCGGCGCAGTTGGAGTACACTTTCACCATTTTCAGCTCGCCCTCGTCGCCCCAGCGCACGGGCCAGGAATGGCCGTAGATGTGGGCCATCGGCGCGGTGGTCCAGTAGGATTGGAAGACGTAGTAGGCCTCTTTTTTGGTGAAATCGCGCTCCACCACGCCCTTCTGGTTCATGTATGGAATGGGGTTGTCGGGGCGCACAGGCGTCGAGAAATCCTTGAACGGCCAGTAGGCCGCGCCGCTGAGCCAGGGCATGGTTTCCTGCTCCTTCAGGTGCCAATCCACGAGGTTGCAGAGGTAAGTTTCGCTCCAGTCGCCGTCCTTCGACACGCGGGCGCTGCCGCCGAACAGCGAGGCGTCGCCGGCCTGCTCATCGGCCCCCTTGCCGGCCGTGATTTTGGCCAGCGCGTTGTCGGGGTTTTCGGAGTGGCGGCCGGCGTGGCTGTCGCCGCCCCACTCCATGTGCAGAAAGCGCTTCACGCCTTTAAATTCCTCTTCGGTGACTGATTTGTAATCGGTGTAAATGCCTCGGTACCAGCCGGCCCAGATGGAGGGCGAGTACACGTCGGGGATGTCCTTGCAGAAATCGCAGCGCCGGATGGCGGTGTAGCGCGAAGGGTCGAGCTGGTGCGCCAGGTTGTTCAGGCCCTTCATAAACGTGCGGATTTTCTCCTTGTCGAACTCCGAAAAATCGCCGGCCCAGTCGTTCTCATTGCCCAGCCCCCAGATGATGACGGCGGGGTGGTTCTCATGCTGCTGCACCAGGTGCGTGAGCATGCGCCGGGCCTGCGCCTGGTAGATTTCGCCGCCCAGCCCGCCCCGGCACCACGGAATTTCCTCCCACACCAGAATGCCCAGCGAGTCGCACAGACTGAGCACGATGCGCGACTGCTGGTAGTGGCCGAGGCGGATGAAATTGACGCCCATCTGCTTCATCAGCAGCATTTCCTGACGTATCTGGGCCTCCGTCATGGCAGCGGCCACGCCGGCGTGGTCCTCGTGGCGATGGGTACCGCGCAGCAGCAGGCGCTGCCCGTTCAGCAAATAAGGCCCGTGCTCCACAAATTCGCTGTGGCGGAACCCCACCTGCTCGCGCTGATGAAATGCCTGCGGCCCGCTGCCCACCGTCGTTTCCACGGTGTAGAGCTGCGGGTGCTCCGGCGACCACAGGCGCGGGCTTTTCACCACAAACTGATGCAGGGCCAGCTCGCCGGCTTTCACGTTCAGCGAGCCCGCGTATTTGCCCACCGGCTTGCCCAGCGGGTCGAGCAGGCGCACCGAAACGTTAGTGGCGGCCGTGGCCGTAGTGTTTTCCAGAAACGTGGCTTGCAGCGTGAGCAGGCCGGTTTTGCCCGTTTCGTCAACCTCGGCTTTGGCCGAAAGTCGCTCCAGCGCCACGGCCGGCCGGTACTCCAGGTTGAGGTAGCGGTAGAGGCCGCCGTAAACGTTGAAGTCCGACAAGTCGGACGGTATCATCTCCAAATCCCGCGAATTGTCGCAGCGGATGCTGAGCGGGATTTTGCCTTTGAACTGCTTCTGGAACGCTTCGGTCTGCTGAAAATCGGCCACGGCCTGGGTGATGTCCACGCTCCATTCGTCGTAGCCACCCACGTGGCTGCCCACTTTCGTGGTGTAGATATAGACGTCCGTTTTCTGGCCCGCTCCCTCGAAATGCAGGCGCGTGTGGCCGCCGGGGTAGGGGTTCTGCACGTCAATTTGAGTGCGATACCAGCCGGGGCCCTGGTAGTAGTTCACGTCGGGGTCCACGGCGTCGCGGGCGTTGAAGCAGTGGGGGAGCGTCACGGTTTCCCAGAGCGGCACGCTCTCGGGGTTGCCGGCCACCACGGGGCGCACGGCTTCCCAGATGCCGCCCAAATCCTGCCGCACAAACTCCCAGCCAGTCGTGAGCTGGCGGTGCTGCTGGGCCACCGCAGTGTGGGCAGCAGCCAGCAAAAGCAAAAGAAACAGCAGCCGCTGGGGAAGCTGGCTGGCTCGGATGGTGCGCATCAAATCAGGTTGGCCTTTGGGAGATTGAGGAAACAAGGCGGTCATGCAGAGCGTAGCGAAGCATCTCGCGTGGGGTAGTAATTCAATCGTTGAAAAAGAATTAGTGGTAGCATGCGAGATGCTTCGCTGCGCTCGGCATGACGTTCAAATTGGGCATGCTACTACACGCCGCCGAAGATGGAAAAGCCGCCATCCACGCAAATCATGGAGCCGGTGACGAACTGCGAGGCGTCGCTGAGCAGCCACACCAGCGCACCCTTCAGCTCATCGGGGTGGCCGAAGCGCTTGAAGGGCGTTTGGCGAATCACCAGCTCGCCGCGGGGGGTGAAGCCGCCATCGGGCGTGGTGAGCAGGGCGCGGTTTTGCTTGGTGAGGAAGAAGCCGGGGGCCAGCGCGTTCATGCGGATTTTATCGCCGTAGCGGTTGGCCATTTCCACGGCAAACCACTGGTTGTAGCAGTCCAGGGCCGCTTTGCCCATGTTGTAGCCCAGCACTTTGGTGATGGCCCGCTTCGAGTTCATGGAGGAAATGTTGACGATGCTGGCCTTGCCGGGTGCCTGCGCCAGGGCTTCGCCAAACACCTGCGTGGGCAGAATCGCGCCCCACAGGTTCAGTTCCATCACGCGCTTCATGCCGGCCAGGTTCATCCGGAAAACGTCCTCGGCGGGGTCGAGCACGCCATCGGCGCCGTTGCCGCCCGCGGCATTCACCAGCCCGTCGATGCGGCCGAAGGTGTCGAGTAATTGCTGGCAGGCGGCGCGCAGAGACGCTTCTTCCAGCACATCGGCGACCAGGGCCAGCGCCCGGCCGCCCTGGCTCTTGATAGTCTGGGCCCGGTCCTGGGCCACCGCCGCATTGCGCCCCAGGAT
Organism: Hymenobacter terricola; assembly: GCF_017921975.2. Lineage (GTDB taxonomy): Bacteria > Bacteroidota > Bacteroidia > Cytophagales > Hymenobacteraceae > Hymenobacter > Hymenobacter terricola. Next base: position 246,363 of record NZ_JAGEMO020000015.1, read on the forward strand.
GCCCACGGTGCCGCCGGCGGCCACGATGCTATCGATAAAAGCCTGGCCCAGAATGCCGGTTCCGCCGGTCACGGCAATGACTTTATCGCGCAGGGAAAACGGTTCCGTTGGGCTGGTTTGGGTGGTAAGCTCGGGCAAAGTCGCGTTCAGAAGGTCCACGGTAACGGGGTGAAGGTGGGAGATTTGGCGAACACCGCCGCCATATTCAGGTCGGGGTAGGCGCGGGTGGCCTGGGCATAGGCATCCAGGGCCAGGGTGTTGGAGGTGTTGGCCACGTCGGCTTTGTCCATCTTTTTTTCGCCCACCAGGTAGGGCCGGAACCAGCTCACGGCGGGGCGCAGGCCGCGGCCGTCGGGGGTGGTGTAGTGCCAGAGGTCGAGGCCGACGTGCGGGGCCAGCAGGGCCAGGCGGGTCCAGCCTTGCAGGTTCATGCTCACGTAGTTCCAGGGGCGGGTGCGGGCCAGCTCCAGGGGTTGGGCGCCATCGGGGGCGAGCTGCACGGCCACGCGGGGCCAGGTTTGCTGTTGCAGGGTGGCTTTGGCCAGGGCGTCGTCGCCGGTGAAGAGGGCGAAATCGACCACCTGCGTGTCGTAGAACGTGCCGTGGTTGTTCTTAGCCTGGCCTTCGGGCAGGGCAATGGGGCTGGTGGTGAGCCAGGTAGTGAAGCTTTTGAACCACGCTTTCAGGCCGGGTACCAGGTCCGCGTCCACGCTCGGGCTGCCGTTGAGCAGCGCCAGCGCTTCCGGAATATCCACCAGATGGCGGGTTTCAATAATGCCGAAATTCCGCCCCGAATTGATGCCCGGAATGCCCTGGCCGAAGTTCAGGTTGGGGTTCATGCGGGTGGCCGGGTCCAGGAAAAACGTGCGCAGCAGCTTGCTCGCCTGGCCGGCATACCGCTCATCAGCCGCGAAATAATAGGCCAGACTCAGCGCCTGCACGTCGGCGCAGAGCTTGCTCAGCGTCTCGCTGTCCTTCATGGCTTCGGCCTCGGGGTTGTGCAGGCCGTCTTTCTGGATGTAGGGCAGGCCGTTGGGCTTGCTGGGGTCGGGCCACCAGTAGGGCGCTTGCGAAATGTAGTCGTGCTTGTCGCCGCTGGGGGGCGTCTGGGGCTTGGTCGCCACCGAGTACGGGCCGCGCTTGAGGGCGCGGTCCGCCTCATGCAGCAGCTGTTGCACCTGCGCTGTTTCGGGCTGATGGTGGGCTTGGTAGGCCGTTTTGTAGGCGGCCATCGCCGCGGGGTCGAGCAGGAGAAAAGGCGCCGGGGCGGCCACGACGACTGGTTGGCCGGCAAACAGCCAACCAACCAGCACGAGGAAGAAAATGCGCATTAGTTATAACCAGGGTTTTGGGTCAGGTTGGGGTTCAGCACCAGCTCGGGCTGCGGAATGGGGAAGAGCAGGTAATGGTCGTCCACGACGCGGTTGAACACGGCCAATTCTCGCTGCTTCAGGCGGTTGAGGCGAATGAGGTCGAACCAGCGGTGACCTTCCTGGCACAGCTCCCAGCCCCGCTCACGGATGAGCATATCCACGAAGGCGTCTTTGGTGGTGACGCGGGTGGCAGCAAACGGCGGCAGGCCGGCACGCACCCGCACGCGGTTGTAGCCATCGTACTTCAGCGGGTCGTTGGCGTTCAGGTTGTTGCGGGCTTCGGATTGCAGCAGCAGGATGTCGGCGTAGCGGGTAATCAGGTAGTTGGTGCGGGCGTCGTTGATGATGCGCAGCGGGTCGCGAAACTTGTTGAAGTAGTAGCGGGCCAGCGTGGTGGTGCCGGCCACGTTGCTGATGTTCCAGGCCCGGCGCACGTCGGCGGTCTGGTAGGAGCGCACGAGGCTGTCTTCCACCGTGAAGGTACCCAGGCCGGCCAGCTGCGACGGCAAAAACTGCCGCACGATGATGCTGCCCGTGTTCGGCGGCAGGTCGAACTGAATGCTGAAGATGTGCTCCGGCCCGTTTTCCTTGTCGGGGTTGAACACGTCGCCGTACACCGGCAGCAGGCTGTAGGCGTTGGAGGCGATGACGCGGTTGCAGGCATCGAGGCCGCTTTGGTTGTCGCTGGCCTGGGCGGCGGGGCCGGCGGCGCGGGTCACGTACACTTTGGCGAGCAGGGCGGCGGCGGCCCCGCTCGAAACCCGGCCTTTGTCGGTGCCCGCAATCTGGGTTTCGATGGGGCAGTTGGCTTCGGCAAAGCGCAGGTCGGCAATGATTTGCTCGTACACCTGGGCCAGGGGCGTGCGGGCGGGTCGCAGGTCGTCGGTGGGGCCCTTCACGGTGGTGAGCACCAGCGGCACATCGCCAAAGCAGCGCGCCAAATCGAAGTAGCCCATGGCCCGCAGGAAGCGCGCATTGCCGATGATGTTGTTCTTGCGAACCGCGTCCATGCTCACGGCGGGCACTTTTTCGATGACGTCGTTGGCCCGGTTTATCATCAGGTAGGTGTTCAGCCACCAGCTGTTGATTTCGGTGTTGGTGGGCGTGAACGTGAAGCGCGAAAGCTGGGCCCGCTCGTCGGTGCTGGAACCCACGCGAATCAGCTCGGCGGGAAGTTCCGTGATTTGCCAGCCCGTGCGGCCAAAATAGGTTTGGGGCAGCAGCGCGTTGAACACGCCGTTGAGGCCGGCGATGGCGTCGCCTTCGGTCTGGTAAAAGTTGTCAGCGGCGATGAAGTCGTAGGGCTTCTCTTCCAGGAATTTTTTGCAGGAAGGAAACAAGCCCAACGACAGCAGGCTAAGAAGGATTATATTCTTTTTCATGGGATTGAGTGGGAAAGCACGAGTCATGCTCATCTGGCGTCCGCGCAGTCGAAGCATCTCTACTGCTTCTTTGCAGCGATTGGATTACTTGCGAGGTAGAGATGCTTCACTGCGTTCAGCATGACGTTCTGGTGCGTTATGTTCTGATTCTTGACGGTTTGTTAAAAGCCCATGCGCAGCCCGGCAATGAAGGTGCGGGTGCTGGGGAAGGCGTTGTAATCCGTGTTCAGGCTCAGGTTGTTGCTGCCGAAGGAGTTCACCTCGGGGTCGTAGCCGGTGTATTTGGTGAGGGTGACCAGGTTTTGGGCCGTCACGTAGATGTTGGCGGTTTTGATGGCTTTCAGCAGCTCGGGCACTTTGAAAGTGTAGCCCAGCGTCACCGTTTTCAGGCGCACGAAGCTGCCGTCCTCAATCACGTCGCTCACGATGCCGGTGCTGCGGCGCAGCGTGCTGCCGGCCCGCGCAATGGTGTTGCTGGTGCCGGGGCCGGTCCAGCGGTTCACCACGGTGGCGAGCTTGTTGGTGGTTGTGATGCCCGATTCCAGCTCGTAGCGGTTCAGGTTCAGCACGTCGTCGCCCTGCACGCCCTGGATGAACACGCTGAGGTTGAAGTTGCTCAGCTTGAAGTTGTTGGTGACGCCGTAGATGAACTTGGGCTGGGCCTGGCCGATGATGACGCGGTCGGTGGCCGTGATGGCGCCGTCGCCGTTCTGGTCCACGTAGCGCGGGTCGCCGGGGCGGGCGCCCGACTTCGTGCCGCTGGCCGTAATCTCATCCTGGGTCTGCCACAGGCCATCGAACTGGTAGCCGAAAAATGAGCCGATGGGCGAGCCCACGCGCAGCACGCTGGTGTTGCCCAGGCCCGAACCCACAAACAGGCTGGAGCTCGACGAGCCCACGTAGCGCTCGTATTCGCCGTTCAAATCCAGCACCTTGTTGCGGTTGAGCGAGAAGTTGAGGTTGGTGTTCCAGGAGAAGAATTTGCCGTCGAAGTTGGTCGTGTTCAGCGCCAGCTCCAGGCCCTTGTTTTCCACGCTGCCGGCGTTCAGGTAAATGCTGCCGAAACCGGTGGTGCGCGGAATGGAAACCTGCAGCAGCAAGTCGCTGGTTTTCTTGTAATAGGCGTCGGCGGTGAAGGTGATGCGGTTTTCGAGGAAGGCCAGGTCGACGCCCACGTTGCTGGAGGCCGTCGATTCCCAGCTCAGATTCGGGTTGGGAATGTTGGCCGGCACGAGGCCCACCAGCCGGGTGCTGCCCGAGGCGTAGGCGCCCACGCTGTAGCGCGACAGCGACTGGTAGTTACTGATTTCCTGGTTGCCGGTGATGCCGTAGCTGGCCCGCAGCTTCAGGTCGCTCAGGAAGGAAACGCCTTTCATAAACGGCTCATCAATCAGCCGGTAGGCGAAGGCCGCCGAGGGGAAGTAGCCCCATTTGTTGTTGGCCCCGAACCGCGAAGAGCCGTCGGCCCGCATCGTGAACGTGAACAGGAAACGCTGCATCAGCTGGTAGTTCACGCGGCCGAAGTACGAGGCCAGCGTGTTGGCGTAGCGGCCCGAGCCGGGCGTGAGCGTCACCGCGCCCAGCGAGAGGTTGTCGGTGCCCAGCGTGTTGGTGAAGAAGTTGGTGGCCGTCGAGTTGAAGTTGCTGCCCGCGAATTGCTGGAAGGTGAGGCCGCCCACCACGTTCAGCACGTTGTTCTCGTTCAGCGCCCGGTCGAAGGTCAGCGTGTTCTCGTTCACCCAGCTGTAGTTGTTGGCGTTGGAGCGCGTGGCCGAGCCGTTGGTGGTGCGGCCCAGGAAAATATCGGAGGGCCGGTACTGGTCAATCTGCTGGTTGTTGTAGTCGAGGCCGGCCGTGGAGCGCAACGTCAGGCCTTTGACGATGATGTAGTTAGCCGCCACGTTCACCAGGCCGCGCACGGTGGTGCGGTTGTCCTGGGCTTTTTCGGCGTAGGCCACCGGGTTGCCCACGTCTTCCACGTAGGGCAGCGGCGTGTTGGAGTAGGTGTAGGCCCCGTCGGCGTCGCGCACCGGCACAATGGGGCTGAAGCGCAGCGCATCGAGCAGCACCCCGCCGAAGCTGCCGCCCTGCGAGTTCACCAGCGCCCGCTGCTCGGAAGTGGCGGCTATCTGGCTCGAAAAGTTGAGGGTAATCTTGTTGCTGACCTTCTTGTCGAGGTTCAGCCGCACGGTGCCGCGCTTGAAGCCCGAGTTCAGGATAATGCCCTGCTGGTCGAAGTAGTTGAAGCTAAGGTTGTAGCGCGTTTCCTCGGTGCCGCCGTTGAAGCCCAGCTGGTAGTTGTTCATCTTGCCGGTGCGCAGGATTTCGCTCTGCCAGTCGGTGCCGGGGCCCAGGGCCGCAATCTGGTCGGGGGTGTAGGGGAGAGGCAGGGCGGTGGTGGGCGAGGCCGCGTTGCCCTGCGCCCGCACGTCGTTCAGGTAGTCGGCAAACTGCGGGGCCGTCATCAAATCGTACTTGTGGCGCACCCGCTGGATGCCGCTGTAGGCTTCGAAGCTGGTGGTGTTGCGGCCCACTTTGCCCTTTTTGGTCGTAATCAGCACCACGCCGTTGGCCCCGCGCGAGCCGTAGATGGCGGTGGCCGAGGCGTCCTTCAGCACCTCAATGCTCTCGATGTCGCTGGGGTTGATGGAGTTCAAATCGCCCGCGCCGGGAAAGCCGTCGACCACAAACAGCGGCTCGTTGCCGGAGTTGATGGAGTTGGTGCCGCGAATGCGGATGGACACGTTGCCGCCCGGCTCCGAGTTGGTTTGCGTCACCTGCACGCCGCTCACGCGGCCCTGCAAAATCTGGTCGGCGCGGGCAATGGGCGTTTCCGCCACCTGCTCGGCCGAAATGCTGGCCACCGAGCCGGTGATGTCGCGCTTGCGCTGGGTGCCGTAGCCCACCACCACCACCTCGTTGAGCCCCTGGCTTTGCTCCTTGAGCTGCACGCTGACGGAAGCCGAGGAGCCAATCGCCTGTTCCACTGATTCGAACCCGACGAAGGAGAATACCAGCACCGCCCCGTCAGCGGACGGCACAGCGAGGTCAAATTCGCCGGCGGCGTTGGTACTGGTGCCGGTAGTGGTGCCTTTCAGCAGCACCGACACGCCTGGCAGGGGCGTTTTGTCGGCCGCGCTGAACACCCGCCCGGACACTTGCCGGGACTGGGCCTGCGCCGCAAACGTTCCCAGGAACGCCAGCAGCCCAATAATGAGACGGAGTTTTTGCATATAGGTGGGTTTTTGTGGTGAGTGAGGGCTTAGTTGGCGATAGTAAAGAAAGAAGATGCCCTGCCGCGGACAACACCGAAAAGCCGGGTTTTTACGGAATCGTTTACGTAAATCAGGACAATTATCATTTGATTATCAGGTATTTGAGCTTAATAATGGCGCAAAATTTTCTGCATCTCCCGCACGGGCCACTCCCGGTGGGTCGGCCCGGCCCGCGGCCTGGCCGAGCGGAAGCCTTCGCGAATTGCCGAACCAGGGCCCCAAACCGCGCTTGCCGCGCGGCAGCCCGCTGGCTTAGCCTGTATATTTGGATAAGCGGTGCCGCCCGTCCCACCCCTGGCATCGCCGAATAGCGTGAACAGACTCTTCCCCGTGCGATTCCGGATGCTGCTGTGGTTGGTGCCGACGCTGGCGCTGCTGGCCGGCTGCGCGCCGGCCGCCCATCCGCCGGCCTACCGCATTGGCTTCTCGCAATGCAGCACCTCCGGCCCCTGGCGCCAGGCGGTGCTCACCGGCATGGAACGGGAGCTGAGCTTCCATCCGGAAGCGCAGCTGTGCATGCTGAATGCCCACGACGACAGCCACTTGCAGCGGCAGCAAATCCGGGAGCTGCTGCGGGGCGGCATCGACCTGCTGATTGTGTCGCCCTTTGACGCCGCCCTCGTAACTCCGGCGGTGGAAGAAGCCTACCGGCGCGGCATTCCGGTGGTGCTGCTCGACCGGCGCACCACCTCGCAGCAGTACACCGCCTACGTGGGCGGCGACAACGTGGAAGTGGGCCAGACCGCTGCCCGGTACGCGGCGCGCTTACTGAAGGAGCGGGGCAGCGTAATCGAAGTGCTGGGCGCGCTGGCTTCGTCGGCTACGGCGGGGCGGCACCAGGGATTTGCCCAGGGCCTCGCGGCCTTTCCCAACCTACACGTCGCCGCCCAAATCAACGGTGACTGGAACGTGACCGCGCTGAAAAAGCCGCTCCTGGCCGCCCTGAAAGCGCATCCGGAGGTGTCGCTCATTTTCGCCCACAACGACCGGATGGCCGTGAGTGCCGCCGAAGTTTGCCAGCAGCTGGGGCGGGCCGGGCAGGTGCGCGTCATCGGCGTTGATGGCCTGGACCCGGGCCTGGTGCAAAAGGGCGTGCTGAAGGCGTCGATGCTGTACTCGACGGCCGGCGAAGACGCCATTCGCACCGCCCTGAAAATCCTGAATCATCAGCCGTTCAAGCGGGAAAACATCCTGGGCACGCTGGTTATCGACTCCACCAACGTGCTGACCCTGCAGCGGCAGACCGATAAAATTCGCACGCAGCAGCAGGATATTGAGCAGCAGCAGGGCCTGTTGCAACGCCTGCGCGCCACGTATGCCAACCTGCAAACGGCCCTCTACGGCTTGCTCGCCACGCTGCTCGGGGCGCTGGTGCTGGGCGCCGTGGCGTGGCGCTCGGCCCGCAAAAACCGCCAGATTAACCATCAGCTGGCCCTGCAAAATGCGGAGAACGATAAAATCAACCACCAGCTGGTCAGCCAGAACGAGGAAATCCGGATGCAGCGCAACCAGCTCGAAGCCCTCGCCGAACAATCCCGCGTCGACACCGAAGCCAAGCTCCGCTTCTTTACCAACTTCTCGCACGAGCTGCGCACGCCCCTCACCCTGATAATGGGGCCGGTGGAAGAGCTGCTCACCAGCAGCGCCGAGCTGTCGGGCGCGCAGCGCCAGGACCTGGCCCTGGTGCGGCGCAACACCCAGCGCCTGTTGCAGCTCGTGAACCAGCTGCTGGATTTCCGCAAAATTGAGGTGGGCAAAACGGCCGTGCGGGCCTCCGAAAGCAATCTGGTGGCCTTCGTGCGCGAGATTGTGGATGCCTTCGAGAAGCCCGCCCAGCTGCGCGGGGTGCGCCTGCGGTTTCTGGCCGCCGAGCCGGAGTTATTCGCGTGGTTCGACGCCAACCTCCTGGATAAAGTCTTTCTCAACCTGCTCTCCAATGCCCTGAAATTCACCCCCGACCAGGGCCGGATTACCATCAGCCTGCAAGCCGCCGACCACGGCCGGGCGCTGCAAGTCAGCATTGCCGATACCGGCCGGGGCATCAGCGAGCAGGACCAGGCGCACATTTTTGAGTGGTTTTACCAAGGTGAGCAAGGGGGCGTGGCCAAGGGCTCGGGCATGGGGCTGGCGCTGGCGCACGGGCTGGTGCGCCTGCACCTGGGGCAGCTCGCGTTCAGCAGCCAGCCGGGCCAGGGCAGCACGTTCACGGTCACGCTGCCCCGGGAATTGCCGGAAGCCTTGCGTGCCGTGAGCCGGACCGATTCTCCGGCTATTGCCTTGGACGAGCCGGAGCCGATTCCCGGCGATTTTGGGCTGGAAGTGCCGCTGGACACGGCCGAAACGGGCCGCGAAACGCTGGTGCTCGTGATTGAGGACAACCCGGAAGTGAATGATTTCCTGGCCCGGAAGCTGCGCGGCGATTTCCGGGTGCAAAGCGCCACCGATGGCCACACCGGCTTCCGAATGGCCACCGACCTGATTCCCGACCTGATAGTGTGCGACGTGATGATGCCCGGCCTGAGCGGGCTGGAGGTGGTGGCCCAGCTGCGGGCCGACTGGCGCACGTCGCACATTCCGGTGGTGCTGCTCACGGCCCGCCACGCGCCCGAGCAGCAGGTGGAAGGCGTGCAGGCCGGCGCTGACCTCTACCTTACCAAGCCGTTCAGCCCCACGTTTTTGCTCGAAAGCGTGCGCACGCTGCTGGCCAACCGCGCCCGGCAGCGCGAGCATTTCCGCCGCGAGCTAAGCCTGGACACCGCCACCGTGGCCACCAACCCCGACCAGAAATTCCTGGCCGACCTCACCGCCACCATCGAGGCCAACCTCACCAAAACCGACCTGAGCGTGGAGGAAGTGGCCCGCAGCCTGGGCATTTCGCGCATGCAGCTCTACCGCAAAGTGAAGGCCGTGCTGGGCACCGGCGTCACGGACTTTATCCAGAGCCTGCGCCTCACCAAAGCCCGCGAATTGCTGCTCGACGACCGGCGCACGATTGCCGATGTGGCCTACGAACTGGGCTTCTCGTCGCCCTCTTATTTCGCCACCAGCTTCCGGGCCCGCTATCAGCTCACGCCGTCGGAGTTTCGGGCCATGCACGTTTCGTCGGCCAACTGAAACAATCTCAAAAGCCCTGCAACAAAAGTGAAACCGAACCTGGCAACGGGCTCGGTTTTTTATTTGTATAAACTTGATAATAAGTATTTTGAATAAAAATTCGCTCATGAACAGGGTTTGAATAAAATGTGCACGGAGTAGGGACGGGGAATGCAGAATTTTATGCAAGCAGGAAAAAAGCCACCACCTCGCCGCGGTAATACGGGTGAATCCTGGCGGTTTTGTCGGCCTGACAGGGCCTTTTTCTGGCTGCTTTTTCATTCTGCCGGTGGCTGTTCAGGCCGCAGCTCCCGATGCTGGCCCCGGTACTAACCCCGATTCTTCCCATGAGTGCTATCAACCTCAAGCAGCTGGCCGGCCAGCTGGGCCTGTCGTCGTCCACGGTGTCGCGGGCGCTGCGCGACAGCTACGAAATCAGCACCGCGACCCGCGAGCGGGTGCAGGTGATGGCCCGGCAGCTCGACTACCAGCCCAACCCGTACGCCGGCAGCCTGCGCAACAACGTGACCAAAACCATCGGGGTGATTTTGCCCGAGGTCGACAACCATTTTTTCTCCTCGGCCATCAACGGCATCGAGGAAGTGGCGCAGCAAAATGGCTACCACGTCCTCATTTACCTGACGCACGACAGCGAAGAGCAGGAAAAATCAGTGTCCCAATACCTCACCAGCGGGCGCGTCGATGGCATTCTGGTGTCGTTGGCCAGCGGCACCCGCAACATCAGCCACCTCGAAAAGCTGAAGAAGCTGGAAATTCCCATGGTCCAGTTCGACCGGGTGAGCAAAAAGCTGAACACGGCCACCGTGACCACCGACGACTACGTGAGCGGCTACAAGGCCACCGAGCACCTCATCCGGGCCGGGTGCCGCCGCATCGCCTACCTGCTGGTGTCCGAGAACTTGTCGATTGGCAGCAAGCGCATGCAGGGCTACCTGGCGGCCCTGCACGACCACCACATTCCCTACGACGCCGGCCTGGTGCTCAACGGCAGCGGCCCGAACGATGAAAACCTGGTACGCATCAGGCACTTTCTGCGGCAGAACCCGCAGGTCGACGGCATCTTTGCCTCTGTCGAGCGCCTGGCTCTGAGCAGCTACCACGCCTGCCAAAGCCTGGGAATTGCCATTCCGAAGGCCATCAAAATCATCGGGTTTTCCAACATGGAAACCGCTTCGCTGCTCGCCCCCAGCCTCACCACCATCACTCAGCCCGCCTATGCGGTGGGCAAGGAAGCCGCCCGCATCCTGTTCCACGCAATCACGAAAAACAAGCCGGTGCTGCCCGCCCAAAGCATCGAGTTAAAGTCCGAGCTGGTGGTGAGGGCGTCGACGCAAGCCGGTAGCCAACCTACGAATGCGCGGTTTGTTGAAGTGTGCCAGGCAGTCCAGGCAGTAGGCTTTTGATGGGCTTAGGATTTCCACAATTGGTGCCTCACCTTAGCCGCAAAGCGGCGGCACTCTTGGCTCGCGGTAGGTGCCGCCGCTTTGCGGCAAGGTGACTGCGTAACTTCTGTGGGTAAACTGGAACGAGCACCCCAAATTGAAAATTCGAGGTGCTCGTTCCGATAACTCAACCGGTCATTCAAAGCAGCAAGACGTCGATGCGGTGCGCGTGCACCATCTCAAGCCGGTTCGACCAGGCAAAGAGCGTGAAGAAGCCGTCCTGCGAGGCCACCAGCGCCAGAGAGTCGCGTTGGTCGTGCACAAACTGGGCGGCGGCCAGGTGGCGGGTGCCGCCGTTTTGGGCAGGGTGCACGGTGCGCGGCTGGCTGCCCACCACGGGCTCGGTGATGACCATTTGCTCGACGGGCGTGCTGGTGGCCGCCCGCGTCACCTTCGCCCCGAAGGCCAGCATTTCGTAGCCTTGCGTGAGCACGGTGGCGCCGTCGACGGCCGTAAAGCCGCCCACTACGCCAATGGCACGGAGCAGACTTTCCTGCCATTCCTGGCTGAGCGGCCCGGTGGTGCCCCGGTGCAGCAGCTCGGCAATAGTGCCAAAGGGCGGCAGCACGGGGTATTTCAGGGGCTGCACAATGGAGGCCTGCCACGTGGCCGACTGCGGCGGCACCAGCAGCACCAGTCCGCCCCGGCCGTGCAGGCGCATGGCGGCGGCCAGCTCTACCAGCACGTTCACGGCCGTGCCGGCCTGGGCCAGCAGCGGCATCCCGTAGAGCGAGGCCAGCAGCGCCGGGCAGTCCAATAGCTCCCGGTTTTCTTCGTCCACCATCTGCAGCTGGTCGCCGCGCAGCACGGCCACGTTGATGAACTTGCCCAGGCCCTCCTGGCGCGAATGCTTGACCACGAGCAAGCCGGGCTCCACCACTTCCAGCACCAGGCACAGCGCGGGCAGGCGCGTGGCGGTGCCCCAGATGTAGAGGTCGTCGCCCTCGGCCCACACGCCCAGGTGGGTGCCCGGCTGCTCCACCGCCGGCGCCAGCTTGAGCAGGTTGTGCGGCGTGAGGCGCAGGCGGTGGGCCAGCTCCAGCGGGGCCGTCGTTTGCGCGGACGACAGCAGGGCCAGCGATATTTTGGGCGGGTGGCCTTCTTCCTGGCGCAGGCTGGTCCAGAACGCCACATCAATCAGCGCTTCCAGCAACGGCACGGCCGGGGGCGGCCCCAGGGCGGCCCCGCCGGCCGTGGTCAGCGCCAGGTGGTGGGCAAAATGCGCGGCAATGGCCGGGGCCACCATGCGGGCCCCCAGGTAACTCGGTTCGGATAACATGGAGAGGAATTGGTGCGAGGCGGCCCAAAGGACCGGAATTTAGCAGCAAGTCTACGCGTGCTGCTGCTGAATCGTATAAATCGACAATTCCCGGCGAACTGCAAACCCCAGGAATTTATACACGGCAATGGCCCTGGCGTTGTCGGCTCTCACGTGCAGGAAGGGGATGCCCGCGGCTGCTTTTATCCGGCGAATCTGGCTGAGCAGCAGCTGGCGGGCATGCCCCTGGCCGAGGTGGTCCGGGTGGGTGCACACCGCGCTGATTTCGGCATATGGGCGCGGGTGCAGCCGCTGGCCGGCCATGGCCACCAGCTCCGTTCCCTGAAAAATCCCCTCGTAATGGCCAAAGGCGATGGTGTTCTGAAAAAATGGCCCGGGATTGGTCATTCTGGTGAGGGCGAGCATGGCGGGCACGTGCTGCTCCCGCAACGGAACCAGCGCCTGCTGCGCCGCCACGGGCTCTGCCGGGGCATCATGCACCAGCTGCAGCACCCTCGTGTGCCGCACCACTGTCCACAGCGCCGGAATCGTCAGCTCGTCGGGAGTAACCACGCCAAAAGTGCCTTCGAAGGGAATAAGGTCGTGGAGGGCCACCAGCCCGGCCGGCGTGATGGCCGCCAGGCCCACGAAAGGCGACACGTCCCTCGGGAAATATTTCGCCCGCTCGTCGCCGTTCGCCAGGCTTTCATTGCCTGAAATCAGTGCGTTCCAAACCGGATTATCGAGTAGGTGGGCCATGCAGAAAAAAGTGCTGGAAGGGATGAAGTGCAAAGCGGCGGCGTTGCCGCGTGCTCAGGCTTTCGCTTTCTGCTTGTGGTAGTAGCGCAAGGCTTTGGCCTGGGTGCCGCACGTAGCGCACCACGCCCGGCTCTGGTTCTTGGTGGTATCGAAAAAAAAGACCGTACAGTGCGGATTCGAGCAGGCCTTGACGCGCCCGGCCTCGGCGGCAACTGCCAGCTCGGCAAAAGATTCGGCCAGGGGCACGGCCAGGTGCGCGGACTCGCGCAGCTCCAGCCGGGACTGAAGCTGCCAGTGGCCATCATCGGTGAGCACCAGCTGCCCCGAGCGGGAGCCGCTGCGCAACAGGGCCTGCAGGCGGGCGAGTTCGGCCGGGGGGAGGGGCTGCTGGGCGTGCAGCGCCGCGAAGAGCGGCCGCAGGTCGGCCCGCAGCGCCTGAAACTGCGCCACCACCTGCTCCGGCACTTCACTGGCCCACTTGCGAAGGGCGGCTAAGTCGGCGGGGTCGGTGAAAACACCGCGCTCAATGAGCCAGTCGGCCACCTGCTGTGCCGTTTGGAGCCGCTCGACCGGGCCCTGCTTGCTGGCGTACTCGGTGTTGAGAAAATCGATACAGAGATACTTGTCTTTAATGGCCGATTTGGGGTCAGAAAGGGGCATAGGGCACAGTAATAATATAATTAGTCAATGGGAATCAGCATAATGGCCAGGGGCGTAACCCCACTTTTCCCGACTGCAAAGATATGGAATACTTTACAGGCAATGCCTTCTTTGCCAGTAAAACGAAGGGCCGACTTATTCCGGAAATGCTCCCCGCTAATTCCGGCTGCCGTCCTCTCTTGAATAGGCACAGTTGATTTATTCCAGAGCCAATTGATTGAAAAAAGCGGACCGGCAAAAAAATAATTAGCCAGTAAAATGCCCTGAATCAATTCCTGACAACGCAGAAAGCAGTTTGGGACGGGCATCAATGCTTTACCGTTAAAAATAATTATTGCCGGTAAAGTAACGAAGATATACATTTGTCCACCCTAAAGTTATTTAGGCAGTAAAAACGACCGGCCATGGGCCCAGCCGGCTTACCCACACCATTTTTCCAGCTGAATAACTTCAGCCGCATTTTTCTCTTCACCATGAACACGCAAGACAACACCATCCTCATCATCGGCGGCAGTGCGGGCATTGGCTTCGAACTGGCCAGGCTCCTTTCCTCCAATGGCAACCGCGTCATCATCACCGGCCGCAACGCCGAGCGCCTGCGGCAAGCCGCCGCGCAGCTGCCGGGCGTGACGGCCATTGCCGGCGACGTGAGCAAAGCGGACGACGTGGAGCGCCTGGTCGCCCAACTCGCCCAGGAGTACCCCGCGCTCAATCTGGTCATCAATAATGCCGGTGCGGCCTTTGTCCACAGTCTCGTGCTGGACAACGGCACGTTTGCCAGGGCCGAAGCGGAAATGCTGACCAACTACCTGGCCATCATTCGCCTCAACGAGCTGCTGCTGCCCTTGCTCAAGCGCCAGCCGGCTGCCGCCATCGTCAACGTGTCGTCCATTGTGGCCTTCGCGCCCACTGGTTCAATAGCCACGTACAGCGCCAGCAAGGCGGCTCTGCACTCCTACACCCAGTCCTTGCGCTTCGCGCTGGCTGCTACTTCGGTAAAGGTATTTGAGCTGATGCCCCCGCTCGTGAACACCGATTTCTCGCAGGATATCGGCGGCGCGAATGGCATTCCGCCCGCCCAGGTGGCCGAAGAGCTTGTGCAGGCGCTGGAGCAGGACGAATACGAAATCCACGTGGGCAACACGGCCGGCATCTACCAGCTGTCGCTTGCCGACCCGGCGGCAGCTTTCCAGGCCATGAACGGCTGAGGCGAAGCCCGTGCGGTGAGCAATACGACTTCGTTGGGCGCAGCTCTTGGGTGGATTATTCCGCTCAAGGGCTGCGTTTTTTGCCTTTCAGGGTGCTTTTAGCTTCTTCCGGGTTTTGCCCGAAACGTAAGGGGGCGGTGCGGTGCGATGCTCGGGCCAGGTATTGATTATGTTCAGGTTGTTGGTTCTAATAGGGTGGTGGCCCGAGCAGTTGCGAGTCCGTAAAGAAGGTGGCAAGAACCAATCGGCGGGCAAAGCGGTTGAGCACTCATTAACACATGCACATGTGTTTAGTATCTTTACGCTCAATGGATACCAAGTCCCTCGTTAAAATCGCCAAAGCCCTGAGCGACCCGAACCGCCTGCGCATCCTACAGGAGATTTCGCAGGCCCCGCAAGTGGCTTGTGCTGATTTGTTTGACGTTGCGCCCGTCAGCCAGCCGTCGATGTCGCACCACGTAAAAGCGTTGGTAGAAGCCGGGCTGGTGGAGTCGCACAAAGAGGGCCGCTGCGTGCACCTGTCGGTGAATGCCGAGAAGCTCCAGGAGCTGGAAAGCTTTCTTCAGCTGCTGAAAAGCAAATAGGCCTTACCGGACCAGCTGATAGAAATAGTCAGCTGGTTTTTTAAATCCCGAAAACATCAATGCTTGTTTATGTGTTTATGGAAAACACGCTCACAGTTAGCGCTGGGGGCCTTTAGCATCGGCCACAGAAGTTGATGACAAGCTGCCGAAGCGAATTTTTTTTACCAAAACGCATTAACGCATTATTATTAATTAATACGTTTCCCTCAATTCCGACCACCTATGACACCTACATTCACCCAACCCCGGGCGCTGCTGCTGAGCGCCCTCGTGCTGGTCATCCTGCTGGGAATTGGCCTGCCCAAAATATTGTCGGCGAAGAAAAACGCGGTGGTAATTTCCGAAACGGCCACGGCCGGCCCGCCCCCGGCGGTGCTGGTGGATGACTACGTGGTGCGGGCCACCGCCGTGCCCGACGAGCTGCAAGCCACCGGCACCATTCAGGCCAACCAGGAAGTGCAGCTGGTGAGCGAGGTGGCCCGCAAAGTCACCGGCATCTATGCCCACGAAGGCACCACGGTGGCCGGCGGCACCCTACTTTTCAGGCTCGATGACGCCGACCTGCAGGCCCGCCGCCACAAGCTCAAGCTCCAGGAAAAGCTGGCCCTGCTCGATGACCGGCGCATGCGTGGCCTGCTCACCACGGAATCGGTGACGCAGCAGGAGTACGACCAGGTTTCGACCAACTTACAGGTACTGCAGGCCGACATTCAGGCCGTGGATGTGGAGCTGGCCAAGACCCGGATTCGGGCCCCGTTCGCCGGCAGAATCGGCCTCAACAAAGTGGACGTGGGCGCTTACGTAACGCCCAGCACCGTGCTCACTTCGCTCGAAGACGTGAGCCAGGTGGAAGTCACCTTCACCGTGCCCGAGCGCTATGCCGCCGAAGTCCGGCCCGGCCAGACCATCCAGTTCACCACCGAAAACGGCCTGGCGCCGCAGTCGGGCCGCATCGTCGCCACCGAGCCGCGCACCGACGTGAGCACCCGCAGCCTGTTGGTGAAGGCCCTCAGTCCCAATGCCAGGCGCCAGCTGGTGCCTGGCATGTCGGCCAAAATCAGCTTTGCCCTGCACGCCGCCACCGATGCGCTGGTGGTGCCCACGCAGGCCCTGATTCCCACGGCCAAGGGCTACGCGCTCTACGCCATTAAAGGCGGCAAGGCCGACTACCGCGACGTGACCACCGGCCCTCGCAGTAGCGGCGCGGTGCAGGTACTGACGGGTCTTAATGCGGGTGATACTGTTATTACCACCAACCTGTTGCGGCTGGGGCAGGGCGTGCCCGTGCGGGCGGTTTCGGCCCGCAACTAAGCAGCGCGGACTTTTAGTCCGCGACCCCCAACGGATACTCAAACGACCGCCAAGCGGCGCGGGGACGCGGACTAAAAGTCTGGCTACTGACCGCCTTGTGGCTTCAAAAACCCATTATACAGCCTCAGCGCTGCTCCTTATTTTTCTGTTTAGCTCATGAGTTTATCGAGCGTTAGCATTCAGCGGCCGGTGTTGGCCGGGGTGCTGTCCGTCCTTATTATTTTGTTCGGGCTGGTGGGCTTTTCGTACCTCGGGGTGCGCGAATACCCAGTCACCGATTCGCCCATTGTCACGGTCACCACGTCGTACCCCGGCGCCAGCCCGGACGTGATGGCCTATCAGATTACCAAGCCGTTGGAAGAGTCCATTGGCGAGGCCAACGGCATCCGCACCATTTCCTCGGTGTCGCGGGAGGCGGGCAGCGTCATCACGGTCGAGTTCAACCTGAACGCCGACCTGGAAGCGGCCGCTAACGACGTGCGCGACAAGGTGGCCAAGGCCATTCGCCTGCTGCCCGCCGACGTGGACCCGCCGGTGGTGGAAAAAGCCTCGGGCGGCGACGGCATCATTTTCATGGTCGTCGAGAGCAAGACCAAGAGCATTCTGGAAGTCAGTAACCTGGCTTCCACCATCATCAAGGAGCGCATGCAGAACATTCCCGGCGTGAAGCACGTCGGCATTGCGGGCGAAAAAAAGTACGCCATGCGCCTGCGCATCGACCCCGCCAAGCTGGCCGCCTACCAGCTCACGCCCGCCGACGTGGAGCAGGCCCTGCGCAAGGAAAACGTGGACCTGCCCGGCGGCCGCATCGAGGGCGACCGCAACGAGCTGACCGTGCGCACGCTGGGCCGGCTGGTGCAGGCCGACGATTTCAACAACATGATTGTGAAGCAGGAGGGCAACAGCATCGTGCGCTTCCGTGACATTGGCACGGCCGAGCTGGGCGCGGAAAACGAGCGCACCGCCGTGCTCAATGGCCTGAAAGACAATGCCGCCGCCGTGGGCGTGTTTGTGGAGCCCCAGCGCGGAGCCAACGAAATTGCCATTGCCGACGAGTTCTATCGCCGCATGAAGGAGCTGCGCAAGGAAGTGCCGCCCGAGTACGAAATGACCATCGGCAAGGACTTCACCGAGTCGATTCGGGCGTCGATTTCCGAGGTGGAGGAGACGCTGCTTATTGCCTTCGGGCTGGTGGTGGTGATTCTGTTCGTGTTTCTGCGCGACTGGCGCTCCACCATCATTCCGGTGGTCGCCATTCCGGTCAGCATCGTGTCGGCTTTCTTCATCATGTACATCGCCGGTTATTCCATCAACGTGCTGACTTTGTTGGGGTTGGTGCTGGCCATTGGGCTGGTGGTGGACGATGCCATCGTGGTGCTGGAAAATATTTACGCCAAGGTGGAAGAAGGCATGACGCCG
Source organism: Hymenobacter terricola (assembly GCF_017921975.2). Lineage (GTDB taxonomy): Bacteria > Bacteroidota > Bacteroidia > Cytophagales > Hymenobacteraceae > Hymenobacter > Hymenobacter terricola. The sequence goes on from NZ_JAGEMO020000015.1 coordinate 264,148, forward strand.
CTGCAAGCCGCCCTGAAAGGCTCGTCGGAAATCTACTTTGCCGTGATTTCGACCACCATTACGCTGGCGGCCGTGTTCCTGCCCATTCTGTTTTTGCCGGGCATCACGGGCAAATTGTTCCAGGAATTTGCGGTGGTGGTGGCCGGCTCGGTCACGGTGTCGGCCTTCGTGGCCCTGACGTTGTCGCCGATGATGAGCGCCTATTTGCTCAAGCACCAGGAGCGGCCCAACTGGCTGTACCGCAAGACGGAGCCGCTGTTCGTGGGCCTCAATCAGGGCTACGAACGTTCGCTGGCGTGGTTCCTGCGCCGCCGCTGGGTAGCGCTGCCCGTGCTGGCCGGCAGCCTCGGGCTGATTTACGCCGTGGGCCGGCTGCTGCCTTCGGAATTGGCCCCCCTGGAGGACCGTTCCATGGTTTCGATGGTAGTAGTTGCGCCCGAGGGCTCGTCCTACGAATACACCGAAAAGTACGCGAACGAGGTATCGAAATTTGTGGTTGACTCGACCAAAAATATGGGCTTGTTCCAGACGTACTCGCTGCTGGCCATGACGTTTGGCCCGCCCGCGCCGGTGAACGTGGCCATCCAGCAAACCTTCCTCAAGAAGGCCGAAGACCGCCCCGCCACGCAGGCCCAGGTGGCCGCCGTGCTGGCCCGCAACGCCCAGAATTTCCGGGGCGTGCTGGTGTTTCCCTCGCAGCCGCCCACCATCGGCAGCCGCTTTGGGGGCGGGCAGCCGGTGCAGTTTGTGCTGCAAGGCCCCAACCTGGCGGCCGTCACCGCCGTGCTGCCCCAGTTCCTGGCAGAGGCCCGCAAGAGCCCGGTGCTCAGCTTCGTGGACTCCGACCTGAAGGTGAACAAGCCCGAGCTGGTGCTGAGCATTGACCGCGACAAAGCGGCGGAGCTGGGCATTTCGGTGGTCGAAATTGCGCGCAGCCTGCAGCTGGCCCTGAGCGGGCAGCGCTACGGCTACTTCATTTTCAACGACCGGCAATATGATGTCATCGGCCAGCTGCAGCGGCACGACCGCGACACGCCCGACGCCCTGCGCGCCGTGTACGCCCGCACCCGCAGCGGCGAAATGGTGTCACTCGACAACCTCGTGACCTTCAAGGAAAGCATCAGCCCGGCCGCCATCTACCGCTACGACCAGGCGCTTTCGGCCACCGTATCGGCCGGTTTGGCGCCCGGCAAAACCGTGGGCGACGGCGTGGCCGAGATGCAGCGCATTGCCAAAAAAGTGCTGCCGCCGGCCATCAAAACCTCGCTGGCGGGCGAATCCCGGGACTTCGCCGAAAGCGCGTCGAGCCTGCTGCTGGCTTTCGGCTTCGCGCTGGTGCTGATTTACCTGATTCTGGCCGCGCAGTTCGAGAGCCTGATTGACCCGCTCATCATCCTGCTCACCGTGCCGCTGGCCCTCACCGGCGCGCTGGTCAGCCTGTGGTTATTGGGCCAGACCCTGAACGTGTTCAGCCAAATCGGCATCATCACGCTCATCGGCCTCATTACCAAGAACGGCATCCTCATCGTCGAGTTCGCCAACCAGGCCAAGGAACAGGGCCTGACGCCCCTGCAAGCCGCCCAGGCCGCGGCAGCCTCCCGCTTCCGTCCGATTTTGATGACCTCGCTGGCCATGATTTTCGGCACCATCCCCATTGCCTGGGCGGTGAACAGCCGCAGCTCGCTGGGCACCGTCATCGTGGGCGGGCTGCTATTCGCCGGTTTGCTGACGCTTTATGTCATTCCGGCGGTGTATTCCTTCCTCTCGCGCCAGCACCAGCCGGTGCTGGCTGAGGCTGAACCTGAGGCTATCGCCGCGCACACCTAGTGGAGTACGGCCCCGCACCCGACCGCAACCGGCACCCAATCAACATCCGGCTTTTCAAGTCATTCCTCATCATGCAATTCTTTGCCTTCTTGGGCGCGCCCGCCAGTCGGTGGTACGCCCTGCTTGCCGGCCTGCTGGCGTTGTCCATCACCGCCGCCGCCCAAACCAAACCGCTCACCATCAACGAGGCCGTGGCCCTGGCGCGGGAGAAAAACCGCGACCTGCAAATTGCCAACCTGGCCGTGGCCAAAGCCAGCCAGCACACCCGCGAAGCCCGTGGGGCGGCGCTGCCCACCGTGTCGGGCTTTGGGCAATACGCTTATAATTTCCAACGGCCGGTGTCCTTCCTGCCTGGCAGCTTTGCCGGCCTGGCCGACAACCAGATAGCCACCCTGCGCGTGGGCGGCGACCAGACCTTTGTGGGCTCCGTTGGAGTCTACCAGCCGCTGTTTCAGGCGGGGGTGAAGTCGGGCATCCGGGCCGCGGGGATTGATGAAGTGCGCAGCACTGCCGACGCGGCCGTGACGGCCAGCAACGTGGTAACGGCCGTGCGCAAAGCCTACCTCAACGTGCTCATCACCGACGAGCAGCTCCGGCTGCAACAGCAAAGCCTGGGGCGCAACGTGCAGGCCCTGCACGATGCCCGTTCGCTGCTGCTGCAAGGCCGGGCCTCGCGCGTCGATACGCTGCGGGCTTATGTGAACGTGGAGAACCTGCGGCCCGAAATCCTGCGCCTGTCCAACGGCATCGGCATCGCCAAAACCATCCTGGCCACCACCATCGGCCTGGATGCCGACCACCCGCTGACCTTGCAGGACTCGCTGCATTTCGATGCCAAATCCCAGCCGCTGACCACCGAGCAGGCCTACGCCCTGGCCCTGGAAAACCGTGCTGAGCTGCGCCAGCTCAAGCTAACCGAAGAGCTGAACCAGGAGCAAATCCGGCAGGCGGCGGCGGCGGGCCGGCCGCAGCTGGCCGCCACCGGCCTCGTGCAAACCCAGGCCCAGGCCTACAACCTGCGGCTCGGCGACTACCAATGGCCCGTCAGCTCCTACCTTGGGGTGCAGGTGGCGGTGCCCCTCTACAGCGGCGGCCGGGTGCTGGCGCGGGTGGCGCAGGCCCGCATCACGCGGCAGCAAACCGAGCGCGGCCTGGCCAACCAGCAAGAGCTGATTCGGGCCGAGGTGCTGACCAGCGTTTCGAGCGTGCAGGAAGCCCGCCGGCGCGTCGAAACCCAGCAGCAGACCGTGGGCGCGGCCGCGCTCGGCTACCGCATCACCCGCGACCGGTGGCGCGCCGGCATGGCCTCCCGCCTCGACCTGACCGATGCGGAACTGGCCCTAACCCGCACCAAATTAGGGTATTTGCAAGCCGTCTACGACTACCAAACGGCCACCATCGACCTGGACCGCGCCGTGGGCCGCACCACCCCGCAATAACCGTCCAACCCCGACCGTTGAGTTGGTCCGCCGTTCCTCCCATTCTATTCTTTATGGACCTTTTTCAATTTACCATGCAGCAGCTCGCACCCCACCCGGCGGTACTGAGCGAGGGCAGCATTCCAGCCATTCGCCCGTATTTACTCAACTGGTTGCGCCGCTATCATCCGGGTGATGAACCTCGTTTGGTGTTCAATCACACGCACTTGCTCGATGATTTGGGGCTGAGCGGCACCGGGAAAGGAGCGTTGATTGCCGATTTGGAAGACTTCTACGAAATTCAGATTCCGGCGAAAAAAGTTAATTCCCTGCACACGGTGCTCGACCTGGAAACGTGCCTGCAGCAGTCCTTAACCAGGTTTGCGGCTTGACCTAGTGACTGCCCATTTCATCCGGAGTGAGGCCGGTCTTAGCCCTTATTGAGGCGCATTTTGCGTGAGCCGGGCCAGCTCTTTTTTGGTGATGCGCAGCACCGTGCCGTGGCGGGTGCCCTGAGGAAACTGCACACGGTCAGATACATCGGTCCACTGTTTCAAATCTGTCGAGCTTACGGCGCCGTACCGGTGCTTGGTGTATTTGTCGAAGTACACCAGCCATTCCGAGCCCAGCAGGATGGCCGTTGGCCCCTCGGCCCAGTACTTGCCGGTGATGGGCGCCGAGGGCGGGCCGTAGGGCCCGGTGGCCTGGTCGGCGAAGGCCACGCGCAGGTTCTTTTGGGCGGGCTCGCGGGTTTCGTCTTTCAGGAACAGGACGTAGCGCTTGCCGGCCGGCTGAATGGTGGCGTCAATCACGTTAAATCCCTGGTCGTAGAGGACGTTGGCGGGTGAATACGCCTTGAAATCGGTGGTGGTGACGTAGTAGATGCGGTGGTTGTTGCCGCCTTCCAGCGTGGTTTCGCCCTGCGGGAAACGGCCCGGAATGGTGGTGGCCCAGTATATCAGGTACTGGCCGTGCGGCGCGTCGTAGGTGATTTCCGGGGCCCAGCAGTTCCTGGCGGTGGGCTCTGAGGCCATCACGGGCACGTCCTGCTGCTCGCTCCAGTGCAGCAAATCGGGGGAGCTGGCGTAGCCGATGCCGCGCTCGTGCCAGCTCGTGGTCCACACCATGTGAAACCGGCCGTCCTTGCCCCGGATGATGCACGGGTCGCGCATGAGCCTGTCCTTGCTCACGGTGGGTTTCAGAAACGACTGGTCGTGGTTGAGGGCCGTCCACTGGTAGCCGTCCGGGCTGGAGGCCAGGTGCAGGCCGTCCTCGCCGTTGCCCTTGAAGTAGGCAAAGAGCAGGACTTCGTTCTTTTTCAGCGGCTGCTGGGCGTGGGCCGCCAGCGTGGCCAGCAGCAGGGCCGCGGCGGCCCAGGTAGTTTTCAGAGAAAAACGCATGCGGTAGGAGGCCGGCTGCCCGGCTATTTCAGCTTAATGACCTCGGAGCCCGCCAGTAGGAAAGCGCCGGTGCCGTACACCTCCCAGCTGTCGGCCGAGAAGTCGCGGCGCGGGTCGGCCCCGATGGGCTGCACCCAGCCCACCCGGCCGTCGGCCGCTACCACCTTGTTCAGGGCCACCCAGGCTTTTTGCACGGCGGGCAGGTAGGTAGCGCGGTCCAGCAGGCCCTGGTTTATGCCCCAGGCCATGGCGTAGCAATCGAAACCCGAGCCGGACGTTTCGCCGCCGGGGTAGGCGGCCGGGTCGAGCAGGCTGGAGCGCCACAGGCCGTCGGGCTGCTGCAACTGGATGAGCCGGGCGCTCATTTCCTTGAAAAGGCCGACGTAGAAAGCGCGGGTGGGGTGGGTAGCGGGCAGTTCCTGCAGGATTTGCACCAGGCCGCCCATCACCCAGCCGTTGCCCCGGCTCCAGAAAATGCGCTGGCCGTTGCTTTCCTTGCGGCCTTCGCCCGCCGCGTTCCACAGGTAGCCGGCGTCCCGCGAAAACAGGTGCTCCTGGTGGTTGAACAGCCGCTTGTACGTCTGCTGGTACAGCGTGTCGCTCAGGGCCAGGTACTTGGGCTGGTGCTCAATCAGGCCCAGCTTCACGAGCACGGGCGGGCCCATAAACAGGGCGTCGCACCACCACCAGGCAATGCCGTGGTTGGCTACTTCCGGCCCCGGCTCGGTGCGGAATTTCTCCACCACGGCCAGCGTCGGGGCCAGCATGCGCCGGTCGTGTTTCAGGCGGTATAAGCTGAGGTAGGTTTGGCAGATGGCCATGTCGTCGGCGTGGTCGTAGCGGCGGTCGGGCTGCCAGTTGGTGCGCTCGCCCATGGCCAGCAGCGAGTCCAGAATCAGCTTTGATTTCGTGGTTTGGTAGGCGGCAAATACCCCGGCGTAGAACGCGCCGTTGGTCCAGTCCGTCACTTTGTGCCTGGGGTGGGCCAACTGCCATTGGGTGGCTTTCAGCAGCTGCTGCCTGATGAACTTAGGCTTGAAAACGGCTTTGTCGGCGGCGGGCAGGCTTTGGGCCCGGCTGGGCTGGCCGAGGCCGAGGGCCAGCAGCAGGCCACCGGCCAGCGGGCGGAAAAGGCGGAAAGGGTGGGGCGTCATAGCGGGTGAGCGGGAGCAAAAGGGCCGTTGAACTACGCAAACCGCCAAGGTAATTACCCCAACCGATTGCGCTGAAACCAGCTGCAATACTAGCCACCCGCCCGCCGAAGCCCAAGGGTAGTAGCAATGGAAGGATAATTTTGCGCCGGAATTGGCTGGTAAAAGGAGGAATGTTACACCATTGCAATGCGTGGGGCGGTAGCTACATTTGCAGCTACACAAACGATTGTGTAAGCATTGGCTTTCGGATTTTCCGGGCCTGATTAGCTTCTCCCGCAACTACTCTCCCACGCACTGTGTCCCACGGCATGAATACAGTTTTGACTTCCCTTCAGCGCCGCTGCGTGTTGAGCCTGGGCCTGTTGGGGTCGGCTCCGCTGCTGGCCCCGGCCCAAACCGTGCAGATGACCGTGCGGGCCGGCGACCCCAAACTCATCATCAGCAAGCACATTCAGGGGCAGTTTGCGGAGCACCTGGGGCACTGCATTTACGACGGTTTTTGGGTAGCCCCCGGCCTGAACGTGCCCAAGCAGGGCCGCATTCGGCTGGACGTGGTGGAGGCGTTGAAGAAAATCCACGTTCCTAATCTGCGCTGGCCCGGCGGCTGCTTTGCTGATACCTACCACTGGCACGACGGCGTGGGGCCCACCGCCCAGCGCCCCAAAATGCTGAACCTGTGGTGGGGCAATACGCTGGAGGATAACAGTTTCGGCACGCATGAATTCATGGAGCTGTGCGGCCTCATCGGCTGCGAGCCCTACCTGGCCGCCAACGTGGGCAGCGGCACCGTGCAGGAAATGAGCAACTGGATGGAGTATCTCAACTCCAATGAGGACACGCCCATGGTGCAGGAGCGCCGCAAAAACGGCCACCCCGAGCCCTACAAAGTGAGCTGGTGGGGCATCGGCAACGAAAGCTGGGGCTGCGGCGGCAACATGACGCCCGACTACTACTCCGACGTGTACAAGCGCTACGCCACCTTCGCCCACGACTACCCCGGCACGCCGCTCAAGCGCATCGTGAGCGGGGCCAACGGCGACGACGCCAACTGGACCGAAACCTGCATGAAGAAAATAGGCCCCGGCAAAATGTGGGGCATCACGCTGCACTACTACACCCTGCCCACCGGCAACTGGAGCAAGAAAGGCCCCGCCACCGGCTTCGATGAGCAACAGTACTTCAGCACCCTGCGCAACTGCCTGAAGATGGACGCCATCGTGACCCGGCACGCGGCCATCATGGACAAGTACGACAAGGACAAAAAGGTGGCGCTGCTGGTGGACGAGTGGGGCGTGTGGACCGACGTGGAGCCCGGCACCAATCCCGGCTTCCTGTACCAGCAAAACTCGCTGCGCGATGCCTTGGTGGCCGGCACCACACTCAACATCTTCAACAACCACTGCGACCGGGTGCGCGGCGCCAACCTGGCCCAGGCCGTGAACGTGCTGCAAGCCATTGTGCTCACCGACAAGGAAAAAATGCTGCTCACGCCCACCTACCACGTTTTCGACCTCTACCAGGTGCACCAGGATGCCGAGTACCTGCCCCTGCAATTCACCAGTCCGGAATACGCTTTCGGCACCGAAAAAATCCCGGCCCTGAACGCCTCGGCCTCGAAAGACAAGAACGGCGCGGTGCACATTTCCCTGGTCAACCTCGACCCGAATAAGGCCCTGACGCTGGAAACGACCCTGCCCGGCGTAACCTGGAAAACCGTGACCGGCCGCGTGCTGACCTCGGCCAAAATCAACGATTACAACACCTTCGACAAGCCCAATACCGTGGCTCTGGCCGACTTCAAAGGCGCCAAAAAGAAAGGCGGCAACCTGGCCGTGACCCTCCCGCCCAAGTCGGTGGTGGTGCTGGAGCTGAAGTAGCGGCTGCTGTTGCGCCGGCACATTTTTAAGTAGTCGTTCAACAGTGACCGGGTTGTTAGTTATTATATTTTAGTTGTTAGCCAAGAAGTTGTCTGCCTACCAACAACTGACAACAAACATCTGGCAACGAACAACGAACATCTAATAACTTATTTGGCGCGCCCCGGCTTCGCGGCTCTCGACATGGAGAACGGCGCGTCGTCGGGGCTGGTGCCGCGGGTGGAATTGGGCGCGGCCGTCATGTCGAAATCCAGCGTGGCGCCCTGCATCAGCGCCTGGTGGCTGAGCCAATTATGGCCGTAGGGCTGGCCGTTGAGGCGCAACGTGGCCACGTAGCGGTTGGCGGCACTGTTCCGGGGCGCGTTCAGCACCACGTCGTGGCCATTTTCGAGGTGCAGGGTAGCTTTCGGGAAAAGGGGTGCGCCCAGCACGTACTGGTCGGTGGCGGGGCACACGGGGTAGAAGCCCAGGGCCGAAAACACGTACCAGGCCGAGGTCTGGCCGTTGTCTTCGTCGCCGCAGTAGCCGTCGGGGGTGGGCTGGTAGAGGCGGTTGAGGGTTTCGCGCACCCAGTATTGGGTTTTCCAGGGCTGGCCGGCGTAGGCGTAGAGGTAGAGCATGTGCTGCACGGGCTGGTTGCCGTGGGCGTACTGGCCCATGTTGGCAATCTGCATCTCCTTGATTTCGTGGATGACCTCGCCGTAGTACGAGTGGTCGAAGGTGGGCGGCAGGGTAAAAACGGTGTCCAGCGCGGCCACAAAGGGTTTGGGCCCGCCCATCAGATTCATCAGCCCCTGCACGTCGTGAAACACCGACCAGGTGTAGTGCCAGCTGTTGCCCTCGGTGAAGGCATCGCCCCATTTAAAGGGGTTGAACGGGGCCTGAAACGTGCCGTTCTGGTTGCGGCCGCGCATCAGGCCCGTTTGCTGGTCGAACACGTTGCGGTAGTTTTGGCTGCGCTTTTCGTAGAGGGCCACTTCCTTGTGGGGCCGGCCCAGGGCCTTGCCGAGCTGGGCAATGGCGAAGTCGTCGTAGGCATATTCCAGCGTGCGGGCCGTGTTTTCGTTGATTTTGACGTTGCAGGGCACGTAGCCCAGCTGGTTGTAGTAGCTCACCCCGGCCCGGCCCACGGCTTCGAGGGGGCCGGCGTTGTTGGCCCCGTGCAGCAGGGCCTGGTAGAGGGCGTTGATGTCGTAGCCGCGTCCGCCTTTGAGGTAGGCGTCGGCCACCACCGAGGCCGAGTTGTTGCCAATCATCACGTTGCGGTAGCCGGGGCTGCCCCACTCGGGCAGCCAGCCGCCCTCCTGGTACGCATTGGCCAGGCCGGCCTGAATCTGGCGGTTCACGCTCGGATACATCAGGTTCAGGAAGGGAAACAAGGCGCGAAAAGTGTCCCAGAAGCCGGTGTCGGTGTAGAGGAAACCGGGGCGCACCTGCCCGTTGTAAGGGCTGTAGTGCACGGGCTGGCCGGCGGCATCCAACTCATAAAACTTGCGCGGAAACAACAGCGAGCGGTACAAACAGGAGTAGAATGTGCGCTGCTGGGCTTCGGTGCCGCCTTCTACCTGCACGCGGGCCAGCTGCTGCGCCCAGGCGGCGCGGGCCTTTTGCTTCACCGCCTCAAAGTCGTCGGGGCCAATTTCGCGCAGGTTCAGCTCGGCCTGCTCGGGGCTGATGAAGGAGGAAGCCACGCGGGCCTGCACCTGCTCGCCCCGGCGGGTGCGGAAGCCCACCACGGCCCCGGTGTGGTGGGCCTGGGCTTCGAGCAGCTGGCCATCCAGCACCTTGTCGTGGTAGATGGTGGTGCTGGTGAAGGCGTGGTCGAACTCGATGACGAAGTAGTTCTTGAAATTGGCGGGCACGCCGCCGCTGTTGCGGGTGGTGTAGCCGATGATTTTGTGCGCGGCGGGCAGCAGCTTCACGTAGGAGCCGCGGTCCAGCGCGTCGAGCACCACGTAGGCGCTGTCGGTGCGCGGGAAGGTGAAGCGGAAGCGGGCGGCGCGCTCGGTGGGGGCTATTTCGGTGGTCACGTCGTGGTCGGCCAGGTACACGCGGTAGTAGTAAGGGCGGGCCTCCTCGGCCTTGTGCGAGAACCAGCTGGCCCGCTCGTCCTCCTCGAAGCGCAGCCGGCCGGTGATGGGCATGAGGGCAAACTGGCCGTAGTCGTTCATCCAGGGCGAGGGCTGGTGCGTCTGCTTGAAGCCCCGGATTTTGTCGGCCCCGTACTGGTAGGCCCAGCCGCTGCCCATTTTGCCGGTTTGCGGCAGCCAGCAATTCATGCCCCACGGCAGGGCAATGGCGGGGTAAGTGTTGCCGTTCGAGAGGCTGGGCTTGGAATCGGTGCCCATCAGCGGGTTCACCAAATCGACGGGACTGAGGGCCTGGGCACGGCCCGAAAAATCAGCAAGAAAAACACCCAACGCGAGCAGTACCGCGAATAGTTTGGCCATAATATGCGAAAGGAAAGCAGGAACCGAAGGCCGGAAGTTACCAGCGCGGCGTCGGTTTCAACCAGGGGGCCGTTTAGTGGCCGGTCGGCCCGGATAAATCCTGCTTTGGACAATTGGGCCTTTCTGAGCCTAAATCCTGGATTAACCACCAGATGACCAGTACGGTTGCGCTTAGAACCATTTCTTGCCGAATTACCCCGCTTCCCGGCTGCTTCACCCGGTAGTTTTGTCCTAACTTTCTGCCAAGGCATTGCCCCCCCATTCTGGCCGCTTCTGGCCTTGGCCTTGGCCCAGCGCCGGCCCATCCGTTTCTCATCTCATCCCACCCAACAATGAAGAACACCTTCCTCCTGGCCGCCGTGCGTGCGGCCTTGTTCCCCGGCATCGCCCTGTGCCTCTCGTTGGCTTGCACTTCGGCCGCCACGGCCCAACCCTTCGCCAAGGGGGCTGATGTGGGCTGGCTTCAGCAAATGGAGGCCACCGGCTACGTGTTCTACAACGACCAGGGCGTGGCGCAGGACTGCTTTCAGCTTCTCAAAGCCAAGGGTATCAATTCCATCCGGCTGCGGGTGTTCGTCAACCCGTCCAACGACAAGGCGAGCGGCCATTGCAGCCCCGCCGAGGTGACGGCGATGGCCAAGCGGGCCACCGCGCTGGGCTTCCGCGTCATGATTGACTTTCATTACAGCGACACCTGGGCCGACCCCGGCAAGCAGGCCAAGCCCGCCGCCTGGGCCAGCCACCCCTTCCCTCAGCTGCTCACCGATGTGTACGACCACACCTTCGGCACGATGACGGCCCTGAAAGCCGCCGGCGTAACGCCCGAATGGGTGCAGGTGGGCAACGAAATTCCCGGCGGCATGCTCTGGCCCGAAGGCAGTACCAAAAACTTTGCCCAGCTTACCCAGTTGATTAACAGGGGATACGAGGCCGTGAAAGCCGTGAGCCCAACCTCCAAAGTCATTGTGCACCTCGACCGGGGCAACAACGGCGAGCTGTACCGCTGGTTCTTCGGCAACCTCACCCGGAACGGCGGCAAGTTCGACGTAATTGGCATGTCGTATTACCCCTACTGGCTGAAACAGGATTACAAGCAGTCCATCGACAGCCTGCAAGCCAACCTCAACAACATGGTGGCCCGCTACCCGGGCAAGGAGGTGATGGTTTCGGAAGTGGGCGGCGAGGACACGGCCCCGCAGGACACCTACGACATGCTGGTGGCCGTGCAGCAGGCCGTGCGCGCCGTGCCCAACCACAAAGGACTGGGCGTTTTCTACTGGGAGCCCGAAGGTGCGAAAAGCTGGAGCGGCTACGCATTAAGTGCCTGGGGTGCCGACGGCAAGCCCACTGCCGCGCTGAATGCGTTTCTGGACCAGCCCGCGCCGAAACCGATGCCGAAGCCCGCGCCAAAACCTGCCAGGCGGACCAAATAGCTCATATTGACAGGACTATGAAAGCCAATCTGTTCACCCTATTTCTATTGGCTCTGCTCGTTGGGACAAGCCCGCGCTTGCTGGCGCAGCCCGGCACGTTTGCCAAGGGTGCCGACGTGGGCTGGCTGACCCAGATGGAAGCCTCGGGGCGGGTGTTTTACAACGCCGCCGGGGGGCAGCAGGACCTGCTGCAAATCTTGCAGGGCTACGATATGAATACCCTCCGCCTGCGGGTGTGGGTGAACCCGGCCGGCGGGTGGAATGGCAAAAACGACGTCGTCGCCAAAGCCATTCGGGCGCGCAACCTGGGCTTCCGGCTGCTGATTGACTTTCACTACAGCGACAGCTGGGCCGACCCCGGCCAGCAGAACAAGCCCGCCGCCTGGGCCAGCCTCACTTTTCCGCAGCTGAAGCAGGCGCTCTACGACCACACCTACAGCGTGCTGGACTCGCTGAAACGCAACAACATCATCCCGGAATGGGTGCAGGTGGGCAACGAAACCAACGACGGCATGCTCTGGCCCGACGGCCGGGCTTCGACCAACATGGCCAATTTTGCCCAACTCGTTGACCAGGGCTACGCTGCGGTGAAGGCGGTGAATCCGACTTCCAAAGTCGTTGTTCATGTCTCCAACGGGTTCAACAACAGCCTGTTTCGCTACCTGTTTGATGGCCTGACTGCTAACGGGGCCCGGTACGACGTCATCGGCATGTCGCTTTACCCCACCACGGCGAACTGGCCCATGCTTACCGCGCAGTGCCAGGCCAACATGAACGACATGGTGAGCCGCTACCCTGGCAAGGAGGTGATGGTAGTGGAAACCGGCATGCCAACCAACGCGCCCATCCCCACCCGCCAGATGCTGCTCGACCTGATGGCTAAAACCCGTGCCGTGCCCGGCGGCAAAGGCCTGGGCGTAATGTATTGGGAGCCGGAAGCTTACAGCTGGATGGGCTACGGCCTGGGCGCCTGGACCAACAACGGCCAGCCCACCGTGGCGATGGATGCCTTCCGCAACCTGCCGCCCTCCGATGGGCTGGTGTACAACCCTGGCTTCGAGTACACGGCCGCCACCCAAACCCCGCTGGGCTGGAGCACGACGGCCAATACCGGCAACGCCGATGCCGATTTCACGCAGAACTACGGCTACACCAGCACGTTCCAGCTGGCTCATCAGAAAGCCACGGCCTACCAGGTGCGCACCTACCAGCTGCTGGCGGCCGTGCCGAATGGCACTTACACCCTGCGCGCCTGGGCCCAAAGCAGCGGCGGCCAAACGGTGTGCCAGCTGTACGCCAACGGCTTCGGCGGGGCGGAGCAAAGCGCCAACATCACCGCCACCAACGGCAACTGGGTCCGCATCCAGGTGCCCAACGTCACGGTCACGAACGGGCAGTGCGAAATCGGCCTCCGCTCCGATGCCCACGCGGGCGAAAATGCCAGCCTCGATGACGTGGAATTTGTGTCGAACCAGGCCACAGCCACCCTGCCAGGCGCGACGAATACGATTGAGACGCAGGTTTTCCCCAACCCTACCAGCCGCCAATGCACCATCGGCTACGCGCTGGTACGGGCCGAAACCGTGCAGCTTTCCCTGCATAGCCTGGCCGGGCAGCAGGTGCTGACGCTCCCGGCGCAGGCCCGGGCCGCGGGCCCGCACACTGCGACGGTTGATTTGGGCAGCCTCGCGCCGGGAATTTACCTGCTGAAAATCAGCCACGGCGACCAGCAGGCCGTGCAGAAAATCATCAAATACTAATTGCCGCCCCGTGGGGCGTTATTTCATTTCCCACCATTAATTTTCGGCTTTACGCCGCCCGGCCGGCTGACGCTGCCCGAAGGCAACGCGCCGGGCAACCCGGTGCACGGTGCTGAGCTCGCGGCAGGACCGCGGCACCGTGCGCCGCAGGACCGGAAAACGGGAGCTGGGCCACGTTCGCAATGTTCGGTCCGATAACGTTGCCTGCCGGGGTGAAAACGGCATTCTGGTGGATGGCACGGCCGAAAGCTTGCCTGAGGACCTGGCGTTTCGCCACGTCCGGTTCGATTTCGCGGACAGCCCGCTCAGCGACGTGGCCGGCGGCAATGTGGATTTGCCCGCGACATTCCCGGCATCCTCGCGCAGTACGTCAACAGCCGTGTTCGACGGCCGCAACGTGCAGGTGGGCGGCCGCGAACGGAAAAGCCAGAAGGGCCTTATTTGACCGATAGTACCTGCACCGGCCCCAACAAACCTGCCGGCAGCAACGTGGAGTCGGCTTGGTAAAACGGCATCGAGGTGTAGGTAATCTTGTTGGTGGCATCCGGCTGAGCATCGCCCACCAGGCGGTTCACCCACAGATTGATGACCTTGATTTCCAGGCTATTCGCTCCTGGCTTCAACGCGTTGGTAACGTCAACCCGGAAGGGCTTTTTCCAGACCACGCCCAGCGGTTTGCCATTGACCACCACCTCGGCCAGGTTCTTCACTTCGCCGAGGTCTAACCAAAGCTGCCCTTTGCTGGCAAACCAGCCGGCCGGCGCGGTAATCGTTCTGGTGTAAGAAGCAGTACCGGAAAAGTATTTGATACCCGCCGTGCTGTTTTCCGTGTAAGAAGTCAGCTTGTCGAAGGTGGCGTTTGCCGGTGCTCCCCGGCTGGGCTGAAACGCCACCTTCCAGTCGCCTTCAACAGAAGTCAGCTTCTTTTCGGTGGCAACGGGTAAGGTGAGGGACTTTGTGGGCGCGCCATTGCGGAATACGACGAACACGGCATCATTGGGCGCCAGCGGCAGCGTCACTTTCGTAAGGCCATTGGCAATGGAGTAAGAGGGTATAGGATAAATTAATCGTCAGGTTTCGATATTGTTCGTTTAGCCAGCCGTCTGATTATTAAGTTTCTAAGACAGATTTTAATCCAGGCTTCGCTGTTGCGCGGATTGGTTTCGTAATCGCGGCCTGCTAGGCGCCGGTACTTGCCTAGCCAAGCGAAGGTGCGCTCAACGACCCAGCGCCGGGGCAGCAGGATAAAGCCTTTCTGGCCGGGGCGCTTACCCACCACTTCCACCCGCAGGCCGACCGCCGCCGCTGCTTGGGCAACGAGCGGCCCCTGATAGCGGCCGTCGGCCCAAACGAGTTGCAGGTTCGGGGCGCGGGCTTTGGCCTCAGCCGGCACGACCCCGGCCCCGACCGGGTCCTGCACGCTGGCTGATTGGACCTGCACCGCCAGGGGCAACCCTTCGGTATCGACTACTATATGGCGCTTACAGCCCGCTATTTGCTTGCCCGCGTCGTCGCCATGACAGCCCCCCTTTTAGCGCCCGTCCGCACCGACGGCGTGTCAATGGCCCCGGCTGTGGGCTCCGCCGCGCGCTGGGGCTGGCGCCCGGCCCGGCGCAGGCCATCCATCAACCGGTCCCAGGTGCCGTCCTCGCGCCACGCTTCGAATTGCTTGTAGACCGTGCGCCAGGGCGGCAGGTCGTGCGGCAATTAAGGACCAGGCGCTGCCGGCCCGGCCCTGGTAGAAAATGGCGTTGAGCAATTCCCGTCTGGTATGCAACGGCGGACGTCCGTAGCCACTGGTGCACACATAGGGCTCCACCAGAAGCCATTGTTCGTCAGTCAAATCGGTTGGATAAGTACGGCGATTCATCCAGCAAAGTTAAATCCCTATCCTTTTACCCTA
>NZ_JAGEMO020000150.1 GCF_017921975.2 Hymenobacter terricola
CCCGCTGCCGCCCGAGCAGCCCGGCCGGGCGTACCCTTACGCGGCGGAAATGGCGGCGCTGATGGAGGACATGAATAATTTGCCGCCCTATGTGCCCTACATCGTGATGGACGAAACCTTGCCGCTGCCGCCGCTCTAATCGCCCCTTGTTGCCTTCTTTTTGCAATTGCAAAATAGCCCTGAATGAAGACCGAAGCCGAAATAACCGCCTATCTGGCCAACCTTGACCAAGCCGACGAGCGCCTAGAAAACGACGTGGTGAAGCACCAGCAGCTGCACCAACTCTACCCCGACGCGGGCCACGAGCGCAGCCGGACGCTGGCCGAGCGCCAGCTGCTGGCCGTGCGGGCGAAAGCCGCCGCCTTGGAGTGGATATTAGAAGCCGACAGCGGCCACATTCCCCAGGACTGAGCAGCGTCCCTTTCATTTTGCAATTGCAAAACCGCCAGCCGGGCAGGGCTTCGGGTAATTTTACCCCCTCCCTGCTAGACGCGGCCCCCGCGACAGGTCGGCGGTTTTGCCCTCGTTGTTTAAGCATGGAAGCAGCCGGACGTTTTGGCCCTGCCGAGCAGACCCCGGCGCAGCCCAGGGCGCTACTCGATGAAGTGAGAGCCCTCAAAGCTATCCAGGACCTTTGGCTAGTGCTTTGCTGCTGGCACGCAACTTACTCGCGTAGGTGCCCAGGGGAGCAGTGTTGTAAGGGTACTCTCGGGCAGTATCTGGCCGGGGCCTAGTCGCACCGTATCCCCTACATGCACCCCATTGGGGGCCGGTAGTGTCAGGGCCTGTACCACATAACGGCGTTGGCCAATAGCCTTAAGTGCGGTGCGTCGGGTGCTGTCTTGATACGAGCTGGCATAGGGGCGCAACCAGAAGGTGTGCGTCTTGGCTTGGTAGATGACTTCAAACTCGCGGAAGAAGCGCATACCTAACAAATTTCTTTGTGAGCGCCCTACTGAAGCGGCAACCGGTGCCTGCTCCAATCGCAAGTTTTCAAATTGTACCCAGGGGGCCACCCATAACTGAGTCGTGTCGGTCTTGCTGCTTACGGCTACTGTGGCTGCTAATCCGACTCGTTGAACAACAGGGGCTACTAGTGCCCTCGCCTTGGGCAAAAGAAGGGTGCCCGTAAAACCGGTATCTATCTGCACGGTATCGGCGATGTTCGCCGATGAAGTCATTATGACGAAAAAATCCCCCCCTTTAGCACGAAAAGCTGGAATAGGGCAAAAGTCCGGTGTTGGGCTAGGCGCTTTTCCTGGCTTGTAGAGATGCGCAACGTTTTGCCGAAAGTCAAATGTCCAATCAAACTTATCGATGTAATCGCGTCCTACTATGCCTGCTACGTGCAAGTCTGCCAGTTGGCCCGGCGGCAGCAGGATGGCCTTCATTTCGTTGAAACGGATTGTGAGCGCGCCCAATTCTAGACTAGTTGCCTCCTTCACCCGGTAAATAGTACTCGCTTGCCCTGCCGCATCGTAGACTTTTGTTGAGTCGCTTATAGTCAGCTGTCTAAGCTCGGTTTGCGAATTAACCAGTAGCAAAGTAGGTGCACCAGTATCGAGCAGAAACTTCTTTTGCACGCCGTTTACCTTCACTAGTACAAATGCCAGTGGCAAATCTTTGTCTTTTAGTAAGTGGATTTCCTCCGAGCTACTGCCAGATGGTCCTTTAGGGGGCAGTGACAAGGAACCGCACAAAGGCAGTAAAAAAAAAGATAAAAAGAGTAGGGTGTTCGCTTTCATGCTCTATCCACAAAAATAGAAGAACTGGTGAGATAAGCTCCCACCAGTTCTTCTATTAAACACCAGTTTTTTTATTAAAACTTTATCGTAACGCCGGCGTGCCAGCCATCACTTTGGCTCCACCCACCGTCGACAGATGTCTCCCGTTTGGCAGCACTTACAGGCGGGGTATCATCGCTTACCCATGCCGTGATGGAATACTTTTTGTCAAGCGCATGCGCCACTTGGTATCCTGTTTCCTCGTAATATTCCTTGGGCATCAGCTCCATACAAGCTTTCTGCTTCTCCGAGAACTCAAAGGTGTTTTGGGCCCACCCCTTCAAGTCCTCACGAATTTTGTTAGCCTGCTCCTGACGCTCGCCATCAGGCAATTCTTGTAGCTACATAATTTTGAGCCGTACATTCTCGCTGTCCCACTTCGTAGCCATGTTGGTATGATAAAAGGGTTGAAAATTATGGTTAGGAAAATGCCTTCATAACCTGAACAAAGCAACGACGAGCTTATGGGTAAACATGCAGGTATAAATACCTGATTTTTAAAATACCGTATTTTACGTGGGTGCTTGATACCAGTGCAGGCTCAATGAAGCCTGGCCCAGCCGATAATGGTGCAGGACTAAAATCCGCCCCTTCTCTCCCCAAGAGCTTGTTTAAGTATGGAAGCAGCCGAACGTTTTGGCCCCGCCGAGCAGACCCTGATGCAACGCCAGGCGTTGCTCGATGAAGTGGAAGCCTTCAAATCCGCCCAGGGCCTGCCACCCCTGAGCCCGTTCGGGCAGCGGCTCTATCAACGCTACGTTGCCGGCGAGCTGAGTCTGGCCGAATGCAGCGCGCAATTACGCCGGCACTATGCCCGCCTGTAGAGCCGCCTGGCTTACTTGACAGCCTTCCCGAGCAGATGGTGCGACAGCGGAATGTACACCGCCAGCAGCGCCACCAAGGCATTTTGTTGGCCAGTAGAAAGCGAGAGGCTTTCCAAGCTGGTCCCAACGATTTCCAGGCCCGCCAGCGCGAGCAGTAACAGGTGCAGAAAAGGCTTCATGACGGAGGGGGTTATACTGAGAAAGTACTAAATGTAAGGACGCGCCGGCACAACCCCAAAACGGCACTTATTCCCAGAAGTGTCCGAGAAGAGATGTTATGTTAAGTAACAAAAGCAAGGAACAAGAGGGGAAAACACCCGCCCGCGACTACCCCCAAAATCCTGTTTGCCTATCATGCCCAAACTAGCCCTTGCCGCCCAGGGAGCCCCCGGCCACGACCCGCGCACCGCCCACTTGCGCCCCGTCATTGAGTACCTGCTGGCCCAGGGCAACACGCCGGCCGGCTGGCGGGGGGATGCGTTCGCGTTCGACCAGGGAGGCGAAGGGCATTACACCTTTGCCGGACCCATCGACGCGGCCGAGCTGCGCGAGCGGTTTGCCTTTCCGGCCTCGATTCGGGTGTATGACGACGGTTCAATCAAAGACAGCCTAAACCGGGTGGACATTAGCCAGGAGCTGCCGCGCCGGCCGTTTAGCTTCGAGCAGCCGCTGGCTGCTGATGGAGGTTCTAATCAGTAGTAAACGCTTGACTAGTCAGTGATTAGTCGGTGACTAGTCAAGCAGTAGTTAAAGAAGATTTAGCGTGTTTACTTTGTGGCTTCTGACTAGTCATAGCTCCAATGGAAAACACCGCCCCTTTTTTGACTATAAAGCAAGCAGCTCAACAGGTTAACAAATCTGAGCAGACGATACGGCGACTAGTCAAACAACACGCTAAGACTAGTCATATCCAGGTTGAGCAGACCCCCAAGGGCAACACGTATCTGATTAGTCAGGTGTTTCTCGCGCAGCAATACCCCAGCGCGGCCGAGACGTTGCCGGCGCTTATTGAGCCAGCCCAGGTGCCGGATTTGGCCCAGCTCCAACAGCAGCTTGCGGAGCGTGACCAAACCATCCAGCAGTTGCAACACCGCTTGCTAGAGCAGAATGATGTGCTAAACGCTTTGACTAGTCAGGTGAATAGTCAGCGCATCGGCCGCATCGAGGAACTGCTGCTTAGCCAAAACGAGCAGCTAGGGGAGCTGCAAAAGCGCCTGCCTGAACCGGGGGAGGCTCTGCTGGCCTTGCCCGCACCAGAGCCGGCCAAAAGAGGCTTGTGGCAGCGCCTATTTGGAAAGTAGGAGCAGGGTGAATAAAATACGCATTACGGAATTTTATTCTGTAATGCGTATGTTTGTGGCATGGCCATGCTTGTTATCGAGGAGAAGATTATCACCAGCTACGGCCGCAAGAACGCCCAGGCGCGGGAAGCGCTGAAGGTGTGGTTTGCCCAAGTACAGCTCTGCACCTGGTCGAGCCACAACGAGTTGCTGGCTGACTTTCCTACGGCTGACTACATCACCCAGGGCCGCTACGTGTTCGACATCAAAGGCAACCATTACCGGCTCGTGGCCCAGGTGCTGTTTTCCATCAAAACCGTGGACATTCGGCGCATCATGACCCATGCCGAGTATGACAAGCTGAGCCACAAGCAGTTGTTGAAGATTTGATGGCGTGTTTTTCCCTCTTGTTTAATCCCCCCGACCGTGAACCTGACCACTGAAACCGAACACAAGGCCGCCGTGAAGGAATTCCGGGCGCTGGCCACCGACGAAGCCGCCAATTACGCCCGCCTGCTGGTGCTGCGCGACGCCATTCATGCCTTCGAGGAAGCTAACGGGCACAACCCCGGCCCCCCCACAACGGTGGCCGGCCGCCTCCAGGTGGAGATGTTCAAGCGGCACCTGAAACAAAAGCAGCTCGCGCAGCTGCTGGAGGTGGGCGAGTCGCGCTTGAGCGAAGTCTTGCGGGGCCGCCGGCCGGCCAACGGGGATTTGTTGCGCCGCATGTACCACAAGCTAGGCATTCCGGCGGCGGAAGTGCTGGAACTGACCTGCTAACTGGCGGAATCCCAACCCAGACTTTTTGCTGGTGAACGAAAGTGCCCGAATACAAAAAATCCCGGCCCTACAGGACCGGGATTTTTGCGTAGCGAAACCAGCGCGGAGGTTATTCGATGACCAAGCGCTTGGTGAGCGGCCCGGCGTTGCTGAGCAGGCGCACCAGGTACACACCGGTGGGCAAGCCGGTCAGGTCCAGCTCGGCGCGGGTGTCGGCGGCGGTGCCGGCCGTGGGCGTGACGTAGCGTTGGCGCACGGTGCGACCCAGCGCGTCGGAGAGCGTGAGCAGGCTGGCTTGGCGCAGCAGCGCGGCCGGTACGGTGAGCGTGGCCGAGTGATGGGCCGGGTTGGGGTAGAGGCTCAACTGGTCGGCTAACGCGCCGGAACGCGAAGCTAGCGGGGTGGCGAAGGTGGCCAGCACGGGCAGCGAGGCCGGGCCGCTCGGGCAGTTGCTGGCCACGGTGACCGTGTAAGCGACCCCAGGAAGTAGGCCCGTGAGCACGACCGGCGAGGCCGTGGGGTTGGGCGTGAGGGTTTGCGCCGAGCCGCCGGCGGCCGTGTAGGTCACGGTGTAGCTGGTCACACCCGCCGTCGGGGTGAAGCTGACGCGGGCGGTAGTGGGGCCGGTGCTCGCGGCCGTGGCCCCGGTCGGGGCCGCACAGGTGGGGGCCGTGCCGGTCGTGGTGAAGGGAAGGGCGCATTGGGGCGTCGAAGCTAGGCCATTGGTGCAATTGCTGGTCACGCAAACCGTGTAACTCGTGCCGGGTACCACGCCTGCGAGGGTGACTGGCGAGGAGGTGGGGGCGGGTGAAACAGTCTGTATCGGTCCCCCAGCGGCTTGGTAGGTCACGGTGTAGCTGCTGGCTCCCGAGGTAAGCACGAAGCCCACCCCGGCCGAGGTGTTGCCCACGTTACTGGCATAGACGGCGGCCGGGACCGCACAGGTAGGCACCACGGGCGTAGTAAAGCTAGTACGTACCGTGCCAGCCACGGAGCCCGTGCAGCTGCCGGTAATGCTCACTGCATAGGTGGTGCCGGGCGTTAGGCCCGTAAGCACCACCGGGGAGGCGGTAATCGTCTGCGTTTGGGCCGTGCCGCCGGCCGGCGTATAGGTTAGCACATAGCCCGTATTGCCAGCTGGCAGAGTAAAGGTGAGGGTGGCCGAGGTAGTCATAACAGCAGTGGGCGTCAGATTGGTAATCAAGGGACAGGTAATATCGGTCGTGGCGCAGATAGTAAAGGCCCCCCCGGCGGCGCTGCCTTGTCGCCAGGCGCGGGCATGTACAGTGCTGCCGGGTACTAGGCCCACCGCCCGGACTTGCGCAAATGCGACGGCATTGCCTCCATTACAAGCCACCAGCACGAGGTTGCCGCAACTGCCAGTAAAGAGTTGTAGCCCCACGGAAGTAACGATGGAACCACTAGCTGCTCCAGAGGTGAATTGCACAATGCCGTTGGCGGGTACGACTGCACTAAACCAGACGTCGCCGCCTTGGTAATTGCTGCACAAAGGCGGGTCTTCAAACGAATCCGTGGCGTTCAGATTCGTGGTGGTGGTGGAGACGCACGTAGTGCCGACCGTCAACGGAGTGGCGCTGGCGCACTCATCGTTAGCGGGAGGAGTACCCGTAGCGGGCGGCGTGGTGAAGGTGGTACTCACGGCCCCCGATTGGCTGCCGCCCGTGCAGTTAACCACGGCCGTCACCGTATACGTCGTGCCCGGCAGCAAGCTGGTGAGCAAGGCCAGGGTATAGGGTGGGATGCCGCCGGCCACGGGCACGTAGGGCACCGTAATAACTACCGGACTGCCGCCTTGGGGGGTATAGGTCACGGTGTAGCTCACGGGCACCGCAGTGCCCGTTACAGGAATCAGCGCCAGCGGTGCCGTGGTCGGGGTAAGCAGCGCAGCCGGTACGTTGAGCCGGTCCAGGGCTGGGCAAGGCAACGCCGGCACCAGCGCCGAGGCACAGAGGGTAAAGGTGTTGGTTAATGCATTGGTGATGCCCGCTACGGAAACGTAATACGTCGTATTGGGCACTAAACCCGTGGCGACTATCGGCGCCGCCCCGGTGACGGGAGAACTAGCCGCCGAGCAAGCCAGCGAGGTAAAAGGACCCGTACAGGAAGGCGCGGCAAACAAGCGTAATTGCCCGGCTGCCGCCACGTTGCTAAGGGTCAGGACGACGCTGGTACTGCCTGGTCCGCTGGTCGTGGTGGTGAACCGGTACCAAACATCGAGGGCATTGGCCACGCCCCCACAGCCGGGGTTGGTGTAGCCGTTGGGCACGGTGGGGGTGGCCCCCGTGACGAACCCACTTAGCGGAGTGCAGCCCGCGCCGGGGTCTACGGGCAGCACTACGGCTCCGCATGGCTCATCGTTGAGGACCGGCACGGTGAACGTTTGAATGCCGGTCACAGTGCCGCCCGTCGTGCATAGCCCCTGAACGGTTAGGGTGTAGTTGTTGCCGGGCACCAGCCCGGTTACCGTTACGGTCGGTGGGGTGGCTGGAAATGGGACGGGCGTTGGGCCTGGCGGGTTCAGGGGGTTAAACTGTAGCGTAGCAGTGTAAGGCCCGGCGTTGTTGGCGGCCGGCGTAAAGGAGAAGGTGGCCGTGGTATTGCCGGCGCTGTAGACGGGTAACCCGATGGCCGGCATAGCGCACGCCACGAAACCAGGGCCATCGGTGAGGCAGATAGTAAAAGGACCCGTGCTACTCAGGCCGTCGTAGCCCGACACGCGCACGTAGTACGTGGTATTCGCGGTCAGAACCGTGGTGATAAGTGGTGGGGCTGTCGCGTTAGATACGGTTGCCGCCGCGCAGCCCAGGTCCGTAAAGGGTCCCGCGCAGCTCGTCGCCGAAAACAAGTGCAGCTGTCCGGCCGCATTGCCCGAGACGGTAATGGTGGCACCAGTGCTTCCCAAGCCCGTGGCCGCAGTGGTAAACTTATACCACACGTCTTTGATAGCCGGGGCAAGGCTGGTGCCTCCGCAGGTGCCGATGTTTAAGTAGCCGCTAGGCGAGGTCGTGGTAGCAAATTGCGTGGTCCCCACAACAGGCGCTGTGCATAGACTCCCTTGTGGGGTAAGTACCACGGCTCCGCAGGGGTCATCGTTGGCGGGGGCTTGCGCCCTAACGCCGATACTAGCCAATAGCAGTACGAGTAAAAACAAGCCTATCTGCTGTGCAAACAACCAGCGACGGAAAAAATGGAAATAGTAGTAAGTTATCATAAGCAGGAAAAGAAGGATGAGGAGTGAATTACCTGGAATTGAAAAGTGCAGTGCCTCTTGGCTGATTCATAGCAATCAGGCTAATTAAGATTAAATAACGAATGCCTACCCCCACTCCATAAGAGCAGAAGTAGGCACTTGTTACTAGTTGAAAAATTACGGTTGATAGTTGAACCGTATCACATTTGAACCGTGGTCAGTTTGTAGTCGCAATAAGTAAAGCCCAGCTGGGAGCGTAGGCAACAACACGTCATTTGCGCCAGTCTTGATGTCGGTGAGGGGCAGGTTGGCTACCACTGTGCCCGTACGCGATTCCATTACTTGCAGCATTTGGGCCGTTTCGCCTGAAGTCAGTCGCATAGCAACATGAGCGCCAGCTACGGCGGGACTTGGATAGACCGTAAGTTGTTTGTCCGGCGTCAGATTTTGCGAAATGCTTCCTCCGTTAGCAGCAGGCCGCAAATTCGCGGAAAACCAGTTTATTGGCTTATAAGCAATATCTGATTTGTCTTCATCGAACCACATGGCAACGCCAGTAGAACCAATCGCATTTGTACCGTTGCGAGCCTCTATGCTGGGTATGCCTTGAAAACCAGCAAAATGGGCATTAGCTACTAGTAAATCGTTGCCAAAACTGGTTGCCCGAGTGCCATTCAGTTGAACCCAAAAGCCGAGCACATCCACATTTTTGTGAAGTTTGGCGAAGTTTGTATCGTCGTATTGCCAGGCAACAAAGGCACCGTCACCAATGTAAGTAACGACCGGACGAGCATTTGCGCCAGAGTAGCTAGATGTCAGCGGAGCGTTAATTACGGCATGGGGCAACACCAATGAGCCGCTTGCGATGGTCAGGGTAAGAATTTGGTCGCCAGAGCCGCTATTATACCGCACTACCGTCATGCAATCGTAGCGACTTATATTTCCAGGAGGAAACATAGGAGCAGCAATACGAGGGAATTCCAAAATTCGATTCGAAGGAACTGGATTGAATGTCACTAGCGGAGTTGGAAAGGAACTAGCTGCTTGCACATTGGGAAGTTTATCCTGTGCTAAGTCCACCTCCAAAGTACCACTTCCTACATTTTCAGTGATATAAGTAACTGAAACAATGATTGGAAAAGTGCCGCTTGGGTCTTCGTAAATGGCTACGTCTGGCTGCCGATGCAATAGGGTTCGCGTACTGGAAGCCACTAGCGCATTATTAAAAAGAGTACTGCTAGTGAGGTTGAGTGCCCGGGCGTAGATGGACGAGCCTTCTTGAAAAACCATCACGGCATCGCCACTAATGCGGTCTATATCTACATTCGGGCTCGTACAATTTAGCCCCAAGTTATTGTCTATTTGCGTCGGCGGAGTTACGACGACCCATGAATTCGTACTGGGGTCGTATGCTTGCTCTTCGTATTCAACCTGTGTAGCGCTGGTGCCCTGAACCAAGTAAACCGCTACCATGAAGTATTTGCCGTTGGTAAAAGACGATACAATGTCCGGGTCCGTTACCGTTAAGCCTTGCGCTACGGCTTCCAAGGCTTGAAAACCTGTGGATGTTCCATTAAAGGACCAGCCAAAAGAGGGCTTGGCACCGTCCCAAGTCAACACCTGCATTAGGTCACTACCGTCGGAGCTTTGTCCACAGCCGGTATTATGCACCAGTTTCGTGTTGCTACCAGTAAGGTATTGCTCGGTTACGGTAGCCGGTCGAAATGCTTGCCCAACAGCTGAATTGGTAGAACAGATACAGGTTGCGACGGCTAAGGTGCTTATACCCCGCCTCATTGCGCTAGACCAATAAGAAAGTAAAGAAGTTTTCACGAGGATTAGAAAAGGGAAAATGGTGAAAAAAAGTACCAACTGATGTAAGAAGGGTACAACAAGAAAGCCTGGTCAGCTCACACAGGTGAGTTGACCAGGCTAGGTCCAAGATTTATGTAAACAGGATGCAGGGCTATACCCTACAAAGCAGCGGCAGTCACATTTCCTTGGTGTGCTACCGGCAGGCAATGTTATCGGTACACAGATGCTCAGGCCACTAGTGGGGCGAAGCTGGTAGCGGTGGAAACGCATAGTAGAGGCACGGAAAGAAGCATAAGAAAGGCTATAGTAGAATCACCCCAACGGGTTGCGGACGCATGGAGTATATGTGCCCAATATGCCCCGAAAATCGAAGCATCTATACAGCGTAAGCCGTAAGAGTAAGGAAGATAGCAGCAAGCAAGGATGACTTTTGGTATACTGTCTTAATAGCATGCGCTGTTGATACTTAACTATCTGATTTACAACGATAAATTTTTTATGAAAAGATGAATATTAATAATTAATTCATGCTAAAAGTCCATGAATGTATGTGGTTCAACCTTTTAGTGAATAATTAAGGATTGGTCATGTATTGCTTACAAAGTCAAGCATCACGAGGGCGGGTGAAGTTGATTGAGTCTTCTGTAGCAAACAGTCAGGAATAGTAGGGGTTCTTCTTGCAAAAGGATACTGTTGGCGAATTCATCTTTAAGCCATTGCCGGAGGCATTAGGCGCTCGAAAGCGGGCCGACGAGTCTGGGCTAACGGCAGCTCGTTTACCCAATCTTGCCTCAAAACGAATTCGCCAACAGTATCCAAAAGGGCAGTTTGACACGCTAAGCTCCTTATCAAAAAGGGTAGCCCAAAAACAGGCTAGAAAAGGGCGATTCCAAGCAATTTAGAGGGTATGTGAAGCGTATCAAAAAGGATTTCCTTTCTGATAAGGAAGCAATGTTTGGTTGCTAATTACCCATAAGTCAAGTGATTAAATGCTTATCGTGTAAATCCGCCCTTTTGCAACAAGAACCCCTATGATGACGGTTCGATTAAAGACAACCTCAACCGGGTGGACATTAGCCAGGCGCTGCCGCCCCGGCTATTTAGCTTTGAATAAGCACAGATTGCGCGCCCAGCGCAAGGTAAGACAAGGTGTGTAACGCCAAAATCTTGCTTAACTATGCGTATTACATTGTGTAAGACGCTCCACTATGCAGCCCGAATCCAGTACGACAGAAACCCCGGCGAGTAAGACAAGTCCCGAAGATGCACCTTTGACACCAGAAAATGGGGGCATAGTAGCCGAATCTAGTCTTACTGAAACTAATACTAGTAAGACAGGGGGTGAAAATGTTGAAACGGAACGTCTTACACAAAGTAAGACAGGGAAAAAGAGCGGCCGGCCCCCGAAGCAGTCCAGTAGCACGGCCGTAACCTGGTCGGTGCGCGGGGTAGAGCGGGAGACTCGGGCCATAATTGAAAAGGCCGCTGAGCGCGCCGGCAAGACGTTGGGACAATTCCTAAACGACGACGTGCGCGGCTTCGCGCAGGGCCAGCTCAGCCAAGCCGAGGCCACCGGGCAAGCCGTGGCCAGCCCCCGCGACTTGCAGGTGCAGGTAGAGCAGCTAACCCAAATGGTCGAGGGCATAGCGGCCCGGCTGAATGAGCCGGCGCGACGCAGCATTTGGCAGCGTGTGTTTGGGAAGTAGAGCTTCCCGTTTTACAGTTCAAAGATGAACTTTCCCGGCGAGGTCCGAGCGATTTCCTTTAAGTTCGTGGTTGTTATAGTCTTGGCATTTCGCAGGATTATCGTTGCTCCCGAGGTCGCAGCAGCTCGCCCAACTTCTTTTAAGTCGGTGGTTGTGTAGCTCGTTGCGTCGAGGCTCATGCCTCCTCCCGCTCTAGCAATTTCTTTTAGGTCCGTGGTTGTCATATTGTTACCGGGTTTTCGTGGTTTTGCTAGTGGTTTTGTCGAACAGCGGGCCACTGCTGGCTTTTTTCAGGCCCAAAATAGTCAGCAGCAAGCCGGAAAGGGAGTGCGCTTTGGCGTGTTTGCCCGTTTTGAGGTCGTGGGCGAACTTATTGCAGGCCGCGACGTGCGCCGGGCTGGCTAGAATCTGGTCCACCAGGGCCGGCGTGGTGATGCTAAGCTGGCCGAGCAGGCGGCGGGCGTTTTCGACCTGGTGCTGAGCTAGGCCAAGCGGGGCCTCATCCGGCACCAGGCCGAAGGGTAGGGGCAGGGCCACCGCTTGCGAGGCGATAGTAAAAACAATGTTTTTGAAGCCACGGCCTACTTTTTCCAGCTTGTAACCAATCACTAAATCCGTCTTTTCATTAATTTGCTTCACGGCCACGTCGAGCACATTTTTCTTAAACATTGAAATTTCCGTGTACTCCTCACGGCCCTTGTTGTCGGCTAAGCCAAGAGTTTTCTTGAGGTCCAGAATAGCCGTTTTCTTGGTTTCGCCCTTATCCTTCCACTGGCTGCAAATCTGGTAGATGCGCTTGGCGTGTTTGCTGGTCAGGCTCAGGGCCGCCTGCACCTGAAAGGAGGTGAAATTATTTTTGAGGTCGAACAGGTATTGGGTAGCGTACTCGTTGAACTCCAATTCAATAACCCCCGTCCCCAAAATATAATCAATCCGCTTAAACAAGACGAGCTGCCGGAACACTTCGCGGCCGTTGTGCAGCGTGTTTATTTCGTGAACCCGGCCCATCATCTCCTTTGTAGATTCGCGCAACTGTTTGTAGTTGTATTGATTGCCTGTCACTTTCTCCATTTCGGGGACCGTTATCTGATACACGGCATCCGGGGCATCTTTCCGCAGCTTCGAGAGCAGCACCAAGAAGATATTGGCTTGCGTCTCGGTGTATTCATACCGGGCGTTGGTTAGCGCATTGTGTTGGCGTACTTCCAGGTCGGAACTCATAGCTAGGGGCTTGATTGCAAGCGCAAAACTAGCATAAGCGAACAATAATAAAAAACACTTCGCTAAATCTGTTCGGATTCACTTATAATCTGTTCGCCTTTCACTTATAATCTGTTCGGATTAGCCCCCGTTTTGGCTTATAATCTGTTCGGATTCACTTATAATCTGTTCGCCCTCACTTATAGTCTGTTCGGATTGAAGCCATTAATAGCTTATAAATCAATATGTTGCGAACCCCTCAAATAACAAATAAGACCAAATAAAAAATCACAATTGTGATTGCGACCAAAAAAAGGCTTTTAGGGCTCCTGTATGGGCGGTACGGCGTGGCAGCGGCGCAGCCCAAACAAAAACAGCAAAGTCCTAGAAGCCAGTAATTTGCGCGCATTTTATAAACTATATATTATTGGTAATCAATAGTATAAACTCTTATTGTTGTGCTTATTTGTGCGGCCTTGTGCCCCGGTTTACTGCCCGGTTTTGGGCTCTTTTGGAGGCAAAGCCGCACCGTAGCGTCGGCCGTTTTACCTTGCCGGCATGACGACGATTTTCTTTTGGTTGGGCCACCTGGTCGCCGCCCTGATTTACGCGGCCGTGGCCCAGCTCGCGGCCCGGCTGCTGCACCAGGCACTGCCCCAGGTGTCGCGGGGCTTGTACCAGGCCATTCGGTTACGCCAGGCCCCGGACGACTGGATGGTGTCCTTTGTGCGCTTCGCCAGCCTGTTTCTGCTGGCCACCGTCGCGGGCGGGGTGTTGGGCCTTGGCGGGCTGGCCACCTGGCTGGTGCTGGCCTGGTTCGGCTACAACGTGTACCGCAGCGTTTCCTGCCCTGAGCCGGCCGCGCAGCCCGGCGGTGGGGACCAACCGCTGAATTTCGTGCTGCGTACCACCAGCGGCCCCAACGTGCGCCTAGGCAACCCGTTCCGGGGCACCTTCATTGCCGGCGGCGCGGGCAGCGGCAAAAGCAAATCCATCATTGAGCCGATTCTTCAGCAGGCGGGCGCGTTGGGCCTAACCGGCGTCGTTTATGACTTCAAGTTCCCCACGCTGGCCGAGGAAGTGGCCGGCAGCTACGCGGGCACGGCCGTAACGCCCTATTTCGTCAACTTTACCGACCTCACCCGGAGCCACCGGGTAAACCCGCTGGCCCCCGCGCTGCTGGCCACCGCCAGCTTTGCCCGCGAGGCTGCGGCCACCATCATTACCAACCTGGACGCGAAAGCCGCGCAGCAGCGCAATTTCTGGATTCAGTCGGGTGAGGTGCTGCTGGCCGGCTGCATCTGGTACCTGCGCCGCAACCACCCCGCGCAGTGCAGCTTGCCGGCCGCCGTGAGCATGATACTCGAAAGCGACGCGGCGCAGCTGCTGGCCACCTTGCAGCGGGACGAGGAGGTACGGGGCCTGATTGCTTCAATTGCCAGCGCCAGCAAATCGGAAAACACCATTGCGGGCGTGTTCTCGACCATTCAGAATTATTTGGCCGTGCTTAACACGCCGGAGATTTTTTGGGTGATGAGCGGCGACCAGGTGCCGCTCGACCTGAACCACGCCGACACGCCGGGCGTGTTGGTGGTGGGCAACGACCCGACCCTGAGCACGACCTTTTCCCCGCTCATTTCCCTCATGGTGGCCACGGCCATCAAGCGGATGAACCAGCAGGGCCGCTTGCCGAGCCTGGTGCTGCTCGACGAAGCGCCGACCCTCTTTATTCCCAACTTCGCCCAGATTCCGGCCACGGCCCGCAGCAACAAAGTGGCCACCGTGTACGCGGTGCAGGACGTGGCCCAGATGGAAGCCCTGACAAGTCGGCAGGAATCGGAGATGATTCTGGCCAACCTTGGAAATCAGTTTTGGGGCCGCACCACGAACACGGCCACGGCCGAGCGGGTGAGCAAGATGTTCGGCAAAATCGACAAAACGTATCGGTCCACCACGGAGGGCACCAGCAAGAGCAGCCC
>NZ_JAGEMO020000151.1 GCF_017921975.2 Hymenobacter terricola
AGCCGGTCCAGCTCGCCGCGTATCATGGCCAGGTCAATGTCGCCGGCCACGTAGAACTTGTAGAGCTGCACCAGCTCCGGGCTGGGGCCGCCGCCGTCGGCGCTGCCGGCCGCGAACGCCCACGACACCGTTCCCCACCGCTGCGCGGGGGTGCGCTCGGTGCGGGCGAATTTTGGTTTGCGGTACTGCTGCATGGGGTAAAGCCGGCCTAGCCCTGCGGCGTGTTTGGGGTATTGCGCAGCTCGTAGAGCGTGGCGTATAGTTCAAGGGCGCGCTGCTGCTTGGCGGCCAGGTCGGCCTCGTTCACCGGCAATCCGTGGCGGTTTTGCAGCGCGTCAATGTCAAATTCCAGCACGGCTAACTCCATAGTGGCATCATCTATTCTAGCTTGATTTTCCATACTACAAGATACGTCAAAAACTGCGTAATGGACCGTAAAAAGGGCTTTTTTGACACTATTTGGACAACAAAAAAAGGCCGCTACTAACGGCCTTTTTGTTGCATCCAATCAGATGCAAATTCCTAGAGTAAGAGCATTAGGCCCGACTAGTGCGGGCCTTCTTGGGTGCGCTGAGCATAGGGGCGCTAAGCTGCTGGTAAAGGCCGAAAAGGAACTCCAACCGGGCCAGTTCGGTAACGAAGGGCTGCGGGCGATAACAGCGGTCTACGGCACGGTCAAGGGCTTGATGGGCGCGGGCCAACGCTGGGGGCATAGTGCCGGGGTCGTAGAGAGCGGCCAGGCTTTCGGTGGGGAAAGCGGCGCGGGCGGCCAGTACGGCCGCTGCGGCGGTGGCCACGGCTTGCTGCTGAGCCTCAGTAGGGGCCGGAGGGAAGGGGTAAGTGTTGTAAACCATACTGGGCGAATACCGAAAGCGGCTTTCCAGCTTACCACCTACTGCCCGCATCCAAGCAACGTGCATCTTAGAAGAAAGAACGCCAAACAGGAAGGGCGTAGAATTGGGCACCACAAAGTTTGTGTTGCTACAAATGACCTCGGGGGGCAAATACCCAATGGGAATATATTCGCGCCGTTCTGAGGTCACTTCCGGCACAAGCAGGTATTCCGTTTCGGCTTGGGAAATAAAGAAGAACAAGCTAGGAGTGGCCGCCGCTTTGCGGGTAGGGGCCGCCGTGCTA
Organism: Hymenobacter terricola; assembly: GCF_017921975.2. GTDB lineage: Bacteria > Bacteroidota > Bacteroidia > Cytophagales > Hymenobacteraceae > Hymenobacter > Hymenobacter terricola. The sequence continues at coordinate 1,138 of NZ_JAGEMO020000151.1, forward strand.
CCAAGCCTAAACTGCTTAACGGCTTCCACACGGGCCAGCACTTGGGGAAGAGCACGCAGCTGGGACGGGGTAGCATCCTTCAGCCAAAGGCAGTACCGAACTTTATTATTGATAAACTCCATTGCCCCCACAAACCGCCGGATAAATGGCGCGGCTCCTGGCTCCGCTAGTAGCAACTCGTCGCGCTCGGTTTCGGACAATATCAAGTTGCCGCCATCATTCGGCATACTACCAATACTCATAGCTGGCACCGGCACGAGGGGCGTACGGCTTTTGGCAATGATAACATCGGGGGCGGCGAGCAAGTAGGGGTTGATGTTGGCAACCATCTGTTGCACTGGCTCGCCCTTCTGCTTGACATAATCAGCCAGCAGTTTACTCGATGGGTTTTCCTTTCCTAAGCCCACAATGACGCAATGCACACCCGCGCCTCCCCTGGCTTCGTTGCTCCACTTGAAAGTGCGGTGGGCAAATAGGATGTGGAGGCCATGTTTCTGCAATAGCGTAGGCCAAAGCAAGGCAATCTGTTCGCCCTGCGTAATGGAATTAGTAGAGACAAAGCCAACGCGGGTATTAGGGTTGTTGGCACTCAGGTACTCGGCCGCTTTGATAAACCAGCCGGTTACAAAATCTAAATCTGCATTGGCGCGCATCCCCGCCGTCACGGCCAGCAGGTCGGCCTTTTGCCCTGCTGATTGAAACTGCTTCCCTACAAACGGCGGGTTGCCCACGATGTAATCGAGCTTCGGAAACTCGGCTTCCCAATCCACGCGCAAAGCGTTGTCGTTGAGAATGCGAGCCCCACCCGTAAGGGGCAAGCGCACATAACGCTGGTCGAAACGGGCGGAAAGGGCCAAATTAAGCTGGTGGTCCATAAGCCATAGGGCTACTTCGGCAATGCGGGCAGCAAATTCCTCTACCTCGATGCCGGCGACCTGCTCCACGCGCACCTGCTGGTAAAGGGCTAGGTTGAGGCTCACGCCGCCGGCACTGCCGCGCTCAAACAGGCGGTCGAGAATGGCGTGTTCCACCAGGCGCAGCTCGCGGTAGGCCACGACCAGGAAGTTACCGCAGCCGCAAGCCGGGTCAAGTAGGCGCAGGCCCGCCACGCGCTGCTGCAAGCGGGTGAGGGCGGGGCGGTTGGTGCCGGCGGTGGCCAGCTCCTGGCGCAGACCATCCAGCAGCAACGGGTCGAGCACCTTCAGAATATTGGGTTCTGAGGTGTAGTGAGCCCCTAAGGTGCGGCGCTGCTTGGGGTCGGCAATGCTCTGAAACAGGGAGCCGAACACGGCGGGCGAAATGCGGCTCCAGTCGAAATACGTGCAGTCGATAAGGCGCTGCCGGGTGGCCTCGGTGAAGGCCGGCGGTCGAAAATTCTCCCGAAACAAGGCCCCGTTTACATAGGGAAAGTTGGCCATGTGGGGGACCAGGGCGCGGGCGCGCTGCTCTTTGGGCGTATCGAGCACGGCAAACAGCTCGCCCAACTTCGCGCCTAGGTCGTGGCCATCGGCGGCGGTGTGTTCCTCCAACAGTGCCCGAAACTCGGCCGTGTCGAAAATGGCCGTATCCTCGGCAAAGAGGCAGAACAGCAGGCGCACCAGCAGCACCTCTAGCGGGTGGCCGGCATAGCCATCGGCCAGCAGCGCATCGTGAAGCTGGGCCATGAGTTCGGCGGCTTCGGCGTTGGCGGGGTCTTCGGGTCGCTGGGTGCCGGCGGGCCGGTAGCCGCTCAGGAAACCAAACAGGTGCAGGTGCTCGGGCAGCTCGGCCAGGGCAAAATCGTGGCGCAACCCTTGGTCGAGGTCGTAGAGGCGCAGCTGGGCAAAATCGCTGACCAGCACAAACCCCGGCAAATGGGCCTGGGGCAAGCGGGGCAGGTAGTCCAGGGCCTGGGCGTGGGCCGCGTCGAGGTCGCGGCCCCGGCTTTTCATTTCCACCAGCAACGTACCGGGCCATAGAGCATCAATGTAGCCCTGGGTGCCGTCGGCCTTCTTTACCCGTTCTTCAAAGCGGGCGCGGCGGCGGCCCTGTGGGGTAAAAACGTCGAAAAAATCACGCATGAAGTCCTGCGCTTGGGATTTTTCGTCATGGTCGGGGGCGTGTTGGCGGGCGAAGTCGGCGGCGCGGTGGCGCAGCTCGGCGAGGGAGAAGGGCATGGGGCGAAGGTAGTAGGATGGCCTATCTAAAAAATTAAGTAATCAGGCCCTGCTTACAGTTTGAGGCCGCGTTTAGGCTGTTGCTGCGGCACGCGCTTCTGCTCCGGCGCGGCGGGTTCGGGCACGGCCGGCTGCTGGGCTGGTCCTGGCTCCTGGGGAGCCTGCGCGGGGGCGGCAACGGCCAGCGGCGGGCGCTGCTCCGGGGCCGGCTGCTGCACGGCGGCTTGCTGCTCGGGTGCTGCTTGCTGCACCACCTGGCGCTGCTGCGCGGCCTGCTGCTCCTGGATGGCTTGCACCCGCAAGGCCGCGCACTGCTCCGGGGTGCCGTGCCGCATGGTGTGGGCGTAGTGGAAGGTTTCGGTCAGGGGCCGCTCGTAGGCAAACGCCCGGTCAAACGCCTGCTCGGTTCGCTCCGAATACTGCTTGCGTTCAAAGCCGCCTTTTACCACCCCGCGCTGCGTGTCTTTGTGGTTGGTGAGCGGGCTCAGGTGGTAGGGGTTCTTCCGGTCCAGCTCCCCCGATTTTTTGCGCTCGGTGTAGCGGGCGAGGTTCTCCGTCCGGCTAACGATGACGTGAATGTGCGTCTGGTCGCCCTCCTTGGCCTGGCCCTTCTCCACGTCGCCCACCTGCACCGCCCGGTCCTGGTGGTTGGTCGTGCGCTCGTGCTCCACCTTGGCGAAATACACCAGGTCGCGGCCCTCGATGCCCTTCCCAAAGTTGGCCGCGTACTGCTCCATCGCCGCCCGCGTGTACTCGCGCAGCTTCTCCGGGTCGCTGCCAATGTGGCGCAATTCGGCTTGGCTCGGGGCGAGTATCACCTGGTAATATTTGTCCGCGTCGCGGTTCAGGTTGCGCTTGTTTTGGTCGAGCGTCTGCGTGACTTCGGCGGCGGGCACGTCCTCGCGGTCGAGGCTGAACCACTGCCCTTGCACCTCCTTTTCCAAGTAGTCCACCAGGCCCCCGCTGCTGCCCGACCGCTGGGACAAGCCGGCCCCGGACTTGGGAATTTTGGCGACCATCGCTAGGGCTGGGGGGCTGGTGAGGGCGACGCAACGGCCGGGGCGGGTGGGGTTTTAGGCTTCGGGGGAATCAATACCTCGGGCCGAAACGCTGCGCCAAATACCTTCAAAAACTGCGTCTTGATGGGCTCTAGGGAAAGGTCCTGCTGACCTTGCGCGGGGGGTTCGGGCATCGGGGTAGTCAGGTATTCATCCCGCAGCTGCGTGGGCTGCATCGTCCGGCGAAATAGCCGCATGAACCACTCGGTTAGCTCCTTCACTTGGCCCGCGCTCAGGCCGGCCGGGGCACTCGGGGCCGGCGCGTTCAGCACCTTGAGTGCCTGCACCTGGGCCAGAATCGGCTTGAGGTACGTTTTCTCCTGCTCCCGAATAAATCCAATCGTGCTCTTGTCCAGCTTCGCCAGCTTGTCCGTGAGCTTGGCTAGGCTAGTGGTCAGGTCCGGGGCGGTGGGTTGCTGGGGGTCTGCTTTGGTTACCCGGAAGTATTCCACCATCGCGGCCAGCAGCTTCGTGTTGCTCAGCTTGTGCGCCTTCGCCAGCTGTTGCAGCGCCTCGTGCGTCGGGTCGTCCGCCCGGATGAATTTGCCCGTTGTTGACATATTTGTAGACAATAGTAAACTGACTGTCAGTAGTTTGTGATAATCTGTAAACAAAACTGTTTACAGATTATCAAGGCAATATACTACAACTACCTAAATAACAGTTGTTATTTAGCGAGCGGAACGGTATGAAGCGAAGCGAATAGCGTTCCTGCTCGCTACCTTACGGTACTGGGGTCGTCAGGGTACGCTCGCACCGTTAAAGGGTTCCGTTCGCGCTGGTCGGTCCGTTTTGGCTATTAGAACAAGAGGGAAGAAAGGACCGGCTACCGTGTAACAAAGTAACAAAGTAACACGGCCTCCCCTCCTTACTATGAGCTGCTAAACCGACCTCTTACAAGTCGGCTAGTGTTCCCCTTTCCAGCTAACTCTGAGGTTTTGCAAGTCTAAGTACGAGGTTTTATAAGCTAACTCTGAGGCTTTATATACAGACTCAGAAACGAATAATTACCAATTCACCCGCTCGTCTGGCTCGTCCGTCGTGGGGGCAGTGGGGGCCGTTGTGTCGGTCGTCGGTTTTACAATTGCAAAATCCTGGGGCGATTCAACGGGCTCCTTTTTTGCAATTGCAAAAACTTCGGGCTGCTCCGCTGGGGCTAGTGTGCCGCCTACAATGGCCCGCACCTGGGCTTTGATGGCCCCGAAATTCTGGGCGACTTCGGCCGGGCCGGCTTCCTGGAACGGGGCAATTTTTACGGCTTTGCTGGGCTCGGCTTTGAACGTGGCGCGGAACTCCGGCCGGCCGCTCTCCACCACCAGGCCCGCGAACTCGCCCACCCCGAACCGCATCACCTGCTGGGCCTCCAACTTGTCGCGCTGCTGGACGCTCACCGACTCGCTGGTGCTCGTCGTGCGGGTGCTCGGCTTGAAGATATTGAGGGGGCTGCTCTTGCTGGTGCCCTCCGTGGTGGACCGATACGTTTTGTCGATTTTGCCGAACATCTTGCTCACCCGCTCGGCCGTGGCCGTGTTGGTGGTGCGGCCCCAAAACTGGTTTCCTAGGTTGGCCAGAATCATCTCGGATTCCTGCCGACTTGTCAGGG
>NZ_JAGEMO020000152.1 GCF_017921975.2 Hymenobacter terricola
TCTTGCTGGTGCCCTCCGTGGTGGACCGATACGTTTTGTCGATTTTGCCGAACATCTTGCTCACCCGCTCGGCCGTGGCCGTGTTGGTGGTGCGGCCCCAAAACTGGTTTCCTAGGTTGGCCAGAATCATCTCGGATTCCTGCCGACTTGTCAGGGCCTCCATTTGGGCCACGTCCTGCACGGCGTACACCGTGGCCACTTTGTTACTGCGGGCCGTGGCCGGTAGCTGGGCAAAGTTTGGGATAAAGAGGGTCGGCGCTTCATCGAGCAGCACCAGGCTCGGCAAGCGGCCCTGCTGATTCATCCGCTTGATGGCCGTGGCCACGATGAGGGAAATGAGCGGGGAAAAGGTCGTGCTCAGGGTCGGGTCGTTGCCTACCACCAACACGCCCGGCGTGTCGGCGTGGTTCAGGTCGAGCGGCACCTGGTCGCCGCTCATCACCCAAAAAATCTCGGGGGTGTTGAGCACCGCTAGGTAATTCTGAATAGTCGAGAACACGCCCGCAATCGTGTTTTCCGATTTGCTGGCGCTGGCAATCGAGGCAATCAGGCCGCGCACTTCCTCGTCCTGCTGCAAGGTTGCCAGCAGCTGCGCCGCGTCGGCCTCTAAAATCATGCTCACGGCGGCCGGCAAGCTGCACTGCTGGGGGTGGTTGCGGCGCAAGTACCAAATGCAGCCAGCCAGCAGCACCTCGCCCGACTGAATCCAGAAATTGCGCTGCTGGGCGGCTTTCGCGTCCAAGTTGGTAATGATGGTGGCCGCGGCCTCGCGGGCAAAGCTGGCGGTGGCCAGCAGCTGCGGGGCGAGCGGGTTTACCCGGTGGCTGCGCGTGAGGTCGGTGAAATTGACGAAGTAGGGCGTGACGGTACCGCCCGCGTAGCTGCCGGCCACTTCCTCGGCCAGCGTGGGAAATTTAAAGTCATAGACAACGCCGGTTAAGCCCAACGCGCCCGCCTGCTGAAGAATGGGCTCAATAATCGACTTGCTTTTGCCACTGCCCGCGCCGCCGGCAATGAAGGTGCCCCGGAACGGATTGCCTAGCCGCACATTCGGGCCGCTGGTGGTACGCAGCACGAAATTCAGCGGCTGGTCCCCGCCGCCGGGCTGCGCGGCCGGCTCGGGGCTGGAAAAGGCCCGAAACACGTTGTAGCCAAGCCAGCCCAGCAGCACCCACGTAACGAGCCCGCCCACCCCCAGCACGCGCCCGCGACGGTGGCCAGCAGAAACAGGGTGGCGAAGCGCACGAAGGACACCGTCCAATCGTCCGGGGCCTGGCGCAACCGGATGGCCTGGTACAAGCCCCGCGACACCGGGGGCAGTGCCTGGTGCAGCCCCAGGGCCGCGAGATGAGCTATCGCCGCGTAAACCAGGGCCGCTATCAAATGGCCCACCCAAAAGGAAATTGTCGTCATGCCGGCAAGGTAAAACGGCTGGCGCTACGGTGCGGCTTTGCCTCCAAAGGAGCCCAAAACAGGGCAGTAAACCGGGGTACAAGACCGCACAAATAAGCACAACAATAGGCGGTTATACCATTGATTACCAATAATATATACTTTATAAAATGCGCGCAAATTACTGGCTTCTAGGACTTTGCTGTTTTTGTTTGGGCTGCGCCGCTCGGGCCGGTCGCCCACCAGAACAGCCCTAAATGCCTTTTTCCCTCACGCGAAACACAACTTGTGATATTTTACTTATTTGTCTTATTTGAGGGGTTCACAAGTAATTGATTTACAGTATATTATATCACTTAAAACGAAGGGTTAATGCATTAAAACGAAGGTTTCGTGTGTGAGAACAGTAGGTTTCGTGTGTGAAAACGAAGGTTTCGTGTGTGAGAACCGAAGGTTTCGTGTGTGAAAACGAAGATACAAAACAAAGACTTTTATAATACCCTTCGTTTTGTCGTATAATTACCCTGGGATTAGCTAGAAGCCTCTTATGAATCAGGAATTAGAAGTTCGCCAACACAACGCGCTGACCAATGCCCGGTACGAGTACACCGAATTGCAACTAGACCTGCTGTTCTTCCTGCTTTCTAAGTTGCGCAAGAACAACACTACTGGCGTTTATGAACTAGTAATTAAGGAGTTATCTGAAATTACGGGCAAGCGATACGATTACACCTATTTGCGGAAAGCCACTGAAGGAATGGGCTCTCGAATGTTTGAAGTAGAATCTGACGCTCAGGTACTTCAGCTTTGGATGTTTCGATATGTAAAGTATCTGAAGGGGCAGGGAATCATCGAAATCAAGCTTTCTGAGGAAATGCTTCCCTACTTGTTCGACCTGAAAAACAACTTTACCTCGTTCGAGCTGCTGTCAGCCCTGCGTTTGACTAGCAAGCATGCTAAGCGCATTTACACCATTTGCAGCCAGTGGAAGGACTTGGGTGAAACGAAAAAGTTTGATATTCTAGAGTTGAAGCGAAAGCTGGGCCTAGTCGATGAAAAGGGCAAAGAAGAATACACTGAAATTACCATGTTCAAGAAATTCGTCTTGGACGTGGCCGTGCGGCAAATCAACGAGCACACCGATTTACGTATCAGCTATGAGCTAGAAAAGCGCGTCAGAAGCTATAAAAACGTTGTTTTCAAAGTCGAGCTGCAAGCGGTGGATATAGTGGCTACGCTGCCCGACTTGGGAGCCACGGCCCAAACGTTGCCGGGTGTTGCAGCGCACCAGGTGGAAAATGCTGGCCGGCTACTCGCGCAGCTGAGCATCACCACCCCCAACCTGGTGGCGCAAATCTTGGCTAGTCCTGCGCACGTCGCCGCCTGTAACAAGTTCGCCCACGACCTAAAAACGGGCAAACACGCCAAAGCACATTCGCTCTCGGGCCTGCTACTTACCATCCTGGGCTTGAAAAAAACCAGTGCTGGGCCACTATTTGACAAGGCTACCAAAGCTCGATAATGAGCCAGTGGGATTGTCTGCTTTAAAGCTATTTTGATTTCAATAGTAGTTGCAGTCTTTGCATAATCGCCCGGCCACCATTGGTGTTCATCGTTAGGTGAGCGCCTCTAGCTTGTCCAGCGGTGTATGCGATTATGTTCCGGTTTTGACGTGTTGGCAACTGCCATTCAGCTGCGCGACGGGTCGCTACGATTAGCGCGTTTCCCGCTATTGCTCGCGGAACAAGCTCTTCTTTTACGTATTGGCACACCAAGGTCTTGGATTCAAGGTTCCCTCTTGGCTCTTTGAAGCTTTGAGAGTGGTATGGATACATTTCCAAGCAAGCAACATGCTGACTAATGTGCTGTAATGCTTCCTGCAATGAGAACCCATTTCGCTTTACTAGCTCTTCAGCAATAGAACGAAACCTTGCCTGCCACCACTGCCCGCCAGCAGTCCATGCAAACTGAGGGTCCAGAAAGAAGAAGGGATAAGGGTCTGCACCATTTTGCTGCCCTAAGTTGCGTTTGATTGCGGCAGCGTAAGCAGGCGTGTGGTGCAAAGCGTAATAGTCTCCCGCGCTAAACCCTGGGTTCAATAGCAGGATGAAAATGGACGCCTGGGCCAAATTTCCTACAAATGGTTGGGGCAACAAGCTTAAATGAAATTTGGTGGACTGCCCTCCAAAGTCTTCGCTCTTTACAAATGCATCATAGCTGCGATAATCAAGCAACCTGTTGCCGTGGTTAATCAGTTGTTGGTCGCCTGGGAGAATGCGCGGAAAGCGACTAGGCGAGAAGTCCTGCCACGCTTTCACAAGGGGCGGAATGGGTATGTTTTTAGTCATTCAGCTAAAAATTACAAGACTTGATACCTCCCCTATTTGCCAAATACACGTTGCCAAAACCCTTTCCGGGCGGGCTCGGCCATGCGGGCGGCAATCCCTTCCACTAGCTGGGTCAGCTGCTCTACTTGCACCTGCAAGTCGCGGGGGCTGGCCGGCAACTGCGATTGGGTGAGCTGGCCCTGACAGAAGGAACGCATGTCCTCGTTCACGAACTGGCCGATGGTCTTGCCGGCGCGCTGGGCGGTTTTCTCCACGATGGCCCGCGTTTCCATGTCCACCCCCCGAATGGCCCAAAGGCCCGTATCCGGGGCTTTGCGGGGCCTGCCTCCCTTCGCTTTGGGTTTTGTTGTGTTTTGTTTCGATTCTGTTTCGGCCGTTTCAGCGGGCGCTAAACTTAACTCGGGTTCTGTTGCCGCCGTTTCGGGAAGTGTTATACTTAACTCGGGTTCTGTTGCGGCTCCTGCGGCGGGAGTTACACTTAACTCCGGTTTTGTTGCTCCCTTTGGCTGCTTCATCGGGTTTTGTTAAACGTTTAGTTTAACAGCTAATGTAGCGCGTTTCGGGGGATTGGGTTTTGTGCAACAAAACCCAAGGTTTAGTTTTTACAACACAACCGACTGTCTACTTGGTATTTATTTCTGTGACTGCTCAAAGCTGAACCACTGCGACAGATGTTAAGCTGGGTCGGCGGCCTTGTGGTCGGTGTCAGCCGCGTTAGCGGTGCCCTCCGCAATGGCGCGCAACGCCCATCCTTGTTCCTCCTGGTGGGTAATGAGCTGCGCCGTGTGCGTCGCCCCGGCCACGTCGCCCGCCTGCACCTGGGCCTTGGCAATGTCAGACAGATAGTAGGACCGGAAGAAGCCGCTTCTCGAATCGCCCTCGCTGAATCTTTCAGCGTACTCTCGCGCCTGCACCAGCGTGCGCCGGGCGGCTTCGGTGTCGCCGGCCTGCTGCTGAGCCGCCGCAATCCGCTTCATCACGCTCACGTACCGAAATCCGGTGACGGTGGCCGCCAGCCACTGCGCCCCGGTCACGTCGCCCCGTTGCAGCAGCACTTGCACCACCTCCCCGATGAGGTCGCCCTTCGTATCGGCGTGAGGCAGCCGCTGCGCGGTGGCCACGGCCGCCAGCAGTTCGCCGGCCTGCACCTGGGCCTTGGCCACGGCCTGCACGGTTGCGATGTCGGAGTATCCGTATCCGCTCGGAAAGGGATTGATGGCGCGCACGGCTCCCGCGAGGTCGCCGGTCCGTATCAACTCCTGCACCTGCTCGAAGTAGCGGTACCCCCGCGCTCGGGCCGCGTCTTCGTCGCGTTTGTCGGCCCGCTTCTGCGCGGGGGTCCACTGCTCACGCGGGGTCAGCATCCTGACTATCGCGGGGTCCGGTTTCTGGTCGAACAAACTAGGACTTTTGGCCGGTTTGGGAGTGGCTTTCTTTCCCTCTTGTTTCTTCATTTTGTCCCTTAACATAAGATTGGTTATAAGCGCCTTCTCGGAATCGTGGTAGGTTTTGGCCTCCTTCTGGGACGCGGCCGGCGTGGTACTTTTCCGGTGGGGGGCCTCATTTACGGGGCTGTTTCCGTTGCCTCCAACTGCGCGAAATGCCTGGCGCTGTCCAGCCGGTTGTAAGTGTTGTAGTTGGTCCCGGTGCCGCCGCCGCTTCGGGTGTAGCTGTAGCCGCGCTGCATCAGGGCCTGGAACTGGGCGCTGGTGGTGTCGCACTTGATGGTACCGAGTGGGTTCAGCTGCTGGTCGTAAAATCTGAAGGTGGCTTCCATGACCGTGTGTTTACTGTTTGCAATTGCAAAATCAGAGGTGCGTGGGGGTGGTGCTCAGGTCCAACTCAATGTAGTGCTGGCGGGGCGGCAGGGCCTCCAATTCCTGCACCATCGCCGCCATCTCGGCCGCGAAGGGAAACACCCGGCCGGGTTCCTCGACCAGCACCAGGGGCGGAAACACCGGGCGCGGGGCGGGCGGGTCGGGATAATTGGGGTCGCCGCTGGGGTACTGCGGATACAGCCGGTCCAGCTCGCCGCGTATCATGGCCAGGTCAATGTCGCCGGCCACGTAGAACTTGTAGAGCTGCACCAGCTCCGGGCTGGGGCCGCCGCCGTCGGCGCTGCCGGCCGCGAACGCCCACGACACCGTTCCCCACCGCTGCGCGGGGGTGCGCTCGGTGCGGGCGAA
>NZ_JAGEMO020000153.1 GCF_017921975.2 Hymenobacter terricola
AAAAAAAATCGGACGCAAGTGATTGAGCACAACGAAGAAGTCTACAAAAATCGTAACCAAATCGAACGCTGCTTCAACCGCCTCAAGCGGTTTCGGGGCCTCGCTTCACGCTACGAAAAGAACGCCAGCACCTTTCTGGCAATGGTCACCCTCGGAGCCATCCTGATGTGGCTTTAATTGTTTACACGTCCTAGCATTTGATACAGTAATCGCACAGTAACGGACTGCAGGCTTGGGGCCGGGCTACCGGCTTGGCTGGTGCAGTCCGAGAGCGAGGCGCGGGTGGTACTGGCCGTCACCACCCCGCGCGGCACGCTACCCGACCAAGAGGTGGTCAAGCAGTGGCGGACAGAAGGAAGACGTATATTTCTTCTGTTATGGCAACCTGAACAAGCGGGACTGAGGTGGTCTGGTTAAGCTGGACAGAACAGGGTGGTATCTTTCCTTCGTCATGAAAGACACACCAAAACCCGACAAACGCCGCAAATTGCCCCATTTTCTACCCCGTTCACCCCCCGAGGCCGGCCGCAAATACCAACAAATTCGGCCCGGAACAAGCTCATTAACTGGGCATTTAGGCGCGATGTCATTATAGTTTCTTGGTTCTTGCGGATATTATCAGGTTTAGCGAATCGGTGATTTAATTAAGCCGACAGGCTATTTCGCATCTTGTAAACGGTCGTCTACAACACCTAAAACCACAGACTCAAAAGCCGCTTTCTGAGCCTTAACAGGCTATGTTCTCTGTTTTTCGAGAGCCCCCAGCAGTAATTGATTACTCTTCGCAGTAGAGATTCTTCCCTGCGTATACGCCAGATGGGCAGGACGTTCTTGCCAGCGGCTGACGACTTTCCAACCCGCTGCCCTGTAAGGCGGGCCGGCCACGGGCGTCGAATACAGCGGGGCTGCGTGCCGGATGCGCGGCCCCGCTATTCCTCGCCGCCATGGAAACATCCGCCTCCATCCCGCAAATATTGCCCCGCCGTGAAAGGCCCGCCCCTCCCCCGCGTCCATCGCCTTAGAAGCCAGGTGGTTTTCCCCACAACATTTTCACTGTTAAGTATTTTCCTTATGAAACGCGTTGCCTTTGCCCTCCTGCCTTTTCTCACGGCCGCCTCGGCCGCCGTCCTCATCAGCGCCCGCATGGCCGGCCTGCCCATGACGCCGAACGCCGATATGCCCAGTGCTGGCAACGTGCCGGTGGTGGTCGAACTGTTCACTTCCGAAGGCTGCTCCTCCTGCCCCTCGGCCGATGCCGCGCTGCGGGAGCTGGAAACCAGCCAGTCGGTGCCCGGCGTCGAAGTCATTGCCCTCGGCCAGCACGTCGATTACTGGAACCGCCTGGGCTGGAAAGACCCGTTCTCGTCGGCGCAGTTCACCGAGCGCCAGCGCGAGTACGCCAAGGGCTTCGGCGAAGGCCCTTATACCCCGCAGGCCGTGGTGAACGGCCGCTACGAGTTCGTGGGCAGCCAGCGCACTACCCTGGCCGAAACCGTGCTGAAAGCCGCTAAGGCCCCCCACGCCACGGTGCACCTGACCCGCGCCGCCAATGGCACCCTGGCCGTGCACGTTGCCGATGTGCCCGCCGGCACCCAGGCCGCCGACGTGCTGCTGGCCCTCACCGAAACCGGCCTCGCTACCCAGGTGGGCCGGGGCGAAAACTCGGGCCGCCTGCTGCGCCACGCCGCCGTGGTGCGCGCCCTGCGCCCCCTGGGCACGGTAGCGGCCGACGGCACCTTCGCCGCCACCGCCCCGCTGAGCCTGGATGGCCAGTGGAAAACCGCGAACCTGCGCGCCGTGGTGCTGGTGCAGGAGCACGCTTCGCGTCATATCGTGGGCGTGGCCAGCCTGGCCCTGGCCAGCCAGGGCGTCACGGCCAGCAATTGATTGAGTTAAAAATTGAGAATTAAAAGTTAAAATTCGACCCACCTGGATTTTAACTCTCAACTCTTACCTTTTCCCCGATTGACCCTCTTCGAGCCATGCCCGCATCACCGACCTTGAACCCAGCCCGCGCCGCCCATCGCTCGCTCGCCTTCCGCACGCTGCGGCGGGCGGGCAGCTGGCCCGTGGGCCGGCGCTTTGGCACGGCGCTGGTGCTGGGCGCGGCCGGCTGCTGGCTGGCCCCGCTGGAACTGTCGGTGGCCGGGCGGGCGGTGGTGGGCTGGGATGCCTTCGCCCTGGCCTCGCTGGCCATGATATGGTGCGTGCTGGCCACCGCCGATGCCGGCCACACCCGCGCCGTGGCCGCCCGCGAGTCGCCGGGCCGGGTGGTGGCCTTTGTGTTTGTGCCGGTGGCCGTGGCCTGTAGCCTCTCGGCCGTGCTGCTGCTGCTGCGCACGGGCATGATGCCCACCCTGCCGCCCATCATGCGGGCCTTACACGTGGCCCTGGCCATCGGGGGCGTGGCTTCGGCCTGGCTGCTGCTGCACACGGTGTTCACGTTGCGCTACGCCCACCTCTACTACGCCGACGGCACGGGCGGCGGCCTGGATTTTCCGGCCGGCTCGGCCCGCCCCAACTACCTCGATTTTGCCTACTTCGGCTTCAGCATCGGCATGACGGCCCAGACCTCGGATGTGAGCATCAGCGGCTCGGCCCTGCGCCACACGGCGCTGCTGCACGGGCTGATTTCCTTCGTCTTCAACACGGCCGTAGTAGCCGTCAGCATCAGCGGCCTGGTCGGGGTGCTGTGAGGCGAGCGCACGGCATTGGGTGGGTTAGGAATCTGCATGCTGATGATTAACAGGTCCCCTGTCACCATCCTAACTTTAAGCGCCATTTCTTAGGCGACCATTACACCGCCCGTTTACAGGTGTCCCGTGGCGATGACGCGGTTTGGCAATGCGAATAGAATACTATGGGTGTTATAAAACAAAGAGGGCAAAACCTCCAGGTGCGTGGTCAAATGGCCCGGCCGCTTGTGATAAGGCACACATGCAACGTAAGAGGATGGCACATCGATAGCCTTACACGCCCCTTAAGACTGTCGAAATGCAGGGGCGAAAACGAACGGTTAGGCTATCGCTCACACTGTTGCAGCAGGCATTCTCGCTTAACAAATTGTTAAGCGAGAATGCCAAGCACTTTTGCGTCTGAATCGGAGGTTTTCCCGCTTTGTTTAACAACACCCATTACCGGCCGAACAAATGCCGCTTGAGCCCCTCCGGCAGGTGCGGCAGGGCGACGGCCTGGGTTCGCAGGTCGGCGTCGGCGGGGGTAGGCTGGGTGAGCAGCAGCCGGGCCACCACTGGGATAGTAAGGTCGGTAGCGGCGGCTTCGAGCAGCTCGAAGGCATCGCCGGCCCGCACTATGCCCGGTTCCAGCACCCGGAAGTAGATGCCCGGCCGGTTGAGCTGGGCAAAACGGTGGACCATGCCGGGGTCGTCGAAGCGCAGGTTGAGCTTGTGGCAGGGCTGGCGGGGCTGCACGGCCCGCAGCCGGGCCGTGCCCACCCCGAAGACGTCGCCGATGCGCACCACCGCGTCGGGCAGGCCTTCGGTGGTCAGGTTTTCGCCGAACAGGCCGGGCGTCCAGTCGGTCCAGGCCGGTAGCTCGGCCCGCCAGGCTGCGTAATGCGCCATGTCGTAGGCGTACACGGCCTTGTCGGGGCCGCCGTGCACGCGTAAGTCGGCCTGCTGGTCGCCGGCCAGGTTTAGCGGCGCCAGGGCTACCGAGCCCGTCACCGGCTGTTTAAAAATGGCGGTGGTAATGGCGCGGCCGTGCCATTCGATGGTGCGCGGCAGGCCGACGTTGACGGATAAAAGCTGCATGGCAAAAGAAGCGGGGCGAATAAAAAACAAAGGAAACGGTTGGCGGCTCAGCGCCACCGCCACTCGTCCTCGCGAATGGGGGCGTCGTTGATGCGCTTGATGTGCTTCACGCCGTATTTGAAGGGCGACCCCCGCCGCGGGGGCGCGCCGTGCTCCAGGATCAGGGGCTCGCCGTTCATCTCGTAGCAGAGCAGGGTTTGGGGGTGTAAGGCGCTTTCTATTTCCAGGCCCACGTGGTATTCTTCGTCGGGGGGCATGCCCACGTAGCGGGCCACGCCTTAGGGTGGTTGATGTCGGCAATGGGCTGGCCGGAGACGTAGCCCAGCACCCGCAGGCGCCAGGCCATAGGGCCGGCCGTGATTTTGTGGGCGGCGGGGTCAATTTCCTCGATTTCGAAGCCGGCCACCATAGCGCGGAAGTTGTTCCGGCAGGTCCGCACCACCTGGGCAATGTGCACCAGGAAAAACAGCACGTAGCCGATAGGGAGGGCAAAGTGCAGGATGCGGGCAAATTCGTAGCCGCCCAGCAGAGTGGTCAGCCAGCCGAACCAAGGCGGTACACGTCGTTGGCCCAGTAAATCCGGAGTCCACTTCAAATCATGAGGCTGAGCACGGGGAAATTGACCCAGTGAAACCAGTGGATAGCCAGCGGATGCTTTTCGACAACGACTTTCATAAACCCGATGCAGTGAAAATTTTATCAGGATTCGTGAAAATATATTTGTATTTGGATGCAATGTCAACATTGCCACGCCAGAAACCAATTTCTTAATACCGAACAGCAATGCCTAGCGTGAACTGGCTGCCGGGCGACACGTTGTAGCGGCCCAGCCCGGTGTTCCAGTTGCTGGTGGCCCGCAGCGTGGGCGAAAGCGTGTAGCCCACCCCCACCCCGGCCTGCGAAAACGAGGTGCGGTCGCCGGCGCTGGTTTCGGGAGTGAGAAGCAGGCCGGTGGGCACCATCTGCACGCCGCCCATCAGCCAAAGGTGATGCTCCACCATGTAATTGAACTGCCGACTGCCCGCCTGCCGGGGCAGGTGGCTGGCAACCGGGCTCATGAACATCCAGGGCGTGGCGGGTGCGGCGGCCAGCGTCAGGCGGCGGGCCGGGGCCTCGGCGGCCGGGGTAGCGAGGTCGGTGGAGGCGCAGCACCCGCCGGCCACGGCCGGGCCGGCGGGCAGCAGCATGGCCACGGCAAAAGGAAAAAGGCGGCGGAAAGTGCGGGCGGTACGCATGACGAGGGGCGGGCAAAGGGAACAACCAACGGCCCCACGGCGGGAGCCACAACCCGCCTGACGCCTAACGAGACGCGCCCTTACAAGGGGCTCGCTTTTTTTGACGGTTTTTGAACGAGCAATGGGAAACGCGTTTCTTAAACTCGTATCGCCCTGTAGCGGGCACTTGGGCACCTAGTGCCGCGCTGCTGCTGGTACTGGTTGCGCCTCGATACCAACTCCAAGTCAAGGCTGATGGGCACAGGCGACTTTGCCTAGCACGTATTGATAGCCCTGCCCGGGAGAGGCCAACACCCATTTGCCGCCTTTTTCGACACGGGCACCCTCGCGCCAGCGCAGCGAGTCGCCGGCCAGCGTAAACTCCACCTCATACACCTGCGTCTGGCCTTCGCCCGCCCGCTGCCAGTCGGCCACTATTTTCTGGCCGGCCAGCGTGCCCCGGAGGGGGCCGCGAGCGCGGTCTTTTTCGGCGGGCAGCACGGCCAGCTCGCCTGTTACGGTCGTGCCGCTGATGAGCAGGTGCGCCATCGTGGTGTCGCGCCCTACCACCTGCCGGAAGCACAGCTGCTGCGCTTGAGCCGGCGCGGCCGGCGGCGCAGTGGTGGAAGCAGAATGGTTATCGCAGCCGCTGAGCAGCAGCGCCAGCAGGGCCGTTGCCACGGCCGGGCGGTTTAAGCAATTGGTTGTCATCATGATGTCAATGTTTATATGCTATGGAAAAGCTCTCCGGCAGTAGCTCCGCTCCCGGATGCAGGTGAACTGCGCTGGCGCTGGCAATTGCTTGATTGCCGCGGTGGCGTGTCTGCTTTCGGCTGCTGCGCTCATCTGCCGTTGCGTGAGCGCGAGACCCGAGACTGACCGCAAATCTAAGCCAAGCCACCCGCCACGCGGGGAAGCGCCGGCCGGCCGGATGGCGGAATGCCGGCTTCTACGCGCAAGGCCAAGCTTTTAGCGGATGCCTGTTTTTTGTTTGAAAGCCGATTCGGTTAGGTACCGACCTGCTCAGCAGATTCCCGCACTGCCGCGTGGAGCGCAGCCATCACCCGCGCCACGTCAGGCAGCCCGGTGCGCCAGTTGCTGAAGGCCGCCCGCATCCCGGGCATCCCGGCGTACACCGTGGGGGTCAAAAACGTCTCGCCGGAATCCCGCACCCTCTCCAGAAATTCCCTAATGTGGCGGCCACTCGTGTTGGCCCCCGTCAGGGTGAAGCACACCACGTTCAGGCGCACGGGTGCCAGCAGCCGGAACGCAGACGACGCGTCGAGTAACGCGCCCAGAGCGGCGGCCTGGGCGCAGTTGCGGGCCACAATGTCGGCGATGCCGGCCCGGCCGTAGGCCAGCAGCGAGAGGTACACGGGCAAGGCCCGGAAGCGGCGCGAATTCTCGGGGCCCAGGTGCACGAAATCGGGCCGGTCGCCCAGCGGGCCCAGGTAAGCCGCCGAATTCTTAAACACCTCGGCCTGCAAGGGTTGGTGACGGGTGAAGAGCATGGCCGCGTCGTAGGGCACGTTCAGCCACTTGTGGGCATCAATGGTGATGGAATCGGCCTGCTCCCAGCCCGCTACCCGGTCGGCCAGTTCGGGCACCACGGCCGCGAACCCGCCAAAAGCCGCGTCGACGTGCAGCCAGAACGGGTAGCGTTGCTGAAGGGCCACCAGCGCCCCGAGGTCGTCGAAATCGGTGCTGTTCACGGTCCCGGCGTTGGCGACCACCACGGCCGGTTGGCCGTTCAGTTCGCGCAGCGCGGCTTCCAGTGCCTGGGGGTCGATGGCCTCGCGGCCGGGCAATTGTCCCACGGCCCGCACCTGGGCGCGGCCCAGGCCCAGGATGGCAGCCGCTTTGTAGATGCTGGAATGAGCGGCCCCGCTCAGCAGCGGCAGCGGCGGCAGGCCGAACAGGCCCTGCTGCGCCACGTCGTGCCCCGCCCGCGCGGCGGCCCACTGCCGGGCCACGGCCAGCCCCACCAGGTTTGACTGGGTGGCCCCGGTGACAAACACGCCCGCAAACGCGTCGGGCAGACCAAAGAGCTGGCGCAGCAGGTGCAGGGCGGCCCGCTCAATGGCCGGTGCGACGGAGTAGCCGTCGCTGCTCAGGTTCTGGTCGATGGCGCTCACCAGCCAGTCGGCGGCCAGCGCGGCGGGGGTGCTGCCACCCGTCACGAACCCCAGGAAGCGCGGTCCGGCGCTGGCCCCCAGCTGCGGCGCGTACTCGGCCCAGAACTGACGCAGCGCGGCCTCACCGCCGGCCCCTTCCTCCGGCAAAACAGGGGGTACCAGCTCCGTCGTCGCAAGGGCCACCGACCGGTCGGGGAGCGCGGCGAGGTAGTCGAGGCTTAACTCCCGGGCGGTGGCCAACAGGGCGGGCAGTTGGGCTAAATCAGTGGCAAGTAATGGATGCATGACGAGAAGAAGAGGAAACAGAAAAAGCGTACGCAGCGCGTGCCGCCAGGGGTACTACGCCTTGCGGTTGGCGGGAATGCCAGCCAGCAGCCCCCCGCCAACCGCCCAAATTAAATCGGCTGATGCCCGGCGCCGAACCAGCCGAAATGCTCAATGCGTATTGCGGGGAGTATCTGCCTCACCACGACCAAATTGGTGATACTGGTGATGCCGACGCAGCCCACACCACTGCCAGGTTGTAGGCCTGAAGCCGTGGGCCACCAGGGAAGCGTCCTCAACGCCCCGGCCCCGCACGGCGGCACGTTACCATTGGGAATCTTCAGGCAAGGCAGCGGCCGCTTGTTGCGACCAAAGCTCGTCCTACTCTGCGCCCTGGGCCAGCTGGCCATCGGGGCGTACCTGCCAGGAGCTTAGCCCCACGCCACTGCGGGGCACCAGTGGCCGGCAGAACCGGTACCAGAGTGCCCCGGCCAGCCCCAGGAAGCCATACGGCAGGGCCAGCAGGACCAACAGGCTCCAATTCACGAACGGGGCCTGGGCACTGGCCGCGCCGGCTACCGCATGGTGGCTGCGCAGCCACACCACCAGTGGCCCAAACAGCAGCCCCGCACTGAGCAATACCACTCCTAAAACCCAGTGGGGAGAAACCACAAAACCCGAAGAAAACTGCGCACGACGATTCATTTCTCAAAACATTCGGTTGCCATTAGCACCTAAACGGTGGGGATGAGCCCGGCAAGGGCAGCCTTTTGCCAAGCCGGGTTTGAAGAAAATGGGGCCGGGCCTCATTCTATTGCCGTTTGCTCGTTGTGCAGGTTTGAGCTGAGCGTTTGCGAATGGGGCACATCTTGCGGAATGAAATCTTCTTCCGCCCCCGGCTTGCTATAGTCGTAGGGCCAGCGGTACACCACCGGGATGGCCCCGGGCCAATTGCCGTGGCCGGGCACAATGGGGGTCGTCCATTCCAGGGTAGTCGAGCGCCAGGGGTTCTGGGTAGCGCGGCGGCCCCGCCAGATGGAGTAGAAAAAGTTGAACAAAAAGATGAACTGCGCGGCAAACACCGCCAGCGCCGCAATGCTGATGAAGCGGTTGATGTCGGCAAACTGGGAAAACATGTCAAACCCGGTGAAGGCGTAGTAGCGCCGGGGAAAACCGGCAATGCCCACGTAATGCATCGGAATAAATACCAGGTAGGCTCCCAAAAAGGTTAGCCAGAAATGCACGTACCCCAGCTTCTCGTCCAGCATCCGCCCAAACATCTTCGGGTACCAGTGGTAGACCCCGGCAAACATGCCGAAGAACGCCGACGAGCCCATCACCAGGTGGAAGTGGGCCACCACGAAGTACGTGTTATGCACCTGAATGTCCAGGGATGCGTTGCCGAGCACGATGCCGGTAAGTCCACCCGCGATGAACATCGACACAAAGCCAATTGAAAACAACATGGCCGCCGTGAAGCGAATGTTGCCCCGCCAGATGGTGGCCAGCCAGTTAAACGTTTTCACAGCCGATGGCACGGCAATAATCAGCGTCAGAAACATGAAGACCGAACCCAGAAACGGGTTCATGCCCGTCACAAACATGTGGTGCGCCCACACCACGCAGGCCAACAGCATGATGGCCATCAACGAACCAATCATGGCCCGGTAGCCGAAAATAGGCTTGCGCGCGTTCGTGGCCAGAATTTCCGACACCATGCCCATGGCCGGCATGATAACGATGTAGACTTCGGGGTGACCCAGGAACCAGAACAGGTGCTGAAACAGAATCGGCGACCCGCCCTGGTTGTGCAGGGCCTGCCCGGCAATGTAGATGTCGGACAGGAAGAAGGAGGTGCCAAACGAGCGGTCGAACACCAGGAGCAGCACCGCCGCCAGCAGCACCGGAAAGGCAATGATGCCGAGCACCGCCGTCATGAAAAACGACCAGATGGTGAGCGGCATCTTCGTCAGCGACATGCCCCGGGTGCGCAGGTTGATGATGGTGGTGATGTAGTTGACCCCGCCCAGCAGTTGCGAGGCAATAAAAAACGCCATGCTTACGAGCCACATGGTCTGGCCCAGGCCGGAGCCGGAGATGGCCTGCGGCAGCGCGCTCAGGGGCGGGTAAATGGTCCAGCCCGCCGCTGCCGGTCCAGTTTCCAGGAAAATGGACGCGAACATGATGACGCTCGACAGGAAGAAAAACCAGTACGAAAGCATGTTCATGAAGCCCGAGGCCATGTCGCGGGCCCCGAGCTGCAACGGAATCAGCAGGTTGGAAAAGGTGCCGCTCAGCCCCGCCGTGAGCACAAAAAACACCATGATGGTGCCATGCACCGTCACCAGGGCCAGGTAGAACTCGGGGTCGAGCTTGCCGCCCGTAATCCATTTGCCCAGCAGGGGCCGTAGCCACTCCATCGAAGCCTCGGGCCAGCCCAGTTGCAGGCGAAAGAGGGACGACAGGGACCCGCCCACAATGGCCCATAAAATGCCTGTTATCAGGTATTGCTTGGCAATGGTTTTGTGGTCGGTGCTGAACACATACCGGAACAGCCAGTGCTGGGCGGAATGGTGCGTTGCATCAGAGGCAACTAATTCATTTTCAGAACCCAAATGACCGGGTTGCAGAGTGGAGAGAGGGGGTTCCATAGGACAGGTAAATCACCGCATTAATGATGGGCAAACTTACCGGACCGGGTTGCGGAGGCAAAGTACAAAACGGAGGAATTACCGGCCAAATCAACGCACTTGGCGCCGGAAGGGTGTCGGCCACAAGTGCGTTGATTCAGCCGTGGGCTAGTTGTATAGTCCCAGGGTGAGCTGGGTGGGGTCACGACTGAAGATAGTAGGATTTTTCTGCCACTGGGCGCAGATAAACTCGTGCGGGGTCAGGCCACGCAGGCGTTTGAGGCGTTTGGCGTGATTGTAGGCCAGCAAAAAGGCTTGCAAGTGTTC
>NZ_JAGEMO020000154.1 GCF_017921975.2 Hymenobacter terricola
AGTACGGCCTCCACGAACAAGCGCGTGTCCTTGGCCGTCACGCCGCAGGCATTCGCTTGGCCCGGCAAGAGTGGCGAAAGGCGTTGCCAGTGCGGGTCGGTCAGGAATGTGCGGTCTTTTTGCATCTTCAAAGCTACCTTAATTGTTCACACGTCCTAGTTGACATTACATACGAGAAGTCACGTCTCTTTAAAGTATTAAACCACGTCATACTAACCCTCTGCCAGCACGCAGCTACTACGGAACTGGCAGCTTTGCTGACAGCTTACTACCATCCAGACGCTGATTGGGCACCACGTGATTCCATCCTATTCATCTTACCCAATGCTAAGGACGGAGTACTATACTGTGCGAAGGGGGAGTTGGCGCTGCACGAACAGGATAATGTCGTTGCAGTGCCAGTTTTGGTGGATATGGCTAACCGGGCATTGAGTCAATTGCATGTGCTCAGGGGAACGCCGGGTCAGATTACGCCAGTGCCAGAAAGGACAATAGGCTTTCCGGTATTGCCACTCGGACGCGATTTTGAGCGGGCGGTTTCTAGCTTCTATAATTTCAAGAAGCTCAGGCAACTGGATGTACCTGCGGTGACTGCGTTGTGTCCGTTTAACCTTAATCAACTGCCATTACAGGCGTTGATGTTAAAGGAGCTGCAGGTCACATTTCCCATTTATACAAGCCTGCAAAACAAAGGAGCTTACCCAAGTCCCCGTCACGTACTATTCTGGCAAGGTAGCAGCAACACCTCGGAAATGGAAGGTGACGCACTCGCCTACATTTTTGAAAAAGCCGGGGTGAAACTAACTGTATTGGTAGAGGGTACTGCGACAAAGCAGGACTTTATTGACGCTTACCATAGCCCCGATTATGATATCATCTGGGTTTCTTCGCATGGGGAAAGGGGATACTACGAGCCCGATAATTCCAGCTTTGCCCTATCTCATACCGAAGCAGTAAGCCTCGCTGAACTCGCGGCGATTACAGTTCAGCAACCTCACGTTCGGCTGTTGTTCCTAAATGTGTGCGAGGGTGGGGCCAACACTCAAATTGGCGAGTTTCTAAACGTGGGCTTTGGTCATATGTTAACCAGCCATAATCAAGACGTTCTCTCGCACTTATGGATGGCTGACTCTTTAGTGGCTATGCTGCTTGGTGCTTTGGTTGCGGAGGGTTTATGCCAGCCGGGGTCGACCTATTTCAGTGCTTATCAAACAGCATTGCTCACCTTAATTTCTGGAGAAGCAAGCATCATTGATAAGCTTGCTGCACTAGAGCCAGAAACACCGCATCCAGCAATTACGGCGTTGATTGATAGGCTACAGTACAGTTCGAATGCTGACTTGTCCAACATTTTAAAATGGGGCAGCGCCGTGTATTTCACCTGATGTTCGGCGATTCTTCTAACTAGCTTAGCTGCACTACTTTTCACCTGCCCCCTTCGTGCTATTAGCATGTATTGCTTATTTACAGCTTAACTATCAGCTGCAGCTCACGTCATGATACCGACGCCCACGAGCAGGAAGACCACGCCACTCAGCCCAAGCTCGCCCCGTTCGCTACTCCGCTCAGCCTACGCGACACCCTGAAGCTGCTGGCCCAACAGACGCCGTGCACCGCGACGGCTGTTAGGACGATGACTTTGCTCGCCTCATGACCGTCCACCACGCCGGCGCTCAGCGCCTGGCCGCCGTGGAAATTGCCAGCGGCAAAGACTCCACCCTGCGCGCCCTGGCCCAGCACGTGCTAAAAGGCCACGGACGCGACAAACACGTCCTCACCCTGGCCCTCACCAAGCAGCCGCCCAAAGACCAGGAATACTACCCTGGCAATGCCAAAGACCCGTTCGTCCGCCGCATTGCCACCGCGCTGGCGTCCTTGCGTCAGCCCCAACCACGCCGGCCCCCTCGACACTGACTTCGCCACTCTAATGCAGGTGCACCACCAAACCGGCGTATCCTTAGCCCAGGTGGAACTGTCTTTCGGAAAAATACCCGAGCTAAAGGACGCTGCCCGCCGCATCATCCGCGACGAGCAAGCCGAAATCAAGCAGTACCAACGCTGGCTGAAGGTGCACGCGACAGGCTCCACCAAATAACTGATTGGCATACGCCGCGGCTACCTCGGCTTCGCCCACCACTCCCGGTCCACCAAGCCCAGGCTTGTCAGCTTCTCGCGCACCCACACCACACACTCAGGTGAGCGCATATTATCAGTGGTCAACATGTAGCGCATCAACTGCGTCATGCCATTCAACAGATAAACATTTCAATTTAATTACCTGAAGCCTGCTCGGCACTACCTTCGCTGCGCGTGTCATTTGTGACGGTGTTGAAGCTCAACGGCGCTGACGACCGCGAAGTGGTTATCCACATACATGATTTGTAGATTCACCGCTATTCTCGCCTCGCCAACACGCATCAGCATAACGCGACACAAAAACTCGGATTATAGATGCCGCCTACCGCTCTCATTGAACCACTGCCTACCCTGGGTCGCAAGCCCGAGCACCCTTCCCTGGGCCGCTGCGATTTTCTGGCTCGGGCGCACGTGTGGCCGCCTACCAACGCCATCGATTCGCGGCAGTGGCTCAAGAACTTTGTCTCGAAAGAAGAAAAAGCTGTGGCTCACGACTTGCTACGGGGCTTTTTGGTGTTTTCTGAGCGTATGACGCGAGAGCTATTTCGCAGCGCTATTCAAAAGATTATGCCCCACGTAGTCGACTTTAGCCTCCCAGCCGCTGAGGTGCAAGCGGCGTGGCGCCAGGCGGTAGAACGCATGCTCATTGTGCCGGTGCGGGGCGAAACGCCAAATCTCACGGACAGCGGATTTGGATATGCTCGCCTGTTTCGCGATGTATTCGGCTTGCGGCAGAGCCAGTTTCTACCCATTACTCAGGTAGTTTCTCGCACCATGGGTGCGGTGGCCCCCGCGCCCATTGTCGTATTCGTAGATGATTTTGTGGGTTCAGGTGAGCAGTTTATCAAGCTCTGGCAAGCACAGCAGGAGCAAGCGCAGCACGGCTGGGCCTTTTCCTTCGAAGAAGCTGCGCCTTCCGGCGCTGCCCAATTCTTTTACTGTCCGTTAGCGGCCAGCTCTTACGGTTTAGCGGCTATCGAACAAGTTTGTGGCTCGCACGTCACGCTATGCCCGGCCCACGTAGTGTCGGCTGAGTACAATGCGCTCAGCCCTTCCTACCGCTTCTGGTCCTCTACCGACGTGCAGCAATCCGGGCCTGCTGTGCTGGCTAATATTGCCCGGCGGGTGGGCATGCCCGCCCACGACAACCACCATGTCGATGACTGGCGAGGTTACCATCGTCTAGGCCTAGGCTTGGTGCTCGGCGATGCAATGCCTGATGCCTGCTTGGGCGTATTTCGATTCAATCAGCGCGGCTGGCACCCGCTGTTCAACAAAGCCGGCTAGCTTATGTCAGACCTCTCCCCTGCCCCTATTAAGCAGCTTGCTTCCGCGCCTCCGAGTGTACAGGAACAGCTCACGCACCTTTTTGCCCACAAAGCGGAATGGCTCAACCAAGAGCTGTATGACTTGTTTCATTCGCCGGGCTACTTTCCCGAACTCAAGCGCAACCAGTCGTGCGTACTCATAGGGGGACGGGGCACGGGCAAGACAACAGTATTACGCGGGCTGTCCTACGAAGGGCAGAGCAAGATTACTAGCAAAGAGGTAGCCAGCTTGGAGTTCATTGGCATCTACTACAAAGTTGATTCCAACCGGGTCAGCGCCTTGATGGGGCTGGGACTTTCCGATGAGCAATGGCAGCGCCCGTTCGCGCACTACATCAACTTGGTGGTGTGCAGCCTCATTTTAAAAATGCTGTCTTGGTACGAACAACAACCCCATAACACCGTCTTGCGGCTCCATGATGCAGCATGGCAGCGCTTTCAAGAGTCGCTGGCCATCGCTCAACCAGCCTCACCCCTACCCGGCACGGCCTTGACGGTTGAAGAGTTGAGCCACGTAGTCGAGCTTGCCATCACCCGATTTGAAGTGTATGTCAACAATATCTTAGATGAGCAGGTAGCGAAACCTACTTTTTCCATGCTGGGCGCGCCGCTGGACAGCCTGATGAGTGCGCTGAATACCCTATCCCCCTTCCAAGGCAAACCCTTGTTTTTGCTGTTGGACGAATACGAGAACTTCGCGAACTACCAACAGCAAATTGTCAACACCCTCATAAAGCAGTCGGCGGGCCGTAACTACTGTTTCAAAATTGGGGTGCGGGAATTGGGCTGGCGTGTAAAGCATACCCTAAACGGCCAGGAGCTACGGGCGCCCAGTGACTTTCGCCGCATTTCCATCAGCGACAATATGAGTGGGGCCAAGTTTCGCAAGTTTGCCGAAACCGTGTGCAACCGCCGTTTGGCCAAGCTGCAGGTCTCGATGGATGGCAAACTCACCGTGAAGCGCCTGTTGCCGGGGCCTACCAACTTAGAAGAAGCTAATTTACTGGGGATTAACCCGCTGGTTAAAAAAATATTGAACACCTCGGCTAGCTCGTTCTCAGAAGCGGAACAAGCTCGACTGCACGCGCTGCCGCCCATGCTGGTGTGGTTTGCTCACGAGTGGGAAACGCGCAAAGGCGCTTCCGGTAAACTGGCCCTGACTGACTTACTCAACAAGGGGGAAAAATGGGAGAAGCGATTCGATAACTACATCTACGCCTCGCTGTTTGCCATTCGTGAAGGCAAATCCGGCATCCGTAAGCATTACGCAGGTTGGGAAACGTACGTGCTGATGGCTGGGGGCAACATTCGCTTCCTACTGCAGTTAGTCGAAGCCGCGATTCGACTACAAGTTCAGGCCACCGACAGCCTAGACAAAATCGTGAGCTACGAGCACCAGACTCAAGCCGCGATTATGATTGGGAGCAGCAACCTGCTCGAGTTGGAAGGCGTGGACGTGAAAGGCGGCAAAATCATGAAGATGCTACAGGGGCTGGGCCGCGTGTTCCAAATCTTTGCCGACGACCCCTTCGGCCGCGCCCCAGAGGTAAATCAGTTTTCGGTACCGGAACTCAACGGGGAACTTCACGGTACGGCCGCGGAGGTAGTGCCGGTGCAGGAGCTGCTGGAAAGCGCGTTTAGCTACCTGGCGCTGCAAAGGGCACCCTCCAATAAGTTAAGCAAAGAAGCCTCCCGAGGCTTCGATTATTCCATTCACCCCATTTACAGCGCCTATTTCCGTTTTAGTCATCGTCGCAAGCGCAAGACACTGCTCTATGCGTCGGAGATTCTGGGATTAATTAACAACCAGAAAACGACCAGCGACGAAATCATTGCCCGCACCAAAAAGGCTAAACAAGACGCGCAGAGTGTCTTGCCGCCAAAAGAAAAGCCGTCCCAGACCGGCCAACTGCCTCTCTTTAGCTCTTCTACCATCTAAGCCGTGTCGCCCGAATCCGAGGCAGCCTCGCTGTCATCTTTTGAATTATTCAGCCAGCGCATAATTCCCACTTTTACCTACGATGTGCCCGCGGACTTTGTGCCGCAGACGGGCAGCGCGTACCTATACGGTAGCACCGACGAGCGTCGCGCTGGCCACTTGGCCGCACATCTGGCCGGGGCTGGTTTCACCACCGTGCGTCTGGCCGAGGGAGAGCCCAACATGTTCACCGTGGAACTGGCCGAGCACATATACGTCGTCAACCTATACAGCGGGGGCCAGCAAGATAGCCTCTGGGCGCTGATGGCTGCACCCGTGGTGTACCTTGACCTTACTGGCCTGCCGCACCACATCTGGGCGCCGCTGGTGGCCAGCGCCCACCGGGCGGGCCAGCACCTGCAGGCCATTTACGTAGAGCCTGCTAATTACCAGCGCTCGCCGGGCGCCGACCAAGCGTATGATTTGAGTGATGGCATTGCAGGCATAAAGCCGCTGCCGGGGTTTGCCTCCCTACAGCCTACAGGCGACAATGTATGCTACGTGCCGATTCTGGGCTTCGAGGGAGCCCGTTTCAGCTTTGCCACCAACGCCGTGGACCCGCCACCCAACAAGACGTTTCCGGTCATCGGGTTGCCCGGCTTCCGGCCGGAATATCCGTTTGAAACCTACGTGGCCAACCAGCGCCCGCTGGAAAGCGAGAACGGACAAATGCTGGTAAACATTCAGTACGCTGACGCCAGTTGCCCCTTCTCGGTGTACTACGTGCTCGAGGCCCTAGCTGCTAAGCACCGCGACGACATACTGAAAGTGGCCCTGCTGGGTACTAAACCCCACGCCTTAGGCGCTGTGCTGTACGCCATGCACGCAGGGCCCGGCAAGGTGGAGTTGGTATATGACCATCCCATCCGCAAGCAGGGGCGTACATCGGGCATAGGGCGCATATACGTGTTTCACGTGACGTTTTTTATCTCCCTTGCTGCCCCCACTCTCGCACGCGCATGACGTCCCGAGCCAAAGACTTTGATCAGTATTTTACCCCTCCTGAACTTGCAGCTACGCTGATTCAGGCGGTGACCGTGGCCCACCCCATTCGCGTAGGCGACTTCGCGGCCGGCCACGGTGAATTACTGCGGGCAGCCGAGAACCGCTGGCCAGCCACCAAGTGCATTGCCTTGGACATCGACCCGGAAGTAGTATTGCAGTTGAA
The DNA here is from genome assembly GCF_017921975.2 of Hymenobacter terricola. Taxonomy (GTDB): domain Bacteria; phylum Bacteroidota; class Bacteroidia; order Cytophagales; family Hymenobacteraceae; genus Hymenobacter; species Hymenobacter terricola. Next base: position 6,611 of record NZ_JAGEMO020000154.1, read on the forward strand.
AACTAGCCATCCGACTTGGCGCACTCGCTGCTGTGATTTCACCGATGAAGCTGAGCGTACCCGAGCGATGCTAAGCCGGGGCCGTGTATTACAAATGCCGGTTATCGTGCTCAATCCCCCGTTTTCGTGTCGAGGTGGCTCTTCGCGCCGGGTCCCAATAGCAGGCCAAACCACGCGGTGTAGTCCGGCGTTAGCCTTCATCGTAGACGCGCTAAAGCACTTGCAAAGCGGCGGGCAATTGGTGGCAATCGTGCCCCACGGCGTGGTGCAGGGCGAAAAAGACGCCACGGCCCGGGGGCTGCTCCGCCAGTACTACGGTATGGAGGTGGTCGAACTTTTTGCCCGCTCTGCCTTTGCAAAGTGCACGCCACGCACGGCCATTATCCGCCTCACGGCCGGCTTGGCACCGGCGTCTGTTGTTGTGGCAGAAAGCTCACAGCGCCCGGAAGCAAACGTTCTTACGGCCAGTTTGCTCCGGGGCCGACAGTCTAATACGCTTGTGCTGCATTCGCGCAAACGGAACTTGTTACCCTTTATTCACACCACTGACTTGGGCCAGGGCCTTTTACACAGAACGCGCAAGCAGATTGCACCCTCCGACTTGCCACAGGCGTACGGACCGGCCGTGCTCCTGCCGCGCGTAGGAAAGCCTACTGCAGATAAGATTGTGCTGTTTCCAGCCGGCGCCATTGCTATATTGTCCGATTGCGTGTTCGCCCTTGAATGCGGCAGCGAACAGGAAGCCGAGCAGTTGCAATCCTTGCTCATCAGCGAGTGGCCAAAAGTAGAGGCGGCGTACGGGGGAACCTGTGCCCGGTTTATCTCTGTAGAAGGGTTGCGCAAGCTTTTGCACGGCTTGGGCTGCTACATTCTCCCATACGGGCAGCGCATCCAGGAATTCCGTGTATGTGCTGAGCCGGCTGAACAAATGCTCTCGTCCGTTATAGTTTAATATAGCCTTTTCTTCTCAGGGCCAGTTAATTATGATGTAACTAATTGCAAAGGGCTGGCTTGCCGCTCTAAGAACTGAGCAAACTCTTCTTGCACTACAGCATCAGTAATTTTCAAGTATCGGTGCAGCATCTTATAATCCTTGTGACCGGTGATGCGCATGAGGGTTTCTGGCCGCATCCCTCCTTCTAGGGCTAGCGTAACGAAGGTACGGCGGGCCGTGTGGGTGCCAATCAGTTCATACTTAGGCCGTGTGGTAGCCACACGCTCGCTGCCCTTGTGTTGACTAGTGGTGGTCGCCGTATCGATGCGCGCCAGCTTGCCCAACGTTTTGAGATGGGCATTGGTTTTTTGATTGCTTATGACGGGCAGCGCCCGGCCATCCGCACGACCTGCGTAGCGCTTAATAATTCCTTGGGCTAGCGGCGACAGGGGCACTTTCAACAAATCGCCCGTTTTCTGCGTGGTGAGCACCAGCGAATCTTTGGTGATTTGTTCTGCTCGCAGCGCCGACACGTCGGAGAAACGCAGGCCCGTCTCGCACTCGAACAAGAAGATGTCGCGGGTCTGTTGCAGGTATGGGATATGGGCCAGCGGAAGGGCGGACAGGCGCTCTTTCTCAGCAACTGTGAGGTAGACTACCTCTGGCGCTACTGCTTCCATTTTGCGAAAGCGTTTGAAGTGGGAATATTCGTGCAGCTCCTGCTCGAATGTTTGCCCGAGAAACACCTTAAGGTTCTTCACTTGATTGTTGACGGATGCATTACCCAAGGCCGCGATCTTGAGCAAATAGCTTTTGAAAGCTTCGCAAAACGCGACGTCTAAGGAGGCAAATTCCAAGCGAAGCCGCCGCAGCTTCGAGTAGGCAATCAGGTGCTGCCGCAAGGTATTGTATCCCTTAATAGTGGACGGTGCTCGGTCGCGTTTCGCCGACTCAATCCACGTATCCAAGTGTTCCAGCAGCCCCGCTGGTTGCTGGGCTTGCTTGCCGGACGTGAAGCGAGCTGCCACGGCGCGCAGGTCGTCAACCGTGGTCACTTTCCCTTTCGCCGTGAGTTGGAGATGGGTCTCCTCAAGCCCTTCGGCCAGCTTCTTCAACAAGTGGTTGGCATCAGAAAAGCCCGTGTAGTTGCGCCGGTACTTTTGGGCTTTCGCGTCCCATTGTTCGGGCTTGACTGTTAGGGTGGGCAAATAGATTTTCTTACGCTGCCCTTCCAGGTAACAGGCGGCATAGAGGGCCGTTTCACCCGCTGATTTGGCATCGGTTAGATAGTACTTGGTCCGTAGCATTTTCTATATAAGGAAGTGAATATACGAAGGTACTCGCAGGGCGGCCACGGGACAAGTCACGGGACAAAACTTCTGAGCATACCTAATCACACCCGGTCCTAACCAGAACCAAAAATGCCATTACAGCCAGCTGAGAGGCATTTAACAACCTTCTGTAACGGGCAACAACCAGAAGTAGGTAGTCCTTACACGACCACTTAAAAGGCCCTCTGCATTACGCAGAGGGCCTTTTTTATTGGTGTAGTATGCAATGAGTATGCAGCCGGTAAGAAGGGTGCCAAAAGGCGTTGAATTCGGCTATTTTCTAGGCTAGAACAACCTGTCCAAATTTTTTTGGCGAAATCAGCAGAAAAAAATCACCTTTTTGCTACCTCGACCCTATAAGCTGAAAAAACACCCCAGCTTATGAACATCCCGCTCACTCCAAACGAACTTAAGACCATTGCTGAACACCTTTGTGCTCTTATGGTCCCCCGCTTTGATGCGCTGGTTCAACAAACCTCAAAAGCCTCTCGTCCATCCGTTGCTGTGCTAACCGTGAAGGATGTAGCGGAACAATTGCAGTTCTCCGAGAAGACCATACACAAGTACATAGGAGAAGGGCGACTGAGCGCCAGCAACCTTGGCACCGCTGAGAAGCCCGTGTGGCGGATGAGCCAGCAAGCCGTCCAAGACTTTTTGGCTGTTTGATTTCAACCAGCCATTCATGCTCGTGTTCGACATCTACCGCCAACCATTTTTATCCCCTAAAGAGTATAAAGACTTTTTAAACCACTCCAGGGGTTAAATTGGCTGCCTCACTATACATCCATCTTCACCTATTTCAAAACCACTCGGCAACGGTGGAATAAAGCTGCCTTCGCAACTGGGGTGCAGAGAACTACAACGCAAGCACCATAGCAGCCCGACGAGCGTCACCCCAGACCTAGGTGTATAGTCCCAGGGTGAGCTGGGTGGGGTCACGACTGAAGATAGTAGGATTTTTCTGCCACTGGGCGCAGATAAACTCGTGCGGGGTCAGGCCACGCAGGCGTTTGAGGCGTTTGGCGTGATTGTAGGCCAGCAAAAAGGCTTGCAAGTGT
>NZ_JAGEMO020000155.1 GCF_017921975.2 Hymenobacter terricola
AGGCCTAGCGGAACTGTCCAAAGTGGCCGTAGAACAGGAAGGGGATGCTCATGTAAGACGGGCTCGTTTGGCCCAACACCTCTTATCCATCTTGTTCCTTCCTGTTGCAGCGAGACCCAAGTTTAAGCCGCGGCTCAAACATAGGACCCTCTTAGAGCAGGCACTTGGCGATGGCTTTTTTTAACATCTCCAATTTCTGCGCCAGCCGTTTATCAGCGGCACGCAGGGTCCGCACTTCGGCGGCCTCGGCCGGGTCGGCGGGCCGCCTTCTGCCAGGCGTAGAGCCGCTCGGGTTCGATATTCAGGGCGCGGGCGGCGGCCAGAATGGAGCGGCTTTCGCGGGTCGGCCGCAGAGCTTCCGCTCGGAAGGCGGCGGCGTAGCGGCGGCGTAGCGGCGGGTTGGGGGCTGTCTTTCATGACAATCGAAAGATAAGACCCCACTCTGTCCAGAGTTACCCGACCATCTCAGTATGGGAGCCGCGTGAGCTTTTAAGCAGTGCTCTCATCAGAGGCAGTATGGCTTAATACTTTGCGACTTCCTGTTGCCGTGTCGAACAATTTGGCTCTGCAACGACATGACGCAGGTCGGGACATACGGGAAGGCCAGCTTTGCTGTAAAGCTCACTTGGAAGTGCCGTTGCCCAGGGAGACTGGAAGCAATTCTCCTGGTCGAGATGCTTTCACTTTGCAACGCTTCAACAATGCACGGGATGCCCGCGTGAGCAGTTTGTGTAAGCAAAAGCGTCAATTGTGCATTCCAAATCCCCTGCCGGGGCAGCCACCTTTACAGAAGCTAGTATTAAACAAAATGCCCACGCCGTCCAAGTGGTTTCTTGCGCGGCCTGCCCGTTAAGCAATAACCAGTGCCCGCCTTTTCAATGTTTCACCACTAAACCCACAACCATGGAAGCTGCTGTGCCGCAAAACCCCAAAGCCGGACTCAACGCCCTGCTCACGCCCGAAAACTGCGTGCTGCTGTTGATTGACCACCAGCCGTTTCAATTCGCCACGCTGCGCAGCCACGACACGCAGACCGTCATCAACAACGTGGTGGGGGTCGCCAAAGCGGCGAAAGGCTACGGCGTGCCCACGCTTTTGTCCACCGTCACGGA
>NZ_JAGEMO020000156.1 GCF_017921975.2 Hymenobacter terricola
TTTCAATTCGCCACGCTGCGCAGCCACGACACGCAGACCGTCATCAACAACGTGGTGGGGGTCGCCAAAGCGGCGAAAGGCTACGGCGTGCCCACGCTTTTGTCCACCGTCACGGAAGCGCGCGGGGGGCTCATCCTGCAGCAGCTGCAGGAGGTTTTCCCGGAGCAACAACCCCTCGACCGCACCTGGATCAATGCCTGGCAGGACGAGCGGGTGGTAGCGTGGGTGGCAAAGACCGGCCGCAAAAAGCTGGTCGTGGCCGCGCTGTGGACCGAGCTGTGCCTGGCCATGGTCGCCATTCAGGCCGCCGGCGAAGGCTACGAGGTGTACGTGGTGACCGATGCCTCGGGCGGAATCAGCCCCGAAGCCCACGAGATGGCCGTTCAGCGCATGATTCAGGCCGGGGTCACGCCCATTACGTGGATGGTCTTTTCGGGGGAGCTGCAGCGCGACTGGGCCCGGACGGCCACCACGCCGGCCCTGGGCGAAAACCTGATTGCGCACGGGGGGA
>NZ_JAGEMO020000157.1 GCF_017921975.2 Hymenobacter terricola
GACCGAGCTGTGCCTGGCCATGGTCGCCATTCAGGCCGCCGGCGAAGGCTACGAGGTGTACGTGGTGACCGATGCCTCGGGCGGAATCAGCCCCGAAGCCCACGAGATGGCCGTTCAGCGCATGATTCAGGCCGGGGTCACGCCCATTACGTGGATGGTTTTTTCGGGGGAGCTGCAGCGCGACTGGGCCCGGACGGCCACCACGCCGGCCCTGGGCGAAAACCTGATTGCGCACGGGGGGAATGTGGGCACCAGCCTGCTGTGGGAGGCCCAGCTGCTGGCGGCCAAACCGGCGCAGAATGCGTCCGTTGGCGTGTAACCAGCGCTTACCAGCCCCCTGGTTATGCGTGGGTACGTGCACAGCAAAACCCGGTAGCGGACGGCAATGTCAACTCAGCCGGCACGCATCTTTTCCCGGGCGAGCCGCCGGTAGTGCGCAGTGGTTCCGTCTTTATCGGCTATCAAAGCAGCGAGCAGGGCAGGCTCTGCAATGGTAGGGCAGTAGCGGGTACCCCAGAGCATCAGCTCCACAACGACCGGCAGGAGGTCGATTCCTTTTTCGGTTAACCGATAGGTGAATTTTGATTTTTTATCGGCGGCTATTTCTTTGGACACCAGCTCCTGGGACTCCAGCAGGGCGAGGCGGTCAGCCAGGATGTTGGTGGCAATTTTTTCTGCCGACTGCAGAAACTCCCCGTAGGTCGACTTGTCGGCAAAGAGCATGTCCCGGAGAAGGAGAAGCATCCATTTATCGCCCAGGATGTCCAACGACGAACTAACCGGGCAAGCCGAGCGCTGCTTTAACTGCTTCATTTTAAAAAAAATCATCTGATTCACTTGCAAATTGAAAGCAAAATACTTTACCTTTGACTTGCATTTCGCAAGTAAATATACGCGGTTTTCTGAATTCGCCAACCAGATGAAAAGACAGCCAGACAAGCAGCCCTTATTGGAGCCCATTCAAATCGGGGATTTACCCTTGACCAACCGGATTGCCATGGCCTCCATGACCCGGGGTCGCGTGAAGAATGCCGCCATCGCGCCGACTCCCGTACAAGCCCTGTATTATGAACAAAGGGCAACGGCCGGGTTGATTCTGACGGAAGGCACCTGGATTAGCCGGCAGGCCATTGGCTATGCCTACGTGCCGGGCATTTTTACGCAGGAGCAAATCGAAGGATGGCAGCTGGTGACCAACGCCGTGCACGGGCAGGGCGGCCACATATTCCTGCAGCTGGGCCATGCCGGCTCCCTCTCGCACCCTGAGTTTCTGGATGGCGACGTGCCCGTGGCGCCTTCGGCGGTGAACCCAAACTTTACCGCTTTTCTGCCTTCCGGCCCGCAGCCCACGGTGGTTCCGCGTGAGCTGACTCCGGCCGAAATCCGTGCAATCGTGCGGGACTACCGCACGGCCGCCCAAAACGCCAAAACCGCCGGCTTCGACGGCGTGGAGCTGCACGCCCAGCACCCTTCCCTGATTGCCCAATTTCTGAGCGATACGCTTAACCAGCGCACCGATGCGTACGGGGGCAGTACGGCCAATAAAGCCCGTTTCCTGTTTGAAATACTGGACGCCCTCATTGAAGTGTGGGGGAGCCAGCGGGTAAGCCTGCGGCTCAACCCCTTCCTCAACTACTCCGGCAGCACGACCGCCCCGGAGCCCACGCTGCCCACCTATCGGTACGTGGTAGAAAAACTCAATGCTTATCACCTGGCGTTCCTGCACCTGATGGACCGGCGCGAGCCTGATTTGGCAGAGGAAGCGTATGCGCAGCGCCGGGTTTTCGAAACCTTCCGCCCGCTCTACAACGGCTTGCTGATGGCCAACGGGGGGTTGTCGCAGGACAAAGCCAACGCCCTGCTCCGCAGCGGCTTGGCGGACCTGGTTTCCTTTGGCGTCCCCTACATCGCCAACCCCGACCTGGTCGAGCGCATTGCCCATCACCGCCCGCTCGCGCAAGCCGACCCCGCGACCTTTTTTGTCGGCGATGACGAAGGCTACATCGACTACCCGGCCCTGAACCCGTTGCCGGCCTCAACATAAGGAGGTGGCCCACCGCGCACAGGGTGGCTACACTACCACCAAAAGCCAGTTTCATTCGTTTCACATAAGGCGTTAACAATCATGACCATAGGATTTATTGGCGTGGGCCTGATTGGCCGGGCGCTGGCCGAAAAGAGCGTCCGGGCGGGCTACCAGGTCGTGGTCAGCAACAAGCGCGGGCCTGATTCACTGGCCAGCTACGTGCGCGAGCTGGGGCCGTTGGCTTCCGCCGGCACGGTAGCAGCGGCGGCGGCCGCCGATGTCGTGTTTCTGGCCGTGCGCTGGCCTCACCTCGAAGAAGCGCTGCACGGGCTGCCGGACTGGCAGGGCCGCATCGTCGTGGACACGAACAACCCCATCTCACCCGATGGCACCTACGCCGAGCTGGGCAACAAGACCTCCAGCGAGGTAGTGGCGGCGCTGGTGCCCGGTGCCCGGGTGGTCAAGGCCTTCAACAGCCTGCTCTCCGCCTGGATTGGCGACGAGCCGCGGCAACCGGCGGGTAAGCGGGTCGTGTTCATGAGCGGCGATGACGCCGGGGCCAAAAACACGGTCAAGAGCCTGATTGCAGCGTTTGGCTTCGCCCCTGTTGACCTGGGCAGCCTGGCGGAGGGCGGTAAGATGCAACAGGCCGGACACCCGCTGGCGCTCCTCAACCTACTTCTTACCAACTAAGAAAGCCAACAACGAAAGCGCTAACATTCGATAGCGGGTGGACAGTTGACAGCGCCAATCGAGCGCCGCGAGTGTCTGAGAAGTGGCTACGACCAAAGCAGCGGTTTCGTCATGCCAGGTGGCTAATCCCTGGCCTACTTCAGCCAGCCAACGAAGCGTTTCGCCATGCTGCGGTCATCGCACAAGCACTAGTCGCAGCCCCGGGGTGTGTTGCTTTATTGTCAAACGCCTTGTTGTATTTAGCAACTTGACCATCAACGAAATGAACAGGCATTATTGATAGTTATCAAGCAGCTTTTTTGATACCTGTCAATGGAAGTGGTAGCGGGCTTGGCCTCCCTTTATACTGCCGGAACGCCCTGCTTTTCTGGGCCTAACAACTCTTTTAATTTCACTTTTTAACCGCTTACATGCCATGTCTAAAATCATCTTAATCACCGGCACAAGCACGGGCTTCGGCAAGCTGATGACCACTACCCTGGCCGCGGCCGGCCACACCGTCGTTGCCAGCATGCGCGGCAGCACCGGCAAAAATACCGCCATTGCGCAGGAGCTGGCCGCCCTGCCCAACGTCGAGGTCATCGAGCTGGACGTCACCCGCGACGAGTCGGTGCAGCAGGCCGTGGCGCAAACCCTGGCCCGGCACGGGCGCATCGACGTGCTGGTCAACAACGCCGCCGTGACCGGCTACGGCTTACTGGAAGCCTACTCGCTGGACCGGGTGCGCGAGTTGTTCGAGGTGAACTTCTACGGCGTACTCCGCACCTACCAGGCGGTGCTGCCGGCCATGCGCCAGGCCAAAAAAGGCCTGATTATCAACATCACCTCGGGGGCCAGCGGGCACACGCTGCCGTTCATGATTCCCTACCTGTCCACCAAGTTTGCAGTCGAAAGCATCACCGAAGGCATGCAGGAGGAGCTGCGCGACTACCACATTGAGAACGTGAGCATCCAGCCCGGCGTGTACCCCACGGAAATGAATACGGGTGGGAAACCCGGCGTCAACGCCGACAAGGCGGATATCTTGGACGCCTACGGCGACGCGGCGTCGGAGAAGTTTAACGCGCAGGTGGCCGTGCTGTCTGGCAAGATGGTCGCCTACGACATGAACCCGCAGGTCATTGCCGATGGGGTGCTGGATTTGGTGAATATGGCCGATGGCACCCGTCCGCTACGCTACCCGCTTGATGCCGTTGCGGAGGGTACGGACAAAGAGTTTATTGATGCCCGCGCCGCCATCAAGGCCAAGTGGCTGACCCATTATTCGGCCTGATTGAAGCCGCGTTGGCAAACCGGAAGGAAAAAGCAAGCCCATCAAAGTCGTTTTTTAGGTCAATGTACTTGATAGAATAGGTAGCGCGAGCGTATCCAAGGGGCGCAAACGCCTCCAGCCGTTATTCACCGACTAAACTGAAAACCCATGCAGATTACCATCGTAGGAGCGGGCCCGGGCATCAGCCACAGCGTGGCTATGCTGTTTGGAAGCAAGGGCTATGCCGTGGGGCTCATTGCCCGCAATGAAGAAAAGCTGCAGGGCGAAGTAGCCGCGTTGGCAAAGGCGGGCATCACGGCCGCCTACGCCGTGGGGGACGCGGCTAACGAAGCTTCGTTGGTGGCCGCGCTGGCAAAGCTTACCCGGGAGTTGGGCGACGCCGATGCGGTTTTATACACTGCTTTGGCCCGGGCAGCCCCCAAGCCCTTGGAGGCCGAATCCTGGGAAAGCATTCAGCAGCAGCTGGCCGTGAATGTCGGCGGGGCCTTTACCGTGCTAAAAACGTATTTGCCCGCGTATAAACAGCAGAATAAGGGCCGGCTCTTCTTCACCGGCGGCGGGCTGAGCATGGCCCCTTCCCCGGTCCTGGTTGGGTTGAGCATGGGCAAAGCGGCTTTGCGTAATCTGGTGATAGGCGCGGCCCTAAGCGTGCAGGGCACCAATGTACAGGTCACCACGCTGACTGTTAACGGAGTAGTCAAAGACGACGACCCCAAATACAGCGCCCCGGCAATAGCCGAGCAGTTCTGGCACCTGTTCAATCAAACCCCAGGGCATTTCGAAGCGGAGGTTATTTACTAATCAGGGGCTGAGCGTGACCGCGGCAGCACCCGCCTGGTACTGCCTTTTGCCAGTAATTGCTGGAAGCGGGCTGCGGTTAGTAGGCGGCCTGGGTGGGAGTGCACAATTTGCCGAACCGCTGCCTTGGCGCGACAAGCCGGGGATGAGCTGCAGGCCGAGGCCGGAACGAATGACGGCCAGCCTGCTGCTGGAAATTTCGAACAGAATATTCGACGACCGGCACCTGGTCACTCAGGCAAAAAGCAAGGCTTGGTCAGTCCAATCAGCCCCTTGGCCCTTTCGTCGCCCCCGCGACAGCCCCAATTCGGCTGGCTCAACTCGAGCAGCGCACTTCAAACCATCCCTGGCTGCCAGTAAGGCATCGAAAGTGACTGCTGACGAATCACATAAACTCAAGTGGTCCGGCTTGATTCAGGACGATGCAACCTAATCCAATTTTTATTTTACCCTTACCAATTAATAGCATGAGTACTAATTCCGAGAACGGCCTGCAGAGCCTCAAGCTGCACAATCTGGCTTTTACCGTTTCCAACCTGGAAAATGCCATTCAGTGGTACGGAGACATCCTGGGCTTTAAGGTAGTGAACCGAACGACTTTCCCGGCCATCGGCGCGACGCTGGCCTTCATCCAAAAAGCCGACGTGCGGCTGGAAATGTTGCAGGTTAGCGATGGTTTCAGAATTGACGAATTGTTTGCCGATGCTCCGAATCACCTATTGCCACACGGCAATAAATCGCTGGTCTTGCAGGTAAACGACCTACACAGTGCCACCCTCGAGCTAGAAGAAAAAGGCGTAACCTTTGCCTGGAAAGAAGTGGACCTCTCAGGCAATGGCAACTTCTCGACGATGATACGGGACATGGATGGCAATTTCATCAACATCTTTCAAAGCGACCTGGTGGAAAAGCTCGGCTAGTCGCTCCGGTGACGAGCTAACAGAGGACAAAAGCCACGGTCTGTCAGCCAGCCTACCCGCGTTGGCAGGCGGACCGTGGCTTTTGGCAAAGGCTTATTCGTGGCTGGCAGAGATGGTTTAGCGACCTGTTTAGAAACACGCGCCGCACGAAGCCGCTCGTCATGTGCGCCGCCGCCATCGCCTTTTTTCACCGAAAAAATCAGAGCCATGAGCCTGAAAATCACGTGCAAATCAGGCAGTTGGCAGCTCCTGGCGACCCGTCATGCGCAACTCAATACATTGCAGATAATCAAATACTTAGTTAGCATTGGTATGCAGAGCTTCCGCATCAAAAGTAAGCCAGTAGCTGACTAGCTTCGGGCATGGACTTTTCCACTTCCTTTGCCCACTTGACGGCCCCGCGTGTACAGGGCCGGTGCTTGCAGCAACTCGCTGATATCCTGGCCCTGCTGCTGTGCGGCACGTTGGCCGGCTGCGATGATTTGCTGGAAATTTGCGATTACGGCCATGCCCGACTCGACTTTTTGCGGGCGGAGCTGGGCTTGGCGTTTGCCCACAGCATTCCGTCCGAAGAGACCTTGGAGCGGCTGCTTAAGCGGTTGAATACAAAAGAGTTGTAGCAGGCCCTGTGCGCCTGCGCCGGGTCGCTGGCCGGGCGGCAGCTGTGCGTCGATGGCAAGGAACACCGCGCCACCCCCCCCACCGGCCGGCGCCATGCCCTGGTGCGCACGCTCAGCGTGTGGGTGGCCGATGCCCACCTGAGCTTTGGGCAGGCCCAGATTGGGACCAAAACGAACGAAAAAACGGCGATTCCCGCCCTGCTTACCACCCTCGACGTGGCCGGCAGTGAGGTCACCCTCGACGCCATCGCCTGCCAGTCAGGCATCGTCGGGCAAGTCGTAGCCAACGGGGCGGACTACGTCATTGCTTTGAAAAAGAACGCCAAAACCCTCTACGAGCAGGCCAGCGAGCACCTGCGGGCCCGTGCCGCTTACCTGCCGGCCTGGCGCAGCCTGGAGAAGGGCCACGGCCGGGGTGTGAGGCGCACCGTGCGCATTTGCCAGGACCTGGCCTTGCTCGAGGCCTGCGCCGACTGGCCGGGCCTGCGTACGCTCGTACTGGTGGAAACCGAACGCCACACGAGCAAGGGTATCACCCATGTCTAATGCTTCTATATCAGCTAATTAGCCAGTCCAGGCCCGGCGGTTTACGCCCGGCTCATCCGCGGGCACTGGGCCGTGGAAAACCAGTTGCACTGGCAACTCAACCTCACCTTTCACGAAGACCAGTCGCGCTTACGAACGGGCCATGCGGCTCTAAACGCCAATATCCTGCGCAAAACGGCCTTGTACTTGCTGGCCCAGGACCCACGGCCCATCAGCTCCAAGCGGAAGCGCAAACAGGCGGCCTATGACTGTACTACTCCCCGAAAACTGGACAGTTTAGGCGGGGTTTGTTAAGCAAATAGATGAGGGGTTGAAGGCAGGGATTTGAGCGAAGACTTGGGCAGGGGTTTGGCCCTTCAGGGCCTGGTGGGGGCGGTGGTGATTGTAGCAGTCGAAGTAGGCCTGCAGCTGCTGGTAGAGGTGCTGGCCGTCGGTGGCCGGGTTGAGGTAAACGCATTCCCATTTGAGGGAGCGCCAGAGCTGTATAGTCCCAAAGAGTGATGGTGTAGTTTCCGGGCTGGAATTTCGCACGAACCTATGGGACCAGTACTCCACGGCCGCGCCCGCACAACAGCGGCAGTACGGCGCGCTATCCAACACCGCCCGGAAAGCCGACAAGGCTTAGCCACCCGTTACAGCATCCACCCGAAAACGGCGGCCAAGTGGCGCAAGCGTCCGACCACAGCCGATGCGCGCATGGGGCCTGCGCCGGCTTCGACGGTGCTTACGCCCGAGCAGCAAGCCATCGCCCTGGCCTTTCGTCGGCATACCTTGCTGGCGCTCGATGACTGCCTGCAGGCGCGGCAGGCCACGATTCCGCGCTTATCGCGTCCGGCGCTACACCGCTGTTTTCAACGCCACGGCATCCGCCGCCTGCCCCTGAACGAAGACGGGCAGAGCC
>NZ_JAGEMO020000158.1 GCF_017921975.2 Hymenobacter terricola
ATCCTAATACAGGCTCTGAAGGCCTAGCGGAACTGTCCAAAGTGGCCGTAGAACAGGAAGGGGATGCTCATGTAAGACGGGCTCGTTTGGCCCAACACCTCTTATCCATCTTGTTCCTTCCTGTTGCAGCGAGACCCAAGTTTAAGCCGCAGCTCAAACATAGGACCCTCTAAGTAGTCAAGCAAAAGTAACCGTCATGCAGAGCGCAGCGAAGCATCTCGCTCACATCGATAAACGATTGATTTACTACCACAAGCGAGATGCTTCGCTGCGCTCTGCATGACGTTCTGTTATTCGTTTACTTTTGCACGAGTACTTAAA
>NZ_JAGEMO020000159.1 GCF_017921975.2 Hymenobacter terricola
AAGCAGAACGGGTTTTATTGACTCATGCCTCCGTTCTTTGGCGCGGCTTACTTCCCAACCTGCATGAAATCATGTTTCCGCTCCCTACCCCTTCATGGCGTAATAATGCTGCTGGGGGCTGGCCTGCTGCCCATCGCAAGCCACGCGCAAGGCTATGCGGAAGGCCTTGGGGCGAGCTACGAGGTGCTGCCTTTGCAATTGAATAATGGCGGGCAACACGCGTTTCGGGCCGATGCATGGCGGGCGAATGCGGTGGTGCCCATAAGCCTTTTCGGCGACAGCACCCGGAGTTTACTGGCCGGGGCCAGCCTGGAGGCGCTGCACTTTGGCGGCGACCCGCCGGGGTTCGACGTGAGCGACGTGTACGGCCTTTCGCCAATTCTGGGCTACCGCCGTCGCGTATCGAATAAGTTGGAGCTGACGGCCCTGGCCCTGCCCGCCCTGAACTCGGACCTGCGCGAAGTGCGTGGCGCGGACGTTACCTGGGGAGGGGTGGCCCGTGCAGCCTACCGCGTGAATGTCCGCCTGGCGTACCGCCTCACGCTGGGTTACCGGCAGCAATTCTACGGCCCGCAATACGTGGTGCTGCTGGGGCTGGACTGGCAGCTAGGGCGGCGATGGCGGGCCTTTGGGGATTTGCCCACCACCTTCACCGTTAGCTATGCCGTCACGCCCCGCGTCAATGCGGGCTTCAATCTGATTGGCATCAATACCGCCTACCGGTTGCGGGAGCAGGACCGGTATTTCCAGTACCAGCAAGGGCACTACGGCCTGTTTGCCGAAACCTACCTGAGCGCGCACTGGGCGTTGCGGCTCATTGCGGCCTACGCCGTGACGCGCCGGCTCGACGTGTACACCAGGGACGACCAATGGCCGGCCACGCTCGACTACATCGGCTTGGGGAAAGCGCCGGTGCCGCTGAATCCGCACATCGAAAAAGGCCCGGCGTTTCGGCTTGCGCTGAGCTACCGGGTGCCGGCGCGTTAGCAAAAACCAGTGGCCGCAACCCCGGAATTATAGCCGCTCAGCTGTAGCTTTTGGCTGCCCGGTTTCCTTTTTAGGCGAGTCGGCATGAATGGCCGACGAGGTATCGCGCAGGTGCTGTGGCGGCTGCCCGTTCTTCACCGCCTGAATTTCGGCCACAATTGCCAGGGCAATTTCTTCCGGGGTTTCCCCACCCAGGCTCAGGCCGATGGGGCTGTGCAGGCGCCTGCGCAACACTTGCTCGGTTTCGTGTGGGGATAATGCCAGCTCTTCCAACAGCCGCCCGGCCTTGGCGCGGGGCCCGAGCAGGCCAATGTAGGGCGCGGGGGAGGGGAGCAGCGTTTGCAGCGCCGCAAAGTCGTAGGCGTAGTTGTGGCTAAGCAAAACGTGGTACGCACTGACATCGGGCAGCTGCGTTTCCAATTCGCGCACGGGCACGATGCGCACCTCGGCCGCTTCGGGGAAGCGGGCGGCAGTGCTCAGGTTGGGCCGGCCATCCACCACGGTAATGTGCCAGCCCAACGACGCGGCCAGGCGCACCAGGGGCTGCGCGTCGTTGCCAGCCCCGTACACCACGAGGCGCAAGGGCGGCGTGAGCTGCTCCAGCAAAGCCCGCACGGGGCCGGCATCGGTGTCAATATCCAGTACCTGCGAGATGCCCTGGGCCAGGGTAGCGCGGGCCGCTTCGGCCAGAGGGGCCGCCAGGGCGGGCGTGCCCCGCACCACCCCCGCTGCGGTAAGCAGCACGCGTTGGCCTACCCCGGCCCGCAGGCCTGTCGCTGCATCGGTGCTGAAAACGGTGGCCAGCACCGCCGGCTCGGGGTAGGTGGCAAAACCGCGTAGCAGTTCCAGCGGGTTATCGACATTGGCAAAATCCAGTGGCTCCAGCAGAATTCGGACCACGCCCTGGCAGCCGGGCCCGAGGCCGTGGCGCGGGTCGTCCTCGTCGTGGGTGTCATAGGTTACCAGCGCTGGCTGGCCCCGAAAAATAGCCTGACGGGCCCGCTGGCGGGCATCCCCCTCTAGGCAGCCCCCGCTGATAGCCCCGGTCAGCTGGCCGTCGTTGGTGACGAGCATGCGGGCGCCGGGGCGGCGGTAGGCCGAGCCCAGCACTTCGACCACCGTGGCCAGGGCGCAGGGGCGGGCCTCGGCGCGGTGCTGGTCGTAGGCGAGGAGCAGGCGTTGCAGTTCAGTCATGCGTGAGGTAGCAGGTTCTTTAGTAGATTCGGCGAGCCTTTCGGGAATACGCCCGGCTGCGGCGGGTGGTTATATGGCTGCCCACTCGCACTTAAATACAGTAGCGGGAGCGGACCAGTTCAGCATACTATCCGCTACTAACTTGCGTACTAATAAGAAATGCCGGCTATTTAATGGGGCCTGCGAGTAGCGGGAATCCAGCTGTTGGCGGTCATTGGAGCAGACATTACAAAGTTTCAAATAACATAATTGTTACTATGCAGAATGGCCAATTAAAGCTCAGGCAAACCGAGAAACCAGACTTAGAGCTTTTATTTCAATTTCAACTTGACAAAGAGGCTAATTACTTAGCTGCATTTACTTCAAAAGACCCTACCGACAAAGAAGCATATTTTGAAAAATTTACCAAAATTCTAAATGACCCGACGATAAACAACCAGACAATCTTGGTTGACGGAATTATCGCAGGTAGTATTGCGAAATTTGAAATGCAAGGTGAAAGTGAAATTACGTATTGGATAGACAGAACCTTCTGGGGAAAAGGAATTGCAACCACAGCACTTAAAAAGTTTCTGGCCATTGAAGACGCAAGACCTATTTTCGGAAGGGTTGCGTTTGACAATTCAGGTTCGCAGAAAGTTTTAGAAAAGTGTGGTTTTGTAAAAATCGGCACGAACAAAGGTTTTGCAAATGCCCGACAGACAGAGATAGAAGAATTTATTTACAAGTTGACATAGGGATTAACATAACAACGAACATATGGCGGGGCGACGAATGTATTCTCAACTTTTGTTCGTTAATCGGCATTAGCTTCAGCCAATAAATAACGTCGGGCAATTGAATGAACAACAAACCTGTCTTTATGAGTTTGATTTCGATTCTGGCTGGCGATTTTCAAATACCGTTATTTCGCCAAGGCGGGTCCATTACTCTCCTCTGTTTCTTATCAAGAACGCCCCGCAACCAACTAGCTGCGGGGCGTTTCTATGTCACTTCGGTGGCACCAGCTGCCACGGTTTCTACAGTAGTTTGTCAATCGTAATCGGCAAATCGCGCACGCGCTTGCCGGTGGCGTGGTAGATGGCGTTGGCTACGGCGGCGGCCACGCCGAGCAGGCCCACTTCGCCGAGACCTTTGATGCCGAGGGGGTTCACTGCGGCGTCCTCTTCGTGCACAAAAATCACGTCGATGTCGTGGATGTCGGCATTTACCGGGACGTGGTATTCGGCCAGGCTGTGGTTCATGAAGCGGCCGAAGCGGTGGTCCATCACCGATTCCTCCATCAAGGCCGAGCTGATGCCCCAGACCACGGAGCCGAGGACCTGGCTGCGGGCCGTTTTAGGGTTGATGATGCGGCCGGCGGCCACGGCGTTTACTACGCGGGTGACGTGCACCGTCATCAGGTCGGGGTCTACTTTCACTTCCACAAATACCGCATTGTGGGCGTGCATGGAGTATTTTGGGGGCTTAACCATGCCAATTAGGCCGGGAAGCTTGGAGTTTTTGGCTTCTATTTTCGGTTCGCCGCTGGCCTGCACGAGGTCGCGCAGGACCACGGCCTGGGTGGCGTCGGAACGCAGGCGCAACTGACCGTTGGCAAACTGCACGTCGTCGATTTTGGCGTCTTTGAAGGCCGGATGGTCCATCTTTTTCGCCTGTTTCAGCAGTTCTTCGCCCAGCGCGGTGCAGGCCTCCTGCACAGCGGTGCCCACCGAGGCCGCCGTCCAGGAGCCGCCTTGCAGGGGCGACTCGGGCAGGGTGGTATCGCCGAGGATGAAGGTGACGGCTTCGAGCGGCAGGCCCATGCTTTCGGCCGCAATCTGCGTCATGATGGTGTAGGTGCCGGTGCCGATTTCGTTGGTGCCGCTGCTCACGGTAAGGTGGCCGTCGGCGTCGAGGCTGGCAAGTACCTGGGCGGGCTGTTTGGAGGCGTCCCAGATACCGCCGCCCATGCCCCAGCCCACCAGCAGGTTGTCGTCGCGCATGGAGCCGGGCTCGGGGCTGCGCCGCTCCCAGCCGAACTTGGCCGCGCCTTCGTGGTAGCAGGCGCGCAGGTTTTTGCTGGAATAGGGCAGTTTTTCGGCCTGGTCAAAATCGGAATAGTTGCGGAGGCGGAATTCCAGCGGGTCGAGGCCGGCGGCGTAGGCCATTTCGTCCATCGCGATTTCCAGCGCGATGGAGCCCGAGGCGGCGCCGGGGGCGCGCATGTCGAGCGGCGTAAACACGTCGAGCTTGGCCAGGCGGTAGCCCAGCTTCACGTTTTTGCAGTCGTAGAGCATGCCCGACCAGCCCACCACGTTTTCGGTGAAATCCTCAAACTGCGAGGTTTCGGCCACCGCGAAGTGATTGATGCCGGCGAGCGAACCGTCGGGGTTCGTGGCCATTGCCACGTGCTGCAAGGTTTCGGGCCGGTGGCCGAAGCTGAACATCTGCTGGCGGGTGAGCGACACGCGCACCGAGCGCTCCAGCTCCAGCGCCGCCATCACGGCCAGAAACAGCTGGTATTGCGGCCGCAGCCCCGAGCCAAACCCGCCACCGGTGTACTTCGAAATCACCCGCGCCTGGTCCTTGCTGAGCCCGAAAATCTTGGTGAGGTACTGCTGGCTGTTGAAAGCGCCCTGCGTTTTGTCGTAGATTTTCAGTTTCTTATCCCCGAGCCACTCTACTGTGGTGGCGAAGTTTTCCATGGGGTTGTGGTGCTGGGCGTGGTGCGAGTACCGGGCCTCCATGTGGGCCACGCCCTGCTCCCAGCCGCGCCCGAAATTACCACGGGACTTGGGGGGCTTGTAGCCGGTTTTGCCCCGGCCAGGCTCGTAGGCATCGTCGATGTGCCGGGCCAGCTCGGTTTCGTGGGCCGCTTCCTCGTACTCAATGTGCAGGATGGAAGCGGCGTAGCGGGCCAACTCAAACGTGTCGGCCACCACCAGCGCCACCGGCTGCTGGCTGAACTTTATTTCGGCATCGTGCAGCGGGCGGAAGGGCGAGCCGCCGGGGGCCACGTCGTCCTTGTAGCTGCGGTCGAGAAAGGCCAGGTGGGGCACGTTCTCGTGGGAAAAAACCTGGCGCACGCCCGGCAATGCCAACACCGGCGCGGCGTCAATTCTCGTGATTTTGCCTTTGGCAATCGGGCTGCTCACCACGTAGCCGTAGAGCAGGTTGGGCACGTTGAACTCGGCGGCGTACTTGGCGGTACCGGCCACCTTGGCCGGGCCGTCCACGCGGCTGGTGGGCTTGCCGATGTAGTCCGTATCCAGGTGAATGCTGGGCGGAGTCGCAATGGTCTGGCTCATGGATTGGAGTTTAAAAAGGCGTTGGAATCAAGTTCCTGATTCATTTCAGCGGCTTGCTTGAGGGCCCGCACAATGGCGCGCCGGGCCAGCTCAATCTTGAAATCATTGGAGCCGTAGCCCTGGGCGCCCTCCACTACTTTGGCTGCGGCGCGGCGGAAAGTATCAACCGTGGCCGGCTGGCCGACGAGCAAGGCTTCGGCCGCCTGGTCGCGCCAGGGCTTGTGGGCCACGCCGCCCAGCGCGAGGCGGGCGGCGGTGATGGTGTTGCCGTCCAGCTCCAGCGCCGCCGCCACCGATACCAGCGCGAAAGCGTAGCTGGTGCGGTCGCGCAGCTTGAGGTAGCTGAAGTGCTTTTCGAAGCCCTGGGCCGGCAAGTCGAGGCCCGTAATTAACTCGCCGGGCATCAGGGTGTTGTCCAGGTGCGGCGTGGTACCGGGCAGGCGGTGGAAGTCCTCGAAGGGAATGGTGCGCTCGCCGTGGGGGCCGCTCACGCGCACCGTGGCTTCCAGCGCGGCCAGGGCCACGCACATATCGGAAGGGTGGGTGGCGATGCACTGTTCGCTGGTGCCCAGAATGGCGTGAATGCGGTTGTAGCCGCCGATGGCCGAGCAGCCCGAGCCCGGCTCGCGCTTGTTGCAGGGCGTGGCCAGGTCGTAGAAATAGTAGCAGCGGGTGCGCTGCATGAGGTTGCCGCCGTCGGTGGCCATGTTGCGCAGCTGCGGGCTGGCCCCCGCCAAAATGGCCTGGCTGAGCAGCGGGTAGCGCTTCTCTACCTCGGGGTGCCAGGCCGTATCGGCGTTGGTGGCCAATGCGCCGAGGCGCAGGCCGCCGTCGGGCAACGTTTCAATGGCGTCGAGGCCGAGCTTTTTGAGGCCGATGAGGTGCGTGGGCCGGGCCACATTTTCCTTCATCAGGTCAATCAGGTTGGTGCCGCCGCCGATGTAGGCCGCGCCGTCGTGCGCGACGCTTTCCTGCACGGCCGCATCCACGGCTGGGGCTTGGGTAAAGGTGAAGCTGTTCATCTCTTGGTAATTAAGGATGTGGAATTATTTGGCTGGCTCCACTGGTCCCATCTCGGCCCGCGCCGCGCCAGCCGACCATTCCTGCTTCGGCATCGGCGCATTGCTTACTTCGGCTCCATCTTCTTTATTCCCTAGCACCTCCATTATGGCGGTCAGGATGTTGCTGTAGGCCCCGCAACGGCAAATGTTGCCGCTCATCAGCTCGCGGACTTCGTCCTCCGTTTTGGCCTTGCCCTCATTGATAAGGCCCTGCGCTGAGCAAATTTGGCCCGGCGTGCAGTAGCCGCACTGGAACGCGTCGTGGTCGATGAAGGCCTGCTGCAAGGGGTGCAGGTTTTCTTCGGTGCCCAAGCCCTCGATGGTCTGGATATCAGCCCCTTCCTGCATCACCGCCAGCGAGAGGCAGGAGTTGATGCGCTTGCCGTCCACCAGCACCGTGCAGGCGCCGCACTGGCCGTGGTCGCAGCCTTGCTTGGTGCCGGTGAGGGCGAGGTACTCGCGCAGGGCATCGAGGAGCGTCGTCCAGGGCGCGATGGTGAGGAAATGGTCCTGCCCGTTGATGTGCAAGGTGATGGGCTGCGTGGGCGCCAGGGCTACGGGCGGGCGCTCCGCAGGGACTTGAGTAACTGGGCTCATGAAGTGAGAAGGCTAGGTGGTGGCGAATACTAGGACGTGTGAACAATTAAGGGAGCTTTGAAGATGCAAAAAGACCGCACATTCCTGACCGACCCGCACTGGCAACGCCTTTCGCCACTCTTGCCGGGCCAAGCGAATGCCTGCGGCGTGACGGCCAAGGACACGCGCTTGTTCGTGGAGGCCG
>NZ_JAGEMO020000016.1 GCF_017921975.2 Hymenobacter terricola
TCCTGCGCGAGCAGGGCATCAGAACGCCGCAACCCCCGCCAGCAATGGTGGCTTTAGCCCGGGTGTTCACCTCTTCCCATTCCGAACAGAGCCGTTAAGCCCCGGTGCGCCTATGGTACTGCCTTCACCGGTGGGAGAGTCGGTCGCCGCCAACCTTTTTTTGTAACGCCTGCCGCTTTTCCCAGCGGCAGGCGTTTTGCTTTTCTACCCCTGCAGTGTGTTATTACTGATTATTGTGATAGAGTATGGATTGACACACTCTGGAGCAACTTCTGTTTTCTTACTTGCTCTTTGTGGTAGTTGTTTTGCAGAGGTTTTGTCGACTAATTAATAAAATTCCTGTATGCAATTGATGTATCCGTGGTTCTTGGTTGGGCTGTTGGCGGTTGCCATTCCTATTGTAATTCATCTGTTGCAGTTACGCCGGCCGCAACGTGTTTTGTTTACCAACACTTCGTTTATAAAACAAGTGGAGTTGGTCACGGTGCGTCACCGAAAGGTGCAGCAATTGCTTATTTTAATGGCACGAGCATTAGCGGTTGTGTCCTTGGTATTCGTTTTCTGTCAGCCTTTTTTTATTGTTGGAAGGAATATTGGTGGGTTTAGCACAACGAGTCTTGACGTATTAGTAGATAATTCCCTTAGCATGCAACAACAGGGCGCAGTGCAGGAATTATTTGGAATGGCCGTAATGCAAGCGAGAAAGTTAGGCCAATCGACGGTGGCAGGTACTAGAATTAAGCTATTGAACAGCGGTGGGATTGCAATGTCCCAGCCTAGCTATCAAAGTAAACTGGACGGATTGAAGCTTTCTACTCTTAGTCCTTTTGCTAAAGTGGGCGCAATTAATAAAAACGAGAGTGGGGAAAAGAATTTATTGTATCTGTTTTCAGACTTTCAAAAGGATACATTCACTGGGTTGCTTTTAAATAATCTGGGAACAAACCGGCAAGTGGTGCTAGTCCCACTTGCGGGCCAGCGTACGAGTAATGTTTATGTTGATAGTGTGTGGCTTGACGATGCTTTTGTTCGAGTACGTACAAATGTGGGGTTGCACGTACGTTTGCGGAATGGGGGCAATTTGGTTGCTAATGACTGTCCGGTTAAGATATTTTTAGGTGCAAAGCAGGTTGCGGCCTTTCGGATTACTGTGGGGCCGGAACAAACGGTGGCCTCGGTAGTGCAGGTACAGATAAACGATGATGCGATGGCGTTAGGAAGGGTGGTGACGGAAGATGTGCCAGTGACTTTTGATAACACGTATTATTTTACATTGCAGCCAGCGGCAGCTATTCGGATACTGGAAATTGGAGCGGAACCCGTGGCGCGGCAGCTTTATGGAAATGAACCGTTATTTGTTTATTCATTCGCCAAGCCCCGAAACGTGGATTATGGAGCTATGCGGCAAGCAAACCTGGTGCTGCTACATGAAGTAGGTGAAGTTGATGCCGGATTGCGGGATGGCTTGCGCGCGGTGGTGAAGCGAGGGGGCAGTGTGGTAGTGGTACCTGTGGCGCAAGAAGCTGGGCATGTCTCTTATCAGCAACTTTTCAGGGATTTGGGGTTGGGAGCGGTGCAATGGGAAGCGAAGACGGCAGTGCCGGAACTGCGCGAGGTAGCAATGCCAAGTGTGCGGGAGCCTTTCTTTCGGGACGTATTTGGGGCACAGAAGCGGGTCGTAACAATGCCACGAGTGGCCCCGGTGTTGCGGTGGTCACGGACCGGGACCGATATTTTGCGGTTGCGGGATGGGGAAAGCTATTTAGCGGACTTTGCCAGTGGGGCGGGGCGGGTTTATGTATTTTCAGCGCCTTTTGCAAAAGAGTATTCTGATTTTGTATCGCATGCGTTGTTTGTGCCGGTGATGTACCGCATGGCAATGCTGAGCTACCGCAATGAGCAACTACCCGCTTATCGCCTCGCACAGGGGGCCGTGTTGCTGCAACTGCCAACTGGGGCGGATGCGGCAATAAATCCGACTGACCGGGCCGATGAAGCAGGATTTCGGTTTGTAAAGGATAGTCTGACCTTGATTCCGGTGCAGCGGGTAGTGGGGCAGCAGGTGCATCTGGATGTCCCAGCTGGTATGGATACGCCAGGGTTTTACCAAGTGCAGCGGCGTGGCAAAGTGCTGACTACAGTAGCCTTTAACCAGGACAAACGGGAGTCGGAACTGGCGGCATATTCGGCGGACGACTTGCGGCGGATGATTGGCCCGGACCGGCCCAACATTCGGGTAGTGGATGGCGGGGATGATGGCGCCAGTCTGGCGAAATTTCGGGCTGAACAGACGGCCCGGCCGCTGTGGCGGTACTTCCTGGCGCTAGCGCTGCTGGCGCTGCTGGCCGAAGTGCTGTTAGTTCGTTTTGGTGCCCGGCGCGCCGTGGTGAATAAGGTGGCAGTAACCGCCTGAGGCATCCATTGTAGACTATTGCGTCCGGTTGATGTTGCCAAAGACGTAACTTGCAGCTTTAATTGACGCGTTGTTTATGGCTGTTTCCTCAATTGAACCACAGGTGCCCGAAACCGATTCAGCGGCAGGACTGGTGAAGCGGCTGGGGCTGCAGTTTGGAGCGGGAGCGGGGCTGGCGTGCGTGCTGTGGATGGTGGCGCTGCAGGTGACTGGCAGCAACGGCTTTGGCCCGAAGCAGATATTGGCCCAACTGCTGGTGCCATTGGCCGCAGTGGCGAGTGAGTGGCTGCTGCGACGGCAGCTAGCTCCCCTAAAGCCCGGCTTGGGCCGGTCGTTGGGTGTGGGAATGCTCACAGTACTCCTTGCGGCGGTGATTTCGGCGGGCGGCGTGCTGGGACTGGCTTATGGGGCAGGTGAGCCGGCGCTAGCCCGGAACCGGGCCGAAGTGGCGGAGATTGTGCGGGCGCAAGTGCGGGAGAATCCTAAAGTGAAGCGGAGCGAGCAGGAAATACAGCAGCAGCTGCAAAACGTTTCTCACCTGACGGTGATGGATTTGGTCAAGAGCAATTTCACGGTGGTGGTGCTGTTTGGATTGGTGCTGGGGCTGCCGGGCGGGATATTTTTTCGGGAATAATTCGGTTTACCTTTCGGTTCAATTCACCCATTCAAACGCCATGGAAACAAATGCTACTCCGGTTACAACTACAGCAGTGAGCTTGCGCTTTGGCTTGCTGACTGGCTTGGTGAACATCATCTTTACATTTATCCTTTTCGTGACGCATACTGACCAGTCTCCAATACGTTGGTTAGGGTTGGGTATTTTGATTGGCGGAATGGTGATGGCGCACAAAACATACATGCAGGCCAACAATGGATTCATGAATTACTCCGAAGGCTTAGGCATTGGGACATTACTGAGCCTTGTTTCCGGTGTTATTTCTACCGCGTTCAATTTCATCTACGTAAAATTTGTCGACCCTGAATACATGAGCCGCGCCATGGACGCTGCTCGTGCCAAAATGGAAGAAAAGGGAGGGATGACCGACGAACAAATTGACCAATTTCTGGGCGCGATGCAAAAGTATAGTTCCGGAGGCTGGGGAATTTTAATAGGTATAGTTGTTTCATTATTGTTCGGCTTTTTAATCGCGTTGGTAGTTTCGGCAATTACTAAAAATCCCAAACCTGAGTTTGAATAAGTCACCTGCTATTTTCCCGGTGGAAATTTCCATCGTTATTCCGCTGCTGAATGAAGCAGAGTCGCTGCCGGAACTGACGCGCTGGATTGCGCGGGTACTGGAGGCGCACGGGCTTTCCTACGAGGTAATCCTGATTGATGACGGCTCGACGGATGATTCGTGGAGCGTGATTGAAACCCTGGGAGCAGAGGATGCTACGTTGCGCGGCATTCGTTTCAACCGGAACTACGGCAAATCGGCGGCGCTGAATGTGGGGTTTGAGGCGGCGCGGGGCCGCGTGGTGTGCACCATGGATGCCGACTTGCAGGACTCGCCGGAGGAACTGCCGGAACTGTACCGCATGATTGTGGAGGACAAATTCGACCTCGTGAGCGGCTGGAAACAAAAGCGGTTTGACCCGTTGTCGAAAACCGTTCCGACCAAGTTGTTTAATGGCGCGACGCGTGTGATTTCGGGTATTCAGCTGCACGATTTTAACTGCGGGCTGAAGTCGTATGACCAGCGCGTGGTGAAAAGCATTGAGGTGTACGGCGAAATGCACCGCTACATTCCGGTGATTGCGAAATGGAACGGATTTCGGAAGATTGGGGAGAAAGTGGTGCAGCACCAGGAGCGCAAATACGGCGTGACGAAGTTTGGGCTGGAGCGGTTTGTTTACGGGTTCCTGGATTTGGCCAGCATCACGTTTGTGAGCCGGTTCCGGCGGCGGCCGATGCACTTCTTCGGGACGCTGGGGAGCCTTTCGTTCCTGGTGGGGATACTGATAACGCTGTGGCTGACGGGCGAGAAAGTGTATTTGTCGCTCCAGAATCTACGGGCGCGCAATGTGACCGACCAGCCGCTGTTCTTTATGGCGCTGGTGGCGGTAATTGTGGGGGTGCAATTATTTTTGGCGGGCTTTCTGGCGGAAATGGTGCAGCTGAACGGGCCCCGACGCAATGATTACCTCGTGCGGGAAACGCTTAATTAGATTTATTTAACATGTATCCATGAACATTTGACAGTCGTTTAGACTGCTAGAGCGGCTGTTAAATGTTTATGGATACATGTTAACTGGAAAAGAATGAAGGTTGTGATAATTGGGCCGGCGTATCCGTTGCGGGGCGGTTTGGCGACGTATAATGAGCGGCTGGCGCGGGCATTTCAGGAGGCGGGGGATGCGGTGCGCATCGTGACGTTTTCGCTGCAATACCCGGGCTTTTTGTTTCCGGGGCAAACGCAGTTCAGCACCGAGGCGGGGCCGGCCGATTTGGCTATTGAGGTCAGCTTGAACTCGGTGAATCCGTGGTCGTGGCTGGCGGTGGGGCGGAAATTGCGGGCGGAGCGGCCGGATTTGGTGGTTTTTCGGTTTTGGCTGCCGTTTATGGGGCCGGCGCTGGGCACGGTGGCGCGGCTGGTGCGCGGCAATGGGCACACCCGCGTGGTGGCGATTACGGACAATGTAATTCCGCACGAGAAGCGGCCGGGCGATGGGCCGTTTACGCGCTATTTTCTGAGTGCCTGCGATGGGTTTGTGACCATGAGCCGGAGCGTGTTGCAGGATTTGCGGGGGCTGGGTTTTGGCACGAAGCCGGCGCTGTACCGGCCGCATCCGCTGTACGATAATTTCGGGCCGATAAAGCCAAAAGGC
Organism: Hymenobacter terricola; assembly: GCF_017921975.2. Lineage (GTDB taxonomy): Bacteria > Bacteroidota > Bacteroidia > Cytophagales > Hymenobacteraceae > Hymenobacter > Hymenobacter terricola. The sequence continues at coordinate 5,243 of NZ_JAGEMO020000016.1, forward strand.
GAAGCATTAGCGGCGCTGAAACTGCCGGAAACCACGGGGTATCTGCTGTTTTTTGGGTTTATCCGGGCGTATAAGGGGCTGGATATTATGCTGGAGGCAATGGCGGATACGCGCATTGCGGCATTGCCCGTTAAATTAATTATCGCGGGTGAATTTTATGAAGAAGCCGCGCCGTATGAGGAATTAATTAAGCGCTATAAATTAGAAGACCGAATAATTCGGGCCACCGATTTTATTCCCAATGAGCAGGTGGTTAATTATTTCTGCGCGGCCGATTTGGTGGTGCAGCCTTATAAGAATGCAACGCAAAGCGGGGTGTCGCAAATAGCGTATCATTTCGAGCGGCCCATGCTGGTGACGGACGTGGGCGGGCTGGCCGAGCTGATTCCGGACGGCGTGGTGGGCTACGTGGTGCCGCCCACGCCGGCGGCCATTGCCGATGCGGTGGTGGATTTTTATGCGCAGCAGCGGGAAGCGGCTTTCGCGGCCGGGGTGCGGGAGCAGAAGAAGCAGTTTTCGTGGCCGATGATGGTGGCCGCGCTGAAGGAAGTGGCGGGAGGGAAGCCGCAGTAGGCTCCCGGCCAGTAATTTGCGGCCCAACTTAAGTACTCGTGCAAAAGTAAACGAATAACAGAATGTCATGCAGAGCGCAGCGAAGCATCTCGCTTGTGGTAGTAAATCAATCGTTAAACGATGTGAGCGAGCTGCTTCGCTGCGCTCTGCATGACGGTTACTTTTGCTTGACTACTTAACCGGCACTTACTCATGAGCACGACGAACGGAATGGCCTTTGACGATTTTATTGCGGCGCTGCCCGCCGAGCGGCAGCAGCCAGCCGCACAAGTGTGGCAGCTGGTGCGCCAGGCCGTGCCGGGGGGCTACACCGAGCACATTGGCCCGAAGTACCTGGAGTTTCGGGCGGGCGCGGACATGTGCGTTGGGCTGACCAATCAGAAAAACTACCTGAGCCTGCACCTGGTGCCGATGTACCTGAGGCCGGCCTTGCAGGAGCAGCTGGCGGCGGCCGCGCCCACGCTGAAGATGGGCAAAGGCTGCGTGAATTTCAAAGAAGTAGCAGAATTGCCGCTGGACATGCTGGGGCAGGTAATCGCCGCCACGTCCCTGGCCGATTATCTGGCCATAATGCAGGCGCGGCGAAGTGCGCCCCGCAAAAAAGACTAAGCCACTGGCCTGGTCAGCGGCACGCTTTCGCGCACGGCCTGCAACACTTTTTCGGCGGGCAGGTCTTCCATGCAGCTGGTGCCCAATTTGCAGCTGCCCCGGTAGAAGCAGATGCAGTCCTTGTTGGGCTGCACGATTTGGCCCCGGCCGTAGAGGTCGAATTCGTGGGGGTTGAAGATATTATTCATCAAAATGGTGGGCTTGCGCAGGGCGATGCTGATGTGCATGCCCATGGTCACCTGCGTCACGATGCCGTCCATCTGGTGCATCAGGTTGATGAACTGGGGGAGGGGGAAGGTGCCGGGGTAGGCCGCGCCGGTGGCGGCGTGCAGCTCGCGGTTGCGGGCGTCTTCGGCCTCGCCGCCGAGCAGGATGGGCGTGTAGCCGGCGGCGTGCAGGCCGCTTATCAACTCAATCCACTTTTCGGTGCTCCAGAGACGGGTGGTCCAGCGGTCGCCGCAGCCGGTGTTGAGGCCGATGCGGGGGCGGGCGGCGGGGAGCTGGCTCCAGTCGAAGCCTTTGTCGTCGTGGGTGTCGAAGACGTATTCTTCGCCCCGGAAATCGAGACCGCAGAGCTCGAAGATTTCCTGCACGTAGGGCTTGGTGTTGGCCTGGCTGATTTGGTCGAACACGCCGGTGAGGTACTTGTGATTGGCCAGCTCGTTCACGGGCCAGGCCACGCCGTCGTGCGGGCGCAGGGCGTAGCCGAATTTCTCCCTGGCCTCGATGGTGTTCAGCAGGGCGCAGGCTTCCTTCTCCTTGTCGAGGTTGATGACCACATCAAACTGCCGGGCCTGGAGCTGCAGGGCGCTGGCGAAATCGAATTTCAGAATCTCCTCAATCTCGGCCTGGGGCAGGATGGCGGGCGTGAGCGTGAGCCAGGTGATGGCGCAGCCGGGCCGCTCCGTGCGCAGCCGCCGCAGCAGCGGCGTGGTCCGAATCACGTCGCCGATGGCCCCGAGCTTGATGATGAGAATCCGCTGGGTGACGGGGGAATACACCGGACAGCCTTCGCAGACGTAGCCGTGGGTTTTGTTGGGGCGGCAGGGGAGGTCGCCGCGAAAGTGGCGGCAATCGGGGTGAACGGCGACGGAATTGAGCTGGTGGGGCACGGCGAAAGCAAGGGAAATGAAGCCGTAAAAGTAGCAGGCGGTGGGGCCCATAAAAAAAGCCGCCGCTGCCCAATAGGCAACGACGGCTTTTCCGGGCGGTGCGGGCTTTACAGCTTCACGTTGAATTTGCCGTTGGTCAGCGTTTTGGTGGCAGCGCCCGTGCCCGCGCCCGTGAAGGTGAAGGTGCCGCTGATGCTGGTGGCCGAAACCGCGCTCACGACGATGGTGCCGGTAGTAGCGTCATAGAACTGGCTGCTGCCCGTGCTGGGCGTCACCACGTAGCTGGCCGAGGCGTCGCTGGTGCTGGTGACGGGGTACGTGCCCACCACTTTGGGAACATCGAGGAACACGCCGCCGGTGCTGCTGGTGGCTCCGGCCAGGGTAACGAGGGTGCCCGAGGCGGCTTGCGATACGGCGGTAGTAGCCGTTACATTGTTGCCGTCCACCGTCCAGCTCATGCCTTCGGGGTTAGGGGCGGGGGCGGGGGTGGCATCATCTTTCTTCGAGCAGGCGGCCAGGGTAGCCAGGGCCATTACGGTAGTAGCGACGCGAAGAGAACGGAAAGAAAACATCATAAAAAGAAAGGGGGAAAAAGAAAAAGCGGCCGGCACTCACCGGGCCATGTTAAACAAATATAGGGCGCAAAGCGCCCCAATACCCAAGGCGTCAGGCTTGGGTATTGGGGGTGGGCGGGGCCGTATCGGCGTGGCCGGCAAGGTTGCGCACGAAGAGCCGGGCCTTTGAGGCATCAAGCTCCACGAAATGGTCGTAGCCGCGGGCGCACTGGCTGCTGCACTCGGTGTTGAGGGCATTGTAGGCCAGCACCCGGCTGCGGGTGGCGCCGGTGCGGGCGGTTTCGGCGGCGTGCATCTTGCCTTCGCACGCAAACAAGTCGGCGTAGAGCGGGGCCAGGGCCGCGAGGCGGGCCGCCGAAAACCCCTGGTCCTGGGCCTGCTTATCGTCCACGAAAACCGTCCCCACCCCAGGAGCCGTGAGCAGCACTTGCAGCGTTTCGGGCACCGTTTTGCGGGTGACTTCGCCAATGGCCAGGCTGCGGTATTCCGGCGATTCGTTGCCGTAGGCCCGTGCAATGGGCTGCGACACCTGCCGCAAGCCGGTGCGGGCGGCCTCGAGGGCGGCGTCGCGCTTCGCGGTACTCTTCACAACGGTATAGAGCAGGTTCTCGTCGGTGGGCAGGGCCTGAAAGGCGGTAATCTGCTTTTCGAAAGCGGTGAGCATGGCCGGGGTGAGGCCTTCGTCGGCCAGGGCCTTCAGGTTGTCGGTGAGGGCCGCGAGCTTGGCGGTGCACTCGGTGGCGAGGTCGGCATCGGCGAAGCTGCCGTTGCGCTGGGGTTCCTGGTCTTTCATGACGGGAAGGGGGTAGAAGTGGAACTGTGGCCCGCAGGCGGCACCCACAGCACAGCCTTACCGGCCGGCGGGACCTGCGACGTCAGGAAGTTAGGGAAATAATCTGGTCCGTAGGGCTCCGCTGCATTCCCGGAGCCCGCCGCCGCCCCGGCAAGGTCTGCCAAATACCCGTTGGGGGCCACCGCCCACCCCGCGAAGGCCACCGAATACCCGTTGGGGCCTGCCGATAATCGTTCGGGGGCTGCCGATGGTCGTTCGGGGGCTGCCGATGGTCGTTCGGGGGGCTCTGGGAGTGCGGCGGCGGGCTTTTCAGCAGGTTGGGGCCCTACTCCACCACGAGCTTGCCCGAGGCCGGGCCACAACGCACCACGTACAGGCCGGGGGCGAGGCCGGTGAGGTCGAGGGTGGCGGTGGGGGCGTGGGCGGGGATGGGGTAGGTGCGGGCGGGGCGGCCCAAGGCATCGAGCAGGGTCACGAGCGTGGCTGCGGCTGCCGGTAGCGCAAGGGTTGCGTGGCCGTGGGCTGGCGATGGATACAGGGCAATGGCCGCTGCGGCCAGGCTGGTTCGAACGGCCGTGGGCTGGACCAGGTCGAGGGCGGCACAGAATCCCGCATTCGACGTTCCTATGGTACTTAGCTGGAAGGAACCCAGCGTGGCGGTGGAGACGAAGGAGCCGGCTACCACCACGCGCCCCGTGGGCAGCAGGGCGGTAGCGATGCCAAGCGCGCCGGCCATCGGCACCGCACTTTCCCAAGCCCCGGTAACGGCCAGGGAAGCCACAAATCCGCCATAGGCACGCGGCTGGGCTACGGCGATGGTACCGAAAGTAGCCGGGCCACCTAAATCGCCGGTGGCAATCAGGCCGCCGCCCGGCCGGGCCGCCAAGGCTTGGATGGCATCGTTGGCCGGGCTGCCGGCAGTGGTCAGGCCTTGCCAGTTGCCGGCCGCGTCGAGCCGGCCCACCCAGGCATCTTCCTGCCCCACACTGGTGGCTGAATAAGTGCCCAAGGTTATCGTGCCGCTAAAACTGCCGCCCACCCAGGTGGAGCCGGCCGCATCGGTGGTCGATGCATTGGCGGTAATTGAACTGGTGCTCAAAGCCGTGGCAGCCCATTGCCAGCTGCCCGTCGCCGTGGCATGGGCCACCACGGCCGTGCCGGCGGGTAGCGCAGCCGGCACGGCCAGGGGGCCAAATGCCAACGGTCCATTAGCTCTGCCGACCACGGTCAACTCCCCGGTACTTGCCAGGAAAGGACGGAGGCCATCGGTTCGTGGGCCGGTAATGGTGGGCAGTGGCAGCAGGCTATTCCAAGTGCCATTTGCCAGGGAGGCCACGAAATACGAAGCCGCATTTGCCGGTGCCACCAGCCCAAAAGCCCCGAAGACGGTCGTGCCGTCCGTGGTGCCGACGACCAGTGGCCGGCCGGTGGCATCAAATGCCAGCCCCAGGCTAGCGGTGGCAGCAGGTATGGCCGCGACAGTTCCGGTGGTGGTGGAGCTGGCCGCCCACAGCCAATGGCCGTCATTGGCATCGAGCTGGGCCGTGAATAGCTCGTAGTGGCCCGTATTGGGCAGCACCGGGCCGGCGGTGCTGTCGGCATGCAGCAGCTGGGTGGTGCCGCGGTAATAACCGGCCAGCGTGGGCCGCCCCTGCGGGTCGATTTTCAAGGCCATCGCATTGGCGACAGTGGTGCTGTGCAGCTGCGCGGCCCATAGCCACTGCCCGTCGGGACTGAGTTTGGCCACGTACGCATCATAGATGGAAAACATGCTCGCCGACGTGCCAATCAGCCGGGTGCGGCCCATAAAGGCTATTTCCGATAGCAGGCCGGACACGTAGGTATTACCGGCGGCATCGGTTGCAACCTGCGTTAGCGGCGAAATAGCCTGGAGGGTGGCATGGCGGACGCCCGCCGCCCACACAAAGCGCTGGACTTGTGCGTGCGCGTGTGCTGCCAGCAGCCAGAGCAAGCAGGCTATTATTCCGGTGCGAAGGGGTATAAAGCGTGTGGAAATGTTTTGCATAAACGCAGCAAACAGGTAAATAAATGGGCGATTTTATTTATTGATAGCTGCTGAACGGATTGCATCCGAATATAGTATCCGCTAACCTTCGAATTCCAGCATACACTAGTGCCCGGTCTTTAAGAGGGCCTTCCTCATTGCCTACCGCCCCACGTAGCTATGTGGGGTGATGCCGCGCAGCTCCGCCCGCACCGATTCGCTCACATCCAGGCCGTCGATAAACTCCCCGATGCTGGCCGCCGAAATGGCCTCGCCCGTGCGGGTGAGGGCTTTGAGGGCGTTGTAGGGGTCGGGGTAGGCTTCTCTTCTTAATATGGTCTGGATGCCTTCGGCCACCACGGCCCAGTTGGCTTCGAGGTCGCGGTGCAGGGCGGTTTCATCGAGGGCGAGCTTGCCCAGGCCGCGCTGCAAAGCCCCCAACGCAATGAGGATGTGGCCGAGCGGCACGCCCAGGTTGCGGAGGACCGTCGAGTCGGTGAGGTCGCGCTGGAGGCGGGAGATGGGCAGCTTGGCGGCGAAGTGTTCGAGCAGGGCGTTGGCCACGCCGAAGTTGCCCTCCGCGTTCTCGAAATCGATGGGGTTGACCTTGTGCGGCATGGCCGAGGAGCCCACCTCGCCGGCCTTGATGGTCTGCTTGAAGTAGCCGAGCGAGATGTACTGCCACACGTCGCGGGCCAGGTCGAGCAGGATGGTGTTGAGGCGCTTGAGGGCGTCGCAATGGGCCGCGAGGTGGTCGTAGTGCTCAATCTGGGTGGTGGGGAAGGAGCGGTGCAGGCCCAGCCGGTCGTTCACGAACGTGGCCGCGAAGCCGTGCCAGTCGGTGGCCGGGTAGGCGACGTAGTGCGCGTTGAAGTTGCCGGTGGCCCCGCCAAACTTCGCCCCGAACGGCACCTGGGCCAGCAGCGCCACCTGGGCATCGAGCCGGGCCACGAACACCTCAATCTCCTTGCCCAGCCGGGTGGGGGAGGCCGGCTGGCCGTGGGTGCGGGCCAGCATGGGCACGGCTTCCCACTGCTGGGCGCGGGCGGCCAGCTGGTTGCGCACCTCGGCGTAGGCAGGCAGCAGCACGCCCACCAGCGCATCGCGGAAGCTCAGCGGGATGGCGGTGTTGTTGATGTCCTGCGAGGTGAGGCCGAAGTGAATGAACTCCAGGAAACTGCCCAGGCCAAGGGCCGTGAACTGGTCGCGCAGCCAGTATTCCACGGCTTTCACGTCGTGGTTGGTCACGGCTTCGTGGGCCTTCACGGCCTCGGCATCGGCTTCCGAAAACCCTTCGTAGAGCTGGCGCAGCTGCGGGAAAACCGCGGGCGAAACGTCTGCGAGCTGGGGCAGCGGCAGCTCGGCCAGGGCGATGAAATATTCGATTTCGACCAGCACGCGGTAGCGGATGAGGGCCATTTCGGAGAAGCGCGTGGCCAGGGGGGCGGTGGCACGGGCGTAGCGCCCGTCGAGGGGCGAGAGGGCGGTGAGGGGACTGGGCATGGGGCAAAAGTACGGGCGCAGCCCCTGCTTTGGCCCGCACCGGGACGAAAGGAAGCCGCCGAATTTCAGACCCAAACAACCTTTCCCCGTTTTTTCGCTATACCCACCTTTCGGGGCTACTTGCGCAAGGTGAGGCAGTCGCCGCCTCGTTTTTCTTACCTTTGACGTTGGCTAACCCGCCCACCCTATTGAGTTCCGTGCGCATATCCCCCTCCACCAAACGACTTCTCATCGGCATTGCGAGCAGCCTGGCGGCGCTTCTGTTGCTGGCATTCGCCGTGTTTCAGTGGAAGCGCCAGCAGCTGCTGACGTATGCGCTGGAGAAAGTCAAGGCCAAAATTGAGCTCAAATACCCGGTTATTCTCACGCTGGGGCCCGCCCGGTTTGCCGGATTCAAAACCGTGGAAATCGTGGGCATGAGCCTCGTGCCCAGGGCCACGCCCACCGACACGCTGCTCACCGCCAAGCGCCTGGAGGCCAGCCTGAGCGTGCGCTCGCTGTTTGCCGGCCGGCCGGTGTTCAGTGGCCTCGAAATCACGACGGCCCGCCTCACGGCCCGCAAAACCGCCACTTCCGACAACTACGGCTTCCTCATCAAAAAGCAGAAAGCCACCACCGTCCCCCGCGACACCACCAAGGGCACCAACTACGGCCTGCTACTGAACCAGGCCCTGGAAACGGTATTCGACAACGTGCCCGGCGAGGCCAGCTTCAAGGACTTTTACGTGAGCTACCTGGGGCCGCGCCACACGGCGCTGCTGCGCCTGCCGGAGCTGAAGATTCAGGACGGCGACATTTCGGGCCGCCTCACGGCCAACATCGATTCGGTGGTGAACGAGCTGGGCATCAGCGGGCACATCGAGCCGGGCGACTACGCCCTCTCGGCGCGGGTGTTTGGGGTGGGCGGCTCGGTGCAGCTGCCCTACGTGCCGCGCCGCTTCGGGGCGCTGGTGAGCTTCGATACCGTATTGGTGCGGCTCGATAGCAAGGATTTTGACGACGACGACACCGGCGGCCACCTCACGGTGCGCGGCTCGCTGGGGGCCCGCAACTTCAGCCTCTACCACCCCAAGCTGGCCGCCGACGAGATTGAAGTGAAAAAAGGCGCGCTGGATTTCGTGGCCACGCTGGGCCGGGGCACGGTAGCCCTGGAAAAAGGCAGCCAGGTGACGGTGAATAAACTCGTGCTCTACCCCGAAATCAGCGTGCGGATGAAGCCCAGCCGGGCCGTGAACATCAGCGTGACTTCGGCCGAAACCCAGGCCAACGACTTCTTCTCGTCGCTGCCCACCGGCATCTTCGACGAGGTGCGCGGCACCCAGGGCACCGGCACGCTCACCTACCGCATGAGCGGCAGCCTCGACATGGCTCGGGTGGACAGCCTGAAATTCGATTCCAGCCTGCGGGGCAAGAATTTCCAGCTCACCAGCTTCGGCGACGAGAACCTGAACAAGCTGAACACGCCCTTCCAGCACACGGTGTACAATGACAAAGGCGACTCGGTGCGCACCTTCGCCGTGGGCCCGCCCAACCCCGATTTTGTGCCCTACAACGAGGTGTCGCCCTACCTCATCCACGCCATCACCACGGCCGAGGACCCGCGCTTTTTCTCGCACCACGGCTTTATGGAGAAGGCCTTTGTGAAGTCGGCCATTCAGAACATCAAGGAGCACCGCTTTGCTCGCGGCGGCAGCACCATTTCCATGCAGCTGGTCAAGAACGTATTCCTGACCCGCCAGAAAACCGTGGCCCGCAAGGTGGAGGAAGCCCTCATCGTGTGGCTGCTCGAAAACACCCACCTGGCCAGCAAGCAGCGCATGTTTGAGGTGTATCTGAACATCATCGAGTGGGGCCCCAGCAAGTACCGCTGGCCCAGCGGCAAGCGCGGCGTGTACGGCGTGAAGGATGCCGCGCTGTTCTACTACGGCAAGCGCCCCAGCGAGCTCAACCTGCCCGAAAGCCTCTACCTGGCCAGCATCATTCCCAAGCCGAAGTTCTCGCGCTACTCCTTCGACTCCTACGGCGACCTGCGCCGCAGCACCCGCTACTTCTTCCGCCTGATTGCCGACATCATGGTCACCCGCGGCCTCATCACCGGTTCCGACCGCGAAAACCTGCCCTACGCCCTGGCCCTCACCGGTCCGGCCCGCCAGTACATGCACTTCTCGCCCCGCCCCGATACCACCCGCACCACCGCCCAGGCCGATTCCAGCCAGTTTGAGCCCCTCAACCTGATTGACCTGCTCAACACCGGGGCCGCCGCCCCCGATGCCGGCGTAAACTCCGGTGCCGCCGAAGAGGAGCCCGCCAAAGCACCGAAGTAAAGGAGGGAAAAGGGCAGCGTTAAAAGTATGATGGCTTTTAACGCTGCCCTTTTCCCTTTTATACTCGTTTCGAAAAGGAAGCAGGTGTAGAGACGCACTATTTTGCGTTTCTACCTCGTTCTCGCAACTCACTTCGTGATGAGTATAAGTGAGTTTACAGTTCCCTTTTCGGCCACAGCACCGAGGCCAGCACGCTCAGCGCCAGCAGGCCGCCCACTACGCACAGGGCCATCGGCATGGCAATGGGCAGCACGTTTTCGAGCAGAATCTTGGTCCCGATGAACACCAGAATCAGCGAGAGGCCGTAGTGCAGGTAGTGAAACAGGCGCATCATGCTGGCCAGGGCGAAGTACATGGCCCGCAGGCCCAGCAGGGCAAACACGTTGGAGGTGAACACCACAAACGTGTCGCGCGTGATGGCCAGAATGGCCGGAATGGAGTCGGCAGCGAACACCACGTCGGTCGTTTCCACCATCACCAGCACCACAAAAAGGGGCGTGGCAAAGCGCAGGCCGTCTTTCCTGATGAAAAACCTGCCACCTTCCAGCTGCCGCGTAATGGGCAGGTGCCGGCTCAGGAACCGCACCACGGGGTTGTGCTCGGGGTCGATTTCGGGGTCGTTGTTGCTCAGGCCCATCCGGATGCCCGTGTACACCAGAAAAGCCCCGAGCAGGTACAGCAGGAAGTGGAACCGGGCCAGCAGCGCCGCCCCCGCCAGGATGAACACCGCCCGCAGCACCAGCGCCCCCAGTACGCCCCAGAACAGGATGCGGTGCTGGTACTGCGCCGGTACCTTAAAATAGCTGAAGATGAGCAGGAAAACAAACAGATTGTCCACGCTCAGGGCCTTCTCCACGAGGTAGCCCGTGAGCCATTGCAGCCCGGCCTGGGGGCCCATGGTGCGGTACACCAGCAGGTTGAAGCCCAGCGAAAGCGCCACCCAAAAGACGCTCCAGCCCAGGGCTTCCCGCAGCTTTATTTCGTGGGCCTGGCGGTTGAATACCAACAAATCGAGCAGCAGCAGCCCGATAACGAAAGCCACGAAGCCAAGCCAGAACAGGGGAGTGTTTTCCATGCGTACTAGCAAGATACGCCGGGGCCGGGTGCCGGTTGGGCACGCGGCGCTAACTTCGGGCGTCCGCTAGTCCGGTGCGGCGCCCACGGTCCCGGTAAGGAGCCGCGCTACCGGGCCACCGGTTTCAGCGGGTGCAGCCAGCTGCTGGCTTTCATTTGCAGCACGCCAAAAAAGGCTTCCTGGAAGATGCCTTTCGACATTTTGGAGGTGCCGCGGGTGCGGTCGGTGAAGATGATGGGCACTTCAATAATCCGAAAGCCCAGCTGGTAGGCCAGCCATTTCATCTCAATCTGAAAGGCGTAACCCACGAAGTGAATGTTGGCCAAGTCGATGGCCCGCAGCACCCGCGCCGAGTAGCACTTGAAGCCGGCCGTGGCGTCGCTGATGGGCATGCCCGTTATCAGGCGCACGTACCAGGAGGCGAAGTACGACATCAGCACCCGCGACATGGGCCAGTTCACCACGTTCACGCCCTGAATGTAGCGCGAACCAATAGCCAGGTCGTAGCCGTCCACGGCGCAGGCATCGTGCAGGCGCAGCAGGTCTTCGGGGTTGTGCGAGAAGTCGGCGTCCATCTCAAACACGTACTCGTAGCCGTGGGCCAGCGCCCAGCGAAAGCCGTGCAGGTAAGCCGTGCCCAGCCCTTGCTTGCCGCTGCGTTCCTCCAGAAACAAGCGGCCCGGAAACTCGGCCTGCAGCCCCCGCACGATGGCCGCCGTGCCATCGGGCGAGCTGTCGTCAATAATCAGCACGTCGAACGCCCGTGCCAGCGACATCACCTTGCGGATAATCAGCTCCGCATTTTCGCGCTCGTTGTAGGTAGGAATCAGGACGAGGCCTTCACTCATGGAATAGAATATTGGGCCCAAAGATAGGGTTTCGGGGCCCGAAGCTGCACGGCGGCCCGGGGTCGCGGATGAGTATTTTCTCGATTGATAAGAATATTCTACTATTCCACTGCCAAGGACGCTGTTTGTGAAAAGCCTAACGCCCAGCGGCTAAGGTTTCGGCCGTTTGCCGGGCGTAGCGCACGCAGTCGGGCACGCTCACGCCGGCCCGCCAGTTGGCCACCGTCACGATGTTGGCCCCGGCCAGGGCTTCGGCCGCGTGGTGTGCCCCCGTTATGTGCGCGTCGAACTGCGGAATGCTGTGGGACCACGCGAAGCGTCCCTGCCAGCGCGGCGCGCCGGCGATGCCGTAGAAACGGCTCAATTCGGCGTGCACGGCGGCTTTTTGCGCGGCTTCGGATTCGCGGGCGGCTTCCGCGTATTGCGCCCCGCCCACAAACGTGGTGAACAGCACCTGCCCGGCCGGCACCCGCTCCGGGTAAATGCTGCTGGTCCAGATGGAGCCGGCCGCGTAGGTGCCCTCCACCTTGGGATTGAGCGCCCCAAAACCATTGAGCGGGTGCGCCACGGCGGTCCGGTCGTAGGCCGAATACACGGCGCTCATCGGCGGGTACTGCACGGCCGCCAAAGCAGTTGCCGCTTGCGGAAACAAGGTTTCCAGCAGGGGAGCGGCGGCATAGGCGGGCAGGGCCAGGGCCAAATGAGTGTAACCCGGAGCCGCTTCCAGGCCCTGCCGCTCGGTGAGTTCTACCTGATACGTGCCGTCAGCGGCGCGGGAAATGGCGCTGACGGCCGCGCCCGCCTGGTAGTTCGTGAGCTTGGCCGCCAGCGTGTCGGTGATGGTTTGAATGCCGGTTTTGAGCGTGATGATGCGGCGGCGCGCGGCCCCTTTGCTCGTCTTGGCAAAGCCGCGCAGCACCGAGCCGTACTGCTGCTCCAGCGCCGGCAGCTGCGGAAAGGTTTTGTTGATGAGCAGCTGCTCCGGGTCGCCGGCGTAGATGCCGGCCATGAACGGGTTCACGGCGTAGTCCAAGATTTCGGGGCCGAAGCGGCGGCGGAAAAAATGCGCCACGGTTTCCGTGGGGTCAATGGGTTCGGCGGGTTTGCGGAATTCTTTCAGCAGCTGCCACTTGGCTTTCAGGCTGAAAAAGCCGTTGGTGAGCAGGCTGGGGGGCGAGCTGGGCATAATCTGGTAGCGGCCGTCGCGCAGCACGTAGCGGTGCTGGCTCACGGCGGCGGCGTCCTGAATCTGGTCGCTCAGGCCGAGGTCGGCCAGCAGCTCGGCCAGCTCGGAGCTTAGTTGCAGGGAGTTGGGGCCGGTTTCGAGCAGGTAGCCTTCCGGCGTGGCCCAGCTGCGCAGGTTGCCGCCGGGCCGGGCGTCGGCCTCAAATAAGTCGTAGGCCACGCCCGCCTGTTGCAGGTACCAGGCCAGGGTGAGGCCGCTGATGCCGCCGCCGATGATGGCAATTTTCATAAAGTCGATGCGCGAGTGGGGCTGCAAAGTTAGTTTCGCCGTCCTGCGGGCCGCCCGTAGCTTTGCTGCAATGACAACAAAAAACAAAGCCGTTTTTCTGGACCGCGACGGCGTGCTGAACGAGGAAATCGGAACCTACGTCTGGGAGCCCGCGAAATTCATCATCTGCCCCGGCGTGCCCGAAAGCCTGGCCCGCCTCAAAGCGGCTGGCTACCTGCTCATCGTCGTCACTAACCAGGCCGGTATCGCCAAAAAGCTCTACACGGCTACCGAAGTCCGCGCCTGCCACGCCAAGCTGCAAGCTGCCTGCGACGATGCCATCGACGCGCTCTATTTCAGCGATGCGCACCCCAGCGTGAGCGACTCCATCCTGCGCAAACCCGAATCGGGCATGTTGGAAAAAGCCACCGCCCGCTTCAACCTCGACGTAAATCAGTGCTGGATAGTGGGCGACCGGCTGCGCGACATGGAAGCCGGGGCCAATGCCGGCGTACGCGGTATTCTGGTGGGAGAGGAGGAGGGGGTGGATTTCGCGCCGCATGTGGCAGACTTGCGGGCGGCCACGGCTGTTATCTTAGGCCAATGACAGCCACCGAAAACAAGCCGAAATGGATAGCCTGGAACCGCAACACCTTGTTCCTGATAGCGTGTATTATCCTGGGGCAGGCAGTGTTTTATTTCACCACCACGGCCAATAGCAAGCGCGAAATCGAACGCTACAAAGCCCTGCAAATAGCCGGCCGCGTAGATAAAGTCCTGTCCTATTCCCGTGGCATTCAGAAGGTGAAGCTGGCCACTGGCGAAACGCAGGCGCTGGCTCTGACCACCGCCGGGCAGCAATACATTCAGGTGGGTGATTCGGTGGTGAAAGAAGCTGGCAGCGAAAACATCACCACTTATCGCCGATTCCCAGCTTATACCGAGGTGTCCGTTTTTGGCCCGAATGCCACTGATAATACGGGCTTTATCAAGCGCTATCAAATTAAGCGGCCATAGTAGCCGTTCGGGAAGTTGTGTAAAACTTATTTAGCCGTCATGCCTCGGCTGCGCTCGGCATGATGGACACAAAAAAAGGCCGGGCTCCCGCGTGGGAGGCCGGCCTTTCTATTTCAAAACCCGAATGCGCTACTGGCGCGGAGCCGGCGCGGCCGTGCTGGCCGTGATGGGCGAGGAAACACGGTTGGCTTCCTTGGTGCTGCTGTAGGCGGGGCACTTCTGGCGGTTGCAGGCGCCGAGCGTGAGGGCAGCACCGGCGGCGGCGAGCAGAACAAACTTTTTCATAATTTATATAAAAACGGGTGAGGGGTTACGGGGGTTGGGCTTCAAAGATAAGCAACTGGCCCTATATTTTGCTACACTACCAAACGCTGAAATTGGATTATTGGTATCCAAGGATTTTCATCATGCTGGCGGCTTCCTGCTGCGGCGCAAATACCGTATCCGTCAGCGTGCCGTCGGCGGCGCGGTCGAGGATGATGTGCTGGGGGGCGGGGATGAGGCAGTGCTTGATGCCGCCGTAGCCGCTCAGGCTCTCCTGGTAGGCGCCGGTGTGGAAGAAGCCCACGTAGAGCGGCTGGGCATCGGCGGGCTTTCGCTCGGGCAGGAAGGTCTGGTAGATGTGCTTCTCGGAGTTGTAGTAGTCCTGCGAGTCGCAGGTGAGGCCGCCGAGCTGAATCTTTTTGTATTGCTTCTCCCAGCCGTTGAGGGCCAGCATGATGAAGCGCTGGTTCAGGGCCCAGGTGTCGGGCAGGTTGGTGATGAACGAGCCGTCAATCATGTACCAGAGCTCCTTGTCGTTTTGCAGCTTCTCGTCGAGAATGCTGTAGATGGTGGCCCCGCTTTCGCCCACCGTGAAGATGCCGAACTCGGTGAAGATGTGGGGCTCGGGCACGCCTTCCTGGGCGCAGATGCGCTGGATGGTGCGCAGGATTTCGGCCACCATGTAGGGGTAGTCGTACTCGGCCTGGATGCTGGTTTGGATGGGCAGCCCGCCGCCGATGTCGATGGTGGTGAGGGTGGGGCACACCTTGCGCAGCTCGCAGTACTTGTGCACGAAGCGGCTCAGCTCGGACCAGTAATAGGACGTGTCCTTGATGCCCGTGCTGATGAAGTAGTGCAGCATGGTGAGCGTGAAGCGCGGGTCGTCCTTGATGCGCTGCTCGTAGATGGGGACGGCGTCGGCGTAGCGCACGCCCAGGCGCGAGGTGTAGAACTGGAAGCGCGGTTCCTCGTCCGAAGCCAGACGCATGCCCATGTTCACGTTTTCGCGCACGTGGTCGTGGTAATAGTCGATTTCGTTAGGCGAATCGATGATGGGCATGCAGTTCACGAACCCGTCGTTAATCAGGTCGGCAATCTCCTTCTTGTAAGCCTCGGGCTTGAAGCCGTTGCAGATGATGTGCTTCTGCTTGTCGACCTTGCCCTGGGCGTGCAGGTTGCGGATGATGCTGATGTCGAACCACGACGAGGTTTCGAGGTGGATGTCGTTTTTCAGGGCCTCTTCGAGCACGAAGCGGAAGTGCGACGACTTGGTGCAGTAGGCGTAGGAGTAGGCCCCGGTGTAGCCGGTTTCCTGGATGCCGTCGGCAAACCATTGCTTGGCCCGCTGAATCTGGGAGCTGATTTTGGGGAGGTAGGTGAGGCGGAGCGGGGTGCCGTATTTCTCCACGAGACTCATTAAGTCGATGTCGTGGAAGCGGAGCTCGTGGGCCTGGACGGTGAAATCGGCCGTGGGAAAATCGAAGGTTTGGGAAATGAGGTCGTGGTACGTATCCATAAGTGGTTGTCAGTTGCTAGTTGTCAGCTGTTAGGTGCGGTTGTTGCCGCCGGACGAGAAAAATGTCCAACAACTGACAACGAGCAACCAACAACTAACAGAAATCCCCGACCTTTACGGCGGGCGGGACAAAAGTACCGCCGGGGTTAGGATATTGGCCGGGAACCGTTCGTTGTTCCTGCATTACCTCGCCCTGCATCGTGACGATGGAATAGGTAGCGACTTGGCTACGGCAGAATCTTCTGCCGCAAGGCAGCGCTCGAAGTTTTTCAGTGAACAGTTATCAGTGAACAGTTAACAGCCATACTCCCCGTGAGCCAACTGCTAACTACTAACTGCTAACTGCTAACTGAAGAATTTGGAACGATGCCGCCAACCTGCTATCCCCAATTCCCACCCGCCGATGAAACGCATCAAATTACTGGAAGTCCGCTCCGAGCTGGGGGCGGGTACCCGCGGGGCCGGCATGGGCATCGACGCCCTGCGCGTGGCCTGCCTCAACAAGGGCTCCGACTATTTCCGCCGGTTCAACTCCGTGGTTGTGCCCGATTTGAACCACGTCCTGTTCGACAAAACGCCCTTTCCCTTCGCCAAGCACATCGACGCCATTTACACGGTGCAAAAGGGCATTGCCAGCACCGTGGAGCAGACGCTGCGCTTCGGCGAGTTCCCCATTGTGCTGGCCGGCGACCACAGCAGCGCCAACGCCACCATTGCCGGCATCAAGGCCGCGTATCCGCAGAAAACCCTGGGCGTGATTTGGATTGATGCCCACGCCGACATTCATTCGCCCTACACCACGCCCAGCGGCAACGTGCACGGCATGCCCCTGGCCGCCGCGCTGGGCCTCGACAACCTGGCCCACCAGCGCAATATCCCCGACGCGGAAACCGTCTTCTTCTGGCGCCGCCTCCAGAACCTGGCCGAGCCCGGCCCCAAGCTGCTGCCCGAGCACCTGGTGTACGTGGTGGTGCGCGACACCGAGGAGGAGGAAGACGCCATCATCGCCGAGCTGGGCATTAAGTGGGTAAAGCTGCCCGAAATCAAGGAAAAAGGCTCGCGCCAACTCAGCCGCGAGATTTACGAGCACCTGCGCTTTTGCGATTTGGTGTACATTTCCTTCGATGTCGACAGCCTCGATTCGAGCTTCAGCATCGGCACGGGCACGCCCGTGGAGGACGGCCTCTACCTCTCCGAAGCCGAAAACCTGTGCCAGGACCTGCTGGAAAACGACCGGGTGGTGTGCTTCGAGATGGTCGAAATCAACCCCACGCTGGATAACGGGAATACGATGGCGAAGAATGCCTTTAATATTCTGGAAAAGGCTACCGAGGCCATTGAGCGGCGGCTGCGGTTGGATGAGGTGGTGAGTCGGTAGCGCGTGGAAGCAAAAAAGCCGGCCATTGGCATACCTTCGAATCACATAAGGTTGATGGTTCCTTTGAAATGCAAGATTTCAACAACAAATTAGCCGAAGTGCTCAGCGTGCTATCCCAGTTTTGGCTAAATCAATCCATTGTATCGCCCGCATCAGAATTACAGTATGTGCGAGCAGTATCTCAGGAAAAAGGAATAAAACTGCCAGCTGATTTTGAGCAGTTTTATTGCTCATTAAATGGAATGCCTGCTATTGCTCCACATGACATGGACAGTGAGGGATACGCTTTCTGGCCAATTGAACAGTTACGCCCCGTCCAAAAGGAGTGGGTTGTGATAACGGCAGAAGCCGCAACAGTGGAATTTGCTACAGCCGTAATATTTGTTGATTATCTGATAAGCTGTTGGGAATACGGGTTTATGCCAAATGAGAGTGGAGAAGGTTACCGAATAGGTATTTTGGCATCTGGCAATGAATTCAAGGTAATCTCCGCATCGTTAGTGGAGTTTTTAAATTTATATATGCTGGATGCTGATGTGCTATATGATTGGAAAAATCCCTTTGCTTAGTCAGGAGATGAATAAACTTTCATCTGTCAAAACAGCTTTACCAGCCATTTGAACTAGTTTTAACACGCGCTTATTTCTCATTTGCCAAGAGAAGTTAGGTGTTCATACCACCTTCTTCTTTGAAACCCTGACCGTGTCACCGGCCAGGGTTTCGTCTTTTTAGGGGCTAGCCGAGGTGAGGTGGAATAACCGTGCGCTGCGGCGAAGACAGAAGGCCGGGGAGGAGCCTGAAGGTTTGGGCTGCGGAACGCGGGCCCGCGCTGCGGCGGGAAGGTTTGTGGTGCGGAGGAAAGGTTTGGGCTGCGGAGCGAAGGAATGTTGTGCCGAAGCCGTTGGCGGGTGGTGCGCAACCGCTGGCGGCCGTGCGCAAGCCGGGGCGGGGCTGTCGAAGCCGTTGGGTGGTGGTGCGCAGCCGTGGGCGGGCGGTGCGCAACGGTTGGCGAGGCTGCCGAAGCCCCTGGCGGGCGTGCGCAGCCCCGGGCAGCCGTGCCGACGGCAGTAGCCGGCCCCGGAAAGCCCCCATAAGCCCGACAATACCGAAATATTCGCTACGTTTGACGCATACATCTACCCCTAACGCTCAGCGACATGGACAACAACAAGCTCGACGCCCAACTGCGGCGCGACACCGCCACCGCCAACGGCCTGCAAGCCGACCTGGACCACTACACCGCCCTGGAAGACGACCTCGCGCCCCTGCGCACCGAGCACGCCGCCAACCTGGCCCAGGCCCGCCTGCTGGAAGACGCCGTGATGGGCGACGAGAGCGGCACCGCCACCGAGCAAAAAACCAGCGCCAAAGCCCTGCTCAAGCCTCTGGCCTTCCGCCTGGCCGCCGCCCTGCAAGGCTACGCCGCCAGCAAAACCAACCAGGACGAGGACCTGGCCGGCCGCGTGCGCTACGGCCGCTCCGAAATTGCGAAGGCCGGCGATGCCAGCTTTGCCACCATCGTCGGGGCGCTGCTAAAGGAGGCCCAGCCCCTGGCCGCCCCGCTGGCCAAGCGCGAGTTCACGGCCGCCGACCTGGCCGAGGCCACCCGCCTGCTGGCCCGCTTCGAGCAGAAGCACGCCAGCCAGCGCCTGACCACCGTGGACGGCAGCACCGACCGCAAAACCCTCATCGCCCTGTTGCGCCGCAACACCAACCTCATCAAGGAAATGCGTACCCAGCTCAAGGCCTACCAGAACTCGCCCACCAAGCACGAGGTCTGGCTGCGCTTCCAGGGCTACACCAAGCTCATCGTCCTCGGCGGGGGCGGCCCGAAAGGCGACACGACGCCCAAGCAGCCGTAAGCCCGCGCCGCTACAGAAACAGAAAGCCCCGCCAGTAGCCGGCGGGGCTTTTCTTGTAGCTGGAGTTGTCTCAAATTGGACTAAGCCTCTTTTGTCATCTTGGCAATCATTTTGTCAAAAGCAATTTCGCACCAGTCTTTTTTCCACTCAGTTCGAAAACCAATATCGTTTGAGTTTGGCTTCTCTGTGATGTCATGAATTCTGACAATTGTTGGGACAGCTATTGAATCCCCAATAATTATGGCTTCTTGTTGTTCAAGCACTGGAAGAGTATCCGTGATTGCAGATACATTGTCCGGTAGCAAGCGTTTGACATATTGTTGGTCTGATGGGTTTGTGAGTCGCATAGCAACGAAGTTGCTGCACTGAGAGAATATTGTTTCTGATATTTCAGATGGCCTTTGGCTAACAATCATTAATGATAAACCGTATTTGCGACCCTCTTTAGCAATTCTCTCAATGGATTTCTTTACTGATTGATATTTGGCTGCTTCGTTCTGCGGGATATAATTGTGTGCCTCTTCTAATACAATTAGAAAAGGAATTTCCGCAGTTGTTTCCTTGATAGATTTATAATAAAAACAAAAATCAAATATCATTCTGCTTATTAATGAGACAACAACGCTGAGGACTTCGAAAGGTATACCGCTTAAATCAATTATTGATATGTTGGCTTTGTGCTCATCAGAATAGCAGATGAATTGATGAAGTATTTCTGCAAGGTCTTCAGTTTTGCATTCAGTGCCATCTAATTTTTTTGGTTTAAAAAGAAATGAAAGTCTTTCATCATTAATTTTTGTTTCCAGCCGCGGGATGAATCTGTCAAATTCGCCATTGTAAGGAGCTCCATTAACCTTTCCTTGAGCCTTGTCATCGAATTCAATATTTTCAAATAATTGATATTTATCCTCAACACCCTCTTTAATTTCCTTTATTCTATAAACCCCAGTTTTAAAATCTTTAGTTGCTATATTCTGATTTGATATGTATTTAAACACTTCCTCAATACTAAAGTAAACGGGTGTGTCGTAAGTGACCTTTGGTAATTTTTCGTTGTGTCTCTTCTTGTTTAGTGTGACGGCAGCCTTGAACTGTGATAGTTGATTGTGAGAGTTGCTTTCACTACTCTCTATAAATAGTTCTTCTAATTCCTCCGAATTCATTAACCAATATGGTAATACCATATTTTCGATGCTGATTCTTCTTGCTTTAGGAAATGCGGAATTGTACTCGCCGTGTAAGTCAAAAAGCAATATGTGTGAATTGTTTAGGGCGCTTAATTTGGTTTGTTGCTCTGAAGATTGAATTCCTTCTTGAAGAATTTTTGCAACAGTGCCTGATTTCCCAGAGCCGGTTGAACCGAAAATAGCGATATGCTTACTGAAAAATTTGTCGCCATCAACTGCTATTTCCACTTCTGAGTTTTGTGCTAGGGTTGAAAATATTAATTTCCTATCCTCATTTACATTGCTGTAAATTCTCTTTAATAGTTCTACATCGGCGATTTCTACGTGATTTGGAGGAATTGCAATCTGCTGGCCTCCTCTTTTGAATTGGCCATCTTTATCTAAAAAACCAATTGGCTGTGCATCTAGAATAAATGATAAAGAAGCTACTTCCGTACTTTCATTCTCATGCACAGGAAGTTTGAGCGAAGGCTCTTTAATCCTGTAGCTTTGTACAAGCGCAATAATTGATGCATCATCTTCGTCTGATATTTTTAAATAGCTACCAATAGTAAATGCATGTGCTGCCTGTTTGAACTTGTCTGCGTCCAATACTTCAATTTGAATTAAGCTTGGGGCGACGGTTAATATTTTAAAAATGTCTGAACTTATGGTGTTTTGAATTTGCATCTGATTTTAATTTAAGATTTTAAAAATGTCTTCGATTGTTTCACAATATTGAATGTTGAAAAATTGTTTCGGGTCTTGTCCATTGAAACTTACGTTGTTTTTGGAGAAACTGAGAAACGCATCTGACTTTTTGGCTATTATAGTATTTGAATCAAATGTTTTTTTATTTATTACTCTTACTCGGTAAGTTGAGTTAATTATCTTTCCTGATGCAGAAACTTGAATAAGTGGGGCTTTTGAAAAGAGGTTTGGGGAGAACTTCAATGATTCATACCCATCATTGAAATTGATTTCGTTGTCTATCAAATTTATTTTTACCTCTTTTATAAAATTATCATCACATTCTAGTATTACTGTGACCGGTTTTGCGTTACGTAATGCGCGTCCTTGATTATAGTATTTATCAATAAGGTTTTCAATAAATTTGCTGATTTTAAGGTTAGTAGTAGAGTTATTTAATATTGATTCGCCAATTAGAAAATATTTCTCCTTGCTTGGAAGGAGCGCATTCATTGACTTTAAATATTTTTGAATTGTTATTAAATACTTATCCTTGGTAAGTGTCTTAATGTACCATTCGTTGTAAAGAATTGTCTTAATATTGGCTAAATTACTTATCTCTAACTTCGTAATTGTCCTGTCCTTTTCGGATTTTTTTATAGACTTGTCTATAATGATTTTCAATGAGTTATTGTAGTATATTGTTTCTGCTTCGAAGGCGTTACAGCTGAAGTATTTTTGAATTTTTCCAATTACATATTTTTGTTGTTCGACAAATTCATAGCCGAATTCAAACTTGAATTTTGAAAGAAATTTGTCTAAGTCAGCATCTGTGATATTATTATCGGTATGAAACTCTTTCTGGCTTTTTGCAACCTTATAAGTTAGTATCGATTTTAGCGCATTTCTATCAATGGTTTTTATAGTTCCAGCTTGCTCATTTGTAAAGTGTGCATAAAGTACATAATTCAGCGGATTTGAGGTCTTGTTTTCCATAAAATGCGAAAGCATCAGTGAAATCGGTTCTCGAACAGCAGAAGGTATGTAGTTAGGCTTTGACAGATACTTGCATTGTACTGTTGTTAAATCTGTTGCCGTTCTGATGTCAATGTCTTCAATTCCTTCTACTACTATAGAATCTGCATTATTAGGAAGCTTGAGTAATTTTAATATAGAAGTATCAAATTGATAATAATAACCTTTGATGGTAGCGTCAGCAGCTCTTGATGCCATAGTAGAACCTTGAGTTAAGTGAATGGAATAACGCCTTTTTAGTTTGCAGGCTGTTTTGCTGCACAAGGTAAAGGAATATTATGGTATGAAATGATATTGTTCTAACAAAAAGCCCCGCCAGACACTAGCGGGGCTCTTTGTTGCTCAAGCGGCGGTGCTTACTCCTTCACCAGGCGTTTCACTGCCGGGCCAGTAGGCGGCGTTTTGGGAGCAGCATAGCGACGATTCTGCCACATTTGCCCCTATGCACCCTGTTCTGACTTACACCGACCGAATCGTGCGGCTCGAACCGCCGGCCCGCGACGAGCTGCTGCGCGCCTTTGTGCCGCAGGAATTCCCGAAAGGCGCTTGCCTGCTGCGGGCCGGGCAAACGAGCCAGCACTACCACTTCATCGAGCACGGCCTGGTGAAGTCGTCGTTCTACAAAGAGGACAAGGAGTTTATCATGAATTTCTTCAAGGAGCCCATCCTGTTCACTGAAATCAACAGCTACCTGACCAGCGCCCCCTCCAAATACCAGCTGCTGGCCCTGGAGCCGACCACGGGATACCGCATTGCGCGGCCGGACATCGAGCGCCTCTGCCGCCAGCACCACGCCATCGAAACCTTGTTCAAGCAGCTGCTGGCGTTTGCTTCCGTGGGCATGATGAAGCGCATCAGCGAAATGCTGGAGGAAAACGCCACCGTGCGCTACCGCCTGTTTGTGCAGGAGAAAGCCCCCTTGCTGCAGCGCATCAGCCTGGGCGATTTGGCGGCCTACCTGGGCATCACGCAAGTGTCGCTGAGCCGCATCCGAGCCGGGCAGTAGCTTTTTTATCATTTGATAAATAGCCGGGAAATACCGGCGGGTAGCTTTGGTGCAAACTTCATCTAACCGCTATTCCCCATGGAAACACCACGCTCCCGCCCGGTCTTGTTCTGGCTGGTAACCGGCCTGCTGGCCTTTGGCATGCTGGCCGGCGCCACGGCCCAGCTGCTGCGCGCCCAAATTAACGTCGACGGCATGCGGCACCTGGGCTACCCGCTCTACGTGCTGACGCTGGTAGGCGTGTGGAAGGTGGCCGGGGTGCTGGTGCTCCTGCTGCCGGGCTGGCGGCTGGCCAAGGAATGGGCCTACGCGGGCTTTTTCTTCCTGCTCACGGGTGCCGTCGTGTCGCACCTGGCCAGCGGCGAAGGGCCCCTCGCGGCGCTGGCGCCGTTTGTTTTCGCCTGCCTCACGGTAGCCTCCTGGCAGCTGCGCCCCGCCAGCCGCCGGCTGGTCCTCGCGCCAACTCTCGCGGCCCCAACCCATACCTTAGGCACCGTCCGGTCTGCTGCCGACTTCGCGCCAGTACAAACCCAGCCACAACCCCTCAACTAAGATGAGCATGAATCCCAAGGTTGATTTCTATTTCCATAAAGCCCACCGGTGGCTGGAAGAGCTGGAGCAGGTAAGAACGGTGGTGCTGGCCTGCGGCCTGACGGAAGAACTGAAGTGGGGCGTGCCCTGCTACACCTTTCAGAACCGCAACATCCTGTTGCTGCACGTCTTCAAGGACTACTGCGCCGTGCTGTTCTTTAAAGGGGCGTTGCTGCGGGATGCGCAGGGCCTGTTGGTGCAGCAAACGGCGAACGTGCAGGCCGCGCGCCAGCTGCGGTTCACCACCGTTCGGGAAGTAGTGGAGCGGGAGCCCGTCCTGAAAACCTACATCCAGGAAGCGCTGGAATTGGAAAAAAGCGGGGCAAAAGTGGCGTTCAAAAAGCCCGATGAATTCACCTCACCGGAAGAGTGGCAACGTAAACTAACCGAAAATCCGGCCCTGAAAACCGCGTTTACGGCCCTGACGCCGGGCCGCCAACGGGCCTACCTGCTGCATTTTTCGGCCCCCAAGCAATCCAACACCCGAGCGGCCCGAATTGAAAAATGCACCCACGACATTCTTAACGGCAGGGGAATAAATGACGCTCTGAGAGGGTGAGCAACGAAAAGCCCCGCCAGACACTGGCGGGGCTTTTCGTTGCTTCAAGTTTCGGGGGGCTATTCGTCCGGCGGGCGCGGCGGAGCCTGGCCGCTTTGGATGCGGGCTACCACGCTGGCTACGGATTGGTCGTACTCGGCGGCGCTGGCAAATACTTCGGGAGCGAAGGCGGCCTGGTGGGGGCGGGCTGCTTTCCGGGTAGCGCTGGTGGCGGCGGGGGTAGGGCCGGAGTAGCTGCGTTGGGCCGTATCGGAAGGCTTTTTGCGAAGCTGCGTCATGGCGATAAAGAGTTAAGAGGCGAATAATTCGCGGTATTGCTGCTTGTTGCTGCGGTAGCAGGTAACTACCACGCAACGTGGGGGGCGGTGGTCAAGTTCAGGAACAAGATACGCATACGTTTCATACACTTTGCCCGCCCGGCCAGTCAGGCAAACGTGGAGATGCGGCCGTTTGTCATCCAGCAGCGGCACAATAAACCGCGTCCGTCGCAGCAGCTGCGAAATGATGCTGGGGTCGAGGCCGTGGTGGACGCCGCCACTTTGGTCACCCACGTAGTTTTTCAGGATGTGCGTAGCCGCGTCGGTCGTCCAATAAATCTCATACCGCTGGCCTTCATGGGTAACATACGTATTGAGATGCATTGCGCCGGACGGTAGAAAAGATGGGCCACGAATGTAGTGGGATTGAACAAGTCCACGCCTGTAAGTATCCCCACCAGCCACTGACGGGGCTTTTGGTTGCTGCAAGTTTCGGGGGGCTATTCGTCCGGCGGGCGGGGCCGCCTGGGAAGCTTTTTGATTGAAAAGAAGGCGCGTACTTTCTTGCGGAACGGCATCGTGAACCGCAGAAAACGCATGCAGCTAGCGGAGCAACGTTCGTTGGCGGAACCAGTCTATCAACGACCTGAGAACAATACTTGGGCTTCTAATTTTTCCGCTTTTTACATGGTACGCATCCTGCTCTTTTGTCTGGCGCTGTTGGTAGCCGGCCCCGCTTTTGCCATCCGCCCAGTGGCCGAATGGTGGGCCAAACCCGATACCCTGGGCTTGAAATACCAACAGTTGGAAATTACCACGGCCGATAATGTGAAGCTGGTAGCCTGGCTAATTGAACCCTCTGCCAAAGCCCCTGACCAGCACACCACAATGGTGGTAGCCGGGGGCGACGCCTACAATATGTCCAGCAGCATCTACACAGCCTGGGCGCTGGCCGATGCGGGCTACCGTTCGCTGCTGTTCGATTACCGGGGGTTTGGCCACAGCCAGGCCTTCGCCATCGACCCGCAACGGCTGTATTACGAGGAATTTGCCATTGACCTTAGCGCTGCGCTGGCCAAGGCGCGGCATTTGGCACCCCGCGACCGGGTGGGTATTCTGGGCTTATCAATGGGGGCCATTGTCGGGTCGGAAGTTGCGGCCCGTGCCCGCCCCGATTTTCTTATTACCGAAGGCTACCCCGGCAACCTGCCCGGCATCGTTGCTTACCAAAAGGCGGCTAAAAACAAAACCATTACCCTCCCCGCCGAGGCTGCTGCTTATCCAGCAGTGGCGGCCCATGTGCGCTGCCCGTGGCTGTTCATCGCCGGCACCCAGGACAAGAACACGCCCTTAACCGACTCGTCGGCAGTAGTGCAGGCTGCTCGCCGGAAGCAACGTCGTCAGTTACTGGCCGTGGACTGTGGACACTTGGGGGCACAGGAGAAACTAACCGAAAAGTTTTTTGCGGAAGGTTATGTGCGCGCCATCGGTCGCTTTCTAGCTGGCGGCAAAGCGTAGTTACCCGCCATCAGGTCCCCACTGGTTGAAAAGGGGGTGAGGTTCCGGTCAGCCCGTACCTTTGCCCCGTGCAACAGTTAGAAAACTCCCTCAAAACCGCCCTGCAAACCGCCGCGCAGGCCGTATTCGGCGTAGAAATCCCCGCCGCCAGCCTCACGCTCCAGCCCACGCGCAAGGAGTTTGCCGGCAGCTTCACCCTCGTCACCTTCCCGCTCACCAAAGTGTTTGGCAAAGGCCCCGAGCAAATCGGCCAGGCCCTGGGCGAGTGGCTGAAAGCCCACGAGCCCCGCGTGAGCGGCTACAACGTGGTGAAAGGCTTCCTGAACCTCGAAATCGCCGATTCGGAGTGGCTGACCGTGTTCGGGCAGCTGCGCGCCCGGCCCGCCACCGCGCCAGTAGCCACCGACGGCGGCCCGCGCAACGTGGTGGTGGAATACTCCTCGCCCAACACCAACAAGCCCCTGCACCTGGGCCACCTGCGCAACAACTTCCTGGGCTACTCGGTGGCCGAGATTCTGAAAGCCACCGGCGCCACCGTCACCAAAGCCAACCTGGTGAACGACCGCGGCATCCACATCTGCAAGTCGATGATTGCCTACCAGCACTTCGGCCAGGGCGAAACCCCCGCCAGCGCCGGGATGAAGGGCGACCACCTCGCCGGCAAATACTACGTGCTGTTTGAGAAGCACTACCGCGAAGAAATCAAGCAGCTCGAAGCCGAAGGCGTGGCCTCCGACATCGCCAAAAAGCAAGCCCCCCTCATGACCGAGGCCCAGCAGATGCTGCAAGCCTGGGAAGCCGGCGACCCGGCCGTGAAAGCCCTCTGGAGCCAGATGAACGGCTGGGTGTACGAAGGCTTCGATGAAACCTATAAGAACATCGGCGTCGATTTCGACCAGTATTACTACGAGTCCGAAACCTACCTGCTGGGCAAGGAGCGGGTAGAAGAAGGCCTCGCGAAAGGCGTGTTCTTCAGGAAGGAAAACGGCTCGGTGTGGGTCGATTTGCAGGCCGAGGGCCTCGACGAAAAGCTCCTGCTCCGCGCCGACGGCACCAGCGTCTACATCACCCAGGACCTGGGCACGGCCGAACTCAAATACCAGGATTTCGGCTACGACAGCAGCATCTACGTCATCGCCGACGAGCAGAACTACCACATGCAGGTGCTGCAAGCCACGCTCAGCAAGCTGGGCAAGCCCTACGCCGACGCCATCCACCACCTCAGCTACGGCATGGTGGACCTGCCCTCCGGCAAGATGAAATCGCGCGAAGGCACCGTGGTCGATGCCGACGAGCTGGTGCGCGACGTAGTGGCCGCCGCCAAAGCCGCCACCCTCGAAAAAGGCAAAACCGAAGGCCTCAGCGATGCCGAGCTGGAGGAGCTGTACCACATGCTGGGCCTGGGCGCGCTGAAATATTATCTGCTAAAAGTGGACCCCAAGAAGCGCATGCTCTTCAACCCCGAAGAGTCGGTGAGCTTGGAAGGGCACACGGGGCCCTTTATCCAGTATTCCTACGCTCGTACTGCGGCCATTCGTCGGAAGGCTGCTGGATTGCAAATGGACATCAATGTGGATTGGACGACCATAACCGAGCTCGCCGTTACCGAGCGTGAGTTGATTCAGGAGCTAGCGCGCTACGATTCGGTGGTAGCTGATGCTGCTCGGACTCTCTCGCCAGCTTTGGTTGCGCAGTACGCTTACGATTTGGCTAAGGCCTACAACCGGTTCTTCGCGGAAGTTTCGATTTTCCAAGCCGCCGATGCGGCCAAGAGCAGCTTCCGGCTGGCCCTTTCGGCCCGTGTAGGCGAGCAGATTAAGCAGTCGTTAGGCCTGCTGGGCATGCAGGTGCCCGAGCGCATGTAGGAACGCGCCACGGCGCGTTCGATGGGCGCGCCGTGGACATTGTTCCTCACATGGTTATCCAACCAAACGATTGAACACGCCGTGGCGCGTTCCTACAAGTTCAATATGAAAAGCATTGCCGTTTACTGTGGTTCCAGCGCCGGAACCAACCCGAATTACATTGCCCAGGCGCAAGCTCTGGGCGCGGCCATGGTGGCCCAGGGCCTCACGCTGGTGTACGGCGGCGGCCGCGTGGGCCTGATGGGCACCATCGCCGATGCCGTGCTGGCCCAGGGCGGCCAGGTAATCGGCGTGATTCCCGACTTTCTGGATGCCCGGGAGCTGGCCCATAAAGGCTGCACGGAACTACACGTCGTGAAATCCATGCACGAGCGCAAGCTGATGATGGCCGACCGCGCCGATGGCTTCATTGCCATGCCCGGCGGCTACGGCACGCTCGAAGAGCTGTTCGAAGTGCTGACCTGGGGCCAGCTCGGCCTGCACCAGAAGCCCGTGGCCCTGCTAAACGTAGATGGCTACTACGACCACCTGCTCCTGGCCCTCGACCGCATGCGCGACGACTACCTGCTCCGCGCCGAAAACCGCGCCCAGCTCCTGCAATCGGCCGACCCGCTCGACGTACTGGCGCAGATGGCGGCTTATAAACCGGTGCAGCTGGAAAAGTGGCTCACCCCGCCCACCACCTGATTTTCAGTTGTCAGTTGTCAGTTGTTAGCTCACAGAACTGCCTGACAACAAATAAGTGACAACTAAACAGACAGTCCAAAACCCTGCTGGCCTTTGCATGGTTACGCATTCAACTGCGCAACTCTTACCTTCGAACCATGAAAAATTCCCTTCTCCTCACGCTGGCTACCGCCGCCACGGCTGTAGTCTTCATCGCCGCCAAACCCGCAACGTCCACCGCCATGAACACGCCCACTGAACCGAAGGAAGGCGCAAGCCAAACCGCCGCCGCGCCCGTTTCCGTCTACGATTTCACCGTGAAATCCATCGACGGCAAGGAAGTGAAACTGAGCCAGTACAAAGGCAAAAAGCTGCTGATTGTGAACACCGCCTCCAAGTGCGGCTTCACCCCGCAGTACAAGGAGCTGGAGGAGTTGTCGAAAAAATACGGCAACAAGGTGACCGTGCTGGGTTTTCCGTCCAACAGCTTCAACCAGGAGCTGGCTTCGAACGCCGAAGTAGCCACGTTCTGCGAGAAGAACTTCGGCGTGACGTTCCCGCTGTTCGAAACCGTTGCGGTGAAGGGCGACGACGCCACACCACTCTACAAATACTTGTCGGATAAAACCAAAAACGGCGCGGTATCCGATGCCCCGAGCTGGAATTTCTGCAAGTACCTGGTCGATGAAAAAGGCCACGTCGTGAAGTTCTACAACTCGAAAGTGACGCCCCTGAGCCCCGAGCTGGTGGCCGATATCACGAAGTAGTTTTTGCCGTTTCTGATTTATCCAGAACGTCATGCTGAGCGCAGCCGAAGCATCTCTACCGCGCAACTAATTCGATTTAGTATTGCACGCGAGAAGCTTCGACTGCGCTCAGCATGACGTTCTTTTTGCTGTTTGATTTCTCCGTTGCCCATGTCACCCTGGATATCTGCATTCCGCCCCCGCACCCTGCCGCTAGCCCTGGCCAGCATCCTCACGGGCGCTTTTTTAGCTGCGGCCACCGGCCATTTCAACGGCTTGGTAGTGGGTCTGGCGGCCCTCACCACCATCCTGCTCCAAATCCTTAGCAACCTCGCCAACGACTACGGCGACTCCCAGAACGGGGCCGACAGCGTGCACCGCCAGGGCCCGCAGCGCGCCGTGCAGAGCGGCGCCATCACTCCCGCCCAAATGAAGCGCGGCATGTGGATTTGCGGCCTGCTGGCGTTGGCCAGCGGCCTCGCGCTGCTGTGGGTGGCGCTGGGCTCGGCGGGGCTGGGGCTGTTTCTGGCGTTCGTGGCGTTGGGTTTGGCAGCCATTTGGGCAGCGGTAAACTACACGGCCGGCGCCAATCCCTACGGCTACGCGGGCTTTGGCGACATCTCAGTGTTCCTGTTCTTTGGGCTGGTGGGCGTGTGTGGCACCTATTTTTTGCAAACCCGGACGCTGCCGCTGCAAGTGCTGCTGCCCGCTGCCGCGCTCGGCTGCTTCGCAACGGCGGTGCTGAACGTGAACAATATCCGCGACATCAACTCCGATGTGCTGGCCGGCAAAATCACCATTCCCGTGCGGTTGGGGCCAATCTATGCGCGCCGTTACCACTGGTTGCTGCTGCTATTCGGGTTGGGCTGCGCTACGGTATTCGTGGCGCTTAATTACCACTCGCCGTGGCAGTGGCTGTTTGCGCTGGCCACGCCGCTGTTTGCCTTCAATGCCATCCAGGTGTGGCAGCGGAAGGAGTCGATGCAGCTCGACCCGCTGCTGAAGCAGATGGCGCTGAGCACGCTGGTGTTTACGGTGCTGTTTGGGGTGGGGCAGGTGGTGGGGTAGGCGCGTATCGTGGGTGCGCGAAGTTCTGAAACTTGTTTTTTGATTGCCGTATGAACCCCGACCAATCTGCCCAGCCAGCCGTGCATTTCCGGCGTTACAACGACACGCCACTAACGGCATTCGGTGGCCTCACGCCCTCGCAGATGCACCAGTTACTTTACGACCCTTGGGGGCCGGAATCGCCACTGCGCTTGCGTCCCGAAATGCCGACCGATGTGCTGGACCAGATACCCTTTCTGCGGCTGACGGAGGAATTGCTGCGCATTGTAAACCGCGACGTTTCCATCAAACTTACCGCCTTAGGGGCTTTGCCGGGAAAGTATCTGCACGAGCTGTATGGGTTCGGCTTTATTACGGAATCCTCCATTGAAGCCGGCCACACCAAGCTGCACCGCGAAATCGATGCTCCTGGCCTGTCTACTGTTCACCACAATGCGGTGCTGGCAGGCCTGCTCCGGAAAGTCCACGGCAAGCTGATGCTGACGAAGAACGGCGAGCGCCTGCGGCCGCCCGCCCGCCGGACCGAGCTAATGCAACGCGTATTCGCCACGTTTGGCGAAAAGTTCAATTGGGCGTACCACGACGGCTATGATGCGCCTACGGTGGGGCAAACCGGCTGGGCCTACACCCTCTTGCTGCTGCTGAAGTTTGGGGCCGAAGCCCGTCCGCTTCAATTCTATGCCGACAAATACCAGCAGGCTTTTCCATTCCTGTTGGCCGATTTGCCGGGCACGGCCTGGCATACCCCCGCCGAGCAGCTGCTGTCGTGCTATGGCCTGCGCGTATTTGAGCATTTTGGGCTTTGGTTTGGGCTGGCCGTTATCGAAAAATACCGGTTTGGAAGGGAGCAGGCCGATTGCCTGGTGTTACCCACGCCGCTGCTGGGGCAGTTATTTGAGTTAGTCGAGTCAGTCGAGGTGGGTAAAGTATAAGGGCTGGTCGTTCGTCTGCCGCACTATCTGCTCATCAAAACCGATTTCACCATGCCCAAAACTGTTTTCATCACCGGTACTTCTACCGGCATCGGCGCGGCCGCCGTGCGCCTCTTTGCTCAACATGGCTGGCAGGTGGCCGCCACCATGCGCAACCCCGCCGATGCCAAATTCGACGACCTGCCCAATGTGCGCGTCTACGCCCTCGACGTGACCGATGCCGCTGCTGCACCCCGCGCCATCCAGCAGGCCCACGCCGATTTTGGCGGCCTCGACGTCATCATCAATAATGCCGGTTATGGCTTGGTTGGTCCGTTCGAGGCGGCTACCGACGAGCAAATCCAGCAGCAGTTTGCCACCAACGTGTTCGGCGTGTTTGCCGTGACGCGGGCGGCGCTGCCGATTTTGCGCGAGCAAAAATCCGGTGTCATCATCAATATCACCTCCGTGGGCGGCCGCACGGCTTTCCCGATGAACTCGCTCTACCACGCCACCAAATTCGGCCTCGATGGCTTCTCCGAGTCGTTGTGGTATGAGTTGGTCCCGTTTGGCATCCACGTAAAAGTGGTGGCACCCGGCGGCGTGGCCACTGATTTCGCCACCCGCTCCCTCCAAATGACCATTGACCCGGCCAACGATGCCGACCCCTACGCCGGCCAGGTGCGCAGTGTGCTGGCCGCCTTCAACGAGCGCGGCGGCGCGGCCTCCACGTCCGAGCAGATTGCCGAAGTTATCTACACCGCCGCCACCGATGGCACCTCGCAACTCCGCTACATTGCGGGCGATGATGCCAAAAGCATTCTCGGTGCGAAAGCCCAGATGAGCGAAGCGGACTTTGCCGCCATGATTCAGAAGAATTTCGGGGTGTAAATTCTGATTTCCCCATTTATTTTTATTGACACAAAAAAGGCGGCTTAACCAAGCCGCCTTTTTTGTGTCAATAAATTGCTGATTCATTATTCACTGGCAGCAGGAGTGGCTGGTGCTTCACCAGTAGCCGGAGCCGTGGAGCCTTCCGGCCGAGGACCCCGGCCGCCGCGATTGCGACCACCCCGGTTGCCGCGGCGCTCACCTTCGGGCCGGGGTGGGTGGGCCTCACCGTCGGCGCGAGGTTCGCGGGGCGGGCGCTGTTCGCCATCGGCGCGGGGCTCACGGGGCGGGCGGGCTTCACCTTCCGGGCGCGGGGCGCGGGGCGTGCGGGGTGGGCGGTTTTCGCCTTCCGGGCGGGGGCGGCGCTCGGGGCGGGCATCGCCGTCTTCACGCGGCGGGCGCTGGTAGGGCACGGCCGGCGCATGGCCGGCATCAAGGGCGGCGAGGGCATTTTTGGCATTGGCCAGGCGCTCCAGGTGCTTGGGGTCTTTGGGGTCGGGGGCGTCGCGGCGGGGCGGGCGGCCACCGTCGCGGCCGCCATCGCCACCTTCGCGGCGCGGGCCGCCATCGCGGCCTCCGCCGCCACCAAAACCACCGCTGCGGCCACCGCCACCGCTGCTGCCGTGGCCGGCACGGGCCGGGCGGCCACCAATTTTGCCACCCAGGCCGGCGAAGCGCTTGGGGTCGAATTCCGGGGCGGGGCCCAGGCCCAGCTCCTCGGTGATGGCGCGCTTTTCGAGGTCGCGCTCGATGAGCTTTTCAATCTTCAGCACCCGGTCCTGGTCCTGGTCGGAGATGAAGGTGATGGCCGTGCCTTTGGTGGCGGCTCTAGCAGTACGACCTATTCGGTGCACGTAATCTTCGGCCGCTCTTGGAATATCATAATTCACAACGTGGCTCAGGGAGTCGATGTCGATGCCGCGGCTGAGCACGTCGGTGGCGACCAGGATGGGGAACTGCTTGTTTTTGAAGGCGCGCATGATTTCCTCACGCTCTTCCTGGGTGCGGTCAGAACTGATGCCACGGGCTTCGATACCGAGCTTATTCACGGCTTTCACGATGCCGCCCACGGCCGCTTTCTGGCTGGTGAAGAGCACCATGCTCTGCACGTCCTGAGTTTTGATGATGTGCTCAAGGACGTAGATTTTCTGGCGGTCGTAGGCCATGTAGAGCTGCTGGTCGATGCCGGCGGCGGGCTTCGAAACAGCCAGGCGAATTTCTTCGGGGTTGTTGAGAATCTGCTGCGAGAAGTCGCGGATTTTGCTGGGCATGGTGGCCGAGAACAGCAGTGTCTGGCGCTCCTTGGGCAGCTGGCGCACGATGTTGAAGATGTCATCGCTGAAGCCCATGTCCATCATCTTGTCGGCCTCATCCAGCACCAGGTACTTGATTTGGTCGAACTTCACGTAGCCCATTTGCAGGTGCGCGATGAGGCGGCCGGGCGTGGCGATGATGATGTCGGCCCCGCTGGTGAGGGCGCGTTTCTGCTGCTCCCAGTTCTCCGATTTGCCGCCGCCGTAGATGGCGATGCTGCTGGCTTCCACGTAGTAGCCGAAGCCCATCACCTGCTCGTCAATCTGGGTGGCGAGCTCGCGGGTGGGCACCAGAATGAGGGTGGTGGTGTGGCCGTGCTTGGCGTGCGAAATCTTGTCGAGCAGCGGCAGCAGGTAGGCGGCGGTTTTGCCGGTGCCGGTCTGGGCACAGGCAATGAGGTCTTTGCCGTCGAGGATTTTGGGGATGGCCTGCTCCTGAATGGGAGTGGCCTGCTGGTAGTTCATGGCGTCCACGCCGGCCAGAAGGTCGTCGTGGAGGTTAAATTCGTGAAATGTCAAGGTTCAGCTAGTAAAAGTTGGTAAAGGGCTGACCTTGATGCCTTGGCCAGCAAACCGCTTGATTTGAGGTAAAGATACGGCGAACCGCGGGTGTTGCGAAGTGGGGTGGAATGGTCGGGAAGGAACGTCCTGCCGGGCGCCGCCGAGGCATCTCGCCCGCTTCGTTGCAACGGCATCGATTACTACTGCACGCGGGATGCCTCGGCAGCGCCCGGCAGGACGTTCTTTACCATCCTTTAGTCCCAATCCCGTCCCATGCCCGCCCTCGACCGTTTTTCCGCCCAAGCCGCCGACTACGCCCGTTACCGCATCGACTACCCCGGCGCGCTCTACGACTGGCTGCTGCCCCAGGTGCCCGGCCGCGAGCGGGCCTGGGACTGCGCCACCGGCAACGGCCAGGTGGCGGCCGTGCTAGCCGATTATTTCATCCGGGTGGATGCCACCGACCTGAGTGCCAGCCAGCTCGTGCAAGCCACTGCGCGCCCCAACATTCACTACCAAACGGCTCGTGCTGAACATACCCTGTTTCCTGACCAGCGCTACGACCTCATCACCGTGGCGCAGGCAGTGCATTGGTTCGAGCCCGAAGCTTATCACCGGGAAGTGCGCCGCGTGGCCCTGCCGGGGGCAGTATTGGCCGAATGGGGCTACGGCCTGGTGCAGATAAACCCAGACATTGACCCGGTTGTCCAGCACTTTTACCGCGATACTATGGGCCCTTATTGGGACGCCAACCGCTGGCACATCGACGATGAATTTGCCCGCATTCCGTTTCCATTCGCAAACGTGCAACGGGCTCATTTCGCGGTGCGGCGGCAGTGGTCGGCCGAGTGGTTTTTGCAGTACCTGCGCACCTGGTCGAGCGTGGTGAAGTACCAGCAGGCGCGGGGCAAGGATGCCGTGGCCCTGATTGCAGCGGCAGTAACTACGCTTTGGGGCGAAGGCGAGCGAGAGGTAACATTCCCGGTTTTCGCACGGGCGGGGCGGGTAGAATAATCGGGCCCGAAGCACGTTTGGAGCGGCACATTCCCATTGTTCCCATTGTTTTAATGACGGCATTACTTACTCAGTTGCGCGCGCTGTTGCTGTTTTACCGCAGCGTGGCGCCTTTCATGTTGGGCATCACGGGGTTGCTCGCCGGGTTCGTGTTGGTGCCGCTGCTACACGACGGCCAGGCCAGTGGGAGGTTGCCCGCGCTGGCTTTGGCCAAGCTGCTGACCGGCCCGGTGGTGTGGTACCTGGCCGAGCAAATGCGCCCGAATCAGTATTGGTTTTTCTACAATCTGGGCGTGTCGCGCGGGCGCTTATGGGCAGGGGTGGCCGTGCTGGATGGGGCAATTTTCGTGGGCGTAACGGTGGCCATCCAGGCTTTTTTCGCATGAGTATGCGCCCGGATTCTTACCCCGATGGCATCCAGGTCCTCGAAGCCGACGGCATTCAGCTGGCTTTTGATGGCCGGAAAATCCTGACCGATGTATACCTGCGGGTGCAAACCGGGCAAATTGCCGGCTTGCTGGGGCGCAACGGCAGTGGCAAATCCACGCTGCTCCAGACCATTTTCGGGGCCCGCGTCGTGCCCGATGCCTCGGTGCGCGTGAATGGCCGCCGGGCCGTGCCCGCCTTCCAAACGGCGGGCCTGCTCAACTACCTGCCCCAGGCCCAGCTACTACCCGCGCAGCTGTCGTTGCGCCAGGCCGCCCGGCTGCTACGCGTCGATTTGGATGAAGCCACGGCCGCCTTTCCAGAGCTACGTTTGCAGCTTAATTCAAGGCCTGAAGAGCTGTCGGGCGGAACGCTGCGCCTGATGCAGGTATTGCTGCTGCTGCACGCCAACACGGTTTTTTCGTTGTTCGATGAGCCTTTCACCGGCGTCATGCCCGTGCATATTGAAACCCTGGCCGCCGGGCTGCTGCGGGCGAAGCAGCGCAAAGGCTTGCTGATTACTGACCACCGCTACGCCGAAGTGTTGCCGCTGTGCGACGTGGTTTATTTGCTGCACCAAGGCCGCCTGCTGAAGCTGGGCGCCGACCCTCGCGCCGAATTGCGCGACTACGGCTACCTGGCTACCTGAGCTTTTATTGGTCTTTGCTGATTCCAGTTGCGTAAAACCATCACGATGTCCACCCAACCACCCTTTGCGCACCTCCGCATTTTAGAACTGGCCTCGGTGCTGGCCGGCCCGCAGGTGGGCCAGTTTTTCGCGGAATTAGGAGCCGAAGTGCTGAAGCTGGAAAGCCCGGCCGGCGACGTCACGCGCACCTGGAAAACGACTGCCGAAACCCACGCTTCTGCCGCGGCGGAAGAAACGTCGGTTTCGGCCTATTTCGCCGCTTCCAACTGGGGTAAAAAGTCGCAGATTCTGGACCTGACCACGGCTGCCGACCAGGGCATCCTGCACCGCCTGGCCGCCTCCGCTGATATCATCCTCACCAGCTACAAGCCCGGCGACGCCGAGAAGCTGGGCGCCGACTATGCCACGCTGACCAGGGAGAATCCGCGCCTGATTTACGGCCACCTCACCGGCTACGGCCCCGATACGGCCCGCGCCGGCTACGATGCCGTGCTCCAGGCCGAAGCCGGCTTCATGTACCTCAACGCCGCCGGCCCGGGCCAGCCGGCCCAGAAAATGCCCGTGGCGATGGTGGACCTGCTGGCCGCGCATCAGCTGAAAGAAGGCCTGCTCACTGCGCTATTTCAGCGGGAGCGCACCGGGCGCGGGGCATTGGTACAAGTCAGCCTGCTGGACAGCGCCCTGGCCGCCCTTGCCAACCAGGCCGGTACCTATCTGGTGGCCGGGCACGACCCGCAGCCCTTGGGTTCGGGCCATCCCAGCATTGTGCCCTACGGCACCGTGTACCGCGCCGCCAATGGCCGCCAGCTGGTGCTGGCCGTGGGCTCCGATGGCCAGTTCCGGCACCTGTGCGCGGCGTTAGAGCAAGCCGATTGGGCCACGGAGGCCCGCTTCCAAACCAACGCGGCCCGTGTGGCGCACCGGGCCGAGCTGGAGGCCCTGCTCACCGAGCGCATCGCGGCCGTGGACGGCGACGCGCTGCTGGCGGAGCTGGCGCGCCGGGCGGTGCCGGCCGGGGCCGTGCGCACGGTGGGGGAGGCGCTGGCCCAGCCCTCGGCCCGGCCCATGCTGCTGCCGGCGGCCGGCCACCTGCGCGGCGGGCTGCGCACGGTGGCGTTTCGCAGCTCGCAGTGGGCCGTGGTGGCCCGGCTTGATGCCCCACCCGCCCTCGGCCAAATGCTGGAAAAAACTCCGGCTGATAACCCTGCTGCCGCGGCTGAAACTAGGGCCCCGCTTAATTTCGTGTCTCCGGTTTCGTGACTGCCCCGTCGGGTCAGTGGCTGAGGCCGCGCTTCTCGCCGTTCTTCTATTTCGCGCCGCCATTTGCTGGGGGCATTATTCTCTCATTGCATGGCTAAGTCCTCCACCAAAAAGAATGCGGTGCCCGAGCTGTTTGTGCCCGCCGAAACAGCGCCCGTCCCCGCACCCGCGCCACCAACGGAGCCTGCGCCTGCCAGGCAAAAGCCGAAAGCGCCCAAAACCGGCAAGCCGGCTCGTGTCAGCAAGATTGATAAAGCCGTGGCCGGCGCCGCGGTGCTGGTGGCGCAAGATGCCATTCACACCGGAGCCACCGCCACCAACGACCATCCCACCGCCGAGGCCGGCTCGCCCACTAAGGCTCCGGCCGACCGCCTCGACCAGATTTTCGAGGGCCTGAAGCAAAAGTCCACGGCCAAGCAGGCCATTTTTCGCAATACGAAGGCGGCGTTCGACTGCCTGCGCCTGGTGTCGCAGGAGCTGGTGGTGGAACTCACCCGCAAGCTCACGCCCTTCGATTCGAGCGTGGTGATTGAGTACCGCTCCATCAACGACATGGAGTTTCACATCCGGTTTTCGGGCGATTTGCTGGTGTTCGTCATGCACTCCAACGTCGTCACCTTCGCCGACGATTACGGCCCCATGCCCAGCGCCTACGTCAGCGAAGATTTTCGGCGGCGCTTCTTCGGCCACATCATGGCCTATAACTTCATGGCCGACAGCATCAAATACCAGCGCCTGAACGACCCTGGCTACCTCGTGGGCCGCCTGCTCGTCAACATCGACAACCATTATTTCCTCGAAGGCGTGCAGCAGCTGGAGCTGCCCGACAACGACATGTCGGACAACCTGATTACCACCGACGCCATGCGCCTGTTCGTGGAAAGCGCCATGATTGCCGCCGTCAACAACGACCTCATCGCCCCGCCGCTGCCCGAAATCCAGAAAATCAGCGTCAAGCAAAAACTGGAAAACCAGCAGGTGAGCCGCGGCAGCAAAGTCGGCTTCAGCTTCTCGCACGAGCAGCTGTATTAGTTGTCAGCTGCTCGTTGTCAGTTGTTGGTCGATTGGGGATTTCAGTCGAATGCGAGCTAACAACTAACAACGAGCAACGAGCAACTACTTGCCATAGCCCACTTTTTGCCGCACTTTGGCCAGCACGCCCGCGCCGTATTCCTGTGCCCGCTTAGCGCCGATTGCCAGTTGGGCATCCAGCTCCGGCAGGTTGTTCATGTAGAAGTTGAACTGCTCGCGCTCGGTGGCAAAGCGGCGTAAAATCAGCTCGTACAACTCCTTTTTGGCGTGGCCATAGCCGTAGCCACCGGCCACATAATTGGCGCGCATGGTTTCGATTTCGCTTGGTGAGGCCAGCAGCGAGTACAGCTTGAAGGTGACGTCCGTGTCCGGATTCTTGGGGGCCTCCAGCGGGGTGCTATCCGAAATAATGGTTTTAACGGCTTTCAGCAGCTCTTTTTCGGTCGCGAATACGTCGATGATATTGCCGTAGCTCTTGCTCATCTTCGCGCCGTCGGTGCCGGGAATGGTCATCAGCTGCTCATCGGCGCGGGCCTGGGGCAGCACCAGCGTTTCGCCGTAGCGGTTGTTGAAGGCGGTGGCAATGTCGCGGGCAATTTCGAGGTGCTGAATCTGGTCCTTGCCCACGGGCACGATTTCGGCGTCGTACAGCAGAATGTCGGCCGCCATCAGCACCGGATAGGTGAAGAGGCCGGCGTTCACGTCCGA
This sequence comes from Hymenobacter terricola, assembly GCF_017921975.2. Taxonomy (GTDB): domain Bacteria; phylum Bacteroidota; class Bacteroidia; order Cytophagales; family Hymenobacteraceae; genus Hymenobacter; species Hymenobacter terricola. The sequence goes on from NZ_JAGEMO020000016.1 coordinate 44,022, forward strand.
AAGTTTGTCCGACTTGTCCTTGAACGAGTGCGCGTTGGCCAGCATCGGGAAAGGCGTGAAGCAGCTCAGATACCACGTCAGCTCCGTAACCTGCGGCACGTCGGACTGCCGGTAGAACAGGTTTTTCTCGGTGTCGAAGCCGCAGGCCAGCCACGCGGCGGCTACGGCGTAGGTGTTGGCGCGCAGCAATTCGGGGTCGCGCACGGTGGTGAGCGAGTGCAAATCGGCGATGAAATAAAGCGAGTCGTTGGCCGGGTTTTTCGATAGCTCGATGGCCGGGAGGATGGCGCCAAGCAGGTTGCCGAGGTGCGGCCGGCCGGTGCTCTGAATGCCAGTGAGAATGCGGGACATGTGGGTAATTAGTGAGTTAAACGCACGCCCTGGTCGTAGGCGTGCACAATGGCAGCGAGGTGGGCCCGGCTGACGGCATTGGTAGCAAATTGCCGCTGGAGCGCCTGGTCGGCGGGGAAGAGGGCCGCTACGAAGGCTCCGGGGGCAAGTTTCTGGTCGAACCCCGGCGTGTGGCCGGGGCTGTACGCAAAGAACGTACTCGTGCCGGCTTTGCGCAGCACCGGCAGCGTGACGTGAGCCTTAAAATTGGGCCCCATATCAACCTGGTAGTAGTAGTAAAACAGCTCGACCGGGCCGGTTTCGAGGATTTCCAGCAGCGTGGGCTCCTTGAAATCGGCATCGGTGCCGCTGAGGAAACGAAAGTCATTTACCCGCAGAAACCGGTGGTTTTCGATGGTGAAGGCCGTGACTTCGGCGGCCCGGAATTTGCGCTCTTTGCCGTTTTTCACGCCCACCATCATCGTCGGGCTGCCGTTTTCGGCTAAGGCCAGCTTCAGCGAAGCTTCGCCTTTGGAGCCGTTGGTGAGCTCGTAATTGCCGGGGGCGAAGTTGAATTGGGCGCGGGCCATGGCGGGCAACAGCAGGGCCCCGGCCGTCAGCAGGAAATGGAAAAGTCGCATGGCGGTGAAAGGATGGTGGGCGAAAAAAGTTACACGCTCACGTTTTCCATGGCTTCTTCCGGCAAGTAGGCAGAATGGCGGTCAGGCTATTGCCCGGCGTTGTAGGCTTTAATCAAGTCGAGGAGGTCCTCTTGCGTGGTTGGCTTAGAACCTACTTTTTTAATCAGGTCGGGCCGACCAGCCAGGAAGGAGGTCAGCACCTCGCGGTATTTTTTGCCAACCACCGGAATTGAAAAGGCTTCGTCTTCGCCCTGGCGGCGCAGCAAATAGGCTTTCGAGTTGACGGCCTGCCGGGGGGAGTTGTTACTGCCAAATTGGTCGCGCGAGTGGCTGGTGTGCAGCATCTCCGTGAGGTCAAACTCGGTGAGCTCCAGCTTGCCGTCCAGCAATACTTTCCCGAAGTTGTTTTTGAGCGACATCGTGGAAAAAGGCATGCCCGAATCAAGCTTGACGCTGTGCAGCATCACGTAATGGTCGCCGGCAACGGTGAACGAGCGCACTTTGCCGGCCGGAAATTCCTGGCCTTTTTTACCGGCTTTGGTGGTGGGGTCGGCTTTGAGGTCTTTCAGCAGCAGCGTGGCTTTGGCCCCGTTCTCGTAGCTCAGCAGGCCGGTGCCCTTGGTGCCATCGGCCAGCTCGTAGGTGCCCGGCACAAAATCGGTTTGGGCCAGGCCCAGCAGCGGGGAAAATGCCGCCATCAGCAGTAAAAACAAAAAACGCATGGGAAGAAAAAGGGTTGGGAAACGGGTATGGGGCAATTAAACGGATGTGTTGACGGCTGCTTCTTCCTGCAACTCGGCGGTTTCTGCGGGGCCCAGGTAGCGGTCAATCAGGAAATGGGCCAGGTACAGCACCGGCGTGAGCAAAATGGCGGCCGCGAACTTGTACCAATAGTTGGTGTTGGCCACGCTGATAACCTGGTCCATGGTCCAGTTGCCGAACACATAAAAGGCCACGTACAGCACCACAAAGGAATCAACGAGCTGCGAAATCAGCGTGGAGCCCGTGGCCCGCAGCCAGATGTAGCGGCCGCCCGTGGCCTTGCGAATGGCCGAGAAAATGGTGGCATCGAGCACCTGGCCCACCGCGAAGGCCACAATGGAGCCGGTAATTATGCCCAGCCCCTGCCGGAAAATGCTCTGGTAGGCAAAATCAATGTTGAATGGCCGGCCGAGGTTATCGGCTTTGTTCACATCAAGCCAAAAATCAGCGGGCGGGAGCTTGGTGGTGAGGTAGATAACCCCGAATGCAAACAGGATGAGGACCACCGTGAGGTAGCTGATGCGCAACACGCCGGCCTTGCCAAAATACTCGTTGATGATGTCGGTGGTCACAAACACGACCGGCCAGATGAGCACGCCCGCCGTGAGATTGCCGGGCAGGCCCATGAGCTTATCGGCCGAGAAAATCTTAACGCCGATGATTTCGGCCAGCAGTGCATTCACCAGAAAAATACCGCTGAGAACGAGGTAAAGCTGCTGTTTTTTGAGGGCAAAGCGGGACATGGCAAAATTGATTACATGCTCACCACCAAGCCTTCCGTGGCCAGCCCAACGCTGGGGAATACGGCCTGGGCTTCGTGCAGCAGCGGCTCCAGGGCCTTGTAGCGGCTTGAAAAGTGGCCGAGCAACAGTCGTTTCACGCCGGCGTCGCGGGCAATGTGGGCGGCTTGGCGGGCGGTGCTGTGGTAGGTTTGGGCAGCACGCTCCTTGAGGTCTTCCAGAAAAGTGGCTTCGTGGTAAAGCAGGTCGGCTCCGCGAATGAGGTCGGCGAGGGCGGGCGTGTAGAGCGTGTCGGAGAAGAAGGCGTAGCGGCGCGGCGGGGGCGCCGGTACCGATACATCGGCGTGGCGCAGGCCGGGCTGCTGGTCGTCGGCTTCCAGGTCTTCGCCCTGGGCGAGGCGGGCCAGCTGCTGCGGGCTCAGGCCGGCGGGCAGCTTCTCTTTCAGGAGGTTGGCGCGGCGTGGCTTCTCCGAGAACAGGTAGCCGGCGCACGGAATGCGGTGACGCATGGGCAGCACGGCCACCGTGATTTGCTCGTCTTCATAAACCACGGCGTGGACTTCCGTGTCCACGGCCGTGAAGGTCATGGCGAAGCCCAACTGCATGTTGGAAACCCGGGCCTGGGTCACGAGCACCTCGTCGAGGCCGGGCGGGCCGATGATTTCCAGCGCCTGAGTGCGGCCCTGCAAGTGCATGGTGCCCAGCAGGCCGAAGAGGCCAAAGTAATGGTCGCCGTGCAGGTGCGAGATGAAGATGGCCCGGACGTGGTGGGGACGCACGCGGTATTCCAGCATCTGCCACTGGGTGCCTTCGCCGCAGTCAATCAGGTAATTGGATGCGCCCACCGTGAGCACCTGCGCCGTGGGGTGGCGGGCCAGGACCGGCGTGGCGGAGGCCGAGCCTAAAATCTTCAGCTCAAAAGTCAAAACAGGCGGCGGATGAAATGGGGCGAGAGGAGCGCAACGCCCACGCCGAAGCCGGGCATTGAAGAGATAAAAAAAAGCTGTTAGCTGTCAGCCCGAAAACCAACAGCTAACAGCCAAGTGCCGCATCAAGGCAGCCGCCGAAGGGCCAAAAAACTACTCTTTGTCCGTCAGGTCGCGCTCGATGGCGTGCAAAAATACCCGGTCAATGCCTTCTTCGACCGTGGGCAGGATGTGCAAAACCGATTCGAGCTTGCTGATAGTGATGAGTTTCAGCACATGGTCTTGCAGGCCGGTGAGGACCAGCAGGCCGCCCGTGGAGTTGCAGAGCCGGTTGGCAATCAGGATGGAGCTGAGGCCCGACGAATCCGTGTACTTCACGTTAGTGAGGTCCAGAATCAGGTTGTTAATGCCTTCAGCGTTCAGCTTCACGAACTCCGATTTGAGGTCGGGCGCAACGGTGGTGTCGAGCTTCTTCTCCTCAATCGTGATAATGGTGTAGCTTTCTTTTTTATCAATCGTGTACTTCATACAGCGTAAGCAAGGAGGGTAAGAGAACGGCGAAGGTAAAGAAAAAACCCAAAATTTTGGGTGAAGTCGACTAATGTTTTGCGGAAGGCCGCACGGTGGCGGGTGGGCCGGCAAAGGTGAGTGAGGCCCAGGTTGATTGCCAGTCGGCGCGGTCGCGCAGCTTGACCGGTGCCGCCGTCATATCCACGGCCGCCAGCAGGTACGGGCCGGGGCCGGACAATCGTAACAGCACACGGCCGTTTTGGTTGGCGCGGGTGGTGAAATGAGTCGTGGGCAGGCCGCCCGGCTGGCGCTGCCACACCTGCACTGCCGCGCCAAAAGCGGGCTTTCCGGCGCGTAATACCAGCACGGTTAGGGCTTTGTCGGCGGCCAGGCGGTAGGGGTTTTGCTCGGGCACCAGCTCCAGCGGCAGGCCGTAGACGCGGCGGCAGGCGCTGTCTGAGGCAGCAGTGGTGGCGGCGGCCTCGCCCACCTGAATCAGCGTTTTGGCGCAGCGGCGGTAGGTTTCGCGGCCGGGCTGGGCTTCCTGGTCGTTTTCCTGGCGCAGCTTCAGGGCGTAGTCGAGGCCTTCTTCGCGCAGGTAGGCGGTGAATTGGGCGGCCGGCAGCTCAATAAAGGAGTTGGTGGAGCGCAGCAGCACAACGTGGGTGCCGGGATGCGCGAAGAAGAAAGCCGTGCGGAAAGTGTCGGTTTCGGCAAAGCCGGCGGCTGGCGTGAGGGTGGTGCTATCGGCCGGGGTGGGGCCGTAGCGCACGAGGCGCTGAATTTTGGCGGCTTTGGTGGTCCAGGGCTCGCCCTTGAAATCGGCACCGATGAAGGTGTGCACGTTCACCGTCTGGCCCGGCTGCAGGCGGAAGCGTGGGGCTTCCAGCCAAAACTCGTGGGCGAGGGCGGCGGTGGAAATGAGAATGAAGACATTTACTGCCAGAACGTTTACTCTACTGTGCATGGAATCAGGTAGCAATTGCTGACAGTAGTTTCTCTCGTATTACGCTGGGTAAGTCGGTGGCGAATACGGCGTTTACCGGTCGTAGACGTTGAATGAAAATGAGTTCTTGGCTACCATATTTTTCAGGGTAGCCTGTCTCTACGCAGTGTATATAGGTTAGCTTCTCAAAGTGGTAGCTATAAGCCACGCGGTAAAAGGTTGTGCCGTCAATTTCCTTGGTCGTTGTGCGGGATTCTTCAAGTCTGCCGGTAACGAGACTGGCGTCGGCAGCAAGTGCCCACAGTACTTTATGTTTGTCAATGCTATGATAGATTAAGAATAGCCCTAAAACGATTAATGCAGCAAAGACCAATAGCTCCACTTGTGAATAAGCTAAATCGGATAACTGAACCATTAGGCTCAGTAATGCGACTAGTAAGACACCAGCGCCTATTAGCAAGCTGCCTTCCCGCAACATTATTTCAAGTTTATCACTAACGGTTAATCTCATAAGCAACACATCATCTTACTTCCGCTCCAGCGCCAGGGCGTAGGCCCGGTCGTAGTACACGCGCAGGTTTTTCCAGTCGAACAGCTCGGCGGAACTTTCCACGGCGTTGCGCTGCATGATGCGGTCGCGGCGGCTGAGCTGCACGAATTGCCAGAGCATGTCGCAAAGCTCCTCGGCCGATTCGTCGAAGGATTTTTCCTGGCGGTGCACCACGAAAATTCCTTTCGATTCGGGGTCGGGCACGTTTTGCAGGGCGTAGTCGCCGAAGCCGGAAAGGTCGGAGGTGATGGCGGGCACGCCGCGGGCCACGCATTCGAGCGGGGTGTAGCCCCAGGGCTCGTAGTAGCTCGGGAACACGCCCATGTGGCAGCCGCGCACAAACTGGCCGTACTCCATGCCGAGCAGGGGCGAGGAGGGCGACACGAAATCGGGGTGGTACACCATCTTCACCCGGTCGTGCTTGTGGTTGAGCAGGTTGGCGCGGCGCAGGAAGTTCAGGATGTCGTCGTCGCCGTCGTTCACCAGGTTGTGGGTGATGACGGGCGGCAGGGCGTTGGTTTTCCAGCTTTGCAGGGTGCGGCGGTAGCGCAGCTTCCAGTAGTCGTCCACCATCGCGCCAAGCTCGGGCAGCTTGTGGTCCTGGCTGGCGGCGGCGGCGTAGAACAGCCGCTCGCCCACCTGGCGCTCGATGGCGCGGCAGGTTTCGTGCACTTCGTCCAGCATGGCGCGGCGCTCCAGCACCTGCGGGTTGATGCTGGTGAAGGGCCGCTTGGTGATGAAGAACATGACTACCTGGCCTTCCAACCCGCTGGCTTGCAGGCGGTAGTTGAGGCGGGCCAGGGCTTCGAGGGTGAGGTCGAAGCCTTTGTTGTGGTACTCGTAGCGGCCCGAGGTGAAGAAATACAGCGTCTTGTCCAGGTCGAAAGCGTACGACTGGAAGAAGTGGGCCATTACGAATTCGTGAATCTTGGCCTTGTACTGCTGGTGCAGGTTCTGGAACTCGTGCAGGGCCACAAACCGCTCAATGTTGAGGCCGTTGGGCAGCACCGCGTCCGGAATTCTGTCGAGCAAATAGATGCATTCGCGCACCGTCAGCTCGCTCACCGTGGTGAACACGTGGCTGCCGTGGGCGGCGGCGCGCTCCATGCGCACGGCCGGCTCGATGTTGAATTTCTTGGCCTCCGCTTCCCAGTTCACCCACATGAGGTGGTCGTAGAAGTTGGGGTCGTTCATGGCCAGGTAGCGGCCGAGCAGCGTGGCGTGGGTGGTGAAGAGCAGGTGCACGGGCACTTGCAGGCGGCGCAGCTCCGGAATGGCCACGCCGGTCATCCACTCGTGGAAGTGGCCCAGCAGGCGCTGCTCTTCCGCCAGCTGGGCGGCTACGTGCTGAAAGAAAATGGTGGTGAGGTGCCCGAAGGCGATGACCTGGTGGAGCAAATCGTCGGTGTCGGGGGCCGGGATGCTGTGGCTCTGCCACAGGTCGGTTTTGAGCTGGCCCAACCGGTTGTAGGCCTGAAACGGGTTGATGAGCACCACGCGGGGCCGGCCCGTGACCAGCCAGGTGCCATAGCACACGTCGTAGCCCAGGGCGCGCATGGTGCGCACGGCGGCCCCGAACGGGTCGTCGGCGGTGTGCACGGTCAGGTCGTCGAAGCTTTCGAACTCGCCCTGGGCCATGTTGGGGAAATAGGGGCCCAGCAGGCAGTACCGGTCGCCCCAGGCCGGCACGGTGGCCGGTACCTTGCTGCGAATCACGGTGTAGATGCCGCCCACCTGGTTGCAAACTTCCCAGGCTACTTCCACCAGCAAGGAGTCAGGAAACAGGGCGTCGGGGGCGTGGGGCGTGGGCTGCATACGGGTGGGGACGGGTAAGGAAGAGAAATGAACGTGGCGAAAGGTAAGCCGATTGGGCTTCAGATGCCACTACGCGGCGCATTTTTTCGAATGAATGCCGCGAGCAGCCACTTGGCCGGCGCCAAAACTTCGCGCCACGGTAGCGGTTACCCGCACTGAAATCACCAATTCATCAACTCAACCCATGGCTGATACCACCAACGTTCTCGCCCTCGAATACCCCATTTTGCCGGTGCTGACCCAGCGCCGCAGCCCCCGCGCCTACACCGACCAGCCCGTGCCGGCCGAAGTGGTGCACCAGATTTTTGCCGCTGCCTCCTCGTCCGCGTCCTGCTTTGGCGAGCAGCCGTGGCGCTACATCGTGGGCAGCCAATCGACCAGCCCCGAGGCGTTCCAGAAAATTCTGGGCGGCCTGCTGGGGTTCAACCAGCCGTGGGCCAAGAAAGCCGGCGTGCTGGCCGTGGGCGTGGCCAAGCTGGCTTTCTCGCACGACGGCAACCCCAACGGCTGGGCCAAGTACGACGTAGGCCAGGCCACCGCCACGCTGGCCATCGAGGCCACCGAGCTGGGCCTGCAAATCCACCAGATGGCCGGGTTCTCGCCCGACGCCCTGCGCGCGGCATTCAGCATTCCGGAGGGCTTTGAGCCGGTGGTGGTGTTCACGCTGGGCTACCCCGGCCCTGCTTCCGCGCTGCCCGACCCGCTGCGGGAGCGCGAGGAAGCGCCCCGCGTTCGCAAGCCGCTGGCCGAGTTCCTGTTTGAAGGCGCCTGGCCCACACCGGCCAATGAACAGTTCGACGCAACCAACGTGTAAAACCTTCAACAGCGGTGGCGCAGGCGTGATGGCAAATCCCGGCGTTTGCAGGAGTAAACGGCCTGTTTGCTCCTGCAAACGGTCTGTTTGCTCCTGCGAACAGGCTGTTCGCTCCTACAAACAGGCCGTTTGCAGGAGCACATGGCTTGGTATTGGGCCGTAACGCCACCAGTGCTGGTACGGCATCGGGCTAATGCAGCGCCCGCTTTTTAATGATGCCGCCCTGCGCGTCGTCGATGCGGTATTGCACGATGAACGCCCGGGGGTCGATTCCCTTGACGGCGGTGCGCAGGCCGGGCAGCTCCAGCCGGGTAACCACGGTGAATACGATGTCGCGCTCCACGCCCTGCTCGCCGCGCTGGCCGTAGCCCGATTTGCCCTGGTACATCGTCACGCCCCGGCCCAGTTGCTCGGTGATGACCTTGCGGATGGCTTCGCTGTGCTCCGAGACGATGGTGACGCCCGTGTACTGCTCGATGCCGTTGAGGACGAACTCCATGACGCGGGCGGCGGCGAAGTACGTGAGCATGGAATACAGGGCCTGCTCGGTGCCCAGCACCCACACGGCCACGCCAAAAATCACCACGTTCAGTATCAGAATAATGTCGCTGACTTTGAACAGCACCAAGTGCCGGCTCACGAGCAGGGCGGCAATTTCGGTGCCGTCGAGCACGGCCCCGCCGCGCATGGCCAGCCCAATGCCCGCCCCAATGAACACGCCGCCAAACACGGCCGTCAGCAGCAAGTCGTGGGTGACGTCGGGGAAGGGCACCACGGCCAACGCCAGGGCTAGCCCGCCGATGCCAATGGCGCTGCGCACCGCAAAGCGCCGGCCCAATTGCTGGTAGCCAAGGGCCACAAACGGCAGGTTGATGACCAGAATGAGGGCGGCCAGGGGCAGCTTCAGGGCCGCTGCCAGCAGCATGGACACCCCAGTGACGCCGCCGTCGATGAAGTGGCTGGACAGCAGAAAAGCCTTCAGGCCGAAGGCCGCCGAAAGCACGCCGGCAGTAATAAAAACGGCATTTTGCAGTTCGGAATTGGGACTGTTGATGGAAGTGGCGGGAGTTGTCATAGCAAAGTCGTTATGTGTTCATCGCTCAGAAGCGGCAAAAAGTCACTAAAAACAAAGAACGTCATGCTGCGGCAAGCGCGGCATGACGTTCTTTTTCGTTCCCTGGAACAAGCCGCCTAGCCTTCCTGCGACAAAATCAGCACCGCGTACGGGGCCAGCCCAATGCTGCCGTGCCAGGCGTAGCCGTCGTATTCGCCTTCTTCGGCTTCCATGCCGAGGCTGTCGAAATCGCCGAAATCGCCGTCGTAGCCCTTCCAGTCGCTATTGAACCGCACTTTCCAGCGGCCGGGGCCGGGCAGGCCGATGGTGTAGTGCTCGTAGGTTTGATTGGCAAAGTTGGCGAGCACGACGGTGGTGTCGTTGGGGCCGCCGTCGCCGTCGGCCCAGCGGGCGAAGGCCACCAGCTTGGCGTCGTTGTTGACGTGGAACACGTGGGTGTGCTGCCCGCCCAGGCCCCGGGTGTGGCCGCTCAGGTTGCGGCGCAGGCCAATGAGGTCGCGGTAGAGCTGCACCATGCCGGGGTGCGCGGCCACGTCCTGCCACTCCAGCGGCTCGGCGTCGTTGAAGGCCCCGAGGGCCAGAAACTCCTGGCCCTGAAACAGCATGGGGATGCCGGGGGCGGTGAGGACCAGGGCCGCGCCCAGGGTGGTGCGCTTCTTGGAAAAGTAGCCATCGGCCTCGCCGGGCATGATTTCCTCGGCCACGCGGCTCTTGCCGTTGGCCACTTCGTCGTGGCTTTCGGTGTAGATGACGCGGCGGAAGGCGTTGTCGTTGTAGAGCTGGGTGAGGGCTTCGGCCACGGCGGCCATGTTGCGGTCGGCGTCGTTCGGGGTCGTCAGCGCTTCGCGGATGGGGTACACGAACGAGCTGTCCCACTGCGAGTCGAAACCCTGGCCGCCGTTGGCCACGCTTTCGGTGATGGCGCAGTTGCCGCGCATGTCCTCAGCGATGGTGATTTTCCAGGGCATGGTCTGGTCGATTTCCTCGTTAATCCAGCGCATCAGGCTCCAGCCGTCGGGCAGGTCGTCGCCGGGGTTTTCCTCCCCTTTCACGTTGCGGATAAAGGCAATGGCATCGGCGCGGAGGCCGTCGCAACGGTATTCCTGCAGCCACATCAGGGCATTGTCGCGGATGTACTGGCGCACTTCGGGGCGGCCGTAGTCGGGGCGGTTGTTGCCCCAGGGCGTTTTGGCCCGCCAGTCGTTGTAGAAGTAGATGCCGCCGCCGCCATCGTTCTCGCTCCAGCCATCGAACTGCCAGAGGTCGAGGTCGCCGGGGCCGAAATGGTTGTATACCACGTCGAGCACCACCGCGATGCCGTGCTGGTGGGCCTGCTTCACCATTTCCTTGAAGGCCACCGGCCCGCCGTAGTCGCTTTCCAGCGCAAACGGGTTGGCCGGGTTGTAGCCCCAGGAGCGGCTGCCCGGAAACTCGGTGGCGGGCAGCAGCTCGATGCAATTGATGCCCAAATCGCGCAGGTACGGGAACTTCTCGGCCACGCTGAGGAAGGTGCCGACGTGGTCCGCATCGGGGGCGTTGAAGGTGCCGACGTGCAGCTCGTAAATCACCAGCTCGTTCCAGGCCGGCATCTGGAAATGGTCGTCGCCCCAGTCAAAATTCGGGTCGTGCACCACCGACGTGCCGGCCGAATTGGTCATCTGGCGGGCGTAGGGGTCGTTGCGGTCAATGGGGTTGCCCTGATTAATCAGGTGGAATTTGTACTCGTCGCCGGGCTTGGCACCGGCTACGTCGGCGGCCCAATAGCCGTTTTCCTCGTGTTGGAGCGGGTTTTTATCGGCACTCCACTCGTTGAAAGTGCCGATGACGGCGACTGATTCCGCATTGGGCGCCCACACCCGGAAGGTGGTGCCGCCGGCGTGGGGCACGGCGCCCATGCCGGGCTGCAACGTAGAAGTGGGTGCGGGCCGGGCGGCGGGCGCAGGGGCTTTGGCCGGGGCTTTTTGGGTTGAAGTTTTGGGCCCGGCCGTAGCGCGGGAAGCGGGTTTCGGAGCGGAAGCGTAAGGCATTGAAAAAAAGACTGCCGACTGCCCGGGCAGTCGAAAATGCGACCGGTGCCGAACAGCAGGTAAGCCAACTATACGGAATCAGCTACCTTTTGGCCAATTGCCATCGGCTGCCGGCCCGTTCCGGCTTGCCAGCTAAGCAGCGGGCATTTGCCAAGTCATCAAATTTCTGCCGATTTTCCCGCCATGGATACCGTGACTTCACCCGCCGCCGGGGGGCCCGCCACCCTCTATCATCGCCGCCACGCCAGGCAGCAGTTCGCCAAAACCCTGGGGCACGTGGGGCCGGCGGTGGTGCTGCTGCTGGCCATCGGGCCCATTGTGGCGGGCGCTGAGCCGTTCACCTGGTCGGTGGTGCTGGAGTTTGCGGTGGGCGCGGCCTACCTCGTGCTGATGGTGCGCGAAATCCGCCACCTGCGCCACAACCCCTTTCACCGCGAGCCGGTGGCGTGGCTGGAGCTGGCCGCCGCCGCCATTCTGGCCCTCGAAAGCTACCACATCTGGCACCGCCACCACCTGGCCGAGCTGGCCGGTGGGCCGCACCGCGTGCACACGCTGCCGTGGGTATACGCGGCGCTGGCCGTGGTGTACATCGTGCTGGCTTTCCGGATGAAGCAGCTGGATGGCCGCCGGTTCCTGCACCTGCACCCCGACGGCTTTGCCGTGCGTACCACGCGCCTGGGCCCGCCGCAGGAGCTGCGCTGGGCCGATATAGCTGCCATGGAGCCCGCCGGCCCCACCGAGGTGCTGGTGCGCCGCCACGACGGCCAGACCCACCGCATTTCCTTCGCTGACTTACACGAGGGTGCCGTTCACCGCGACCGGCTGCTGGACCACGCGCGTACTGGCCTGCTGGGCGACGGCAGCGGCGAGGCCGGGGTCGGGCTCCGCGGGGAATAGGGCGGCGGGGCTGGGCAGGCCCGGCCCGGTGGGCACCTCGGGCAGCGCCGCCAGCCCCGTGCAGTAGCCCAGCCGGCGGTAGCTCTCAAACTGCGGCTCGGAAAAGAACTGGTCGCCGGTGCTTTGGTGGGGGAACGTGGTGTTCTGGTGGGCGTATTCGCGCACGTCCACCGGCTCTTTGCCCGTGAGCGTGGCTTTGATGTAGAGCAGGTATCCGGGCTGGTCGGCGGGCTGGTCGGGGTAGCGGATAATGCCCCGCACGGCGCTGGCGGCCGCGTACCGCTCGCCGGCGGGCGGCACCAGCGGCGTGAGGTTCAGCTCAATTTCGACCCCAAAATCAACCCGCACGCGCCGGATGGCGTTGGCAATGCCTTCGAAGCGCAGGTGGGCATCCTCTTCGGCGTCGCAGAGCACCACGTAGCGGCAGCGGCGGCGCACCAACTCGTACAGGCCCATGTTGTCGAAGTGGCCGCCGTCGGAGAGGCACACGTAGGGGTCGGTGGCTTTGGCGCGGCCGGCCAGGTCGCGCAGCAGGTACAGCAGGCCGTTGCGCGGGTCGGCATCCTGCCAGGTGGCCTGGCGGGGGTTGCCCATCCACCAGCCCAGCCGCACGTTGAACAGGGTGAGCAGAAACGCCGTGACGGGCGAGGAATGGTAGCCCATGTTGGGGTTGGCGGCGGCCCCCGAAATGGCCATGACCGTGCCAATGCCGGGGCCGTTATCGGCCGGGTAGGCGTAGTGCGCGGTGGGACGGTAGGCGTATTCGGCGCTGGTGGCGTCGGCGGGCTGCACGGGCATGGTGCGGGCAAAGTCGAACCCGCAGTAGCGCGGCGTGAAGGTGAAGGACTCGGCCATGCGGTCCTGGTGGGCCTGCTCGCCGCCGCGGGTCACGTTCAGGGCGGTGTTCAGCAGGGGCAGGGGGCCGAGGTAGGGCGGGTCGGCGGGGTCGCGCAGCGGGTCGTCGGGCCGCAGGCGGCACAGCTTGAGGTCGTCCTCGCCGTCGAAATCGGTGAAGGGGTTGGCCTGGCGCTCGGCGCGGCGGCGCGAGGCCCCGAGGTAGGCCCGCAGCAAGCGGTTTTTGTAGAAATGGTGCATCGAAAACTCATTTACCCCGAGGCGGCGGGCCAGCAGCCAGGCCAGCCCGCCCAGCACCACGATGGCAAACAGCGCCGCCCACGCCGGGTGGGTGAACGAGTGCTGAAGCCACCTGAAACGCTGCTCCGGCAGCCATTCGGGCAGGTGGCGCAGCAGGTGGCGCACGCCGTAGGACAAACTCAGCAGCAGCCCGATGATGAAGACGTAGGGCACCGCCTGCACCAGCCGGCTGCGCCAGTCGGCGGGAGCGGCGGGGCTGTTGGCCGTGGGCTGCGCGGGCGTGGCGGCGCTGCCGGCCAGGGCCACGCCCTTGCCCACGATGGTGAGCCAGCTGGCCGCCAGGCCCGTGGCCACGGCCGGCCACCAGTTTTCCAGCTGGCAAGCCAGCGCATCGATGGCCAGCGGCCCCAGCAGCACCAGGCTCAGCCCCACCACCCAGCCAATGGCGGCCAGCTGGGCCTGCGCGCCAAGGCGGCCCCACCACTCGCGGCGCTCGTCGGGAAAGTTGCGGCCCAGCAGGCCCAGTCGCACCAGGGCCAGCAGCCCCAGGGTTTCGACCAGCCCGGCCGGGCCCAGCACCAGGGCCACGCTGCGCTCCTGCTGCTGCCACAGAAAGCGCCAGCCCGCCAGCAGCACAATAGTGCCCGCCAGGGCGGCCAGGGCCGAAAACAGCAGCACCAATACCACCGACCGGAAGCGGTGCCAGCGGCGGGGCTCGGGGTGCTCGTAGCACAGGTCGTAGCGGCCCAGGGCGGCCACCAGCAGCAGGGCCAGCAGCAGCGGCACGCCCACTTGCAGCCACGGCGCGGGGCTGCTGCGCAATTCGGGCTCGTGAAAAAAAGCGTAGGAGCTGAGCAGCACCCCGGCCCCGAACAGCGCCGCCAGCAGCCAGGCCAGCCAACTGGTGGAAGTGAGCCAGCGGTAGGGCTTGCCGCCGGGAGCCAGGCCCCGCCGGTGCAGCTGGTATTCGCCCTGCCTCCTGCCAGTAATCAGGGCGCTGTACAGCAGCAGCGCCGTAGCCAGCGCCAGCCCCAGGTACTCGGTGTACCGCCCCGTGGCCTCCGGCGTAAAGCTTTGAAAGGCCGAAAAATTGCTCGCCAGCCACAGCGGCAGCGGCTGCAGAATGTGGTAGCCCAGCCAGGGCCAGGCCTGCCGCAGCCAGAACGCCACCCCCAGCCCCGCGCTCAGCATCAGCAGCAGAATTACCTGGTTGAGCACGGCATTGCGAAACCAGGTGAGGCCCACCGTCCACACATCCACGGAGAGGGCGCTGACGGAAGGCGCGAGGTAGTTGCTAAAACTGCGCAGCCAGCGAATGGGCCGCGTTTCTTCGCCGCGCGGGTTGGGGGCCGTGAGCGGCGAGAGGCGCTGCGCCACCTTGCGCACCGAGCCGGCGCGCTGCACCCACGCCACCAGCCAGCTCCCCAGGTAGCCCCCGCCCGACACCGTGCTCAGGTAGTCGAGCCGGGGCAGCCAGCCGCGCTGGGCCAGGGCCTGCACCACGCCCAAACAGAACGTGGCGCTCCGAATGCCCCCGCCCGACAGCGCCAGGCCTAGCAGCTCGGCGCGGCCGGCCATCACCGTCGGTCCCGGCCCCGGCGCAAACGGGTGCAGCTCCGGCCCGGCCTCGGCCTTGCCCACCGGGGTGGGGTACAGCGCCGCCCGGCGGGCCGTAATGTCTTCCAGCTCCCGGCCCTGCACGTGGCTGAAGGGCACGGCCGCGAGCGTGGCGTCCAGCAGGGCCGCCACTAGCTCGGGGTCGTCGAGCAGGGCGGCCAGGCGGGCGGCCCGCACCGGGTCGGCGTCGGGAGCGGGCACCGGCGCGATGGCCTCGGCGGGCTGAATCAGGGCGGCGGCGGGCAGCAGCCGCCAGGGCCGGCGCACCTCAAAAGGCGTGAAATCCCGCGTCATTTCGATGTGTTCCTTCACCGGGGCGTAGTGCTCGGCTAGCGCGGGCTCGGCCAGCAGCGCCCGCAGCAGCAGGGGCTCAAACCCCAGCGCGGCAGCAAAGTGGCGGCGCAGCCGGGGGTAGCCGTTCAGGGCGCGGCGCAGGTGCTGCCGCCAGGCGGCCGGCAGGCTGGGCTGGGGGGCGTCCAGCAGCGCGGCCAGGCTGCTGTCTTCGGTCAAAAGGGGCTCGGGGTCCAGCACGGAGGCCATTTCGCCGGGCAGCTGCCGGCGCAGGCGCAGCAGGTAGCCCACCAGCTCGTGCGCCTGTTGCAGCAGCAGGGTCCAGGCTTCGGGCGGCGTGAGGCCGGCTGCGGTTTCGGGCACCAGCTCCTGGGCGCGGCGGCACAGCTCGGGGCCGGCCGGGTAGTGCAGCACCTCGGCGCAAGGCGTTTGGCCAAAGTCCCGCACCGTAATCGGGTAGGCGGTGGCGCGGCCGGAGGGCGACGGCGGGGGGCCCGCCAGCCAGTCCTGCAGCAGGGTGAGCACGGCCGTGGCACGGGCGGCAATTTCACTGTTAACGTCCATCGTTTCGGGCCGGTAAGGAGGTGAATAGTCCGCAATGCTAAGAATAAATAATAATATTTTACTATTTAATAAAATTGTTGCCCCGGCAGGCACTGCCTGAGCCGGGCTTTGCGCTGCCTTCTGCCATTAGCAGGAGCGGGGCTTACTTTGTGTTTTCGTTTTCGTCCCAACCCGCTACCCGTGCGCCGTCCCAAACCCGTAATTTTTGGCCTGTATGGCTGGTCGCCCGATTTTGGCTTCCGCTACATTCACCCCGCCAACCGCCGCGCTTTTGAGCTGCTGGAGCCCGTGGGCAAGCTATTTGAGAAGATAGCCGAAGACGACGAAGGGGAATGGATAACCATTCGCTACGACGAGCAGCAGTTCCTCGTGCGTCCCGAACTGTTCAAGGAAATCTATCACAAGCCGAAGTTCAGCTTCGGCGATTCGGTGGAGGAGGTGACTCCCGCGCCGGGCGAATACCGCCACTTCGGCCTCATCTCCGACGTGTTCTGGGACGAGGCCACCGACACGGCTTCCTTTCAGATTGTGGAGCGCAAGCGTAAGCTGCCGAGGGTGTTTCAGGCCAGCGAGCTGCGGGCTGATTAACTAGAAAATAATTGATTAACAGAACGTCGTGCTCATCTGGCATCCGCTTGCCGAAGCATCTCTACCACAGTAGTAGCTGATTATTTACCCGGCAGAGATGCTTCGGCAAGCGGACGCCAGATGAGCATGACGTTCTGATTTCAGCAAGATGTGCCGGATTACACGCCCAGCCAAATAGCCGCCACCACGCCCACCACGCCCAGCCCCAGCAGCAGCGCATACAGCGGCCACACGAACTTCAGCCACTCATCGAACCGCACGCCGCAGATGGCCAGCATGGCTAGGAGGGCGCCATTGGTGGGCGTAATCAGCTCGCAGAGCCCGGCCGCGTACTGAAAGCAGAGCACCACCACCTGGCGCGACAGGCCAATCAAATCGGCCAGCGGCGCAAACAGCGGCATGGTGAGCGTGGCCTGCCCGCTCACGCTGGGCACGGGCAGGTGCAGCGCGGTTTGCACCACCATCATGCCCAGCGCCGACAGAGTGACCGGCAAATGCGCCAGCGGGGCCGAGAGCCCCTGCACGATGGTATCGACGATGTGGCCTTGCTCCAGGACCACGAAAATGGCGCGGGCAAACCCAATCAGCAGGGCCGAAAAGGCAATGTCGCGGAAGCCGGTCACGAAGCCCTCGGCCGTGCCCGACAGGCCCAGGCCGCCCAGCAAGCCGGCCCCCACGCCCAGCACGAAAAACACGGCCCCCATCTGGTCGAAATCCCAGCCCAGGGCCACCACGCCGTAGCCAAAAATGCTGAACATGACCAGCAGCAACAGCAGCACCAGCCCGTGGCGGCCGGCCCCGGTGGCATCGGCGGCCACGTCGGCGGCCGTCACCTCCGGCGTCACCCGGTTCCGGATGGCGTGGCGCATGGTGCCCGCAATCCAGAGGGCCACGGCCGGCACCAGCAGCACCAGCCGGTAGCCCCCGCCCGAAAGCAGCGGCAGCTGCGCCAGCTTCTGCGCAATGCCCACCTGAAACGGGTTTATCGGGCTAAAAGCCGCTCCCACAATGGCCGCCCCGATGCTGGCCGACACGGCCGTGAGCACCGGGTAGCCCAGCCGGCGCATCAGCACCAGCAGCACCGGCACGAGGGGCACAATTTCCTCGCCCATGTTCTCCAAAGCGCCCATGGTGGCAAACAGGATGCTCACCACGGGTATCACCAGCACCTCGCGGCCGTGGGCGCGGGCCAGCAGCCAGTCCACGCCGTGGCGCAGGGCGCCGGTCTGGTCGAGCACGGTGAAGGCCCCGCCGGCCAGGAAAATCAGGAAGATGACACCCGCTGCGTCGGCCATGCCCTTGGGGATGTCCACCAGCATATCGAGCGGGCTCACCGGGGTGGATTTCACGCGCTGGTAGGAGCCGGGCACCACCACCTCGCGGCCGGTGGCGGCATTCTTTTGGCGGGCAAACTGGCCGGCGGGCAGCACGTAGCTCAGCGCTGCCGCCAGAATGATAAAGCCCACCAGCAGCACCAGCGGATGAGGAAAGCGGAAAGAAGTCATTGCAGTGAATAGGGAACGAGGGAACAAAAGAACGTCATGCCGAGCTTGTCGAAGCATCTCTACCGGGGAAGTAAATCAATTACTCTCGCAGCAGAGATGCTTCGATAAGCGGACGCCAGACGAGCATGACGTTCTTTTGTGCCTTGTTTTGTTGCCGCCTCATGACCTTCACTGCCTTCAAAGCCCTGCACCAGCGCCACCAGGCCGAGCACCTTGCCCGGCACGGCACCCGCCTGGCCGAGCGCCAGGAAGACAGCTTCGACCTCGCCCTGTATGCCATCGAAGGGTTCTACGCCGAAACCTGGCGCAGCCGCGGCGAAGAGCCCATCCTCTTCATCCACGTTTTCCAGAAGCCCGCGGGGCTCAGCGATTACCTCCGGCTGGTGCAACTGCCCACCGGCCTCTAAAGTCCTTGCGCCGCCCCGGCAACCACGCCGGTTGGTTTTGGCGTGAGCAAATAATGCGTGTTCTGGGGTATTTGCTGCTGTTGCTTTGGGCTTTTCAGGGGCCCGCTATGGCCCAAATTCCGGCCGGCCGGCGTGGCCCCGAGGAGTTTGGCTACCGGCACCTGGTGGTGATGTTTGGCCGCGACAGCGTGAACGTGCTGGTGCTCTCGCAGCCGGGCGAGGCCGCCGTGAAAAAGCCGCTGCTGCTGTGGGTGCAGGGCTCGCTGCCCACTCCGCTGGTGCTTTACGACCAGCGCGGGGCCTTTCCGGTTTTTCCCTTCCATCCCAAAGCGGTGCTGAAGAATTGCCACCTGGCCATCATCAGCAAGCCGGGCATTGCGCTGGTGG
Organism: Hymenobacter terricola; assembly: GCF_017921975.2. GTDB lineage: Bacteria > Bacteroidota > Bacteroidia > Cytophagales > Hymenobacteraceae > Hymenobacter > Hymenobacter terricola. Next base: position 62,509 of record NZ_JAGEMO020000016.1, read on the forward strand.
CCAATGTGGAAGGCAAGAACCCCAACCGCATGTTTGGCGAAGGCCCGCCCCCGCCGTACTACTGCCAGCGCAACTACCTCGACTACTACGTGCGGCGCGACCAGGCCGTGCTGCGCTATCTCAAAAAGCAGCCCTGGGTTGATAAAGCGCACGTGGTGGTGGCCGGCCATTCCGAAGGCAGCACCATCGCCGCGCATCTGGCCGCCGTGCCGGGCCTGGTGAGCCGGGCCGTGTACCTGAGCGGCAACCCGCTGGGCCGGCTGATGTCGATGCAGGCCCAGGCCCGGCTTGCCGACGACACGGCCGAGGTCGCGGGCACGTTCCGCCGCTGGCAAACCGTGGTGGCCAACCCCGCGCTCACCGACTGCGTGGGCGACGACAACCGCAACGTGTACTCGTTTTCGGCGCCGCTGCTGCCGGTGCTGCTGCGCACCACGGTGCCAGTGTTCGTGGGCTTCGGCACGCAGGACCGGGGCGTGGCCGGCGACGACTACCTGCGCCTGGAAACCATCCGGCAGCACAAAATCAACTTCACCTTCCGCGAGTACCCGGGCCGCGAGCACAACTTCTTCGGCGTCAAAAACGGCCGGATTGACTACGACGATTTTTACTGGGACGCGGTGGGGGAAGACTTCCTGCGCTGGGCCGGACTGTGGCCCAGGCCCTAGCCGATGCTCACTCCGCCAGCCGGTCCACGTCGGTCAGCTGGCCTTTGTTCTGCATGATTTGCAGCTCAAACTGGGTCAGCGAAAAGGACTTGCTGCCGTATTTGGTTGGGGCGTTCAGCTCGTCGATGGGGTGGCTGTTGTCGATTTCGTACTCATTGGCCACCACTTCCACGGTGTTGCCCTTGGCGCTCACCACTTTCAGGAGCGAGTATTGGGTGCTGTCGCCCGTCGAGTGAATGGTGTAGATGTCGCCGGCGCGGGGCGCGGCCAGGTAGGCCTTGTTGGCGCGGGCGTTCTGGGTGCCGGCCACGGCGGCCCAGGCCAGCCCGGCCGCCACCAGCCCAACACCCGACCACGTCCAGAGCGGCAGCCGGGTCTGCTGCTTGAGGTCGCGGGCTTGTTCGCGCGCCGCCTCGGGCATGGCCTTGCCATCCAGGGTCAGCTGGCAATGGGTGCAGTGGGCCACGGCGGCTTTGGCGAAGGGAAAAAAGGGAATCCAGTACGCATGGGCGTAGCGGCTGAACACGCTCAGCTGCATGGCTTTGGGGGCTGAGCAGGACGGGCAGGCCACGCCCAGCAGGGGCTCCGTGCGCAGGTGCGAGCTTTTTATTCCGTAAATAACCATGTGGGCGTAGGCGTTGGGTAATAGGCAAGGGGTTGGGACAAAAGCTAAATGTAGCGCCGCCGGCTGGGCCGACCAATTTCCGGCGCGCAAAAAATGCCGGATTTGCCCGGCTTTTTTGTCTGCTCACGCCCCCAAAGCTTCTGCGCCACTACCTTGCCCCGCATGAAACGCCTCCTGCCGCTTGCCTTCGCACTGCTCAAGTTTGGGTCCTGCTTCCTGCTCATCAACCCGGCCTACGACTTCCAGCGCGACGAATACCTCTACCTCAACCAGGGCCTGCACCTGGCCTGGGGCTACCTCGAAGTGCCCCCGCTCATTGCCGCGCAGGGCTGGCTGAGCATGGCGCTGGGCGGCGGGTTTCTCTGGGTGAAATTCTGGCCGTTTCTGTGGGGCGCCGCCACGGTGTACCTGGTGATGCGGCTGGCGCAGCGGCTGGGCGGCGGCTGGTTTGCCACGGCGCTGGCGGGCACCTGTTACCTGGGCACGGCTTTCGCCCGGCTCAACCTGCTGTTTCAGCCCAACTCGTTCGAGGTATTCGGCTTCGTGTTCTGCCTGTACTGGCTGGTGCGCTACTGCCGGGAGGAGCGGCCGCGCTACCTCTACCTGCTGGGCCTGGGGCTGGGAATGGGCTTGCTGAATAAGTACACCACGCTGTTTTTCATTGCCGCGCTGGGCGGAGGGCTGCTGCTCACTTCCCGCCGCCCGCTGCTGCTCAGCCGCCACTTCTGGGGCGCAATGGCCGTGGCGGGCTTGGTGTGGCTGCCCAATGCGCTGTGGCAGCTGCGCCACGGCATCCCGTTTCTGCACCACATGCAGCTGCTGCACGACTCGCAATTGGTTCACGTCGAGGTGGCTGATTTCTGGAAAGCTCAGCTGCGGATGTGCGTCGCGGCCGTCTGGGTCTGGGTTCCCGGCCTGCTGGCCCTGCTGCTGAGCGCGGCGTTTCGGCCGTACCGGGCGGTGGGCTGGGTGGCGGTGCTGGGCGTGGGCCTGCTGGCCGCGCTGCACGGCAAAGACTACTATGCGCTGGGCTACTATCCGGTCCTGTTCGCGTTTGGGGCGGTGTGGTGGGAGGCGCGGCTGGCGCGCCTTGGGCAGCGGCATCCGCACTGGCCAGTGGCCCTCCAGGCTGCTCTGGTGGCCATGCCGCTGGTATTCGTCCTGCTGTTGCTGCCGGTGATGTTTCCCGTGTACAGCCCGGCCGCCATGGCTGCCTTACGCCCCAAATATGCTCCGTTGGGCGTGTACCGCTGGGAAGACGGCCGCGACCACGCCCTGCCCCAGGACTATGCCGACATGCTGGGCTGGCGCGAGCTGGCCGACAAAACCCGGGCCGCCTACCGCAGCCTGCCCGATTCGGTGCGGTCCCACACCCTCATCCACTGCGCCAACTACGGCCAGGCCAGCGCCATCAACTACTACAACCGCGGGCGGGGCCTGCCTCCGGCCAATAGCCTCAACGGCAGCTTCATCTACTGGTACTCGCCGCTGGACGGCTGCCGGGCCATCCTCATTGTCGACGATGAGTTCCACCCCGAGCTGGCCCCGCATTTCGCCGCTTACCGCCGGTTCGGCGGCATCACCAATCCCTACGCCCGCGAGCAGGGCACGTCCATCATCATCGGCCTCCAGCCCGATAGCACCGTGCTGGCGCTGGTCCGCCGGGAGCAGCGCGCCGCGCTCGCTGCCTGGGAAGGCCCTGAACACTAGCATAGCAGGTTCTACTGGGTACGTAGTTTTCTCATGAATTATCAATTGTCAGGTAATCGAAAGACTTTTATATTTGCGAATGGAGTGCATTGATACGTAGTATTACGCATCAATGCGTATTGATACGTACGGAGTAGGCTTTCTAAGGCCGTTTAACGTTACCCCTTGTTCGTAAGACTTTTGCGCGTGCGATATGGTTAATCACCAGATAATTTATTGCAGCACCAATGCCACTTCCTTCAGTGAGCAGGAGTTGGTGCGTCTGGTGCAGCAAGCGCGTATTTTCAATTTAAGCCAGGGCATAACGGGCATTCTGTTTTTTTCGGGTTTCCAGTTTCTGCAAGTCCTGGAAGGCGAGCAAAACGCCGTAGAAGAGCTCTACGACCGCATTTGCGTGGACCCGCGGCATTCTCATGTCACCACCTTGCTCGACGAGGAGGTGTCGCGGCGGCTGTTCCCCAACTGGAGCATGAATTTCAACCACCTGTCGCCCGCTGCGCTCACGCGGCTCATCGGCTACCTCGACCCGGGGTACTGGGCGACTATGGTACCCCGCGCCTATGATGCCCAGCAGGTCATTTCCGATTTGCTGGGCGAGTTCGTGCAAGTCTCTTAAACCGGTACCGGGCTGCCCACGCCCTCAGGTACTGAAAGGGAATTCGGCCACGCTTTCCCACGGCCCGTTGCGGTAGGACCACAGGTGCAGGCCCGTGCCCACGGCCTCAAACGGCACAAAATCAGCCTGAAGCTCGGCTAACAGCTGCCGGGCCCCGGCCGGGTCCACCTTGTTCTGAATGGTGACGTGGGGCTGCAGCTTTTGCCGGTCCTGGGGCGTGAGGTGCGGCGCAAACGCCGTTTGGAGCCGGTGGTGCAGGGCACGCAGCTCGTCGTTGGCGAGGGTGAAGGCCACGCCCCGGCCCAGCGAGCGCAGGCCCGTGACCCGCAACGGCAGCGGCAACTGGGCCCGGCTAAGCGCCCGGAGCAGCTCGCTTACGGCCGCCAGCTCGGGGCCGGGCAGGTGGTGAAACAGCGTGAGGTGCGCGGCCAGGTAGTTGATTTTGGGTGGAAAATGCCGGCGGCGCAGGGCGTTGAAATGCGCCTGGGCCGCGGCGTCGAGCGTGAGGGTGAGGATGAGCGGGGCCGGGGCAATGGGCAGCATGAGGCGGGGCAGAAGCGGTGCGGATTTCGTTACGGAAACCACGGCCCGGGCGCCGGAGCCGGCGCAATATATCCGGGGCCGCGCTTAGGGCCGGTTCCGTGGCATCCGCCCTACTTTTACTTCATGTTGCTCTACACCCTCGTCATCCAGCACGCCGCGCAGGTCCTCACCCTGGCCGGCGGCCCCACCAACCGGCCCCTGGCGGGTGCCGACCTCGGCAATTGGACCATTATCGAGCGCGGCTACGTGGCTTGCGTGGGCGATAAAATCGTGGCCGTGGGGCCAATGGATGGCCTGGACCTGGCGCACCTCGGCCCCGAAACCCGCCTCGTGGACGCCACTGGCTGCGTGGTGATGCCCGGCCTGGTGGAATGCCACACCCACCTCGTGTTCGGCGGCAACCGCGCCGATGAGTTCGAGCGCAAGCTGCGCGGCGAGTCCTACCTCGACATTCTGGCCAGCGGCGGCGGCATCCTGAGCACCGTGCGGGCCACCCGCGCCGCCTCCGAAGCCGAGCTATTGGCCAATGCCCTGCATCACCTGGACGGTTTCCGGCGCTACGGCGTGACCACGCTGGAAGCCAAAAGCGGCTACGGCCTCGACCGCGACACCGAGCTGCGCCTCGTGCGCGTGGCCCGTGCGGCCGGCCACCAGCAGCCGGTGCGGGTGGTGCCCACCTTTCTGGGCGCGCACGTGGTGCCGCCCGAATTCAAGGCGGCCGGGCCGCGCGCCTACGTCGATTTTATCCTGCGCGAGGTGCTGTCGGACCTGAAAGGGGAGGCGGCGTTCGTGGATATTTTCTGCGAGCAGGGGGCTTTCCCGCTCGATGTTTCGCGCTACTACCTGGAGCAGGCCCACAAAATGGGCTTCGGCCTGAAAATTCACGCCGAGCAGCTGCACGACCTCGGCGGCTGCGAGATGGCGGCCGAACTGGGCGCTACCAGCGTGGACCATTGCGACTACCTCACGCCCGCCGCCGCCGCCCGCATTGCGCGGCAAACTGCCGGGCAAACCGTGGCCGTGCTGCTGCCCTTGGTGCCGCTCTTTCTGCGGCAGGAAAAATTTGCGCCCGGCCGCGAATTCATCGATAACGGCCTGCCCGTGGCCCTGAGCACCGATTTCAACCCCGGCTCGTGCCCCAGCAAAAACCTCTGGCTGGCGCTTTCCGTGGCCTGCCTCAAAATGGGTTTCACGCCCAAAGAAGCCGTGGCCGCCGCCACCCTCAATGCCGCCTGGGCCATTGCCCGGCAGCCCGATTGCGGCAGCCTGGAGCCCGGCAAGCGCGCCGATATCCTGGTGCTAAATGTGGGCAGCGTGGCCGAAATCCCGTATTGGCTGGGCGAAAACCCGGTGCGCGACGTGTTTATCGGCGGGCAGTAGGCGGCGCTGGGGCGGCAGGGTAGCCGAAACGTCTGCTCCGGTCGGACCGCCCTAGGCGGTCCGACCGGTTTTTGACGGCACGAGGCGGCGCGAACGACAACCGGTCAGACCGCCTAGGGCGGTCGGACCGGAGCAAACGGATACGGCCGTGCAGACACCAGATGAGCATGACGTCCCTTTCTGCTCACTGCTCATAGCTGCCGGATGCGCTGCACAATATCGGCGGCGCTGAGGGCTTGCAGGGGCGGGGCCATCACCGCGTTTTGCTGCCAGGTGTAGCGCTGGGTGCCAAAGTAGAGCTGGCCATCGCGGGCCTGCAGCACAATGGCCTGCACGTCGGTGCCTTCGGGGAAGTGGTTGCTCCACAGCGTAGGGTCGCCGGGGGTGCCGAAGGTGCGGCAGAGGCTGGTGTAGCCGGCCGGCCGCAAGAAAACCCGGGTTTCGGTGGCCCCGGCGGGTACGCGCACCTGGGCCCAGGTCCAGCGGGCGGCGGGGCCGGCGGCCGGGCGCCAGTATTGGTCAAAATTTATCCAGCTGATGGTGTCGAGCGGGAGGGCCGCCGTGTAGAAGCCATTGGCTTGCAGCAGCGGGCTCCAGGCGCTTTGGCCGGTGAGCAGCGCGGGCTGCCACCCGGCCATCGAATCGGCCGGGGCCGCGGCGGGATTGCCGGCCACGGGCAGGTTCCACAAAAACATGCGCGTGGTATCGAGCCCGCCGGTGGGCACGGGGAAGGCCAGGGAAGGCCCGGCCGGAGCGGGGCCCGTGGCCAGGGCCGGCTTCCAGCGCAGGCGCGTGCTGCCCTGCCACACCTGCAGGTTGACTTCGCCCGCCGAAACCAGCAGCCGGTTGGCCGCCAGCGCCACGTTGGTGTTCAGGCCGGCCAGCACCATATCGCCCACCGAGCGCAGCTCCCGCACGCGCAGCTCGGCCCGGCCCGTGGCCACGCTGCCGTTGGGCAGCACGAAGGCATTGGCCGGAAAGCTGAGCGTAGCTCCGGCCGCCGTATGCAGCGTCTGGGGCTGGCTCAGGGTGAAGCCAAACGTTTGAACAGCGGGCGCATTCGGCAGCAGCAGCGAATTAAGCTCGGTAACGGAAGTAGGCGACACGAACAGCAGGGTGTCGTTCTGGCAACCCAGCAGCCAGCCAGCCCCCAGCAAAAGCGGGAAGAATCGTTTCATGAAAAGCAATAAAATGGGTGGTGTGAGGAGCGCCGCTAGTGCAGCCCGTAGGAAACGCCGAGCAGGGTGCTGCCGCCCAGCAAGTACCGGGGTTCAAAGCCGGTGTTGGGCCGGGCCAGCGAGGTGAGAAAAAACGTGGCCGAGGGCTGGGCCAGCAGCTCCCAGCGCGGCGCGAGGCGGTAGCGCAGGTCCACGCCCAGGTTCAGGGCCAGGCTCAGGGGGCGGTAGGGGCTGCCGCTGAGGCCCCAGGCGTGGGTTTCGCAGCCGCAGGCGCTGCCTTCGGTGGTGGCCCCGCCGAGGTACCAGGCCATGTCGGCCCCGGCCAGCAGGCCCAAGCGCAGGTGCCGCCCGCCCGCGCCCAGCTGGTAGCTGAAGCGCACCGGCACCGTCAGGAAGCGGTAAGTGTCGCGCAAGTGCACGGTGCGCACCTGGCCCGAATCGTGGAGTATGGTGCCAACATTGGTGAATATGGGGCTGCTGCCCGCCGGCAGCGCAACGGTTTTCAGGTTGAGGCTGGTGGCGTATTCGTAGTAGCCCAGGCCGGTGCTCACGGCCCAGCGGCCGCTCAGGGCCCGGCGCACCTGCACCTGGGCGCCGTAGCCGATGGCCGCCTGTTCCTGGGCCGGAATGGAGGTGCTTGCGCCCGACTGGTCGTAAAAAGCCAAATTCGCAGCAGCCGAACGGCCGGCCAGCAGCGTCGAGCCAAGCAGGCGGTACGTCACGGCCGGGCCGGCGAGCACCTGCAGGCTCCAGCGCGCATCCGCCGCCGGCAGGTGCGGCGCGGTATCGGCCACGGCCTGCACCAACGGCGTGGCCCACGGCAGTTGCCGCAGCGCCACGGGCCGGCTCCATTCCGCAAAAGAAATGGCGCCGGGCGTGGCCGTTTCGGGAGCTACTGATGCCTTCGGAGATTGGGCCGCACGGGCTACCGCGTCGGGCGTGGCGGCGGCCGGGGCCCCCTCCGGCTGGTGGCGCCGGGAGGCGCCCTGGCGGGCCAAAGAATAACGGGCCGCCCCGGCCGCCGTGGTGAGACCGGCGGTGGAGGTGGACGGAGCGATGGCCGTTTTACGATGGCTGAAATGATGGCGTCGGCCGGCCAGTACAGCGACGGTATCGGAGCTTTGCGCAGCTGTTGCGGTACTGTTTTTTCCCTTGGCAGCACCATTATCGGCCGGCTGATTTAGGCGGGTTGCCTGGGTCCGGCCGGCACGGCTGACCGCTTCATTCGACGCCGCCAGCAAGTGGCCGCTGCGCCGCCGTGAACCTCCGGCCACGCGAGCGGCCGCCAGTATTTCCGGCCGAGGGCCCGCTTTCAAACCGGCAGATTTTCCCACTGAAGCCGAAAAACCGGGCCTGGCCGCCGTTGCGGGGGCGTGCTGGTTGGTTTTGGCGTTAGCGGTAAGGTCAGGCTTGGTTGCGTCGGCAGCGAGGGTGGCCGATGCAGTTGCTTGGGTGGCAGGATGAGACGAATTTGCGGCGCTTGCCGGGGCCGCTGACGTAGAATTCGCGGGCTGCTTGGTGGGGGCTGAAGAGGCAGTAGTGGGTGAAGTTGAAGAAGTAATAGTGGTTTCAGAGCCATTCAAGCCGGTTTTTTGGCCCATTCGCCACCATTGCCAGCTGCCCGTGCTCACCACCAGCAGCAGCAAGGCCAGCAGCGCGGCGCGGCGCTTGCGGCGCCGCAGCTGCGGCGGGGCCACCGGGGGCGGCAGCTGCGCCCGAATGCCGGCCCACAGCTGCGCGGGCGGCTCCTGGCCGTGGTCGGCCAGGCGGTCGCGCAGGGCATCATATAAGTCGTCGGGTTCGCGGTCGGTCATGGTAATTGCGGGGAGTGATGGGCCGCCAGGCGGGTTTCGAGCAGCCGGCGGGCCCGCGCCAGCTGCGATTTGGACGTGCCCTCGGCGATGCCCAGCAGCTCGCCGATTTCCTGGTGGGAGTAGCCTTCCACGGCGTACAGGTTGAGGACGGTGCGGTAGCCGGGCGGCAGCGTGGCGAGCAGCGCCAGCAGGTCGGCGGTGGCCAGGTGGTCCAGCGCCGAGGGCTCGGCGCTGGGCAGGTCGGCCGCCATTTCGTCGAGGGCATCGCCGCCGGGGCCGGGGTGGCGCAGGCGGTGCTGCTCCACGGCGTGCAGCGAGGTGGTGACGGCAATGCGCCGCGCCCAGGCCTCAAACGGCCCCTGCCCCCGGTACTGCTCGAGGCGGGTGAAAATTTTAACGAACGTGTTTTGCAGGGCGTCCTCGGCCTCGGCCCGGTTGGGGCAGTAGCGCAGGCACACCCCCATCAGGCGATAAGCAAGCTGCTGATAAAGCCGGTGCTGCGCCGCCGATTCGCCGCGCCGGCACGCCGCCAGCAAGGCCTCATCGACGGGGGCAACGGGTGGCGGCATAGGGTAGGGAATGGGATAGCAGGTGGGCGGTACCGGCCCGGCCTTGTGCAGCCCTGACCGGCCACCGGCGCGTCCGGTTGCGTGGAGTCAAATTTATTTTAAAAATTGACGGCCAGCCCCGGCGCTTCGCCCAAAAAGGTCGGGCCGCCAGGCTTTTTCAGCGAAGCGCCGGGGGCTGACCCCGGAATTCCGCCCAAAAAGCCCGGCACGCCGCTCAAAAAGCCCGGCACGCCGCTCAAAAAGCCCGGTCTTCCACCAAAAAAGCCCGGCGCGCCGCTTAAAAAGCCCGGCCTTCCGCCCAAAAAGCCCGAGGTTCCGGTCTTTTTGGGCGGAAGGCCGGGGTCGGACCCCGGAATTCCGGGGTCCGACCCCGGCCTTCCGCCCAAAAAGCCCGAGGTTCCGGTCTTTTTGGGCGGAAGGCCGGGGTCGGACCCCGGAATTCCGGGGTCCGACCCCGGCGCATCAGGGGGCGGGCGCGGAGCCCGGCCGGCATCGTTTGCCCGCGCGCCGTATTCTTGCCCCGAAAATCTACGCCAACCGCCCCGCCCGTGATACGCTATTTCCACGTCGACGCCTTCGCCCAAACCCCCTTTGCCGGCAATCCCGCCGGCGTGTGCCCACTCGAAACCGCGCTGCCCGCTGCCCTGATGCAGCAAATTGCCACCGAAAACAGCCTGGCCGAAACCGCTTTTCTCGTGCCCCACGCCGGGGCGCCGGCCGAGTACGACATCCGTTGGTTCACGCCCACCGTCGAAATTGACTTGTGCGGCCACGCCACCCTGGCGTCGGCCCACGTCCTGTTCACGCACCTCGGTTTGCCGGGCTCCGAAGTCATTTTCCATAGCCAGAGCGGCCCGCTGCGCGTCACCCGCGAAGGCTCCGGCCGCCTCACCCTCGATTTCCCTTCGCGCCCGCCCCAGCTGCTGCCCGAAATGCCGGCTGGCCTCGCCGCGGCCCTCGGCGGCGTGCCCCACGCCGTGCTGGCGGCCCGCGACCTGGTGGCCGTGTTTGCCACCGAAGCCGAAGTGGCCGCGCTGCGCCCGGATTTTGCCGCCATCGCCGCGTTCGAGTACGTCGGCCTCATCGCCACGGCACCCGGTGAGGGCGAAATCGACTTCGTGTCCCGGTTTTTTGCGCCCCGCGTGGGCGTGCCCGAAGACCCCGTCACCGGCTCGGCCCACAGCACGCTCATCCCGTTCTGGGCCACCGAACTGGGAAAATCGGAGCTGCGCGCCCGCCAGATTTCGCCCCGGGGCGGCGACCTGTGGTGCCGGCTGCGCGAAGGCGGCCGGGTGGACATTAGCGGCTACGCGGTGACGTATTCGGTGGGGGAGATTATGGTCGGGAAGGGGTAATTAACCATTCGGCTGCTACCCCAATTGACTGGCGCGGCCGCTACCTTGCAGCCGCATTTATATTCTGATTTCTTTGATGAAAGCATTGATTTTTCTGCTGTGGGGCTGCAGCATCGGGGCGGCGGCGGCGCAAGACAACGGCGCCGCCAGCCCCCACGCACTGGTAGAAGAAGGCGTGAAGCTGTACGACGCCGGCAAATACGACGAAGCCGTGGCCAAGTACCAGCAGGCCCTAAAAGCCGCGCCCGGCGACGAAACGGCCACCAGCGAATTGGCCCTCACCTACAACGCTCTCGGCCGCGATGCCGAAGCCGCCAAGCTGTGCGAGAAACTGCTGAAAGCCAACCCCGCCGCCGACCAGAGCGTGTACGTGACCTACGGCAACAGCCTCGACGCGCTGAAAAAGACCAAGGAAGCCAGCCGCGTATACGAACAGGGCCTGAAGCGCTACCCCAATTCGTACTCGCTGCACTACAACCAGGGCGTGGCCCAGGCCACCAGCGGCCAGGCCCCGGCCGCCATCGCCAGCTTTCAGCAAGCCGTGGCCCTGAACCCCGGCCATGCCAGCTCGCACCTGAGCCTGGGTGTGATGCAGCTAAGCAGCCGCGCCCGGGTGCCAGCAGTGCTAGCCCTGGGGCGGTTTTTGGTGTTGGAGCCCCGCAGTGCCCGCGCTACCCAGCGGCTGCCGCTGCTAGACCAGGCCATGACGCAGGGAGTGTCCAAAACGGGCAGTAACGCGGTTACAATCAACATCTCGGAGGATGCGCTGAACGGGACCAATGGCAAGAGCAGCGGGCCGGATAATTTCGGCCCGGCAGAATTGTTGCTGTCCATTTCGGGTGCGGCAGTCCTGAACCTGCCGGCCGGGGCCCCGGTACCCACTGAAATAGAGCAGTTCAGCACCCAGTTCGGTCATTTGTGCAAAACCCTGGGTGAACTGAACGACAAGCAGAAGGGCTTCACCTGGAATTACTACGTGCCCTATTTTGTGGAAATGGAAAAGAAAGGCTACGCGCCCGCCTTCGCCTACCTGAGCCACTCCTCCCAAACCACCGTGCCCGAAGTACAGCAGTGGCTGACCGCGCACCCGGCCGAAGTGGCGGTGTTTCAGGAATGGTCGAAAAACTACGTGTGGCCCAAGCCGCTGGAGTAGCTTTAGCGGGTTGAGATTGGTTCAACTGGATGGCATTGCCGCACTCTAGCTGGCGGTACGGCGAATAGAAAGCGGCATCGGTGGGAACAGCTGTTGAAGCATGGCAGGGCGAACGGCCATCATTTGGGAATGCTTTTCCCCTTAACGCTAGCGGTTCTGGTGGTTTTATTGGCCTTAGTCGCCGTGCTGGCCCCCAGCCGCTCAGGGTTCTCGGCCAGAAATTTGCCCCAGCTTTTGCCGCCGCTGGCGCCGGCGGCATTGCCCTTTTGGTAATGGTGGCACAGGGCCACGGCCAGGGCATCGGTGGCGTCCAGAAAGGTGCTGGCTTGTGCGGCGGGGGGCAGCGTGAGGGTCTGGCGCAGCATGTGCGCCACCTGCTCCTTGGTGGCTGCGCCCGAGCCGGTTACGGACTGCTTCACCTTGGTGGGCGCGTATTCCACGTAGGGAATCTGGCGGGAGAGGGCGGCGGCAATGGCCACGCCCTGCGCCCGGCCCAGCTTGAGCATGCTCTGCACGTTGACGCCGAAAAACGGGGCTTCGATGGCCAGCTCATCGGGCAGGTACTCGTCAATCAGCTCCAGCATGCGGTCGAAAATCCGCTTTAGCTTTACGGCGTGATTCGACCCCAGCGCCTTCATATTGATAACGTCGTAGCACAGCACGTCGACCCGCTGGCCGCGCACCTCAATCAGGGCGTAGCCCATAATCTGGGTGCCGGGGTCGACGCCCATGATGATTTTGGGCAGCAACTCGACGGCGGGAGCGGGGCGGGGGCGAAGGGGGGCAGGCATCTTGCACAAAGCTACGACCCCGGCAAGGCCGCCGCCTCGGCTACTTCAGCGGCAGCCGGCGCCGGGCTACCAATTGCTGCCGACCCGAACTCGCGCCTTCCCGAACCCGAAAACCGCCGGGTCCGGCAGTGGAACCGGCTGGTGTTCTGGGGCAAGATTGGGGTCACGCTGCTCACGCTGGGTCTGCTCTATAACTCCATTTTCGCCGCGCCCGACACGGCGGCGGCCTGGCGGCAGCTGCTGGCCACCACCCTCGGCGGGGCGGGGCGCGGGCCGGTGCTGCTGGCCCTGGCGCTGGTGCCCGCGAACTGGGGCCTAGAGGCCTGGAAGTGGTACCGCCTGGCCCGGCACCTGGAGCCCGTCACGTTCGGGCGCAGCTTCCGGGCGGTGCTGGTGGGCCTCACCCTGGGCTTTGCCACCCCCAACCGCGTGGGCGACTACGCCGGCCGCATCATCGAACTGAAAAGCCGCCGCGTGAGTGCGCTGGGGGCCGTTTTCCTGGGGCGCTACTGCCAGCTGGTGGCCACGGTGCTGGCCGGCGTGGCGGGCCTGCTCTATTTTCTGCTGAAATTTTACCTGAACGGCTACCCGGCCGCCGGGGTGGGCGTGGCCGCGTCGGCGGTGCTGATTAGCGCGCTGGTGCTGGTGCCGCTCTACCGCTCGCAGCTGCTGCTGGCGGCGCTGGGCGTGTGGCGGCCGTTGCGGCGGTTCCGGCCGGCGCTGGCCATCATGCCCACCTATCCGGCGCGGGCGCTGCATGCGGTACTGGCCATTTCGGGGCTGCGCTACGCGGTGTTTTGCGCGCAGTTTATGCTGCTGCTCACGGCGTATGGCGTGGGCGGCTCGCTGGGGCCGGGGCTGGCCGCGGTGGCGGGCACGTTCCTGCTGAAATCGCTGGTGCCCTCGCTCAATGCCCTGGCCGATGTGGGCGTGCGGGAACTGTCGGCCACGCACCTGTTTGGCCTGCTGGGCCAGCCGGCGCTGCCCGTACTCAGCGCTAGTCTGAGCCTGTGGGTCATCAACATTGCCCTGCCCAGCGCGGCCGGGCTGCTGCTGGTGCCGGGCCTGCGGGTGCTGCGCGAAAAGCGGGCGGGCCGATGATGCTGGCCGGAATGAGCCTGCTGGTGCTGCCCGTGTTGTATGCGGGATTGATGGGCTGGCTGCGCGGCGGGTGGGATGCCCTCCCTGGTCACCTCACCCCCCCAGCCCCCCTCTCCAAAAAAGAGGGGGGAGCCACTGCGGCACGTATAAACGAGTCGGCTGGCTCCCCCTCTTTTTTGGAGAGAGGGCTGGGGGGGGAGGTGCCGCTGGGCGGCGAGGCTCCCCTTTTCTCCGTCCTTATCGCCGCCCGCGACGAGGCGGAAAGCCTGCCCCAGCTTCTCCGCGATTTGGCGGCCCAAACCTTGCCCGCCGCGCAATTCGAAGTCCTCATCGCCGACGACCATTCTACCGATGCCACGGCTGCGCTTGTCACCGCAGCGGCTCAGGAAACTGGTTTTTCCCTGCGGCTCATCTCCTTGCCCGCCGCCGAAACCGGTAAAAAAGCCGCCCTGCTCACCGCCCTGCAAGTCGCCCGCGCCCCGTGGCTGGTGTGCACCGATGCCGACTGCCGCCTCGGACCCGGCTGGCTGGCAGCCTACGCGGCTCTAGTGGCTCAACGCCCAAACGCCAACTTTATCAGCGGGCCGGTGCTGCTCACGGGGCCGGCCACGTTCCTGCACATGCTGGTGGGGCTCGAATTCGCGGGGCTGGTGGGCGTGGGCGCGGCCTGCCTGGTCCGCCAGCAGCCCACCATGTGCAACGGCGCCAACCTGGCCTACCGCCGCGCCGCCTTCGAGGCCGTGGGTGGTTTCGCCGATAACGCCCACATTGCCAGCGGCGACGACGAATTTCTGCTGCACAAAATTCACGCGGCTTTTCCCGGCTCCGCATTTTTCCTGGCTAATGCCGCCGCCACCGTGTGCACCGCCGCGCCGTCCACGCTGCGCACGCTGCTGCGCCAGCGGGTGCGCTGGGCCAGCAAATGGCGGCACTACCAAAGCCCCGCGCCACGCCGCCTGGCCCTGCTGGTGCTGGGGGCCAACGTGGCCCTGACTGCCGGGGCAGGAGCGGCGCTGCTGTGGCCCGCACTTTGGCCCTGGATACTGGTGGCCTGGGCCATTAAGCTGGGCGCCGATGCCTGGTTTCTGAGCCCGGTGCTGCGCTTTTTTGGGCAGCGGAAGTGGCTGTGGGGCCTGCTGCCGCTGCAGGTGCTGTACGCGCCGTATGCGCTGGCCGTGGGCACGGCCGGCTGGCGCGGCGGCTACGAGTGGAAGGGCCGGGCGGTGCGGTAGCTGGGCGGGGGGGGGATGCGGTAAAAAAAATACCTGCCGTCGGGCTTGGAAGGTAAATTTGCCGCGTATATATTCCACCTAAGCCCAAGGACTTATGCGCTTCAATTCAGTTGGTTTCGCCCTTTCGGTTGGTATGGCTTTAATCGTCGTGCTGTTTGGTTTCACCTTGTTGAGCGCGGCCGGCCTGGCTGGCTTCGCGGCCGATGAGGCTGAAGTTGCAAAGGCGCAAGGAGGTTGCGGGGTTATTGACAAACCGCTGGCTGCCAATGCTGTCGTAAACCTGCTACCAGCCGAGGCTAAATTGGCAGCTTTGGGCGATGCCCTATTCAAAAATAATTGCGCCCAGTGCCACGCTGTGGATGAGCAGGTAGTTGGCCCGGCCCTGGGCGGCATCACCAGGCGCCGGCCCATCGCATGGATATTGCCCTGGGTGAAGAATTCGAGCAAAGTGGTGGCCAGCGGCGACGAGTATGCCGCCAATCTGTTCAACAAATTCAACAAGCAGCAAATGCCCTCCTTTGCCCTTTCAGACCAGGAAATTGCTTCGATTGTGGCCTATATCAATTCGCAGGAAGGGGCCTTGCCTGCGGTGGCTGCGGTGCGGTAACGCCGATTATTACGCCAAAATCACCGTCGGTCTGGGGCCAGCTGGCGGCTGGCTCATAGGTCCGCGACACAAACCCGTCGAGGTACAGGGCCTGCCGGCAGCCGGCTTTTTTAAAGTAATCAGCGAAGTCGTAGAAGCTTATTTTGGTTCTCGACATTGCCAGAAGCACTTGGTTATTGGGTAGGATTCCCACGCCATTGCGAATTTGCAAATTGGGGGAGCCCGGCCTGAAGGCGGGATGGATTTTGCCGTCGATAACCAGCATGGGGCCCGATTGGGTGGCGTAGGCCACGCGGCCATCGTTACGGAAATCCTCCGTTTTGCAAATGCGGGCGGTGGCCTCCGTTGTGAGGTAAAAAACGCCGTTGGGTTTCAGGTAGAAGTTGCCGGGGCCGGTGGTGGTATCCAGGGGCATGACGGTTTTTTGCGCCTGAATAAATAGCCCCTGGGGCGCGTAATTGGGGTTGAACATGCCCGCATTCATGGCGAAAACGAGGTTCTGGCCGTGCGCGTGGAGCCACTTTTTCAGGCCTTCCAGGCTTTTGAATCGCTGGTTTCGGTCATCTTTCCAATATAGTTTGAGTTGCTGCTGCCGCAAATCGACGCGGTAGCTGATGAAGGCCGGGCGGTTGGCCAGTTGGTGGGCGACGGCCACCAGCCCCGCAACCAGCGCAACGGTCAGGGCAATGAAAAGCAGGACTTTGGACTTGCTCATTGATGTTTTGGCGGAATATGCCCGATAATATTGCCATTATTGCCCTCGGCTGCGATAAATGTAGTAATGCAGGAGGGCCGTTGACCATCATGCCGCCCACCGGGCTTACATTTGCCCCGCTACCTCCACGCGCTCCATTTTCCCGTGACCGACCCCGAATTTGACCTGCTCGACGAACTATATTTCGTCACCCCTTTCCGCACGCTGCTCCAGAAAACCGGCCTGCCCGCGTCAGACCTGGAAAACCAGCTGCGCAACCTGCTGGAGCACGGCCTGATTCGCAGCTACTGGCCCGACCCCGATACCGAGCTGGCCTACGAAACCACCTCCTTCGGCGCCATTGCCCGCGATGCCTCGTACCTGGCCTCCAAGGAAGGCCTGCTGCAGCACAACACCCGCTAGCCGTGGCCACGGCAGTTTCGGCAGCAGCGCCGGCCGCGCCCGTGAGCGCCGCCGCGGCCCGGCCGCCGGGGTACTACGTGCGTCAGCGCCTGTGGCAAAACCGGCCCGCCGTGGCCGGCCTGGCCTTTATTGCCCTCTGCACGCTGGTGGCGCTGCTCGGCTACTGGGTGCTGCCCGACAATTCACCCAACGCCAACCACGGCTTCGTGCAGGTGCAAAAGGAGCGGCCCGGCCTGCGCGTGCTGCTGCTGCGCCAGCCGCTGCCCGACTCGGCCCGCAACGGCCAAAACGCGGATAACATCTTCACTACCTGGCTGCATGGCCGCGAGCCCGCCGTGCAGGAAACGCCCATTGGCGGCTACCAGTTTGCGGGCGACTCCATCATCCTGAAGCCTCTGGGCGTGCATTCGGCCGACGCGGGCCGGCTGCGGCGCGTGGCGCTGGCGGCCGTGGTGGGCCACGCGGGCCCCGCTGCCGAGTTGCGACGTATTACCAAAGAAAGCCACCTGATAACCCGCACCTACGCCCTGGGCACCGACAAAGCCGGGCGCGACGAACTGAGCCGCCTGCTGCTGGGCACGCGCATTTCGCTGGGCATTGGGCTGGTGGCGGTGCTCATTTCGCTGGTGCTGGGCATGGCCGTGGGCGCCGTGGCCGGCTATTTTGGCGGCTGGGTCGATTCGGTGCTGCTGGGCGTGATGACCGTGGTGTGGAGCATTCCGGGCATCATGCTGGTCATCGCCATTTCGCTGGCCCTGGATAGCAAGGGCGTGTGGGTCAGCTTTGTGGCCGTGGGCCTGACCATGTGGGTGGACGTGGCCCGCGTGGTGCGCGGCCAGATGCTGAGCCTGCGTTCGGCCACCTTCGTGGAAGCCGGGCGGGTGCTGGGGCTGCCCACGTCGCGCCTCATTGCGCGGCACCTGCTGCCCAACATGCGCGGGCCGCTCATTGTGCTGGCCACCAGTAATTTTGCCGCCGCCATTCTGCTCGAAGCCGGCCTGAGTTTCCTGGGGCTGGGGGTGCAGCCGCCCGCGCCCAGCTGGGGCCTGATGGTGAAGGAAGGCTACGACCTGCTTGGCACCGAGGCCGGCCTGTGGCTCACGCTGCTGCCGGGCGCGGCCATTTCGCTGCTCGTGCTCAGCTTCAATCTTCTGGGTAACGGCCTGCGCGATGCTTACGACCCGAAAACCCCCGTGGCGGGTTAAGTTTGTACCGTCGGGCGCGTGTTCCATCCACGTTGCTTACCTTACCTCATGGCCTCTGCCGTTCCTCTTTCTGCCGCTGAGCTTTCGGCCGCTTCGGCCGCCCAAATCGCCGCCCGCGACGAGCAGCTCAAGCTGCTGCGGCGGCAGCTGCAGCTCAAGCAGTTCGAGCTGGATACCGTGCTCGGGGTGGCCCACGACATGACGGCCCGCGACCATTCGGTGGATGAGCTCTACCACATGCTGCGCCTCACCCTGCAGGGCCAGCGCAACGTGGTGCAGCTGCTGCTTTTCGCCCACGAGGGCCAGGATTTCCGCGTGCGCCTGGCCCTGGGTTGCGACATGGCTACCGCCGAAAAGCTCAAGCTCACCCGTGCCTTGCTCGATGCCGAAGTGAGAGAACCCCAGGCTGTTGAAGACCTGGGCCTGGGCCCCGCCTGGGACCGGTACGAGCTGGTTTTGCCCATTCTGCGCCTGCGGCAGGTGGTGGCCTACGTGTTTGTGGGCGGCCTGCGCTCCGACTACGACCGCCAGCAGCTCATTCCCTTCCTCACCTCGCTGGCCAACACCCTGATGGGGGCCGTCGAAAACCGCCGCCTGCAGGCCCAGCGCATTGCCGATGCGGCCGTGCGCAAGGAAATCGAAATCGCGCAGGAGGTGCAGGCCATGCTTTTTCCGCGCACCCTGCCCAACGACGGCCACCTGGCCATTGAGCGCAGCTACGTGCCCCACACCGAAATCGGCGGCGACTACTACGACGTGGTCGACATCGATGCCGACCGCCTGCTGCTGTGCGTGGCCGACGTGAGCGGCAAAGGCGTGCCGGCCTCGCTGCTGATGTCGAACTTCCAGGCCGGGCTGCGCACGCTGCTGCGCCAGGGCGTGGAGCTGGCCACCATCGTGCCGGAGCTCAACCATTTGCTGTTTCGCAACTCGGGCGGGGAGAAGTTCATCACCGCTTTCCTCGGCATCTACAACCGCTGCTCGCGCCGTCTGCAGTTCGTTAATGCCGGCCACAACGACCCGCTGCTGCTGGCTGACAACGGCACCGTGCAGCTGCTGAAGGACGGCACCGTCATGCTCGGCATCATGGAAGAGCTGCCCTTGCTGCGGGTAGGCGAGGTCGAAATCCCGCCCCATTCGCTGCTGCTGCTCTACACCGACGGCCTCACCGAGGTGTTCGATGCCGACAGCAACGAGTTTGGCGAAGACGGCGTGCTGGCCGTGCTGCACCGCAACCGCTACCTGCCGCTGCCCAAGCTGCACCAGGAGCTGCTGCGCAGCATCAATGCCTTCAGCGCCCACAACGCCCAGTTTGCCGACGACGTGACGATTCTCAGCTGCCGGTTCAAATGAAGACACTGTTCCATCGGGTTGTGTGGACAACGGGATTTGTGTTCTTGATAGCTGCACAATCCCCTGATTCAGAACCAAGCATTGCTGTGTTGGACCGGGAAAACGGGTTTGGCGGTGTTTGCTTTGGGTGCCTGGATACGCAGGTGCCCAGATTAACCCATACTCCGAGTGGTATTGGCAAGCGGTGGCGTACCACCAAGTTATTCACACGCCAATCTGATACGGTTACGATTAGTGGGCAGGCCGTCGTTCCTACTTACTGGTTTCGTAACCACCATTTTGAAGGCGTAACCATCGATGTAGGGCTCGCTCAGGCCGATGCCGTGTTAGCAGCCCTGAAGCGGAAATACGGCCCTTCTCAGCGCGATACGGCGGAAGCTGAAACGCACTATTGGCTGGGTGCCCGCACGTATATACTGTACGAGCGGACGTACCCCAAATCCCGAGGGTGGGAGCTACACATCAGTAGCTTAGCAATGCTCAATGAGCAAGTAGTGGAAACGGCGGTGCGAAGTCAGGCCCGGGCTAAGCTGGGCTGGCAGCCTGATTCGCTGGGCTTGCCGCGGCAGTTTCCCCGATAGATTCGGTGCCGGGTTCCGCTTCCGCCAGCCACGAGTTGGCCCGAATCAACAAAGCCAGACACACGAAAAATACGGGCCCGATTTTGTCGACTTCCACCAGCTCGTTGAGCGTGAGGTGGAAGACGATGACCACCAGCGAAAGGGCCGCGGCCAGCACCACGCGCCGGATATCGGGCCGGTGGCGGGACTGGTGGTAGAGGCGTTCGGCCTGGAGCAGGGCCGTGGCAATGAGAATGACGAAAAGCAAAAAACCGGGCAGTCCCTGCTCGGCGAGTTGGAGCAGGAAGTAGTTGTGGGTGGTTGATTTTTCGGGGTTGTCGCTCACGTAGGTGCGGAAGCTTTTTACCGTGTAGCGCTTGTACTCGGGGTAAAAAGTGGCCGCGCCGCTGCCCACCAGGGGTTTGTCGCCAATCATGCGGGCGGCGGCCACCCAGCGGTACACCCGCTCCATGCCCGACACGTCCTGCAATTTGTAGGTGGCTTCGAGGTGCTTCTCGAAATTTTGGCCGTTGAACACCGTGCGCTCGTAGTTGGGCGCGTATTCCATGAAATTATCGCCGCTCACGAAGTACACCACCGTGAGCGAGGTGCCCACGGCCACGGCCAGCAGCACGAGCCGCGTGAGCCGCAGGCGCATCACCAGGTAAAACAAGCCCGCAATCGGAATCGACAGAATGGAAGCCCGCGTGTAGGACGTGAGCAGGCCGAACAGCAGAATGCCCAGCGCCACCCGCCAGGCCAGCCGCGCGCCCATGTGGCGCGTGGCCTGCATGGCAAACCAGCAAAACGGAATCAGCAGCGCCAGCATGGTGGCGTAGATGACGTGGTTGCGAAAAAACGGATGCAGCGCCCAGTTAATCTGCTCGAAGGTGAAGCCCTTGGTGGCGTGGCGGCTGGCCACGTAAAACACGCTCAGACAGGCCCCGGCCGCGTACAGCGCCGCGAAGCGCCACGCCTCCTGGGGCCGTCGCACGATGAGCAGCGTGCCCACCAGAAACGGCCCGATGTACCACACCTTGGCCAGCAGGTACTTGATGGACTTCACCTTATCGACCGAAAAAACCGTGTCGACGGCCGTCCAGAGCAGCATCAGGGCCAGAATGATTACCAGCGGGTGCAGCCATTCGCGGCGGGGCAGGTGCCCCACGCCCAGCATGAGCGCGCCCCCCACGCAGGCCGTGAGGGCCAGCATCAAGGGCTCGGAGGGCACGTCCATGCTCAGGCCGCCGAAGAGGCTGATTTCCTGGGTGAACGGCAGAATGAAAAACAGCAGATAGTATATCCAGCGCCATTCTACCAGCGCTACCAGCAGGCCCACGGCCAGCAGGGCGGGCAGGAGCAGGGCCGGCAGCTGGGCCAGCGCCGCCGCCGCGCCGCCCACCAGCAGCAGCCCCACAAACCCCATGAAGAGGAATTGCGGCCCGTCGAACCGTTGCCGAAGCCGGTGCAGCAGCGAGTTCAGCGAGGGGTTCACGCGGGGCGGATGGCCGCGGGCCGGTTGTGGCGGTAGAGCTCCAGCAGCGCGATAACGACTATCGAGAGCGCGAACGTGAGCAGCATGGAACCCAGCACGATGAGCGAGCGCACGGGCTTGAATTTTTTGGTGGCCGGGTAGGCTTTCTGCACCAGGTATACGCTCGAAATCCGCCCTTTGATGCTCAGCTCGGCCGATTCGTAGGCCGAGCGGGCCCCGATGAGGCGGCTCTGCAGGTCAGCCACACGGGTCGTGAACATGGCCAGCGAGTCGGTGCCGGCCACGTAGCTTTCCAGGTTGATGAGGTTGCCGCCGTCGGCGCGGGTGAGGCCGCGCAGGGAGCGTTTCAGGCCGGCCACATCGCCGCCGCTGGCTTCGGCTTTGCGCAGCGCGGCTTCGGTTTCGATGAGCTGCTTCACCATGTAGCGGCCCTGCATTTCGAGGCCAAAAATGCCGTAGTGGCGGCGGGCACCAACTAATTCGCGGCGGCTGCGCTCAAAGCTAGTGCTCAGGTATTCGTAGCGCTGGCGGTAGAGGTCGAGCACGTGGCGGCGGTTTTCCAAGGTCAGCTGCTGGTTCACCGAGTCGATGACCTGCACCAGCGTGTTGGCAACCTGGGCGGCCAGTTTTTTATCCTTGTCGATGAACGTTAGCTCGATGGCGTCGCGCTCGTTGTGCACGATGGACAGGTTGCCGGTAAACTCGCTCAGCACGTAGTTGTCGGTGGCATCGTCGCCGGGCGCGCCGGCCTTATAGTGCTTGTAAAGGTCGAATTTTTTGATGACCAGCTCGGCCACTGGCTGCGATTCACCGATGGTGATGGCCCGGTCCAAATCTTCGGCCCGGCCGCCGAGCTCCAGCTTACCGCCTTCCACAAGCCGGTCAGGGTCAGTGGTTTGCGGGTTGGTGGGGATGAAAATAGCGGTGGACCGGTACACGTTGGGCAGTAGCAGCGAGACTACAATGCTGACGAGAGCGGCCAGGGCAACGGCCCCGGCCACGAGGTTTTTCCAGCGGTTGATAATGGGCCCGAGGCCCACCAGCGAGAAAGAAGGTGCAGACATACAGAAGGGAACGCCACTCAACCCGGCACGTGTAATTAATTGAGCGGGAAGCGGGAAAGTGGCGGGCAAAGATAGCCGGAAAATGGCCCGGTGCGGTAGTTTTTGCGGCTGCCCCGGCGTGGTGCGTAGCTTTGCGAAACTGGCACCGGGTGCCGGTTTTCGAATTCTGGTCTTTCCTCTGGCTCTAGCTCCCTCGTCGGCATCAAACGGTTTTTCGGCAATATCAGCTTCGTCGTCCTGCTCAACCTGCTGGTGAAACCCGGCTGGGTGGTGGTCGAAAACCTGGTGCAGGACCGGCTCGGGCACGCCACATTTGGGCTCATCACGGCGCTTTCGGCCCTCACGCTGGTGGTGGCCGCCATCTCCGATTTGGGCCTCACGCCCTATTCCGTGCAGCGGGTGGCCGCCGAGCCCCGCTTCATGGCCGAAACCTTCCCCACGCTGCTGCCCCTGCGCGGGGCGCTCAACTTTGTGGCCCTGGCCGCCATGCTGGCCGTGGGCTGGGTGCTGGGCTACCGCGGCTCCGAGCTGCTGCTGCTGCTGCTGGCCGTGGGCGCGGCGCTGCTGCTGGCGCAGTACGGGCAGTTTTTGCGCGGCACCCTGCAGGCCCACCAGAAATTCAATACCGACGCCGTGCTCTCGGTGGTGGAGAAATTTCTGCTGCTCGGGGCCGTGCTGGTGCTCATTCCCATTGGCCTCACGCTGCCCAACTACGTGGGGGCGCGGCTGGCGGCGGCGGCCCTCTCCACGGCCCTGCTCTACGGGCTGATGACGCGCTTTTTCGGCCGGGTGCGGTACCGCTGGCACGGCCCGCTGGCCCGCACTGCCCTGCGTGCCAGCCTGCCCTTCGCCCTCATGACGCTGCTCTACGGGGTAAATGAGCGCATCGACATGGTGATGCTCGAACGCCTGGCCTCACCCACCGAGGCCGGCTACTACGCCGGGGCCTACCGCTGGGTCGATGCCGTGATGATGTACGCCTGGACGGTGCTGCCGCTGTTTTTTGCCAAGTTTGCCAGCGTGCCGAAGGATGCGGTGGCCCAGCGCCAGCTGCTCTGGTTCGGGCAGCGCGTGCTCACGCTGCCGCTGCTGTTTGTGGTGGCCTTCGTGCTGTTTCGGGGCGAGGTGGTGTTCTGGCAGTTCAGCCACAGCAGCCCGGCCGAAGTGGCCCGCATGACGCTCTGCCTGAAGATATTGTTCGTTAACGTGCTGGTGCACGCCTTCTTCGCCATCTACAGCACGCTGCTCACCAGCACCACCCACGAGCGGGCCGTGAGCTGGCTGGTGGCCGGCAGCATCATCCTCAACATCGGCCTGAACCTGGTGTTTCTGCCGCGCTTCGGGGCCGTGGCCGCTTCGGTCGATACACTTATTTGCGCGGCGGCCGTGTCGGTGGGCTACCTGGTGCTGGTGGCGCGGCGCACGAGCGTGGGGGTGCCCTTCGGCTTGCTGGCCCGGCTGCTGCTGGCGTTTGGGCTGCTGTGCGGGGCGTGGTACGGGCTGCAGTATGGCCTGGGCCTGCGCTGGTGGGTCGAAGCCGGCATCATGGCCGTGGTGTTTGGGCTGATTGTGCTGGGCACCGGGCTGGTGCGCGGCAGCGAAATCGACCAGCTGCTGCCGAGAGGACGAGTTGAAAATTGAGAATTAAAAAGAACGTCATGCTGAGCGGAGCCGAAGCATCTCTACCGCGCAAGTAATTAATTAGTGTTGAGGTAGAGATGCTTCGGCAGGCTCAGCATGACGTTCACCATCATTCATATGTCAGCCCTTCACGTCGCCGTCAATACCCGTTTTCTGCTGCCGGGGGCCCACCTGGAAGGCATCGGCCGCTTCAGCTTCGAAACGCTGAGCCGGCTGGTGGCTCAGCATCCGGACGTGACCTTCCACTTCCTGTTCGACCGCGCTTTCGACCCGCGCTACCTGTTTGGGCCGAATGTGGTGCCGCACGTGCTGCCCCCGCCGGCGCGGCACCCGTTCCTGTACCTGGCGTGGTTTGAGGGTGCGGTGGCCCTGTGGCTGGCGCGCCACCGCCCGGCCGCCTTCCTCAGCCCCGACGGTTTCACGACGCTGAATACCCGTGTGCCCCGCGTGACGGTGCTGCACGACCTGGCCTTCGAGCATTTCCCGCTCGACGTGGGCCTGCTGACGCGCAAGTATTACCTCTTTTTTACGCCTCGTTTCGCCCGCGCCTCGCAGCAGCTCGTGGCCGTTTCCGAAGCCACCAAGGCCGATATCGTCAAGACCTACGGCGTCGCGCCCACCAAAATCAGCGTGGCCTACAATGCGCCCGCCGAGCTGTTTCGGCCCCAGCCCGAGGCCGCGCAACGGGAAATCCGGCGACGCTTCAGCCACGGGCAGCCGTATTTTTTGTTTGTGGGCGCCCTGCAGCCGCGCAAAAACCTGGGCAACCTGCTGCGAGCCTTCGATGCGTTTAAAACCGACGGCGGCCCGACCGTGGCCGCCGCGCAGCTGCTCATCGTGGGCCGCAAAGCCTGGAAAGCCGGCCCCATTCTCAACGCCTACCAGCAGATGCGCCACCAAAACGCGGTGCATTTCACTGGCCGCGTGGCCGATGCCGAGCTGGCCGGCCTGTATGCCGCCGCGCGGGCCACGGTGTACGTGCCTTATTTCGAGGGATTTGGCATTCCCATCGTCGAGGCCCAGGCCAGCAGCTGCCCGGTGCTTACTTCCAACGTCAGCTCGATGCCGGAAGTAGCCGGCGCCGGCGGCGCGCTCCTCGTCGACCCGCACGAGGCTGCCAGTATTGCCGCCGGCCTCGCCCGGCTGTGGGCCGATGCGGCGCTGCGCCAGCAGCTCGTGGCCCAGGGCCACGCCAACCTCAGCCGGTTTTCCTGGGCAGCTAGTGCCGAGGTGCTGTGGCAGGCCCTGTTGAAGGCAATGTAGAACGAGGGATGAGAAATTTTGGCTCAACAGGCCTTTTTCGCGTTTCTTCATTCCTCGTTCGTCGTTCCGCATTGAGCCCGGCGTTACTTTTGCGTTATGGCCCGTTCGCACCCGTATAATTTTGCCCACGTGCTGCTGCCGCAGCTGGCCTGGCGCCGTCCGGTTTCGGTGCGCCGCGAGCTGAGCGACCCTTACCTGGCCCGCGAGCTGCTGCACTACGTGTGGGACAAAGCCGCCGAAAACCTGTCTGCCGCCGAGAAAGTTGTGCCCAAAGGCCTGCGCCTGAGCTGGCACGAAGTGGCCGGCCGCGTCACGGCCCTGTTTCACCTGCCGCCGCCCCAGGCCACCATGGAAGCGCATTTTTCGGCCCTCGTATACGAGGAAGACGACGAGCCCGCCGAAACCGAAGCCGAAGAAACGCGGCCCCGCTACTTCACCCTGGAAGCCACTTTGGGCCTGAATGGCCCCACTGGCACGCCCACCGTGGTAGGGGAGTGGGCCGGCGACATGCACCGCCACCTGGGCCGCGGCCCCGCCGGTGGCCAGCCCGATACCGCCGACACGTTCCTCGAAGTGCTGGCGGCCGTGCTCGGCCCGCTGCCCGATACGAGCGTGCCGTTTATGCGCATCGTGCGCTCCTGATGCCCATGCGTGCCCGGCTCGACGCGGCCCTGCTCACCCGCCCGCCCCGGTTGCTGCACGCGCTGCTGCCCGGCTGCGAGTGGACCGGCCCGCGCCACACGCCCGCCGGCGCGCCGGTGCTGTACCTCACCTTCGACGACGGCCCCATTCCCGAAGAAACGCCCTGGGTGCTGGAGCAATTGGCTCTTTACAACGCCCAGGCCACGTTTTTTTGCGTGGGCCAGAACCTGGAGCGCTACCCCGAAATTGCCCGCGCCGCCCTTGCCGCGGGCCACCGGCTGGGCAACCACACCCACTACCACCGCAGCGCCTGGGCCTCCGCCCGCGCTGAGTATCTGGACGGTATTGCCGATTGCCAGACCGTGCTAGCCGAAGTGGGCGTGGACCCGGCCGGCGCTGCTGGGGCACAGAAGCGGCTCTTCCGGCCGCCGTATGGCCGGCTCACCTGGTCGCTTTTGCAGGCGCTGCGGCCGGAGTTTCGGCTGGTGATGTGGTCGGTGCTGACGCGGGACTACGACCCGGATTTGAGCCCGGAAAACTGTTTGCAGTTCACCTTGGCGGCGGTTCGACCCGGCGACATTCTGGTGTTTCACGACAGCCGGAAGGCCAGCGCGCGGCTGCGGTTTGTGCTGCCGCGGGTGTTGGCGCACTTCGTGGAAAGGGGGTATCAGTTCTCGACGCTGTGAGGGGCTTGCTGCTGGCTTTCCTGCCGGGCTTTCTGGTGCTCTGGCTGCTGGGCATGGCTTACACTGCCTGGCGCTTCGCCACCCGGCAAGGCACCAAACCTGTTGCGCCGCTGCCCGCGCCACTGCCCCGCGTGAGCGTGCTCATCGCCGCCCGCGACGAAGAGGCAGCCCTGCCGCGCTGCTTAGCCAGCTTGCGGGCCTTGAATTACCCGCAGGAGCTGCTGGAAATCCTGGTTGGCGACGATGCCAGCACCGACCGCACGGCGGCCGTGGCCGAGGCGGCTATGCAGGGGTTTGCGGGTTCTTTTCGGGTCATTTCCATCTCCGAAACGCTGGGCCAGGCCCGCGGCAAGGCCAACGTGCTGGCGCACCTGGCCCGGCAGGCCACCACCGATTTTTTCTTCATCACCGACGCCGACATCAGCTTGCCCGCGACCTGGATTACGGCCCTGCTGGCCCCGGCCGCGCCGGGTATGGGCACGGTTACGGGCATCACGGCCGTGCGGGGGCCGCGGCTGTTTCACCAGCTGCAGGGCATCGACTGGCTGCTGTCGTTGAGCATGGTGCAGGTGGTGAGCGACCTGGACCGGCCCGTGACGGCCATGGGCAACAACATGCTGGTGACCCGCGCCGCCTACGAAGCCACCGGCGGCTACGAGGCGCTCCCCTTCTCCGTGACCGAGGATTTTGCCCTGTTCCGGGCCGTGCTGGCGGCGGGCTACGGTTTTCGGCAGGTATTCAACGCCGAAGTAAGGGCCGATTCGCTGCCCATGCCCACCTGGCCGGACTTGCTGAAGCAGCGCCGCCGCTGGCTGCGCGGGGTGGAGGGGCTGCCGCTGCGCCTGCGGCTGGAGCTGCTGTTTTTCAGCGGGTTTTGGCCCGCGCTGCTGGGGCTGGCGTGGCTGGCAGGGCCAGGACTGGCGCTTGTTTTTTGGGGTGCGAAAGTGCTGGTGCAGGCCGTGTTGGCATATTTTGCGCACCGCCGGGCCGGCCTGCGGCTGCGCTGGTGGCTGTTGCCGCTGTTCGAGCTTTACACCCTGGCGTTGGCGGTGGCAATTCTGGGGTTTCAGCTGTTTGGTGGGGCGGTGGTGTGGAAGGGGCGGCGCTACGAGTGAGCGGGCCTGGCACTCGGCGCTGGCCACCGTTTAGCGCGCAGCGCGTAACTGGGACCAGGGTGGTAGTTTTGCGTTCCTATGCACATCACCGATTCGCACGCCCACCTTTATTCTGAACAGTTCAAGCCCGACCGGCTCGATGCGCTGCGCCGCGCCCAGGAGGCGGGGGTGCGCACCATTGTGATGCCCAACGTGGACCATTCCAGCATCGACGCGATGATGGAGCTGGAGGCCCAGGCCCCGGAAACCTGCTTCGCCATGATGGGCCTGCACCCGTGCTCGGTCACGCGCAGCTTCGAGCAGGATTTGTACGAGGTGGAAACCTGGCTGGGCCGCCGGCCCTTTGCCGCCGTAGGCGAAGCGGGGCTGGACCTGCACTGGGACAAAACCCTGCTGGCCGAGCAGCAGGAAGCCCTGAAAATTCAGCTCAACCTGGCTAAAAGGCACAACCTGCCCATCGTGCTGCACACCCGCGAGGCCTTCGCCGAAACCGTGGCCCTGGTGGAAGCGGCCCAGGACGGCACCCTGCGCGGCGTGTTTCACTGCTTTTCGGGCACGCCGGCGGAGGCGGAGCAGGTCATCAGGCTGGGCTTTATGCTGGGCATTGGCGGGGTGGCCACGTTCAAAAACGGCGGGGCCGATAAGGTGTTGCCCGGCATTGGGCTGGAGCACTTGCTGCTCGAAACCGACTGCCCCTACCTGGCGCCCGTGCCGCACCGGGGCAAGCGCAACGAGCCCGCCTACCTGCCGCTGGTGCTGCGCCGCGTGGCCGAGCTGCTGGGCAAGGACGTGGCCGAAGTGGCCGATGCCACCACGCGCAACGCGGCCGCGCTGTTCAATCTGTAGCCAGGGGCTAGGCCGCCCGGCGGGTTTCCTGTTCCAACCGGGTCAGGAGCGTCTCGATGTGGTCGGCGTAGCCGTTGATTTGGTCGAGGCCGGCGCGCGATTCTTCGATGTGGCCACGGGCGTAGCGGGCGGCCAGGTCCTGGCCGGTCTGGAGCATCTGTTGCAGGGTGTGCTCAATCTCGCGTACTTCGGGGTAGGCGCCGAGCGTGGGTTTTACGGCGGTTTGCAGCCACTGGCCCAGGGGGTTATCGCGCAGAGAAAACAGCTCCGGTTCGGCGGCTCGCACGCCGTAGAGCACCGAGCGCAGCCGCGACTTGAACAGCACCTGCTTGACGCGGGCCTGCTGAAAGTCGAAAGAAGAGAGGGCCATGCCGGGAGCTAAAAAAAGAGGAGCAAAGAAGACCGCAAAGATACAGCGGGTTTAGCCGGCCGTGGCTTCGTCGATGGCGTTGGCGGCGGTGTCGCGCAGTTTCTCCAGTACCTGGCGGGCCCGCACGAAATCGGTGACTTCAAAAGCAAAGACCATGATGCCGGCGGGCTGGCCGTTCTCGCGGAATCGCTGGTAGATAAAATTAAAATACGTGTCTTTGAGCACCCCACTGGCGTCGCGCTCCAGCTGCATTTTTAGCTCGTTGCCGTGGAAGGTTTCGCCGGTCTGGTACACGTTGTCGAGAATATCGATAAAGCCCTGGTCTTTGACTTCGGGCACGGCCTCGGCCACGGTGCGGCCCAGCAGCTGGCGGTGCGGAAACAGCTGCTGGTAGCGCGGGTTCACGAATTCGTAGTGGTGCTCGGGCCCGCGCAACACACAAATCATGGCCGGGGCCTGCTGAAACAGGCTTTCGTAGGTTTCGCGCTGGCTTTCGGCCTTTTGGTAGAGCTGGTAGGCCTGGTCGGAGAGGGCGGCCTGCTGCTCGTTGGCCACCAGCAGCTCCTGCACCATCTGGCGCTGGTCGTGAATGTCGGTGGCCCCGCCCACCCACATGGTAATGCGGCCGGCATCGTCGCGCCGGGGCACGGCGCGCACCAATATCCAGCGGTACTGGTCGTCGTGCCGACGCAGGCGGTATTCTACCTGATACAGGTCGCCGGTGGCGAGGGAATGCTGCCAGACTTCGAGCACGCGGGCCTGGTCTTCGGGGTGCAGGTCTTCGGTCCACTGCCAGCCGGTTTGCCGGCCCAGGGGCTTGCCGGTGAAGGCCAGCCAGCGGGAGTTGAGGTAGTCGCGCTCGCCGGTGGCATCGGAGGTCCAGATGAGCACGGGCAGGTTTTCGAGGATGAAGCGGGTGCGGTCCTGGGCTTCGTCCAAATCGGTCTGGACCTGGGCGGCGTGCAGGGCGGCGCGGTGCTGCTCGGTCACGTCCTGCGGCATTTGCAGGATGTACTGCAGCTGGCCGTGCCCGTCCAGCAACGGGTAGTGGGTGATTTGCCAGTAGCGCTCCTCGGTGCCGCCGCCCTGCTCGGCGGGGCGCTCCAGGTCGTAGCGCAGCAGGGGCATGGTGTCGGGGCGCAGGGTGCGGCGCACCTGCTCGTGGGAGGCGGCCAGCTCCTGCTGGCTTTCGGGGGCCGAGGGGTAGGCCGCGAAAATGTCGCGGCCCACGGCCTGCGCGCGCGGCAGCAGCGACACGGCCACGTGCTGGTCGGAGTTGTCGAGCACGGTGCCATCGGGCGCCAGCAGCAGGTAGGAGCCGGGCAGCGCCTGAAACAGGGCGTGGTAATCGATGGAAGGAGAATCAGCCATGAAGACGGGAAATGGATGATGCCGCAAGCTGGGCGGGTGGGAATGATGATGCCGTGAAGGCGAAAAAAAGCCAGTTGCGGCGTGGCAGGAAGTTCCGGGGGCTACAACCGAACGGCAGACCATTTGTATGGAAATGGCCGGTTTGCTTGCAAATATGCGAGGCGGACCGCTGCCGGCCAGGGCCACGAACTTGCGGGGGCCGGTGGTTGCCGGGCGGCGGTTTATCCGGCCGGGCCACGCTTCATCCGGGCCATTCGTCGCTTCGGCAACACAAAGTTGAGCCTGGATTGGGCACCGGGCACCTTTGAGCCATCAATTACTCGCCGGCCCACCATGAAAACTTCGCTACTCCCGCTGCTCCTGCTGCTGAGCGCCGCCCCCGCTGCCCTCGCCCAAACCGTTGCACCGACGCCAGCTTCCCAGCTTCTCACCTCCCCAACTTCCCTAAAAGGCACCGTGCGCGACCCCAACGGCCAGCCCCTGCCGGGCGTGAACGTGTTCCTGAAAACCACCTTCGACGGGGCCAGTACCGACTCGCTGGGCCGGTTCAGCTTCGCCACCGAGCACGCGGCCGGACCGGCGGTGCTGGTGGCCACCTTCATCGGCTACGAGCCGCAGGAGCTGCCGGTGACCCTGGGCGGAGGCCCCATCAGCCTGCCCAATATCCGGCTGAAAGCCAGCCGCGCCGCCCTCGGCGACGTGGTGGTGACGGCCGGGGCCTTCGAAGCCAGCGACGACAAGCGCAGCTCGGTGCTCAAGCCGCTGGATATTGTGACCACGGCCGGCGCGCTGGGCGACATCGCCGGGGCGCTGAACGCCCTGCCCGGCACCACGCGGGTGGGCGAAACGGGCCAGCTGTTCGTGCGCGGCGGCGCCGCCTCGGAAACCAAAACCTACCTCGACGGCCTGCCCGTGCAAACGCCCTACGGCGGCGCGGTGCCCAACGTGGCCTCGCGGGGCCGGTTTTCGCCGTTCCTGTTCAAGGGCACCGTGTTCAGCACCGGCGGCTACTCGGCCGAGTTTGGGCAGGCCCTGAGCGCGGTGGTGGCCCTGAACTCCACCGACCTTGCGCCGGAGACGCAGACCGCCGTGTCGCTGATGAGCGTGGGCGGCAGCCTGGCCCGCACCCGGCGCTGGGACCGCACCTCGGTGGCCGTGAGCGCCGACTACACCAACCTCGCGCCCTACTACAACCTTGTGCCGCAAAGCCTGGGCTGGGAAAAAGCCCCGCTGGCCCTGGGCGGCTCGCTCAGGCTGGCCCACAAAGCAGGGCAGGCCGGCATGCTGAAAGTGTACGGCACCTACAGCCGCCAGCGCCTGGCCCTGAGCCAGCCCGACGCCAACCCGGAATTTGCCGCCGGCCATCCCGTGGCCCTGGCCAACGACAACGCCTACCTCAACGCCACCTACCGCGCCCCGCTGGTGCACGGCTGGAGCCTGAACACCGGCCTGGCCCTGACCCAGGACGACAACCTCGTGCGCCCCGATGTGCAGTCTGTGCACGACCTCGACCGCTCCGCCGTGGCCCGCCTCGTGCTCACCAACGACTCGGCCAGCACTTGGTTCAACCTCAAAATGGGCCTCGAAGGCTACGCCCAGCGCTACCGCCAGCAGTACCAGCCCACGGCCGACGCCCCCATACTGGCCCTTGGCGTGAACGAGCAGCGCGCCGCCGGCTTCTTCGAAAGCGAGCTGGTGCTGAGCCGCAAGCTGGCCGCCCGCGCCGGCCTGCGCACCGAATATTCGGCCCTGCTGGGGCGCTTCAACGCCGCCCCGCGCGCGGGGCTGGCCTACAAAACCGGCGAGTATAGCCAGCTCTCCGCCGCCTGGGGCTACTTCTACCAGTCGCCCACCACCGATTTGCTGCGCATCAGCCACGCCCTGCAGTTTGAGCGCGCCGAGCACTACATGCTGACCTACCAGCGCATGGTGAAGGACCGCACGCTGCGCGCCGAAATCTACCAGAAGAACTACACCCAGCTCACCACTTTCGACCCCAACAACCTCTACAACCCGGCTGCCTACCAGAACGGCGGCGGCGGCTACGCCCGTGGTTTAGATGTGCTGTGGCGCGACCGCACCACCTTCAAAAAGGCCGACTACTGGGTCAGCTACGGCTTTCTGGATACGCGCCGCCAGTTCCGCACCGACCCCGTGACGGCCGTGCCCACCTTCGCCGCCCGGCACAACCTGAGCGTGGTGGGCAAGTATTGGGTGCAGAAAGTCCACACCCAGGTCGGCTTCACCTACAGCTACGGCTCGCCCCGCGCCTACAACAACCCCAACCTGCCCGGCTACAACCAAAGCCGCCTGCCCGCCTACCAGGACCTGAGCCTGAACGTGAGCTACCTCACCCACTGGTTCGGGCAGTTCACCATCGTCTACGTCTCGGCCTCCAACGCGCTGGGCCGGAACAACGTCTACGGCTACACTTTCGCCGGCCAGCCCGATGCCAGCGGCCAGCTCCGCAGCGTGGCCGTGACGCCGCCCGCCCCGCGCATGTTGTTCGTGGGCGTGTTTATCTCGATTAACAAGACGAGCAAGGTGGACTTGAACGAGAAGCCGGATTAGGAGCGGGCGGCGCGCCGGCAGCACAGAGCGCCAGCAGCAAAACAACGGCAAGCGGCCGCAAACGGCCCGCCTGTTTGGCACGATTGACCCTTTTCCATGTGCGCCGTTTGCCTTAACCTTGTGCAACCATTTACCCTACTGGCAAACCACATGAGAAAGGTCAGAATCATGGAGCACATCTCCCTGGACGGCGTCATCCAGCACGACGACGACGGCGGCTTCGCGCACGGCAACTGGACGACGCCCTACCGCACGCCGGCGGGGCTGGCGGCCCTGGTCGAGGTATACGGCAGCTCCTTCGATTTGCTGCTGGGCCGCCGCACCTACGACGCCTGGGCCGGCTTCTGGCCCACGGCCGGGGATGGCCCGATGGCGAACGGGCTGAACGCGGCCACGAAATACGTGGCCACCCACCGGCCGGCCGGCCTCGACTGGGGCCCGGCGGCGGACCTGGGCCCGGACATCGTGGCGGGGATTCGCAACGTGAAGGCCACCGACGGCCCGGACCTGCTCGTCTGCGGCAGTTCCACGCTCACGTCCCTGCTGCTCGACCAGGGCCTGGTCGACGAGGTGGTGCTGCTGGTGTACCCGGTGTTGCTGGGCCGGGGCAAACGCTTGTTTTCGGACCGCGACCCGCGCGAGCTTGCGTTCGTCAGCTCGCAGGCCACGGCCACGGGCATCCTCCTCAACACGTACCGGCACGTAGGCCCGCTGCAATCATAGGGCGGTTGTCGGGGAGGGTGAAGCAGCCAGCAATACATTAAAAACTGCTGTTACTTAATAGGGAGTAGCACTCGAACGAAGGCGCTGTGTAATAGCAGTTAGTAAGGATTCTGGCCCCACCCCGTTTATTCTTGCCAAGGTCCGGACTTCTCCCCACGCGTTACGCCTTTTCGCCTGCCGCGGTACTGCCGCGCCACTTGGCGCAGGGTATGCGGCTTATGGCTGGCCGCCACCGCCGCCGGCACCATAGATTTGGCCGGTGGCGTAGCTGGCGTCGTTGGCGGCCAGCTGCGCGTAGATGGACGCCAGTTCGGCGGGCTGCCCGGGGCGGCCCAGGGGAGTTTTGGCACCGAATTCTTTCAGGTTTTCCTGCGTCGAGCCGCCACTGACTTGCAGGGGCGTCCAGATGGGGCCGGGCGCCACGCCATTCACCCGGATGCCTTTGGGCGCAAGCTGCTTGGCCAGCGACTTCACGTAGTTCATGGTCGCGGCCTTCGTCTGGGCGTAGTCGTAGAGGTTCGCGGACGGGTCGTAGGCCTGCTCCGAAGTGGTGCCGATGATGGCCGAGCCGGGCGGCATGTGGGGGGCGGTGGGCGGGCTGGCGCGTGAGGGCGTAGCGGGCCAGGGCCGAAACGGAGGTGATGCGCTCCGTGGTGGTGGTGGTGAATTGGTTGTAGAAGCCGTTGCCGGCGGCATCGTAGTAGAAGCCGTCGTAGGCGTAAAGGTCGGTGCGGCCGCTGTAGGCCACCCCCAGCTCCAGGGCCAGGCGCGGGCGCAGCTGGTAGCCGGCGGTGAGCTGCACCGGCACCCGGAAGCCGGTATCGCCCTGCCGCCAGCTGCCCAGGCCCTGGAAAAAGCTGCTGTAGGCACCGAGGCTCACGTAGAACTGGGGGGGAGCCACCGGGGCGGCATCGGGGGTTTGGGCGAAGCTCCGGAAGGGAGACGAGAGGAGCAGCAGGCCGAAGGCTGAGCGGGAATAAGGCATGGAAGTGAGAAGGGAAAAATGGAGAGAACTGCCCGGATGATGCCCCCGCGCCGCCAACCGTTGCCCCGGTCGGTAACCAGAAAAAGCGGCCCGCGCGCCATCGGTCGCCGCATCCAACGCTTCATCCGCCTCAATCGACGCTTCGGTAACGGGGATTTTTCCCCGGCCCGGTGCCCTGCCACCTTTGACTCATCGAAACCGGAAAACACCTCATCACTCCCAACTCCCATGAAAGCCCCCATCCTCCTCCTCGCCCTGGCCGCCGCCTCGTTTGGTGCCGCCGCCCAGTCCAACCCCACGGCCACGGTCACGGCGGCCCCCGCGCCCGCCCCGGCCTTCACCACGATGATGGTGGCCACCATCGCCGAGCAAAACGCCGCCACCCGCCCCGCCGACGTGCAGGCCAACCTCGCCAAGCTGGAGCGGGCCGCCGCCGCCGCGCCCACCGCCTGGGAGCCCCGCTACTACCAGGCCCGCGGCTACCTCAAACTGGGCTTCGCCGGCAAGGACGACGAGCAGAAAGACAAGCTCTTCGACCAGGCCCAAACTGCCCTCGACCAGGCCAAAAAGCTGCCCGGCGCCGACCAGGCCGAACTGCTCATCCTGCAAGCCTACATCTTTCAGGGCCGCATCATGGTAGCGCCCATGACGCGCGGCATGGTGTACTCCGGCCGCGTGGCCGAGGCCCTGGGCCAGGCCAAAGCCCTGGCCCCGAACAACCCGCGCCTCTACCTGCTGCTCGGCAACAACGCCTTCCACACGCCCGAGATGTTCGGCGGCGGGGCCGACAAAGCCCAGCCCCTCTACCTCAAAGCCAAGGAGCTGTTCGCCACCTTCCAGCCCGCCACGCCCCTGAGCCCGACCTGGGGCGAGAAAATGAACGACGCCATGCTGGCCCAAACCATGGCCGGCGTAGCCGCCAGCAAGTAGCCCCGGTGAATCGTAGCGCGGACTTGTCGTCCGCGCTACTGCGCCACTTCCCCTTTACTTTGATGCAAACTCACCTGCCTTCGCCCGTGGCCTTGCCCCGTTCTTCTTTTCCATCGCCGGCTGCTGCTGAAGTGGGCCTGGCCCAGCCCTGGGTCACCACCACCCAGCCGTCGCAGCTGCGCAGCATCTGGG
The DNA here is from genome assembly GCF_017921975.2 of Hymenobacter terricola. Classification (GTDB taxonomy): domain Bacteria; phylum Bacteroidota; class Bacteroidia; order Cytophagales; family Hymenobacteraceae; genus Hymenobacter; species Hymenobacter terricola. The sequence continues at coordinate 97,980 of NZ_JAGEMO020000016.1, forward strand.
AGCGGCGCTGGTGGATACTGCTGGGCACGGCCGGCTTCGCGTTCTCCAACGAGCACCAGCCCTGGCTCCACCCGGTGAACTACCTCATCAGCTTTGCCATTTCGCTGGGCTATTTCGTGGGGCTGTGGCTGGCCAACGGCTACACCTCCGACTGGCTGAACCGCTACCAGGGCTGGAACGAGCGGCCCGTGCGCCGGCTGCTGCTCACGGTGGGCGCCTCGCTGCTCGCCTCGCTGAGCGTGATTGTGGTGCTGGGTGAGGCCATCACGCTGCTGCTCTGGCATAAGTCGCCAACTTTTATTTTCCAGCACAACGTGGCCGGGCAAATGGTGACCCCGCTGGTGATGACGGTAATTATCTCGCTGTTTATGCATTCCCGCTCGTTTCTGCTGGGCTGGCGCGAGGCCACGGTGCGGGTCGAGCGCCTCGAAAAGGAAACGGCCATTGCCCGCCTCGATTCGCTGCGCCGGCAGGTAGACCCGCACTTCCTCTTCAATTCGCTGAACGCGCTGACGAGTTTGGTGGAAGAAAACGACCCCGCCCGGGCTGTGCGCTTCATCCGCCAGCTCTCGCAGGTCTACCGCTACGTGCTCGACAGCGAAAGCCAGGAGCTGGTGCCGCTGGCCGATGAAGTGCGCTTCGCCGAAAGCTATTTATACCTCCAGAAAACCCGCCTCGGCGACGCCCTGGCCGTGGACATGGACCTGCCGCCCGCCGCGCTGGCCCCGTACTTCGTGCCGCCCCTGGCCCTGCAGCTGCTCCTCGAAAACGTCATCAAGCACAACACTGCTTTCCAAACCAGCCCGCTGCACCTGCGCGTGACCCTGGACCCGGCCGCCCACGCCCTGACGGTGCGCAACGCCATGCGCCCCCGCCGCCTCGCGCCGGGCGAGTCCTCCGGCCTGGGCCTGAAAAACCTGGCTGCCCGCTACGCCTTCATGACCGACCGGCCGCTGGCAATAGGGGAGGAGGCCGGCGAATTCGTGGTGACGCTGCCGCTGCTGGTGCTGTAATGGTGTACAGGAAACGTCATGCTGAGCGTAGCCGAAGCATCTCGCTTGTGGTAGTAACTCAATCGTTGAAGTAGCGAATACTATTGCACGCGAGATGCTTCGGCTACGCTCAGCATGACGTTCATTTGCTCTTCATACCACTCCCGCTTGCTGAAAAATATGCCCCTCCGCGCCCTCATCGTCGAAGACGAACCCCTCGCCGCCCGCCGCCTCGCCGATATGCTGGCCCGCCAGCCCGACCCCGTGCAGGTCCTCGGCACGGCCGAGGCCGTGAGCCAGGCCGTGCAGCTGCTCGAAGCCGGCCCCGCGCCTGACGTGCTGTTCCTCGACATTCACCTCGCCGACGGCCTCAGTTTCGAAATCTTCGAGCAAACGGAAGTGCGCTGCCCGGTCATTTTTACCACCGCCTACGACCAGTACGCCCTGCAAGCCTTCAAGGTCAACAGCGTCGATTACCTGCTCAAGCCCATTGATGAGGAGGAACTGACCGCCGCCCTGCGCAAGCTGCGCGCCCGCCTGCCCGCCACTGCGTCCGCGCCCGCCTTCGACCCCGCCCTGCTGGCCCAGCTGGTGCAGCAGATGCAGCAGGCGCCGCCCGCCGCCAGCTACAAAACCCAGTTTGTGGTGCGCGTGGGCGAACACCTGAAAGTGGTGCCCCTCGACCAGATTGCCTACTTCTTCAGCCTCGAAAAAGCCACCTTCCTGCAAACCGCCGAGGGCCGCAAATTCGTGGTCGACTACACCATGGACCAGCTCGAAACCCTGCTGGACCCGCGCCGCTTCTTCCGCCTCAACCGCGCCTACCTGGCCCAGCAGTCGGCCATCCAGGACATCATCCACTACACCAACTCCCGCCTCCAAACCGTGCTCAAACCCGTCGCCCCCGACGCTCAGGTACTCGTGAGCCGCGAAAAGGTGAACGTGTTCAAGAGCTGGCTGGATAGGTAAACCGGAAATCGGGGCGGCACGGCGTAGGTTTGGGCATCTTTCCTTTTTAGGAGTCTGTATGGTGAATGCTTGCTACCGTTTGCGCTGGCTTTTTTTGCTGGTAGCTGGCGTTGCCGGAACGCTCACGGTGGCTCTGGCTACTGCGCGGGCCCAGCCCGGCCCCCGGCCTGCGCCGCCCGCTGCCGCCTTGCTCACCGGGCGAATTTTGCATCCCACGGCGGCCACCGTGGTGCTCGAATACGGCACCGACTGGCTCAGCGGGGAAGGGACGCATCGCCTCGCGGCCCGGCTTACGCCCACCGGGGCGTTCCGCTTGCCGGTGCCGGCCGCCGCCCTGGGGGCCGTGTGGCTCTACCACGGGCAGGAATACACTCCACTGTACCTGGCCAAAGGCGATGCGCCGCGCCTCATTTTCGACGCCCGCTACCTCGATGAAACCATCCGCTACACTGGCGTGGGGGCCAGCACCAGCAACTACTTGGCGCAGCACTACCGGCGTTTTGAGGACGATGATGTCTACGAGGCCACACCCGTGGCCAAAGCCAGCGGCTTCACCGCCGGGCAAATGCGGGCTTACACCGATGCCTACCGCCACCGGCAAACGGCGTTTCTGGACAGCTTCGCCCGCCGCCATCCCCTGCCGCCCGCGTTTCGGGCGTATGCCCGCCGCGCCATCGATTACGGCTGGGCCAATGATTTGCAGCTGTACCCCATGGCACAAATGCTCAACCAGCGGGCGCGCCGCGCCGCCGCGCCGGCCCCCTTGCCCGCCAGCTACTTCGATTTCCAGGCGCTGCTGCCGCTGGCCAACGACTCGGCCCTTGCCAACGAGCCATACCGGAGCTACCTGGCCAGCTACCTGCACCAACACAACTTGGCCGATAGCCTGTTGCGGCCCGGTGGCGCGCCTTTCGCGGCCATTGTGCGCCGGCTGGGCCCCGGCCGCTGCGCCGACTACGCCGTGGCCCAGCTGCTCTACGACAAGCTCGAAACCGACGGCCCTGGTTTTGTGGGCCCGCTGCTGCCGGCCTACCAGCGCTACGCCCACGACTCCGCCTTCGTGCGCACCGTGCGCAGGCGCTACCGCCGGCTGCTGCCCTTGCAACCCGGCCGCCTGGCCCCCGATTTTACCCTGCGCGACGAAGCCGACCAGCCGGTTTCGCTGCACGACTTCCGGGGCAAAGTCGTGTACCTCGATTTCTGGGCCAGCTGGTGCGGGCCCTGCGTGGCCGAAGTGCCCGCTACCGCCCGCCTGCGCCAGCAGTTTGCCGGGCGCGAGGTGGTTTTTCTGGCCGTGTCCATCGACCAGCAGCCCGCTGCCTGGCGCAAAGCCCTCGACCGCCTCAACCTGCGCGCCCCGAATGCCCGCCACCTCATTGACCCGCACACGTTTGACGCCGCTTCGCTGCGCGCCTACGAGGTGCGCGGCGTGCCCACGTACTGGCTCATCGGCCGCGATGGCCGCATCGTGCAAGGCAACGCTCCCCGGCCCAGCGACTCAGAAAAGGCCACGGCCGCCCTGGAAGGCGCACTAGCGCATTAGGTTCGTCAGCCTTCCAGCCAGGTTTTCACGGCGGGGGCTTTCTCGCGGCTCACCAGCACTTCTTCGGGGGCGGCGGGGTGCAATTCGACCAGCAGCTTGCCGTTGAAATGCGGGTGCAGGCGGCGCACGGCCGGTAATTGGGCAATGATTTGGCGGTTGAGGCGGAAGAACTGGGCGGGGTCGAGCAAGGCTTCGAGCTGCTCCAGGGTGTAGTCGAGCACGAACCGGCGGCCGTCGGTGGCCACCAGCGTCACGGTTTCGTTGCGGCTGAGAAACCAGGCCGCTTCCGCTACCGGCAGGGGCAGCAGCTGCTCGCCCTGCCGCACCAGAAACCGGGTTTTGTAGGGCCGGGGCAACGCATCGAGCAAACGCTCGATGCTTAATGAGGAATGCGAAACGAAGAAGGAAGAATTACCGGAGGTCGGCCTCAATCCTTCATTCCTCATTTTTAATCCCTCATTGAGCCAAGCTTCTCGCGTGGCGTGAAGCTTGGCCAGGGCGGCTTGCAGCTCGGCCAGCTTCACGGGCTTCAGCAAATAGGCCACGCTATTGGCCTGGAAGGCGCGGATGGCGTAGGCATCAAACGCCGTAGTGAAGATGACCGGGCTGGGCACCACGGCCTGCTCCCAGATTTCGAGGCTCAGGCCATCGGCCAGCTGAATGTCGCTCAGGATGAGGTCGGGGGCGGGATTGTTGGCCAGCCAGGCCAGGGCGGCACTCACGGTGTCGAGCACGGCCAGCACCCGGGTTTCGGGCGCAGCTTGCAGCAGCAGGCGTTGCAGGCGCTCGGTGGCGGGGTACTCGTCTTCGAGGAGGAGAACGGTCATGGAATTGAATTATAGCAGCGGCAGCTTTACCACAAATTTGCCGGCCGGCTGCTGGATTTCCACGGGCCGGGCCGGGGCGAGCAGGTGGTAGCGCTGGCGCACGTTGGCCAGGCCCGTGCCGGTGCCGGGCGCGAGGCCGGCTGTGCGGGGCCGCAGCGTGTTTTCGACGAGCAGCATGTCGGGGTGGTCGGCCGTGGCGGCCAGGCGCAGGTGCAGCGGGTGCTCGCGCGAGGCCACGTTGTGCTTCAGGGCATTCTCCACCAGCAGCTGCACGCTGAGGGGCGCGACGTGCCGCGCCAGGAGGCCGGGCGCAATATCGATTTGCACCACCAGATTGTCCCGAAACCGGGCTTTGTGCAGCCCCAGGTAGGTTTCGATGAAGGCCAGCTCCTCGGCCAGCGGCACGGTGGGGCGGCCCTGGGCCAGCAGCACGTAGCGGTACACGTCGGCCAGCTGCTCCACAAACTGCTGCGCGGGCTCATTCTCGGGTTCGATGAGGGCCGACAACGTATTGAGCGAGTTGAACAGAAAGTGCGGGTCGAGCTGGCTTTGCAGGGCGTCGAGCTGAGCCTGGGTGCTGGCGCTGGCCAGCTGGTTGGCGCGGCGCACGTTTTGCTCCCATTGCTGAAAAAAGTAGATGGCTTCGTACAGCGTCTGGACCACCAGCGTGGGTAGCAAATCGAAGCGGGCCTGGCGCAGCAGCACGGCCGGCCGCAACGGGAACCACGCGGGCCGCCACCAGTGCAGCGGCAGGGTGAGCAGCACCGTGGCCACCGCCGTAAACACCACCGACAGCCCCGCCAGGGCCCACAGGCGTCGCGGGGTTTGGTCCACGCGGGGCAGGCGGCGCAGCAGCCACGCCCACAGCGCCCGGCTCCCAATCCAGAAGCCGGTGGTGAAATACAGGGAAACCCCCAGGCTGATGACGAACCGTGGGCCCGCATCAGCGCCCGCATACGGCCCGTTGAGCAGGGTAATAAGCAGGGCCAGCGTGGGGATGCCCCACAGGCGAAACCGGCGGTCGTTCATAGCAGCGGGCAAGGTACGGGGCTTCAGGCGCGGGCCAGCGGCAAAGCCGCGCCCGCCCGGCGGTGCCGCCGCCGGTAGGCCGCTGCCATAAACCCCAACGCCACCACCGAGCCCAGCACCGACGGCAGAAACTGGCTGTACGGCTGGTAGCCTGCCAGCACCGTGCCCGTGAAGGCCGAGAGCAGCGCCGCGTAGGTGCTCATCATTTTCCAGATGTGCTCGTAGAGCCAGGCCCCGCGCCGCCAGCTATTCAGCCAGGCAAACCGGCTCAAATCGTAGACCGTCATGGCCAGCAGAACGCCCAGGGTGCTGTACATCACCACCGGCGACCATCCCAGCCGGATGCGCGGCAGCAGCACCAAAAACGCCAGGCCGCCAAGCAGAAACACCGCCGAAAAAAGACCGTCGCGCCCGGTCGGGCCGGTGGCGCGGGTGCGCATGGCGCGGGAGCCGGAGTAGGCCTGGTACACGCTCAGCATGACAATCACGGTGAGAAAGGGGCGGAAGTTGAACACCGCCAGCCCCAGCACCGCCGAAACCAGCACCACCACGGCCAGCCCCAAAAACCAGTTGCCCAGCCGCACGTGCAGCGGGCCGCCCTTGGCCGTGAGCATCGGCCCCAGCCCCGCCAGCAGCGCCAGCGTCCCGAAGACGACGTGCACAAGGATGTTGAGCTGATGGAGCGTTTGCATGGGCGAAGCAAGGAAAAAAAGAACTTAGCGCTTATACCAATAGGCCGTCATGCTGAGCCTGTCGAAGCATCTCTACCGCAATAGTAATCCAGTGGATTGAGTTAGTAGCGTGGTAGAGATGCTTCGGCTGCGCGGACGCCGGATGAGCATGACAGCTCCTTTGGGAGCCTATTCGGATAAGCTTCTAGCGCACGTAAGCTTCTAGCGCACGGCAATCAGCGGAATTCCATGCATGGCCAGCGCAAACAGCCCGCCCACCGCGCCGGCATACAGCGCCGCCCCGGCCCACGTCAGCAGCGCGGCGCGGCGCGGCACCCGGCGGCTCAGGGCCCAGCCCAGCAGCGGCAGGGCTTGCAGGGCGTGCATGCCCACGAAATGCGCCGTGCGCAGGTCGCCGGCGCGGGTGCTCCAGCCCAGGCCGGGCAGGCCGGGGCCGCCGTCGGGCGCGCCCACGGCGTGCTGCATGTTGTGAATCATCATGCCGCCCAGCACGCTCCCGAGCAGAAACAAGAGCAGCCCCAGGCGCAGGCCCCACACGTAGCCGGCCGGCCCGTGCGGGCGGTGTCGCCACGCCAGGTACACGGCCCAGATGGTCATCACCGTATTCACGGCAATGAAAATGCCCATGACCGAAAACAGTGCCCCATCGAACGCCGAGCGAATGTTGTAGTGCGAGGTGGTGCCCCGCGCCGCCTGCACGAAAATCACTCCCTGCTCCGCCACCATGCTCACGGCCACGCCCCAGCTCAGGCGGCGCACGCTACGTTGCGCGGCCAGGGGCAAATCGGCCAGCAGCCAGCCCAGCGTCCAGGCGAAGGCGATGATGGAGAGGCAGAATTTCAGGGGCTTAATCCAGACCAGCACCCCGGTCACCACGCGGTGGTCGAAGGGCAGCAGGGCCAGGGCCAGCACCGCCAGCGCCACATTCGCCCAGCCCGTCCCGGACAGCACGGGGTTCACGCGGTGCAGCACGCGCAGGGCCGCCCGCACCGGCGATTCGGTGGGAGTCGGAGCCTCAACCGGCGAAAAATCGGAATGCGAAAGCAGGGCGGTTTTCATGGTGTCCGGGAATAAAGGGAAGGATTAAACCGAAAATCCAGTAGCCAGCGTGGGCTGCGGGTAGAACCGGCGGATGCCGAAATACAGCAGCAGCCCCACCGGCCCGAACAGAAACGTGAGCGCCAGCGCCGGCACCACCAGCCAGTGCGGCAGGCCGCGCTGCTGGGCGTCACGCACTTCCCAGGCCCCCGTGAAAAGGTCGAAGCAGAGGTAGTGCACCCAGCCGGCCAGCAGCGCCCACGGGTCGCGGAACAGCGCCGCCACCTCGGCCAGCGAGCCGAAACCGCCTTCGCCGCCGTGCGGCCCCAGGTAGTGCGCCGTGATGAGCGCGGCGTAGGCGGCGGCCAGCAGCAGGGGCAGGGCCCCGCTCAGCACCACGGCGCGGGTGCCGCGCCAGCGCGGGGCCAGCACCAGCAGGCCCCAGCCCAGCATGGCCACGGGGTTGGCAATCGAAAACAGGAAGTCGGGCGTGGGCATAAGGGGCTGATTGGGTGAAATAACTGAGTCAAATTTACGTTTTTCAGTACCTTGCCCGCCAGCCCAAACGGGGCGAACCGTCCGTTGAGCCGGGTCAGCCGGCGCAGGCCGGAGGTGAAGCAACCAATTGGCCGCCGCCCGAATCCTACCTTTCCAATCCGACTTCCCAATATTCCACCAAAAACTACTCCATCATGCTGCTTTCGCTACCCGTACTCGCCGCCAGCACCGCGCTCCGGCTGCTGGCCCCCGCCCCGCCCACCACCGCCATCCTCAGCGGCCACCTCGACCACGCCCCGGCCGGCGACTCCGTGCGTCTGCAATACGGCCACCACTACGGCCACCAGCAGGTGCGTGCCGCGCTCAGCCCCACCGGCGATTTCACGGTGACGGTGCCGGACCTGAAAGGGGGCACGCCCATCCTGTTCGCCTACGGCGGCCAGCACACCAGCCTCTGCCTCAGCCCCGGCGACCAGGTGCGGCTGGCCCTCGATTTTCCAAAATTCGACGAAACCCTGAAGTACACCGGGCGCGGCGCCGACGTGAACAACTACCTCGCGCAGTCGCTCTGGAAATTCGAGTACGGCCCCTGGGATGTGAAAGTGCCGCATCCGCTCACCACCGCCACCACCACGCCGGCCCAGATTCGGCAGCAGGCCGATGCGTTCCGGCAGGCCCGGCGCAATTTTTTGGTCACCTACGCCAAAGCGCACCCGCTGCCGGCCGATTTCCAGCGCAACTCCGCCCTCGACATCGACCTGAACTGGGCCATTGCCCTGCTCGAATACCCCGGTACCTACCGCTACCTTGCCAAACAGGAACCGGCCTTGCCCGCCACGTATTTCGATTTTCTGCGCGAGTTGCCGCTGAAACAGTTCGACCCCTACCTCAAAGACCGGGGTATTGATGGCAACACGGCCGTCATGCGGATGCTGAATGCCTACAGCAACCGCCTCGTGCCCAGCGGCAAGCTCAGCACCGACCCCGCCACGGCCGGCCGCCTCTACGCCCAGGCTTCGGCCGATTTCGGTCCCAGCTCCGCCACGCTCGACCGCACCATGTTTCAGCTCTACAGCTGGAAGCTCGGCGACAACCTTGATGGCGTGCTGGCCGCTTACCCCACCTTCCGCACCCACAACCACGACTCTACCTACGCCCGCGACCTGCGCACGCTCATCGGCCGGCAGCTGGCGGTGAAGGTTGGGCTGCCCGCACCGGCTTTCACGCTGGTCAATAGCGAGGGCAAATCGGTTTCGTTGAGCGACCTGCGCGGCAAGGTGGTCTACCTTGATTTCTGGGGCACCTGGTGCGGGCCGTGCATGCGCGAAATGCCGGCCAGCAACGAGCTGAAGAAGACATTTGAAGGCCGCGACGTGGCTTTCGTTTACATCTCGGTGGGCGACAAGGCCGACAAGTGGCAGCAGGTGCTGGCCGCCGAGCACCTCACCGGCCCCAACAGCGTGCACCTGCGCAGCCCCGAAAACGACAATGTGGCCACCCGCTACCAGGTGAGCAGCTTCCCCACCTACTGGCTCATCGGGCGCGACGGGCGCATCATCACCCGCACCGCCCCGCGCCCCAGTGCCGGCGAGGCCACCGTGGCGGCCCTCAACGCCGAGCTGGCGAAATAACCTCGGACAGGAGCCGGCGGTTGTGCTTGCCCAGCGGGCGCAACCAGTGGCCCGTTCTCACGTATTCCGGCCCGTCATGGCGTTGTTTTCTTATGTACTGGGTGGGCTGTTGGCCACGCACACGGCGCGGGCAGCTCCACCGGTCGTGCTGCCCCCGCCCGATACGGTGGTGGGCCGGCGCGCCATTCCGCGGCTGCCCCACAACCGCTTCGTGGCGCAGTACGACTCGCGCTATTCCATCATCAACCACCACTTCACCACCATCAACGGCCTGAAGCTGGGCCTGGAATTTAAAAGCCGCTTCCGCACCGGCGCGGCCATCTACTTCCTCAGCACCGGCGTGCCCACCCGCCGCGCCAAGCCCGAGAATGCCGCCGAAGACGCCAACGCCCAGCTCCGCTTTCGCTACCTGGCCGCCTATGCCGGCTACGTGCTGCTTGAAACCCGCCGCTGGGAGCTCAGCACCAACCTCCAACTCGGCCTCGGCTCGGTGTACGTGCTCTACGAAAACGACGATGGCGACCTCGACAAAACGCCGCGCGACTTCCTGGGCGTAGCCGAGCCCTCCGTGGCGGCGCAGTACCGGCTATTTCATTGGAGCGGCTTTGGCACGGGCGTGGGGTGGCGGCAGCCCGTGTTTGTGCCTGCTGCCGTGCAGAAAGAGCTGAACGGCCCCGTCTTCTACCTCCGCGCCAACCTGTTTTTGGGCGAATTGCTGCGGGTGGTGAAGCACAAAGAGCCGTTGTTCACCCAGGAAGGCTTTTGAAGCAGTCGCGGCCGCGCTCCGCTCCGCTTGCATCAAGCAAAACGGCCGGCCACTCGCAGGGAGCAGCCGGCCGTCCGGACCAGGAAAACGCACAGGGTGTTAGTTGCTGGTTGCCCGTTGTTAGTAGGAAAGCAACATCCTGGCTAACAACCAATCACCAACAACGAGTAACCCATTTGCTGTTGAACGACGACTTAGTCGATAAACTTCAATTGCAGCGCCTCGGTCACCTGCTCGGCCGGGATGGCGAAGCCGATGCCTTCGATGCCGTGGCCCACCAGCTTGGCGTTCACAATGCCCAGCAGCTGGCCCGAGCGGCTCACCAAAGCGCCGCCGCTGTTGCCGCCGTTGATGCTCACGTCGGTTTGCAGCAGCGCATGGCCTTCGATTTTGCGCCGGCCGCTGATGATGCCCTTCGTAATGGTCTGGCCCAATTCCTTATCCGCCGGGGTGCCGATGGCGAATACGTCGGCACCGATTTCGGCCCCGCTGGCGCTTGGTACCTGGAAAGCCGTGAGGCCATCGGTGTCGATTTTGATGAGCGCCAGGTCCATTTCGGGGTTCACCCGCACCACGTGGCCCTTGGCCGTGAGGCCGTCGGCCATCAGCACTTTCACCTGCTCCTCGTCGCCCACCACGTGGGCATTGGTCACGATGTAGCCGTCGTTGGAGATGATGCAGCCGCTGCCGTGGCCGTCCGACGTTTCCACGATGACCACGCTTTTGGCGGCCGTGCTCACGCCGTTATCGGCCGTGATTTTGCTCAGCGCGGCCCGGTGCACCGAAATGGGCGCCTGCTTGTCGGCATCGGCTGCGGCCGTGGCGCCGGTGCCGGCGGGTTTGGCCAGGGCCGTGGCCACTTCCTTGCTGGAGAGGAAGGCGTAGAGCGAGTTCTCAAAGGCATCTTCGAAGGCCGCGCTGCCGCCTTTCTCAAACTTCACGCTTGAGCCGGCGTCTTTGTGCTCAAAAACCGTCACCCGGTTCTGGTTTTGCAGTTTCCAGGTCACTTCCACGGCGCAGCGCGTTTCGTAGTGGGCCCGGTATTCGTAAATGTTGGACGCGTAGATGTCATACTTCACGTCGCGCATCTCGCCCTGGAGGGTGTAGCGCGAGTTGCTGCCCACCGAGAAAATGCTCTTGCCTTCCGTCGAAGGCACCGCGTAGCCCAGGTCCTTCAGCGAGGCGTTGACGTTGGTTTTCAGGTGGTCGGCGTCCACGTCGAGCGACTTGCCGAAGTAAAGAATATCGGTGTTGTCTTTGCCCACGATGAAGTTGCCCATTTTGTCGCCGCCCTTCAGCCGCACGTTCACCGTGCCGCACTGAATGGTTTGGCTGCTGGCCACCGCCTTGGGCAGGGCCGGCATCACGGGCTTGATTTCGCTTTTGCTGAGCTTTTTGCCGGCGCCCGAAATCACGTCAACCAAATACCCGCCAATGCCCACCGCCCAGCCATAAATCAGCGGGTTGAATTTTTCAAGGCCATCTTCGTCAGTGCTGATGCCTTTGAACGTAGCCAGCACCGGCACCCAGTTCAGGTAGGTCAGGCCGTTGCTCTTTTCGGGGTACAGCACTTCAGAGTGCTCCTTATAGCCGTCGTGCTTGATTTTGATTTCGGCGTTTTTCTTGCGGCGCACCCGCACCTTAACGTCGGCGCTGCCCGCAATGGGCTTGGTTTTAACTTCTTTGTCGTTGACGTACACCGTGCTGCCGGCAGGGGCGCCCACCACGCGCACCGTCTGGAAGGGCGTGGCAATGATGGTGGCACAGCTTTGCACGAGCATGGAGCCCAGTAAGAGGCCGCTCATGGCAGGAGTAAAATGTTTCTTCATTAAACTACGAGAAAAGGGATATTAAAAAAAGAGGGCAGATAAATTCGTTTTGAATAGCAGACAGCTATACAAAATCTAGCAATGATAAGAATAATAAATGAACCGCGTTTAGCTATTTTCCGGAACTGTAGGCAAAGCCCACCGAGAGGGTGCCATTGGCCCGGCTACGCTCCTGCACTACAACGCTTTCGTAGGAAAAAGTGTAGGCAAGGTTCAGGGCTAAATGCTGGTAAATTTTGAAAGCCACCACCGTAGAGCTGTTCAGGCGGTAGTCGCCGCCGGGGTCGCGCACGGCGGGCTGGTAAAACAGCAGCTCCGACACGTTGAACACACCCCGGTTCAGGCGCAGCTTGAGGCGGGTAGAGTTGCGGGCCAGGTGCCGGTGCAGGGCCGGCTCGATGTCGTAGTAGGTGTTTTCATCGAGCAGAAACGTGCTCAGGGCCACTTCGCTGTTGGTGGTGTCGGCATACACCTGGTAGCCCACGCCGCCGCCCACAATCACGCGCCGGTCGATGGCCCGCAGGTTGCTGGTTTCCAGCTCACCCAGGCTGTAAAACTTCCACTTGCCGATGCGGTAGTCGGGCGTGGCCAGCAGCAGCAGTTCCCGCTCGCGGAGCGACCCGCTCTGCCGGCCGTAGCTGTAGCTGGCCGCCGCCGGAAACTGCCAGTGCTTCACCGCGAAGCTGCCCGTGTGGCTGGTGTTGAAATAGGCCCGCTCCACCGTGCCCGTGGTGAGCAGGCCGGTGAGGGCGGCGGTGTAGCGCACGCCGGTGCCGTCAATGTTATAGGTTTCGAACTCCGACGAGGGCAGCCCGGCCGGGGGTGGCGTGAGGCCGCTGCTGTTCACCACCGTCGAATCGGGCGAATCCGTGGCGGTAGAGTCGGTTTGGGCCCGCGCCGCCTGCCCCGCGAAAAGAAACAGCAGCCCCAGCAAACCAGCCAGGTGCCGAAAGAAAAGCCGTTGCGTCATGAAGTAACCGGCAGGGAATTGGACCCGTTCGTCGGGCCCGTCAAAACTAGCAAGCAATTGCCCCAGGCCCGTTGCGCGCGCCCTGACCGCCGCCGGCTACAAGCCGCGCAGCGTGGCCGGCCGGTCGAGCTTGCCTGCGGCGGTGGTTTGAAATTCGGGCACGTAGCGCAGCTGTTTGGGTTGCTCGTAGCGGCCCAGCCGGGCGGCCAGCAGCGCTTGCAGCTGCTTTTCCTGGGCGGCCGAAAGCGGCGGTCCTTCAATAAATGCCGTCACGGCCTGGCCCAGCCGCGCATCGGGCTGGCCGGCCACGAAGCAGCGCCGCGCCGCCCCAATTTCGGTCAGCGCCACGTCCAGCACCAGCTCTACTTTCTCAGCCGGCACCTTCACGCCGCCGGAGTTTATCACGAAATCGGCCCGCCCCAGCCACTCAAACGTGTGGCCCTCCAGCAGGCGCACCACGTCGTTGGTGACGATGAGCTGGCCGTCGGTCACGTCGCCGCGCAGGGTCAGGCAGCCACGCTCGTCCTGCCCGGCCGCAATGCCCGGCAGCACCCGGAAGCTGGCGCTGGCCTGCGGGCCGTTCAGCCGCCGCAGCGCCACGTGCGAGCAGGTTTCGGTCATGCCATACGTCAGCCACACGGGCACCGTGAGGGGCTGCAGCTCCTGTTGCAGCGCGGCATCGGCCGGGGCCCCGCCCACCAGCAGGCTTTTCATCGGGTTGAGGCGCGGGGCGCGGCCGGCCGCCAGCACCGCCTTCAATTGCAGCGGTACGAAGGCCGAAAAGTCAAATTCCGCCTCGGCTTCGACGTGGGCAAATGGGTCGGCGTGGGGCTCCACAATGGTCAGGTGCATATTCCGCTCCAGCCCGCGCACCAGCATCATCATGCCCCCAATGTACTCGCAGTTGAGGCAGACAAGCGCCCGGTCGCCCGGCCCAAGGTCGAAGAAATCGGCCGTGCGCCGGGCCGAGGCTTCCAGCTGCCGCCGCCGCAGCGTAATGGCCGCCGGCGTGCCCGTGGAGCCGGAAGTGGTGAGCGTGAATTCCTGCGTGCCGTTCAGCCATTGCCGGATAAAATCCAGCACCTTGGCCTCGTAGCCATTCACCGGCGCGTTGAGATGGGCGGGGTATTCGCGGATGGCGGCGTAGGCGTATTCGCGGCCGTTGAGCAGGAGAGCGGTGGGCAGAGTAGCAGTCATGAGGCGAAATTACGCGGCTGGCCGGCTAGCCAGCAGCAGGGTGTTGGTGCCCTCTACGGCCAGCTCGCGCACCGCGAAGCCCAGTTGCCCCAGCTCGCCCCGCACGCTGCGCAGCGCGGCCGGCGCAGCCATGGCATTGAAAACTACCTGCCCCGCAGCGGCCGTGCGCTGCCCCACCAGGCGCCAGAATGGGGCCGCCATAAAACCAGCCGGCACCGTGGTGTCGATAAATAAGTCCACAATCACCAGGTCGTATCGCCCAGGGTCGGTTCGCACGAAGTCGAGGGCATCGTCGTGCACAATGCGCAGCTCATCCGAGGCCGCGATGCCAAATTCTTCCGCCGCCAGCCGGATGACCACCGGGTCCAGCTCCACCGCCGTAATGTGGCCCCGAAAACCCAATTCCGCCCGCAGCGTAGCCACCACCGAGCCCCCGCCCAGCCCCAGCAGCAGCACGGTGCGCACGGCCGCCAGGTCAAGCTGCAGCAGCGCTGTGCGCAAAATGCGCTGTAGCGACCCGTACGAATAGTTGGCATTGGCGCTGTCGAGCACCTTACGCCCCTGAAACACCGTGACTTCCAGGATGCCGTTGTAGGCCGACGGGATTTTTCGCGTCGTTGGAAACAGGTAGCTGAGGAGTTTTTGCGTGAGCGTCATGCCGGTTTGTTCAGGCATCGTACTTGCGCAAATTGGTCCAGCTCCCGCCGTTATGCACCTCTGCAAACCCCTGCGCTTTCAGAATGCCGCGCGCCGAGGCACTGCGCATCCCGGAAGCGCAACAGGTAATCACCGGCTTGGTTTTGTCGAGCCGGCCCAGGCTGCCGGGCAGGGTGTCGAGCGGCAGGTTGATGGATTTTTTCAGATGCCCGCCCTGGTATTCGCCCTTGCTGCGCACGTCGATGATGGTGGCTCCGGCGGCAATCAGCTCGCCCACATTCACTTTCGCCCCCAGGCCGAATAGCTTTCTCAGGAAATTCAGCATGCGGTGCTGTAATTAATATAAGAGCCTGTTAAAGTTTGATGTTTCGCGATTAACGCGTAGTATTTGCTTGTACTGTTCCATAATTAGATTCCAAAACTTCCTGACGCTCGCAAGCATGATGACGATTGGTTACTAGTCATTTAATCCTTTCCCATTGAGAATTTGCTGCACACATTTTTCAACCCTTGACGCCCGGGTTTTGGATTGCTTGGGCGCAGAAAAATTAAGTAAGTATGCCCTTTTTCGTCCCGGTGTCAATGCATCAAAAGCGGTTTTTAAGGCAGGGATTTCGTCTAATTTATATTGAAACTCTTCAGGAATGTCGAACTCTGCATTCCTTTTAAAATTAACTTTCAAACCAGCTTTTTCCACTTCAATAGCTTCATAAATGTAGGCTTTTACTATAGGGTGCTTCTCAACTATTTCCTGAATGTTGGCGAACCGAATCTGGCGCGTTGCCTGCGTATTCTTTGTTTGCTGAATTAGAATACTATTGGCATCATTCAGCAGCGCTCCTTTGAAAAACAAAAGCGCGCAGTATTCTTTAAATTCATGTATTAAAACGATGTTGTTTTTCTGAAACGTATAACACGGAACTCCCCACTTCAATTCTTCGGTCAGCCCACAGTCAAGAGCCACTGTTCTCAATTGCGCCATTTCTTCCTGCCATTTTTTGGCTTTACTAAAATAAAAATCAACCGTAGGATTCATTCTGTTTATTGACTGCAATGAAATGATTGTTCTATTCACGGGCCTGAATACCAAGATACCACAATCCGGCGTAGAGCGTGTTAAAATTTGCGAATTAAGATGACATCACAATTGAATGGGACACGCAGCCTACTCCCAAAACCAAAGAAACCATGCAACCCTGTTGCCATCTTAATATAAATTCCGTATTATTACTACACACTTCACCTGCTCCGCCATGAAATCCCACCCACAACCACCTGTTGCCGTGGTTCCGGCTGTCGGCAGCCCCTCCGCCCCGCCCACCAAGGGCCACAGATTTGATTTATCGGCAATCAAGGCCCGCGCCAAAGCCATCAAAAAGCTGCGCAAGCAGGAAGACCGGCGCTACTTTATCAGCTGGTGCTCGTGTATTCACGCGCTGGGGTTCAGCTTCTAAGCATATTTTTATTTCCGGGTACGATTGCCGGACAACGGGATAAAACCAGTGTAGCCTACTTCTGCCCACGGCAGAAATAGGCTACACTGGTTTTACGATAAATTATTCGAACGCTACGGAAATTTTGGGAATTTGGAGAAGTCCGGCTGGCGTTTCTCCATGTAGGCGTTGCGGCCTTCCTTGGCCTCGTCGCTGAGATAATACAGCAGCGTGGCGTTGCCGGCCAGTTCCTGGATGCCGGCCTGCCCATCCAACTCGGCGTTGAACGACGACTTGAGCATGCGCAGCGAGAGCGGGCTTTTCTGGAGGATTTTGTGGCACCAGGCCACGGTAGTTTCCTCCAGCTTATCGAGCGGTACTACCTTATTGACGAGGCCCATGTCGAGGGCTTCCTGGGCATCGTACTGGTCGCAGAGAAACCAGATTTCGCGGGCCTTTTTCTGGCCCACCACGCGGGCCAGGTAGGAGGCGCCAAAGCCGCCGTCGAATGAGCCTACAATGGGCCCGGTTTGGCCAAACCGGGCGTTATCGGCCGCAATGCTGAGGTCGCAGACTACGTGCAGAACGTGGCCGCCGCCAATGGCCCAGCCCGCCACCATGGCAATCACCGGCTTGGGAATGCTGCGGATGATGCGCTGCAAATCGAGCACGTTGAGGCGGGGCACGGCGTCGTCGCCCACGTAGCCGCCGTGGCCGCGCACGCTCTGGTCGCCGCCCGAGCAGAAGGCCCGGCCGCCCTCGCCGGTGAGGATGATGACGCCGAGGTCGGTGCGGTCCCGGCAGATGTTCATCGCCTCAATCATTTCCTGCACCGTGAGCGGCGTAAAGGCGTTGTGTACCTGCGGCCGGTTGATGCTGATTTTGGCGATGCCGCCGTACTGCGTGAAGAGAATTTCTTTGAACTCCTTAATGGGCGTCCAATTGATGGGTTCGGTCATAGAATGAAAAAGGTGTGGCCGTCATGCTGAGCGCAGCCGAAGCATTTCGCGTGCAGTAGTAATCGAGATGATTGCAACGAAGCGGGCAAGATGCTTCGGCTGCGCTCAGCATGACGGCCAGGTAAGAATTAAGAAAAAGCATGTTTCACCGCCGCGCGGTATTCCTCAAAAAAGGCGGCGTTGGTTTTGGAATCGGTAAACACTTCCAGGATGGCCGCGCCGGTTTCGGCTGCAAAGAAAACCGGTAGCGCGGCTTCAAGTTCTTCAAACGACGAAACCGGGAAGTAGCGCAGGCGGAAATCCTTGGCGGTGTTCTCGGCCGTGAGCGCCTGGCGCGTCTCAAAAAACTCGTCCAGCTCCGGCTGCTGGCGCGGCCCGTCGATGATGCGGAAAATGCCGCCGCCGTGGTTGTTGAACAAGACCACCCGCAGGTTGGGCGTGGGGTAGTTGTGCCAGAAGGCGTTGCGGTCGTAGAAAAACGCCACGTCGCCGGTGAGGAGCACGACCGGCCGGCCGGGCTGGGCCAGGGCCGCGCCTACGGCGGTACTAGTGCAGCCGTCGATACCGCTGGTGCCACGGTTGGCGAAGACTTCGATTTGTTTGCCCTGTGGAATGCCGAGGATGTTGGCGTAGCGCACGGCCATGCTGTTGGCCAGGTGCAGGGCGGTGTTGTCCGGTACATTAGCCAGTGCGTGGCGGAAGGCGGAGAATTCGTTGAAGGGCTGGTCTTCGACTTGAAAAAAGCTGCTTATAAATTCGGCCGCTTGTCGACTCGCGCTTCGCCAAATCTTCCCGTATGACATTGCCTCCACTCGTAATTCCTGTGTGAATTCGTGGGCAAAATCACCTAAAAAATGTGCGGGATTAGTCCGTATGACTTGTGTCAGCGAACGAAATACATCTGCTACCTGGCCGGAATGTGGCTGAAGGTGCCAGTGTTGCTGTGCGGGATAGTTGCGCAAGTATATTTTTAGTGCTTTGGATATCAGGGATTTGCCAAAGGTGATTAACAGGCTTGGTTGTAAAGATTTTCGAAATTCCTCATTGGCGCTACTCAGAATAATGTCCTGAAACATTATTGCAGGAACATCTGAGGGAATATTACTGATTGAATCCACAACTACTATAGCCCCGGACTGATGCGCGAAATGCTTAACGGCCTTAATAAGATGTGCATCATAAATATGTTGGCCAACAACAATCAAAATATGCTTCTCAGGACGATGAACATCAGCGTAGAATGTATTTGACGGAGCGTTAGCATCTTCGTGAATAATCTTTACGTCCTTTTCGTACCCAATTTCCTCCCCCGCCTTCGGATAAAACGGCTCCCGTAGCGGCACGTTCACCTGCACCGGCCCGGCGGGCGCGGCCTGTGCCAGGTTGATGGCCTCGTTCACGATACGCGCCGAATGCCACTTGGCATCGGCGTGCGAGGTATCGACTGGGAATTCGAACTCGCCCTTGGCGTGGGCGCCGTAGAGATTGCGCTGGCGGATGGTCTGGCCATCGAGCTGGTCAATCCATTCCGGTGGGCGGTCGGCGGTGAAAATCACCAGCGGAATTTGCTGGAAAAAGGCCTCGGCCACGGCCGGCGCGTAGTTCAGGCCGGCCGTTCCTGACGTGCAGACCAGCGCTACCGCCCGCCGCTGCGCCTGCGCCATGCCGAGGGCAATGAAGGCAGCTGCGCGCTCATCAGGCACCACGCGCACCGTCAAATCTGGGTGCCGGGCAAAGGCCAGTGTGAGCGGCGCTGAGCGGGAGCCGGGCGATAAAACGACATCGGTAATGCCGTGCTGGGCGCAGATTTCGGCGATATTATAAACGGCCTGCATAAGGTCAGTGAACAGTTATTAGTGGGCAGTGAGCAATGAGCAGTTGTTAGGAGCCAGCAGAACGACATTGCTTACTGCTCACTGTAGTACAGCGCCAATGGTTTGCATTTTCATTTCGGTTTCCTGCCATTCCCGGGTTGGGTCGGAGTCGATGGTGAGGCCGGTGCCGGCGTAGAGAATGGCTTCGGTAGGGCGTAATTGAAGGCAGCGTAGGTTCACGAAGAGGCGCGAGATGCCGGGTGCCGTCACGTTCACCGGGCCGAGGAAGCCGCTGTAGTACGCCCGGTCGTAGCCCTCGTGGGCCTGCAAAAACGCCAGCGCCGGCACCTTGGGCATGCCGCCCACCGCGGAGGTGGGGTGGAGCAGCCGCAGCATATCGGTGCCCAGCGAGGCGGGAAACGGGACGTTCCTGAAATCCACTTCAAAGTCGGTGCGCAGGTGCAGCAGCTGTCCGGCCACTACCGTGCGCGGGCCGGTTTCGTGGTATTCGCGTAAGCGCAACTGCTTGAAGCAGTTCACGATGTAGCGTGCCACGAGGGCCTGCTCCTCAATTTCCTTCTGCCGCCAGATGGCGGCCTGTGGCGCGAGGCCCGGCGTGATGGGCTGGGTGCCGGCCAGGGCCATGGTGTGAAACTGCCCATCGGCCGTAACTTCGGCCAGCACTTCGGGCGAGGCCCCCAGCCAGGTGCCCACGCCCGGCACGCTCACCAGCGACACAAAAGCCCGCCCGTATTTCTCACTCAACTCTGCGAATGCCGCCAGTGGGTCGAACCCAGCCGGCAGAGGGCGCCGGGCGGCCCGCGACGACACCACTTTCACCACCGACATTTCCTCGATGGCAGCCACGCCGGTGCGCACCAGTTGGGTGTACTCGGCTTCGGTGGCGGTGTGCGGGGCGGGCTGGGGGCTGTGGTGCCAGGCCAGCTCGGCCAGTGGCGGCAGGGCCAGCCAGGCCGTGAGGGCCGGCACCAGGTCGCGGGCGGCGGGAGCTACTGTCACCGCATCGGGCCGGGCCACGTCGTAGAGTACATCGGCGGGCAGAAACAGGGCCGGGTTGTGGTCGGAATCGCGGAAGGGAAAGAAGGCGAAACCGGCCGGCGCCTGGGCGTCGAGCGCGGGCGGCAGGCCAGTGTAGGCGGCTTCGAGGGAGCGGGCCACCAGCAGGCGCGGGTAGTCGGCGCCGGGCTCGCGCCACACGGCCAGCGGCCGGCCGGTACGCAGCGCGCCGGCCACGAGGTGGCGCAGGCGGGCCGTTGCATCGAGCCCCGCCGCCGCGGTGGGCCAGGCAAGCTGCCGGGGTTCAGTCAGGCGCATCAAGCAACTTTTCCGGTGGCGGCCGGCAGGTCAATCACGGCCATGGTGATGCGGCTGATGCACACCAGCGCGCCCGTTGCTTCGTGGGTGATGCGGATTTCCCACACCTGCGTGCTCCGGCCAATGTGTACCGGCGTGGCCCGGCCCAGCACCCAGCCGTCGCGCACGCCTTTGAGGTGGTTGGCGTTGATTTCCAGGCCCACGCAGGCTTGCCTGGTGTTGTCGACGCGCAGGGCGGCGGCGATGCTGCCCAGGGTTTCGGCAAATGCCACCGATGCGCCGCCGTGCAGCAGGCCCATGGGCTGGTGGGTGCGCCCGTCCACCGGCATCCGGCCTTCGATATAATCGTCGGTCACGGCGGTGATTTCCATGCCGAGGGCATCGGCCAGGGTGGGGCGGGAGGCCGTCCAGTGCTTCACTTCTTCCAGAGTCATGGGGGAGGGGCAAGGCGAGGAAGAGAGCCACAGGTCCTTCGTCGCCGGTGATTTATAAGGGTTAAACGCCAACGGTCGGGGTTAAAACCCCGTACTTTGACTATTGTTGACGCATTGTTACGCAAAACTACCACGCAACGTGACGCCCCGAACCATCTTCCTGCTCCGCCACGGCCAGACCGATTTCAACGTGCAAGGCATTGTGCAGGGCAGTGGCGTCGATTCGAGTCTGAACGCCACCGGCCGCCGCCAGGCCGAACAGTTTTTCGCGGCCTACGCGCACGTCCCGTTCCAAAAAGTCTACACCTCGGCCCTGCGCCGCACCCAGGAATCGGTGCAGCAGTTCCTCGACCTCGGCCTGCCCCACGAAGCCCACATCGGCCTCAACGAAATCAGCTGGGGTGTGCGCGAGGGCACTCGCATCACCATGGAAGAAGATGCCGAATACCGCCAGGTGCTGGCCGGCTGGGCGGCCGGGCGCACCGATGGCCGCTTGCAGGGCGGCGAAAGCCCCGAAGAAGTAGCCGCGCGCCAGCGTCCGTTTATTGAGCTGCTGAAATCCCGCGAAGACGAAGAAACCGTCCTCGTCTGCATGCACGGCCGCGCCATGCGCGTGCTGCTCTGCCAGCTGTTAAATTACCCGCTCAGCTACATGGAGGGATTTGAACACAGTAACTTATGCTTGTATAAGCTGGAGTTTACCGGCAGGGTGTTCACCGTTAAGAATTTCCTGGACGTTTCGCATTTGCAGTCCGTTGGCTAAAGCCGCCTGCTCCAGTACGGCATTGCATGAATGAACACTTGTTCCCGCCATGCACTGCAAGGAGATATTCCTGCAATGCAGGAACAACAGCAAACATTGCCTGACCAACTTTTCGGGCTAATTTTGGCCTTCTCAATCCAAGCGCTACAAATCCGATGGCCGAAATCATAAAAATGCCCAAAATGAGCGACACGATGACCGAAGGGACCATCGCGGCCTGGCTCAAAAAAGTGGGTGATAAAGTTAAATCCGGAGACATCTTGGCCGAAGTCGAAACCGACAAAGCCACCATGGAATTGGAGAATTACGAAGACGGCACCCTCCTTTATATCGGGCCCAAAGAGAAGGACTCCGTGCCCGTGGACGGCATTCTGGCCATTGTGGGCAAGGAAGGCGAGGATATTTCCGACCTGCTGAACGGCCAGACCGGCGGCGCTGCTCCGGCCGCCGCTGCCCCCGCGCCGACTCCGGCCGCGGCGCCTGCCCCCGAGGCTCCCAAAGCGGCTCCGGCTCCCGCGCCGGTTGCTGCTGCTCCGGCTGCCCCCGCCGCGCCCGCCAATGGCAAGAATGCCACGGTGGTACGCATGCCCAAAATGAGCGATACCATGACCGAAGGCACCATTGCCTCCTGGCTCAAGAAAGTTGGTGATAAAGTTAAATCCGGGGACATCCTGGCCGAAGTCGAAACCGACAAAGCCACGATGGAGCTGGAAAACTACGAGGACGGCACCCTGCTCTACACCGGCCCCAAAGCCGGCGAAGCCGTGGCGGTAGATGGTATTCTGGCCATTATTGGTGAAGAAGGCGCTGACATTCAGGCCCTGCTCGGTGGCCAAGCCGGCGGTGCCGCCGCGCCTGCTGCCGAAGCACCCGCGGCTACCGAAGCAGCCGCTCCGGCTGCTGAAGCTCCGGCCCAACCGGCGGCTGCACCCGCTGCTCCGGCCGGCCGCATTCTGGCCTCGCCGCTGGCCAAGAGCATTGCCAAAGACAAAGGCATCAACCTGGCCCAGGTAGTGGGCAGCGGCGACAATGGCCGCATCGTGCAGCGCGACGTGGAGAACTTCCAGCCCGGCGCTGCTTCGGTTCCTGCCGCGCAAGCCGCTCCCGTGGCTACCACGGCCCCGGCCGCCGCGCCGACGCCAGCTGCTCAGCCACAAGCTGCGGTTGCCGCTCCAAGTGCCGCCAGCCCCGCTTCCGATACCTACACCGACACACCCGTGTCGCAGATGCGCAAGGTGATTGCCAAGCGCCTCTCGGAAAGCCTGTTTACGGCTCCGCATTTCTATCTCACGATGGAAATCAACATGGACAAGGCTATTGAGGCCCGTGTGAAGCTCAACGAGCTGTCGCCGGTGAAACTGAGCTTTAATGATTTGGTGCTGAAGTCGGCGGCCATCGCCCTGCGCTCGCATCCGGTAGTGAATTCCTCGTGGCTCGGCGACCGTATCCGGCAGAACAAGCTCATCAACATCGGCGTGGCCGTGGCCGTGGACGAAGGCCTGCTGGTGCCCGTGATTCGCAACGCCGACCAGAAAGGCCTCGCCCAAATCGCCACGGAGGTGAAGGAACTGGCCGGCAGGGCCAAGAGCAAGAAGCTGCAGCCCGCCGAGTGGGAGGGCAGCACCTTCACCATTTCGAACCTGGGCATGTTCGGCATTGATGAGTTTACGGCTATCATCAACCCGCCCGATGCCTGCATCCTGGCGGTGGGCGGCATCAAGCAAACCGCTATTGTGAAAGACGGCGCACTGGCCATCGGCAACGTCATGAAGGTGACGCTGAGCTGCGACCACCGCGTGGTGGACGGTGCCACCGGTGCCGCCTTCCTCCAGACGCTGAAAAGCCTGCTGGAAGACCCCATGCGGTTGATGATTTGATTGGAAACAGTCGCGCTTACTGCGCGAATTTTTAAAAACCAGCCCTAGCCGGCTGGTTTTTTTTTTGGCCCTTCGGAGTTAGATTGCAAAAATTAAAATACTTGCTTCTCCTCATTTACCTGCACCATTTTTCTGTTTGAGCTATGAAAAGAAGTCTACTCATTGCCCCTATCTGCCTCGTCAGCAGCATGGCCTGGGGCCAGAGCACCAACCTGACCGGTCAGGTTCAGGATGCCGCCGGGCAGCCCATAATCGGGGCCACGGTGGTGGAGAAAGGCACCAACAACGGCACCTCGACCGGCCCCGACGGCCGGTTTTCGTTCCGGTCCCGCACCGCGCAGCCGCAGCTCGTCATTAGCTCGCTGGGCTACACCACGCAGGAGGTAGCCGCGCAGGGCGGCAGCCTGACCGTGAAGCTGGCCGAAAGCAGCACCAGCCTCGACGCCGTGCAGGTGGTGGGCTCGCGCAGCCAGAACCGCTCCGTGACCGACTCGCCCTCGCCGGTCGACATCATCGACGTGCGGGAGGTGACGGCCAAAACCGGCCAGCTCGACGTGAACCAGCTGCTGCAATTCGTGGCGCCCTCGTTCAACTCGAACCGCCAGACCGGGGCCGATGGCGCCGACCACGTGGACCCCGCCAGCCTGCGCGGCCTGGGCCCCGACCAAACCCTGGTGCTCGTGAATGGCAAGCGCTGGCACCAGTCGGCCCTCGTGAACCTGTTCGGCAGCCGGGGCCGGGGCAACACCGGCACCGATTTGAACACGATTCCGGCCGCCAGCATCGAGCGGATTGAGATTCTGCGCGACGGGGCTTCGGCCCAGTACGGCTCCGATGCCATTGCGGGCGTCATCAACATCGTGCTCAAAACCAGCGTGAATGAGCTGACCGCGAACGTGAACTACGGCGCATACGACGCCAAGTACCGCTTCGACGACAAGAAATTCGACGGCGGCAACTTCAACGCCAACCTCAACTATGGGGTGGGTGTGGGCAAGGGCGGCTTCGTGAATGCCACCGTCGACTTCAACCAGCGCCAGCACACCCAGCGCGCCAACGTGCCCAATACAGACGGCATTCAGCGGCGCGAATACGGCGACCCGAAGGCCAGCAATACCTCGGCGTACCTCAACAGCAAGCTGCCCATTAATGAGAATATCTACGCCTATGTGTTTGGCGGCGTGAACTTCCGCAAGGGCGACGCCTACGCCTACACGCGCTTTCCGACGGTGACGGACACCTTGGGCAACCCCGTTCCCAACCCGCGCAGCAACCCCACCCTTTACCCCAACGGCTTCGACCCCATCATCACCAGCGACCTGACTGATGCGCACGGCGCGGTGGGCGTGCGCGGCACCTTCGGCGGGTTCGATGTGGACTTGAGCGAGGGCTTCGGCTCGAACCGCTTTCACTACGGCGTGACCAATACGCTGAACGCCACGCTGGGTGCGGCCTCGCCTACCACGTTTGATGCGGGCGGCTTCCAGCTTCAGCAAAACGTGGTGAACCTCAACCTGAGCCGCAACTACAAAACCGTGCTGCAAGGCCTGAACGTGGCCATCGGCAGCGAATACCGCCGCGAATGGTACATGCTGTTTGCCGGTGAGGAGGGCTCCTGGCGCAAGTACCCCGGCCCGCTGAACGACCGTGCGGCCGGCTCGCAGGGCTTCCCCGGCTTCCAGCCGCGCAACGAGGTGAAGGCCAGCCGCGACAACATCGGCGTGTATGCCGATGCCGAATTGGATGTGACCAAAGCATTTTTGCTGGCCGCCGCGGTGCGGTTTGAGAACTATTCTGACTTCGGCAGCAGCTTTACCTACAAGGGGGCGGCGCGGCTGAAGCTGAGCGAGACGTTCTCGCTGCGCGGCACCTACAGCACCGGTTTCCGGGCCCCGTCGCTGGCGCAGGTGAACTTCAATACCGTATTTACCAACGTGGTGGGCGGGGTGCCGGTGGATATTTTGCTGGACCGCAACAACGGGCCGGTGTCGCAGGCGGTGGGCATTCCGGCGCTCACGCAGGAACGGTCGCAGTCGGCCAGCGTGGGCTTCACGGGCCGCGCCGGCTCGGTGCTCAGCTTCACCGTCGATGGCTACTACATCCACATCAAGGACCGGATTGTGCTCACGGGCACCTTTGGGCAGGACGACGACCAAATCGGGACCATTCTGCAAAACCTGAACGTGGGCCAGGCCCAGTTCTTCGCCAACGCCGTTTCGACCGATACCTGGGGCCTCGATGTGGTGCTGGCCAACACGCTCACCGTGGGCGAAGGCCGCCTCACCACCACGCTGGCCGGCAACCTCAACCGCCTGCTCATCGTGGGCAATGCCAAGACGACGCCCCGGCTCACGGGCAAGGAGGAAATTTTCTTCGGCGTGCGCGAGCAGGCGTTTGTGAAAGCCTCGGCCCCGCCCTACAAAGTCAACCTGACGTTTGACTACAGCCTGGGCCGCTTTGGGGCGCTGGTGCGGCTGGTGCAGTTCGGCCACGTCTTGCTGTATGACTACAACGGCGACCCCAACAAGTACCGCGACCGCCTGACCACCGACGTGGCCCTGTCCTACGCCCTCACCAACCAGCTGCGCCTGTCGGTGGGCTCGTCCAACATCTTCAACGTGTACCCCAACTTCTTCAACCCGCAGGCCACCGAAAACGGCGGCGCCTGGGATGCCGTGCAAATGGGCAGCAACGGCCGGTTTTACTTCGCCAAGCTGCAGTTTCGGGTGAGCAAGAAGTAGGTAGAACCAAGCAGAAAGAACGTCATGCTGAGCTTGTCGAAGCATCTCTACCGCAGCAGTAATCCAATCATCAGGATTTACTCGCGCGGTAGAGATGCTTCGACAAGCTCAGCATGACGTTCTTTTTCATTTAATGCCCGCCACCATCCCCGCTGGGAATAGCCGTTGTATTTTTGCGGCCTTATGCAAGCAAAAATCCGTTCTACTACCGTTCTCGGCGTTCGCCACAACGGTGAGATTGCCGTTGGGGCCGATGGCCAGGCCACCATGGACAAGCACGTTGCCAAAAGCAACGTTCGCAAAATCCGCAAGCTGCAGGATGGCAAAGTCGTGACCGGGTTCGCCGGCTCCACGGCCGATGCTTTTATGCTGCTCGATAAGTTCGATGAGAAGCTAACCAGCTACGGCGGCAACCTCAAGCGCGCCGCCATCGAGCTGGCCAAGGACTGGCGCAAAGACCAGTACCTGCGCAAGCTGGAAGCCATGATGGTGGTGGCCGATAAGGACGAGCTACTCATCCTGAGCGGCACCGGCGACGTACTGGAGCCCGATTCCGACGTGGCTGCCATTGGCTCCGGCGCGATGTATGCCCAGGCCGCCGCTTTGGCTTTGAAGAAGCACGCGCCCCACCTCACCGCCCGCCAGATGGTGGAAGAAGGCCTGCACATCGCGGCCGATATCTGCATTTACACCAATCATAATTTGATGATTGAGTCGCCGACGTAGGCCGGCATTGAATAAAACCAGCACGTCATGCCGAGCGTAGCCGAGGCATCTCTACCGTGTAACTAAATCCTGATAATTGGATTACTCCTGCGGTAGAGATGCTTCGGCTACGCTCAGCATGACGTGCTGTTTGTCTTACTTACTAAACAAAAACAACCCAATTCCCCCGAAATGCAAGTTTCCAATTTCCTCCGCCACCATTACCGTCACTTCAATGCCGCTGCCCTCATCGACGCGGCCGATGGCTACAACAAGCACCTCGCCGATGGCGGCAAAATGATGATTACCCTGGCCGGGGCCATGAGCACCGCCGAGCTGGGCATCCAGCTGGCCGAGCTCATTCGGCAGGACAAGGTGCAAATCATCAGCTGCACCGGGGCCAACCTGGAGGAGGACATCTTCAACCTGGTGGCCCATGACTTTTATGAGCGCGTGCCCAACTACCGCGACCTCACGCCCGCCGACGAGCAGGCCCTGCTGGAGCGCCACATGAACCGCGTGACCGATACCTGCATCCCCGAGGAAGAGGCCATGCGCCGCCTCGAGCACGTCGTGCTCAAGTTCTGGGAGAAGGCCGATGCCGAGGGCAAGTCGTATTTCCCCCACGAGTTTTTCTACCAGATTCTGCTCTCGGGCGAGCTGGAGCAGTACTACCAGATTGACCCCAAAGACTCCTGGATGCTGGCGGCGGCCGAGAAAAACCTGCCCATCATCTGCCCTGGCTGGGAAGACAGCACGCTCGGCAACATCTTCGCGGGCCACGTTATTTCGGGCGATGTGAAGAACGTGCACACCATGCGCACGGGCATCCAGTACATGATTTACCTAGCCGACTGGTACACCCAGCAGGCCACCGACGAGAGCAAAGTGGGCTTCTTCCAGATTGGTGGTGGCATTGCCGGCGACTTCCCCATCTGCGTGGTGCCCATGCTGCACCAGGACCTGGGCCGCACCAGCGTGCCGCTGTGGGGCTACTTCTGCCAGATTTCGGACTCCACCACCAGCTACGGCAGCTACTCCGGCGCCGTGCCGAACGAGAAAATCACCTGGGGCAAGCTGGGCGAGAAAACCCCGAAATTCATCATCGAAAGCGACGCGACCATTGTCGCGCCGCTGGTGTTTGCCATCGTGCTGGGGCAGTAGTTAAGTAGTCGGGCAGAAGTAAGCGTCTATTTGGCGCATACTCTGGTCAGACCGCCTGGGGCGGTCAGACCAGAGTATGCGCTTACTTCTGCCCGACTACTTAACTGCGCTGAAAAAGCCAAAGAGCCTGCCGCTTCATCAGCGGCAGGCTCTTTGGCTTTTTCAGGCATTGGCGGCTGGCGGCCGGCGGCTACACTTTCGGCGGCCCCGGCTTGGTGGGCTGGGCGAAAATGCCGGGGTCATACAGCGCCTTCACGTCGTCGGGCGCATCGATGTGCAGCTTGATTTGGTCCAGCAGGTTGAGCTTGAGCTGGCGGGCGGCGGCTTGGCGCAGCTTCTTTTCGGCTTTGCTGTCGCCCTGCACGGCGCCTTTGCTTTCGCCCTGAAGCTGGCGGTCGGCGTCGTAGTCCTGCTTGAACTTGGCGGCCTTTTGGGCCAGGTCCTCGCCCAGGGCGTCCTGGTAGGTGGCGGTGAGGGTGGCCACGCGGTCGAGCAGCGTGGGCAGGGTGAGCAGGCTGGCGCCGCTGTATTCGGAGCGGCCCTTGGGCAGGAAGAGGGTGAGGGCGGCGGCATCGGGGGCTTTGCGGCCGAAAATGTAGGCCACGTCCACCAGCAGCTCTTCCCGGGCGAAGAGCTTGAAGGCGGCCAGTAGTTTTCCCACCGCGTCGGTGTTGCCCAGGCGCTCGCCCACGTTCACGTCCTGCGTGCCCAGAAAGGTGGCGTAGCCATCGTGCAGGGGCTGCAGGGCGGCAATCATGCCCGTGTAGAGGCCGTCTTTGTTCTGGCCGCTCATGCGGGTGAGGTTGCCCGCCATGAGGTCGCGAAAGGCTTCGCGGGCCAGGTTTTTGGAGTAGAATGGGTTTTTGAGGAACGGCAGGAACATGAGGAGAATGGGATAAGTGAATGGTGAGCCGGTAAGGTAGGTAAACTATCACTCCCTCATAAGCTCAACGCTTCACGGCCGGCCAGTGTCAGCCCATTTTTGCCATCCAACTGCCCCTCCAAACGGTTGGATGGCGGGTTTTAGCCCCAAATGTTCTTTCCAAACGGTTGGACGGTCGGTTTTAGCCCCAAATGTTCTTTCCAAACGGTTGGATGGTCGGTTTTGGGCCTAAATGCTTCTTCCAAACGTTTGGATGGTCGGCGGTGGGCTTAAAGGTCCTTTCCAAACGTTAGGATGGCCCCAGTAAAGCCCAACCCCTGCCTTCCCGGAGTTGGGAGGGCAGGGGTTGGGCTTTACTGGGGGCACCAGAGCGGTTCTTCGGTCGATGTACGGCTGCAGAAACGCAAAATAGCGAAGCCCCGGCAAGGCGGAAGCAACGTGCCGCATTCCCAAAAAGCGGCTGGCCGTTTCGTCGTAGCGGCCAGCCATGCGGCGGCCCTGTTGGAGCCGACTAAAAAGCCGTTCCTCGTTCCCCGGCTCGGCCAGCGCCGAAGCGACGGGTTTCCACCTCGGCGAGCATTGCCACAATCACCGCGTCCAGCACGTGGTCGGCCGCTTCGACCAGCGGCTGCAAGTCATCGTAGGAAAAGGGCTCCGGCCAGCCCTGGACGGCATCCAGCAGGGGCAGGGCGGCCTGAATCTGCAGCTGCCGCAGGCTGGGCCTCAGCTGGTGGGCCGCGGCTTGCAGCCCGGTCAGGCTGCCCACGGCCAGGGCGCTGTGCAGGTCGCGCAAGGCAGTGCGGGTGCTGGCGATGAAGGTTTGCAGCATGGTGATGACGAACTGCTGGTTGCCCCGGCCCATGCGCAGCAGGACGTCAATGTTGTACAGCGGGGGCGCGGGGCCTGCGCTCAACGGCAGCACCGGGCTCCCGCCGGCTGCTTCGGCCTTGTGGAGGGGCCGCAGCAGCCAGTCGCCCAGCAGTTGCAACAGCTCATCCTCGTAAAACGGCTTGGTCAGGTAATCGTCCATGCCCGCGGCCAGGCATTTTTCTTTCTCGCCGCTGATGGCCGAGGCCGTGAGGGCGATGATGGGCGTGGTGACCCGCAGCTGCTGGCGCAGGTAGCGGGTGGCCTCGAAGCCGTCCATCACGGGCATCTGCATGTCCATCAGAATCAGGTCGAACGACTGGTTTCGCACGCATTCGATGGCCGCCGCGCCGTTTTCCGCCTCGGTTACGTCGAGGTGCGCGTTCAGCAAGCAGGTCTTGGCCAGCAGCATGTTGTATTCGTTGTCTTCGACCAGCAGCACGCGCTTGCCCCGCAGCTCCCGGGCGTTGGGGCGGGTGGCGGGCCGGCGCTGCGGCAGGTCGTCGACCGTGCCAATGGGCAGCGACAGGGAGAACTGAATGGTGGTGCCCTCGTTCTTCTCGCTCTCAATCACGATTTCGCTGCCCATCAGCCGGGCCAGGCGGCGGCAGATGCTCAGGCCCAGGCCCGTGCCGCCAAACTCGCGGGTGATGGAGGCATCCTCCTGGCTGAACTCGGTAAAAATCTGCTTCAGGTAGGCCGCGTCGATGCCGATGCCCGTGTCGCGCACCACGAAGGCGAGCTCCACCGCGCCGGCGTGAAAGCACACCACGTCGCACTCGATGGCAACTTCCCCTTTGGGGGTGAACTTGACGGCGTTGCCGGCCAGGTTGAGCAGAATCTGGGTGATGCGGTGCGGGTCGCCGAGCACCACGTCGGGCACGCGCGGGCTCACCCGGATGAGCAGGCCCAGGCCCTTTTCCTCGGCTTTGTAGAGCAGGGTTTTCTCGACCTGGGCGCAGAGGCGGGGCACGTTGAAGCCCACCTGCTCGATGCTCATCCGGCCGGCGTCGAGCTTGGACAGGTCCAGGATGTCGTTGATGATGACGAGCAGGTTCTGGGCCGAGGTGGTGATGGCGTGCAGGTAGTTGCTCTGGCGGGTGGCCAGCGGGGTTTTGGCCAGCAGCTGGCTCATGCCCAGGATGGCGTTCATGGGCGTGCGGATTTCGTGGCTCATGTTGGCCAGAAACAATTCCTTGGCCCGGGTGGATAGTTCGGCCTGCTGCTTGGCTTCGCGCAGGTTCTGCTCCAGCTCCTTCTGGTGCGTGATGTCGAGAATGATGCCGATGCTGCCCGTCACCACCCGGTGCTGGTCGTAGAGCGGGGAGGCGCTGTTGAAGAGCCACTTCGTTTCGCCGTCCTTGGTCACGATGGGCAACTCGTAGGAGCTGCTCACGCCATGGGGGCGCAGCGCAATGTGCTCGTGCAGATGCGACCGATTGCCAGGGGCCAACAGCCGGGCCGGCAGCGGGCGGCCCAGCAGCTCGTCACGGGTGTAGCCGATGGTGCGGCAAAAGTTGGGGTTGGCGTAGAGCACGCGTTTTTCCAGGTCCATTTCCACCAGCCCGAGCTGCATGTTGTCGATGATGGTGCGGTATTTCTCCTCCCGCATGCGCAGGCTGCGCTCGGCATTGTAGCTCTCGGTGATGTCCTCAAACGTCCAGAGAAAGCCAATATCCGCGTCAGCGTTGCGCACCGGCACGAAAGCCCGCTCGACTACGCGGCCGTCGTGCAGCCAGAATCGGTCGGGGCGGGCTTCTGCCCGGCGGGCTACCAGCACGGCCATGTCCAGGGCTTCCCCGCTAATCGGCGCGGCCACGCACTGCCGCATCCGGTCCTCCAGCACGAAATAGTCGGTCCCAATGAAGTCTTCGGGCGACGTATTCAGGCCGAATAGCCGGCAGAAGGAATTGTTGGTGAGCACCACCCGGCCGTTTTCATCCACCAGCAACACGCCGCCCTTCAGCTGCTGGATGGTGGTAGCCAGGCGCAGGGTGGTCATGTCGAGGGCCAGCTGCGCCTGGCGGCGAATCGACACATCGGCGCTAAAGCCCGTGAACACCAGCGGCCGGCCCTGCGCGTCGCGCTCGGTCACCAGGCCCCGGTTCAATACCCATTTGTAGCTCCCATCGCGGCAGCGCAGGCGGTACTCGCAGGAAAACAGCTCCTTTTCGCCGCGCTGGCAGGCCACCCAGGCCTGCCGCACGGCGGCGGCATCGTCCGGATGCGTGGAGTCCAGCAGGCTGGCGTGTTCGTCAAGAAACTCCTGGCCGGCATAGCCCATCATGGTCTTGCACTCGGGCGAGATGCGCATGCGGTTGGTGCCGAAGTGGTATTCCCAGCTGCCCACGCCCAGCTCTTCCATCAGCAGCACCCCGCGCACGTCCCGCAGGCGATTTTCCTCCGCCGCCTGCCGGCTCAGGGTGATGTCCTCCAGGCTGCCGCTGTACATGACCCCGGCGGCATCCTGGCCCGAGGCCACCGAGGTGCTGCGGCACCAGCGCAGCGGCTGGCCGGGCACAACAAGGCGGAATTCCACGTTCACGGGGGCGCCGGCGGCCACCGTGGCGGCCACTGCGGCATCGCTGGCCGTCAGGTCATCGGGGTGAATAAAGCGGCCCAGCTGCTGGATGTCGGCAATCCCAAAAATCTCCTGCAGCTTGGGACTGCAATACACGATTTTTCGGGGCCCATCTTTCGGCTGGTACCCCCGGAAGACGACGCAGGGCACCTGGGCGGCAAAATCGGCGAGCTGGGTTTCGGACAGGGCGGGTTCCGGCTCGGGAAGCGCCACCGGACGGACCCCGACGAGGCCCCCCCCGGCCGTGGCGGCGGCCAGCCGGGCGCGCAGCTCCCGGTTTTCGGACTCGCGCTGGTGCAGCGTGTGTTCGAGCAAGGCACGGGTAAGCTTGGCGGGCATGTGAGCTGGCGGAAAAGATGAGGGTAGCGGGCGCGCCCTTTGCGGGCAAAATGACCGGCCCGCCACCGCCCCGGAGAATCGGGGATGGGCCGGGCGGCCTTTCTCCCCCAGGGCAAGGGCAAGATACGGTGTGGCGGGCCCGCGGCGGCCCGCCCGCGGCGCAGCAGCTTCCGCCGCTTGGCATACAGCTCGGCTTCCCCGAAGGGCCTGGCCAGGCAGTCGTTCATGCCGGCGGCACGGCAGCGCTCATGGTCGGCGTGGAAGGCGTTGGCCGTGAGCGCCAGCATGGGAATATTGGCCTGCGCCGCCACCGGATGCGCCCGCATCAGGGCCATGGCCTCCAGCCCGTTCATGCCGGGCATTTGAATGGCCATCAGCACCAGGTCGAAGGGCTGCTGGGCAAACCGGGCCACCCCGCTGGCGCCGTCCACGGCTTCCGCGACCACCACGCCCCAGGCCTGCATGGTGCGCCGGGCCACGAGGCGGTTGATGTCGTTGCCCTCCACCAGCAGCACCCGCGCGCCGGCCAGCACGCCGGTGTCGAGTTCCTCGGAAGCAGCGTCCGGCGCGGCCCCAGTCGGCTCCCTCTGGCTAGTCGAGAAATGCCTGGAGGAGTGCCTGGAGGCGTTTATTGACAATGGCCAGGCCTGGCGGGGGCTGTTGCCCCTCAATCGCGCCGAGCACGCGTTCCACTTCGGGGCCTTCCACCACGCCAAAGTCCATGCTCCACTCCGCAAACTGGCGCGCCGGCATCAGGCCTTCGCTCACCGTCTCCACCCGCGTGTGCCGGGGGTCCTGTTCAATCCTGGCGTACAGGGCCCGCACGGCTTCCTCCGGCCCTTCAATGGCCTGCACAAACATGCCTTCGCTGTAGAGCAGCATGCCCGAAACCGCCAACCGGGCGTTTTCCGGGCGCGCCTGGGCCAGCAGCTCCTGAAGCTGCCCCGCGCTGAAGTGGCGCGTGGCGCGGCTGCGGTACAGCACCCGGTATATGCTGGTACTGAGCAGGGCAGCCACCTGCGCGATACTCAGCTCGCCCCTTTGGTGACGGGCCAGCAGCAACTGGGCGTAGCGGTGCGAAGCCGGCCGCGGAATGTTGGCCGTGAGGGCCACAATCCAGGCCACGGCGCGTTGACGTTGGGTTTCGGTTTCGGCATCGGTGAGTGGAGTATCCATGCGCAGCGGCGGGGAACAGGGGATGAAATAAATTAAAAGGAGCAGGGAATCGGCTCGGCTTACCTTGGGGCATCAGGCACTTTCCGGTACCCCGGCGACTCGCCTGCGGCCCGCTGGGATGGGGGCGTACAGACCGGAGAAGAAAAGGCGGGCTTTTTCGGGGCTCAGTAGCGGGCACCATCTGCCAGGCGTGTTTTTTGGGATTTCGTGGGCCGGGCGTTTCGTTTGGCTGGCACCAAGCCAAGGCAATGCCAGAACATGCAGGATAATTATTTATCTGAAAATCAAACAATTAATGTTGTTTATTAACTGCAAAGAGCCCTGATTTTAGAAAACCTTTCCAAAAAGCAGATTGTCCCTGCCCGGTCCAGCCGGTAGCGGGCCGTTCCGCGGGGCAGAACGGGCGGGACCGACTGCTCAATTCCGGGGTAGGGGAAGAGCCGAATGGCCCTCGGGCGCATTTGAGAGGGCTGGAAAAGCCCGGCGACCCCCATCGGAATGCCCTGCTGCCGGCCGGCATGCTGACACCACCTCCGCTCTCCGGCCGGCCTTATTCGATTAACCACATTGCCCAAATCGCGGCTCCAGAAGCTGGAACATTACTCCATAGGCGGGAGGGCCATTCATCGGGAATGATTTATAATGCTCTTAACTACAGGATGTTAAAAAATAAAAATTCTTTGGTATCCGGTTGGCCTTGCGACCGGCATCACGGAATACTCTATGCAACGTTATTTACTTGGTTCTTGCCCGGCCAGCGCCGCGCTAAGGCGTTTCTGCCTGCTGCTTTGCCTGCTGCTTTGCCTGCTGGGCCTGGGCACGACTGCCCGCGCCGCCAACTACTACTGGGTCGGCAACAGCGGCGCCTGGACCGACATGAGCCACTGGGCCAACGCGAGCGGCGGGGCCGGCAACGCCTACGCCAGCGTGCCGAAAAACACCGACAATGTGTACTTCGATGCAAGTTCCTTCACGGTCAGTAGCCAGCGGGTAACCATTGTCGGGACCGTGACCTGTCACGACATGACCTGGAGCGGCAACGTGCGCCTGGCCACCTTTGTGCAGGGGGCCAGCGGGGTGCTGGAAATAAACGGCGACCTGCACTACACCGCCACCATGGCGACGACGCCGGTCATCACCGTGCCCCACCGGATGCTGGCGGCCACTACCGGCGCGGTGGTGGATATGCAGGGGGTGCCGTTTGGGGCTTCCTTAACCTTCGACAGTGCCAATGGCGGCTGGACGTTTACCAGTGCTTTTAATGGTGCGTCGGGAACCGTCGTGAACATCTCGGCGGCCCGCCGGGTGAGCTTTGGCAGCACCACGCTCACGTTTAGCACGCTGAGCACCTACACGGGCGCGAGCGCCGTGGCGAGCACGGTGGTGGGCACCCTCGACCTGGGCAGCAGCACGACCACGCTGCTGGTGCAGTCGAACACCGGGGCGCTGAACCTGAGCAATCCGAACCTGACGCTGACGGCCGGGACCAGCACCCTCAACGTGGGCGCCAGCGCGCTCACCAACTACAGCAGCCCGGTAAGCGTTACCACCGGGAAGGCCTTTGCTTTCAATGCCGTGGTGGTGAATTCCGGGAATGGCGCGGTCCTCAACGTGGCCAACTCGTCGTTCAATGCCCTCACCGTGAACAGCCGGCTGACGCTGAACAGCGCCGCTACCATTAGTGCCAGCGGCAGCCTGACGCTGGGGGCCGATGCGACGCTGCTGGTGGGAACGGGCGCCACGAAGGTGCTGAGCTTCGGCAGCGGGGCCACCCTGGCCACGAGTGGCGGCTGCGCGGGCTTCGGCACGGTGCAATCGACGCTGGCGGGCAGCCCGGCCATCCTGGCCCGCAGCGGGGGCTGGGCCTCGGCCCCGCTCAGCTACGCGGTGTTGCAGGACCTCACCTTCACGGATGGCAGCAGCGGCAACCCGGCCAACGGGGCGGCCGTGGCCACCGCCAGCGCCAACCAGGGCGGCTGCTCGGGCATTACGATTGCGGGCCTGCCGGTGACCGACCTCTACTGGGTGGGCAACAGCGGCAGCTGGCACGACCCCAGCCACTGGGCCAGCACCAGCGGCGGCTCCACCGGGGGCAATACCTGCCTGCCCAACGTGTTTACCGACGTGCACTTCGATGCCAATTCCTTCACGGCCACGGGCCGCGCGGTGACGCTGGACCTGACCGGCCAACAGTGCCGCAATATGGACTGGACGGGCGTCACGAACAAGCCCACGCTGAACGCGACCTCCCGGTGCGTGCTCACGGTGGCCGGCTCGCTGACGCTGGTGGGGCCGGCCAGCCTGACGCAGGCGCTGGTGGCCGACCTGTTTCTGGGCCAGCCGGGCGGGGGCAGCTACACGCTCACCACGGCCGGCCAGCCCCTGGCGGCCCACCTGTGGTTTCGGGCCGCAGGGGGGAGCTATGCGCTGCTGGATGACGTGACGACCACCGGGCGCGTGTTCGTGGAATCGGGCACGTTCACGACCAACGACCATAGTATCAATGCCCAGTCCTTCAGCAGCGGCTACGGATTTAACTACTCCGTGTACGGCACCGGCTCGGGGCCGGCAGGGCCTCTCAGTCTGTCGCCGCCGACCGTGAACCTGGGCGCAAGCGTGCTGAACCTGCTGGGCACCAACACCCGCAACGATGCCAATGTGGCGGTCAGCAACTATACCTGGGACGTGGCCAGCGTCACGACGGCGGGCGTTACCACCACGCCCGTCACGCTCAACGCCGGCAGCAGCACCATCAACCTGCTCAACGGCAACAATACGACCTTCTACAACAGCATCTTCCGGGGAGGACTCGGCCTGACGTACGGCACTGTCACCTTTGCGAACAACACCGGGGGCGCTTCGGCGACGATAATCGGCAATACCACCGCTTCCGACACGTTTCAGAACCTGCTGTTCTACGGGTCGGCCACCATCGGCAGCAACAACACCCTCAACGGGCAGCTGCTGCTGAGTCCGGGGAAGACCTACCTGGTCGCAAACGCCACCACCCAAACGTTCCGGAGCGGGGCTACGCTGAATGCAACGGGGACGTGCTCGAACTTCATTACCATCACGGGTCCTTCGAGCGCGGCGGCGACCAGCTTTGTATCGGCCAGCAATGCACCGTTGCAGTACGTGATACTCCAGTACACCGCTTTTTCGGGGGGCGCCACCTGGCAGGACCAGAGCGGCCTGGACAATGGCAGCAACACGGGCATCGCCATCACGCCGCCCCCGATGCGCACCCTGTACTGGGTGGGCGGAGGTGGCAACTGGAACGATGCCGCGCACTGGAGCCTGAGCAGCGGCGGGGCCGGCGGCGAATGCACCCCCTCGCTCGTCGATAACGTCGTGCTAGATGCCAGCTCGGTGACGACCACGGGCCAGACGCTGACCATCGACCTGGCCTCCTCCAACTGCCGCAGCATCGATTGCAGTGCGCTAACCAACGGCAAAGGCCTGACCCTGCGCAGCGTAGCCGGCAACCTGCTAAGCGTGTACGGCTCCGTGACCTGGGCCCCCGCCCCCAATATGACCGTGGCCCTGGCCGGGGGCCTGGCCATACTGGGCCCCGGCACCGCCAGCACCCTCACCAGTGCCGGGCAACGGCTGACGGGCAACCTCAATCTCAACGTACCCGGCGGCAGCGTGACGCTGGCCGACCCCTTCACCAGCTCCGCCGGGATTACGCACACGGCCGGCACGCTTACGACCAATGACCAGCCCGTCAGCATCGTTAACTACGCCACTTCGGGTGTGCTGGCGAAGGCCCTCCAGCTGGGGGCCTCGCCGGTAACCGTGAATGGCAGCTGGGTGGTGGCCGTAACGGCGAACTTGGTCGTGACGCCGGGCACCTCGCTGCTCACCGTGAATGCCAGCGCCTTCACCGGGGGCGGCCAGCCTTATAATGACGTATTGATTGATAATCCCTTAACCGTCATTGCGCTGGCCGGGAACAATACGTTTCACAACCTCCAGCTAACCGGGTCCACTAACATCCTGGGCAGCAATACCGTCAACGGCACGCTGACCTTTTTCCCCGGCCGGGCCTACGTTTTCACCGCCGCCACTACCACCACGTTTGGCCCCAATGCCACGCTGGTATCGGTGGGCCTGAGCAACAACCCCGTCACCCTGCAAAGCACCGTGAACGGCAGCCTCTTCACCTGGACCAAGGCCACGGGCGGCATCTGCGCCGACTACACCTACATCCGCGACAGCCGGGCCACGGGCGGGGCCTACTTCGAGGCCGGCCGCAACGGGGCCAACGACCAGGGCAACAACCCGGGCTGGAGCTTCGGCTTCCTGCCCCGGGCCAGCTACGCCAACCGCACCACCTGCCCCGCCGAGGGCGCGCACACGCTCCGCCTCGACTTCACGGCCTACGACGGCATCAACAACGTGGCCGGCCTTGCGCTGACCACCGCGCAGTTCCCGCTCGCCGTGCGCGTGCACAACCTCACGGCCAACACCTACGAAGACGTGAGTGCCCCCGCCACGCCCTATTACTACCCCATCCCGACCAGCACCGCCACCACGCAGTACCAAGTAATTTCGCTGGGCACCTCGCCTACCAGCGGCTGCGGCGGCACCAGCAATACCGACCTGAGCACGTTCCCTGTCGTGACCGATGCCATCCTGGCCGGGGCGACCGGCACCTGGAGCGGCAACAGCACCCCGGCCGATGGCAACTGGCTTGATTGCCACAACTGGGCCAGCGGCACGGTGCCCGATGTCACCACCGACGCGACCATCAGCCCAAACACCACGTCGGTGAGCCTGGGCAACAGCCTGATGGCTAACGTACCCGTGCAGCCCACGCTGAATGCGGCGGGCGCGGCCGTGCATGCGCTCACTATTCCGGCCGGCACCACCTTCACGCTGGGCAGCAGCGGCCAGCTGGCCGTTGCCGGCGACTGGCTGAATACCGGCACGGTGACGCCGGCCCCCACCAGCCAGGTCACCTTCCAGGGCAGCAGCGCCCAAACGCTGACCGGCGGCCTCTTCGGCAGCGTAGTGGTGAACAACCCCGCCGGCCTGACGCTGGCCACCGACGCCAGCACCAGCGGTACGCTCGTGCTGACCGCCGGCACCATCACGACGGGCAGCCGCAAATGGGTGCACAGCAACGCCAGCGCCACCAGCCTCAGCGGCTACAGCGCCGGCAGCTACGTGGCCGGCAACCTGCGCCGAACCCTCGCCAGCAATGTTTCGGCGACGTATGCCTTTCCCGTGGGCACGGCCAGCCAATACGCCCTCTACGAGCTGCTGGACCACAACCTGCGCGGCACGGGCTTCGGCACCATCGACGCCAGTTTTGGCCCCAAGCCCGGCACCGATGCCAACCTGACCTACCACGAGCCGGGCTATCGCACCCCGTACAGCACCGTAAACAACGCCGGGGTCTGGACGCTCACGCCCGGCACCCAGCCCAGCGCCGGCACCTACGACGCCAAAGTGAGCCTGCTGCCCTTCAGTAATTTGAATGACAACTACTTCGCTATCCTCAAGCGCCCCGACGCCAGCACCGACGCGGCCGATTGGACCGGTGGGGGCGGCACCCTCAACCCCGATGGCGGCGCGGGGCGCATGCTGGCGAATGGCTACGCCCTGCGCCTGGGCCTGAGCAGCTTCAGCCAGTTTGGCCTGGGCCAGACGCTGGGGGCCTCCCCGCTACCCGTGACGCTGACCCGTTTTACGGCCACGGCCAGCGGCACCTGCGGCGCGCGCCTCGACTGGGCCACGGCCAGCGAAGTGCAAAGCGACCGGTTTGAGCTGGAGCGAAGCCCGGACGGCCGTTTGTTCGCAAAAATAGCCACCGTCGCGAGTCGCAACAGCCCCAGCGGCAGCACCTACAGCTACCTCGACCAGCAGCCCGGCGAGGGAGTGAACTATTATCGCCTCCGGCTGGTCGACGTGGACCGCACCAGCACGTACAGCCCCGTCGTCACGCTCACCGTCGCCTGCGGCACCGCCAGCACCGTGCGCCTGGTGCCCAACCCGGCCACGAGCACCGTGCGCCTCCTGGGGCTGCACCCCGGCCAAGTCCTGCGCGTGTATGGCAGCGATGGCCGCCTAATATATGCCGGGCCGGCCACCGGAACTGACCAGGCCCTGGAAGTCAGCGGCTGGGCCACGGGCCTGTACTTGGTCCTCGTCCGTAATGCCGATGGCGGGCTGGCGGGCACTCAGAAGCTCCTGAAGCAATAGCGTGCAGCGCATGGAAAGGCAGTGCATTAAAAGCGCCCCGTGTTTGAGCTGGCGCGTTACTGGGTTACTGCCATGGCCCCGTGTATTTTTAGCAGCGCGTTGCCGTTTGCAGCCGGCCAATGGCGGCGTCGGATGCCCTCAAATTTGCCCAGCCTGGTGGGCGTTGTGCCTCCGGCGCGGTAGCAACTCATCCCGCGCTATCCCCGGCCACGTCGAAACCCAAGGCCAAACTACTTCCCAACTCTGTACGGCTTAGCTAGACCAGCTCACTAGCTGCGGGTATACTGCTGTGCGTGAATCGAATTAATCTGCCCCGGCATCTCGGCGGCAGGTGCTTCTTTTCCGTATGCGGCATGGGTGATACTCCCGCCCTAATCTGTCCCCCATGCCCACGCCGCTCTCCAAAAAAACTCGCTCACATCACCGCGACATTGTCGTCATCGGGGCCTCGGCGGGCGGCGTCTCGGCGCTGCTGGAGCTGGTGAAAGCCCTGCCGGCTGATTTTCCGGCGCCCATCTTCGTGGTGCAGCACGTCGGGGCCGACTCGCATAGCATTCTGCCGCAACTGCTTAGCAGCGCATCCGCACTGCCGGTCAGGCACCCGCAAAACGGCGAAATCGTGGTGCCGGGCGTCATCTACGTGGCGCGGCCCGACTACCACCTGCTGCTCGAAGGCAACCAGGTGCTAGTGACCCGGGGGCCCAAGGAAAACCGCTTTCGGCCCTCCATCGACGCCCTGTTCCGCTCGGCGGCCTATACTTTTGGGCCCCGGGTGATTGGCGTGGTGCTCACCGGCTACCTCGACGATGGCACCTCCGGCCTGTGGTCGGTGCAGCGCATGGGCGGGCTGGCCATTGTGCAAGACCCCGCCGACGCCCAGGCCCCGTCCATGCCCTCCAACGCGCTGGAATACGTCACGGCCGATTACGTGGTGCCCCTGGCCGAGCTGGGCTCGCTGCTGGTCCGGCTCACCGCCGAGCCCTCGCCCGCCAAGCCGCGCATCCCCGTCGACCAGCTCGAACTGCTCAAGATTGAGCTCACCATTGCCAAGCTGGACAATGCCTTTGAGCTGGGCATTATTGAGAGAGGCAAGCTCACGCCCTTCACCTGCCCGGAATGCCACGGCGCCCTCACCCAGCTCATTGAAGGCAAGCTCATCCGCTACCGCTGCCACACCGGTCACGCTTATACGATAAGTGCGCTATTGGGCGAAGTCACCGCCTCGGTAGAAGGGCTGCTGTACCAGTCCATGCGCGGGCTCGAAGAAACCAAAATGCTGGTCCACAGCCTGGGCCAGCACTATGCGGCCCGGCATCAACCCGAGGTAGCCAAACTGTTTTTTCAAAAAGCCGACGAAATCGGCAAGCAGGCAAAGGTGGTGCACGCCTCCATCCTGCAACACGAAGCTCTCAGCGGCGACCTCCGGTTCTCCGCAATGGCAGGGGCGTTGCCGCATAGCACCGCCGTTATCTAAGCTGCGAAAAGCAGAAATAAACGCTGGTTGTGGCTTTGCAATTGGGAAAGCCCATCGGTTTTGCATTGGCAAATCCGTACCTTTCCTAACCCCCTTGTTCCTATTAATGCCTGATTCTACGCCACTTCCTGCTTCTACTGCTCCACCCCACCCGTCGGAGACGCCCCGGCGGGCCCTGGAACAGGCCGCTCGCGCCGCCGCCGAGGAACAGCGGCTGCGCACGCTGCTCCAGAATGCGCCGACGTGCATGGCCAGCTTGGCGGGGCCCGACCACCTGGTGGCCATCACCAATGAGCTGCTTCGGCAGCTGTTTGGTGAGCGGCCCCTCACGGGCTTGCCCCTGCGCGAGGCCTTGCCGGAGCTGGTCGGCCAGCCTTTTTTTGACTTGCTTGACGAGGCCTACCGCACCGGCGAGCCGTGCTACGGCCGCGAAGCCGGGGCCAACGCCGATTCTACCCACGCTGGCCAGAACCGGCCGGTCTATTTCAATTTCATTGGCCAGCCCGTGCGCGACACCCTGGGCCGGGTCACGGGCGTGCTGCTGTTTGTCTACAACGTGAGCGCGCACGTCCAGGCCCGCCAGCTGGCCGAGGCGGACGACCGGCCGCCGGCCACGGCGCATCAATTGGCCATTGCCAACGAGGAGCTGGCCATCGCCAACGAGGAGCTGTCGGTGAGCTACGAGGAGCTGGACGCCAGCAACCACCATCTGGCCGCCACCAACCTGGAGCTGGCCACCGCCAATGAGCACCTCCGGACGTCCAACCTCAACATTCAGCAACAGGCCCAGGAGCTGCACAGGGCCCACTTAGCCCTGCGCAAGCTCAACCAGCAGCTCGAAGCCCGCGTGGCCGAGCGCACCGACCAGCTGCAAGCCGCCCTCCACGACGTCGAGCACGCCAACACTGCCCTGAACCTGAGCAACCAGCAGCTCACCCGCACCAATCAGGACCTGGACAGCTTCGTGTATGCCTCCAGCCACGACCTCAAGCAGCCCGTCAATAACCTGGCCGGCCTCATTGAGGAGCTCCACCGCAGCGTCACGTTTGCCGACCCCGCCGAAGAGCAGCTCCTGCTGCCCCTCATTCACGACGCGCTGCGCCAGCTCAGCACCAACATCGACGACCTGGCCGCCCTGGGCCAGGCCCAGCAGGTAGCCCTGGCCCCGGCCGAACCCGTGGACCTGAAGGCCCTGGTGCAGG
This sequence comes from Hymenobacter terricola, assembly GCF_017921975.2. GTDB lineage: Bacteria > Bacteroidota > Bacteroidia > Cytophagales > Hymenobacteraceae > Hymenobacter > Hymenobacter terricola. The sequence goes on from NZ_JAGEMO020000016.1 coordinate 140,575, forward strand.
ACGTGCTCCAAACCCTGGAGCCGCAGGTGCGCGCCGCCCGCGCCCGCGTCACCACCGATTTTAGCGTCCGGCCCATCCTCTTCTATTCGCGGGCCAGCCTGCGAACCATTCTGCTCAACCTGCTCAGCAACGCCTTCAAATACGCCGACCCCGCCCGCCCGTCCCGCGTGCACTGCTCGCTGTGGCTGGAGGCCGGCCGGCCCGTGCTCTGGGTAAAGGATAACGGGCTTGGGTTCGACGCGGCCCGCTACGGGGCCGAGCTGTTCCAGCTGTTCCGCCGCTTCCACACCCACACCGAGGGCACCGGCGTGGGCCTGTACCTCGTCAACCGCCTGGTGCAGGTGCAGGGCGGCCACCTGGCAGTAGAAAGCCAGGTGGGCGAGGGCGCCACCTTCCGGGTGCATTTTGGGCGTGCCTAACCGGGTGTGCCTAGCCGGGCACCGCCAACCGGAATCAGAAGGGGTCAACTGCTTACGTCCTTTCAGGTTCAGCTAATCTAAAGCGACCTGTTATTCAGCCCCTGCCGCCCGCCCCGAAATAACTCAGCGGGCGGCGCTGCTATGTGGCCTGAGGAGGTTACCTTTAAAGAATTCGTGACGCGCTAACGCGCTGGCGGCCCTTTTCGGACCTGCTTTTTGCGCGTTATTCACGAGTAGCGTGGTTGTGCAGGGCAACTTTGTCCTTGTACGGGTTTCAATACGATACGACGGCTGTTTGCTCCCGGCGGGCTTTGGCGAACTACGCGCCGTTTCCGCCATTGAGGCGCCGGACTCCAATGGCTTAGCCCATTGGGCCGCAGACTGGCCACGAAAGCTCCTTTTTGCTGCATTTCACTCTACCTCATGTTGCTGACCCTCGAAAGCCCGACCCTCATGCAGCGGCTGCGCGCCGACACGCGGCCCTACCACGACGCCGTGGAGCAAAACCCCTTCAATCAGGCCCTGGGGGCCGGCACGGTCACCACGGCCCTCACGGCCCGCTTTCTGAGCCGGATGTACGGGTTCGTGCAGCCCTACGAAACGCAGCTGCGCGAGCAGGCCGGCCAATTTGGCCCCGCCTGGCAGCTCGACCAGCGCTACCGGGCCCACTTAATTCTCGAAGATTTGGACCAGCTCGGCTACCTGGCCGCGCCCCCGCTGTGCCCGGCGCTACCGCCGCTGCACACGCGCCCGCAGCTGCTGGGCGCGATGTACGTGCTCGAAGGCTCGGCCCTGGGCGGACAGGTGATTGCCCGGCAGCTGGCCACGGCCGGCATTGCGGGCCGCACCTACTTCGCGGGCCGGGCCGAGCGCACCGGCCCGATGTGGAAATCCTTCTGCCAGCAGCTGGAAGCCACCGCCACCGACCACACCCAGGCGGCCATTGCGGCCTCGGCCATTCACTCTTTCCAGACCCTGACCGCGTGGCTGAATCAGTAGCCGATACCGACCAGGCACTCATCGGCGCCCCGATTACGCTGACCGATTGCGACCGGGAGCCCATTCATTTGCCCGGTCTCATTCAGCCCTACGGCTTTTTGCTGTGCCTCGATGAGCAGACCCACCGCGTGGTGCAGGCCAGCGCCAACACCCGGGAATTGCTGGGTATGGCGGCCGAAAACCTGCTCGGGCACGGGCTGGAGCTGCTGCTGGGCCCGGCTCAGCTGGCCGAAGTGGCACGCCTCTGGCCCACGCTCACGGCCGCCCCCCGGCTGCTGGGTGTGCGCCTCGACTGCTTGGCGGGCCAGCCCTTCTACAAGCTCCTGCTGCACCGCCACGACGGCTTGCTGTGGGTGGAGGGCGAGGCCGTGGGCAGTACTACGGTCAGCGCCTTCGACCTGCCCGCGCTCAACCTGACGCTGGGCCGCCTGCTGGCCGCCGACACCATGCTGGACCTGTGCCAGGGCGTGGCCGAGCAGGTGCGCGACCTCACCGGTTTCGACCGCGTGGCCGTGTACCGCTTTGCCGACGACGACAGCGGGCACGTCGTGGCCGAAGCCTTGCGGCCTGATTTGGCGCCCTGGCTGGGCCTGCACTACCCGGCCACCGACATTCCGCGGCAGGCGCGGGCCCTGTACCTCAAAAACTGGCTGCGCTTCATTGCCGACGTGGCCTACGCGCCGGTGCCGCTGGTGCCGGCCCTGAACCCCGCCAGCGGCCGGCCGCCCGACATGACCTACGCCGTGCTGCGGAGCGTGTCGCCCATCCACCTCCAATACCTGCGCAACATGGGCTCGGCGGCCACCATGACCATTTCGCTCATTCAGGAGGGCCGGCTGTGGGGCATGATTACCTGCCACCACGAAACCCCGCGCCTGGTGAGCTACGAGCTGCGCGACCTGTGCCAGTTCCTCGGCAAAGCTGCCTCCACGCTGCTGCAGACCAAGGAGCAGCAGGACGCGAAAGCCGCCCGCCAACGCATTCAGCAGACCCAGGCCCAGCTCCTGGCGCGGATAAAATCGCCCGCGACTTTCGTAGCGGACTTGTATCAGCACCGGCCCACCGTGGCCGACGTGTTCGACTGCGGCGGGGCCGCTGTGTGCCTCGGCGGTGAAATCGTGTGCCTGGGCCAAACCCCGACCCCCGCTCAGATTACGGACCTGGTGGCCTGGCTGCGCCGGCACAATACCCAGGAGGTATTCGCGACCAACTCCTACGCACCGCTCAACCCGGCCGGGGCGGCCCTGCGGGCCACGGCGAGCGGCATACTGGCCGTGGCGCTGGACGCGGATTTGGGCGAGTACATCCTGTGGTTCCGCCCCGAGCAGGCGCAAACCGTGACCTGGGCCGGCCGCCACGAGAAAATGCCAACTGTTGTTGACGGCCAGGTATTTCTTTCGCCCCGGCAGTCGTTCGAGGCCTGGAAGCAGTTGGTGGAGCACACCGCCACCCCGTGGACGGCCCCGGAGCGGGAAGCCGCGCAGGAAATCCGCCAGCACCTGGCCGACATGCGCCTCAAAGCCTTCCACGAGCTGCAGGCTAAAGCCGTTACCCTGGCCCGTCTGAATCTGGAGCTGGAGCGCAGCAACGAGGAGCTGGACTCCTTCGCCTACGTGGCCTCCCACGATTTGAAGGAGCCCCTGCGCGGCATCCACAACTACGCCGTATTTCTGCTCGAAGACTACGCCGCCCAGCTCGATGCCGAGGGCGTGAGCAAGCTCGAAACCCTGGTGCGCCTCAGCCAGCGCATGGAGGGCCTGATTGAGGGCCTGCTCCAGCTCTCGCGGGTGGGCCGCCTCGACGTGGTGATGGCCGAAACCGACCTGAACGAGGCCCTGGCCGACGTGCTGGACCTCCTGCAGCCGCGCCTCGAACAAACCTGCACCACCGTGGTCGTGGCCGGGCTGCTGCCCACCATGTCCTGCAACCGCATCCGCATTCGGGAAGTGTTCAACAACCTGCTCACCAACGCCATGCGCTACAACAACCAGCCCGAAAAGCGGGTCACCATCGGCCTGGCCCCGGCTGCGGCGCGCGGGCCCAAGGGCACCGGCAGTCCGGCCGATTTCTACGTTTTTGCCGTGCAGGACAACGGCATCGGCATCGCCCCCCGGCACCACGAAAACATTTTCAAGCTCTTCAAACGGCTGCACGCCCAGGACCAGTACGGCGGCGGCACCGGCGCGGGCCTGGCCATTGCCCGCAAAATGGTGGAGAAGCACGGCGGCGAGCTGTGGGTCGATTCCGAGGCGGGCCAGGGGGCCACGTTTCTGTTTTCTCTCTCCAGACACCTGTAGGTGAACGACCAAACTCACGCCCCCATCCTGGTGGTGGACGACAACTCCGAAGATTTTGTGGCCCTCAGCCGCGCCTTCCGCCACCACGCCGTGCCCAACCCCGTGGTGCATTGCGCCAGTGGAGAGCAAGCCCTCGAATACCTGCAGGGCCGGGGGCAGCACCTGGCCGGGCCATGCGCCCTGCCCGTTCTGGTGCTGCTCGATTTGAACATGCCCGGTCTCGATGGCCGCGATGTGCTCGCCACGCTCAAGCAAGAACCCGCGTTGCACGTCATCCCGGTCATCATTTTCACCACTTCGGCCAATGCCCGCGACGTGGAGGAGTGCTACCGCCTCGGGGCCAACAGCTACCTGACCAAGCCCATGGCCTACCGCGCCCTAGAGGAAAAAGTGGGCCTGCTGACCCGCTACTGGCTCGGAGCCTGCGAATTACCCCACCCGGCCTAACTTTTTTCTGTGAAACGAATCCTGCTCATCGAAGACAACGCGGCCGACCGGATGCTCTACCGGCGCTACCTGGCCCAGCAGCCGGGGGGCGAGCGGCTGCAGTTTGAAGAGGCCGCCACGGGCGCGGAGGGCCTGGCCCTGTTCGCCGCCTGGCGCCCTGATTGCGTAATTCTCGACTACCAGCTGCCCGACACCGACGGCCTGCTCATGCTGGCCAGCCTGCAGGCCCTGTGCCCGCCCGAAACGCTGTGCGTGGTGATGGTGACGGGCAGCGGCAGCGAAACGCTGGCCGTGCGCTCCCTCCAAAACGGCGCCATCGATTACTTAGTGAAGCAGCAGTTTGACCGCGTTGTGCTCGACAAAACGGTACGGCACGCCATTGATAAAAACGAGTGGCGCCAGTATCTGGCCCGCTACCACGGCCAGCTGCAAACCGTGAACCAGCAGCTGCGCGAGTCGTTGCTGGAGCTCACAGCCAGCCGGCAGCAGGTGCACGAACAAAACGACTGCCTCCAGGTAGCCAATGACGAAATCCGGGTGCGCAACCAGCAATTAGCGCACACGAACCAGCAGCTGGCCCGCACCAACCAGGACCTCGACAACTTCGTGTACGCGGCCAGCCACGACCTCAAGCAGCCCGTCAATAACCTGGTGGGCCTCTTTGCCGAATTGCGCCGCACCGCCACCTTCCACGACGCCGAGGAAGCCGTCGTGCTCCGGCTCTTCGATGAATCGCTGCGCAACCTCTCCACCACCATCACCGACCTGGCGGCGGTGGTGCAGGTGCAGCGCCGCCCCGGCGACCAGGCCAGCGAGGTGGTTTCGTTTGCCGAGCTGGTGGCCGAAGCGCAACTCGCCTTCCGCCCGGAGTTTTTGGCCACGCAAGCGCAGCTCACGCCTGATTTCACGGCCCTGTCGGTGCTGCGCTACGTGCGCAGCAGCCTGCGCACCGTCGTCTTCAACCTCCTCAGCAATGCCCTGAAATACCACCAGCCCGGCCGCCCGCTGCGGGTGCAGATGCGCACCTACGACCAGGACGGTCGCGCCGTGCTCGAAGTGCAGGACAACGGCCTGGGCATCGACCTGCCCCATTTCGGCACCGAGATGTTCCACTTGTTTCGGCGCTTCCACCCCGAGGCCGGCGAAGGCACCGGCGTCGGGCTGTTTCTGGTCAACCGGCTGGTAGAGGGCTGCGGCGGCCACATCGAAGTGGAAAGCGAGCCGGGGCACGGCACCACCTTCCGGGTGCATCTGCACGGGGAACACCAAGCCTGAGCATGTCCGATGGTGCGCCGCGTGCTGCCCGGTGGCGGCACGTAATGAGGCCAGGTAGCGACGTGCTTTTAATAAGCCCCACCTTAACGAGCGGTTCCTTGGCGGGGCAGCGTTCAGCTACCGCCCCATGTCGATGATTCGCGTTTTCTTCGTTGATGACCACACCCTGCTGCGTTCCGGCCTGCGGCCGCTGTTGGCCCGCCCGCCCGGACTACAAGTGGTGGACGAAGCCGGCAACGGCCTGGAGCTGCCGGAAACGGCCCTCACCAGGCGGGAAACGGAGGTTCTGCAGCTCATTGCCGGAGGCCTGACCAACCGCGCCCCCCAGGAAACGCCACGCCCATACCCGCTTTTAAGCGACACTGATTAACAGCGTGGTAGTGCGTAATACTGGCATTCACTTTTTACGCTATTCGCTCAATAAAGGGACATTCAATGGCTCCATTTTTCAGATTATCGTCTGATAACTAGAGTACGCATTGTGCATTATTTTACTTAAGTTGCTTTATATTAATTGATTGAATGCCGGTTTATCCTTTGGCACTTCTTTGGCCTTGCCCCGGCCAAACGAACTACCACCATGCCGGATAAACTTCAAAAAATTTTCCTGGTCGACGACGACCCGTATTGCCGCTGTCTGATTGAGCACGCGGTGCGCAGCCACGGCTTCAGCGACGTGCACCTGTTTGACAACGGCGCGGCCTGCCTCGATGCGCTCATCGACGAGCCCGACATCATTTTCCTGGACCAGACGATGGGCAGCGTGTCGGGCACCGACGCGCTGCGGGCCATCAAGCGCTTCAACCCCGACACCTACGTGGTGCTGGTGAGCGGGCAGCGCCACGTGCAGGTAGCCGTGGATTCGCTCAAGCTCGGGGCTTTCGACTACGTGGTGAAGGACGAACACCTCACCACCCGGCTCGTCACCGTGCTCGACAAAATTGGCGCGGTGAGCCAGCTGCTGGCCCAGCGCCAGGTGCCCCAGCCCTCGCGGCTCAAAGCCTTTTTCTCTTCGTTTTCCAAGCAGGCCCCCGTGGTGGCCCCGCCTTCACTTTCCAATTATCCTATCCGTGATACAACCGTTATTTCTTCGCGCGCCCCTGGTTCTGAGTCTCTTGCTCGTACTTGGATTGCTGAGCAGCTGCACCCAAAACCTGTTCACTACTAAAAAGCCGCTGCCGGCGGCCAGCACCCTCGACGTGGGCTCCGGCTACCAGTACCGCCTGCGCCAGGACGACATCATGACCATTAGCGTGTGGGACCACGAGGAGCTGAGCGTGGGCTCCATCTACGGGCACTACAGCGTGAACGAAAACGAGGGCAAGTGGACCAAGGTGGACTCCCAGGGCAACCTGAACGTGCCCAAAGTGGGCAGCTACCACGTCGAAGGCCTCACGGTGCCCGAGGCCGAAGAGCTGCTGGAAAAAGTGCTGGGCAAGTGGATTGTGAGCCCGCAGCTCACGCTGAAGGTGCTGAACATGGAAACCACCGTGCTGGGCGAAGTAGGCATTCCCGGCAAGCAGCGCCTCGAAAAAGAGCGCAACACGCTGGTGGAAGTGCTGGGCAAGGCCGGCGACTTCGGGGTTTATGCCGACAAGCGCCACGTGAAAGTGCTGCGCCAGAACGCGGCCGGCACCCAAGCCACCGAAATCGACCTGACCCAGCTCAGCAGCTTCGAGCGCAACAACCTCGTGATTGTGCCCGGCGACGTGGTGTACGTGCCGTCCAAAAACGGCAAGCAGTTCGACCGCAAAGCGCCGTCGGTGCTGGGCATTGCGTCCATCGTGAGCACCATCCTGATTTTCACCCGCTTCTTCTTATAAGTTTCTTGCCATGAGCGAATTTAAACAAAATAAACGCCCGTTGCGCCCCATTTGGCGGGGCCTGCCCGTGGTGCTGCTGTGCCTGGGCCTGAGCCTGGGCGCGGCCTGGCAATACCTGCGCTACGCCACGCCGATGTACGAGAGCACGGCCAAAATCAAGCTGGCCGACGTGAACGAAGGGGCGATGAACACGACCCTGATTAAGAACCTGGACGCCTTTTCGGGCACCGACCGCAGCAGCGCCGAAGCCGAGCTGGTGCGCTCGCCGCTGCTGCTGGGCCGCGCCCTCGACCACCTGCCCTTCGACCTGAGCACGTACCGCGTGGGCAAGCTGCGCACCACCGAAATGTACCGCGCCAGCCCCTTCCTGGTGGCCCTGACGCTGCACAACCCGAAGTGGGCCGAAAAGCCCTTCGACCTGCGCATTGACGCCGCCGGGGCCCTGCGCCTGACCGCGCCCTCGGGCGAAGTAGCCGAGGGCCGCCTGGGCCAGCCCCTGCGGCTAAGCGGCGCGGAAGTGACCATTACGCGCAACGAGGAGGAGCTGAAAAACCGCCCCGACGTGCCCCTGGCCGACCATTACCGCCTGGTGCAGCACAACCGTGGCGAGCTGATTGAAGCCATTGGCAGCCAGTTGGATGTGAGCAGTACCGACCGCAACGTGCCGGTGCTGCGCATCAGCTACCAGAGCCCGGTGCCTGAGAAAGCCGCCGATTTGGTGAACGCCCTCACGGCCGTGTACCTCGATGATTACCTGGCCACCAAGTACAAGGTGGTGAACGCCACGTCCCAGTCGATTACGGAGCAGCTGAAAACCGTGCGCCGCACGCTGTCGCACTCCGAAGACACGGTGGAGCAGTACCGCGACAAGAAAAGCATCGTCAACATCAAGCAGGAAACCGAAACCGACCTGCACAAGATTGCGGAGCTGAAAATCCAACGCGCGAACATCCAGATGAGCCTGGCCGCCGCCAACAACCTGTACCGCTACATGACCAACGGCAAGAACCACGCCTTGGCCCTGGCCCCCAACTTCGAGGCGTTCAACGACATGCTCTCGACCGACATCATCAAGAAAATCAAGGACCTGCAAGCCGAAAAGCACGACTTGCTGCTGCGCTTCACCCCCGAAGATGCCCAGGTGAAAACCGTGGACCTGAAGCTGGCCGACCTCAACAGCTACCTGCTCGAAAGCATCCGCAACACGCGCACCAGCCTCACCATCCGCTACCGCGACATTGACCGGACCATCCGGCAGTCGCAGGGCGTGTTTGTGGGCCTGCCCACCCGCGAGAAGAACCTGGCCATTCTGGAGCGTGATTTCCAGCTGAATGAGAAGCTCTACACTTTTCTGCGGGAGAAGGAAACCGAGGCCGAAATTGCCAAGGCCACGCCCATTTCCTACCACCGCGTGATTGCCGACGGCCTGGTGCCCACCGAGCCCACGGCCCCGCACCGCGGCTTCGTGCTGCTGGTGTCCGGCTTCCTGGGCCTGCTGGTGGGCTCGCTGCTGGCTTATCTGATTGCCGGAGTGCGGTCGACGCCCGGTGATGCGTACTCCGTACAAAAAGAGGCTGCTACGCCGCTGGCGGCCACCATTCCGCACCTGGGCGAGGATTTTGAAGGTCAGCTGGCCTTCTTCAAGCAGCTGGCCACGCGGCTGGCACTGAAGGGCTTTTTCGTGCCCGGCAACAAGCTGGTGGTGAGTGCATTCACCGATAAAGAAGGGCAGTCGTTCTTCTTCGAGCACCTGCGGCAGGCGTTGGTGGCGCAGGGCCTGAAAGTGCGTGCCCTGGTGCTGCGCGACCCCACTTCGCCCAACCCCGATGCCCAGCCCGACGAATTGCTGCTGGTGCAAAACCTCCCCCTGGCCCAGGACAGCTACGCCCTGGCCGTGATGGCCGGCGCCCAGGCCAACCTGTTCGTCATCGACAGCCGCACCACGCCCACGTTCCGCCTCGCCGAGCTGGACCTGCTGGTGGCCGACTACCAGCTGCCCAACGTGCACCTCTGCCTGAACCGTGACGGCTACGACCCCGGCTTCCTGCGCATTATGGCCCGCCGCCTGCGCCGCTCGACGCGCCGCGCGCCGCAAACGGCCGCCGAGCCCACGGGATTGCCGCTGCCCGCCGGGCTCGACCTGCAAGCGTGAGCCCAACCTTCTTCTGGCCGCTCCGGGCTTTTCGTCCGGGGCGGTTTCAGGTGGCCCCGCGCTACTGGGTGGTGGCCGGCCAGGCTACCGTGAGCGCCACCAGTTTTCTTACCAACCTCTTTATTGCCAGGCTATGCGGACTAACGACATTCGGCGAATACAGCGCCTGGCAGCTAGTGTTGCTGCTGCTGCTGGCCGTGCAGGGGGCCATCATTACGCAGCCCATGCAGGTGGTGGTGGGCGCGTTGCCCGCTGCCCGCCGCCCGGCCTATCAGCAGCTGCTGCTGGCGGGGCAATTAATTTTTAGTCTGCTGGCCGTGGCCGGCGTGCTGGCGGGTGCGCACCGGCTGCCTCAGGCAGCCACGGTGCTCCCCGCCTTTTTGGTGCTAGTGGCCGCCGCCGGGGGCCAGGACACCTTGCGCAAGCTGCTGCTCGCCGATGGCAAAGTGCAGGTGGCCCTGGCCAGCGACGTGCTTTCGGCGGGCGGGCAGTTGCTGGTGCTGCTGGCCCTGGCCCTGCGCTCCGAAAGGGCCACGCTGGCCCAGGTGATGTGGGCCGTGGGCCTCACCACCGTGCCGGCGCTGCTGCTGAGCGGGCGGGCGCTGGGCGCGTGGCCCAGCCTGCGCGGCTGGCACCGGTTTGGGCGGCGGCACTGGCGGCAGGCGCGCTGGCTGCTGCCCACGTCCCTGCTCCAGTGGGGCTCGGCTAATATTTTGCTGGTGTTTGCGGGCTGGGCGGGCTCGCCGGCCATGCTGGGCGTGCTGCGGCTGGCCCAAACGGCCATGGGCGTCTTCAACCTGGGCCTGCAAGCCGTGGAAAACTATGCCTTGCCGCGCCTCAGCCAAAGCTTCTACCACGCGCCCCAGCTGTTTGCAAAGCAGCGGGCGGCGCTGGTCCGGAAAATGCTGCTGGCGGCCGTGCCGGTGCTGGCGCTGCTGGCCCTGGCGGCCGGGCCGCTGGTGGCGCGCTTTGGCCCGGCGGGCGGCAATCAATACCCTGGTTTACTGCGCTGGTGCTGCCTGCTCTACGTAGTGATTCTGCTGGTGTACCCGCTCCGGCTGACAATTCGCCTGCAGGCCGATTCGCGCCACTATTTCGCGGGCTACGTGCTTAGCATCGTGGTTTCGCTGCTGTCGGTGCGCTGGCTCACGGGGCACTACCAGGCCAGCGGCGTGGTGCTGGGCTGGCTGCTGGCGCAGCTGGTGCTGGGCGGCTACTGGGCGCTGGCGTTGCGCCGCACCGCTCCGGCGGCGGTTACCAGGTGATAATGAGCATAATTGGGGGTTGAAAATAATAGCTCCACTTTTCAGACGATACTCTGAAAAGTGGAGCTATTTCAGTTGAATTTCCATCATAATGCATTAAAAACCAATAATTTAACTAAAAAACTTGGTTTTGGCACCTCATTGGCCTTAGCCTCGGCCAAGCGAGTTGCCACGCCGAACCGGACGCGAAAGAAACCGGTCGTTTGCTAACTATTCAATGACATGAAAATCATTCATTTAATTCTCGGAAAAGCCAACCCCGAACGCATGAACGGGGTGAACAAAGTGGTGCACGCGCTGGCCACCCAGCAGCACCGCGCCGGGGCCGATGTGGCCGTGTGGGGCATTGCCGCCGACCTCAGCGAAAACTACCCGGCCCGCGAGTTTGCCACCCGGCTGTTTGCCGCCCGCCGCAACCCCTTTGGCTTGCCCAAAGAGCTGCTGGCGGCCCTGGACGAGCTGAGCCGCAGCGCAGCAGTGGTGCATTTGCACGGGGCTTTCATTCCGGTGTTCTACACGGTGGCGCGGCAGCTCACGGCGCTGGGTATTCCGTATGTGCTCACGCCGCACGGCAGCTACAGCCCGGCGGCGCGGCGCAAAAGCTGGCTCACCAAGCTGGCTTATACGTTTTTGTTCGAGGGCTATTTGCTGCGGCATTCGGCGCGGGTGCACTGCCTGGGGGCGAGCGAGGTGACGGGCGTGGAGCACATGAGCCACGCCGTGCGCACCAGCCTGATGCCGTACGGCTTTGAGCCACCCCGGCCGGTGTCGCCCATGTTTCCGGCCGCGCGGGGCCGCTTCCGGGTGGGTTTCTGCGGCCGGCTCGACGACAACCACAAGGGGCTGGATTGCCTGCTGGCCGGCTTCGCCGAATTTGCCCGCCTGGTGCCCGAGGCCGAGCTGTGGGTAATTGGCGACGGCCCCGACCGGGCGCTGGTGGCCGACTGGGCCGCCGAAGCGCCCGAAGGTTCGGTGCAGCTGCTGGGCAGCCGCTACGGCGACGAAAAAATTGGCCTGCTGGGCCAGCTCGACGTGTTTGCCCACACGTCGCACTACGAGGGCCTGCCCACCGCCGTGCTCGAAGCCGTGGCCCTGGGCATCCCCTGCGTGGTGACGGAAGCCACCAACCTGGGCAGCTACGTGCGCGAATTTGGCTGCGGCGAGGTGATGGCCACCGCCAGTCCCGAGCTATTCACCGATGCCCTCCACCGCCTGTATGCCCAATGGGCCGCCCCCGCCGAGGCGGAGGCGCTGGCCCTGCGCTGCCGCCGCATGGTGCGCATCGCCTTCAACTGGCCCAACCTGCTGCCCGCTTATGAGCGGATGTACCAGGACGCCCTAGCCGCCTGATTTACGATGACCAACCTGCTACCCGCCGCCGCGCCGCACCGCGCTTTTTTGCGCACCCTGAGCGTGCTCCTTACCGCGATTGTGCTCATCAAGCTGAGCGGTTTTTTTGCCTGGAACGATGACATCGGCATCACGCGCATCCTCAAGCTGGTGACCCGCCTGGGCATGACGGCCGCCGTTTACGGGACGTATTCGCTGATAATCCGCCGGGGTGCCATCGACTCGTTTCGCTGGCACAATGGTCCGGTGCCGCTGCTGTATGGCGCGTACCTGCTGCTCGGGCTGGCCTCCCTGCTGTGGTCCCGCAACCCCGGCTACTCGTTTCTGCAATGGGTGATGGACCTGGAAAGCCTCGTCTTCGCCTACTATTTCGTGAAATGCTTTTTGCTAATCAAGGAGTTTTTCCCGGAAAGCCAGGTGCGTTTCTACCATGTGCTGGGCAATGCGGTTTTCCTGATTCTACTGGTGTTTCTGGTGGGCGCGCTGGTGGCTCCCGACACGTTTTACCGCCTCACCCACGGCGGCGAAGAGGCCCGCCTGGGCGGCTTCATCATGAACCCCAACGAGCTGGGCATGCTCTGCGTGGTGGGCATTGCCTGCCTGATGTTTGACCTGGAGCGCCGCCACCGAACGGTGCTCACGGCGGTCAAAATCGGGCTGCTGCTGGGGGCGCTGGTGCTCACCGGGTCGCGCTCGTCGCTGGTGGGGTTTGTGCTGGTGCTGTTTTTCCACCTCCGGCAGGCCGGCAACCCGCGCCTGAAATGGGCCGCCAACGTTGCCGCCCTGCTGGCCCTGCCGGCCGTGGTGCCGCTGGTGTTCATCAAGCAAGGCGGCCTGGAGGAAGTGCTGAGCATGACCGGCCGGCTGCCCTTCTGGCACGCCCTGCTGACGGAGGCGCTGCCCCGCGAGCCGCTGCTGGGCTACGGCTTCATGCGCATCAGCTACGGCGACTATTTCCAGAGCGTGCACACCTACGCCGCCCAAATGGCCCACAACACCTTCATCCAGGTGCTGATGAACCTGGGGCTGGTGGGCTTCACCATTGCCATGCTGCAATTGGGCTTCACCATCCGCGCCTTCGTGCGGCAGGCCGACCCGCAGGTGCGGCTGCTGGGGGCGGGCCTGCTCATCCCCATTCTCATCAATTCCTTCACCGAGTTCGGCATTTTTGGCATGACGAACTACGGCATTCTGTTTTATCAGTTTCTTATCTTCTTCGGCAGCCTGCACTACCACGCCCGGCTCTCGCCCGGCGAGCAGCTGTGGCTGCACCGCCGCCGCCCCGAACTGGCCCTGGCGGCAGCCTGATTGCACGCAATAAACCACTGAAATAAAGTAGATTATATAACGTATGTTTACCCTGAAAACACTGGCGGCGCAAGCGCTGGGTACCACTCATAACCGGATTTTCGGGCTTGATTTGCTGCGGGCCGTGGCCATTTTTATCACCGTGTACGGCCACGCGGCGATGCTGGTGCCGCCGGCTTATCGGTCGTGGCACAACCTGCCGGCGTCCGCCATCGACGGGGTCAATATCTTCTTCGTGCTGAGCGGCTACCTCATCGGCGGCATCCTGCTCAAGGCCCTGCTCGACCCGCGCCAGCCCTTTTCGCTGCGGCATTTCTGGATGCGGCGCTGGCTGCGCACGCTGCCGGCCTACCTGGTGGTGCTCACGAGCCTGGTGCTGCTGGCGGCCCTGCGCCACCAGCTGCCCGCCGGGGTGTACCGCTATTTTATATTCAGCCAGAACCTGAGCACGCCCCACCCCACTTTCTTTCCCGAAGGCTGGAGCCTGGCGGTAGAAGAGTGGTTTTACCTGCTGTTCCCCACCACGGTGCTCGTGCTCCTGGGCCTCTTCCGGAACCGACGGGTGGCGCTGGCGGGCACCATCGGGCTGTTTTTGGTGCTGCCGCTGGTGTTCAGGTTCTACCAGTACCAGCAGGGGCAGGGCCTGGCCGCGGCGCTCTGGGATGGCTACTACCGGCGCGTGGTGGCTGCCCGCCTCGATGCCATTGCCCTGGGCGTGCTGGCCTGCTACCTTCAGCACTACCACGCCGGCGCGTGGCGGGCGCTGCGGCGGCCCGGCCTGGGGCTGGCGGTGGGGCTGCTGCTCGTAACGTTTCTGTACCCGAAGCTGGGTGCCCATGTGCTGTTCTACAACGTGTGGTGCCGCTCCCTGCTCGAAGGCCTGGTGGTGCTGGTGGTGCTGCCGTATTTCTCGCAGCTGCGCTACGCTCGCTATTCACCGGCCATGCGCGGCCTCACACTGCTGAGCCTCGTTTCCTACTCCATGTACCTGCTCAACAAGTCGGTACTGATAAAGCTGGTGCTGCTGCCGCTGGAGCGCACCGTGCTCACGCCGTACCTGGGGGCCGGCGGCTGGCTCGTGGCCTACGTGCTGTACTGGGGGCTGCTGGTGAGCGGGGCCCTACTGCTGTATACCTATGTGGAGCAGCCCTTTATGCGCCTGCGGGACGTCTTTGAGAAGCCCAGGCCAAAGCCGGTGGTGGCCGCCGCGCTGGCAGTTGCGGGGCACTAGCCGTTTTCGCCCGTCCCGTTATTCTTCCCCCCCAGTCACTGGGTTCTTTTCTTCCTGGCTCATGCCGCAGCCCCGCCCTTTGCGCATTGGTATTGAGGCCCGGCGCCGGTTTCGGCCCCAGCCAGTATTCGCCGGCTAATCCACAGCGGTTTTCCCGCGAATACCCTGGTAACTCATTCGACTTTGTGCTAATTTATGACCACTGCTACCCTTATCGCGCCGAGTGCCATCAACTACCCGGCGGCGCTGGCCGCCGCCGAGCAGCACATCCAGAAGCTCACCGCGGCCCTGGCGCGGGCCCGCGAGGTAGAGCAGATGGTGGAACACCTGTCGGACCGGCTGCTCGAAGGACTGCTGCTGCTGGACGCCACGGGCATCATTGTGCTGGCCAATCGCCGGTTTTTCAGCTTGCTGGGTCTGCCCGATGAGCCGGCCGTGTGGCACGGCAAATCGGTGCGGTGCCTGGCGGCAAAGGTGCAGCCCCTGGTGGCCGCGCCCGCCGAGCTGGTGCGCTGGGCCGAGCGCGAATTGCCCTGGCGGCAGCAGGAACAGCAGGAATTGGTGACGCTCCACCAAGGGGCCGTGCTCGCTTGTGAGATGATGCCGCCCGCCGCCGAAGCGGGCCCGGCCGGCACCTGGCTGCTGGCGCTGCGCGACGTGAGCGAGCAGCAGCACCTGCGGGCGGCCCTAAAATCCGTGTCCTGCATTCCCGAAGAGGACCCCAGCCCCATTGTGCGCATCGGGGCCAACGGGCAGCAGCTCTACGCCAACCCGGCGGCCCGGCGCGTGGGCCGGCACCTGACGCGGGCCGAGCAGGTGCGGCTGCAAAAGCAGCTGCGCTGTGCCGCCGCCGCTGCCCTGGCCCAGGCAGCCCCGCACCAGCTCGAAGTTGCGCTGAGGGAACAGGTGTACAGCGTGGCCGTGATGCCGTTCCCACGGGAAGGCTACGTCAACCTGTATTTCGCCGACATCTCGGAGCGCGAGGCCGTGCGCCAGCAGCTTGCCGAGCAGCAGCAGTTTACCCAGCAGGTGCTCGATACCATTCCCGCCCTGATTTTTGTGCGGGATACGAAGCAGCAATTTGTCTTTCAGAACCCGGCCATGCAGGGCCTGATGGCAGGCTCCGGCATGGCCCGGCCCGACGCCGTGGCCCCGGATAGCGTGCTGGCCCGGGAGCTGGCCGAGTACGCGGCCGTGGACGTGCAGGTGCTGGCCACGGGCCAGGAAATAGCCACGGAAGAAGCCCACACGCTGCTCGATGGCACCATCCGCTGGTTCTATACCGTGAAGGGGCCCCTGCACCGGCCCGATGGCACGGTGCACGTACTGGGCGTGAGCACCGACATCACGGCCCTGAAGCAGAGCCGGCAAACCCTGGAGCGCAGCGAAAAGCAGTACCGCGACCTGATGACGTACAGCCAGGCGTTCATTTTTACGCATGATTTGCAGGGCCGCGTGCTCACCGTGAACCCGGCGGTGACCGCGCTGCTCAACCGCCCGGTCGAGGAGCTGCTCGGCCAGAGCATGGCCATCAACCTGCCGCCCGAAGACATCCCGGCCTTCGAGCAGTACCTCCAGCTCATGAGCACGGCGCGGGAAGCCACGGGCGTGCAGCGCATGAGCCCGCACGGCAGCCCGCGGCTGCATTACCTGCAGTACCGCAGCTTTCGGGTAGAAGAGCCCAACCAGGTGCCCTACATCATCGTCCACACCCACGACATTACGGAGCGCGTGCTGGCCGGCAAAGAGCTGAAGCGCGCCAAGCAGGCCGCCGAGGCCGCCGTGCGGGCCCGCGAAAACTTCCTGGCCAACATGAGCCACGAAATCCGCACGCCCATGAACGGCGTGCTGGGCGTGGCCAACCTGCTGGCTAAAACCCCTTTGACCGTGGAGCAGCAGGAGCTGCTGCGCATCATTCGCGTCTCGGGGCAGCACCTGCTGGCCGTGCTCAACGACGTGCTCGACATGGCCAAAATCGCCTCCGGCAAGCTGGAGCTGAATCTGGAATCGTTCAATCTCTGCGATTCGGTGGCGCAGGCCCTGCAGCCGCTGGCCCTGCAGGCCCTGGAAAAAGGCCTCCACTTCGAGGGCACGCCGCTGAGCGCCACCTGCCCGTTTCCGCTGGTGCAGGCCGATGCCCACCGCATCAACCAGATTATGCTGAACCTGGTGAGCAACGCCGTCAAATTCACCCCGGCGGGCGGACGGGTGAAAGTGAAGGGCGAACTGCTGGCCCAAACCGCCGACACGCTCACCGTGCGGTTCCGCGTCACGGATACCGGCCTGGGCATGGCCCCGGAAGTGCAGGCGCGCATCTTCGAGAGCTTCACCCAGGCCTACGCCGATACGGCGCGGCGCTTTGGGGGCACGGGCCTGGGCCTGAGCATCAGCCGGGCCCTGGTGGAGCAGATGGGCGGCGAGCTGACGGTGGCCAGCGCCCTGGGCGTGGGCAGCACCTTTGCCTTCAGCCTGACGCTGGCCAGGGCCGTGGCACCAGCCGTGGAGAGCGTGGCGGAGGCCTTCGACACCGGCGTGCTGGCCGGCGTGCGGGTGCTGCTGGTGGAGGACAACGACATCAACCGCTTCGTGGCCCGGCGCACCATGCAGGAGTGGGGCATCGTGGTGACCGAAGCCGTGGACGGCGCCAGCGGAGTGGCCCGGTTTGCCCAGCAGCCCTTCGACCTGGTGCTGATGGACATCCAGATGCCCGGCATGAGCGGCCTGGACGCCATGGCCCTCATTCGGGCCCATGCCGAGCCGGCGCGGGCCGGCGTCCCCATCCTGGCGCTCACGGCCAACGCCTTCCACGCCGACCACGAGCGCTACCGCGCCGCCGGCATGAACGACTGCCTGGCCAAGCCCTTCGAAGAAGCCGAACTGTATGACAAGCTGCGGAAGCTGCTGCGCTACTAATAAGTTGATTTTTAGTCGATAGCGCCGATTAAGCCCAGCGCTGCTCAATCACTGCTCTTTCGGATTTATCCCCGCCTACCATGAAAATTATTGCCTTCCTTCGTTGCGGCTTGCTGGCCGGTGCTGCCGTGGCCTGCGCCGCTCCCGGCCACGTGCTGCAGCACCTGCCTTCTGCCGTCAACGCCCACCGGCTGCCGCCCCTGGAGCCCACCGTAGAAATGGGGGCCCTGAACAACACCGACGGCACGTCGCACGATGACCTGCTGCGCTTGTTCCAAAACGAGATTTACCGCAATGTGGCGGAGCCGACCAGCATGACCAGCCTGGGCTCGGCGCTGCTGCAGGTGCCCGAGGCCGAGGTGAAGCGCACCGGCCGCGCCCTGCAAATAATTCAGCTCGTTACGATGCTCACGCCCAGCCTCCTGGGCCTGCCCCTGGAAACCTACCAAACCACCCTCACGGCTAAGGTGCAAATCCGGGACTTGCAGGGCAAGGTGCTGGGCGAGTACGAAGGCCATGGGCAGGCGAAGGTGCAGGTGGCCATGTACTACGGCTATTCGCAGCGCCACGCCCCCGGCTTGTCCGATGCCCTGGCCCTGCGCATGGCCCTGGCCCAGATTCGGCAGCAGCTCGACACGGCGGCCACCCGCCTGCGCCCGTTGTTGCTGGCCGCGGGGCCGGTAGCAACAACCATACAGCCCGCGCCCCAAGCGGCCGCCACCGACCTCCGATAGCCCCACATTTCGGTTTTCCGCACAATTCTTCGGTGGGAGGCCGGCCCGACGCCTTCCTTGCCGCGTGCCTTTCCATCTTATAACAGTATTTCTGATGAAAGCATTTTTACTCTTGCGTGAACGTTGGCTGCTGAGCATTTGCGCAGTGATTGTTCCACTGCTGAGCTACGGGCAGGGGGGCAAACCCGGGGCGGTGGGGCTGGCCGTGCTCACCGGCCGGGTGAGCGGGGCCACCACCGATTCGGTGGCTGTGTCGCTGCGCGAAAACCCGCTCGACCCGACGGAGAAGCTGTTCCGCATTGCCTTGAGCAGCAAGGGCGAATTCCGCCTGGCCGTGCCGGTGAGCGGCCCCACCAAGGCCGATTTGGTGTACGGCGACGACGTGGCCCCGCTCTTCCTGGACCCCGGCACTGATATGGACGTGCGCTTCAAGGGCAGCGACATGGCGGGCACCTTGAAATTTAAAGCCAACGACGTGCCCACCGGCCTGGCCACCAAGCTGCGCAACGGCGCAAACCTGACCGACGAGCAGCGCCACCGCCAGCAGGCCGCCAACGCCAACACCTACCTGGTGGAAGCCGATGCTCAATTCGTGGAGAACGACGGGTTTCAGGTGCTGCCCGATAACATTCAGCTCTACGAAGCCCCGTTCCTGTCCTTCCTGGAGTACCGCCGCAAGCACGAGTTCGAGTTTCTGGACGACCACGCGGCCCGGCAGTCCTTCACGCAGGAGTTCTACAACTATGCCCACGCCGAAGTGGTGTACGCCTACGCCAACGACAAGCTGACTTTCCAGGACCTGCGCGAGCAAGTGGTGAACACCGAAGGCCGCCTGAAAATGGCCCCCGACTACTACAACTTTCTGCGGGAGCCCGGCCTGCTCAACGAGCCCAACGCCGCGCAGAGCGAGCTGTATTACGAATTTCTGCTCAACTACGTGCATTTTGCCGTGGCCCAGGACCACCACCAGCCCACCGACCCCGACTTCTACCCTGCCTGCTACGCGCTGGCCAGCAAGAAGCTGACCGGCTCCATCCGCGCCGTGATTCTGGGCCGCGTGCTGCAGCAATCCTTCCGTTTCGGACACGTGAAGCAGGCCGCCGCCCTGCTCGCGGACTTTCGCAACTACGACCTGAAAACGCAGTTTTACCCCGGCTTACTGGCCGATTTTAACCGGCACAAGGACTTTGCCATTGGCGCGCCGGCCCCGGATTTTGCGCTGGCTTCGGCCACCGGCGACACCGTGCACCTGCACGATTTCGTGGGCCAGCTGGTGTACCTCAATTTCTGGAAAACCACCAACGGCCTTTGCCTGCGCGACCTGCCCTACGCCCAGGATTTGATGCACCGGTTCGAAGGCAGGAACATTGTCTTCATCAACATTGCGCTGGATGAAAACGAGCTGGCCTGGCGCCAGCTGGTGGCCGCCAAGAAGCTGCCCGGCGTGCAGCTGCGCCTCGGCGGCGGCGTGCTCTCGGCTCTGGCGCAGGCCTATGCCGTGCAGGACGTGCCCACCTACATACTGGTGGGCGAAGACGGTGCCTTCCTCAACACCAAGCCCAAGCGCCTGAGCAGCCGCGCCGCCGTGGACGAAATCAGCCAGTCCTTCGGAAAAGCCAGCACCTACACCACGGCCATCGAGCTGGCGGCCAGCAAGAAATAAGTGAGCGGTATTGCGAGCGGAGCGGGCGGCAGTAAACCGGCCGGGGCTGTCAGGCTACCCGGCACCGCTCGGGCGGGCAGTTTGGCTTAGGCGGGAATACCCGGAAGCCGCCACCACCCCCAGCATGGCCGCTGACAGCGCGGTAACGAGCGTTTCAAAATCGTCGAGGGCAAACCTGGCCAGCACAGGCGCACCAGCAGCAGCGTGAGGGCCGTGCTGCTGGCCAGCCGCCAGTAGCGCCCAATGGCCCCGGCCGGCGCGGCGGCCACCGCCGTTTGGGGCAGCCGCCACACAAACCGCAGCAGCAGCCCGGCCCCGAGGGTGGAAGTCAAGACCGCCAGCACCACGAACACCGCCGGGGCAAACGGCCCGATGGGCAGGCGCGCTTTCAGCCACGGAAAATGCGGCACCAGCTGGCCTTGGCGGTGCGTGAAGCTGTCCCAGACAAGGTGCGTTGCGGCCCCGGTGATGATGCTCAGCACCACCACCCCGTAGTGCCGGCGGAAGTACCGGCCCCATTCCACGCCCCGAAACCGCGCCAGCCGCTGCCGCAGGAACCGGGGCAGGTGCGCAATCAGTGGGTCGCGCACCACCCAATGAAACAGAAACGCCAGCCCCAGCGAAACGGGGCAGCTGAAATACAGAATACTGGCCCAGGTATGGCTGTGCCGATTGTGCAATCCCAGCCGCAGAAACTTTTCAAAATCGGGGGCAATGCTGCCGATAATCAGCCCCGTAGCCGAAAACCAGGTTTTGCGGTTGCGCAGCAGCGGCAGCACCGCCGCCACATGAAACAAGGTAAAAGGCATCGGCAGGAGGGAAAGCAGAACGACAAGGCAAAGAACAGTCCTTCAGCTTAAACTCGTTGCCGCAGCGCGGGGCTGGTGGCTGGCTCGGCCGCCACCGGCCCCGCGCTGCGGTGGGCTGCATCCAGCGCCTCCAGCACGGCTGCGTCCGCACTCACCTCAACCTTGCGGGCCCAGAGCTTGGGCGAGGCCAGCAAGGCCAGCAAGGCCGGCAGGTCGGCGCGGGGGAGGGTGCCGGGCTGGGACCGCCGCCCGCCCAGTCGATGTAGCGCAGGTTGTCGTTGACGATGGTGGGGCGGAGCGGCGAATTATACAGAATGGTGTGAATCAGAGACTCGTCGGAGCCCCACGTGAGGCGGGCAAAGCGGCGCCGACGCGGCTGGCAAAGCTGCCGTTTTGCGGTTCAGCCGGGCTTGCGGCCGGGCTGGCTTGGGTAAGAATTACGCCCATTAGGTTGGTTGGGAATGGAGGAATAGCGAAGGGCAACCAGCGGTTCCAGCAGGTCGGGGGCCACTTCGGTGTCGTTGTTGAGGAAGAAAACGTACTCGCCCCGGGCCGCCGCCACGCCCAGATTATTGCCGCCTGCGGAGCCCCGGTTTTCTTTGGAACGAATAAGCCGCACCTCGGGAAACTGCGCGGCAATGGGCGCTGGGTCTTCGGTGGGCGAGCCGTTATCGACCACAATTACCTCGTAGTTGGGGTAGGTCAGCAACCGCAGCGAGGCCAGCATCTCGCAGGTGATGCCGGGATGGTTGTAGTTGACGGTGATGATGGAAACGAGGGGCTGCATGAGCAGGGATTGAGGAGGGGATTTTTGGGGGGAAGCATGACGGCCTTTTTTCAGCCAGTTGCGGAAATAATCAGGGCCGTGCTGTCGTAGCGGGCCACGCCGCAGAGCACGATTTCGACCGGCGCGGCGGTGGCGGCGCGGATATCGGCCACGGCCTGCTGGTCGGTGGGCTGCCAGGCGCGGCTGGCCCTGAGTGTGAGCAGCACCGGCTGGAGCTGCGGCAGCAGGGTGACGGGGTAAGTGGCTTCGAGCAAAGCCGGCAACTCGATGAGCACCAGCCGGGCCTGCGCGGCGCGGTGCCGGGTCAGCTCGTCGAGCGTGGTGCGGTGCCGGGTGGCGGCATCGGCGTCGTAAAACATCGCATCGGCGCTGGCCGAAATGCCGGTGCTGCCCGCCGGGTACAGGGCCAGCGTGGGCAGGCCGATATCGTTGCCGCGTTGGGCCAGGGCCTGCACCAGCGTGGTTTTGCCCTCCTGGCGCAGGGGGCTCACCACGCCCACCACGTAGGGCCGGGCGGTGGCGTCGGCGCTCACTCTGCGCAGCACCTGCCGCGCCAGATGCTCAACGCTGCGTTGGTGGTAGCCGTTGGTATCATACTTTTTGGGGTCGATGGCCGGCAGCAGGCCCAGCACCGGCAGGCCGGTTTGCTGCTGCGCCACCGAGGGCATCCGCAGCGATTTATCCAGCAACCCCATCCCCAGCAGCGTGGCCGCCACGAAGAAAAAGCCGCCAAACGCCCCGCCCGCTACCAGCACCAGGCGCTTGCCGCCCCTGGCCTGCGAGGGCAGAAACGGCGGCGCTACGATTTTGAGGTTGGTGGTCAGCTCGTTGTTTTGCTGCGAGGCCTTGCTGTCGTTGAGGCTGGTGAGCAGCGCGAAATAGGTTTTCTGGGTCAGGTCGATTTCCCGCTCGATGCGCTTGAGCATGGCCCCGAGGGGCGCCATTTTGTGGTATTCTGCCATAAACTCGCCCTTGCGGCGGCCCATCACCTCCAGCTTGACCTTGTTTTCGGTGGCTTCCAGCATGTTTTTCACCCATTCATCGAGCAGGCCCTTGCTGGGAATGCCGTCCACCGAACTGAGCTGGGCATAATGGTCGTTGAGCGTGGTGCGGATGGCCAGCACGGTTTCGGCGGCCAGCGTGGGGCCGGTGAGCTGCTAGAGCAGCGCGACCGGCAGCAAAACCCGCATCCGCGCGAGCGAAGCCCAGTTCAACAGCATGGGGTCCAGCTCTTTCAGTTGCAGGCGGCCTGCTCCCTGGTTTCCCGCGATTTTATGAGTGACAGCAGGTTGTCGAAGGCGTTGCTGGTCCGGAAATAGTCGCTCTCCGAGTTGCCCGTGAGCGAGTAGCCCGAGGCAATGCCCGTGTAAATGGTGGTTTCCGAAGCGTAGGATTTAAGCAGCATTTCGCCGGCTTTGAATTGCTTCTCGGCCAGCTGGTAATTTACCTGGGCATTATAGTAGGATTGTTAACTCATAGACAGTGTATTATAGTTGAGTAGCACGGTCTGGTACAGGTCGATGATAGACTGGCGCAGGCGGTCTTCCTGGGCCTGCCGCAAGTGCTCCAGCTTCTGGTATTGCAACTGCTGCCGGTTGATTTGGTTGCGCCGGTTTAGGAGCCGGTCCAGCGGCAGGTTCAGGTTGATGGCCGTGGAATAGTGCGTTTGCGACGAGGTGGTGCCGGCGTTGGGCAGCAGCCTTTGGTCGGCCACCGTCACGCTGGCAATGTTGCCATAGCCGAAGTTGTTCGAGAGCAGAATGCTGCTCAGAATGGCCTTGCGGGCCATTTGCAGGTCTTCGTGCGTAATGTCCTTATCGGTTTTGACGGCCTCCAGCGCGGCCGAGTGCTGCACGGCCGCTGCCGCCAGCAGCGGCAGCGCCACCGCAGGAGCCTCGAAAAAGATGGCCTGCCAGGCCTCCGGTAGCGGTGCGGCGGCCTGGCCCCGGCCCGGCAGCGCATGCCCCAGCAGGCCCAGCAACAGCAGCACGAGGTGCTTCATTATACGTTCTCCTTTTGAAACAGCGCCGGGATGGTGCGCAGCAGGATTTTCAGGCATTTCCGCAGCGAGTGCTGCTGGGCGTACTCATTATCAAGGGCTTTGCGCTCGTCTTCCGACATGTCGCCGCCCTTGCCGCGCTTCATCACCTGCCACAATCCGGTGATGCCCGCCGGCGCAATAAACCGGGCCGCAAACTGGTCCGTCATCAGCTTCTCCGCCTCATACAACGGCAGCGGGCGGTTGCCCACAATGGCCATGTCGCCGCGCAGCACATTCCAGAGCTGTGGCAGTTCGTCGATGCTGGTGTTTCGGATAAAATGTCCCGCACGGGTGATGCGCGCGTCATTGGCAATTTTTACGAACGCCGCGCCGCCCTGTGCCTTTTTATCGAGCCAGTACTGCTTCTCGCAAACCTCCGCGCCCTTTTCATCGAAGAGCAGGCTTTGGCACCGGCCCGTGCCTCCGAGCGCGCAGGTCGCGCACAGCCCCGCCACCACGGCCGGCGCGGCGGTGGGGGGCGTCGCGTACTGGTTCAGCTTTTTCATCGAGGCCAGGAGCTTGTCGGCGTCGGGCCGCATCGAGCGAAACTTCCAGAATTTGAATACCTTATAGCCAGTGCCCACCCGGTACGAGAAGTAAAAAACCGGCCCCCTGGATTCGAGCCGCACCAGCGCGGCCACCACCAGCAGCAGTGGCGACAGCAGCACCAACGCCGCCGTGGCGCACACGATGTCGAAGACCCGCTTGCCCGGCGTTTTGCGGAACGTGTACTGGCTCGCCGCTTCGGGCGCGGCGGGCCGGTTCACGAAGTAAATGCGCGCCAGCAGCTCCTTGCGGGCCATATGCTGGGGCAATACGTCCGCGATGCCCAGCAGCAGCGCCTGGGCGGCTGGGGTCAGCTCGGCGTTGGCCAGCCAGAAAACCGGGCACTCCACGGCCAGCTCCTTTTTCAGCATCCGCATCAGTTCCAGGCCCAGCCGGGAGGTGAGGGGCGCGGCGTCGATGATGGCCTCAAAAGCGCGTTCGGGCCGCTGGCACAGGGCCACCATCCGGGCGGCACTGTCGATGTGCAGCACCGCCAGGTCATCGGCGTAGGTCTGCTGGAACCGGGCCGCTTCCGCAGCATCGGCCGAGAGGTAAACGACGGTCTTTTTGGCCTTTTTCATCGTTGTGGGAGCTGCTTAAAAAGGAGCTTAAAAACTGAGCTTGCGCATCATGTTTTTCAGGCACAGGTCCAACTCCTCCGGGTCGAAAGGCTTCACCATATAGTCGTCGGCGCCGTGGCGCAGGCGCTGGATTTTGCTGCTGCTTTCTTCCTTGCCCGAGAGCATGATGAGGGGCGTATGGCGGTGCAAGACGCTGGTGCGCAACGGCTTGATGGAGGCCGGGCCGTTCATGACGGGCATTTCGTAGTCGGCCACAATGGCGTCCACGTCATTGCCGTCGTCCAGCCACCGCATCGCCTCCTGGCCGTTGGGCTGCGGTGCCACCAGGTACTCATCCTCAAAGTAGCGCTTCAGAATGAGTTGAATAGTAGGCTCGTCTCGACTGCCAGTAAGATTTTTTCCATGCGTTTAGAGATTTAAAAAAATCGAGTATCGGTCAGTCTGCCAGCGGCTTTCAATTGTATTCGACGGTTAGATTGAATACCGGGCGAAGGTTCTGGTTCTGGGGTACCAGCGTGCTGCTTGGCACCTGCTGGAGGTAGAGCTGCTCGACTTGCCGGGTCATGGCCTCGGCGGTGAAGCCGGCTTGGATGGTTTGGTAGGCGCGTGCGCCCAGCGAGCGGCGCAGCTCCTGGCTGGCTGCCAGCTGCTGGATGGCGGCGGCCAGCTTTGCGGGGTCTTTGATGGGCACGAGGAGCCCGTTGAGGCCGTGCTCAATGATTTCCTTGGTGGCTTCGATGTTACTGGCAATGACCGGCTTGCCCATGGCCATGGCTTCCAGAATGCCAATGGGCATGCCTTCCCAGAGCGAGGGTAGGCAGAAGATGTCCAGCGCCTGCAGTACGTCGGGAATGTCCTGGCGGAAGTCGGTGAAAATGACCTTGGCTTCAATGCCCAGCTGCCGGGCCAGCTGCTGCGCATCGGCCTTCAAATCGCCATTGCCCACCACCAAAAACTTCACGTTGAGCCCCGCCGGCAGGGCCGCCACGGCCCGCAGCATGGTGAAAGGGTCCTTCTGGGCCGTCATGCGGGCGATGTAGCCCACCAGCACCACGTCGGCGGCAATGTCCAGCTCGGCCCGCACGTTGTAGGTGTGCAGGCTGGGGTTGAAGCGTTGCAGGTTGATGCCGTTTTTGATGACCACGGCGCGGCTCATCTTGCTGAATTTCAGACCGTCGCGCCGGTTGCTTTCGGATACACAGATGGTGGCTCCCGCCTGCGCCATCAGCAGCTTTTCGGCCAATTGGTTGGCTTTGCGGGCCAGGGGTGCCTGGTCGAGGTGAAAGGACCAGCCGTGCACCGTGTAGATGATGGGCAGGCCCAGCTGCCGGGCTGCCCAGAACATGTTGGAGTGGGCCCGCGTGCCGTGGGCGTGCACAATGTCAATCTGCTCATCGCGCAGCAGCCGTTTCACCCGCTGCCAGGTGGTGATGTTGAAGGGGCGCTCGGTGTGGATGACGTGGGTTTTGACGCCCATCGCCATCAGCCGGTCAATCATGGGGCCGGGCGTGAACGACAGCACAACGGGCTCGAACCGCGTTTTGTCCAGGGCCTGCACCAGGTCCAGGACGTGCGTTTCACCGCCCCCAATCTGCCCTTGGCGGATGGTTTCTAAAACTCTGATTTTGCGCGGCATAGAATAGGGGAGGGGGATAAATAGCGTTATGAAAGGGCTAATTAGTGGGCTAAAACCAGCCGCGCCGCCGGGGCTTGACTGACGGCCCGCACGGCGGCGTAGAGCTTGGCCACGCTGGCCGCCCAGGTGTGGCTTTGGGCCAGGGCCACGCCGCGGGCGGCGCGCTCGGGGTCGGGCGCCACCAGTACCTGGGCCAGCTGGGCCAGCCATTCGTACTGGTTGCCGGCGAGGTAGGCGTAGTCCGCAAATACTTCCATGGTGCGGGTGCGGGTGGCCACCACGGGCCGGCCCATGGCCAGGTACTCGTCGATTTTGAGCGGGTAATTGCCCTGCGTCACGTCGTTGACGGCCTGCGGATTGATGCATACATCGAAATGCTGCACGTAGGCCGGCAGCTGCGCGGGCGTTTTGTTGCCCAGAAAATGCACATTGGGCAGCCCGTGAAGGGCACTTTGCCGGAAATCCGCATCTTCGGGGCCCACCAGCACGAGGTGGTAGTCGGGGCGCTTGCGGGCCAGCATGAGCAGCAATCCCAGGTCGAGCCGCACAGTGGTGAGGAACCCGGTGTAGCCGATGCGCGGCATCGGCACGGCGGCCAGGTCGGCGGGCACTTCGTGCGGAGTTTCGGCCTGATAAAGGGCCAATACGCAGCCCTGGCCAATGTCGTGGCTGTGCGGGTTTGCCTGCCGGGCGTAGTCGGTCAGGGAGGCCGAATTGGCCACCACGTCGGCCTGCTGCAACAGCAGCGCCTCCGCCCGAGGCCCGTGCCGCCGGAAATACGGCACCGTCACCATGTAATCGCGCAGGTAATAAATGAATTTGCGGGGCTTGAGCAGCCGCTTCAATTCGGTACCCGGGAAGATGAGGCCGTCCTGCAACAGGTAGGGTGCACCGAAGCCCAGGGTGCGGGCGGCTTTTCGAATACTGCGCGCCAGCAGCCACGCATTCAGCTTATTAAATACCGCAAACAGGCGGGGCGAAGTCAGCAGGTTGATGGACAGCGCCAGGCAACCGGGCGTGCACAGCCACACGTTGGGCTCGACGTAGGTGAGCCCTTGCGCCCAGCCCAGCAGCACCCGGAAGCGCTGGCGCACCTCCGGCCGCCGAAACCCCGCCACCAATGTGCTAACGTCCAATGGCAGGTTGACGTACAGCACCCGGTTGTGCTTGGCAAACTCCCGCGCCAGGTTGCGGGCGTTGGTACCCGGCTTCAGGTCCCAGTCCTGCTGGCACAGCATAATAATGTTTTGCTGTTCCATCGGGTCAGGCTGCCAGGCTCAGCTCCTGTTCAAAAAGCCGGACCACCACCTCGGTCGTGGTGGCCACCACCTGCAGAATAGCCAGCAGCTCCAGCTTGTCGCGGTGCTGAAAGGCAATGTTTTCCATCTCTTTCAAGAGGCCGGCACTGGGCTCAATGCGCAGGTTGCCGAAGGTGGATTTCAGGCTGTGGGCCTGGTGGGCAATGGTCACCCAGTCCTCTACTTCGATGGTGGCTTTGAGCTGCGCAATCTGCACAGGCACCTGGTCGATGAACATCTGCTGCATCTCCCGCACGAACCCGGCATCTTTGGCCAGCTTGCCCAGGCCGGAAAAATCGTATGGCGGCCGCGCCGCCAGAGGCACTATCTCCGCGGCGATGAGGTGCCCAATGTTCACGGGAGCGGTTTGGGAGTAGGCCTGGGGTTGCATGTTCGTTTGTAGTTGTGAGGGCTGATATATCGGGAGATAAGTACTTGTGGGCGGGCCGCCGAAACATGCCGCAGGCTGAAGCAACGGGCCTGTGCTGCCGGCCCTAAGGCCAACCGGGTGCCAAAAGAAGAATATTTTTTAACTTCTTGGTAATCAACAACTAAATCAGAATTTTGAACCCCGCTTGCTCCACCGTATAGAGTAAGCATCCAGCATCTGGAGCCAGAGCAATTGGCTCACTGGCTTCCGGTACCACCCATTTTGGTTTTGCTCCCGGCTGGCCCATTCACATGGGCAGATGGAGCACGGACTTTGTAGTCCGCTTCCCCGACGGAAACCCGCACGAGCGGTACGGGGATGCGGACTACCGATATGTCGCCCTGCTGGGGCTCACCCGCATCCTCCGCAACGTGGGTTAGCTATAAGCTGCCGACCGGTAAAAAGCCGCCGCTATCCGGGTGCTCCCTACTCTGCTTTGAGGCGTTCCACCAACTACTTCACGAAGCCCGCCATCGTCAGCCAGGCCTCTCACGTCCTGCTATGTTGCAATAGAAGAGAGGCAGACTACCACTCCAGATGCTGGAAACCCAATCCACCGGGTGGAGTAGTGGCCAATAATAATATTGCTAATGCATTGACTTTCAAAATAATAAAAACCGCATGTTCTTTGGCACCCGATTAGCCTTGGGGCCGGCATGACTAATTCGCTATCCGCTGCCGCCCACATTACTGACCCAGCCGATTTGCCCGCTCTGCTGGGCCGCCTGGGCTACGCTCCGGTAACCACTGGCGGGGTGCGCCTGCGGGGCTGCCACAACCCCGACGGCAGCCTGCGCTGGCTGTGGCCGACTACCCTGCGGCAGCCCCTGTTCCTGGAGCTGTACAATGCGGCGTCGCCCAGGGCGGAGCTGTTTAGTGCCTTCGTGCGGCTGGTGTTTTTCTGCCGGTTGCAGGGCGTGTTTTTCCGGCGGTTGCCGGGGAGCTTTGCCCCCACGGGCCAGCAAGTGTGGCCCCGGGCCGATTTTGCCTTGTTTACCGGCACGCCCGGCCCCAACCGCAAGGCGGTGTGCTGCTACGTGCTGGCCCCCGGCCAGCTGGTGTTTGCCAAGCTGCCGCTGGGCCCCGTCGCGGCCGAAAAAGTGCAGGCCGAAGCCACCACGCTACGCGACCTGAACCAGCGCGGCTTCACCGAGTTCGACCTGCCCCGCGTGCTCGATTACGAGCCCGGCCACCTGCTGCAAAGCAGCGTGAAGGTGCCCGGTGCCCGGCGCGCCACCCGCTTCGGCCCGGCCCACGCCAGCTGCCTCAATGAGCTGCTGGCCGCCACCAGCACGCGGCAGCCCCTGGCCGCCAGCAACTGCTGGGAAAGCATCACCGAGCAAGTGGCCGAATTGCAGGAGCTGGACGAAACGCGGGTGCCCTTCGGCCTGCGCACCAAGCTGCAACACCTGCTCGCAACCCTCGACCCCAACCAGGAAATTTCGGTCGGCTTTGCCCACGGCGACTTCACGCCCTGGAACTGCTGGCTGGGACCCGAAAAGCTGGCCATCTACGACCTGGAACTGGCCCTGCCCGAAGCCTCGCTGCTCTACGACCTGTTTCACTTCGAAGTGCAGCAGGCCCTGCTCACCACGCGCCGGTCGGCGGTCGATATCCGGACGCAGGCGCTGGCCACGGCCCAGGAGCACTTCACAACGGTGCCGGCGGCCGAGCTGGCCGTGGCCTGGCAGCTCTATCTGCTGCACCAGGTGGCTACCGGCGCGCTGCTCTACCACGCCCAGACGGCCTGGCACCCGCAGGTAACCTGGCTGCTGAATGGCTGGAATGCCCTGCTCACCCTGGAACTGGCTCCCGCGATGGAGCACCGCCAGCTGGCCATTTTCGACCTGCTCGACTACGTACAATTGCTGGCCCAGCCCGGCGTGGTGCTCAAGCCCCGCGCCGCCAACGCCTACTATCCCGCCCCCACTTCGGACCTCGACCTGCTGCTGGACGAAGCTGACGTGACGGCCGGCGTCCACTTCCTGCGCTATTACCCGCTGGCGCAATCGGCGGTGCTGCGGCCGGCCGCGCACATGCAGTCCGTCGATTGCCTGTTTCAGGACGGCTCGCTGCTGTCCGTCGACCTGCTGCACCAGCTGGAGCGCACGGATTTGCGCCTGCTCGATGCCGGGGCCGTGCTAAACCAGGCCGAGCGGGCGGTGGCCGGCGTGCCCGTGCCCGCGCTGCTCGATGATTTTGTGTATACCTGGCTATTTTACTGGCTCAATCAGAGTAACCTGCCGCTGAGCCATTTGCGGCACTTTCAGCAGCTGCCCACCGCGAAGCAAGCCGAGCTGCTGGCCCACCTCACCACCGCCTATGGCCTCACCTTCCACAGCCTGGCCGAGGCCAGCGTGTACATACCGGCCAAAGCCGAGCACCTGGCCTATACCCTGCGCCAGGTCCCGGCCAATGGCCAGCTCGACCGCTGGGCCCGCGGCCTGCGCTACCTGCTGAGCACGGCGGCCGAGTTTGGCCGGCCGGGCGGCCTCGTCATCACCTTCAGCGGGGTCGATGGCGCGGGCAAATCCACGGTGATTGAGCACGTGAAGGAGCGGCTTGAAAAGAAGTGGCGCAAGCGCGTGGTGGTCATCCGCCACCGGCCGTCGGTGCTGCCCATCATCAGCGCCTGGAAGTATGGCAAGCGGGGTGCCGAGGCGCGCAGCGTGCAGAACCTGCCCCGCCAAGGGCAGAACTACAGCCTGGGCTCGTCGCTGGCCCGCTTCGCTTACTATTATGTGGATTATGTTTTTGGTCAGGCAGTTATATGGCTAAAACACACCCGGCGCGGCCATGTCGTGCTCTATGACCGGTACTATTTCGACTTCATCAATGACGGCCGGCGCAGCAACATCGACCTGCCCGTCCGCCTCACCCAGGCGCTGTATGCCTTCGTCAACAAGCCCCGGCTCAACTTCTTCCTCTACGCCGACCCGCAGGAGATTTTGCGCCGCAAGCAGGAGCTCTCGGCCAGCACCATTACCCAGCTCACGCAGCAGTACAAAACGCTGTTTAGGCAGCTCGGGGCCCGCTACCGTTACTCGCGCTACGTGCCCATCGAAAACCAGGACCTGGACACCACGCTGGCCCTGATTGGCCAATACATCCAGCAGGAAATCTAACCGGAAATCATGAAATCTATCCTCGAAAAATGGGTGCGCCGGCGCAACCCGCACTTTGCCCTGCACCCCAGCGTGAGCCCCGGCGTGCTGCTGGGCTTCGGCGCCCAAACGGCCCTGAGCCTGCTGCGCGGCGGCCGGCTGTGGCTGCGGGGCCGGGCCTCGGGCGGGGCCATGCTGGGCCAGGGCGTCCGGTTTCAATACCTGAGCCTCATTCGCTTTGGGAAGTGGCTGAAAACGGGCGACCAGGTGCGTTTCAGCGGCCTCGGCACCGAGGGGCTGACGATGGGCGACAACGTGAGCATTGGCGCTTTCAGCCAGGTTATTGTCTCGACTTCGCTGAGCGAGCCGGGCCGGTTTATCCGGCTGGGCAGCCGGGTGGGCATCGGCGAATTTGCCTACCTGGGCGGCGGCGGCGGCCTGAGCATCGGCGATGATTGCATCATCGGCCAGTATTTCAGCTGCCACCCCGAAAACCACCTGCATGGTGATTTCGAGGCTCCCATTCGTCTGCAAGGCGTGGTGCGCAAGGGCATCAGCATCGGGGCTAACTGCTGGATTGGCAGCAAAGTAACCGTGCTCGACGGCGTGAGTATCGGCGAGGGCTGCGTGGTGGCGGCGGGAGCCGTGGTCACGCGCTCAATTCCGGCAGGCTGCGTGGTGGCGGGCGTGCCGGCCCGCATCATCGCCTACCGCGAACCAGCCGAAACAGCCGAAGAATTAGTCAAAGAATTCGCATGAAAACAGTGTTAATCACCGCCTACGCCGTCAATCCCTACAAAGGCTCGGAAGACGGCATGGGCTGGAATTTCATCCTCCAGGCCGCCCGCTTCCAGAAGGTGGTGGCCGTGACGCGCCGCAACAACGGTCCGCACATCGTGCGCTACCTGGCCGAAAACCCCGCCGTGGCCGCCCAGGCGGCCCGCGTCGAGTTTCTTTACTTCGACCTGCCGGCCTGGACGCGCTGGTGGAAAAAAGGCCCGTTGCTCTCGCTCATCTACTTCTACATGTGGCAGTTGGGCCTGGCCCTGTGGCTGCGCGCCCGCCGCCCGGCCGTGGATTTGGTCCACAACCTGAACTTCCACAACGACTGGACGCCCAGCTTCCTCTGGCTGCTGGGCCGGCCGCTGGTCTGGGGTCCCATCGGGCACCACCCGCCCATCCCGGCCAGCCATTTGGCCCGCTACGGGACGGTAGCTTTCTGCAAAGACCGCCTCATTGGCAGCCTGAAGCACTTTTTCTGGAGCCTCGACCCTTTTTTGTGGGTGACGCGCCGCGCTGCCCGCCGCGTGCTGTGCATGAACTCGGCCGCCGGCCGCCGCCTGGGGCGCCCCGCTGCTGACTTTGAAATCGTGCCCTCGGTGGCTGTCGACCTGCCGGCTGCGCCGCCTGAACTGACGGCAGAAACAACCATCAAACCCGGCTTCACGGCCATGATTGCGGCCCGCATGGTGCCGCTCAAGGGGTTCGATATGGTCATCCTGGCCTTCGCCAAATTCTACCACGCCCTGCCCGCGGCGGCCCGGGTCGATGCCCGGCTGCTGCTTATCGGCAGCGGCCCGGAGGAAGGCCGCTTGAAAGAATGGATAGCTGCTAGCAACCTCACCAACTGCACCATAATCCGGCCCTGGCTGGCCCGCGAGGAGCTGCTCACGCTGTATAGTCAGGCGTCGGTGTTCTTCTTTCCCTCGCACGAGGGAGCCGGCATGGTGGTGGCCGAGGCCATGAGCTACGGCGTGCCCGTGCTCTGCTACCAGAACGACGGCCCCGGCGAGCTCACCCCGGCCGCCTCCATCCTCAAAGTCCCTTACCGCTCCTTCGAGGCCAATGTCGGGGACTTTGCCGCGCAGCTCATGCGCCTGCACAATTCACCCACGCTGCAAGCGGCCGAGGCAGCGCTGGCCCGCCGCCACGTCGCGCAGCATCACACCTGGGAGCGGCGCGGCCACCAGCTCCACCGCGTGTACCAACAAATTCTGGCCGCATGAAAAAGCCGCATATTCTCGCCGTTCACCTGCTCAACGACCGCAGCGGGAGCCCGCTGGTACTGCGCCAGTCGCTCGAAGTGCTGGCCGATGCCGGCTACGCCATCGACCTGCTCACGGCCACGCCCGGCGCGCCGGGTTTCCTCAGCGACCTGCCCGGCGTGACCACCCACGCACTGGCCTACCACTGGTCGGCCAGTGCGTGGCGCACGCTGCTCAACTTTGTGCTGATACAATTGCTCTTGTTCTGGAAGGTGCTGAAGATGACCACCGCCGACAGCACCGTGTATGTGAATACCCTGCTGCCGGCCGGGGCGGCGCTGGCGGCCCGCTGCCGGGGCGCGCGGGTGGTGTACCACCTGCACGAGGTGTCGCTGCGGCCGGCGCTACTGCGACGGGTGCTGTGCGCGGTGGCCAGCCGCACGGCGCACCAGGTGCTGTACGTGTCGGAGCATGTGCGCACGGCGCTGGCGCTGCCGGTGGCCCGGCAGGCGGTCGTGTACAATTCCCTGGCCCCCGCTTTCATGGCCACCGCCAGCCGGACGCCCTTGCCGCGCCGCAGCCCCGAGCCTTTCGTGGTGCTCATGGCCTGCTCGTTGCGCGATTACAAGGGTGTTCCCGAATTCATTGCCCTGGCCCGCACCATGCCCGAGCTGCTGTTTGAGCTGGTGCTGAACGCCACGCCCGCCGCCGTGGCCCGCTACCAGGACAAGGTAGCCGTGCCGAACAACCTCACGCTTTTTCCAGCGGCGCACGATATGCACCCACACTACCACCGCGCTGCCGTGGTCGTGAACCTCTCGCGGCCCGACGAATGGGTCGAAACCTTCGGCATGACCGTTCTGGAGGCCATGAGCTACGGCCGGCCCGTGATTGTGCCCCCCGTGGGCGGCGTGGCCGAAGTGAACGTGCACACCCATACCGGTTTTGCCATCAATGGCCGCAACCTGCCGGCCTTGCAGCAGGCCCTTGGGCTGCTGGCCAACAACAGCGCCTGCTACGTCCGCATGGCCACCGCCGCCCGGCAGCGGGCCGCCGCCTTCGCCCCGGGCTGCTTTGCCGGGCAGGTGCTCGCCACGTTCCGGGCCGGGCAGCCCGTGGCCGCGCACTTGCCGCTGGTGCCCGTGGCGCTGGGCGAGTTGGCAGAAGCCTGACCGCCGCCGCACTACCCCGACTACTCATTGCCAAAAGCAAGTCCTTTCCCCGCACCCTCCGTTCGAATTTTACTGATGTCCACCAACACGCATAAGAAAGTTGCCATTATCGGCACTGTGGGGCTGCCGGCCTGCTACGGCGGTTTCGAAACCCTGACGGCCTACCTCGTCAAGTACCTGCACGAGCAACACGACCTGACGGTGTATTGCAGCGGCAAAACCTACCCCAAGGCCGAGCGCCGCTCGCACTACGAGGGCGCTAAGCTGGTGTACCTGCCCTTGCGGGCCAATGGTATGCAAAGCATAATATACGATTGTCTGTCCATTCTGCATGCCGTGTTTTTTGCCGATGTGCTGCTGGTGCTGGGCGTGCCGGGGGCCTTTATACTGCCTTTTGTGCGCTGGTTCACCAACAAGAAAATCATTGTTTCCATTGATGGCATCGAGTGGCGGCGCGAGAAGTGGAGCCCTTTTGCCAAGCGGTTTCTGCGCTGGTCCGAGAACCTGGCGGTGAAGTATTCCCACGCCGATATTTCCGACAACGACGCCATTCAGAACTACACGGCCCGCGCCTACAGCACCCAGAGCCGCGTCATTGAGTACGGCGGCGACCACGCCCGCCCGCAGCCCATCACCGACGAAGCCCGGGCGCAGTATCCGTTCCTGGCCCAGCCCTACGCCTTCAAGGTGTGCCGCATCGAGCCCGAAAACAACGTGAGTATGGTGCTGGAGGCCTTTTCGGAATTGCCGAGCTACACCTTCGTCATCGTGGGCAACTGGAAAAACAGTCCCTACGGCCGCCGCATTTACGCCCAATACGGCAACGGGGCCTTCCCCAACCTGCACCTGCTCGACCCCATCTACAACCAGGAGCAGCTCGACATGCTGCGCAGCAACTGCGCCGTGTACGTGCACGGCCACAGCGCCGGCGGCACCAATCCCTCGCTGGTGGAGGCCATGAGCCTGGGCCGGCCGGTGCTGGCCTTCCACGCCTCGTTCAACAAGGCCACCACGGAAAATAAGGCCATCTACTTCGCCACCAAAGCGGAGCTGATGCAGCAAATCAAAGACACCAGCATGGTGACCTGGCTGGAGCTGGGCCAGCAGATGCAAAGTGTGGCCAACCGCCGCTACAACTGGGCCGTCATCGCCCGCAAGTACAATTACCTCATCCTCAAAGTATCGGGCATGGTAAGCCGGAACGCCAAGCGCGGCCTGCACTCCCAAATCAGCCAGCTGCCGCCCGCCGACCTGGTGGCGAACCAGTTAGGCCAGTACGCCGCCCTCAAGATGTTTTACGACGAAGAGGCCTGAGGGCCCGGTCATCCGTGCCTCGAAGGCCGGCTTTTTACAGGCGTTCGCTTCTCCGCCGCATTGGGTGCGGCTTCACTGGCCAAGGGACTGATGCCGCCCATCCTGGCTTAGGGCAATGAATCAAAAATTTTTTTCATCGTGTAATTACAGGATTATATCGACTAAAACGAGATGTTAAACGAGTGATGAGGTAAATTTAAGTATCTTTGTTATTAAGCAATTTGTAAAAACTTAATTCCTGCAATTAAGGAGTTTGCCATTTGCTATTTACTTAAATTCAACCTCTTACCTGTACTGGTCCACCAAAGGGGCCAGTGGGCTTCGGCCCAGCTGGCCAGCCCTTACCGCAGCTCACCAGTCCTGAAGGCGCATTGCCTCGCATTACCGAGCCGGTGAATAGAAATATGGGCATCCCTTTCATCATCTTCATCGTGGAAGATGACCCTTGGTATGGGCAATTACTGCATTATCACCTTTCCCTCAACCCGGAAAACACCGTGCACCTGTGGACGTCGGGCCAGGAATGCCTGGACAACATGCACTTGCTGCCCGATGTGGTGACCATCGACTTTTCGCTGCCCGATATCAGCGGCGACAAGCTGTTGAGCACGTTGCGGCAGCGCTGGCCCGAGGTGCCGGTCATCGTCATCAGCGCCCAGGACAAGATTACGACGGCCGTGCGGCTGCTCAAGATGGGTGCTTCCGACTACCTGGTGAAGGACGACAACACCAAGGATTTTCTCTGGAATGCCATCCAGAAGCTGCGCGAGACCACCGGCCTGCGCCAGCGGGTGAAAAGCCTCGAAAGCCAGCTCCAGGCCAAGTACGACTTCAGCAAAATCATGAAGGGCAACAGCCCGGCCATCAAGCGCATTTTTGGGCTGATGGAGAAGGCCGCCCAAACCCCCGTCAACGTGTCGATAACCGGCGAAACGGGCACGGGCAAGGAGTTGGTGGCCAAGGCTATTCACATGAATTCGGGGCGGTACCGCAAGCCGTTTGTGGCCGTGAACATGGCCGCCATTCCCACCGAGCTGCTGGAAAGCGAGCTGTTTGGGCACGAGAAAGGCGCTTTCACCAGCGCGGTGGCCCGCAAAATCGGCAAGTTTGAGGAGGCCAACGGCGGCACCCTGTTCCTGGACGAAATCGGGGATTTGAACCCCGCCATCCAGTCCAAGCTGCTGCGGGTATTGCAGGAGCGCGAATTGCAGCGCGTGGGCGGCAACGAACGCATCCGGCTCGACGTGCGCCTCATCACGGCCACGCACAAAAACCTGGCCGACGAGGTGCAGAAAGGCACTTTCCGTGAAGACCTGTACTACCGCATCATGGGGCTGCCGCTGCTGCTGCCGCCCCTGCGCGAGCGCGGCCAGGACACATTGTACCTGGCCAAATACTTCGTGGACGAGTTTTGCCAGGAGTACGGCAAGCCCGCCCTGGTGCTGGCCCAGGATACGCTGGACAAGCTGCAGGCCTACGACTACCCCGGCAACGTGCGCGAGCTGAAAACCATTGTGGAGCTGGCCGCTGTGCTCAGCAACGGCCCGGAAATTCTGCCCGCCGACGTCATGTTTGCCCCGGCCGGGCGCGACACCAATTTCCTGAGCTCGGAGAAAACCCTGCGGGCCTACACCTGCGCCATTGTGCGGCACTACCTCGACAAGTATGACGGCAATGTGCCGCAGGTGTCCCAAACGCTGGACGTGGGCAAGTCTACGATTTATAAGATGATACAGGACGGCGAAGTATAGCCGGCCGGCGTTTCCATTTCTCTGTACAGTGCCCATGCCTCCCAAGCCGACCCGTGCCATGCTCGAGCACGCGCTGCACCAGCGCGGTGCCGAAATCGTTGAATTGCGTGCTCAGCTGGCCGCCGTCATGGCCCCCATTCCGCCGGGGGTGGGCAACCCCGGCGAATTCCTGGGGCAGGTGCAGGGCCTCTGCGCCGGTATTCTATTGGCCGACCCGCAGGGCCGCATCACCTGGGCCAATGCCGGTTTTCTGGCGCACTGCCACTGCACGCTGGCCGACCTGGTGGGCCGGCCGCTCTCGGACCTGCCGCCCGGCATGCAGCCCAATGCGGACATCCAGGCCACGGTGGCCGCCCGGCTGGCCCATCAGAAGGCCTTTCAGTTTGAGCTGCCGGACCAAAACCCCGAGCACACCCGCAACTGGCTGCGCCTCAAAGTGCAGCCCCTGCACAGCGCCGCCCAGGGCGAGGTCGAAATGTTCCTGGGCTTTCTGGAGGATATTACCCTCAAGCGCAAGGCCCAGTGGGCCCTGGCCGAAAGCGAGAAGCGTTTTCGGGACCTCACCGAACACGCGCCGCTGGTGCTCTACTACGGCCATCAGAACACCAGCGGGCAGCGGCACATCCTTTATTGTAGTCCAAAGCTGAAGGAGCTGTTTGGCATCGATGACGTGGAGCAGCTACGCGATTTCATTCACCCCGAGGACAAGGCCGCCTGCGAGGCCATCATCGGCGCGGCCGTTGGGGTCAATACGCCGGTGGCCATTGAGTGCCGCCTGCTGGTGCCGGGCCAGCCGCCGCGCTGGTGCCGGGCCATTTCGACGCTGTCGGGCCAGAACGAGCACGGGGTGGACTACCGGGGTAGCATCGAAGACATTACCCTGAGCAAGCTGGCCGAGGAGGAAGCCCGCCGCAGCACTCTACGCGGGCTGCTCGTGATGGAAGGGCTGGGCATGGGCAGCTGGGAATACCACTATGCCACGAAGCGAACTACGGTTTCGCCCGAATGCAAGAACATGCTGGGCTACCATGAGCAAGCCGGCATTGACGAGCACATCGTTCTCGCCGACTATATTCACCCAGACGATTTAGTGCTCACGAACCAGGAATGGACGGCCTGTCAAAGCGATGAAAAGGAGCTGTTTGCCTGCGAACACCGCGTGCGCTGCCACGATGGGAGCTACAAATGGGTGCTGAACCGGGGCGTGGTGACCAAGCGCGACACGCAGGGCCGGCCGCTGATTTTTACGGGCGTTATCGGGGATATTTCGGTGCGGAAACAAGCGCAGGCGGCCCTGACTACCACGGCGCTGCGCCTGACCACGACCATCAAAAAGATGAAGCGGGGCGTGTTGCTGGTGGACGAAAACTACAAGGTGGTCCTCACCAATAATTCCCTTTGCCGGCTATTCGACCTGAATACGTCGCCCGAAAAACTCATCGGCACCGATTACTACTTGCTGGAAGAACAGATAAGAAGATGCATCGCGGGACCAATTGGCGAGGCACCGGACATGTCCCTGCTGATTGCGCGCCGCATCGAAGCGCGCGTGGACCTGTTCAGCCTCCGCAATGGCCGCCTGGTGGAGCGTGATTTCATCCCGGTGCGCGACGGCGACACGGACATCGGTTTCCTCTGGAAGTTTGAGGACATCACCGAGAGCTACAATGCCGAGCGCAGCCTGCGCATGCGGGAGGAGAAATACCGCACCATCATCGACAACATGCAGCTCGGGCTGGTGGAGATGGACCTGGAAAAACGCGTGCTCTACGCCAACCCCAACTACTGCCGCATCATCGGCTACGACAACGAGGAATTGCTCGGCAACCCCTTGCCTTCCTTGTTGATGCCCTACGGCAGCCTGCCGCACCTAGAACAGCAGGGCAAACTGCTGCGGGAGCAAGGGGGGAGCATCTCCTACGAGATGCCCATCGTGACCAAGGACGGCGAAACGAAGTGGCTCTTCAACAGCGCCTCCCCGCTCTACGACCAGGACCATGCCGTGACGGGCACCATCGGCATCATTCTCGACATCACGCACCAGAAGGAGCTGGAGCAGAACCTGCGCGAGGCCAAGCAGCAGGCCGAGCACTCGGCCAAAGCCAAGGAGCTGTTTCTGGCCAACATGAGCCACGAAATCCGCACGCCCATGAACGCCATCCTGGGCATGAGCCAGCTGCTGGCCAAAACCCCGCTGGCCACCCGCCAGAGCAACTACCTGCACGCCATCACCACCTCGGCCCAGAACCTGCTCGTCATCATCAACGACATCCTGGACCTGTCCAAGCTCGACGCCGGCCGGATGAGCATCGAGCAGGTGGGCTTCAACGTGCCCCGCCTCTGCGCCCAGGTCGAGAAAACCCTGCTCTACAAAGCCGAGGAAAAGGGCTTGGGCCTGCTCATCCGGGTGAGCCCGCGCGTGCCCGACGTGGTGCTCGGCGACCCGCACCGCATCACCCAGATTCTGCTCAACCTGGCCGGCAACGCCGTCAAGTTCACCCCCAAAGGGGAAGTTGCCATCGAGTGCGACGTGGTGTGCTTTCACGCCGGCGCGGTGGAGCTCGCCTTCGTGGTGCGCGACACGGGCATCGGCATCGACGCGGCCTACCTGAAGCAGATTTTTACCGAGTTCAGCCAGGAGGACGTCTCCATCACCCGCAAGTTTGGCGGCACGGGCCTGGGCCTGAGCATCTGCCGCAGCCTGGCCCGGCTGATGGGCAGCGAAATCGTGATTGAGAGCGATAAGAACATGGGCACCACCATTCAGTTCTCCCTGTCGCTGCCCATTGGCACGGTCGACGACCTGCCGCAGCGCCGGGCGGCGGCCAGCACCAACGGCCAGGGATTGCGGGGCAAGCGCGTGCTGCTGGTCGAAGACAACGAATACAACCGGCTGATGGCCAAAACCTTTCTGCTGAACGCGCACATGAAAGTGACCGAGGCGGAAAACGGCGAAATAGCCATCGAATGCATGCGGGACCAGTCGTTCGACCTGATTCTGATGGACGTGCAGATGCCCGTGATGGACGGCTTCGAAGCCACCCGCCACCTGCGCCAGGAACTGGGCCTGACCATCCCCGTTATTGCGCTGACGGCCTCGGCCGTGAGCGGCGAGAAAGAAAAATGCCTGGCCGCGGGCATGGACGATTACCTGACCAAGCCGTTTTACGAGGATGAGCTGTTGCAGCTCATCTACGACTGGGTGCTGCGGCCCCCCGGCCGGCCGCTGGCCCCCAGTACCGCGCCAAACGTGGCCCCGGTGCCGCAGCACCAGCTCTACGACCTGAAGCTGTTGCAGAGCATGGTCCAGGGCGACCAGAAGTTTATCGCGTCGATGCTGCAAACGTTTATCAGCAGTACCCGCACGGCTCTGCGCGACCTGCACGCGGCGCTGGCCGTGGGCAACCTGGCCGGGCTGCAGGCTACGGCCCATAAAATGTGCCCCAGCCTGCGGCATCTTCAAATTCAGCCCGCAATTAAACTAATGGATGTTTTGGAAAGTTGGTCGGGGCCCTTTTCCTACGACGACTTGCAGCCCTTGGTCGAAGCCGTCGACCTGCTATTGCGCGAAGTAATTCTCGGAATGTCTGCCGAGCTGGAAGCGCGCCGCGCCAATGGGAACTGAATACCTGAGCAGCGGCTCCAGCTTTCAGACAGCCGCTCTAAAAAACAGATTTATCAGCAAAAACAGTGTTCATATAACCATCACATAAACAGCTGGTTGTGTCGAATAAAAAAACTGGTATAGGCATGGCTACAGAGCAGAAAAAAAACCTGCAATGGAACCATCTATACTGCGTGACAAAAGACCCATCGGCCCATCGGCCGGCCCCACTTCTTCCCGGAAGTGGCTATTGCAGGTGAGCCTGCTATTCAGCCTGTTGCCGCTGGGCCGCT
This sequence comes from Hymenobacter terricola, assembly GCF_017921975.2. Classification (GTDB taxonomy): domain Bacteria; phylum Bacteroidota; class Bacteroidia; order Cytophagales; family Hymenobacteraceae; genus Hymenobacter; species Hymenobacter terricola. The sequence continues at coordinate 181,802 of NZ_JAGEMO020000016.1, forward strand.
GGGGTCGCACCCCGCCCCCGCCCACGGTAGCCCTCCGCCCGGTGCCGGCTGCCCCCGTTGGGCACTTCGTTGTCCCGTGCCCGGTGCCATTGGTAGCTGCTCAGCGGGTACTGCTACCTGCGATGGCGTGCTACTCCCCCCCGGCCGCGCCATCCCCGGCCTTTCTGATTATGGGCCTATAAAATCCGGCTAGGCGTTTCGAGGCAATGGTCCTGAGCGCGGCGCGCCCTTTGGCCAGGTCCGGCCGGCTACACCGAGGTGCATTTGCCCCTGGCCCCGGCCAGATTCCACTACCTGCCGCAGTTGCAGGTACCGTTTACCTTTCTATTCCCCTACACATGTTGTTTTGTTTTTACGCTCGGGCTAAGGCTTTGCGGACGCGTTTCGGACTGCTCTTATGCCTCCTGCTGGGCGTTGCGCCCGCGGTGCGGGCGGCCAATTACTACTGGGTGGGCGGCTCCGGCCTCTGGAACGACCTGGACCACTGGTCCATGAGCAGCGGCGGTCCCGCCAGTTACACGCAAGTGCCGCAAAGCACCGATAATGTCTACTTTGATGCCAATTCCTTCACGGCCAGCAACCAGACAGTCGCCATCAGCGCGACCGTTACCTGCCTCGATATGGACTGGACCGGGGCCGTGCACGCGGTGGCTGGTGGCACCACCACCGGCGGCACGCGCCTCGTGGGCAGCGGCACCGTTGAAGTAAACGGCGACCTGCGCCTGGCCCTTGGCCTGGGCCGTCAGGATGCTAGCTTCAGCCTGCTGGCCACCTCGGCCGGGCACTTCATTGATTTGCAGGCCGTGCCCATCAACGGCTGGCTGAGTTTCGATAGCAAGCCGGGCGGCTGGTTGTTCACCAGCGATGCCAACCTGGTGCAGTACGGCGCCACGCCCAGCTTACTGCTCAATGCGGGCACCATCGACTTTGGCAGCGCCAAGATATCCTGCTTTGGGGTGCGCAGCACGGGCGCACTGTCCCGAAACATTCAGCTCACAAGCAGCATATTTAATTTGCTGGCGCCCGTCAATACCTGGGAGGTATCGGGCACGAATCTGGTTTTTGACGCGGGGGCCAGCACCCTGCGGCTGGGGGCCACGGCGCGGGCCACGGCCAACGGGTACTCGTTCATAAGCTCGGCCCAGGCCTACAACGTGGTGGAAGTGGCCGCCGGGGCCACGGCAACATTTAACGCGGCGGGTTCGGCTTTTAACAATTTGATTATCAACGGAAATACTACGATAGCCAGCGCGGCCACCATTGCCGGTACGCTGGCCGTGGGCCGCGACGTGGTGCTGCGGGCGGCGGCCGGACAAGTCTTGTCTTTTGCCAGTACGGCGCAATTGACATCCGGTGGTGACTGCGCCGGGCTGGCCAACCTGCAATCGAGCGTGCCAGGCAAGGCGGCAACCTTTAAACGGACCGGGGGCTGGGGCAATGCCGGACTGAATTACGCGGCGGTACAGGATATTATCTTCAGTGGGGGCACTACGCTGCTGGCAACGGCCTGCCTGGACCGGGGCAACAACCAAGGCGCCGTATTTAGCGGGCTTTCTGTCAGTGACCTGTACTGGGTGGGCGGCGCGGGTGCCTGGCACGATGCCAGCCACTGGGCTTCCGTCAGCGGCGGCAGCGCCAGCGGCAATACCTGCTTGCCTTCGTTGGCCACTAACGTGCATTTCGATGCCAATTCCTTTACCACCAGCGGCCAGGTAGTGACCCTGGACGGACCCAACGCCTTTTGCCGCGACCTGGACTGGACGGGCGCCGATTCCCCGTTTTTCAGCGGAGATGCGGCCACCGTGGCCGCGCCGCAGCTGGGTATCGGGGGCTCGCTGACGCTTATCGCGACGATGGCCCTGGACCTGGCGGCCGACCTGGTTTTTTACGGCTACGAGGCTGGCACACCGGCCGCCACGGTCCTGACCGCCAACCGGATACTGACGGGTAATCTGTATTTCCGGGCCCCAGGCAGCACCTACACCTTGCTGGATGCCCTGACGCTGGCCCCCGGTGCCACCTCGCCCAACGGCCGCATTTACATCGAAGCCGGCACCTTCAATAGCAATAATCAGGATATTACGGCCCAGGGCTTTACCAGTGGCTACGCTGCCACGTCATCCGTGTTCGGCACGGGCACGGCGGGCGGCGGCCCAGCCAGTGCTTCGCCAGTGCTGGTAAACCTGGGCAATAGCACGCTGACCCTGACGCCCGCCTCCGCCACGAGCGACGTGGGCGCGCGCACCACCTATACCTGGGACGTGGCGGCGGGGGCCGTGCTCAACGCCGGTACCAGCACCATTCGCATTGGCACCAACGCGACCTACAACCAGCCGGCGTACTTCCGTGCGGGGCTGGGCAAGCAATACCACACGGTGGCCTTCACCGACCCGGCGGCGCTGTCGCTGCCCTCCCTGGTAACGGGCGGTGGCGCGGCGGCTACGTTTGACCAGCTCATTTTTGCCGGCTCGGCCGATATTAATGCCAGCAGTACGTTCACGCAGCAGCTGGTGCTGGCGGCGGGCCATGCCTATACATTTAACAGCACCACTCAGACTTTTGCCCCCGACGCGCAGCTCAACGCCTTAGGCGGCTGCGGCGGCTTTCTGAGCATTAGCGGAGCCAGTGCCACCGCCGGGGCCACGTTTAGCAAGCCTGCCGGCGGCATCCAGCCTGACCTGGTGATGCAATTCGCGGCCCTACACAATGTCGCTTTCACGGGTGGGAACAGCTGGACGGCTAACCAAAGCCTCAACAATGGCGGCACTACCGGGGTACTATTTACCAACCCCCCGGTGGCGCGCACGCTGTATTGGGTGGGCGGCTCCGGCCTTTGGAGCGCGCCGGGCCACTGGGCCCTGAGCAGCGGCGGAGCGGGTGTAAACTGTGCTCCCAATCAACTCGATGATGCGGTTTTTGACGCCCAATCCTTCACTGCCCCCAATCAGGTAGTTACCCAGGACGCGGCCCACGCCGCCTGCCGCAGCCTCAACTGGGCCACCGCCACCAATGCCCCCACCTTCAGCGGCATCAGCACCAACAAACTCAGCGTGCACGGCTCCATTACCTGGAGCCCGGCCATGAGCCAGCTGCTGCTGGGCGAAACCCTGGTGCTGGGGGCGGCCACCCTTACCAGCGCGGGGCAGGCCTTTGGCGGTGCCCTGACCATCAATGCCCCCGGTGCTACCGTGGGGCTGGCCGATGCCTTCTTGCAGCCCCGCACGGCGGGCAATGGCCTGACCTTGCTGGCCGGTACCTTCCTTACAAATGACCAGCCGATGCGGGTGCGCAGCCTGCTGAGCAACCCCTTGCCGGGCATCGCCCCGCCCGCCCGCACCCTGCGCCTGGGCACTTCCACCGTGGAAATCACGGCCGGCAACTGGACCATTACCCAGCCGGCTTCGCTCACGTTTGATGCGGGCACCTCGACCATTTTCCTTAGCACCGGCACGTTCTTCAATGGCAACGGCTTTACCTACAATGCCGTGCAGATGGGCGCCGGATTTCTGCACGCGGTGGGCGGCAACAGCACCATTGCCACCCTGCTGCTGGCCGGCGTCAATATTCTCACCGGCAGCAACACCATCACCAGCCAACTGACCCTGGAGCCAGGCTCGACCTTCCGGTTTGGGGCGGGCACCACTACCACTTTTGCGGCGGGGGCCAGCGTGCAGGCCAGTGGCACGGGCACCAAGGTCATCACCCTGCAAAGCACCATCAATGGCCAGGCCTTTGTCTGGAGCAAGCCGGTGGGGGTGGGCCCCACCGGCACGGTATGCGCCAGCTACATCTACATGCGCGACAGCCAGGCCCAGGGCGGCGCTTATTTCGAGACCGGTCAGCAGGCCAATAACCAGGGCAATACCAGCGGCTGGAGCTTTGCTTACCTGCCCCAGGCTGCGTCCCGCAGCCAGCAGGTATGCCCGCAGCTGGGCGCGCACACACTACGCTTCACTTTCGCGGGGCTCGACCGGCTCACCCAGCTGCCCACCACGCTGGCGGCGGCCCAGTTCCCGCTCACGGTGGTGCTGCGCAACCTGACGGCCGGCACGAACCAGACGATTTCCGTGCCCAGCGCTACTTACGACCATCCCGTGCCCAACAGCACGGCCACCACTACTTACCAGGTAATCAGCGTGGCCACCAGCAGCGCCAATTGCAGCGCCCTGACCAATGCCGGTACGTTCCCGGTCGTGACCGATGCGCCCTTGAATGGCCCGGACGGGCAGTGGACCGGCATCGGTGCCGGCCCCGACTGGCTCGATTGCCAGAACTGGGCCAGCGGCACCGTGCCCACCGCCACCACGAACGTAACGGTGGCCGCGAGCGCGCTAATGCCCGTATTGAACAGCCCCGGCGCGGCAGTGGCCACCTTGCGCGTGCTGCCCGGTGGCCAGCTAACCCTGGGCAGCGCCGCCGAACTCGCCGTAACGGGCGACTGGCTGAACGCCGGCACCACGGTGCTGGACCCGGCCAGTCAGGTATCGTTTGTGGGCAGCAGTGCGCAGGCCCTGGCCGGCGGGGCTTTTGGCCGCGCCGTGGTGAACAACCCCGCCGGCCTGTTGCTGCAAACCGATGCCAGCACGGCTACCAGCCTGACGCTCACGGCAGGGCTCATCACCACGGGCTCGTACAAATGGCTGCACACCAATCCGGTGGCCAACAGCCTCACCAGCAGCGGCAGCGCCAGCTACGTGGTGGGTAATCTGCGGCTTAGCATTGCCGGTGGCACCAGTGCCGCCTACACTTTCCCCGTGGGCACGGCTGGCCAGTATGCCCGCCTTGACCTGCTCAGCAGCCAACTCGTCGGCACCAGCTTTCTTGACGCCCAATTCGGCCCCAAAACCGACCCCGATACCGGCCTGAGCTGTACCGAAGCCATGCCCAGCGCCCTCCGCTACCTCGCCGTTTACCCGGCGGGTATCTGGACGCTGACCCCCGATGCGCAGCCAGTCAGCGGCACGTATGCTGTGCAGGCCTATCTGGCTCCGTTCACCGGCCTGGTCGACAATGAATTCGGTATTCTGAAGCGTCCTGATACCAGCATCAGCGCCGCCGACTGGAGTACCGGCGGGGGCGTCCTTAGCCCCAGCAACGGCGCGGGCCGCCGCGTGGCCGATGGCTATGCTTTGCGCAGCGGCTTGCTCAGCTTCAGCCAGTTTGGCCTGGGGCAGGCCGAGGCGTTTGTGCCCCTGCCGGTTACCCTGGTGTCGTTTCAGGCCGTGGCGCGCGGGCATGCGGCCATTCTCACCTGGGCCACGGCCCAGGAGGTAAACAACGACCATTTTGAAATTGAGGCTTCGACCGACGGTCAGGTATTTAAGTTCGTGAAGTTGGTCCCGGGCCACGGCTCCAGCGCCATCGCCCATACGTATGGCTTCACGGATGAGCAACTCCCCAATTATGGCGTTCAGATAGTGTACTACCGCTTGCGGCAGGTAGACGGAGACGGGACCAGTCATTATTCGTCGGTGCGGATGGTAGCAGCAGTCGAAAGCGCCGAAAGCTTTGCCGTGTACCCAACTGTGCTCGCAACAGGTGAAACCCTCCACTACGCCCTCGGCGAGGCCGTGGCCGCGCAGGCCGCCGGGGCCGAGTTACGCGTCTACACCCTGACTGGCCAATGCCTGACCACGAACGTGCTGGCCCCCGGCGCAATGGGTAGCATAGTCCCGGCCCGGCTGCTTCCCGGCTGGTACCTGGTCCGGCTGCGTCTGGCCAATGGCCATATCCTGACTGCCAGTTTCGGGGTGCAATAGGCATGCTGGGTCATCACGCCGTTGCCGTCGCTGCCCGTGCGCGTTAGGTAGGCCGGGCGCTCGACCCTGGGCCATCAAGCTGCCCCTGCGTCAGGGCAACTGCTTTATGACCAGCACGAAGTGGGTTGCGAATCGAGCAGCTAGCTGCGCGTAGTGCTGGCGGGTGCACAGGGCATTGCCCCAGGTACTTCCCTCTACATGCACCTGGGTGGGACAGTGGGCGTTGAGGGCCGCGTTCAGATTTACCCGCTCGCGGCCGCTGCCCGTGGGCAGGGGCCGGGCCCCGCCTTTTTCGGTTCAGGCCCGGGTGCAACGCGTGTCTGGTCGCCCGCAACGTCATGCGGAGCGGAGCCGAAACATCTTTACTGCGTAAGTAATTTATTACTATTGCGGTAGAGATGCTTCGGCTCCGCTCCGCATGACGTTGCGGCGTTTTCTTGCCAAACCCCACCAACCATGACCACCACGCCCATCCCCAAAAAGCTCCTGACCCGGCAGCACGAAATCACCGCCGATTTCCTGCGCGAAGTAGACCGGCACCTGGCCGACATCGTGGCCGGCCGGGCCACCGAGATGTTCGAAGTCCGTGACCTGGCCGGGGTGCTCTGCATCCACCCCACGCATTTGAGCAACACCATCAAGCTGGCCACCGGGCATTCGCCATGCTATTTTTTCGAGGCCCGCATCATGGACGTGGCCCGGGAACTGCTGCGCGACCCCGGCCGCTCGGTGGCCGACATCGCCGCCAACCTCACCTACGACCCTTCCAATTTCACCAAGTTCTTCAAGCGCTTCCAGGGCGCCACGCCCAAGCAGTACCGCGAGCAGGAGTGGGCCGCCCGGCGCGAGGCCCAGGCGGAAGCTGTCACCATTTAAACTGAACTACTCACCACAAACCCGGCGGCCGCGGGCCGGAGCTTTGCCTCATCATTCACCAGCCAATTATTGAACCGATGAGCACTCCCAAAATCGCCCTCGTGACCGGCGGCAGCCGCGGCCTGGGCAAAAACATGGCCCTGAGCCTGGCCGCCAAAGGCCTCGACGTACTCCTCACCTACCACAGCCAACGGGCCGAAGCCGAAGCCGTGGTGGCCGAAATCCGGGGCCACGGCCGCAAAGCCGCCGCCCTGCAGCTCGACGCCAGCAATGCCGGCACCTTCGACGCCTTTTTCGAGCAGGTAAAAACTACGCTTCGCGACACTTTTCAGGCCGAGCGGTTCTACGCCTTGGTTAACAATGCCGGTACCGGCCTGCACGCCGCGTTCGCCGATACCACCGAGGCCCAGTTCGATGAGGTGCTGAATATTCACTTCAAAGGCCCCTTCTTTCTCACCCAAAAGGCCCTGCCGCTGCTGGCCGACGGCGGGCGCATCATCAATGTTTCCACCGGGCTGGCCCGTTTCACGCTGCCCGGCTCATCGGCCTACGCAGCCATGAAAGGGGCCATCGAAGTCCTGACCCGCTACCAGGCCAAGGAGCTGGGTGCGCGCGGCATTGCCGTGAATACGGTGGCCCCCGGTGCCATCGAAACTGACTTTAGCGGCGGCGCGATGCGCGACAATGCCCAACTCAATGCCTTCGTGGCCTCCCAAACGGCCCTGGGCCGCGTGGGCCAGCCCGACGATATCGGCGGAGTAGTGGCTTTCCTCTGCTCCGACGAGGGCCGGTGGGTGAACGCCCAGCGCCTCGAAGCCTCGGGCGGCATGTTCCTATAGCCACCGCGCCCGGCCAGACACGAAAAAAGCCTTCCCGCTATGCAGCGGGAAGGCTTTTTTTGTGTAGTCTTGCGAGGCAGCGGCCGTATCGGCTATTTGCCGGCCGACTTGCGCTGCCGGTAGGAATCCACTTGCTGGCGCAATATGGCGAGTAAGGCGCCGTAGCGCTGCCGGGCTTCCTGCGTGCCTTCCAGCTGTTGAAGGCGGGAGTTGATTAGCTCGGAGAAGTCTTCTACGGAGTAGGAGCGTTTAGGCGCGCTGGACACGGGTTTAACAACAAGAGATAATCGGGCAAAATAGCGAAGCGACTGCGCTTAGTACGTAGCGCGCTCAAAATTAGTATGTAAAACTTAAAAACGAAATAACGGCCGGGCCGGATTCCAGATGCCCCACGGAATCATGAGCAGCACCAGGAGCAGGGCAATGCCAAAGTACGTGAAGGCTTTTTTGTGTTTCAGGGTGTTGTCTGAGGTCTTTTTGATGGCAATGCGCCCTACCTGCGCCAGCACGGCGGCCAGAATCATGACCACGACGTGCTCCATGCCGAAGAAGCGGGCGGTGGGGTTTTTCATGGCCCCGGCTTGCTTCATGGCGTTCAGGCCCCAGGGGCTGAGGCCGAAATACAGGCCGAAGCCGATGAGCACCTGCAGCCACATAAAGCCCGAGAAACTGGCGCCCATGCCGTTGTCGGCCTTCACGAACGGGCGGCGGCTGGTCCAGCCCACGTAGGCGCGGTACACGGCAATGAGGCCGAACACCAGCACGAACCAGCGGGACCAGGAATGAAGAATGAGCAGCGTTTGGTACATAAAAAGGGGAAGAGGGAAACGAAAAAATCTACAACAGCACCAGCGGCGCTACGCGGCGTGCGCAAGCTCGGCGGCGGCCAGCTTTTTCTTGTCGCGGTGCACCACAAACATCACCACGAACAGCGACACGTAGGGCAGGGCACACCCCAACCCAAACCACCGCCAGAACGACCGGCCGTGGCTGTACGCCATAAAGGCCGTCATGAGCGGCATGAAAAACAGCGGCGTTAGAATAGCAATGAGGGCTTCAATCATAGCAAATAAGCGGGGGGGGATTTGGCAATAGTCAGCAAAGCAAAGGTACGGCCGGTGGCCGATAGCAGCACTTTGGCGACGGTTTCAGCGGCGGCCTAGCGGCTTGAGCCACTAGGCCTTTGGCGGCATTTGGCGCTGCTGGGCTTCTTCTTCGGCCCACCGGTCGCGCATGGCCATGAACAGCGCGATGAAAACCGAAACAAATGGCAGCACCAGCCCCAGCCCAAACCACCGCCAGAACGACCGGCCGTAGTTGTAAGCAATGTAGCCGGTGATGGGTGCGAAGACCAGCAGCGAAACGCCGAAAATGAGCAACAGACGCAGTAAAAACACAGAGCGAAGGGGGGATAAAGCGAAGAGGGGAGGGAATAAAACCGACTGTCATGCCGGGCCTGCCCCAGCAGGACAGTCTTTTGCCGTTTAGGTTTTGCCTTGCCGCACTATCGCACCTTGCCGCGCTTCACCAGATAAGCATACAACACTTTTTCGAACGGTTCGCGCACGTCCACCGGCACGAAGTCGATGCGCAGCTGGCCGCAGCGCAGGGCCAGGGCCTGCTCGTAGGCCGTCATGGCGGCGCGGTACTGCTCCTTTATCTGGGAGGGCTGGAGCTTGATTTCGAGGCCGGTTTCCACGTCTTCGAAAATGTAGGGCCGCTCAGCGAACTCGAAATTGGCCTCGGTGGCCCGGTCCAGAACGTGGAAAAGCAGCACTTCGTGGTGCTGGTGCTTGAGGTGCTGCAGGGCGGCCAGGGCAGCCTCCTGCTCGGCCGCGCCGCGCCCCAGCATGTCGCTGAACAGGATGACGAGCGAGCGTTTCGGAATCTGCTGCGCAATGGCGTGGATGGTGCCGGCCACGTCGGTGCCGCGCCCGGCCTGGGGCGCGGGCGGGCGCTCCAGCAGCTGTTGCAGGGCCAGCAGCAGCGTGTGCCGGTGGGTGCTGGTGGAGCGCACCGGCGTTTGCAGCTCCACAGTGTCGGCGAAAGTGACGAGGCCCACGGCGTCGCGCTGCCGGGTGAGCAGCGTGGTGAGCGCGGCGGCGGCCAGAATGCTGAACTTCACCTTGTCGTGGCCCGGCGCGGGGTAGTACATGCTGGGGCTCACGTCGAGCAGCAGGTGGGCGCGCAGGTTGGTTTCCTCCTCGTAGCGCTTCACAAACAGCTTATCGGTGCGGGCAAACACCTTCCAGTCGATGTGGCGCGTGCTCTCGCCGGGGTTGTAGAGGCGGTGCTCGGAGAATTCGACCGAAAACCCGTGGTAGGGCGACTGGTGCAGGCCGGTAATGAAGCCATCGACCAGCTGGCGGGCCAGAAATTCGAGGTTTTCGAAGGAGCGGATGGCGGCGAGGTCGAGGGGCATAGGGCGGTGGAAGGAGCTTTTGGGGCAAAATTCGGAATACCAAAGAACGTCATGCCGAGCATTCTAACACCAACCCCGCCCGCCGCGTTTATCTTTGCTGAGCCTTTCGTAAGTTAGGCCTTTCAATTAACCGACCGATTCTATTTCCCACCCATACCCCAACCCATCGCCGTGGACGACCGTCACGACCAGGAAGAAATTTATTCCCAACGCATTAAAGCCGGCAAGCGCACGTATTTCTTCGACGTGAAAGCCACCCGCGGTCAGGATTACTACCTGACCATCACCGAGAGCAAGCGCCGCCAGAACGGCGACGACTCGGTATCCTACGAAAAGCATAAAATCTTTCTCTACAAGGAAGATTTTCTCAAGTTCGTGGATGCCCTGCAAGACGCCGTGGACTACGTGCGTGAAGAGCTGCTGACCGCCGAGGAAGTGGCCGAGCTCGACCGCCCCCGCGACTACGACAGCCGCGAGCAACCCCGCCCGGAGTTCGACCGCCCCGCCTTCGACCCCAACCGGAGCGACGACAGCTACTGAGTTTTAGTGGTTAGTGAGTAACGGGTAGCGGGTAGTTTTCTGCGACCAATTTCAACGGCGCGAATGGGCAAAAGTCCGTTCGCGCCGTTTTGCGTTGCCGCAAGCCGTACCTTTGCGGCCGAATGACCTCATTCCTCATTCTTAATTCTTCATTCTTAATCAGAAGTAATGGGCCTCCGCTGCGGTATCGTCGGCTTGCCGAACGTCGGTAAATCCACTCTTTTCAACGCGCTTTCGAACGCCAAGGCCGAATCGGCCAACTACCCGTTCTGCACCATCGAGCCCAACGTGGGCGTCATCACCGTGCCCGACGAGCGGCTGCAAATCCTGGAAGGCCTCGTGAATCCCAAGCGCGTGCTGCCCACCATCATTGAGTTTGTCGACATTGCCGGCCTCGTGAAAGGCGCCAGCAAGGGCGAAGGCCTGGGCAATAAATTCCTGGCCAACATCCGCGAAGTGGACGCCATTATCCACGTCGTGCGCTGCTTCGACGACCCCAACATCGTGCACGTAGCCGGCGGCGTCGACCCCGTTTTCGACAAAGACGTTATTGACACCGAGCTGCAAATCAAAGATTTGGAGAGCATCGATAAAAAGCTGGTGAAATCGGAGCGCAGCGCCAAAGCCGGTGATGCCCTGGCCAAGAAAGAAGTAGCCGTGCTGCAACGCTTCAAAGCAGAGCTGGAGGCCGGCCAGAACGCCCGCGCCGTGGCCGCCACGCCCGATGAGCTGGAGGCCGTGGCCGATTTGCAGCTGCTCACCATCAAGCCCGTGATTTACGTGGCCAACGTGGACGAGGCCAGCATTGCCAGCAACGGCAACCACCACGTGGCCGCCCTTCGCGAGCACGTGAAGGCCGAAGGAGCCCAGGTAGTGCTGGTATCGGCCGCCATCGAAGCCCAGATTGCCGAGATGGAGGACCCCGAGGAAAAAGCTATGTTCCTAGGCGAGTACGGCCTCACCGAGTCGGGCCTGAACAAGCTAATCCGCGCCAGCTACGAGTTGCTGAACCTGATTACCTACTTCACCGCCGGCGTGCAGGAAGTGCGCGCCTGGACCATCCATCGGGGCGACAAAGCGCCCGCCGCGGCCGGCGTCATTCACTCCGATTTCGAGAAAGGCTTCATCCGCGCCGAGGTTATCAAACTGCCGGATTACCAGGAATACAAGACGGAAGTCAAAATCAAAGAAGCCGGTAAAATGGCCGTGGAAGGCAAAGAATACGTGGTGCAGGACGGCGACATCATGCACTTCCGCTTTAATGTGTAATTGTAATCGCGCGTAGGAACCTCAATTTTAAAGTTGCCATGCCAACAAAAAGCCCCGACCGTATTCCGGCCGGGGCTTTTTGTTGGCATGAGCGCATTGCTGACCTGCTATTTACCCACCACTTTATATAAGGTGCCTTTGGGCAATTGGTCGGTGGTTTTCATGCCGTTGAGAATGGCCAGCTCCTCGTAACGCTTGCTGGGAATGCCGTTGGCGGCGAAGGCGGAAGCCAGCGTGGTGTTGGCGGCAGCGGTTTTGATGCGAACGTGCTCGGGCTGGCGGTTCAGCTTGCTGGCATCGGTGAGGCGGCCGAAGCCCTGGGCCGTCTGGCTAAATTGCGGCGAGTACGTGGCAAATGACGCGGCCGTGGCCAGCCCCACGAAAGCGTAAACGCTCTGGCCGTCCTGAATAAGCTGGGCCAGAACGTGCGCCGGTGTGGCTGAGCTTTGGTCCGACGCAGTTTGGTCGCCTTCGAAGGTGAGGGCGGGGAAGCCGTTGATGGTGGTTTTCTGGGCGTTGGCGGAAGTCAGGCCTATTTGCTTGGCCAGGTTCTGGCCGGCCGCGTCGAGGGACGTACCGGGCACGCCCAGAAATATGAGCAGGGCTTTGCCGTTGGGCTCGGCCATCTGGAATTGCTCGGGCGAGTTCTGCGACTTCCAGCCGGATGGAATCGGGAAATGAAACTTCAAATCGGGGTGGTAAAACACGCCGCTTTCCACGAAGCCCTGGCGCGGGTCCTCGCCATAGTTCAGGCCCTCGATGGAGCGCAGGTACTGGTTGCGGTTCACGGCCAGGGTCCGGTTGCCCACCGACTGGCGGGCCTGTGCCGCGAGGCCTTTCACGCGGGTGTAGCGGTCGGCCGAGTTGGGGTGGGTGCTCAGGAAAGTGGGCACGCCGCCGGCGCCGCTTTGGGCCTCCGTGCGTTGCAGGGTGAGGAAGAAGTCGGCCATCTGGGCCGCGTCGTAGCCAATTTTGGTCGAGTATTTCACGCCCAGGCCATCGGCTTCGTTCTCATCGTCGCGGCCGTATTTCAGAAAAACCACGCCGATGCCCGTCGAGAGCGGCTGGGCCAGCTTGCCCACCAGATTGGGCGATACCGCCGAGCCCACGCCCAGCAAAATGCTGGCGATGGTGGAGCGGGTTTGCTGTTTTTTGCCGTGCTGCGCGGTGATGTGGCCCAATTCGTGGCCCAGCACGCCGGCAAATTGCGCCTCATTATTGAAATAGGCCATGATGCCGCGCGTGAAATACACGTGGCCATCGGGCGTGGCGAAGGCGTTGATAATGGGCGAGTCGACCACGGTGAAGCCGTAATCGCCGGGGCGGTCCGACACGGCCGTCATCTGTTTGCCCTTGGCGTTGATGAGGCTTTGCAGGGTGGCGTTGTTGTAGAGGCCGAACTGTGCGATGACGGCTGGGTCGGGCTTGGCACCTTGCAGCGGGCGGGCAGCGGGGGCGTTCCCGGCCGGGAGGTGCCCGGCCCAGTTGGTGAGGGTGGAAGAGCTGGCCAATGGCACCAGCAGGGCCAGCAGAGCGCCGGTGCGCAGGCTACGGAAAAGAGAAAAATTCATGGGAATAAATAAAGCAGTTGTTGCCGGTGAAGAGCGACGGATGAGCTTGCAACGGCGGGAGGGGGGGCAAGGGTTACGCGGCGCGGCGGGACCGGCCTGCGGGCGCGCCAGCCGCCGCGCCGCGCCGGGCATGCTGGGACATGACCAGCAGCGAGTAAGCTATTTTCCTGCCAGATTGCGGAATCTATTCAAGTTTTCACCTGAAACACACCCGGCTGAAAGGAATATTGCGGCCATTTTTGCCGGTATCCATTTTACCCACCCGATGAGTATTTCCCGTTTCTGGCCCGCGTGGCTGCCCGCTGCTTTCTTGTTTCTGGCGTGTAGCCGCCAGCCCACGGCCAGCAATGCCAGCCGTTTTGCCGCTACTCCGCCGGTCATCGACGGGCTGGCTACCGAGTGGACCGACTCGCTGCATTACGACCCCACCAGCAAGCTGCAATACCAGGTGCTGAACGACGGCCGCACGGTGTACGTGCGCCTCAAAGCCGCCGACCCCGCCACCCAGGCCAAGCTCCTGCGCCTGGGCTTCGTGGTGTGGCTCGACACCACCGGGCGCAACCAGCAGCAGTTTGGCGTGCGCTTTCCGCTGCGCGACCGGGCTGCCCCGCCCCGGCCCGACGAGGCCGCCGGCGAACGCCTCGACCGCAGTACCCGCATGCGCCAGACCCTGGCCGGCCTGCGGGAAATGGAGCTGCTGAACTACAAAGGCAGCAAAGAACCGACCCTCACCGATACGCAGTCGCAGCTGGGCGTGAAGCTGGCCATGACCCTCGACGACCAGGAAAGCCTGATTTACGAGCTGGCCGTGCCGTTGCGCCTGCTCTACCGTCATCTGCCGACGCTAGCCAGCGGCAAGCCCGCCGTGGTGGGCATGACGGTGGTTGGCAACAAGTGGACCGGCCCCGTAAGCAGCCCCGGCACGATGACGGACAGTGGCCAGGGCGGCATGGGCATGCGCGGGGGCGGCATGCGGGGCGGTGGCGGCTACGGCGGCGGGGGTGGCGGCATGCGGGGCGGTGGCATGCGCGGCGGCTACGGGGGCGGCGGCAATGGCGGCGGCGCGGGGCTGTCGCTAAAAACCAGTGTGCAACTGAGCAGCAAGTAGCTACCGCTCAGGCGCTATAGTCGCTTGTTCATGTCCACGGTTTGGTAGCCGATGAGCAGGTCGGCACGGGTTCCGGGCGGGCGGTAGTACACCAGCAGGTCGTACTGGTTTTCGGTTTCGTAGTGGGTGCCTTCGTAGTACACTTCATTCGGCGCGATGCCGCGCGCGCCGGCCACCGCGAAATCAAAGTTGTAGTAGCCTTGCTTGAGCAGGGCGTGGCCGGTGTACAGTTGCTTGGTGTCGTCGTAGGTCAGCTTGAACTCGTCCTTGAGCTGCCAGTCGGTGAGGGCGCCAAACACGTACACGGGGCCGGGCGCGGGCTGGTCGGCCTTTAGCTGGAAGGTCACGTCGGCGTAGTCGGCATTGGTGGCGCCGCTGCCGTATTCACGGCTTTCGAACACGCGCTGGCCGTTGGCGTCCACGTACTGGTTGTAGGCCGTGGGGCTGCGCGACACCTCGGGCTGCAGCAGCACGGTGGTTACGGGCGTGGCGCGCGGGTCGACGTGCAGCACGCCCAGGCCCACCGTCTGAATGGAGCGGGTGTCGAAATATCGGTACTCACTGAGGCCGGGGAAGGCATTTTCGAAGTTAAAATACTGGTATTCGAGGCGTCGCTCGGCGTCGCGCACGAAGGTGGGGCGCAGGTTGTACTTGGCGTTGTCCCAGCGGAAGTTCTGGCGCAACACCACTTTCACTTCCACGGCCGGGTTCACCAGCTCCACGCTGCCGTAGCCGATGCTGAAATCGAGCTGCTGCAAGGTGTAGCGCTCCTGCCCGCCAATCACGATGCCCGGCGCCAGGCCCACCTGCACCTGGTTTTCGTACACCACCAGCCGGCGCGATACCACCGGCACGCCGCCCGGGCTCTGCACCACCAGCAGGTAATTGCCGCTGATTTTCACGGCCGGCGCATGCAGCCGGTAATGAAAGTAGGGCACCTTGGTGCCCGTGCTCACGCGGTAGTCGGTGACCAGAAATTCGTTGATTTCGTTCAGGAACTGCATGTCTGTCAGCACCGAAGGCTGCCAGTCTGCGTCGCAATGAATGAGCTTGGCCGTGTAGCGCTGGCTCTGCTCGTTCAGCACGTCAAACTCCAGGGTGATGGCCTGGCTTTGACCCAGCGGCACTATCGGCGGCTGAAATACCTCGTTCACCTGGCCCGTGGCCACGAAGCACTGCACGCTGCGCACGTCGGGCGCGTAGGTATAGTCCTGGTAGCGCAGGGTTTTATCGGCGTAGTATTCCGGCGGCTTCTGGGTGCCGGGCGTGGCCGGGCCGGTGCTGGTGATGGGCGTGCCCAGGGGCACGCAGGCAGTGGCAAGCAGGAAAGTGGCGAAACGAAGGATGCGCATGCTGCGAAAGTAACGCCTGCGGAGCCTTACGGCAGGCAATGCGCCGCTACTAACTAGCAGATGAGTTTGCTTGTATTAGTAGTTAATATTCCTATATTAGTAATGCTTGAAAGGGAGTTGACTACCGCAGCCAAGCGGCTAAAGGGCATTCCTGTGTGTGCCGCGCCAAAGCAGTGCGACACGTGGGAAATTCCCCACTCCATTGCGATAAAATAACCAACAGGCTTGCAGCATGACGACTCGAAAAACCCCAATTGAAATGAGTCAGGAGCAATTCAAAGCGCTTGGCTATCAGTTGATAGATTTGATTGCCGATTTTATGGGCACAATCGCGCACAAGCGCGTGACAACGGGTGAGACGGCAACGCAATTGCAAAAGCTCCTGGGTAATGCCCCATTGCCGGAAAATGGTGCGCCGGCTGAAGAAATCCTGGCCCACGCCGCTGATTTGTTGCTCAACCACTCGCTGTTGAACGGGCACCCCAAATTTCTGGGGTATATCACCTCATCGGCCGCGCCGATTGGCGCCCTGGCCGACTTATTAGCCGCTTCAGTCAACCCCAATGTGGGCGCACAAATATTAAGCCCAATCGCCACCGAAATTGAGAAGCAAACCATCCGGTGGCTGGCTGAATTTATTGGTGTTTCCCCGGATTATGGCGGAATATTGGTCAGCGGCGGCAATATGGCCAACTTCACTGCATTTGTGACGGCAATAACTGCCAAAGCTCCTGAAAACTACCGCGAAGAAGGTCTTGCCAATACCCCGGCAAAATTGGTGGCCTATTGCTCAAAAACCACCCATGCCTGGATTGAAAAAGCGGCAATTCTATTCGGCCTGGGCTCCAAATCAGTGCGGTGGATACCGACGGATGCCGCGAACAAAATGGATGTTGACGCACTGGAACAAACCATACAAAACGACCTGAAAAACAACTGCAGCCCCATTATGGTGGTAGCCACCGCCGGCGACGTGAGCACCGGCGCCGTTGATAACCTGCGGGCTATTGCAGCTATTTGCAAGACGTATGATTTATGGTTTCATGTGGATGGCGCGTATGGCATTCCCGCGGCAGTGGTGCCAGAGCTGGCAACGCTGTTTGATGGAATTAAAGAAGCAGATTCCATTGCCCTCGACCCCCATAAATGGTTGTATAGCCCGCTTGAAGCCGGTTGCACGTTAGTGAAAAATCCGCAGCATTTACTTAATACCTATAGCTTCCATCACGACTATTACAATTTTGATAATCAGGGCGACGAGCGCGTGCATAATTATTATGAATACGGCATGCAGAATTCCCGGGGATTCCGCGCCCTGAAGGTGTGGTTGGCGTTGCAACAAGTAGGCCGCCGCGGCTATGAGGCCATGATTCGGGAAGATATTGAGCTGGCAAAGCTGTTGTTTGCAGAATCGAATAAGCATCCAGAGCTTGAAGCAATTACGCAGGGCTTAAGCATCACAACGTTGCGGTACATCCCCTTGCATTATGTGCCTCATGATGAAGATGGGGAAGAATACCTCAATATTCTGAATGAAGCGTTGCTTAATAAATTACAGCAGGGCGGTGAGGTATTCGTGTCGAATGCTATGGTGATGAAAAAATATTGCCTGAGAGCCTGTGTTGTGAATTTTAGAACAACCCGGGGGGATGTAAGTGAGACTATTGGAATAATAGTTAATGAAGGCAGAAAAATGCACCAAAAACTTGAAAATAATCAGCTATATCTGGCTACGCAACGACAGCAATAAGTTTTTCCAATGCAGCATATTAATGCAGGAAAATGGGAATACTGATTTGCTTGCAAGTAGCACGTATTACCCATTTCTAATCATTGACAACCAAGTCATTAACCAGAACAAAACCATGGAAGCGCAACTCGAAGAAATCCTGGAGCAGCAACGGGAATCGTGGAATAAATTCTCGCCCGGCTGGAAAAAATGGGACGGCCTTTTGATGGATTTTATGAAGCCCATGGGCGATGAAATCATCCGGCTGCTGAAGCCCCAGCCCAATGACGTGGTGCTGGACGTGGCCTCGGGCACGGGTGAGCCGGGCCTGACCATCGCCACGATGGTGAAAAATGGCCAGGTAATCAGCATCGATATCGCCGAAGGCATGCTGGCAGTGGCCAAAGAACACGCGGCACAGCGCGGCATTCGGAATTTTGAAACCCGGCAGGCCGATGTGTGCGAGCTACCTTTTGCCGACAATACATTTGATGCCATCAGCTGCCGCTTCGGGTTCATGTTTTTTCCCGATATGCAGCTTGCCGCCAACGAAATGGCTCGCGTGCTGAAGCCCGGCGGCCGGCTCGCCACGGCCGTGTGGAACGTGCCCGAAAAGAACTTCTGGGTGACTGCCGCGATGGGCAGCATCAATAAAAATATGCAATTGCCCCCGCCCCCGCCCGGTGCTCCCGGCATGTTTCGGTGCGCCAAGAGGGGCTCTATCGCCGAGCTATTCCGGCAGGCCGGCCTGAAAAACGTCTCCGAAGCCGAAGTCGGCGGCCAGCTGAATAGCGGCACGGCCGATAACTATTGGGCCATGATGACGGAAGTAGCCGCCCCGGTTATAGCTGCGCTCAACAAGGCGGATGCGGGCACGCAAGCGAAAATTAAGCAGGAAGCACTGGAGTTGATTAACCAGAAATGTCCCGATGGCAACGTGCTAATAGAATCGAGCGCGCTGGTGATTTATGGCGAGAAGTAGCCCGGCGCAATTTGAAAATCCGGGTCGTATACCCTGGCTTCCAGCAAGTGCGTGCGGGTGCATTCCTACACTATACACTTGCTGGAAGCCGACACCGACATCTGCGTCATTCAGGACCCATTGAGAAACAATAGCATCAAACCCGCTGAAATATATTCCCGTGTGGCCCAGCGCGCCTGCCCACCCTCCCATCTCAACAGCCTTGGTTTCTAACCTGATAGTAGCGGGCACCTTAATACTGCGTGCAACTCAATGGCCTCGACCACAGAAAAATTTATATGACTACAAGGAAAAACTTCAATACTGCACGTGTTCCGAAAATGAGTGAAGTATTCCCTCAATCTGTTATTGCAGACAATTTGATTTTTTTATCCGGCACGCCTGGATTAGACTTATCTACAGGACAGATTATAAGTGCTGACTTTGAAGAACAAATAAGGCAGAGCTTTAAAAACATACAGACAATTCTCGAAGATGCAGGTTCAAATATGTCGAAAGTCTTGAAAACAACCATTTTTATGGTACATGGTAATGATTTCAGCGTAGTCAACAAAGTTTACAAAGAATTCTTTCCCGAAAATCCACCCGCGAGAAGTACCCCCCAAGTGATGCCATTTCCTGCTGGAATATTGGTTTCGGTTGAATGTATTGCGCAAGTAGAGTAATTTAAAATTTACTTTTAATTAAGCATTGGTTGTAGCCTGACGGCTTTTAAACTTTGCCATAAACGCCATACTTCGTCGCCAGAGACCAAACAAAAAGCCTCGCCCAAAGCACTTATGCTTCGGGCGAGGCTTTTTGTTTGGTGAGGGTTTCCTACACTTCGGCCAGCATTTCCCAACGGTCGTTTAATAGGGCTAATTCCTTTTTTACCTGCTCAAATTTCACCGTGGTGTCTTTGAGCTGAGCGGCATTTTGATATATCTGCGGGTCGGCCAGCTGCTTTTCGTAAATGGCTAATTCTTTTTCCAGGGTGTCGATTTTGGCTTCGACTTCGGCCAATTCGCGCAGGGCTTTTTTCTGGTCGGGCGAAGGGGTTTTGGCGGGAGCCGCCTCGGCTTTGGGCTCCGATTTTGGGGTGGGTTTGGGGGCCGAGGGGCTGGGCAGGCCGGCTTTCTTGGCGGCTTTCTCGCGGTCGTCCTGCCACTGCTCGTACTCGGCGTAGGTGCCGGGGTATTCCTTCAATTGGAAATCCTCGATGTACCAGATTTTGGTGGCCACGTTTTCCACGAAAAACCGGTCGTGGCTGATGACGATGAACGTGCCCTGGTACTGCTCCAGGGCCTGAATCAGGATGTTGACCGACACCATGTCCAGGTGGTTGGTGGGTTCGTCGAGCAGCAGGAAGTTGGCTTCCGAAATCAGGGTTTTGGCCAGGGCCACGCGGCTTTTTTCGCCGCCGCTAAGGACTTTGATTTTCTTAAAAACTTCCTCGCCCGAGAACAGGAAGGAGCCCAGCACCGAGCGCAGCTCCATTTCGCTGCGCTTCGAGCCGGCCTCCAGCATCTCCTGGATGATTTCGTTCTCCATCGTGAGCGACTCCAGCTGGTGCTGGGCGTAGAACGACATGATGACGTTGTGGCCGAGCTGGTGCTTGCCGTCGGTGGGGGCTTCGGTGCCGGCCACGAGGCGCATGAGCGTCGATTTGCCCTTGCCGTTGGCCCCGATCAGCGCGATTTTGTCGCCCCGCTCGATGTGCACGTGGGTGTCGCGGAAAATCAGCTTCTGGTCGTACTTTTTCATCACGTGCTCCATGCGCAGGATGTGCCGGCCGGGCTCCACCTTGAACTGGAACTTCATGTTAATCTTGGCCGCGTCGCTGGCCACGTCCTCAATGCGCTCCAGCTTGTCGAGCGCCTTCACGCGGCTCTGGGCCTGCTTGGCCTTGCTGGCCTTGGCTTTGAAACGCTCAATAAACCGCTCAGCGGCCTTAATCTGCGATTGCTGGTTCTCAAAAGCACCCTTCTGAATGAGGTTGCGCTCCTCCTTTTCTTCCAGGTAGTAGGAGTAGTTGCCGGCGTAGGGCACCAGCTTGCCGCCGGTCACTTCCACGGTGGTGTTGGTGGTGCGGTCCAGGAATTCGCGGTCGTGGCTCACGATGATAACCGCGCCCTCGTAGTCGGCCAGGTAGTTTTCAATCCATTTAATTGACGGCAGGTCCAGGTGGTTGGTCGGTTCGTCGAGGAGCAGGAGGGAGGGTTGCTGCAGCAGGATTTTGGCCAGCATCACGCGCATGCGCCAGCCGCCCGAGAAGGTTTTCAGCGGCTTGCTCAGCTCTTCGGTGGTGAACCCCAGGCCTTCCAGGATTTCCTCGGCGCGCGACTGCATAGTGTAGCCGCCCAGCGCCTCAAACCGCTCCTGCATGGTGGCCAGCTTATCGACCAAATCATCGGTGTATTCGGTTTCGAACAGCACCAGCAGGTCATCAATCTTATGTTGCAGCTCCAGGGCTTCCTCAAAAGCCTGCATGGCCACGTGCAAGATGCTTTCGTGGGTGTCGTAGCTCAGCAGGTCTTGGTTCAGGAAGCCCAGGCTCACGTCCTTGCTCATCGAAATGGAGCCGCCGTCGGCCTTGTATTCGCCCACCAGAATGCGGAGCAGCGTCGATTTGCCCGTGCCGTTGAGGCCAATCAGGCCAATTTTATCCTTGGGCTTAATGTGCAGGCTGGCATTGTCGTACAGCGCACGGGAGCCAAAGTGAAAGTCGAGGTCGGAGATTGAAATCATTGTTGCGGGGTATTCAGGGGCAAAGGTACGGCCTGCATCGTTGGGCTCGAACCCCGAAAACAGTCAGAGGCCGGTTAATATTCCTTTCGGGGCAAAATAAAAAGCCCGGCTGCCAGCCGGGCTTTTTGTAATCATAATGCAATCCAAGGGGGCAGCGGGAGTTTTTAGGCCGCCACGGCTGCCTGGGCTTCGGCGGTTTCCTGGGCCGCTACTCTCACCAGCCGGAGCTTGATGATACCGAGCTTATCCAGCGTCCAGATGACGGGGTAGGAGGGGTCCAGCTCCCACTTTTTCACGCCGAAATTGACGCGGCTGGGCAGCTTGTGGTGGTTGTTCTGGAACAGCTCGCCGCCGGTGAGGAAGTCGAAAAACAGTGAATTGCGGCTTTTGTCGTTGTTGTCGAAGTTCTGGTAGCCGTATTTGTGGCCGGCCCAGTTCACGATGGCGCCGTGCACCGCGCCCATGCTCAGGTGAATGGGCAACAGCAGGTATTGCCACCACGCGGTGGCAAAATTGACGTAGAACAGCACGTACACCGCGCCCCAGCCCACCCGCGAGTACCACTTGTTGCCGAAATCTTCGAGCGAATTCCAGACCGGATAGTTGCCTTGAAAGCGCTGGGCGGCCACGGAAGTGCCTTTCACGCAGTCCTGGTAGATGGTGCGGGTTTTCCACATCATCGTGAAGGCGTTGGTGCTGTTGTGGGGCGAGTGCGGGTCGTTGGGCGTGTCGGAATAGGCGTGGTGCATGCGGTGCAGCAGCGCATACGCTTGAGGCGACATGAAGCTGCTGCCCTGCGAAACGTAGGTCAGCAGGAAGAACAGCCGCTCCGTCACCGGGGCCATCGTGAACATGCGATGGGCGGCATAGCGGTGCTGGAAAAACGTCTGCGTAAACAGCGACAGGTACCAGTGCGCGGTTAAGAAGAGGAAAATAGCCATCGGGCGGGAGGAGGTGAGTTCAGGCGCAGGTCGAAAAAAGAAACCTGGAGACCTGAGAACGGCTCTACTGCTTCGCTTTGGCTAGTGCTTGGGAAAGGTACGAGGTTTTGTATGGTTCAGCTTTTAGCGGGCCGTAGTTGGCAGGGGCGCCACGTCCTCCGACTCGCTAAGTTTCCGGGCCAGCGCCCGTGGCAGGCCGATGTTGTTGAGCAAGCCGCTCACGATGCCCTGCCGCCAGAGGACGAACACCGAAAAGCGCGGCTCGCGCTTCGACGTCATGTCGCCGGTGACCACCCGGCCGTCCTTCCGCGGGTTCTGGTCGCGGATGACCAGCACGTTGGCGGCTTTCGAAATGATTTTTTTGCCCAACGACTGCTTGATTTCGCCCTTTTTGTAGCTCAGCAGCTCCAGCTGCAGGCCGGTGTAGCGGGTGGTCATGGTGCCGGTTACCTGCTTCTTATCGGCCTGCAGGGCGAAGTTGATGCCTTGCACGTTGCCTTTCTTGAAATCGACCAGGCGGGTGGGCACGGTCATCGAATTGAGGATGGCGAGCGAGCCCGGCCCGAAGTTGCCCCACACGCGGTGCCGGCCGCTGGGGTCGAGCAGCGGCACGGCCAGGTGCACCGTCATGCGGCAGGTGTTTTGCAGCCAGGCGGTGGCCGTGCCGGTGAGGGGCGTGGCCGCGGTTTGGTGGCGTGGCTCGTTGCTCACGTTGTAGAGCGAGCCGGAGAAGCGGTTAATGCTGAGGGTGCCCACCACAGGACTGAGCGGGCTGCGGTAGCGGGTGGTCAGGTTGCCGTTCACGAGGTCGAGCCGGCGCACGTCGATGCGGGTCTGCACCTTGCGCATGTCCTCGGGCGTGATGATGGAGCGGTGTGGGTTGATGGGCCCGCGGCCGTCGGAGGCAATGGCGAGCAGCGGCCGGCGCACCGTGACGCGGGCCGCGTGCACGTCGCCGTGCCGAACCAGAAGGGCAAAATCGAGGCCCGCAATGGTCAGCTCCGGCAGGTGGGCGGTAAACTGCGGAATCTGGTAGCCGACGCGCAGGTTCATCTGCACCGGCGTAAGGTTGGGCAGCAAGGCCAGGCCGGTCATGCTCAGGGTGTGGGCGGCCGTGTTCAGGCGCAGGTGGGCGCTGCTGGCCTGGTAATTGGGCGCGTCGAAAGCGGCCTGCAGGCGTCCGGTGTGGGCCGTCCAGGCGCGGGCGTAGGCCACGCGGTCCGACGCTTGCTTGGCCACCGAATCGACCCGAATGCCGGTGCCCGTCACGTTCACCGCCACAATGGAAGGCGTGTGGGCCAGGCCAGTCACGCGCATCTGGCCGTTGTGCAGCGCCAGGTGGGCCACGTCGGCGCGGCGCGCCACGGGGGCCAGCAGCTTCCAGAAGTCGGGCGGGCGTTTGGTGGGGGGCTTGAAGGCCAGCTTGGGCGACTTCAGGACCAGCGAATCGGCTCGAAAATGACGCTGGTGCAGCCAGGTAGCCGCTCGAATTCCGGTAGCGGCCAAGCGCGGCATCGTGAAATTAACGCGCACCGCGCCCGGCTTGCCCTGGCCGGGCGCGGGTTCTTTAATCCGCAAAGAATCAAGCTGCAAGCGCTGCGACGCCGTGGAAAACCGCAGGGCGCCGAGCGTGAGGTGGTGGCTGGCTACCTCGGCCCTCGCCGCCAACAGTCCCAGTTGCCAGGCGGCCGCGTAGGCAATGCGCTGGGTGTCGGCGGCCCCGGCGCGGCTGATGAGCAGGTCGCGGGCGCTCAAATCAGCTTCCTTGAAACTGCCTGATGGCTGTGCGGCCGGCTCATACCGGGCCTGGACGTGCAGCAGGCCAAAATAGCCGATGCGCAAGCCCGGCAGCTTCAGCGGCAGCCGTTCGTGTAGCGGCTGGGTGGCGGGTTTGGTGGGCTTGCGGGCCAGGGCCAGCACCTGGATGTGGGCCGAATCCAGCACCACGCTGTCGATGGGTACTAGTTGTTTGCGCAGCAAGGCCCACAGGCCCACGCCGGTCACGTTCAGCCGGGCCACATCGAGGCGCACGCGGGGCAGGGTGTCGGCCACGGTGGCAGCGGGGCGCAGGCGCAGGTTTCGCAGGCGAATGGCGCCGTGCCACAGGCTGGTGTGCAGGGCGCCCACTTGCAGGCGGTATTGGCCGTGGGTTTGCTTGGTTACCTGCTTTTCCAGGGTTCGGCGCAGCCAGGGGTCCAGCAACTGCAGGGCCACCAGCACCAGTACCACCAGCAGGGCCAGCGCGCCCAGCAGCCAGCGGCCCCAGTGGCGGCGGGGCCGGGGGGCGGGCGCTGCCGGAGCAGGTGCGGCAGCAGAGTCGGCGGTAGTTAACGTATCAGACACGGAAAGATGGGCAAGAGTAGCGTAACGAAAAAAGCCCCGGTTTGGGTTGTGTTTGGGCGCGTTAAATCGATGAAAAAGGGCGTTTCCCGACCAGGAAGCACAACAATGGGACGTAGCCGCCCGGAAATAAGCCGCCCGTGCCTTGGCCAAATTTGTTACTTTTGGGCCATGCTCCCTTCCTCCGCCCCCGACGCCGTTGGCGAGGCCCTGCTGGCCACGTTCCGCCAAAACTTTCGAACGTATAAACTGCTGGCCGACCGCGCTCTGGCCCAGCTCTCTGATGCGGAGTGGCTGCACCGGCCCGCGCCGGGGAGTAATAGCGCCGCCGTCATCGTGCAGCACATGGTGGGCAACCTGCGCTCCCGTTTTACCTGTTTCCTGACTTCCGACGGCGAAAAGCCCACCCGCGAGCGGGACCAGGAGTTCGAAGAACCTGCTTCGGTGGCGGCCGTGCCGGCGCTTCAGCAGGCCTGGGACGCGGCCTGGCCCATCCTGTTCACGCTGCTCGATGAGCTGCAACCGGCTGATTTGCTGCGCCCCGTCACCATTCGGGGGGAGGCCCACACAGTGCTGGCCGCCGTGCAGCGGCAGGTAGCCCACTACGCCTACCACACCGGCCAGCTCGTGCAGCTGGCCAAAATCATTCGGGCCGAAAACTTCCAATCCCTGAGCATTCCGCGTGGGCAGAGCCAACAATTCAACCAACACATGGCCGGTACCCGATGAAGCACCTCTTCCAGCAGACCGAATATGACCAGTCGTTCGGCGCACCTTTCGATAATTCCGTACCCGTTCCTATGCTTGCAATCACCTCGCTGCTCAGCGCGCCCCATGTGCTGCGCATCAACGCCATCATCAAACGGCTGGAAGAAAAATTCGGCATCGACGACGTCCAGGCCACCCTCGACCCGCACCTGACTTACCAGCTGGCCGGCGTCAAAAAACTCAGCTCCCTCAAGAAAGTGCTGGCCGATGTGGCCGCCACTACCGAGCCGTTTCCGGCCTATACCACCGGCCTGGGCGTGTTCCCGGGCGCGCAGCCGGTTATCTACGTGCCGGTGTTGCGCTCCGATGCCCTCAATGCCCTGCACCAGCGCATTCTGAAAGCCACCGCGCCGCTCTGCCTGCGCACCGACAAGTTCAGCGGCCCCGATTGCTGGCTGCCGCACATCTCGCTGGCCCTGCACGACACCACCCCCGACCTGCTGGGCCCCGTGCTCAGCTACCTCAACCAGGAAACCTACAACCTCAGAATCATCATCGACAACCTCGCCCTGCTGCGGCAGGACGGCGAGCTGTTCGTTCAGGAGGAAGTGTTTCACATGAAATCTCATAAGTCCGTGCCCGCCGCCAGGTAGCAACGCAGTCACTCCCACTAATCAAAAGTCCCCGACCCCGGAATCAGGATTCCGGGGTCGGGGGACTTTTTTGAGCCCGAAGCAGCGGGGCCGATGGATGCGGGGGCCTCAGGCCGTGGGCGGAATCTGGGTGCCCTGGTCCAGCGACTGCCACAGGTATTTGCAGGCCAGCGAGCGGTAGGGGCGCCAGGCTTCGGCAATGACTATCATGCGTTTTTGCAGGGCGCGGCCGGTTTCCTCCAGGCCGTAGTGCTTGCGCATGGCGTTTTGCACGCCCAGGTCGCCTTCGGCAAACACGTCGGGCTGGTCGAGGGCGAACATCTGGAGCATTTGCGCCGTCCAGCGGCCCACGCCTTTGATGGCGGTGAGGTGCTGGGTGAAGGCGTCTTCCGAAAGGCTGGTGAGGTGCTCGTAGTCGAGCAGGCCGCGCTCGTTGTACTCGGCAATGGCCTTGAGGTAGCCGGCTTTCTGGCGCGAGAGGCCGGCGGCGCGCAGCTCGTCCTCGCTCAGGGCCAGCACTTCGCGCGGCTCGGGGTAGCCCTCGGGCGGAAACAGGGCCTGAAAGCGCTTCCAGATGGCGGCGGCCGCTTTGGTCGAAATCTGCTGGCTCACGATGGCGCGCAGCAGCGCCAGGTACAGGTCTTCGTGGGGCCGCGGGTGAATGTCGCGGCCGTTGGCAATGACGCCGCCCAGCACGGAATCGGCGGCGGAAAGATGTTCGATGGCGGCTTGGTTGAGCATAAATCAGCGGGGAGTCAGGTAGGAAAAACGGGGCTTTTCCAGCAAATCCCGGGGGAAAACCGGAATCAGGATAATGTCGAGCACGTCGCCGGTGGGGGAGAGGCGCACGCCCGTCAGGTTGCCGCCAAACACCGCGCCCGTGTCTATGTACAGCGTATTGGATTCGCGGTCAAAAACCGGGTCGCCGTCGTCCATCGGCGTGTGGCCCACCACTTGCAGCTGCGGCAGGCACCGCAGGGGGCCGCGCCGCCACAAGATGCCGTCGGAACTGTCCGGGTTCAGGGCCACGTCCAGGGGAATGTCGGCCAGGCCGGCGTGGCTCACCAGCACATAGTCGTTTTGCCAGAACAAAGGCCGGGCGGCCAGCCAGGGCAGGTGCTGGGCCAGCAGCTTGGGCCGGAGTTTATACTGGTCGGTGGTGCTGCGGCCGCCCCATTTCAGCCAGCCCAGGTACGGGCCATCGGGGCCGAAGTGGTGCAGCAGGGCGTCTTCGTGGTTGCCCATCAGGAAAGTGGTGGAGTCGGGGTACTGCTGGTTCAGGGTGCGGGCCAGCTCCACGGTTTCGGGAATGTGCGCGCCCCGGTCCACCAAATCGCCCACCTGAATAAGGTGGTCGGTGGCCGGCTGCCAGCGTTTCAGCAACTCCTTGAACGTGTGCAAGCAGCCGTGCACGTCGCCGATGATGAATAAATTCATGGTCACAAGAACGTTAAATGGGCCTTTTTAGGTTGCACCATGGTACTACCGTGGTTCCCTTAATCGGCCATCGGCCGGGGTTGCGGGCCGGCCTACGCCCAGCCAGCGCACCAGTGGCCCAATAGTCAGCCCCTGCCCGATAATCGAAAATACGACGATGACGTAGGTGATGCCCACCAGCAGCTCGCGCGGCATGGTGGCCGGCAGGCTCAGGGCCAGCGCCACCGACAGCCCGCCGCGCAGCCCCCCCCAGGTGAGCACCGCCAGCCCGTGGTCCGACGGCCGGAACGAGGGAACGAGCCGCAGCAGCACCAGCGGCACCCATACCGCCGCCAGCCGCGCCGCCAGCACCACCACAATGGCCGCCAGCCCCGCCAGCACCGTGCGCCCCGGAATGTGCAGCACCAGCACCTCCAGGCCCATCAGCACGAACAGCAGGGCGTTCAGCACCTCATCCACCAGCTCCCAGAACTTGTCCACGTAGTCCTGCGACTCGTCCGACAACACGCCCCTGGCGTTGCGGCTGAAGTGGCCCACCAGCAGCCCGGCCATCACCATGGCCAGCGGCCCCGACGTGTGCAGGTACGTGGCCAGGGCCGTGCCACCGGCCACCACGGCCAGGGTCAGCAGCACCTCCACCTGGTAGTTGTCGATGGTGCGCAGCAGCCAGGCCGTGCCCAGGCCCAGCGCCGTGCCCAGTGCCAGCCCGCCCAGCGCCTCGCGGGCAAATACGGCCAGCGCGTGCATCAGCGAAACATCTTTGGGGCCCATCAGGGCCACTTCCAGCGTCACCACAAACAGCACCACGCCCACTCCATCGTTGAACAGCGACTCGCCCACAATCTTTGTTTCCAACGATTTGGAGACGTTCGCCTTGGTCAGAATGCTGAGCACGGCAATCGGGTCCGTCGGCGAAATCAAGGCCCCGAACAGCAGGCAATGGATAAACGCGGTGGGCAGCCCAAATAGCGGCAGCAGCCCGTACATGGCCCCCGCCACCAGCGCCGTGCTCACCGGCGTGCCCACCAGCGCCAGCACGCCCACCGGCCAGCGCAACTTACCCAGCCGCCGTGCATCAACGTGAATGGCTCCGGCAAACAGCAGAAACCCCAGCATCACCTGCATCACGATGGTGCTGAAATCGAGCCGCTTCACCAGCTCAACCAAGCTGAGAACGGACGCCACGCCCAACTGCCCCAGCCCCACCAGCCCCAGCGACGCCGTGAGCCCCAGCACCATCAGGCCAATGGCTGGCGGCATCCGCAGAAAGCGGTGGTTGATGTAGGCAAATACCGCCGCCGTTACCAGCAGCAGCGCCAAGGCGTTGTATAAATCCAATCTCGTTTATGGGAAATGATTAATGATTAACCGTTAAGGAATTAACCGTTTTGAATAAGTGCCGCCTCAATCCGCGCCACCATGGCGTCGTCCACGTCGAGGTGCAGCACAAACCGAATCCACTGCGGCCCGAAGCTGCTGGCCCGGATGCCCTGCTGCTCCAGCGTGGCCAGGAAATCGGCGGCCGGCTGGCTATCATGCAGCCGGAAAATGACGAGGTTGGTTTCCGGGTTCAGTACCTCGGCCACGTAGGGCTGCAGGCGCAGGGTGGCGGCGAGCTGGGCGGCGCGGCGGTGGTCGTCGGCCAGGCGGTCCACGTTGTTTTCCAGCGCATACAGCCCGGCAGCGGCCAGGTAGCCGGCTTGCCGCCACCCGCCGCCCATCACCTTGCGGATGCGCTTGCACTTCTTAATAAAATCGGCGGAGCCCAGCAGCACCGAGCCCACCGGCGCGCCCAGCCCCTTGGACAGGCACACCGAAATCGAATCGAACAGCGGCCCGTAGTCCTCGCTGCGCTGCCCGGTAGCCACCAGGGCATTGAAAATGCGGGCGCCATCGAGGTGCCGGGCCAGCCCGTGCCGCTTCGCTACTTCGCTGATGGCCTGCAAGTCCTCCATCGCGTAGCAGCTGCCGCCGCCCCGGTTGTGGGTGTTCTCCAGGCACACGAGGCGGGTGGTGGGGTAATGCACGTTTTCGGGCCGGATGGCGGTTTCTACCTGCGCGGCGGTGAGGCGGCCCCGGTTGCCGGCCAGCAGCGCCACCGAAGCGCTGGAATGGAAGGCAATGCCGCCCACTTCCCACAAATAGACGTGGGCCGTTTGCTCGCAGATAACCTCGCTCAGCGGCTCGGTATGGGCCTTGATGGCAATTTGGTTGGTCATCGTGCCCGAGGGACAGAACAAGCCCGCTTCGAGGCCAAAACGGGCAGCCGCGGTTTCTTCGAGGCGGCGCACGGTGGGGTCTTCCTCGTATACATCGTCGCCCACGGGGGCCGCAAACATGGCGGCCAGCATGGCCGGCGTGGGGCGCGTCACGGTATCGGAGCGCAGGTCGATAAGGGGCAAAGCAGCAGTTTCGGCAGGCATAATGGGAAAAACTGACGGAGGAAATAGGAAAACACTACGGATGAGGCCGTGGCTGGCCATGGCCAGCCACGGCTGCGGCAAAAGTAGTGCCCCGCGCCGCCTGCTTGCGTTCCGCCCGAATACGCAGTAATTCAGCAAAATGCCTCATGGGCTTGCACTTTCAAAATGAAAGCCTTACTTTTGCCCTCCGTTTCGTAAGCCCTAGACTTTAACCATTCCGGCACCATGTCCGTTACCCGCCTCAAGCGCAAACACCGCAAGAACATTGCCCGCGCCAACAACAAGAAGAGCATTATCAAGGAGTTGCTCCGCACGCCCGTTCTGAAAAACGTGGATTTGGAAGAGCTGAAGTCGCGTTTCACCACCACTGGTGCTGCCGTTGCTCCTGCTGCGCCAGCCGCCGCTCCAGCCAAAGAAGCTGCCGCTGCACCCGCTAAAAAAGAGGAAGCCGCGCCCGCACCGAAAGTTGACGCTGCGGAAACCACCGCTGATTTTGACGCCGCTGATGCCGAAACCAAGCCCGTGAACGAAGACGGCCAGGAAGGCGAACACCCCAAGCCCGAAATCGCGCTGTAAGGATTCCTGCGGTCGTTGTGCGCCGCACGAAGCAATTCGTTTCGTGCTCTGCTCCGCGCCCAGCCATAGATAACGTGACAAGCCCCGTTTCCTGATTTGCAGGTCTCGGGGCTTGTTGTTTTATTTATGATTACGGATTGCGTGCGGGCTCAGCACCAGCTGGCAGGCCGGCGGTGCGGAGAGCAGCCCGCATGAGTTGCGCCATCCGGTGGATGCGGTGTCGGTACCCGCTAGCCCCGGTTGCGGACCATTTCACTAGCCGCCCAGCGACGGCTGAACCGGGGTTAGCCCGCCCGCTTGCCTAGCTCCACGGCCTGCAAATCCACCACTTTTCCGGCTTCAATGCCGAACCGGAGCAGCGTGCGCACTTGATGGAACCCGTGTCGGCCCGCCGCGCCGGGGTTCAGGTGCAGCAAGTCCAGTTTCTTATCAGGCATCACGCGCAGGATGTGGGAGTGGCCGGTGACGAACAACCCCGGCCGCGCGGCCGCCAGCAGGGGCCGGGCCGCCGGCGCGTAGTGCCCCGGGTAGCCGCCAATGTGCGTGATTAACACTCGCAGTCCTTCAACTTCAAAGTCTTGCACCAGTGGCTGCGACCGGCGCACGTCCGTCCCATCAATATTGCCGTACACGCCCCGAAAGCGCGGCGCTAAGGCCTGCAGTTCGTCCACCACGCGGGAATCGCCGAAATCGCCGGCGTGCCATATTTCGTCGCAATCGCGCAAATGGTGCGTAATTCGTTCGTCGAGGTAGCCGTGGGTGTCGGAAAGCAAGCCAATGCGCGTCATGCCGCAAAGATGCGGCGCGCCGGCAAATCGGCCCGGCCCCGTATCTTGCAGCCGCAGCCCGAGGCTTCATTCTCAATTCATTTTCTGATTTCGGCCTCTTCCGTTGCCCGTCATCATTCTCTCAATTCGCTTTTTCCGATGAATATTTTCATCAACGACATTCCGCTGGTCATCAAAAAACTCAGCGAAAAAGTGTACAAGCACAAGTTCGACCTGATTCTCAGCCCCGACGACGACTTCACCTCGAAAGACCTGGTGGGCGATGTGCTGGTGCGCGACGCCGGCCCGCTGTTCATCGACCGCCTGCTGCGCCTGATGGAGGTGAAAAAGCTGAAAAAGCTGAAATCGCTGACCATGCTGGTCAAAAAGAAAAAATTTCTCATCCTGCACTTCAAGGACCAGTTCAAAATTGCCAAAGCCGGCGGCGGGCTGGTGACCAAAGGCGACCAGGTGCTGATGATTTACCGGCTTGGCAAGTGGGACCTGCCCAAGGGCAAGCTCAAGAGCGAGGAAGACGAGGCGGCGGGTGCCCTGCGCGAAGTAGAAGAGGAAACGAACATCAAGCTGGAACTCGGCGAAAAGCTGCCCAGTACCTGGCACAGCTATGCCTACAAGGGCAACAAAATGCTGAAGAAAACCAATTGGTACCTCATGAAGTGCCTCGACGACAGTCTGATGAAGCCGCAAACCGAGGAATACATCGAAGAGGTGCGCTGGATGTCGCCCCAGGAGGCCCTGGCCAAGCTGGAAGACTCCTACGCTTCCATTGCGCTGGTGGTGCGGTACTATCTCAGCAACATGGCCGGCAAGCCCGCCAAGGAAACACCCGCCACCGGGAAATAGACCTATATTGCGGCTTATGCGGCCGATTTTGGTAATGCTATTCGTGGCGGGAGTACTTGGCGTGGAGGCCTGTTCCGGCTCCCACGAGCCCCCGCACGACCACACCGTGCCCACCGCGGCCGCTCCGGCCCGGCCCGGTGAGGAACTGGACGTGCCCAGCCTGCTTGCGCTTTCGATTGACGAAATGGGCCGGCGGGTGGGGCCGCAGCGGCCTATCCCGGCCGGTTTCACCGACCCAACGCTGGCTCCGCTGGTGCAGCGCAACGTGCCCCTCGATTCCACTACTGTGTTTCATAGCCGGGGCCTGAGCATGGTGGTGACGTATAACTACCACTCGCGCCGAGTGAGCGACCTGCTCCTGCTGGGTAGCAACGAAAACGAGCTTATGCGGCGCGCCAAGCTGCAGCTGGATGCGCCGCATTACCTGGTGCTGCCGGTTTTTCAGACGCACCACCCCACCCAGCTGCTGGGCCTGCGCGTATTAGCCGTTGCCCAAAGCGAGTAGAGCCCGCTATATGGCCACCGGGGGCAGCGCGAAGGGCAGGAACGCATCCACGTTGCCGCCGAAGCGGTGAATGTCCCGAATAATGGTGCTGCTGATGGCGCCCAGAATGGGCGAAGTGAGCAGGAACACGGTTTCCAAACCGGGATTGACGTGCTGGTTGCCGTAGGCGATGGGCTTTTCGTATTCGAAATCGGGGCAGTTGCGCAGGCCGCGCAGCAAGTAGGCGGCCCCCACTTCGCGCGCAAATTCCGCCGTGAGGCCCTTGAAGGTGCGCACCGACACGCGCGGCTCGTCCCGAAACAGCTGGGCGATGAGCTCCTGCATCTGTTCAACGGGCAGGTAGCGCTGCTTGCTGCTGTTGGTGCCGATGGCCACGATTACCTGGTCGAACAGCCCGACGCCGCGCCGTACAATGTCGAGGTGGCCGTTGGTGAAAGGGTCGAAAGAGCCGGGAAAGAGGGCGATACGGGCCATGGCTACTTAGCAAAAATGCAGGCTGAACAAGTCGAAATACCGGTACTCGAACACATCGTTGAGCCGGTAGCTGTACTGCACGTTGCCGGGGCGCGAGCCAAACCGCACGTTGCGCACATAGGTGCGCAGCAGGCTGAAAACGGCCGAGTCAGGCGTGAGCTCGCCCCACACGGTCACCTCGTCCTGGTCGGGGTCGAGGCTGAGTTCCTGCATGACGAGGATGGTGTAGTACACCACATCTTCGGCCGTGGTGCAGGGGAAAACGTTGCAGTACTCCAGGTGCTGGCCCAGCACCACCAGCGTCAGCTCCTGCGTGCCGGGGTTGAGGTAGAGGCGGCGGGGCGCATTGGCGCCGCGCTGGTGCACCAGGCCGGCCAGCAGGGCGCTGGTGTGGTGCAGCAGCCGGCCGGCGGCCCCGTGCGTAGCGGCCAGCCAATCGGCCAGGGCCGCGTCGGCCGCGAACACATTCACCAGTTCCAGGCCGGGGTGGGTGGTGTGGCGCACGGTTTCGGTGGGGGCGAGGGTGTGATGCAGGCGCAGGGCGGCCACCTCGTCGCCGGCCCGGAACAAGGGCGCGGGCAGCAGCGTGAAGGCCCGGCCCGTAATGGCCATCCGCACCGCATTCCAGCCCCGCTGGGCCAGGAAATCGTGCTGCGGAGCCAGGGCGGGCAGGCCGCCGGCGGTCAGCGCGTATTCTTCGAGGGCCACAAACTTGCGCCGTTCCACGTCCGCAACGGCCAGGGCCAGGCGCGTGGGGCTGGCCAGCAGGTACAGGTTGTACGCGGCCGTATTGGCGGGTTCAAATGTCTCGTCGCGCAGGCGCAACAAGGCCGAAGGCGCGGCCGTGGGGGCGGAAGAAGCAGAAGCAGCGGAGGCAGACACAAATCGAAGCTAAACCGGCCAAGCGGCCGGGGCTAAAGATAAGGCTTCGCCGAATGAGGAAGAAAGAATTGGCGGTTGGGGCCGGAATTCCTGATTCCTCATCAAGAGAAGCGTACCTGAGGTACGAATACATCATCGGGGCTGAGCACGTGGTGCAGCACGGGGTGCACCTGGGCGGGCGGCAGGTGCATCAGCTGCCGGGGTGTGTGCCACGCCAGCTCCGTTAGTACCTGCTGGTCAGGGGCGTGTTCGGGGTCGTGGCCCAATTGGGGGAGCGTAGTTTCATCGGCCAGCACTTCAAAAAACAGCTCCAACGCCTGCAGCTTGCCTTTGCTAAATTCGTGCAGGTGCAGAAAGCGACCCACGCTCACCGCTAGCCCGGTTTCTTCCTGAAACTCGCGCACCAGAGCCGCTCGGATACTTTCGCCAAACTGCCAGCCCCCGCCCGGCGGCGACCAGAATGGCGCGTCCAGCGGCAGCAGGCCGCGGTGCCCGGCGAGCAGCATGGCCCCTTCGCGCAGCAACAGGCCGCCCACCCGCACCCGCACCTTGCCGGAATATGCCTGCAGCAAAGTATCAGGGGGAATAGTTGTTGAATTCGAATTGAGCATGGGGCGTCGGGGCGGGCATCAAGGCGCACCCACAAGGTCGGGGCGCGGCATTGTACGGCAAACGACAAGCCGACGCCATTATTTTCCGCCTAACTCAGAAAAATAAATGCGTTGCGGTTAAGCCAGGCTATTGCCGGGCCACCTGGCGGCGCCGGGTCCGCCAGCGGCGCAGCCGGCTCAGAATGAACACCAGCAGCAGCACCACCAGCCCCGCCGCCACCAGCGGCAGCAGCAGCGTAAGGGCCACGCCGCCCACCGCCAGCGTGTTTTCAGCGGTGGCCAGCACGGGGTTGCCCAGGCCGCCGGTGGTGGCCGTGGAGGCCCCGCGCAGCAGGGCCGTACCGGTTTGCACCAGCCCGGCCGTGCCGCCACCCACCAGTATGCCCAGCGTCCAGCGCAGGGTGGGGTCGAGGTGGGGGAGGGCCGAGGTCATGAGAATGGTGCCGGCCACGAAAGACGCGGGCGTGGTGAGGGCGTCGAGCAGGTGGTCGACCACGGGGATGTAGTAGCCCGCTATTTCCACCACGGTGGCCGTGGCCAGCGTGAGCAGCGCCGCCCAACTGCCCAGCCACGCAAAGCCAGCGGCCGGCGCCAGGTAGCCGGTGTGGTAGGCCAGACTGGCGGCCAGCAGCGGCACAAACACCCGAAACCCGCTACACGCCGCCAGCCCCAGGCCCAGCGCGCCCGCCACCAGAAACTGCATTGCCGGCAACTGTTCCATCGGTTTTGAATGCTAAAGTGAAGGCCGAAGCTACGAGCCAACTGCCAAGCCAGTACCTTTGGCCTCCCAAACGTTAAACTACCCTCACGGGCTGCAAAGGCAGCTTTCAGGCTCTAAGAAGTTTTAAAAAATACCGATAGTACAACGCAGTACAAACTATGGTTTGGGCAGCTGGCTTTCGCAATTTCTCTCAGGCAAACATAACCGATTTTTCGTGTCTTCTATTAACCAGGACCCTACCGCCGCTTCCGCTTCAGGTATTACCGATGACCTGGAAGTGCGCATCCGGCGCAAGCTTATTCGCCAGAATTTCATGCACCTCATCGGGGCCGATTTGACGGCGATAGCGCCCGGCCGGGTGGAGGCCGAGCTGCGGATGGGCGAGCAGCACTTGCAGCAGCGCGGCTTTGCCCACGGCGGCCTCACCGCCACAATGGCCGATTTGGTGGCCGGCTTTGCGTCGGTCACCCTCATCCCCGACAACTTTGGTGTGGTGACTTCCGATTTGAAAATCTCCTATCTTAACCCCGGCCTCGGGCAGAAAATCAAAGCCGTCGGCTGGGTGCTGAAAGCTGGCCGGCGCCTGCACTTCTGCGAAGCCGAGGTGTGGTGCGATGACGTGCTCATTGCCAAAGCCAGCGCCACGATGGCGGTGATTGAACCTAGCTAAATCGTCATGGTTTCCAATCAGCAGAAAGCGTTAAAAGCGCTGCATAAGTTGCTGGTGCACGGCCGAAGCCTGGCCTTCGAAGGAATGCCCAGCGAAGAGCTGGCGTGGTTTTTCGATGATTTGGAATACCTGCCGGCGCTAATGATGGAAGTGCAAAATACTGACGAAAGATTTGAGTCGCACTTGGAAGGTATTTGTACCAAATTCAATTGCAGCCACATTTTCAGCCTACACCAAAAGGGCATATCAACTTGAATTACTTCGCAGGTTATCTGTTGACCAACAATGCTTACTGTTAGAAATCCTTCCGTCCGCGACTATTTCCCCTACGAGCCTACCGACGACCAGGCGCTGCTGTTCACGCAGCTTGATGCGTTTTTGCGCGACCAGTTGCCGGGCCGCAAGGTGTTTGTGCTGCGCGGCTATGCGGGCACGGGCAAAACCACTGTGGTGAGCGCCCTGGTGCAGTGGCTGCACCAGCTGCAACGCAAATACACGCTGATGGCGCCCACCGGCCGCGCCGCCAAGGTGATGGCGGGCTACGCGGGCGTGCCGGCCAGCACCATTCACAAGAAAATTTACCGCCAGACCTCCGGCTCGCCCTCCGAGCGGCTCAACTTCCAGCGCCAGCCCAACCGCGCCGAGCAAATGCTGTACATCGTGGACGAGGCCTCGATGATTTCGGACGAGAAAGCCTTCGGTGAAAGTGGGCTGCTGGACGATTTGATCGGGTTTGTGTTCGAGAAAACGAGCAACAAGCTGCTGCTCATCGGCGATACGGCGCAGCTGCCGCCGGTGGGCCAGCTCCTGAGCCCGGCCCTGGACCCGGAGCTGCTGGCGCACCGCTTCCGGGCCACCGTGGGCAGCGTGGAGCTGCGCCAGGTGATGCGCCAGGCCCAGGAATCGGGCATATTGGTGAATGCCACGGAGCTGCGGGAGGAATTGCGGCAGGAACACCCCGATATCCAGCTGCACACCAAGGGTTTCGGTGATATTTTTAAGATGGGCGGCGATAAGCTGGAGGACGGCCTGCGCTGGGCCTACCGCAACTACGGCCACGAAAACACCACCATCATCTGCCGCTCAAACCGGAACGCCAATCAATACAACCAGCTCATCCGCAGGGCGTTGTTCGATGCCGAGGAGGAGATTGAGGGCGGCGACTACCTGATGGTGGTGCGCAACAACTACTATTGGCTGCCGAAGGACTCGGAAATCGGCTTTCTGGCCAACGGGGACTTTTTGGAAATCACCAAAATTATCCGGCGCGAGGAGATGTACGGCTTCCATTTTGCGCAGGCCCAGGTGCGGCTGGTGGACTACCCCGATGAGCCCCAGATTGAAGTGAAGCTGCTGCTCGACACGCTGCACACCGAGAGCCCGGCCCTGCCATCGGACCGGAATAATGCCCTGTACCTGGCTGTGAGCGAGGATTATGCCCACCTCAAGACCAAGGCCGAGCGCTACAAGGAAATGCGCAAAGACCCATACCTGAACGCCCTGCAAATCAAGTTTGCCTACGCCCTCACCTGCCACAAGGCGCAGGGCGGGCAGTGGCAGGCCGTGTTTGTAGACCACGGTTTTTTGAAGCCCGATGAGCCGCTGGCGGGCGAGTTTGCGCGCTGGCTCTACACGGCCATCACGCGGGCCTCGGAGCGGCTGTTCCTCCTGAATTTCCAGCAGAAGCTGCTGAGCGACCCGCCGGTGGAAGAGTAAGCTAAACGGCTGGGCCCGCGCTTTGCCATCGGCGCGGGTACCGGCCGATGAAGTGCTATATTCAAGCCCAAGGGCACAACTTTCGTCATGATTTCCGGGCGTTTACGAGCAATAGGAATTTAACGACCAGCGACTGGGTTACTTAAACTTCACGGTTTCTTCAGGGAGGCCCGGCTAGTTTGGTCGTAAATTTGCGAGACCGGGCGAAACCAGTAAATTTGTTAAACCCAACCCTTCTTCACAACTCATTACATTTCCTGATTCATGAAAAAAACCTTGCTCCTCGCCCTGAGCCTGACCGCTGCCGCTTACACCGCGCAGGCCCAGGCCACGCCGCCCGCTGCTAAAGCTGGCACCACTGCGGGTCCCGCTATCACGTTCGAAGAAGTGAAGTACGACTTTGGCTCTGTGGTGCAGGGTGGTACCGTTGACCACACCTTCAAATTCAAGAACACCGGCACGGCTCCCCTCGTGATTTCCAACATCGGCGTGAGCTGCGGCTGCACCACCCCGGAGTGGACCAAAGCGCCGGTAATGCCCGGCAAAACCGGCACCATCGCCGCGCACTTCAACTCGACCGGCAAAATGGGCATGCAGAACAAAGTGCTGACCATTGAGTCGAACGCCACGGCTGGCAGCACCACCGTGTCGCTGGTAGGCGAGGTGAAAGAAGCTTCGGCTACCGCCAACGCGGCTCCGCAAATGGCCGTAACCGAAACCACGGCTGCCACGACCGTGAAAGACAACGGCAAAAAAGTGAAAGAGAAAAGCGGCGATGCTAAAATGAAAGCCAAGATTAAGTAAGCGGCCCACGCTCCTGACTATTTGAAAAGGGACGGTTCGCGCAAGCGAACCGTCCCTTTTTGCTTTATAAAAGGAAGCTCAGCAACCAGAAGACCGGCCGCAGAAAGGGCCATTACACTAGTTTCAGGCCGCGTACGGCTAGTGCCAGGCTGAGCCAGCCGGCCAGAAACAGCAGCCCACCGATTGGGGCTACGGCGCCCAGCTTGGTAATGCCCGTGAAACAGATGCCGTAGAGCGAGCCGCTGAAAACGAGGATGCCGCCGGCCCACAGCCAGCCGGTGGTGCCCAGCGCCCGCAGCTCGGGGCGGGCCGCCCACAGCACCCCAATGGCCAGCATCGCCAGGGCATGGTAGAACTGGTAGCGTACGGCGGTTTCGAAGGTTTCGAGGCGGCCGGCCCGCACCAGCATATCGTGCAGCGCATGGGCGCCAAAAGCTCCGATGGCCACCCCCAACCCCCCAAACAGGGCCGCGAGCTGAATAAGAAGACGAGCAGTCATATGGGCAATAAACGGACGGTGAAGCGGCAAAGGTAGGCCGGAGCCGGGGTCATATTTGCCGCACGAGGCGCAGGGTGGCGGTGTGCAGGAGGCCATCGGGCCGGCGTAGCAGCAGCAGCAGCGTGCGGCCGTTTTCGGAGCGCAGCATGCGGTCGAGCTGGGAAAGAGAAAACA
The DNA here is from genome assembly GCF_017921975.2 of Hymenobacter terricola. GTDB lineage: Bacteria > Bacteroidota > Bacteroidia > Cytophagales > Hymenobacteraceae > Hymenobacter > Hymenobacter terricola. The sequence continues at coordinate 220,741 of NZ_JAGEMO020000016.1, forward strand.
CGTTTACGGGGATGAAATTGATGCTCACCAATTCGTCGTCCGCCTGAACGCCGGCGGTGGCGGCGGGCGAGCCGGGCGCCACGCGCAGTATCAGAAAGCGGCGGTAGTCGGGGCCGGTGGCCAACAAATCGATGCCGCACATGTCGTGCTCGAACGGGTCGCGGAATTTGATGTTGGGCCGCAGCAGCAGGCGCTCGTGGGGGTAGTCGATGACGAGGGAAAACCGCTTGAGTAGTTCGTAGCCCACGTTGCCGTTGCGGGGCACGTCCACGCGCCGGTGCACGTCGGCGGCGTCGGGGTAGGAGGTGAGCACCGAATGCAGCGAGTAGCGGCCCAGGTGCAGGTTGGGCACGCGGCCCAAAAAGCCGCGCACCGTGCCCGTGAGGCCGCGGCCGAGGTCGGCGGGCAGGCGGTGGGCGGGCCCCACCAGGCGCGGGTCCGAATCGAGCTCGATGGAAAGGGCGTGGCTGGCCCCGGTGTCGAGCACCAGCTTCAGCGGCATGGAGAGGGAATCGGTGAGCTGCACCTGGGCCGTGAAATAGGCTTTGTTGTTTTCGAGCGACAACGGCATGCTGCTCCATTGCTTGCCGCGGGGCACCCGGTAGGTGGCCGGTGCCTGGAGCTCCATGCTCCCGTCTTCGGGGCGCAGCGTCACCACAAAGCTGTGGAACAGCTCGGAACCCAGAATGCCGTAAATAGGCAGGCCCACGTAGCCCGAAAGGTTCAGCACGTCATCGGAAAGAACCAGCCACGTCATGTGCGGCGCCACCACGCCGTGCAGCTCCACCCGCACGCCGTCGGTCTGGTAGGCTTCCAGGCCCGCGTCCAGGCCCCCGGCCCCAATCACCCGGAATTTTTGTCCGTGCTGTAAATGCAGTGAATCGGCCAGCGCGGAGGATGTGATGATGGAAGTCCCGACGCCGGTATCGAGCAAGAAATTGAATGGCCCGAATCCGTTCAGCATGGCGCTTACCACCAGTAGGTTGCGCTGCAGCTGAATAGGCACCCGGGCTTTCTGGCGCTTGGCTTTCTGAAAAACGAACGGCGCTGCCGCCGCGATGACCTGCGCGTGCACTACCTGGCGTATTTCCCCGCAAAAGCTCAGGGAAACCAGCAAACACACAAAGCGCAGGACAAACATGGTGAGGGGGGCACAACCGAAGCGGTAAATTAAGCGAATAAGACCCGCCTTTACCGCTCGGGGCCGCATCAGTCCGGCAGCTCCCAGGCGCCCGCCGGGGCGTAGCGCAGCATGCCGCCGCTGATGAGCAGCGGCGCGGCCACGTTATTGTGGTACAACTGCCCCGTGCCCAGGCCCTGGGCGAAGCCGTGCACGTCGTATTCGCCCGTGAGCTGGGCCACGGCGTTGAGGCCGACGTTTGATTCCAAAGCTGACGTAATCCACCAGCCGATGCCGCGTTCCCGGGCCAGCGCAATCCAGCGGCGCGTGGCGGCGTGGCCGCTCAGCAGCGTGGGCTTTAGCACGATAAAGGGGGGCTGGACTTCGTCGAGGAGGGCGGCTTGCCGGGCGGGGGCCGTCACACCAATCAGTTCCTCGTCGAGCGCAATGGGCACGGGCGATGTGCGGCACAGTGCGGCCAGGGCCACAAGCTGGCCCGCAGCAATGGGCTGCTCGATGGAATGAAGGTGGAACGCGGCCAGCTGCGCCAGTTTCGCGGGAGCATCGGCCGGGGCAAAGGCACCGTTGGCATCCACGCGGAGCATCAGCCGGTCGGGGCCGGCCACGGCGCGAATTTCGGCCAGCAAGGCCAGCTCGGTGGCAAAATCCAGGCTTCCGATTTTTAATTTCAGGCACGAATACCCGGCCGCCAGCTTCTGCTGAATCTGCTCGCGCATAAACGCCGCGTCGCCCATCCACACCAGGCCATTGATGGGCAGCGCCGCTTCGCCCCGGCTGAAAGCGTTGGCGTAGAGTTGCCGGCGCCCGCCGCCGGCCAGGTCGAGGGCTGCCGTTTCGAGGGCAAATACCAGCGACGGCCACCCCGAACCCACAAATGCCGGGGCATCGGCCGCCGTGAAGGTGGCAAATGCCCCGGCATTGAACCGGTCACACAACTGCGCGATGGCGACCGGAAATTCGGGTCCGTAATCGGGGCTGAGGCCGGCCAACGGGGCGGCTTCGCCCAAACCGACGGCCGTGGGAGTGGCCTCATCGGTCAGGTGCAGGTACCAGGCCACGTGTTCGGCCAGGGCCCCACGGGAAGTGCGGGCAGTAAAATTGAAGCGCAGCGCGCGCCGCGAGAAGCTGAGACGAAGCATGGCGCAAAGATGCGCGCTGCGGCGTGCTCAGCCGTGGGGCTATTTGCTGGCGGCCGTCTTGCCACGGCGGCTTACTAAGCCGCCTTTGCGGCCCGCATCACGGGCTTCATCGGCGGAGAAACGGTGGCCCCGGCCGCTGGCGTGGGAGGCTTTGCCGCCCTCGCTGGCAATGCGGCGTTGGGTTTCGGGGCTCATTGCTGCGAAGCCGCGCCGGCTTTTGGTGCCCACGCGGTTAGCAGGGCGGGTGGCAGCTTTCGCGGCGATAGTCGCGGAAGTAGCGGCGGGAGATGGTGAATTTGCCATAGGAATATTGAAAGAAGGTTTTGTGTGATGCTGTGTAGTACAATGGTAGCACTGCCGGGCTGTAATCCTACTCTAACAGTCTCGTTTAGTTGTGATTTAGGCCGAAAATGAGTGTAAATACCGCTTTCTACGGAAGAGCTTCTACGTACTTATTGGAAGGTTCTGCGTGTTTGTTTCGCGCGGGACCTGTTTCCTGGTTCCGGCGGGCACAACGCGGGTTTGATGGGGATATTTTACGCCAGACGTAACCTCCGGCCTGCTAAGACGGTTAGTGTCGAAGCTTCTATTTCGGTTTATCCCTATGCTTCAAGTTCATGCTTCTCCGGTGGCGCCTCGCGTGGCGCAATCCTGGCTGGCCCGCTTCCGGGCCGTGCGCGCCCAAAGCCAGGCCCTGTGCGCTCCTCTGCTGCCCGAAGACACCGTGGTGCAGCCTGTCATCGACGTAAGTCCGCCGAAATGGCACCTGGCTCATACCACATGGTTTTGGGAAACTTTTTTGCTGAGCCAATACGTGCCCGGCTACCAAGTGTTTCACCCCGAATACGCGTTTCTGTTCAATTCCTACTATAATTCCCTCGGCTCGCGGGTGAACCGTGCCGACCGGGGCACGCTTTCGCGCCCGCCCCTGGCCGAGGTGCTGGCTTACCGCGCCCACGTTGATACTGCCCTGGCGGCGTTGCTGACTGATAACGACGACCTCCCCCCCGTCTTCTTCGAGCTATTGGAGCTGGGCCTGCAGCACGAGCAGCAGCACCAGGAATTGCTGGCCACCGACATCAAATACATTCTCAGCACCAGCCCGCTCGCGCCCGAATACCTGCCGGCCGCCGACCTGCCCGCGCCCGCCGCGAACGCAATGCCGGCTGCCTGGCTGCCCGTGCCCGGCGGCATTTACCGCGTCGGCTTTCAGGAAAAAGGCTTTTGCTTTGATAATGAGCTGGCGGCCCACGACGTGCTGGTGGCCCCGTTTGAGCTGCAGAACCGCCTGGTGACCAACGCCGAATACCTGGCCTTCGTCGAGGCCGGCGGCTACCGCGATTTCCGCTACTGGATGGGCGAGGGCTGGGATTTGGCCCAGGCCCAGGGCTGGGAAGCGCCGCTCTACTGGGTGCAGAAGGAAGGCGCCTGGCACCGCTTCACGCACCACGGCCTGCAAGCGGTGGTGCCGGCCGCGCCGGTCACGCACCTCAGCTTTTACGAGGCCGATGCCTACGCCAACTGGGCCGGCGCCCGCCTGCCCACCGAAGCCGAATGGGAAACCGCCGCCCGGCACTTCGGGGCCAGCACCGGCGGCGGCACCTGGCTGGAAAGCAACCGGCTGGACCCGCAGCCCGTGCCCGCCGATGCCGACCCCACGCAGTGCCATCAGCTGCTGGGCGACTGCTGGGAATGGACCTACTCGGCCTACCACGCCTACCCCGGCTACACCCGCGCCGCCGGGGCGCTGGGCGAGTACAACGGCAAGTTTATGGTGAACCAGCTGGTGCTGCGCGGCGGCTCGTGCGCCACGCCGGAAAACCACATCCGCGTCAGCTACCGTAACTTTTTTCACGCCGACAAGCGCTGGCAGTTCACCGGCATCCGGTTGGCGAGGTCATTTAACAAGTAGCATTTATCATTTAACACGCGGCTGGCAGCTACTTGTGCCGGTGGTTTTCTTCCTCTTCTTTTTCAAAAAATATTCGCCCAAAGCTCCTTCCGGACAGCAGGGACCCACGAATGTTAAATGGTAATTGCTAAATGTTGAAACTTCTAACTGAATTGGCGCAGCACGTCGCCGACGGCCTGAGCCGCGTGCCCAAGGCCCTATCGTCGAAGTATTTCTACGACGATGCCGGCAGCCGGCTGTTCCAGCAAATCATGGATTTGCCGGAGTATTACCCCACCCGCACCGAATTCGCCATTTTTCGGGAGCACGGCGCGGCCATTGCGGCGGCGCTGAGCCCGGCGGCCGGCGGGGAATTCGCGCTGGTGGAACTGGGCGCGGGCGACGGCGCCAAAACCAAGCTGCTGCTGCGCGAGCTGCTGGCGGCCGGCACGGCGTTTACGTACGCGCCGGTCGATATTTCGGCGGGAGCCATGACCGGGCTGGTCGACTCCCTGCGGCGGGAACTGCCGGCCCTGCGGGTGGCGCCGGTGGTGGCCGACTACGCCACCGCACTCACGCAGCTACGCACCCAACCGGGCAGCAAGGCGGTGCTGTTTTTGGGCTCGAACATTGGCAATTTCCATCCGGCTGAGCGGCTGGACTTCCTGCGCCAGCTGGCCGCGCCCCTGACCCCGGCCGACCGCCTGCTCATCGGCTTTGATTTGCAGAAGGACCCGCGCCGCATCCGGGCTGCGTATGACGACGCCCAGGGCGTGACGGCCGCTTTCAACCTGAACCTGCTCACCCGCCTCAACCGGGAGCTGGGGGCCGATTTCGACCTGGCCCACTGGCAGCACTACACCGACTATAACCCCCTGAGCGGGGCCGTGCGCTCGTACCTGGTGAGCACCCGCACCCAGCAGGTGCGCATCCAAGCCCTGGACGAAACTGTTGATTTTGCGGCCTGGGAGGTTATTCACACCGAGAATTCCTACAAATTTACCCTGCCCCAGATTGAAGCCCTGGCGGCCGAAGCCGGCTTGCGGGTGGTGGCGTCGTTCACGGACGCGGCCTCTGATTTTGCCGATGTCGTGCTGACCGCTCAGGAAGAATAACCTGACCCCTGTAACCATGATGGAAACGGTCAGCCTGGCCTCGGGCTACGGAGATTTTGCGGTGCCCGACGTGGCCCTGGCGGCGGCCACGGCCGTATTTGCCGAGGCCGGGCAGCGCCACGCGCCCCTGGCCGTGAGCCCGGCGAGCGGGCTGCCGGAGCTGCGCGAAGCCCTGGCGCAACGCTACCGCCAGCGCGGCGCGGCGGGCGTCACTGCCGAACAAGTATTGGTGACCAGCGGCGCCAAAACCGGCCTGTTCGCGCTGCTCAGCGAGATGCTGCGGCCCGGCGACGAGGTCGTGCTGCCCACGCCCAACTGGTTCGGGTTCTACGACCTGGTGCGGCGGGCCGGCGGCGTGCTGCGCCCCCTGCCGCTGGCCTCGGCCGACAACTACGCCCTGCGCCCCGAAGCGCTGCGCGCCGCCCTCACGCCGGCTACCCGGCTGCTCATCATCAGCAACCCCAACAACCCCACCGGCCGGGTGTATTCGCGGGCGGAATGGGCCGCGCTGCTGGCCGTGACGGCCGAATTTCCGCAGCTTTGGGTGCTCAGCGATGAGATTTACGAAGGCATCAGTTTCGGGCCCGAGCCGGTGCCCACGCTGCTCGCCCTGCCCGACCCACACCAGCGGCACGTAGCCGTGAGTGGGTTTTCGAAGTCGTTGGCGCTGGCGGGCTGGGGCGTGGGCTGCCTGGTGGCCCCGCCCGAGCTGGCGCGGGCCGTCACGGCCCGGCTGTTCAGTACCGGCGTGGCGGTGCCGGTGCCCGTGCAGGCGGCAGCCCTGGCGGCCACGCGGCAGGCCGAGGCCATCGGCGCGGCGCTGTGCGCGCAGCTGCAACCGGCACGGCAGCTGCTGCTGGCGGGTTTGGCGGGTTTGCCCGGTGCGCCCGCCGAGGTGGCCCCCGAAGGCACGTACTACGTTTTTGCCGATTTCACCCGCTTTCTCGACCCCAACCTGCCCCCGCCCGCTGCTTCGGCGCAGCTGGTGCAGCAGCTGGCAGCGGCCGGAGTGGAAGTAGTAGATGGCGCCACATGCGGCGCGCCGGGCTTCCTGCGGTTATCCTACGCCGTGAAGGAGGGCGCGCTAAGGCTGGCGCTGGCCCGGATTGGGGCCGTGGTGGCATAAGCTGATGGGGAATGCTGCTCTAACGGCCTGCAACCTCAATTTATCGGGTTGCGACTTGGGTTCATAGGTCTGCGACTTGGATTTATAGGTCTGCGACTCGGGTTTATAGGTCTGCGACTTCGGGTTATAGGGTTGCGACTTGGATTTATAGGTCTGCGACTTCGATTTATAGGGTTGCGACCCGAGTTTATAGGGTTGCGACTTCGATTTATAGGTCTGCGACTTGGGTTTATAGCCCTGTGGCTTCCTTCCAACCGCTTGCGAAGCGGGAAGCCGTACTTTTGTCGGCCCTTATTTTTTGCCATGTTAACAGCCCTGCGTCCCCATTTACGTCCCATCCTGCTGCTGGCTTACCCGGTGGTGCTGTCGCAGCTGGGGCACATCATGGTGAGCTTTGTCGATTCGGTGGTGGTGGGCCACCTGGGCAAAGTGCCGCTGGCCGCCGTGAGCCTGGGCGTGAACAGCACCAACGTCATCCTCATGCTGGGCATTGGCCTGAGCATGGGCAGCGTGCCCCTCGTGGCCGCCGCCGATGGCCGCCGCGACCTGCCCGATTTGGCCCGCCTGCTGGTATCATCAGTCTGGCTGAGCGCGCTGGCCGGGCTGGTGCTGGTAGGCATTGGCCAGCTGGTGCCCCCCCTCATGCACTACCTGGGCCAAACGCCCGAGGTGGAAGCCCTGGCCGCGCCCTGGGTGCGCGTCATCAGCTGGTCGTTTCTGCCGCTGATGCTGTTTCAGGGCTTCCGTGAGTTTGCCGAAGGGCTGGGGCTGACGCGGCAGGCCATGTGGCTCTCGATACTGGCCAACGTGGTGAACGGGGCCCTGTGCTACGCGCTGGTTTTCGGGCACTGGGGCGCCCCCCACATGGGCCTGATGGGCTCGGCCTGGGCCACGCTCATTTCCCGGGTGCTCATGGCCGCGCTCATGGCGGCGTATGTCCTGCTGGCCCCGCGCCTGCACGACTGCCGCGCTGCCGTGCACCGCTGGCTGCCCGATGGCGCCACCCTGCGCCGCCTGCTCGGTTTGGGCGCGCCCATCGGCGTGCAGATGGCGCTGGAAGTAGGCGCTTTCGCGGCGGCGGCCATTATGATTGGCTGGCTGGGCGCCCCCTCATTGGCGGCGCATCAGGTGGCCATCAACCTGGCTTCTATTACCTACATGGCCGCCAGCGGCATTTCGGCGGCGGCCACCATTCGGGTGGGCAAGCTGTTTGGCAGCGGCCATTTGGCCGAGGCCCGGCAGGCCGGATTCGCGGCTTACGTGCTGGGCTTTGGGTTTATGGGCACCATGGCGGTGCTGTTCATCTGCACCCGGCACATGGTGCCCCACCTCTACATTCAAGACCCGCAGGTGGTGGCGCAGGCGTCCACCCTGCTGCTCATTGCGGCCCTCTTTCAGGTGTCCGATGGCTTGCAGGTGGTGGGCCTGGGCGCGCTGCGCGGGTTGGAGGACGTGAAGGTGCCCTCGGTGGTGGCCTTGCTGGCGTATTGGGTCGTGGCGCTGCCGCTGGGCTACTTTCTGGGCTTTAAATTACACTTTGGCGCGCCGGGCATGTGGGCGGGCTTGTCGGTGGGGCTCACCATTGTGGCCGGAGTGCTGGTAGTACGCTTCCGCCGCGAAACGGCGCCGGGCTCGCTGCTCGCGGTGCCGGTGGCCGGTAAGGAGCCGGCCGCCGTGCGGTAGGCTGGCCGGTACCGAAGCCGGGGGCAGGCAGCAGGCAACGGTAGCTTTCGAGAAATTTTTATATATTTCGCAAGCCTTAGGCTCGTGAGTGAAGTTCAACCTTAGCATTGTTATATTGACTATGTTTTCCTGCTTGACATCCCCGCTGCTGGCCTTTGTGCTGTTGCAAGGCCCGGTGCCCAAGTCCCAGCCCGCCGCTGTAACGGGTAAGCCTGCTCCCGCGTCGCCCATTCAGTGGTCGGCCACGCGCCCGCTGGCCATTGCTGATTTCCTGGGGCGGCCGGGGCCTTCCGACCGGCTGGCCTCGTCCACTTCCAGCGATATCAAGGCCAATGCGGCGTGCCGGGACTTTGTGTTTTCGGGCACCGTGCAGGCCACGTTCGACCCCAATCTGTCGTGGTTTCGGGAACCCAAAACAGCTTCGGCCGCGCTGCTGCGCCACGAGCAGACCCACTTCGACCTCACCGAAGTCTATGCCCGCATCATGCGCCAAAAGCTGGTGGGATTCGGGGCCAAAGTGAATTGCCTGAAGCTGCAGCCCGCCTTCAATAACCTCACCAAGGGTGTGTACTCCGAATGGGACCGCGAGCAAAACCGCTACGACCAGGAAACCAACCACGGCCTCAACGCCGCCCGCCAGGCCTTCTGGGAAAAGCAAACGCAGACCAAGCTGGAGCAACTCAAAGCCTTCGCCGTCCAGTAGCGTGCCCTGCTAGTTATGCCCTCTCCGCCATTAACCTGGGCCGAATTTGAGCAAGTGGACCTGCGCGTGGGCACCATCTGCGAGGCGCGCCCCTTCCCGGAAGCCCGCCGCCCGGCCTATCAATTGCTCATTGATTTCGGCCCCGAAATCGGCCTGAAAAAGTCCAGCGCCCAAATCACGCGCCACTACACGCCCGAAACCCTGGTGGGCCGCCAGGTGCTGGCCGTGGTCAACTTCCCGCCGAAGCAGATTGGAAAATTCCGCTCCGAAGTGCTGGTAACCGGCTTTGCCGATGCGGAGGGCCACATTGTGCTGGCCGCCGTGGCCGGGCCCGTGCCGAACGGCAGCCGGCTTGTTTGAGCTGTTAGTTGCTCGTTGTTAGTTGCTCGTTGTTAGCTATTAGTTGCTGGTAAGTCGATAGCTTCCTGACTAACAACTAACAACAACTATTTAGCCGCTCCCGACCATTTGGCCTCGGCTTCGGCCGCGGCAGCCGCTTTGGGGTCGAGGTGGGCTTCCCGCTTGGTCAGCGTGTCGATTACGGCCCCGTAGATGGCGTCCAAATCCTTGCCGTGAATGCTGTAGTAGCGGTAGCTGCGCTGGAAAGCGGAGTCGGTTATATCCCGTTTCCAGAGCAGGTCCTTTTGCTGGGCCTGGTATAAAGCCCGGGACGAGTCGACGGGCAACCGGCTGTTTTCGACGCGGGCTTCGAGTACGTGCAGGTCGGCCAGCAGGGGAATCAGCTTTTCTTTCGGGAGCAGGTCGGTGGGCCGGGGCGGGTCCTCGGGGGTCTGGCAGGCGGGCAGGGCCAGCAGGAGGGGGGCCAGCAGCAGGCCCAGGCAGCGGCGACGAATGGTTTTCACGGCGCAAAGTTACGCCCACGCCGTAGCTTCGCCCCCATGAACCCCTCCGTGCCCCCGGCTCTCACCGCCCTGGTGCGCCGCCTGCGCCACCTCGAAATCCGCATCCGCAAGGCGGTGGAGGCCCAATTGCAGGGCGATTTTCACTCCGTGTTCAAAGGCACGGGCCTGGAATTCGACGACGTGCGCCTCTACCAGTACGGCGATGAGGTACGGGCCATCGACTGGGCGGTGTCGAGCAAAGGCCACGGCACGTTCGTGAAAACCTACAAGGAAGAGAAGGAGCAGCAGGTGCTGGTGCTGCTCGACGTGAGCGGCTCGCTGGACGTGAGCGACGGCCAGCGCCGCAAGCTCGACGTGGCCCGCGACATTGCGGGCCTGCTGGCGCTCTCGGCGGCGCGGCAGGGCTCGGCGCTGGGCCTGCTGGCGTTTTCCGACCAAAAGGAGCTGTATCTGCCGCCGGGCAAGGGGCCGCGGGCGGCGTATGCGCTCATCCGGCGGCTGTTTGAGCTGGTGCCGGTTTCGCGCGGCACGGGCGTGGGCGCGGGCATCCGGCAGGCGCTGGGCATGCTCAAGCGCCGCAGCCTGGTGGTGCTGATTTCGGACTTTATCGACGGCAGCTATGAGCGCGAGCTCACCATGCTGGCCCAGCGCCACGACCTGATTGTGGTGCAGCTGCTGGCGCCGCGCGAGCGGCATTTTCCGGCCCTCGGCATCGTGCCGCTCTGCGACGCCGAAACCGGCCAGGTGCGCTGGGTTAATACCTCCGCGCCCGGCTTCCGGGCCCGCGTGGAGGCCGCCGCCGCCCGCCGGGAGGCCGAATTGGTGAACATTTGCCGCTGCCACCGCACCGGTTTCCTGGCCCTGAGCACGGAAGGCGACTTCGTGCCCCAGCTCGTGAATTTATTTCGCCACCGCCAACAATCGGGCCGGCGGGGGTGAGGGGAGGGGGGCGTAGCGTAAGGGTTGACAGTTGATAGTAATCAAATACATAGCTACCCAATTCGAGGAATACTGGCTTATGGTGGAGCAGTGCAAGGCACGAACCAAGCGGCAAATGCTCTGCTGGGTGTACTGAAACGTTTCAGATATTGGGTATTCTACTAGAGCATCAAAAAGTGTGGGGCAGTCGGGTTAGGTAGTGCCGATAATTTGAGCTTCTCAAGGTAAGTAAGCAGGTTTTACATTCCGACTGCCCCACACTTTTTGATGCTCTCAACCATTACAGTGACGGCCTCACCTTATGCAACCCCAACGTTTACCAGCGGCGGCAGCCAGTGCATCGGTACCTCACAAACCTTAGCTGTTACCAGCGACCCAAGTGCAACGGGGTACCAATGGAATATTCCAGATGGATTTTCACCCAGTGGACTGGTGACGACAACTGCTCCAACTATATCCATAACCGCCCCAGTCCTCTCTGTACCATCTGCCTATAGCATCACTTGCCAAGCCGTTTATAATAACCCCAGTTGTCCGGTATCGCCGGCTGCCAGGGTATCCTTTCAGGTGCTGACGGCGCAAATTGTTGATTTTGCCGCGGGCCAACGGGATGCCAATGGCAATGTCTGCATTGGCCGGCGGATGACGTTACGCTTGGTCCCCGGTACCGGCTCTGTTTCCAATATTTCGTGGAGCATTGCGTCGGGCAGTATTATCGCCGGGCAGGGCACAGATGTTGCGGATTTTCGGACCCCCAGTGCTGGCGGCGTGCAAGTGGCCGTAACGGCGCAGTTTCAGGATGGATGCGGCGGACCCAGCTTCGTTTACTACCACGCCCGTACCGTTGACGCGGGCACTACCTATTTGGACAATGGGTATGGGTGCGATGCCGCGCCGCAACGGCCTTTTCCCAACCCGGCCGATGGCTCCTTCACCTTAACCGGTATATATGGGGCGTGTGTGCTCTACAACAGCCACGGCCAACCCGTGGCGCGCTACATTGCCCATGAGCCGGGCAAAAGCTCCGTCGTGGATACGCGGGCTTTGCCCAGCGGTTTCTATGCCTTGGTGGGCACAAGTGCGGCCGGAGAACCGTTGCACTACACGCTTCAACTCCAACACTAACCACGCGCGACCCAGCTATGAAAATCCTTACTTTCCGTACCTGCCTGTTTGGTCTCTTCTTGCTTACCAGTTCCTGGGCTCAGGGGCAAGGGCCTACCATTGACCCGACGTTTTATCCCGGCCAAGTGTACCAGCCCGGCGCGGTCACCCAGGCTCTGCGCCAACCCGACGGCCAAACGCTCCTGCTGGGGCCGTTTGTACGGGTTGCGGGGCAGCCCAGCAGCCAAGTGGCCCGTCTCGCGGCCGGCGGTACCCAGGTCGACCCGCTGTTCCAAACCAACGTGGCGAGCCTGCAAGGCGCGGTTGACCGACTGGTGCTGCTGCCCAATGGAAAGATTCTGCTGCTGGACGACATCTACTATGGCAGTCCGTCTTATGCCGGCCCCATCACAGTCGGCGGCGTTAGCCGGCAAGCCCTGTTGCAACTCAACGCCGACGGCACCCCGGACGCCTCGTTCGATGCAAACCTGTCGGTATCGGCCACGCTGCGCCAGGCGGTGCCGCAACCCGATGGAAAAATTCTGCTGCTCGGAACCTCTCTGACAAGCCCCATCCAGGGCGCTGCTCCGTTGGTACGCCTCAACCCGGACGGCAGTCTGGATGCCAGCTTTCAAGCCGCGGCCTTCGCGTTGGCGAACGGCAATTCCACCTACCCCCGCTTTGGGACTTTGCAGCCCGACGGCAAGCTGCTCGTGGCCGGGCCATTCGCCACGGTGGGTGGGCAAACGCGGCAAGGCATTGCCCGCCTGCTCCCTACGGGGGCGCTGGACCCCACGTTTCAGGCCGCCCTGCCCTCTACCGTGGAAGGCACGACTCTGTCCCTTCAATCCGATGGCAAGGTTGTGCTGGCTTGCGTCAATGCCGGGCCGCAATGGCCCGACCTGCGCCGCCTGCAGCCGGATGGCAGCGCGGATGCGGGCTTTCAGCTCAGTAGCCCCTACGGCCTGGGGTTTTCGGATAATACCTTCCTGCCGCCCGTCGTCCAGCCCGATGGCCGGGTGGTGGTCGCGACGCGGGCCTCACTGTATGCAAGCTCGCCCGTGGGCCGGGTGGTGCGGTTCTTGGCCAGCGGGGCGCTGGACTCAGGCTTTGATAACATGCAGGCGGCCACGGGCAAGCCCAATAGCGGCCTGGCCGGGTCGTACCCGGGCTCATTGCAGTTATTGGCCAATGGCCAGCTACTGGTTGCCACGGGCCACCGGCCTGCCGAATTGTTCCGCTATGCCCCGTATGCCACCAGCCTGCCGGTGGGCCTTGCCCTGCTCAATTCCGACGGCAGCCGCGACGGCGGCTTCAGTCCGGTGGTGCAGGACTACGGCTTGGTGAATGACCTGGTGTTGCAATCGGACGGCAAGTTGGTAGTGGGAGGTTCCTTCTCGGAAGTCTCCGGCACGGCCGTGCGCAACGTGGCCCGGCTTCAGGCCAACGGCTTGGTGGATGCCTCCTTTTCGGCCGCGACCGACGACGTAGTGGCCACTTTGGGGCTGCAGGGTGATGGAAAGCTGCTGTTGGGCGGTTCGTTCGGCTTTGTTAATGGCGTAGCCCGCTCTGCTCTTGGGCGCGTGCTGGCTACCGGTGCGACCGATGCTGCTTTTGCGCCACCCATTACGGGCAGCAATCCCCGGGTACAGCGTGTGGCCCTGCAAGCAAACGGCGCCATTTTGGCGGCCGGAGGCTACACAGTGCAACGAGGGGCGACGGCTGTGGCCCGCGTGCTGGCCCAATTTGATGCCGCGACGGGCCAGGAGGACGCAACGTTTCAGCCTACCGTGCCGACGTACGGCTTTCAAATTCAAGGGCTGTTGCCCCAACCGAATGGGACGGTGCTGGTGGTCGGAGAGCTGCCGGTTACCAGTTCCCGCTCAGCCCCGGTCTGGCGACTACTGCCCACGGGAGCGCTGGACCCCGCCTTTTCCTTGCCCAGCGTCCTGGCCGGCGATTTAGGCCTGGCCGTGGCGCAGGACGGGGCCGGCCGGCTCTACGTCACCGGTAGCTTTGACAATCTGGGAGCCCCGGGCAATCACGCCATGGGCCGGCTGCTGGCCAACGGCCAGCCCGACCCGACGTTCCAAGTGACGTTGCCCGGACTCGTGCCGCTGGCCAACACCATTGTGGTCCAGCCCAATGGGCGGGTGCTGCTGGGCGGTGCTTTGTCGTCCACCACCGGCAGCAACCCGCACCCGGAGGGCACGTTGCGCCTACTGCCCTCCGGGGCCGTGGATACCGGCTTCAACCCGGCCGTGGGCCCCGTAGGAGCGGGGGAGCGCAACGGGTACGTGAGCCGCCTACTCGTGCAACCCGACGGGGCCATCCTCGCGGCAGGCTCGTTTCCGCAAGTGGGCAGTTTGCCCCTCAACGGCCTGGTCCGCTTCACCGATACCCATGTGCTTGGGGTTTCTGCTGGCCAAGCCGCTCTTCGTACCCTGGTGTGGCCGGTCCCCGCTCACGACGTCGTACATGTAGCCTTTGACGACGCTGGTCGCCCACAGCAGGTAGAGTTGTGGGATGCGTTAGGCCGGCGCGTACGCGTACAAGCCGTCCATCAGTCCGAAACGAACCTCAACATCCACGGCCTGCCAACAGGCGTGTATTGGCTACGGATATACGATGCCCTGAGCAGCCCGGCCGCTAGACGCATCGTGGTGGAGTAAAGAATTTTTTGTTCTACCTGTGGGGTGACAGCCCCTGTCCGGTACGTGGAATAATTACGGCCAAAACTGGCGTTGACTTTGTTGTGCTGCCTCCTGGCAGCAACCTCGGCCAAATCCTCACCTGCTCTGGCCAAAACCGACCCTTGGAGGCCCGGTTTCGGTTCTCTGAGGGCCAAAACCGACCCTCGGAGGTCCGGTTTCGGTTCTCCAAGGTCCGAAACCGACCCTCGGAGGTCCGGTTTCGACGCAAAAAGGCCCGGTTTCGACCTTCCAAGAGTCGAAACCGGGCCTTTTAGGGCCGAAACCGGGGCTTGCTGACGGCTAACCGGCCTTGGGGGGCCGGCCACCGCCGTTGCTGGGAAACTGCTGGCTCAGGTCGTCGTAGGCGGCTTGGGCACCGGGCTGCTTGTTTTTGGCCAGAAACTTAATGTTGTTGTAGAGGATGAGGGCGGCGGCGTAGGCATCGGAGCCGGCCAGCATCATGGTCGATTCCGCATCAAGGGCCAGCCCGTCGAGCAGTTTCTGCACGGGGGAGAGGCCGGCGAGGGCGGCCGAGTCGCTGGCAAACTCTTCCAGGTCGAGGAAGGCGGGCACGAAGCTGGGGTTGTTGCTGGCGTAGCCGAAGGCCTTCTGCACGAAGTCCACGGTTTTGGCGCCCATTTTGAGCATCGCCGACCGCTCCTCGGGCGTGAGGGCCAGGAGGTAGGGGCGCAGCTCGGCGGCTCCCTGCTGGAAGTAGCCCAACGCTTTTTTCAGCGTCGCGTCGGGGATGGCGGTAGAAAACAGGTTCTGCATAAAAAAAAGAAAAGGAGGGTTTGGCGCCGGCAACGTTTCCGGCGACGCCACAAGGTAAGGCGCCTGTTTTTAGCAAACTAGCTACCGTAGCGCGGCGCAGCGGGCCGCTAAATCCGTAGTCTTTGCGCTTGCGGCCCCGCTTGCCGGAATCTAGCTACCGTAGCGCGGCGCAGCGGGCCGCTAAATCGGGCGGGATGCTACATTTGGCCCGTTCCCGCCCGTTTGCTGGCCCATCCCCTATGTCCTGTTGCTTTCTTTCACGTCTGGGCCGGCTATTGCTGGCGGTGCTGCTGCCGGCGCTGCCCCTTGCCGCCCAGCCCCCGCCCCCGGCCGGCCCCCAGGGCCGTTTTCAGAAGCAAACCGTCCTCATCGGCGAGCCGCTGGACTACGAGCTGCGCTACGCCCACGCGCCGGACCTGGAAGTGGTGTTTCCGGACTCGCTGGCCCGCTTCGCGCCGTTTGAGTACACCGGCAAAACGTTTTTTCCCACCCGCACCCGCCGGGGCGTCAGCCTCGACCGGGCCATTTACCACCTCCGCACTTTCCGGCTCGATTCGGTGCAAACGCTGGCCCTGCCCGTGGCGGTGCTGCGCGGGGCCGATACCCTGAGCGTGCTGCCGCCGCCCAGCCGGGTGCGCTTGATGCGCACGGCCCCCCGGCCCCCGGCCCCCGCCCGGGAATTGCCGGCCCTGCGCCAAAACCTGGCCCTGCTGCCCGTGGATGCCTTGTTCAACTACCCCTACTGGCTGGCCGGGATAGCGGCGGGGCTGCTGCTGCTGGCCGGCAGCGCGGCCTTGTTCCGGCGGCGCCTCTCGCGGCGCTACCAGGCCTACAAGCTCCGCAAAAACCACGGCTATTTCCTGGCCCAGTTTGCCCGGCACATGGAGCGGTTCGAGCTGTCGCGCTCGGCCACCAACGTGGAGCGCGCCGTGGCCCTCTGGAAAAACTACCTCGCCGGCCTCGAAAACAGCGGGCTCAACTCCTTCACGACCCGCGAAATCGTGGCGTATTTTGAAAACGACTCCGATGTGCGCAATGCCCTCAGCGCCACCGATAAGGTGATTTACGGCAACCTGCAAACCGAGGACGCCAAGGAGGTCGACCGCGCCTTCCAGCGCCTGCGCGGCTTTGCCGAGCGCCGCTACGCCTCCGTGGCGCAGTAGCGCGGACTTTGCAGTCCGCGCAGGGGGCGTGCACCCGCGGACTACAAAGTCCGCGCTACTTTCGCGGTTGCTTGACCGACTTTTTCAACCTTCTGCGCTACACCACGCTGGCCGGCTACCACTGGCAGCAGCCGCACCTGCTGCTGCTCATTGGGGCGGTGCCGCTGCTGTTTGGGCTGCGCCGGGTGCTGGCCCGGCGGCGGGCGCGGGTGGGCGTGGCCTTTGGGCCCGGCCCCGTGCGGCGCGACTGGATGGCCGCCCTGCGTTTCCTGCCCGATGTGGTGCTGGGCCTGAGCATCAGCTTCGCGCTGGTGGCGCTGGCCCGGCCCCAGCGCACCGACGAGCGGGTGGAACAATCCGGCCGGGGCATCGACCTGGTGCTGGCCCTCGATGTGTCGGGCTCGATGGAAATCCAGGACCTGCGCCCCAACCGCCTCGAAGCCGCCAAGCGCATCGCCGCCGATTTTCTTAAAACCCGGCTGGGCGACCGGCTGGCCCTGGTGGCTTTTGCCGGCGAGGCCTACTCGCTGGCCCCCCTCACCACCGATTACGACCTGCTGCGCGAAGACCTCGCCGGCCTGCGCGTGGGCCTGATTAAGGAGGACGGCACGGCCATTGGCACGGCGCTGGGCGTGGCCACCAACCGCCTGCGGGCGTCCACGGCGCGCTCGCGGGTGTGCATTCTGCTCTCCGACGGCGAGAACAACGCCGGCAGCCTCGACCCGCTGCTGGCCGCCCAGCTGGCCCATGCGTTCGGCATCCGCATCTACACCATCGGGCTGGGCAAGGACGGCTTCGTGCCCTACGGCCAGGACTCGCTGGGCCGCACCCGCTACGTGCAAACCCGCCTCGACGAAACCACCATGCGCCAGCTCGCCGCCGCCGCCGATGGCCGCTTCTTCCGGGCCACCGACACGGCCGGCCTGCGCGAAGTCTTCGCCCAAATCAACCGCCTCGAAAAGTCGGAAATCAAGCAGCTGCGCTTCCGCAACACCACCGATTTTTACCGGCCCTACCTGTGGGCTGGCATCGGGCTGTGGCTGCTGTGGCTGCTGCTGAAAAGCACGTTCCTGAGCAACCCGCTGGAAGATTAATTGATGTGCTGATTGTTTGATGTGGCGATGTGCTTATGAAACCAGGTATTTGGCGGGGTGCGAAAGCTTGTTGCCAACATCAAAATCTCAGACTCTTTAAGCGCATCAGCACATCAAAAAATCAACACATCAATAAATGTCCATCGCCGATAACATCCACCGCATCAACGCCGAGCTGGCCGGCACCGCCGCCCGGCTGTGCGTCGTCACCAAAACCCACCCCGTCGAATTGCTGGAAGAAGCCTACGCCGCCGGCGCCCGCTGCTTTGGCGAAAACCGGCCCCAGGAAATGGCCGCCAAGCAGCCCCAGCTGCCCGCCGATGTGGAATGGCACCTCATCGGCCAGCTCCAAACCAACAAGGTGAAGCTGCTGGCGCCCTTCGTGCACACCATCCAGAGCATCGACAGCCTGAAGCTGCTGAAGGAAATTGACAAGCACGCCGCCGCTAATAACCGCGTTATCAACGGCCTGCTGCAATTCCACATCGCGCAGGAGGAAACCAAATCCGGCCTCTCGCTGCCCGAAGCCGAGGAAATACTGGCCTCGGAGGACTATCGCCAACTGCGCAGCGTGCGCCTCACCGGCGTGATGGGCGTGGCCACTTTCACGGATAACGAAGCCCGGCTGCGGCAGGAGTTTCAGCAGCTGCGCGGCTATTTCGAACACCTGAAAACTGCGTATTTTGCCACTGAGCCCGGTTTTTGCGATATTTCAATGGGCATGAGCGGCGACTACCGGCTGGCCGTGGCCGAGGGCAGCACGCTGGTGCGGGTGGGCAGCGCCATTTTTGGCAGTCGCGGGTAGGAGGGCGGTTCGGCAGCGGCGGCCTGCGCACCGCGAAACCCCCGCGGTTTAACCCCTCGAAACCCGGCGTGAAATGCGACCCAACACAACGCCATAATGCTCCTCCAAGTGCGGCACTGGAAATTCTCCTATCTTCCGTCCTCCTTCTGCTGCAATTCCCCCCATGCCCACCGCCACCTCGTCTCCGCTGCCACCGCCGGCCATTCAGGCCAACCAGCACATCTACGACGACTATTTCCGCGAGGAATTTACCCAGACCCTGGACGAAAATATTCTGCAAATGCTCGACCGGGTGTGGTTTCGTTCCGAGCTGGTGGGCTTCGAGGACTTCCCCCAGCGCAACAACCCTGACCGGCCCCTGATTTTTGCCTCCAACCACTCCGGCATGGCCTTCCCCTGGGACGCCATGGTGGCCTTGTCGCACCTGTGGCGCCACCTCATAAAAACCAATACGCTGCACGACCTGCCGCGCCCGCTCTCAGCCCCGCTGCTCTCCCAAACGGCCCTGATGAACCCGTATCTGGTCAAGGAATTCTGGAAGAAATGCGGCTGCGTGGACGCCACGACGCTGAATTTTGAGACCATGATGTACTACCAGGACCACAACCTGATGCTGTACCCCGAGGGGGTGCCCGGCATCGGCAAAGGGTTCAACCGCAAGTACGAATTGCAGCGCCTGGCCACCAGCATGGTGCGCTTGGCCTTGCAGCACGGCACCGACATCGTGCCGTTTTACACCATCAACGCCGAATACCTCAATCCCTACGCCTACAGCTGGGACTGGATAAATAACCTGACCAAGAAAATCGGCATCCCGTTTTTACCCCTCACGCTGCTGCTTTTATTGGTCCTGATTCAGCCCTGGGCCTTTTACCTGGCTTTTCCAGCCAAGCTCACCTTCGTGATGGGCACCCGCATCCGGCCCTCCGACCTTACCGACAAAACCACCGACGAGCTGACCCGCGAAGACTACTTGGCCCTGTCCGAACAAATTCGCCAGCGAATGCAGACCGAAATGGATGCCGCCGTGCTCGCCCACGGCCAAAAGCCCTACCGCTGGGGCGAGCTCTGGCAGCGCATCAAGGAAAACCGGCGCTACTTTCCCTTCTTCCTGCCCTTCGCCTGGCCCGCCATGTTCGCCGAGTTCGAGCGCCTCTACGTGAAAGAAGGCCGCCGCAATTTTCGGATGCAGCTTGACCGCCCCGGCGCCTGGCTGCGTATGCTGTGGCGTAACCCCATCACCCTGGCGTATTTCATTCCCTTGCTCGGCTGGATTCCGCTGGCCATCAAGGGGTACAAAGGCAATAAGCTGGGGCAGAAACCGTGATTTCTGCTGAAAAGCAATAGGCAAAAGAACGTCATGCTGAGCGCAGCCGAAGCATCTCTACCGCTTCGTTGAATCGATTGGATTACTGCTGCGGTAGAGATGCTTCGGCTGCGCTCAGCATGACGTTCTTTCCCGCTTCTCGTTTCCCGCTTCTCGTTTCCCGCTTCTCGTTTCCCAAATCCCACCCAATGCCCTCGTTTCAACACCTGCTGCTCAAGCAGTTCCTCACGGCTGCGGCAGCCCCATTGGCCCGTCGCAGGCCCAGCGTGGGCGCCATGCGCCTGGCCATGGAGGCCGGCGCCCTGTTCCAGTTCATGCCCTGGCGCGTGAACCTGGAAAGCCTTAAACTCGATAACCGCCTCGAAGCCGAGTGGCTGCGGCCCCGCGCGGCGCACCCCACGCGGATGATGCTGTACCTGCACGGCGGCGGCTACGTGCTGGGCTCCCTCAACACCCACCGCAGTCTGGTGGGCAGCCTGGCCCAGCGTTGTGGTCTCAACGTGCTCACCATCAACTACCGTAAAGCCCCCGACCACCCATTTCCGGCCGCGCTCGACGATGCCCGGCGGGCCTACCGCTGGCTGCTGCGCCACGGCTACCAGCCGCACAACATTGTGGTGGGCGGCGATTCGGCCGGGGGAGGGCTGGCCCTGGCGCTGCTGCTGGCCCTGCGCGATGCCGGCGAGCCCGTGCCCGCCGCCGGCATCGGCCTCTCGC
>NZ_JAGEMO020000160.1 GCF_017921975.2 Hymenobacter terricola
AGCGAGCGCACGCGAGCGAGCGAAGCGAGCGAGCTCGGCCAACGGGCATCCCGCAGGCGCGAGCCGAAGTGTAGCAATGAGAGAGGGTGCGAGTGCAGTGGGGCTCGCGGAGCGTTGCCCCACGGCGCCGCGCCCGAGCGATTGCGGAACGAAGGCGAGCCACGGCGAGCGAGCGAAGCGAGCGCACGCGAGCGAGCGAAGCGAGCGAGCTCGGCCAACGGGCATCCCGCAGGCGCGAGCCGAAGTGTAGCAATGAGAGAGGGTGCGAGTGCAGTGGGGCTCGCGGAGCGTTGCCCCACGGCGCCGCGCCCGAGCGATTGCGGAACGAAGGCGAGCCACGGCGAGCGAGCGAAGCGAGCGAGCCCTGCGGACACAAAAAAAGCGAGACTCTTAAAAGCCTCGCTGATGGTGGATACCTTCTCTAAGGTACAGCGCGTCAAACTTCTCAACGAATGACGGCACAAAGGTAGCCTTTTTTTGCTGAATAAACAAACATTCTGCTCAAAATGGTTCGTCTTCTGGCCTCTGGAAAAGAGAACCCTCCTGCGGATTCTGCTCGGAAAGAGAATTCCGCTCATCCGAGCGGGGTGGGTTTTCATTTTCACTACCAGGAGAGCCGGCTTGGATTGGTGCGAAGGCTTGCTCTAACATCTGGTCGACTGCGCGCTCCATGTTCCATGCGTGGTAAAGGTCGCGCTTCTCTTTTGTTTTGAAATACTGCTTTTGTGCCGCACGCATCGCGCCAACTGCACAAAGAAATTCGCTAAATGTTGCCATTTCGTTTTGTTTTAAGAAGTTGAAAAATTATGAATAATGCGACAAGGAGAGTACAGACGTTGCCTACCTTGTCGGCCTTTTTCTGGAAGAATGATCGCGGGTCAACGTACTCAACAATGCGAATTGTATCTGCGATCATGATTGAATCTTTTAAGAAAATCGTGTCCTTTTTGCTGAGGTATCTGTATTCTGTTCGGATGCTGTCAATGCGGATTGTATCATTTTTTATTACAATTCGGACTCTCTCCTTTACATCTGTAACATCCTTTTCCTCGGAGCTCTGCTCGCTGACGTGAGCGGAGGCAACGTGTGAGCCTCGCTCGGCGAAGCCGTGGCGGGGCGAACACGATGCCAGAGCGAACAAAACCAAAACTATGCTAAATCGAAGAAAGTTCACGGCGGAAAGATGCTATAGTAAAACAAGGGCAAGCTCTGTTTGAGAATTCGTTGTGACAATGGATGTGCTCTGGACGTAGACCATGCTTTTGCATTAATTCTTTTACCAAACCAATCAAGGCTTTCTTTTGCATGGGTGTGCGGGTGTCGGCTGGTGTTCCCGTAAAATCATCCAAGCCTCCTATGTAACAGATTCCGATGGAGTTCTGATTATGGCCTTTGCAATGGGCGCCCTGCTTGCTGACGTGCCGTCCTTCGTGGATTGTGCCATCTTGGGATATCACATAATGGTACCCGATGTCAAGCCATCCGTTGTCCTGGCAATGCCATCTCTTAATTTGGTCAATCGTCACGGGTTGTGTTGCAAGTGTGGCCGTGCAATGCAAAATTATCTCATTGATTATTCTTTGGGGCTGACTCATTTTGTTTGGAAATGTTTTGAAGGTGTTTTGATATGCTCATGACGGCCGAAGATATTCCCAGGAGCGATGCAGAGTAGATGAGCAACTGCGCGATAACGTACAGCAACGATGTGTCTACAATTCCCTGGGGTTTGATGAAGACACCACACAAAGCGATGAAAACGGCCGAAATAAGGGCAAATCCAGAGAAGATTGTTTTTGAGGTCATGATATATCAGGAATGCTTGGGGGTTCTGGTTCGTATAAATAGAACGGCAAATCGTCATCGGCATATTGAGATGAGTGCATGATATATGCTTCTGAGACGGCGCCCGTGTCAAGAAATTCCTCCATTGCGACATCTGCGAAGGTGGGATGTACATTGAAGCCAAAGTTTTGCAACTCCTCAACCACTGCTGTTCTGGTAGCACCATTGATTCTTGCCCATGATAGTGCAGCACTGGAAGATTCCGTAGCTACAAACCATTTCTTCTCCACATCCTGCCAGTGCTCTCTGTAGTAGTTGAAAATCTCGTACTCGGACTCAGGTCCATCTATGCGGGCTTGGAACTCTTTTTCTGCGAATAGTTTGCGCTTTTCTATGCCATAGACGCGCTCCAGATGGCGCACAGCCTCCTGCGTGTGCACTATTGCAGGGTCTCCCGCATCCGCTTGCGAGCGGATTGCGCCCTGCAAGACGTTGACCGCTTGTCGTACTGCACGCGTGTAGTCCTGCTGTGGCTTCGGAGTGCGTGGCACGAATTTATGCGACAAACTTTCGGTTAGTTCGCCCTTTGCATTGCGCTCTGCGCAAGAGAATATGCGATATTGCTTGAGTCTGTCTTTGTGCGCAAGCATGGCCATGAGAGAGCGTTGCTTTTTGCCATCGGCTGAGCGTCGGTCTTTCTGGTCCAGGCAATAGAAACGGAAATATTTGTATGAGTAATCCCAAAATAGCTGTTCTATCTGTTCCTCGCAAAGTATATCACGAGGATCCAAAAGATGCTGAGTGCCCGTTACCTGGTTCTCCAGAAGGCGCGCACCTTTGGTAATGCGAATTTCAAGACGCCAAACATCTCGCTCGAGGTCTAGGCCGTAGTCCTTCCATCTCTGTGCGATGTGGTGCTTGTATGCAACTTGTTGCATCTCCATGGTCTTGTTATAGAGCTGGACTTGATGCCCAGAAGAGCGTGAACCCCACGTCGTGCTTGTGTAAATGAGAGGCACGCATTTATCAGAGAGTGGCCGACCGCCTTTGAGCGGGTTGCGCTCATCTGGGAGCTTTATCAGAGTGCCAGGATCGTCGTAGACGCTCTGGCGCTCCTTCTCGATTTCCCACTCTGTGGGATTGCCTCCCTCGGTGCTGTGCTTTTCTGGCACAGCGACGTCGGCCGTGAGCGAGAATGAAGATGTGTTCTTGTCCCATCCAAGCGCGTAGCCCTGGATGAACTGACGATAACCATTTCCAGAGCCAAACTTAATGATATCGCCATCCTCGTACTTCTTCATGAAGCGCTGAGGAAGGAGGCCTCCGTAAAACTCGTTACAATCGTAGGCAAGGTCCAGACGTGTGAGGCCAAGGTAACGGAACCCAAATAATTCGATGAAGTCCGCGATGTGTTGCATCAGCTCTGGTTCATACAAGGGCTTGTTTTTGATTTTGAGAGTGCATGAGAGAGGGTTGATGCTTCCAGAATAGGGAGACATGGAGAGCTCTGCCCATTCAACTCCACGCTGTTTTACAACATATATTTCGGCATATGTCTTTGAGCCATGGCCGAGCTTCTGGAAAGAGAATCTCTGTAGGTCTTCTGGCTGTGCAAAAAAAGAACGCACCTCGGGCTTTTCTGGCACGAAATGCGAAGGGCGGTGCAGGTGCAACTGCAACCAGTCAATACTGATAACGTAAGGTCTTAGATTCTTGTTCATGCTGTGAGAAGTTTGAAAAGGTGGGGAGACTTTTCACATCTCCCCTGCCTCCTGTTTAGTGGTCTCCTATCGCTTCTCCAGGGCACCACCCCTGGATATCCTTTCGGAGACATTGCAAAGATAGCAATTTCTTACGAAATATGTGGGGGGAAAATCCCTATTTTGTAACGCTATTTGCGATTACACTCATTATTCAAGCGAGCCACTGCCACCGCCAGTAGAGCTGTCGTTTCCACTACCGCCACTTACTGCGCCACCAGGTGCGAGGGGTACGTTCGTACTCTCGCCGTAAGATGCGATAGCCTTCGCCATCTGGGCGCTTGAGCGCCATTCGGTCAGCTCCTCCTGCAACAAGTCGTTAAGCACGAGCTTTTGTGTTGAAACGAAGAGCTTGCCTGCACTCTTGCGAGTGTGAATGAAGATTGCACCAACAGCGCCATCGCCACGCTCGTTGAAGAGGAAACCTTCATCTACGTTGAAATTAGGGTATTTCACCTGCATCATAGAGGTATCTTCCGTATCAAGAAGAAGCTCCTCATAAACGTAGGTGGCAGGAGACAAAGCATTCTGTGGCCCGGGGTTTGCGGACACACCCGAAAAAGCAACAAATACAATAGCATCTCCGGCACGGAACTCAGTGTTCTCTGCGATTAATGCAGATGAGAACTGTGCAACGGTTGTCTGAGCTGTGATTGCCAACTCTCCTCGCATTGTTGTCTTTGGCATTTCCCCTTGAAAGCTTGTAACCATAGGAGTGAGTGAACCCTGGGTGAGACGATAGCTTGCGGGCACCCATGCTTTTGCTTGAGCTTCCTGACGTGTCAACGCTACATCTGCAGAACCGATGTTCAACTGCATGAAGCGGTTGAAAATTGAAACACCCGCGGGCAGGTTTTCGTATGCCTTCTTCATCCAGGCCTTGTTGCCGGAATAGAAGTTAACAAGATTTGCCCACTTGACGCGACGTGCCTGCTGTACGTCTGTACGACTTGCAGTAGCGCCGTAGTTGCTGTTGTTCAGCGCTTGGCGGGCAAGCTGACGAGATTCGGCTACATAATAGGTTGTGTCACCTATCTTGCCTTTGAGCATCATTGATGCAAGGTTTCTAATGATTGCCATAGTAGAAGAATTTTGTTAAACAAAATGAAGTAACTGGCACAAAGGTAATGAGTTGGAAATTAAGAAAAAAAAAAAAAATGTTAAATTTGGTTAATGCACCGAGTGGAGGCGGATTCCACGCGTGCAGAAAATTTCGCATATAAGCGAAAAACAATTGGCAAAATGTTTGCATATATGCGAAAAAATGTGTACCTTTGTATACAGAAAGATGGGAGGTGGTCTTCCATCTAAGTTAAAAACTTCTCAAAATTATGGCACTACAACTTGCAGGACTCCGTTATAAAAGGAGTTGTCTCGGAAATTACGAAGCCGTGGCGTTGCTAACGCGATTTTACAAAGGTAACCCACGCGGAGAATTTAAGTATACCTTTTATCGCTATCGCTTTTACGACGCTAATCTCTATGATGAGCTAAGGAGTGATGATACGACAAAAAAACGCAGAGCATACCTGCTCAGGTTTATTCG
>NZ_JAGEMO020000161.1 GCF_017921975.2 Hymenobacter terricola
AGAATTTAAGTATACCTTTTATCGCTATCGCTTTTACGACGCTAATCTCTATGATGAGCTAAGGAGTGATGATACGACAAAAAAACGCAGAGCATACCTGCTCAGGTTTATTCGTGACAATGCGCAGCATGTGATGAGACACAATGACGATGAATACAAAATAGTTGAGCGATGAAAAATAGCGTAACATTAACTCTAACTTATGAGGAAGCTCTGGTAGTAAGGCATAGCCTTGAATCCTACTGCGACAAGTGGAGAGAGCATATAATAGAGTTGTCTATAATTTCTTCCAACGACGACACAAGCACCGAAATTAAAGAGCGATGCGTGAAAGAAATATTTGAGCTTGACAAGCTAAGAACAAGTGCTCAGCGCTTGTGGCTCAAAGTGAGCAACGAAATGTATGCGAGCACCCCTGCACCAGAACACATACAATCAGCATTCCAAGACCCAGACGACAATGACTAAGGAAAATTACATGTACTTTGTTGGCGCGCTGGTGCGCCACCACAGAAAGCTGGCCAATATGAGCCTAAACGAATTGAGCGAGAAAAGCGGTGTGCACATCGCGAGGCTGAGCGGGTTAGAAAACGGAAAGGAGAATCCAACGATTTCCACCATGAAGCACATAGCTGATGCGCTTAATCTCCCGCTCAACAGCTTTTTTGACTTCTGAATTCCTACCTTCCACGCGGATGGATGGCAATAGGGGCACTCTGAGGGGTGCCCCTTGCTTATTGCCCTAGGTGCAACGGCCAACGGGTGCGGATGCTCCGCGCGGTGGGGTGGAGAACGGGCGGAGAGGCGCGAGGAGATGGGTGGAGAGTCGCTGAGAGCTGATGGATGCACCGCGCGAGCCTGACAGAGGGCGAGCCGTGCGCCACGGGAGCGCTCGCGGAGCGGGCGCGGATGGGGCGCGCGGAGCGCCCGTTGAAGTCTAGGAGAGGACGGGTGCACCCTGAGGGGTGGCGCGCCCCTTCTGGGATGTGTCAAAAAGTTGGAAGGATACCCTCGGCGAGGGGTCTGCCGACCCCCTAAAAAAAAGAGGGGGGTCTTGTTGGGGGTCGTGCGTTCGTCAATCGTAGGCGGGGCGCGGGTTGCGGTGGTATTAAAGGCTCGTTTATAATGGCAAAACTTGTCGGGTGCTACTCACACCCGAGATGTTTTCGCGAGCTGAGCGAAGCGAAGATGAAAAAAGTACCGCAGAGCGAGGCCGAAACTCGGCCGAAGCGGTTAGAAAATCAGATGCGGACGTAACTTCCGGGGGCGCGAAGCGCCACGGGGGTGCCGGGGGAATGGGCCGGGGCGCCGGAGCCGCGCGCGGTGCGACGCTGAAGGCGGCGCGGGGGGCACGCGAAGCGGGCACCCAACGGGGAAGGGAGGGGCCCGCCCCGACCGCGCGCGGCGGAGGTGCAACGGCCCATGGGGGCGGCGCGGGATGCGGGTGCACGATGCGCCCGCAGACCGCATTGCATTCAAAAAAGAATATCCCGTTATGTTTAAGCCTGCGTTTGGCGCAGGCGGCGGGGCTCCCGCACCGCTAAACATAATGAAAGATTCTTTTTTGGACAAGGGAACGATGCGATGCCGTAGAACGATGCTACAGCCCGCAGAGGGGCAGTGCCGAGGCGAGGCAGTGCCGAGGCGCGTCCCGGCCTAAAAAGGTCCGTGGGTGAGACGTGGGGGATAGGCTGTTGTAACTAAAAGCATCTGGCGGAGGGGCGAGCCTCCCGAGCTTAGCACATGGAGTTCCGTGACCGCTTGCGGTCTGGAACGGAATATGCGTAGTGAGGGTGGCGGGGCGGTTGTAACTTGGGGCATTCGGTGGGGCGGTGTGGCTGTAGACACATGGCGCGCCTTTAGACGCGCGGTGGGGCGGAAGCCATACGGCCACACCGCGAGGACGCGAGCGTAGCGAGCGCACGCGAGCGAGCGAAGCGAGCGAGCTCGGCCAACGGGCATCCCGCAGGCGCGAGCCGAAGTGTAGCAATGAGAGAG
>NZ_JAGEMO020000162.1 GCF_017921975.2 Hymenobacter terricola
AAGCCCGGAAAGCCCGGAAAGCCCGGAAAGCCCGGAAAGCCCGGAAGCCCGGAAAGCCCGGAAAGCCCGGAAAGCCCGGAAAGCCCGGAAAGCCCGGAAGCTCTCCTCCCATGGCGAGCGGCGAGCGGCGGCGGAGCACACATGGCGAGCGGAGCGAAGCCCCCACCGGAGCAGGAGCAGCAGCAGGAACCATGAGCTTATTTTTTCTTGTGCTGTTTTTTGCGGCTGTCGCCTATCGGCGGCAGCGGCGGCGGCTCTCCTCCCATGGCGAGCGGCGAGCGGCGGCGGAGCACACATGGGATGACAGCAGCAGCGGCGGCAAAATCCACCGTTCCGGCACGGGTCGGCTGTCCGGGTTGATGACAGCAGCAGCGGCGGCAAAATCCACCGCAGCAGCACCCCGTAAGGCACATTGGCGAGCGCAGCGAAGCCCCACCTGCAGAGAGCTGCTCTTTTGTTGTGCTGCTGTGTTGTTGATCCGGTGTTCGAGTAGCCCGGCAGCAGCACCCCGTAAGGCGCATTGGCGAGCGCAGCGAAGCCCCACCTGCAGAGAGCTGCTCTTTTGTTGTGCTGCAGTGTTGTTGTCTTTTGTGGGCCCTGCCTTCGGCCGTGCCGGCTGTGGCATAGCAGCAGCAGGATCCACCGCAGCAGGGACCCCGGCAGGCGTAGTGGCGAGCGCAGCGAAGCCCCACCGCAAAGAAGCTGCTCTTTTGTTGTGCTGCAGTGTTGTTGTCTTTTTGTGGGCCCGGCCTTCGGCCGTGCCGGCTTTGGCATAGCAGCAGCAGCCACCGCAGCAGGGACCCCGGCAGGCGTAGTGGCGAGCGCAGCGAAGCCCCACCTGCAGAGAGCTGCTCATCAGCTTATTTGTCTTTGTCCTTTGCACTATCTATTATTAGTTTGTCGATGAAGGCGCTTTTATTAGAATGTTCATGCAAAATTTTATTAGCTGATGAGCTAATTCTTAATGTAATCGTATGTGTTCGACCCGTCGAAGGTCTCCCGGTCGCGAATCGTGTTCCTGGAGTAATTTTTTCTTTGTCCATCTTTATATTTTTAGTAGTAGTACTCAACGACACCCGCCCATGGGCAGGATGCCGATTGTTTTTTGCCAAAGCCGGCCCGGCCACTGGCCGGGCCCGCTTCTATTCGTCGACCTCTACAATGTTATCTCGGCTGAGATATTCCTGCAACAGGTCGAGACCTTTCCAGATCTCTTTTTTGAGCTCATCATCAGAACAGTGGCAATACGCAGCACGAATAAATTGCTCTGCCTTTGCTGCTAGTGTGTAATCATGTACTTTCATAGTCGAATAATTTGAAGACCCGTTGCCGCTGCTGTGCAGCGGCTTTTTGAAAGAGAGAAAGAGTTTTTTAATCGAGGTGCTCTACTACTTTGTTATCGGCAAAGAGGTCGATGTCGAATACAGAGCATTTTTTGCCGTTGACAATGGCGTTTTTCTCGCTGGTGTCTTCTGCAATGTAGCCAATTAAGAGATATTCTCCTTTATCGTCTACTCCTCTAAATGTGAAGAATCTAAAGTGCGTAATGTCGTAAGAGAAATCCGGGTGAGTGATAGCTTTGATAACTCCCGAACTAAGAATTTTTTCGATGCGAGTCATAACTCAAAATCTTTAAGTGATAAATAATTGTTCCGTAGGCCGCTGCTGGGCAGCGGCAAAAAGAGAAAAAAAGATTTGTCCCGTAGGCCGCTGCTGGGCAGCGGCTTTTGATCTATTTCACAGTTACAATAAATGTTCCTGCAACAACAGTGGGTTTTAAGGTGTAAGAAGTAAATAAGGGGGGACAAAAAATATGTTTAATATAAAAATGGATGTCCTCACGAGATGCTAAAATAGCAACACGTTCGCCTTCACCATTATAGATGTGGTAAAGTTTTGAATGTTTTACAATGAGTAGAGTCTTCATAATAGTAAGTATTAATGTTATTTTATCACGTTACCAAATGGTGCAAATACTTTCCAGATCTACGCCCTTGCCGAGAGCAAAGCCTTTGGCAAACATCAACACATTTTCAAAGATACCGTTAGTGTAGATGTAGTTGTCGGTCTCGACGTTGCGAAATGTATAGCCGAATATCTTTCGACCGTACCCGTCGGTATTCTCATAAGTTGTAATCTCGTAAGTCTTCATAATAGTAAGTATTAATGTTGTTTTATCACACTGCAAAGATAAGCATTTTTTTCCATATATGCAATATTTTAAGAGCTTATTTTATTGCATTTAAGGCCTCTAATAGTTAATAATAGTTAAATGGAGATAACATATAACATTTGATATTGGATGTTATAGATAAAAAGCCTATATTTGCAGCAGCTAAAAATAAATTATATGAAGCAAAAACAAAGTTATCTTAGCACAGTAGTTAAGGGAGATATGAATCTTTATGAAGTTCGTATCTTTATGCTGATAGTCGAGCAGGCGCAGACAGTGATCGAGGGCGAGAAGTTGAAAGACATCATCGGCAAGGCCTTTTCTTCCGATCGCCTTAATATCAATTTCTCGGTGCAAATGAATCGGCTGGTAGCTAATCGACACCATTACGATGTTATCTTAGACGCTTGCGAGAGACTCTCCAAAAGATTCGTCAAAATCAGAGACGAGCAAGGAGGGCGGCGTCTCATGAGCCCTTTCCTCTACAATATCATCTTGGAGGAAGGCAGCGGTGTTTTGCGGTTTTCGGTCGCTCACTGGCTGGTTGATTATATCCTCGATTTCACGCACGGAATTTGCCGCTACGATCTCGAAGTTGCCCTTTCTTTTCGCTCTGCTTTTGTTGCAAGGCTCTACATGCTTTGCGCAGGCCAGACTCGAAAATTCGCCGTTTCCATCGAGTTTTTGAAGCAATTCCTCGGGGTCCAAGAAAAATACAAACAGACAGCAATGTTTTTGCGCCGTTGCATCGATCCTGCAGTATCAGAGATCGAGAAGAAGAATGTGAGCGGATTTCGCTACGAGACAGTAGCCGGCCAGCGCGGCAAAATTGAGAAGCTGGTCATCATTCCTGTGAAAAGAGGGCAGGAAGCCGAGCGGCGGCGGCTGGGGCAAGGCTCCCTTTCTGTTTTTGCGCCGTCTCTGCTGGTCCAATACCTTACGATGTCTTGCGGCTTCTCAAATCGTGAATTGAGCGCTAACAAGGAGGTGCTCGGAGAGCTGGCCAAGAGAGAAAATTGGCAGGAGATCATTACCCGCATCGTGAAGTTCGCGAGGGCAAAGGACACTCCAAAGCGCTACATAATCGGAAGCCTTAAAAAGGAGCTGAAGAAGAAATAAATAAAGAAACCCGGCTTTCACAAGTCGGGTTTTCAAATGCTAACCTTTTTAATTGAAAAGCCTCGCAGCCACGCTTGCTGCCTTTTCGACTACTACTTTTATCCTTTTCAGAACGGACTTGATTGAAAAATATTGTTTAACGTATGCGAATATGATGAACGTGATAAAAATAAGTAATATCAAAATCGGGATTGCTATCTTATACGGAAATTTGCGCTCTGAGCCTTTATTTTTCTTTGCCTTACTGATAGCCGCCGTTTGTGCTTTTATGAGCTTGGAGGGCAAAAAAACCGTATCCTTGGCGATTTTTGTTTGTCCCTTTAGCCTTATTGTCTTTGTTTTCGTCGTTGTGGTCGTGACAAAGA
>NZ_JAGEMO020000163.1 GCF_017921975.2 Hymenobacter terricola
AGCTTTTATGAGCTTGGCGGGCAAAAAAAGTGTGTCTCTGACGATTTTTGATTGTCCCTTTAGCCTTATTGTCTTTGTTTTCGTCGTTGTGGTCGTGACAAAGATCGGTTTGCCGTTGACGGTGTCATGCAGCACAATCGTTTTTGTTTCGCCCTCCAGGAAGGTGGTATCTCGCAAGTAGATGAATTGCTTTTGCGATTGTGCAGCAGCTGGAGCAGTATCCTGCAAATG
>NZ_JAGEMO020000164.1 GCF_017921975.2 Hymenobacter terricola
TGCTTTTATGAGCTTGGAGGGCAAAAAAACCGTATCCTTGGCGATTTTTGTTTGTCCCTTTAGCCTTATTGTCTTTGTTTTCGTCGTTGTGGTCGTGACAAAGATCGGTTTTCCGTTGACGGTGTCATGCAGCACAATCGTTTTTGTTTCACCCTCGAGAAAGGTGGTATCTCGCAAGTAGATGATTTGCTTTTGCGATTGTGCAGCAGCTGGAGCAGTATCCTGCAAATGCTTAGAGCTCGAGCAGCTCATGAGGAAGAGAGCAGCCAGCAGCCAAAAGAGCGTCTTTATATTTTGTTCCGTGATTTTCATAACAGAGAATTTTTTTCGCCACTCGAGGGCAAGTTTTATAGAGCAGATTGAATCTTTCTTTGTCGATGTAGGCCCCAAATCCGCACGCCATGCAGCCAGTGCGCACAAAGCCTTTTTTGTACAGATCGCAAAGCCGCAAATCAAATTTGTGAATGTATTCGTAGATGTCGGAATCAAGGAAAATCGACAGCGGATAACTGGCTTCTTTGTCCTTTTCGAAGCTGGAGCA
>NZ_JAGEMO020000165.1 GCF_017921975.2 Hymenobacter terricola
AGCCAGTGCGCACAAAGCCTTTTTTGTACAGATCGCAAAGCCGCAAATCAAATTTGTGAATGTATTCGTAGATGTCGGAATCAAGGAAAATCGACAGCGGATAACTGGCTTCTTTGTCCTTTTCGAAGCTGGAGCAGCCACCACGCCTTACGTACATTTCAGCACGCAACAAACTTTCGTCGCAAGTGGTTGCAATGAGCGGTCGAAGATTCCTCTCTTTGCAGAACTTCTTGAACGGCCTTTTTTTGAGGATGTCGCAACATTCTTCGCTCACGTCGTAAGGCTGATTAACGAGATAGCGCCATTTTTTAGAGATAAATCCAAATTTTCGTTTTTTCCCGTCGAGATTTAACCGCAAGGCCCTTAATTTGTCGCTTTTGGTGTGCCGAGCTTGGCGAATGTAGCGACTTTGTTCTTTGCTCACAAGTGGAAATCCGCGCTCTTCAATGACTTCTTTAAAAGTCTGCTTCGGCTTGATGACGATCACGTTATCGAAAGAATGAACGAAATTCACAACGTCCGGATATTCCGCGCCCGTATTGCAAAAGACTGCAGGACAATTTTTGTCGACAAAGCGGCGAACAAGATCCAGCAGCACCGTGGAGTCTTTGCCACCCGAAAAGGAGACAAAACAACGGCCTTCAAGACGCGAAAAAAAATTCTCGACAGTCGCAACAGCGTGATCAAGCTTTTGGTCGAAAGTCCAACTCTGCCTTTGCTTCAATTCCTCTAAAGTCATACGCGATAATTGAGATTTATTTTGTGCCGCGGATTTCTCGAAAATTGCACGTGAAGCCATTGACCGCCTGCCCTTGAA
>NZ_JAGEMO020000166.1 GCF_017921975.2 Hymenobacter terricola
CTCTGCCTTTGCTTCAATTCCTCTAAAGTCATACGCGATAATTGAGATTTATTTTGTGCCGCGGATTTCTCGAAAATTGCACGTGAAGCCATTGACCGCCTGCCCTTGAACACTCAACAAGGACAAGGTCGCAAAGCTGCTGTTCGTTGAGCAGCTCGGCCAGCCTTTTTGCACTTTGAAAATCAGAAATGCGAATGTCCGCGGCCATCCCTTTAAGGTGATAACTATTAGGCTGGCCACCAACGAGACGATTTAATTTCAAGCAGCGGAAGCCGCTTGTTATCGTTAGCGGATGACCAAATTTTTGCCGGGCTGGATCCAAAACCTGTGTACACAA
>NZ_JAGEMO020000167.1 GCF_017921975.2 Hymenobacter terricola
GGACGTCTGGTTTGCTTTCACCCCCACCGGCCCGTCGACGACCTTCACGGTGACGGGCGGCCCGGCCGGCATGCTGCGCGTCTTTACCAGTCCGGACTGCTCGGCGGGGCCGTTCGCCCAGGTGTTCTGCGCGAGCTCGGGCGGCAACAACACGGCCATTTCCGGACCCGTTGCGGTCAACGGGCTCGCGGCGGGCCAGCGCTACTACGTGGCCGTGAGCGGCTACGGCAGCTCCGACGCGACGGGCGCCTTTACCATTGCCGGCACCAGCCTGGTGGCGACCAGCGGCCGGGCGCTGGCCGACGCGAAGGACTTGCTCGTGTACCCAAACCCGAGCAACACGGGCCAGCTCACGCTGCACCTCGGCACCTTGGCCGGCAACGGCCGGGCCGCGCTGCTGAACGCCCTGGGCCAGGTCGTGCTCACCCAAGGCCTGACCGGCGCCGCGGAGCAGACGCTGAACACCCGCTCCCTGGCCGCCGGCCTCTACACCCTGCGCATCACGGGGGCCGGGCAGGTGCTCACCCGCAAAGTCGTGCTGGAATAGGTTCTCATTCGTTTTAAAAAGAGCCGGCAATCGCCGGCTCTTTTTTGCTGAAGGCAATATGGCCAATCTTCGCTTTCGTGCTGCTAACAAGCTATGCAAGAACGGTTTGCAATCCCACTGTAGCAGCGCCCTTTGCCATCAGGCACCTGGCATTAGTCCGGGAGTTTATGATGCCAATGCAGAATAGGGTGTTGTTAAACAAATAGGGTAAAACCTCCGACTCGGCACATTAAGCTGACGCGTTCCGGCTCGGCTGGCGCAGTAGTCTGGCCAGGCAGTTTTTCATCGAGAGGCACAGATTCGACCTGCAGCGTAAACATGAATTGGGCGACGGGATTGTGTTTGCCATACTTAAGGTTTTATACCAGAGTTTTGAACGTTGGTGCTAATGCTCAGCTGGGTCCGTTCCTCCACTATTTGTATGACCTCTAACGTGGAGCGACCCAGGCGCGAGACTTTGTTCATTCTGAATGGCTCCTTGCCGGCTCAACTCCAACAACTGCTGAATCCCCGCCCGGTCCTGCATTCCGGCGGCCCCCACTCATCTGCTCTGAAATCTCGGCCACAACCTGCACGGCTTGGCTCTGGGCCACGGCGCCCAGGTCTTCCACCTGCCGCTGGTAGTGCTGTTCCTTTTTGGTGACGCGCACGAAGAGGACGGCAGTTCGCATGGCGCAAAGCTGCCGGGCTGTATCAGAGAAACCACTACCATTATTTTTTCACAAAAACAGAGGCTATTCCAAGAAGGACAATCCCTTTTTTCATGACATGAAAAAAAATACCCAATATAAGGTCGAGCTTACCGGTCCTTCAATATTTATATGTACTTCTCGCTACCCAAATCGAGATGGTCCACCCACCGCTCGGTGTCCTCTCCCCCTTTTCTCACCCTTATTCACCCTTTTCCCGCTTTCTATGCAACACTTTCTCTTTTCAAGGTTTCCCCACGCCCTTCAGCGGCGCGGGTGGCTGGTGCTATTTGGGCTACTGATTTGCGCCACGGCGGCGGTGGCACAGCCTACCGGCTACTGCGTCAGCAATCTGGGCGCTTTTTGTGGCCCGGGCAATTCCAACATTAACTTGGTGGCCATTGCCGGCACCACCCTAAATAACCCGAATACCACCTGCAATATTTCCAACGGCAGCGGCTACACACTCTATCCGGCGGCGGGCAGCACTACGGGCACTCTGGAGCGCAGCCTATCCTACCGGGTGAGCGTAATGACGCCCGAGGCTGGTTCCATCTCCGTGTGGTTTGACTGGGACCAAAGCGGCACATTCGACCCCAATGAGTGGACGCGGGTCGACGCGGGGTCGACACCCGGGGTGCCCTCCAGCGTGAGCGTGACGGTACCCGACACGGCCCGGCTCGGCCTGACCCGCATGCGGGTGCGCTCTCGGACGG
The DNA here is from genome assembly GCF_017921975.2 of Hymenobacter terricola. Classification (GTDB taxonomy): domain Bacteria; phylum Bacteroidota; class Bacteroidia; order Cytophagales; family Hymenobacteraceae; genus Hymenobacter; species Hymenobacter terricola. The sequence continues at coordinate 1,953 of NZ_JAGEMO020000167.1, forward strand.
TGGACGGCCGGGCCAATAATGGCTATAGCGCCTGCACAAGCTTCGGGTCTGGCGAAACCGAAGACTACACGGTCACGATTGGCCCCGTTCCCGCCTGTGCGCCACCCACTTCCCTCACGGCAGCGAATATTACCACCACGGGCGCTACGCTAACTTTCGGTAACAGCAACGGGACTGCCAGCAGCTACCTCATTGAGTACGGCCCGAGTGGATTCAGCCCAGCTGGCCCAGGCGGTACCCAGGTGAGTTCGGCCACCGCCCTGGTCACGCTCACTGGCCTGACCGCTAACACCGTTTATGACTTCTATGTGACCAAGTCCTGTGGTCCGGGACAAACCAGCCAGCCCGCTGGTCCTGTCTCCTTCCGCACTGCCTGCGTCCCGGTGGTTTACGCCACGCTGCCTCTGGCCGAGGGGTTTGACAATACCTGGGTGGGCATCTGCGATACGCGCGATGCCCCCTCGGCTTCCTGGCATACTACGCCCGTCACGGGTAACGGGGCATGGCGCCGCGACGACGACGGCACCAGCGCCGCGTGGAACTTCCCTGCGTATGGCAGCTACGTGCCGGCGAGCAGCCAGGGCGGGCATTCCGCCCGCTTCCACAGCTCCAGCTACTACTCCCCCAGCGGGGGCGGCGACATCGGCACGCTTGACTTGTTTGTGAACCTTAGCGCGGCCGGCACCAAGCGCCTGAGCTTTGACTACGTCAACTCCACCGGCACCGATTCGCTTGTGGTACAGCTTTCCACCGACGGCGGAGCCAGCTTCATCCGCCTGAACGGCTACGGGCTCAGCGGCAACGGCAGCGGGTTCAGCAGCCAGGTGTTGCCCATTACCAGCACCTCGGCAACCGCCCTGATTCGCTTCCGTGGCCAATCCGATAATGACAGCACTGACATTGGGCTCGACAACGTCGTTCTCGGAGCGACTACTGCTTGCCTGGCCCCGGCCAACCTGGGCGTGAGCTCCGTGACAGCCACCTCGGCCGTGGTCCACTGGCTGCTCGCCGGCACGGGTAACTATTCCCTCCTTTACGGTGGGGTGGGTTTCGACCCGGCCCAGCCCAGCTCGGCAACCAATGCTTACACCACGGTTGCGGCCCTGACGGCCCCGCCTTACACAATGACGGGCCTGGCACCCAGCACCAGCTACCATTTCTACATCCGCCAGAACTGCGGGGCCGGCGCCAGCTCCAGCCTTGCTGGCCCGTTCGCCTTCACTACGGCCTGCGTACTGCCCACCTACGCCACGCTGCCGGTGAGGGAAAGCTTCGAAAACACCTGGCTCAGCCGGTGTGATACCCACGAAGTGCCCACAAACCACTGGCGCAACATGCCCGCCACCGGCAACGCCTCCTGGCGCCGCGACGACGACGGCAACAGCGCCGTGTGGAGCTTCCCTAATATATGGGCGTATTATCCTACCGGCAGCCAAGGCACGCACTCGGCCCGGCTTCACACCGGCCAATCCTTGAACGACAGCGGCGCGCTCGACCTGTTTGTGGACCTGAGCGCGGCCGGCGCCAAGCGGCTGAGCTTTGACTACGTCAATACCAGCGGCGACGACTCGCTGCAGGTGCAGCTTTCTACCGACGGCGGGGTGAGCTTCACCCGTCTGGCCACCTACAATGTAAGCAGCACAGCCGTCACGGGGTTCGTAACGGAGGTACTGCCCATAACCAGCACTTCGGCTACGGCCGTTATCCGCTTCCGCGGCACCACCGACTTCGGCACCACCGACATCGGCCTGGATAACATCGTACTCGAAGCGGCTAGCGGCTGCTTAACGCCGGCCAACCTGCACGCGGCTACGACGACGACCACGGCGGCCCTCTCGTGGCTGACCGCCGGCACCGGTACCTACACCGTGGTGTACGGCCCCACGGGCTTTAACCCAACCACCGGCGGCACCACCGTTTCGGGCCTCACCGCCCCGCCGCTGAACATCACGGGCCTCGCGCCGGGCACCACGTACCAGTTCTACGTGACGCTCAACTGCGCCACAGGCACCAGCTCGGGCACGGCCGGTGCGGCCGATTTCACCACCCAGATTGTAAACGACGAGCCCTGCGGTGCTACGACGCTGACCATTAACAACACCTGCATGCCACTGGCCACTACCACAGTAGGCGCTACCACCACGCCCAGCACCGTGTACGACCCGAGCAGTCCGGGCTTGACTTGTGGCTCCAACATGGCCCCGCTCGACGTGTGGTTTAAGTTCACCACCGCCGCCACGGGGCCGACCAGCACGCAGGTACGCATCTCGGTGACGGGCTTTGCGGCCAGCCTCGTGGTGGTGTACTCAGGTTCGGCCTGCGCAGGCCCGCTCACGTACCTGGACTGCGCGGGCACCGGCACCAACCGGGCCGCTGCTTTCCTGGACCTGACCGGCCTGACGCCCGCCACGAGCTACTACGTGCGGGTGAGCGACTACGACAGCTTTAACAGCACACCGGGCAACTTCACGATTTGCGCCACGTCGATTCCGAACTGCGCTGCCCCGACGGGCCTGGCTGCAGGCACACTTACGAACACCTCGGCGGCGCTGAGTTGGTTGGCCCCGGCGGCCGGCGGCAGCACGTTCTCCGTTATCTACGGGTTGGCCGGCTTTGTCCCGCCCGCCGGGGGCACCGTCGTGACGGGCATCGGCACGAACAGCACGACCCTGACCGGCCTGACGCCCGACACCGCCTACGGGTTCTACGTCCAGCAGGTGTGCGCCGGCGCCA
>NZ_JAGEMO020000168.1 GCF_017921975.2 Hymenobacter terricola
GCAAACCGAGTACGCCGAGGCCATGAAGCCGTTTGGGATGGAGCGGGGGGTCGAGCACAGCCGGGCCAAGCACGAGGTCATGCGCCACGTCTACGGGGCCCAGGAGCGAAGCCGGGGCGAGCTGGCCACGCTGACCAAGCCAGAGCCGGCCACGCGCCTGAGCATCGAGGGGCCAAGCGGGCTGGACCTGGTCAACCTGAGCAAGTGGCGGGCCGACCAGGAGGCGCGGCTAAACGCGGAGCTGGCCCGGCAGCTCGCCGCCGCAAACGAACGAGCCAGCAAGGCGGCCAGCATCGCGCAGGACAGTGCCGGGGCCAAAGACCGGGAAAAGACCTTAGTGCGGCAGTTGGCGAGCGTAGAGGGCACGAAAACGAAGGAAATCGGGCGGAGGGAACTGTACCAGGGGGCTTGGACCCGCGCGGCCGTGCAGGTCTTGCAGGGTGAACCCCTACCAGAGAAGGTGCTGGAGCACGCCCGACAGGCCCGCGCTAATGTGCAGGTGGAAACCGAAAAACACGTTCAGCAGGCCCTAAAGGCTCCTATTCGCCAAGTCGAGGACTTGACCGAGCAACTAAAAAAGCTCCCAGGGTATACCTACCGGGAGGACGCGGCCACCAGACAGGGCGAGTTGCGCCACACGGCCACCGGCAGCCGGTTCGAGCTGGCCGAACTGAAGCCGGGCGGAGTGTCGATGAAGGAAGCCTACGACCACGCCGTGCAGCGCACCGCGCAACGCGACCAGGAGCAGAGTAAGGGCCAGAGCCGAGGGGGTGGAATAAGCATGAAGTAAATCCGCTCTAACGGGCCGTTCAACGAGTTTCAAAATGGGTGCTTTTCGCTTCGCTTGAAGCACCCATTTTGAAGAGTTAAGAGCAGAAATACGTAACTCATTGACTGGTCGGAAGGTCGTATTTTAATAAATGCAAATCTCGTTTTAGCTAACCCCACTTTTCATTGTAGAAAACGGTAGTAAACCTACAACAAATCATTTTAGGTTTGTTAAACAAAATGTTGTAGGTTTGAGGGGCAATTCTACAACAAGACCATTTAGTTTCTCCCTTCTCAGATACAACTATGAGCCATTCCAGCACTGACCTTGAAGACCATGCACCCGACTCTAACAAGTGGTATAAAAAGCTCACAGACTACCCTTCTAACCGCGAAAATCCATTTCTAGAGCAAGTGGTAGCGGAAATGAAGGTTTCCGTTAAGCGTCAAGCCATTAGACCTAAGAGCCGTGGAGGTGAATCTCACCTAATGCTCGTTGATGGATTAGGTACAGAGCACGGAGAAGCAGCATTCGTGCGTCAGGTTGAGGTCGATGAAGAGGAATTTACCAAACTATTCCGCAAAGGGGTAGCCCAAGTAAGCGGATTAAGTACAAGAGGTACAAAGGTTTGGCTTTATATATGTGACCAACTTAAGCCAGGGGCAACGAGTGTTCACTTCATGCACTCAAAGTGCCTAGAGCATACTGGCTATAAGACTAGAGGCAATATTTTAAGTGGTCTAGCTGAACTACTAGAAGCATCTATTATAGCTCGTAGTCAAGAATCTAGTCTCTATTTTATAAATCCCGCTATTATGTTCAATGGCAACCGAATAACATTCGCTAAGTCATACATCAAGAAGCAGATAACCAATAAATTTCCTACTCAACTTGAGTTAGAATTGAACCCCTATCTCTCACTCGAAGAACTTAAGCAAGTAGCCCACAAAAACGGGCTTTAAGCTATGGAAACCCACAATATCATGTATCCTGAACTAGACGCAGCTGGTGGATTAGGTAACGCTTTAAATGCAGAATTTATCAAGTTGGATTCTTGCCTATCAATTCTGTCTGATAGTTCGTTAGGTAGAATGCCTGTTACTTATTCAGTAGTTGAAAAAGGCAAAAAGTTCTCCCAAATTTATCTCGCAGCTAAAGAGAGACTCTACTTACCTGACTTTTGGAAGGAGGGCGTTTGTTTAGCTCATGGACAGACCAATAACTTGGTCGACCTTGCCAAGTGCATTGACTTTTGGTTATGTAAAGACGTGACAATGCAAGAGTTGTCAGCAGCATTTTCCTTCATCAATCCAAGTGATAAAGCAATCGCCTTCGATGAAAACAGAGAAGTTGAATTCACTTGGGCACGCATACAATCTGACGATTCGAGAGCAGATTTAAAAGCCTTTGTTGACCTAGCAATAAACGATGAAGTTCTAAGTAAGCTATTTCCATTCACCAGCCTTTTTACGCTCTGCTTTAGTAGATGCACAGGGTATCCTTACACCTATGACACCCCAACAATTACCCCAATTGGTAAGAGCGTATTTGGTGGCCATAAGTATGAAGTTAGATTACCTGGTAATAAGATAGCAGGGCGTGGAAATGCAAGGGAAGCACTGGCAATTGTCAAAGCTAATTTGCCCCTAAATATTAAACCAGCAGTCAAAGGGACAGCGGAAAATTTTGTCGATTAAGGCAAAACAAAAGGGAAAAAGGACTTAAGTTTGGGGGCTGTTTGAAGCGTAACCGGCTCTGCTGAGGAGCAACCGGCCAGGAATAAAACAGCCCCCAAACGCGCAAGCCAGCGTTGAAGGTTCGCCCTCTATTGGCCCAGCTTGAAGACCACTTAGCGTTGAAGGTTCGCCCTCTGCTAAGTGGTTTTTTAGGTTTTCAGGCATTTTCCCCGCCGCGCTGTTGGGGGCAGTGGGGAAGCAAGAGGCAGACAGCGCGGCGGGGAGAATGCCGAAGAAAACCTATCCCCGGAACGGGGAGTATTTTGTATTTTCGCCTATGATAGTGCAGTGCCAAAAATGCGGGAAGGACTATGAGCCGAAGCGTCGAGGGGGTAAATTCTGCTCAACCTCGTGCCGGGTGGTACAGCACCAGCTCATCAAAAAGGGCGAGGCATGGGGGAAGCCAGCAAGCGGGGACGAGCGGTATTTAGCGGATAAATTGGTCGCGGTTGGGCGGTCGGCTACGGAAGCACTGGTCCAGGTTGAGGGGTTGCCGGCAGCCGAGGCGTTCGGTCGTTTGCGGACGTTGGTGCAGGGGTGGGCCGGGGTAGCTCACAACTCCATTATCGAAAAGGTGCAGTACAACGAGCAGCAGGAAATGAACGCCCAGGCCACCCGAATGAAGCGCATCCAAAAGAGTAAATAAGGGTATTAGCGTAAGTGATAAGCGTAAGTTTTACCCAACATGTACCCTGAAAAAGACCCGTTAGCGTAAGTAATTATCGTAAACAAGAGGCCCAAAACTGCGCGAGAAAAACAACGGTATAACCCACTATACCGGACTGCGTCCGGTGTGGGGCTTGCAGCCAGCCCTACGCAGCATCTAGCCCCTTTCCCCACTGCCCCATGCCCTACGCCATTTGCCGAGTTGCCAAGATTAAGACCGCCCAGGCGGGCGCGGCCAAGACTGCCCACAACTATCGGCTGCGCGAAACGCCCAACGCGGACACCGAGCGCAAGCCGATGAATCACGAGTACGTTAACACGGCCGAGCGCAATTATTGGGAGCTGGCCACCGAGCGCATTCAGGAGGCCGGAGCCAAAGTCCGGCCTGATTCGGTGCGCGGGGTGGAGGTGCTGCTGACTGCCAGCCCGGAGGCGTTCAAGCGCCAGGCCGATGGAACCCCGCACGACTGGCACGGCAGCAAGTGGGCCGAGGCCAATATTGCATTTCTGAAAGATAAGTTCGGGGGGCAAAATGTGGTGAGCTGCACCTTGCACCAAGATGAGCTAACGCCCCATTTTCACGCCGTGGTGGTGCCCCTCACGGCCGACGGCCGCTTGTCGGCCAAGGACGTGTTCAACCCCAAAACCCTGCGCGCCCTGCAAACCGAGTACGCCGAGGCCATGAAGCCGTTTGGGATGGAGCGGGGGGTCGAGCACAGCCGGGCCAAGCACGAGGTCATGCGCCACGTCTACGGGGCCCAGGAGCGAAGCCGGGGCGAGCTGGCCACGCTGACCAAGCCAGAGCCGGC
>NZ_JAGEMO020000169.1 GCF_017921975.2 Hymenobacter terricola
TCCGGCCCACATGGCCGAAAAAGAAGTAGCCCCGGCAACGTAAACGCGCCGAGGCTACACAGGATGAACCCGAAGGCCCTCCTTTAAGAGGCCCAAAGGTAAAAATAATTGCCCGATTCCTTGCTTTTCATTACAGTATCTTGCGCTAACAGCACGTCCCGATGCTTGGTCGGGGGCAACTCGCCGCAGCGGCGGCCAACCCCTTTTCTTTGCCGCCATGTTATTAACCGTCGCGGCCGTGCAGGCTGCCCCCGTGTACCTCGACCTGCCCGCCTCGCTGGCCAAGGCCGAAATACTTATTGCCCAGGCCGCCGCGCAGGGTGCAGAACTGGTTGTCTTCCCCGAGACCTGGCTGCCCGGCTACCCCGCCTGGCTCGACTGCTGCCGCGACGTGAACCTCTGGGACTCGCCGGCCGTGAAGCAGGTGTTTCGGCGCCTGGTTGAGAACAGCGTGGTGGTGCCCGGGCCCGTCACCGATGCCCTCGGCGCGGCGGCTCGCGCCCACGGCGTGGCGCTCAATATCAGCGTGCATGAGCGGGTGCTGGCCGGCCCCGGCCGGGGCACGCTCTACAACACCATGCTCACCTTCGACGCCGACGGCCGCCTCGCCCTGGCCCACCGCAAGCTCATGCCCACCCACACCGAGCGGCTTATCTGGGGCCAGGGCGACGGCCGCAGCCTGCACGCCGTGGACACCGCCGCCGGCCGGCTGGGCGGCCTCATCTGCTGGGAGCACTGGATGCCGACGGCCCGCCAGCGCCTGCACGAGTCGGGTGAGGACATCCACGTAGCGGCGTGGCCCCAGCTCAAGGAGATGAACCTGGTGGCCAGCCGCCATTATGCCTTCGAGGGCCGCTGCTTTGTGGTGGCCGCCGGCGCAATTATGCAAGCCAAAGACCTGCCCCCTGAACTGGAGCCTACCCCCGACCTGGCGGCCCACCCTACCGCCTTCGTGCTGCGCGGCGGCAGCGTCATCATCGGCCCCGACGGCACCGTGCTGGCCGGCCCGGTATACGACGAGGAAATCATCCTGACGGCCGAAATCGACCTGGCCCGCCTGCCCGAGGAGCGCATGACGCTGGACGTGGCCGGGCACTACGCTCGGCCCGACGTGTTTGGGCAGGCCACCGGCGAACCTGACGGCAGCTAGCTCCTCGCCGTTGCGGCCGGACATTACGGGTGCTATTAAACAAAGAGGGCAAAACCTCCAGGTGCGTGGTCAAATGGCCCGGCCGCTTGTGATAAGGCACACATGCAACGTAAGAGGATGGCACATCGATAGCCTTACACGCCCCTTAAGACTGTCGAAATGCAGGGGCGAAAACGAACGGTTAGGCTATCGCTCACACTGGTGCAGCAGGCATGCCGTTGCTTAACAAATTGTTAAGCGAGAATACCATGGAGTGGTCTAATTAAGTAGGAGAGAATTGGGTGATGTTGTTAAGTTGCTGTTGATGAAAGTGATATGGCTTCTGATAGCCGATGCTGGAGTGGCGACGCTCGTGGTTGTAGTAGTCAAAATAGTCGGCCACGCTGGCCTGTGCGTCGGCCAGGTCAGCAAAAACGGGCCAGTCGCGGGCTTCCAGTTCCTCGGTTTTGAGGCGGGACCACAGACTTTCGGCCTGAGCATTGTCGTCGCACTCGCCGCGCTGGCGGTGAGTGAGCTGGGCCCGGGCGTCGCGCAGCAGGGCCTTGTAGGCGTTGCCCACGTATTGCCCGCCGCGGTCGGAGTGGACAATCAGGCCGGGGCCGGGCCGCTGGGCCAGTAGCGCCCGTCGCCCGTTACAAGGCACTGGTGACCAGGGCTTCGGGCACGTCCGCCCGCACCGGCCAGCCCACCACGTGCTTGGTGCACCCGTCCTGAAAGGCACACAAGTAGGCCCACGTCCCGTTGGCCGGCGGCAGGTAGGTGAGCTCGTTCATCCACACCCGGTTGGCCTGGCTCGGACGCGGCTGGTCCAAGAGCAGATTGGGCGCGCAGCGCTGCCCGTGGGTCGAATCGGTGGTGCGCGGCGCGAAGGCCTTGGGCGGCAAGGCTTTCCGCCCGTGGCGGCGCAGGCCCGTGCGCAGAGCCTGCCGGCCCACCCGGTGGCCCATTTCCCGCAACTCGACCCGGAGGCGGCGCGTGCCGTAACGGCGGTTGTGGTTGTCAAACACGGCCACCATTTCCGTTTCCCAGGCCGGTTCAGCCGTCCCCGCGGCTCCGTGTCGTCTGCATGTGCCGCCAGGCGTCGTAGCGGCTGGGCACGACCCCAAGCACCTGGCAGAGTTGCTGGATGGAGTAGTGAAACCGCTGCTGGTCCATAAAGCGCAATTCGCTCACGGGGTCGGGGGATGCGGGAGCCTGCGCTCACAGCAGGCACTTGGCATTGGCTTTTTTTAACATGTCCAGTTCCTGCGCCAGCCGTTTATTGGCTATGCGCAGCGCCCGCACTTCGGCCGCCTCAGTCGGGTCCGTTGGTAAGGGTTGCTGCGCCGCTTTCTGCCACTGGTAGAGTAGCGTGGCATTAATATTCAGGGCACGAGCCGCGGCCCGCGTGGAGCGGCTTTCGCGGGCCGGCTGCCGGGCTTCGGCGCGGAGGGCCGCGTCATACCGCGGCCGTTTAGAAGAAGAGGCTTTTTCCATGGGTTCGGGAAAGTGACACCCAATTCTCTTGTATGATTGCCCTGCCTTTCAAGTAGAGAGGTAGCCAGAAAAGGAAACGAGGACACTATTATTCTCTAACGGCGGCTCTTTGGTGTCGACCGTGTACAGGAGAACCTGTGCCTCGTTTCTCGTTTTTGCCTGAAGACTGCACAGTATGGAGGGAG
>NZ_JAGEMO020000017.1 GCF_017921975.2 Hymenobacter terricola
GGCCGGGGGAGGGCTGGCCCTGGCGCTGCTGCTGGCCCTGCGCGATGCCGGCGAGCCCGTGCCCGCCGCCGGCATCGGCCTCTCGCCCTGGACCGACCTCAACCTGCCCATCACCGCCCTGCGCCGCGTGGCCCGCGAAGAAGGCCTCTTGCTCGAAGCCCTGCAAATGCGCACCTGGGGCCCGCTTTACGCTCACAAAACGCCCCTTTCGCACCCGCTGCTGTCACCCGCCCGGGCCGATTTGCACGGCCTGCCGCCGCTGCTCATCCAGATTTCTACCGCCGAGGTGCTGTATGACGACGTGCTGAAATTCGCGAAGAAGGCCCGCGCGGCCGGCGTGCCCGTCACCGTGCAGCCATTCGAAGGGCTGGTGCATTGGTGGCACTTGTTCTGGCGCGTTGTGCCCGAGGCCCGGCAAGCCCTCGACCAAGTGGCCGATTTCCTGGCAAATATGTGGGCCCAGCAGGCCACGGAGCCCATTCGGCTGCCCGTGAGCGAACGGCGGTCCAGCGTGCGCCGCCGCGCCGCATAAGCTGGGACTGAATTGCTTGTGGTATCCTGACGCTGCTCCTGAATATTTGCAGAATTGAAAAAATAAATTCTCTTTTTGATGATTTTGAGCCACTTTTGGAGAAATCCGGCGTACACGGCTCAACTATATTGCAGAGTGTTCGTAGGTTTGCATCGAAAATAGTCGGCTTGCATACTAATTTGTTGCGGCAACGGTCTTTATTTCAGTTACTTCCCTTTTTTACTTTCACCCCAACCCGTTTCCTCACCATGGAAGATTTGTTTAAGAAGTTCGTTAATGCTGGCGTCGGCTACATCGCCCAGGGCAGCAAGTCGGTCCAAAGCACCATCGAGAAATTGGTGAAGGACAACAAGATGACCCAGGCCGAGGGCAAAAAAATCGTGGACGAGCTGCTGAAGAGCGGCGAAACCAAGCGCGCTGAGCTCGAAAAGCAGTTTCAGGGCTTGGCCGACCGCGTGAAAAGCACCGTTGGCCTCAGCGATGCGAAGCCCAAAAGCAAGGCTGCCGCCAAGAAGCCAGCCGCCAAGCCCGCCACTAAGTCGGTGGCGGCCACGGCCAACGGCGCCGCCAGCAAAGCCGCTGGCGCCGTAAAGAAAGTTGCTGACAGAGTGAGCACCGCCGCTGATTCGGCCCAGAAGTCAACGGCTGCTAAAGCCGCCGCCGCGGCCAAGCCCGCCGCGAAACCCGCCGCGAAAACGGCTGCCAAACCGGCCGCGAAGCCCGCGGCCACAGCCGGCGCCAAACCAGCCGCGAAGCCGGCCACCAGCAAGCCCGCCGCCAAGAAGCCGGCCGCTCCCGCTGCTGCCGCCAACGCCGAAGGCAATGCCTAAGCCGTTGCTTCCCATCTGACCAAAAGCCCCGTTTGCATTCCGCAAACGGGGCTTTTGTTATCGCGCAAGCGTGGTTGGCAGCGTCACCAAACCCATTTTACCGGCGCGGCAACGCGAACCCCACCCGCGCGCTCCGGCGGCCATCCCGCGCCGGGTTACTACTTTCACCCCCGATGTTTAAAAACACGATTTCCAACCTCACCCGCATCCGGCAGGTGGCCGAGGTGCTGCTGCGCTACGGCTTTGAGGATGTGGTGACGAGCACGCCGCTGCGCCGCCTCGTGAGCCAAAGCCGCCGCCTGAGCTGGCAGCGGGCCGACCGGCAGGTGTTTGAAACCACGCGCTGGGAGCGGGTGCGGCTCATCATCGAAGAGTTGGGCCCGACGTTTATCAAGCTGGCCCAGGCCATGAGCAACCGGGCCGATTTGCTGCCCCAGGCCCTGATTGACGAGTTTGAGAAGCTGCAAAGCAACGTGCCGCCGTTTGAGACGGCCCTGGCCCGGCAAATTATCGAGGAAGAATTGGGCCGGCCGATTTCCGAAGTTTTCAGCGAGTTTGACGATACCACGCTGGGCTCGGCCAGTATTGGGCAGGTGCACCGGGCCCGGCTGCTCACCGGCGAGGAAGTAGTGGTGAAAGTGCAGCGCCCCGGCGTGCGCGACAAGGTGCGCTCCGACCTGGCTTTGCTGCACGAATTGGTGCGCCTCACGGCCGGCTTCCTGCAAAAGCAGGGCCTTGCCAACCCGCAGGACATTGTCGACGCCTTCGAGCGCAGCATGAGCAAGGAGCTGGACTACACCGCCGAAGCCCGCTCGATGGAGCAGTTTCGCAAGCTGTACGAGGACTACACCACGTTCTACATTCCCAAGCCGTTTCGGGAGCTGAGCACCGAGCGCATCCTCGTGATTGAGTTTGTGAGCGGCTGCAAAATCACCGACAAAGCCCAGCTGCTGGCCTGGGGCCTGAGCCCCGAAACCGTGGCCGAAACGGGCATGGACATCTACCTGACCCAGATTTTTGAGTTCGGGATTTTCCACGCCGACCCGCACCCCGGCAACGTGCTGGTGCAGCCCGATGGCACGGTGGTGCTCATCGACTTTGGGATGGTGGGCCGCCTCACCAAGCAGCAGAAATACGCGTTTGCGGGCGTGTTCATTGGCATGGCGCGGCAGGATGCGCGCAGCATGGCGCTCAATTTCCGCCGCCTCGCCCTCACGGCCGAAATCCCCGACATGCGGGCTTTTGAGGCCGATTTGAGCCAGCTGATTGAGGATTTTGCCACCCTCGACGTGAAGGAAATGAGCATGAGCGACCTCGCGGATGCGCTGCAAAACGTCATTTATACCTACAAATTGCAGGTGCCGGGCGCGGTGTTCCTCATCCTGCGGGCGCTGGTGATTCTGGAAGGAATTGGCAAGGTGCTGCATCCCAACTTCAACACGTTCGAGTTCGTGCGGCCCTACGGCGCCAAGATTATCCGGGAGCAATATTCCCGCCAAAACCTGCTCAGCGAGGCCGAATACACGGGTACGCAGCTGCTGGCCCTGCTGCAAACCCTGCCGGCCGATGTGCGCCAAATCGTGCGCAAAATCAGCAAGGGCGAGCTGCGGGTAAAAATCGAGCTGATTGGCTACCAGACCCTGCTGCGCAAGGCCGACCAGCTGGTGAGCCGCACCATTCTGGCGTTGCTGAGCGTGGGCGGGCTGCTGTTTTCGGGCCTGTCGCTGCTGGGCCATTACTCGCCGGATATGCCCTACCGGCGCGGCGTGCCCGAAATAACGTGGTGGAGCCTGGGCGCTACCGGGTTCCTGTTGCTGATTCTGCTGCTGTTGGGCACCCGGCGGCGGGAGAAATAGCGCAGGGGTGCGCTGAATTTGGGGCAAACATTGTAGCCGTGCTTACCGGCCCCGACCTTTGCGGTCGTGGGCCGTATTTCCGCCCGCCTGACTACATGTCTCCTTCGTTTTTCTCCCGCGTAGTTCTGGCCATCTTTGGCATTTTACTGGGAGTAGCGCCCCACCTGGCCGCCAGCCAGACTGCCCCGGTGGGCCCGCCCGTGCTGCGCGAGGCCAGCCTGCGTACCGATACCGCTACCTATTTATTGAGCCGCAATACCGTGGCGGTGCAGGGCGTGCCCGCGCTGTATTTCTGGTTCCGGCACGACGATGAAACGGTAGAATTGCGGCTCTACCCCGCCACCGCCACTGCCACCAACCCCAAGCCGCTACGCCTGCGCCGCAGCCCCGATTACCTGCAGCTCGACTCGCTGACCAAAGAAGACGACGGCGGTTTTCGCACCCGCCTCAAGTTCCAGAACCTGACCAGCAGCCGGTTTCTGCGCCTGGTGGTGGAGCAGACGGCCGACTCGGCCGGGCGGGAGCCGCGCCGCCAGGTGGTGCCGCTGCTGCCACTGGCCCGCACCACGGTGGCGCTGCGCGTGGCGGATAACGAGCTATTCGTGGGCGAAGAAAAGGTGTTTGAGCTGACCAGCTCCAGCCTGCGCAACGTGCACACCACCGGCGAATGGGTGCGCGGCGCTGATTTCGACTACCGCCTGGTGGCCGAAACCAACGGCGTGCTGCGCCTGCATGTGCTGCCCAACCAGCTTGGCCTGCGCACCCTGGCCGTGAAGCTCCAAACCGAACGGCCCGTGCTGGTGGCCGGCAACCGCCTCAGCTACCAATTGCCGGTGCTGAAACAGGAGTTCAACGTGAAAGCCAGTCGCTTGCGCTTTCTCTCGCCTGACCAGCGCAGCGTGACAATGGACGACGCGAGCCGCCGCCGGGGCGTGGAATTGATTCTCGACAACGGCCGCAGCTTCGAGCTGCGCCGCACCTACCGCGTGGAGGACCAGGAAGAGCCCGGCGGGGGGCTCATCGCCGAAATCTTTACCCGCCAATTCCTCAGCAACGACCGGGTGCTGTGCTACCTGCGCCCCTACAACACCCACCGCCAAACCGAGGGCTACCTGTACATCAAGGACAACGACGTGGCCCGCTACATCACCAACCTCGACATCACGCCCCAAACCGTGATTCGGAACGTGCAGGTGCTGCACCGGGGCGGCGACTGGAGCCCCGGCCTGAGCGTGAGCCCCGGCGAAACCGTGGACGTGCGCCTGGAGGGCGAGGGCCTGCAAAAGGCGCGCATTTCCTTCGAGGATTTGCCCATCATCCCGTCCGATTCGTCGGTGCGCACCGATACGCGGCTGGTGTACCGCGTGCGGGTGCCAGTGAGCTTTGATAAGCGCAAAAGCAACATCTACAATGCGGGCCAGCCCACTGGCTATTCGTTGGGCATCAAGGAGTTTCAGCGGCCGCACCCGCTCGATTTCGTGTCGGTGACGTACGGCGACGCGGCCCGGCCCATTACCCGGCTGAACGGCCCCGTGCTTTACGATGGCACCATTCGCGACGTGGTGTTTCAGTTCAACCCCAACGGCATCGACAAGCCCGACCAGCTGTTTGGCAAGCAGTACCTGAGCTTCGAAATCCGGACCCTCAACAGCAAAGGCGACCTGATTGAGCTGCGCAACGTGGAAAGCCTGCTGGTGTGCCCCGGCGATAACTCGCCCCGCTCCGCCTTCTACGCCGACAAGCAGTGCCGCACCGACCCGCTCAGCCTCAACTCCCTGCTGGGCCGCAAAACCTACGACCTCGACGAGTGGAGCCGCATTGTGGTGACGGTGAAGCACCAGGCCAGCCAGTACGGCGAAACCGGCTATACCCAAACCGTGGAGCTGGTGCTGAAGCGCCGCTACAAGTTCGACATCGACGTGAGCTTCCCGGCGGGCCTGCTCACCCGCAAGCAGGGCGACACCGGCTACGGCGACCTGGGCGGCATTTCACTGGCCACGCTGGCCCAGCTCAGCTTCTACAGCCCCGACAAAATCAACCGGCTGCGGCCCTACAAAATCGGGGCGGGTTTTGTCGCCCTCAATGCCTTCAACTTTGGCAGTAGCACTACCGGCCGCGACCTGGGCGTGGTCATCCTCGGCTCGGTATACCCCACGCGGCGGGAGGCCAAGTTCACGTTTCCGCTGTATCTCGGCGGGGGGTACCTGCTGGGTACCAATCGGTGGTTTTACATGCTGGGGCCGGGCATTGGGGTGCGGCTGTAGCGGGTAATATTTCACGCCGGGTTTCGGAGCGCTCATGCACCGGAACAACCCGGCGAAACCGGCTTGAAGGCTTCCACCACTCCCCAATCATCGAGTTTTTCGTGGCGTTTGTAGAAAAAAGCAGGAGGGTAGCAGGGGTTGGGCGGTAGGTTTGGGGCATGAAGTCAATTCGTCCCTTGCTGCCCTCGGTTTTAGTTTGGTTTAATCCCCTCTTGAAGAGCCCGCGTGCGTTGGGAATGGCCGCGCTGCTGCTGGCCGGGGCCGCCCCGCGGCTGGCCCACGCGCAGGGCCGCGTCACCATCAGCGGCACTGTCAAGGATGTTAAAACCGGCGAGGATTTGACCGGGGCGTCTATTCGCATCGTGGAGCTGCCGGGCACGGGCACGGCGGCCAATGCCTATGGGTTCTACACGCTCACCGTGCCGGCCGGCACCTATACCGTGGAGGCCAGTTTCGTGGGCTACGCCGCCCAGCCGCACAAAGTGACGCTCGATAAAAGCCAGCGGCTCGACTTCAAATTGGCCACCGGCGGCCAGGAGCTGAACGAAGTGGTGGTGACCGGCCGCGGCGGCAGTCAGGCCAACATCAGCAAAGCCCAATCCGGTGTCGAAACGCTGGATATGAAGCAGATTGCCAAGGTGCCGGTGCTGTTTGGCGAGAAGGACGTGATTAAAACCCTGACCTTGCTGCCGGGCATCAAGACGGCGGGGGAGGGCAGCAGCGGCTTTTCGGTGCGCGGCGGCAACGTGGACCAGAACCTGATTCTGCTCGACGAAGCGCCCGTGTACAACGCCTCGCACCTGCTGGGCTTCTTCTCGACCTTTAACTCCGACGCCATCAAGGACCTGACGGTGTACAAGGGCGGGATGCCGGCGCAGTACGGCGGGCGGCTGTCGTCGGTGGTCGACATCAAGATGAAGGACGGCAACAACCAGACGCTGCACGGCAGCGGCGGCCTGGGCCTCATTGCCTCGCGCCTGGCCCTGGAAGGCCCCATCGTGAAGGACAAAGGCTCCTTCCTCGTCACCGGCCGCCGCACGTATGCCGATGTCTTCCTGAAGCTCTCCAAAAACGAAACCACCAAAAGCGCCAAGCTTTACTTCTACGATTTCAACGCCAAGGGCAACTTCACGCTCGATGCCCGCAACCGCATCTACTTCTCGGGCTACCTGGGTCGCGATGTGCTGGGCATCAGCACCTTCGAAAACAACTACGGCAACCAGACGGCCACGCTGCGCTTCAACCACTTGTTCACCGACCGGCTATTCAGCAACACCTCGCTCATCTACAGCAAGTACGATTACCAGATTAAAATCAGGGCCAACGACTCGGATTTCAGCATCGATTCGAAGATTAAGGACTGGAACCTGAAGCAGGATTTCGAGTTTACGCCCAGCACGAAGCAGACGGTGCGTTTCGGGGCCAACGTCATTTACCACACCATCACGCCCGGCCACGTCACGGCCGCCGCCGATGCCGTCGTGAATTCCACGGTTGACAAGACCAACTACTCGCTCGAAACGGCCGGCTACGTCTCGCACGAATGGGCCGCCACCGACAAGCTTGATTTCACCACCGGCCTGCGGCTGTCGGCCTTCAACCTGCTGGGCGCCGGCGATTATTCGAGCTACAACCTGGCCGGCACCGTCATGGAAACCAAGCACTACACCGCCGGCCAGGTCATCAAAACCTACGTGAACCTGGAGCCGCGCCTGGCCGTGAGCTACCAGCTGGCGGAAAACACCGCGCTGAAGGCCGGCTACGCCCGCAACGTGCAGAACCTGCACCTGCTGAGCAATTCGGCCGCGTCGTCGCCCACCGATTTGTACGTGCCCACCACCAACAACGTGAAGCCCGAGCTGGCCGACCAGCTGTCGGCCGGCTACTTCCGCAAGCTGGGCGCGCACCAGGACTACTCGTTTTCGGCCGAGGTGTACTACAAGTGGCTGCAAAACCAGATTGACTACCGCGACGGCACCCAGCTGCGCGGCAACCAGGACGTGGAAAGCACGCTGCTTTACGGCAAGGGCCGGGCCTACGGCGTCGAGTTTCTGTTCAAGAAGGAAACCGGCCGCCTCACCGGCTGGGTGGGCTACACGCTGAGCAAATCGGAGCGGCAGTTCACGGAAATCAACAGCGGTGCGTGGTTCAACGCCCGCCAGGACCGGCCCAACGACCTGTCCGTGGTGGCCGTGTACGACCTCAGCCCGAAGTGGAGCCTGTCGGGCACCTTCGTGGCCAGCACCGGCAACGCCGTGACCTACCCCGTGGGCAAGTACTACGTGGCCGGCCAGGCCGTGAGCCTCTACGGCCTGCGCAACGCCGACCGCCTGCCCGGCTACCGCCGCCTCGACATCGGGGCCACGCTCGAAAAGCCCCAGCCGGAGGGCCACCGCTTCCACCACAGCTGGAACTTCTCCATCTACAACGTGCTGGGCCGCGAAAACCCCTACAGCATCACCTTCCAAACCAACCCGGACGATGCCACCCGCACGCAGGCCCTGCAAACGGCGCTGTTCCGAATGGTGCCCTCAGCGACGTACAATTTCAATTTTTAAGGCACGAGTTTCAGAACGAAGCAGAACGTCATGCCGAGCGCAGCGCAGCATCTCGCGTGCTGCCACTAATCAATACAATTGAATTACTACCACAGGCGAGATGCTGCGCTGCGCGCTGCATGACGTTCAAAACCACCATGAAAAACCGTTTCACTTTTCGCTTCCTGGCTGCCGCCACCACCCTGCTGCTCACGGCCTCCTGCCAGAAGGTCATCACCCTCGACCTCACGGAAACCGCCCCGCGCCTGACCATTGAGGGCAACCTGGCCGATGATGGGCAGCCCTGCACCGTGCTGCTTTCGCGCAGCGTGAGCTACACCGACACCAACGTTTTCCCGGCCGTGAGCGGCGCCGTGGTCACGCTGAGCACCGACGCGGGCGGCCTCGAAACCCTGCGCGAAACCAGTACGCCCGGCCAGTACCGGGGCAGCACCATCCTGGGCCAGCCGGGCCGGCGCTACACCCTGCGTGTGGAAGCCGACGGGCAGGCCTACGTGGCGGCGTCCACGCTGCCGTCGCCGGTGGTGCCGCTCACGGGCCTGCACGCGCAGAAAGCAGCCATTGGTACCAATATTCAGGCGGTGCCGGAATACCTGGACCCGGCCGGCCCGCGCAATTACTACCTGTTCCGGCAATACCGCAATGGCCTGCTGAATAAGTCCATTTACCTGCAAAACGACGAATTCACCGATGGCAAGGCCAACGTGCGGGGCCTGGGCGTGGGCGGAGGCCCCAACAGCGGCACCGATGCCGACAAGCTCGCGACCGGCGACAGCCTGCGCGTGGACATGCAAAACGTGGACGCCGACGTGTACGAATACTTCCGCACCCTCAACCTGGCTTTGCAGGGCGGCGGCATGGCTACGGCCTCGCCATCCAATCCAAAATCGAACTTCACGGGCAACGTACTGGGGTATTTCAGCGCTCACTCGGTGCGCCACCGCACGGTGCTGGTGCCGGTGCTGTAAAAGGCTCCAGGGAAAATCGGCAGCACGTCGTGCAGCGCGCAGCAAAGCCTCTCGCTCGCAGTGAGTAATTTAAGGCTAATTGCCACGAGGCGAGCAAGATGCTTTGCTGCGCTCTGCATAACGTGCTGGATTCTTTTCTTACATAATTTCCCAACACTCACCCATGACACTCAGCCTGTTTCAGCCCCGCGCCCTGCGCATCCTGGTGCACGTAGCGGCCTGGCTGGCGGTGGCGGTGCTGCTGGTCGCCTTTGCGCAACTGGTGCTGGGCGTCGAGGCCAACCTGCACGCGTTCCGGATTCTGGCCCCGGTTTCGTTGCTGGCCGGCTTTTTCTACCTGAATTACTGGGTGCTGATTCCGCGGCTGCTGGCCCGTCGGCGCTTCGGGCGCTACTTCGCGCTGGTGCTGCTCATCACGCTGTTGTTTGCCCTGCCAGCTATTCTGAAGCATTTTGGCGTGATTTCATTGCCGCCCCATCCCACCCCGAAGCGCTGGGGGCAGGTGAACCCGGTGCAGGTGCTGTTCGTGCTGCTGTCGCTGGTGTGGGTGGTAAGCAGCGCCTTGCGCATCACCGGCGAGTGGCTGCAAAGCGAGGAAATGCGCAAGCAGCTGCACAGCGACCAGCTGGCCGCCGAACTGGCCTTCCTCAAGTCGCAGGTGAACCCGCACTTCCTCTTCAACACCCTCAACAACGTCTATTCCCTGGCCGAGCTCAAGAGCGACGACGCGCCGGCCGCCATCCTCAAGCTCTCGCACCTGATGCGCTACATGCTCTACGAGGCCCACGCGCCCCGCGTGCCGCTCACCCACGAAATCGAGCACCTGCGCACCTACGTCGACCTCCAGCGCCTGCGCCTCGACCCCGACCAGGTGCCCATCACCTTCGCTATTGAAGGCGACCCGCACGGCCACCTCATCGAGCCCATGCTGCTCATTCCCTTCGTCGAAAACGCGTTTAAGCACGGCATCAGCTTCCAGCATGCCTCACGTATCGGCCTGCACCTGCGGGTGGCCGACGATGGTCTGGCGTTCACGGTGCGCAACCGCGTGTTTGCCACCGCGCCCGACGCGCCGACCGGGGCCACGCCCGTGGGCGGCGTGGGCCTCACCAACGTACGCCAGCGCCTCAGGCTGCTCTACCCCGGCCGCCACGCGCTGGCCCTCGACCGCACCGAGACTGATTTCACCGCCACCCTCACCTTAACTTTCGACCATGCTCCGGTGCCTGTTAGTTGACGACGAGCCGCTGGCCCTGCGGCTGCTGGCTAGCTTCGTGGCGCGGGTGCCGTTCCTCACGCTGGCGGGCACCTGCCGCAGCGCCCTCGAAGCCCTCGACGCCCTGCGCCGCGAGCCGGTGGACGTGATTTTCCTCGACATCCAGATGCCCGACCTCACCGGCGTGGAGTTCGTGCGCAGCGTGCGGCCCGAGGCCTTGGTCATCTTCACCACTGCCTACGAAGCCTTTGCTATAGAAGGATTTGCCCTCAATGCCCTCGACTACCTGCTGAAACCCATTGCCTTCGACCGGTTTCTGCAAGCCGTGCAACGCGCCCAGAACCGCCTGGCCCCGCCCACCGAAACCGCCCCGCCCGCTGCTCCTGCGCCCGCCGACGACTACCTTTTCATCAAAGCCGATTACCACTCCCAGCGCGTGGGCCTGCGCGAAATCCGCTACCTCGAAGGCCTGAAAGACTACGTCAAGGTCTTCACCGCCGCGCCGCGCCCGCTGCTCACCCTCAACTCCCTCAAGGCCTTTGAGGAGCGGCTGCCGGCCACCGATTTCGTGCGCGTGCACCGCTCCTACATCGTGGCGCTGGGCCACATCGATTCCATCCGCAAAAACCGGATTTATCTCGGCGACGTCGTAATTCCGGTGGGGGAGGCCTATCTGGAATCCTTCAACCGGGCAATTGAGACACGGAACATGCACTGAGTGCAAGGCCTGGCTGTAATCAATTAAAATATGCCAACGGGACCTGCAGAAATTCGGCAATCTGGTGCCCTAATTCCAAAGCGTATTCTTTCTGATTTAGCCCAAACTGTTGCAATATTATTCCCTATACTGAGCCGGTTACGGAAAGCATCAAGACATATTCTCCAATTTTATCCGTGCGCATTCGGCCTTCTTCTCCAGTTGTTATAAGTTCGGAGAAATACTTGACCGTGACACCAGAAAGGGCGGGCAAGGCTTTCCATTCTCCAAATTTCCATTTGAAGAGGCCTGTATAAACGCGGTAACGCCGGGCTACTAAGTCAAAGCCAAGACCCTTATACAGAAAGCCTAAGCTCAATGATAGCAACAAGCCGAGTATTCCCAGCAGCCAATTGCCGCAGTAGAACCAGTAGATGCCAGCCGCCGCAAAAGCAGCAGCCAACAGCGATTCCCGGGTTAATAATTTCGGCGCGTTGAGGGCGATGTCCACCACAAAAAAGTGGGTAAATAAATAGCCTGGCACTGTTATTTGCCGGGCTATTTATTACGGAGCTATTTGATGCAATTATTTCAATTGCATATCGGCAATTATTGCCGCTATTTTCTCGTGGCCCAGGCGATGTGCCAAATCATAGTCAACCGCTGATTTCAGGGGTTGCTTCACGCTGAAATAGAACTTGATTTTGGGTTCGGTGCCGCTGGGGCGGGCCGATATTTTGCTGCCGTCTTCGGTGAGGAACTGGAGCACGTTGGAGCTTTCCAGGCCGGTTTCGGTGCTGAGGCCGGTGCGCAGGTCGTGGATTTTGCCGGTTTTGTAGTCCCGGATTTCCACTACTTTCAGGCCGGCGACGCTCTGGGGCGGGTTGGCGCGCAGGCTGGCCATCATTTCCTGAATTTCCTCGGCGCCGCGCTGGCCTTTTTTGGTGAGCGAAATCAAATCCTCCACGTAGAGGCCGTAGTGGGCGTACATCGCCACCATTTCCTGGTAGAGGGTGCGGCCTTGGTCCTTGGCCACGGCGGCCATTTCGGCCACCAGCGCGCAGGCCGAGATGGCGTCCTTATCGCGCACAAAATCGCCGATGAGGAAGCCGTAGCTTTCCTCGCCGCCGCCGATGTAGGTTTCCTGGCCCTCCAAATCGCGGATGAGGCCGGCAATGTATTTGAAGCCGGTGAGCGTCTGGTAGCTCGTTACCTGGTGCTCGCGGGCGATGTCACCCAGGATTTCGCTGGTTACGATGGTGTAGACGATGAAATCCTTGGGCGTGCTCTGGCCGGCGCGGTGCCGGGCCGAAAGCAGGTAGTTGGTGAGCATGGCGGCGGTCTGGTTGCCGTTCAGCAGCACCCATTCGCCTTTATCGTTTTTCACGCCCACGCCCACGCGGTCGGCGTCGGGGTCGGTGGCCAGCACGATGTCGGCGTTGGTGGCCTGGGCCTGGTCGAGGGCCAGCTGCATGGCGCTTTTCTCCTCGGGGTTGGGCGACTGCACGGTGGGGAAATTACCGTCGGGCGTGGCCTGGGCCGGCACCACGTTCACGTTGGTGAAGCCAAACTCGCGCAGCAAACCGGGCACCAGCGTAATGCCCGAGCCGTGAATGGGCGTGTATACGATGTTCAAATCGTGCTGCCGCTGGATGGCGGCCGGGTCGATGCTGAGCTTCCTGGCTTGCGCGAAATATTTCGCGTCCACATCGGCGCCGATGCTGATAATCTTCGACGGGTCGGCCTCAAATTTCACCTCGCTAACGCTGGTAATTTTATTTACTTCAACAATAATATTCGTGTCGTGCGGCGCCACTACCTGCGAGCCGTCGTTCCAGTATACTTTGTAGCCGTTATATTCCTTTGGGTTGTGCGAAGCCGTTATCACACAGCCGCTTTGGCAGCCCAATTCCCGAATGGCAAACGACAGTTCAGGCGTCGGACGCAGGGCTTCAAATAGATAAACCGTGATGCCGTTGGCCGAGAAAATACCGGCCGCTATTTGCGCAAATTCGGTGCTGTTATTCCGGCTGTCGTGCGCGATGGCGACCTTGATTTCCTGGCCGGGGAAACTCTGCAACAAATAATTGCACAAGCCCTGCGTGGCCATGCCCAGCGTGTAGCGGTTCATGCGGTTCGAGCCCGGCCCCATCACGCCGCGCAGGCCGCCGGTCCCAAATTCGAGGCTGCGGTAGAAGGCATCGGTCAGGGCGTCGTCCTGCCCGCTGGCCTGCATATCGCGGATGGCCTGCTGGGTTTGGGCGTCGTATTCCGGCGTGAGCCAGGTGTTGATGGTTTGCTGGATTTCGGGGGCGAGGGGCATGGGAAGGAAATAAAGGAGGTTTGGTTGGGCCGGAAACGGCCGTAAAGGAAAGCGTTTTGCCGGAAAAAAACGCACGGCTCAGCCGGCAGGAATGTGGCCGCAGCTCCGGTGCACGCCCCAAATCAGGGAACCTGGATTCTGCGGGAAAATACGCCGGCAGTCGATTCGATTTTCAGTAAATACGTCCCGGACGCTACTTGCGACACATTCATCTCCTGGGCCGCGCTGCCGGCCGGCAGCCAGGCCGTGCTCACGGCCCGGCCCTGCAGGTCCTGCAGCGTCAGGGCCAGCTCGCCGGCGGGGCCCTCGGCGCGCTCAATGCGCAGGGTTTGGCGGGCGGGGTTGGGGGCGATGACGAAGCCCGCCGCGTGGTTCTTCGTGGCGGCGGTGGGCACGGCCGGGGCCAGCCAGCGGCTGGTATTCAGCGCATACAGCCGCTGGGGCACGGTGACGACGCTCGTCAGCCGCTCATTCGAGAGGAATACGCGGTAGCGGTCCACGAAGCACAGGCCCTCGGCCTGGCCGATGAACAGGGCGTTGGGCAGCTCAATCCGGCGTTTGTTGCCCTGCAAAAACTGGCCGCCCCGGAAATCCGCCAGCAGCCACAGGAACGTGGCCCCGGTGCTGGCGTTGTAGCCCAGCAGGCCCGCGCCGGTGCCGGCCGCGTTGAGGTCGGCCGCCGTAATCAGGCCATTTACGTTGAAGCTGCCCTTCAGATGGGCCACGTAGGTGCCGGGCTGCGCCGGGACGGTGTAGTACCTGGTGCGCAGGTCAGCCCAGTTCTTGGTGAATAAATGGAGGGAGTCGTTGGCGTAGAAGAAGGCTTCGCAGTCGAAATTGTGGTTGTTGGTGCCGGGGCTGAAGTTGGTTTGGTCGGGGTAGCTGAAGGCAATTTCCTGCGCGGTGACCGTCTCGGCCGGGCCGGGGCCAATGGCGGACTTTTGCACCCGCAACACCCGCAAATTGTGCCGGTCGCCGTTGTTATTGCCGAAATCGCCGACGTAGAGGTACTGCGCGTCGGCCGCGATGTCCTCCCAGTCCACATTGCCAAAATTGCTGATGGTGACCTGCTGCAGCACGTTGCCGGTAGTCGAATCGACCCGGAACAGCACCGGCGCATTGCCGCTGTCGTTGAACGTCCACAGGTTCTGGCTGCTGTATTGCAGGCCCGAAGATTCGGGCACGGCCGCATCCAGCGGCGCTTTGGTGACCAGCGTGGTACTCGTGACGGCGTACTGGCAGGACCCGTCGTTGCTGGTGGCGGCGGGGTTGTAGTTCGTGGCCCGCGGGTCGGGGCAGCCGGTTTGGGCCTGGGCCGAGGTCGCCGCCACCAGCAAAGTGAGCAGCAGCCCCAGAAACGTAATCTTCACCATCATCCGATTGAATAAAAAGAGGGCAGCTCGCGGTACCGGCTTCGTGCGTCACGACCGGCCCCGCAAGCTACCCTCTGCGTTCCTTCCACGAAAACTTCTTCGTCTTTTACGAAGAAAAATTATAAATTCCCCCGCAATGCCTGCTCGCGCTCAATGCTCTCGAACAGGGCCTTGAAATTGCCTTTGCCGAAGCTCTTGGCCCCTTTGCGCTGGATGATTTCGTAGAATACCGTGGGCCGGTCCTCCACGGGCTTGGTGAAAATCTGGAGTAAATAGCCTTCCTCGTCGCGGTCCACGAGCAGGTTCAGGTCTTTCAGGGATTGCAGGTCCTCATCAATGGCACCGATGCGTTCCAGCAGGTCGTCGTAATACGCGCCCGGTACGCTCAGAAACTCCACGCCGCGGCGGCGCAGCTCAGTGACGGTGCTGCGGATGTCGTTGGTGGCGATGGCGATGTGCTGCACGCCGGGCGAGTGGTAGTAGTCGAGGTACTCCTCAATCTGCGATTTTTTCTTGCCTTCGGCGGGCTCGTTGATGGGGAATTTCACGTAGCCGTTGCCGTTGGAAACCACCTTGCTCATCAGGGCCGAATACTCGGTGCTGATGTCCTCGTCGTCAAACGTGAGGAGCAGTTTGAAGCCCATTACGTCCTCGTAAAACTTCACCCACTGGTTCATTTCGCCCCAGCCCACGTTGCCCACGCAATGGTCGACGTGCAGCAGGCCCACCGGCGTGCTTTGCGGCACGGTGCTGGTTTTGGCCACAAAACCCGGCATGAATGCGCCGGTGTAATTGGTGCGCTCCACGAAAGTGTGGACGCTCTCGCCGTAGGTGTAGATGCCGGACAACGTCACGGAACCGTATTCATCCTCAAGGGTATAGGGCTCGAAAGCCGACTTGGCGCCGCGCTTGGTGGTTTCCTCCCACGATTTGCGGGCATCGTCCACCCACAGGGCCATCACCTTCACGCCGTCGCCATGCTGGCGCACGTGCTCCGAAATAGCGGAATCGGGCAGAAGGGAAGTGGTGAGGACCAGCCGGATTTTGCCCTGCTGGAGCACGTAGCTGGCGCGGTCACGCAGGCCGGTTTCGGGGCCGGCGTAGGCCACCAGCTCGTAGCCGAACGCGGCCTGGTAATAGTAGGCCGACTGCTTGGCGTTGCCGACGTAGAATTCGACGTGGTCGGTGCCTTTGAGGGGGAGGAAGTCCTGAGCGGGTTGGGCCAGCACTGCGGGCGAGGTCATGGTTTGCATGGGCGGGGAGGGGAAATGGGGGGTGGGGTTGTGCGGGTAAAATTACAGGTTCCGGCAGAATTTGGCCCGCCCTTGAAAAATGAAAGAGCGCCGACTGCGAACGTTTGGCAAATCATCCCCATTTTTGTAGCCAATCATCTGCCTTAGCGCCCCCATGAATACCGAAGAACTGAACCGCGCCCTCGTGGCCCTGATTGAAAAGAAAGCCGAGCTGCACACCCTCACCTACGACGACGCCCGCTACGACGACGTGGAAGAGGCCCTGCACGACCTCGAAGATGACTTCAACGATGAGTACGGCGACTTCCTGGAATCGGCCCTCGACAAAGTACACACCGACCTGAAATCGGACACCGACGTGCTGCTGCCCACCGCTTACCTGCCCAGCAACCCCGGTTCCACGCCCTCGCCCAAAGAAGGCGTCTGGGTCGATTCGGAGAAGTACCCCGGCAAGGAAGCCCGCATCACGCTCATCCCGAACCCCGTGCGCATCATGCTCACCGTGGGTAAGCAGGTGCAGCAGGAGCTGTGGAAAGCGTAGGCCGACGGCTTCGCAGAACGAAAAAAGCGTGACCGTCACGCTCATCTGGCGTCCGCGTAGCCGAAGTATCTCGCGTGCAATAGTAACCCAATTGTTAAAACAAGGATTACTACCGCAAGCAAGATGCTTCGGCTACGCGGACGCCAGATGAGCATGACGGTCTGTTATTCTCTCCGATTTAAAAAAATGCTCTACCGCATCGCCGAGCCTGCCGACTGGCAACACGCCCAGCAAACCGGCTTTTTCGCCAGCGCCGACCTGGGTGCCGAGGGCTTCATCCACTCCTCGGAGCCCCACCAGATTCTCGAAACGGCCCGCCGGTACTATGCCGGGCGGGCCGATTTGGTTTTGCTGGAGTGGGACGAGGCCGCCCTGGCCGCCGCCGGCGTGCGCGTGGAGCGCGAGTGGGTGGAGCGCCGGCAGCAGCATTTTGCGCACGTTTTCGGGCCGGTGCCGCTGGCTGCGGTGGGCCGCGTGTGGCCGTTTGCCGCCGATGCCGCCGGTGAATTTGAGCTTCCGGCAGCGCTTGGTATATTAGGTGAATAATATTTTTGTCACCGTGCAACCCCGGCCAGGCTGCCTGCATCTTCCGGCCAGAAGCACTCACTAAATGGCTGGTTTTATGCTGCCTTTTTACCGTCGTTCCTGGCGCATGCTAGCCCTCGCGGGGCTAACCACAGCCTGCGCCCCCACCTACCAGCTGGGCCTGAAGCCGGCTAAATCCACCAACCTCTTTGTCGAAGGCCGCGAGCAGGCCCAGGCCACTGCCGACAGCGTAGAGGTGCGCCTGAGCTTCGTGTGCTACGAGGGCAACCGGGTGGTGTTCGAGGCTGAATACCGCAACCCAACCATGCGCCCGCTAGTGGTCGACCCGGCCGCGTTTCAATACGAAGCCAGCCGCCTGCCCGCCCCCGCCCCCAGAGCCAGGCGCCCCAAGCCCCTGCCCGGCACCGAAGTAACGGCCGCCGTCGCCGCTGCCAGTGCCTCGCTGCCGCTGCCGCCACTGCCGCCCCAGGCCGTGCCCGCCTTCGACCCCGAGCCTGAAATAACCGCTCTGCACAACCGTGCCGAGAGCGAAGCCAGTAAAGCCGCCCGCATCGACTGGCTGGGGCTGGCCCTGGGCGTGGCCAGCGTGGCAACGGACGTGGCCAGCATCGGCAAGCGCGAAACGGTGGCGCAGTACCAGAGCCGCGCCGCCATCCACGACGTAGCCGTTACGTACAACGCCATCTCAGCAGCCACCAAGATTGAGCACGCCGTGACGGCCGACGTATTGCAGCAACGGGCCGCGCACCTCCAGGAATACGCCCTGCGCAAAGTGACCCTGGCGCCCGGCCAGCAGGTGCGCGGCTACCTCTACTTCCCCCGCTACGACGCGGCCGATGCGCTGGTGGTGAAGGCGCCAGTGGGCAGCCGCGTGGTGCCGCTGGAATTCGCGCAGGTGCGCACCCGGAAATGATGGTAGCTAAGGAGGGGCAACATGACTGATGACGGGGCGATTAAAATCCTGTTCGAGGCCACTAATGAAGCTCTTGTGATTGGCAATGGCACCCCATAAAAACGGCCCCGCGATTTATCGCGGGGCCGTTTTTATGGGGTAAAAGCGCCGGTTTAATTCACGTCCCACCACACGGGCGTGGTGATGTCGCCGGGCGTGAGGCCCGTTTCGGCTACGTGCGGGTTGCGCTGCAGCTCCGAGTCGGGGTAGGGCAGGCGGCGGACGAAGCGGCCGGCGCCGAGCAGGTTGGTGAGCGGGGCTTGCAGGCGGGGCTGGTTGCTACGGCGCGCTTCGGTCCAGGCTTCGGCCCCGTTCGTGGCGAAGAAGGATATCCACTTCTGCACGAAAATGTTGCGCAGCCTGGCGGCCAGGGTGGTGGCGGCCGTCCAGCTCACCTGCGGGCGGGCGAGGTAAGTGGAGGCATCGGCGGTGGCGATGCCGTAGCGGGTGAGGGCGGCCCGCACGCCGGTTTCGTAGAGGGCTTGGGCGTTTTCGGTGGCGGGGGCCCAGCCACGGGCGGCGGCTTCGGCCCGCAGCAGCTGGCTTTCCTCGTAGGTGAGCAGCAGCGTGGGGCGCGACTTGGCAGGCCCATCGGTGGCCGCGATGCCGGGATAGGTGCTGCCGGCCTTGCTCACGTTGATGAAGGCCTGACCGATGAAGAAGGTGCCGGGGTACGACAGCCGCACGGCCGGCGTGCCGGTGGCCGTGGTGAAGTTATTCGGGTACGGTGCGTTCTGGCCGGGCCGCACGAACAGGAAATCGACTGGCGTGGTCGTCAGGTCGGCGTCGAGGGCGTACACGGGCAGGCGCGGGTCCTGGTACCGCACCAGCGTGTCGCCGACGTTGCTGCTGACTGCCAGGTTATTTTGCAGCCGGAAATTGGTCTGGTAAAACGGATTTTCGGTATTGGTGGCCGTGCCGTTGGCAAACTGGTAGCTGTCGCCATTGCGCATGAAGTTGAAGTCGGTGGCGGCTTGGTTGCGGGCGTACAGGGCCTGGATACCGGCGCGGGCGCCGGTGGGGTCCACCTCGCTCAGGCGCAGGTACAGGCGCAGCTTCAACGTATTGGCCAGCCGAATCCATTTGGCCATGTCGGTTTCGGAAGCGGCGCGGTAGTTCAGGTCGGCGGTGCCGGGGAAGCGGCCCTGCTGCTTGTTGATGTCGCCGATGGCTTCATCGAGCAGCGCTTGCAGGCCGGCGTAGATGTCCTGCTGCTTGTCGTATTTCGGCGTTAGATTCGCTGAGCCCTGCAGGGCTTCGGAGAAGGGCACGTCACCGTATAAATCCGTGATAACCTGGTAGGTGTGCGCTTTTAGGATTTTGGCAATGCCCACCATACGCCACTCGTTGGCCGGCGTGCCGGAGTTGATGACGTACTGGAAATCCTCCAGCGCCCCGGCGTACAGCCCGCCCGAAAACTCGCGCCCGTCGAAGGTGCTGGTCGGGATGCTGAACTGGTCCCAGGCGCGGTATTGGTTGCCGCCCTGGGCAATGCCCAGGTGTTGCGCCAGAATCTCGCCCACCACATTGTACTGCCCGCCCACAATGAAGCTGACGTGGGCCTGGCCCGATGGCAGGACGAGGTTGATATCGGCCGTGGTGGGGTTGTTGGGGTCTTTGTTGATGTCGAGGAAGTCCTTTTTGCAGGCGCCGGCGCCCAGCAGCAGTCCCAGCACCGCAGCGAGTCGGATGGTTTGCGTTTTCATGTCCGTAAGGGTTGCGGTGAGGTTAGAGCGTGAGGCGCAGGCTGGCGCCGTAGGAGCGGGTGGTGGGGTAGGCGTAGAATTCGAAGCCTTGGTTGTTGCCCGAGCCCAGGGAGCTGACTTCGGGGTCGAGGTGGGGCTGCGACTTGGGCGTCCAGAGGACCAGGTTGCGGCCGATGAGCGAGAACTGAATGCCCGTGAGCTTCACCTTGCTCACCAGCGTGGTGGGCAGGCTGTAGCTCAGGCTGGCCTCGCGCAGTTTCACGTAGGAAGCATCGAAAAGCGTGTTTTCGCCGGCCGTCGACACCTGCCGCCAGTAGTTGAAGCCGCCATCGGTGAGCACCGTGGTGTTGGGGATGAAGGTGCCCGAGCCGTCGGGGTTCGGAATGGCCGAGTTGGGGTACAGGAAGGGCTGCCGGTCGTTGGCGGTGGTTTCCTCCAGCGCCCCGGCAAACTGCAGGGTGCTAATGGTGTTCGAGAAGAACTTGCCGCCCTGCCGGGTGTCAAACAGCACGTTCAGGGCCAGGCCTTTGAAGGCCAGCGTGGTGGACGCGCCCGCCAGGTAATCGGGCTGGATATTGCCCAGCGTAGTCAGGATTGGGCTCAGGCGCGGGAAGCCGGTAACGGGGTCGACGACCACGCGGCCTTCGCCGTCGCGCAGCATTTGGGTGCCGAAAAAGCTGCCGTAGGGCTGGCCCACGCGGGCCTCAAGGGCCACCGAGCCCAGGCCGCCCACGGTGATGTTGGGCGTCACGTTCGTGACTTCGGTCACGCGGTTGCGGTTGCGGGTGAAGGTGAAATTCAGGTCCCAGGTAAAGCCGTTCTTCAGCTGCACGGGCGTGGCGTTCAGGGCCAGCTCGAGGCCGCGGTTTTCCATGGTGCCGGCGTTGGCGGTTTGCGAGGTGAAGCCCGAGACGCCGGGCACCGGCACGTTTACGATGATGTTCTTGCTGACCGATTTGTAGTACGTGGCATCAATTCCGATTCGGTTTTTGAAGAAGCGCAGCTCGGCCCCGCCTTCATAGGCCGTGGTCAGCTCCGATTTCAGGCGCGGGTTGCCGAGCACGTTGCCCACCCGGAAGCCCGGCACGCCTTGCAGCGGAAACACGTACTGCGCCTGAAAGCCGTTGTCGACGGTGGAGCGCACGAAAACCGGGTCGATTTGGTAGGGGGTCGGGGGCTTGCCCACTGAGGCAATGTTCGCCCGCAGCTTGCCAAAGCTCAGCACGGTGGTGGGCAGCCTGAAGGCGTCGGTGAACACGAAGCCCACGTTGGCGCTGGGGTAGAAGAAGGACCGGGTGGCCGCCGGCAGGGTCGAAGTCCAGTCGTTGCGGCCAGTCAGGCCCAGGAACAAATAGTCGCGGTACGAAAGCTGCAAATCGGCAAACACGCCCAGGATGCGCTGCTTGGTATCGACTTTGGTGTTCGTGACGGCACTGGTGTTGCTCAGGTCGTAGAAGTCGGGCACAATCAGGCCCACGCCATCGGCCACGCTGCGGGAAGTCAGCTGTTCCTGGTAGTCGGAGCCAAGCACGCCCTTCAGCGCGATGGTTTCGGTGAGGTGGCGCGTCACGTTCACCAGCACGTCGGTGGTGAGGTTGCGGCCGAAGTTGGCGTCTTCCAGATAGCGCCCGGCCAGGTTGTTGATGGTGCCCTGCGCAATGGTCTGGCGGCGGCGGTCGGTGTACACGTCCAGGCCCTGGCGGAAGGTCAGGTTCAGCCAGTCCAGCGGGTCGTAGCTCACCGAGGCCGTACCCAAAAGCCGGTCCACGTCGTCCGTCAGCAGGTTTTTGTCGAGTATGAAGTACGGGTTGTTGCGGAAGCCGGCCAGGTAGTAGCCGTTCAAATCGTAGCGCGGGTCGTTGTAGTTTTTCTGGTCGGTGATGGAAATATCCCGCGGGGTATTCACGATGGTCTGGATGATGTTGGCCCGCGACTGGCCCTGCACGCCCCGGTCGCCGCCCGACTTCACATACGTCAGGGAGCCCGAGGTCGTCACCTTATTAAACAGCTGCGTACCACCCGTAAAGCTCACGCTGGTGCGCTTGTAGGTAGTTTTCGGAATGAACGACGAGGTGTGTACGTCGGCCAGCGACACGTAGAAATTCGAGGTTTGGCTGGAGCCAGCGAATGAAATAGCGTTGTTGGTCGTAACACCGGTTTCGAAGAAGTCACGCACGTTGTTGGGCTTGGCCGTCAGCGGGATGGAGTCCACGGCCGTGGCGTTGGGGTCGGCCAGGCCCGCCGTGTGCCAGTCGGGCACCAGCTGCCCGTTCATGCGCGGGCCCCAGCTCACGTTGTCCGCGGGGTCGTAAACGCCGTCGTTGCCCGCGCCGTAGGTGTTCTGGAATTTGGGCAGGCGGTTCACCCGCTCGAAAGTCACGGCGCTGTTCACCGTTATCTGCGAGCGGCCCTGCAGCCCCGCGCCCTTTTTGGTGGTGATAATAATGGCGCCCGACGCCGCCCGCGCCCCGTAGAGGGCGGCGGCGGCCGGCCCTTTCAGGATGGTGATGGACTCCACGTTATTGGGGTCGATATCGGCGGCGCGGTTGGGCAGGTCCACGCCGTTGTTCAGGTCGTCGCCGTTGCCGCGCGGGGTGGCGGCGCTCAGGTTGGTGGCCGCGTTGTTGCTGATGACGTTGCCATCAACCACGTAAATCGGCTGGTTATCACCCGTAAAAGACTGCGCCCCCCGGATAACCACCCGCGTAGCCCCGCCCGCCGCACCCGAGGCCGACGAAATCTGCACGCCGGCCACCCGGCCTTGCAGCGAGCGCACCAGGTTCTGCTCGCTGGCGCGCGTGAGGTCCTTATTTTCCAGGGTTTCCACCGCGTAGCCCAGCGACTTCCGGTCGCGCTCAATGCCCAGGGCCGTTACCACCACTTCGTTCAACTGCTTGGCATCGGTCACGAGGCTGATGTTGAAGGTGCTTTCGGTGCCAATGGGCTGCTCCACGGTGGTATAGCCGATGTAGCTGAACACCAGGGCGCCGCCCGTGGCTGGTACCGTCAGCGCGAAGGTGCCGTCGTTGTTGGTCGACGCGCCGTTGGTAGTGCCTTTCAGCAACACGGTCACGCCGGGCAGGCCCTGCCCGCTTTGCCGGTCAATGACTTTGCCGGACAGCGTGCGGTCCTGGGCCATGCCGTGCCCGAGCAGGATGAGCATCAGCAGGATACTGAGTAGTAATTTCTTTTTCATGGTGAGTTCTTTTTCATAGTGAGGGGCGGGAAAACGGCTGGTGAGTGAAGGGGGATTATTGGCGACGGGTGGGCTCCGGCTGGGCTCGGCAGCCGGGTAGGCAGCTGCAGGTTGCTCCTCACTCACCAAGGAGGAACTTCCCGGCTCATGCGGGTTTGCAGACCCGCATGGCCCGGCCAGAGCCTGCCCGTTGCCTTTTCCGGAGGCACTTAATCCGTGCCCGTCGCGGGGAAGCGCGGCGCTTGTGCGGGTCGTCGTTGGCTAGGAATGGGGGTGGGCCGGGGCGTGCTTATTCGCACCGGCCGGCCGCCTTCGGTCAGGGCGTAGCAATGGTTCGGGGCCAGCGGCCCCAGGCGCTGGCGCCGGCCGGAGGGCCAGACCACCAGCAGGCTGTCGGCGCGGCGGGCCTGGTCCAGGCCGAAATGTACCCGCAGGTCATTCTGCCCCTGGAAAGCGTTTTGGGCCGATACGGTGCGCAGCTGCCAGGTGGCCTTGCCCTGGATTTGGGCTTTCACGGACACCCGCGCCCCCAGCGCCGAGCGGTTGGAAGCAGCGCCGGCCAGCGCCAGACTAAGCCAGCTGCGGCCGTGCCGCTCCAGGTCGTTGCGGTACAAGCCCTGGGCCGGGCCCAGGCCGGTTATGTACACGTCGAGGTCGCCGTCATTGTCATAGTCGCCCGCCACCAGGCCCGAGGCCCCGGCTGGCCCCACCAAACCGGGCATTGCCGTGAACCGGCCGCCATCATTGCGGTAGTAGGCCGTAGCCAGCGAGTCGCTGGTTATGAACACGTCCTGGTCGCCGTCCAGGTCGAAGTCGCCCCAGCAGTTGGTGAGGTGGTGGCTGCGCGTGGAGAAGGGCGTAGTCGTCGCTACGTACCGGCCATCCTCATTGAGGTATAAGCGGGTGGGGGCGGCGCGGTAGTTCGTCAGGCACAGGTCGAGGTCGCCGTCATTGTCCACGTCGACGAAATTGTAGCATTGCCCGTCCTGCGGCTGGGCGGCGAAAGCCGGCGTGAGCAGGCGCTGCAATGGGCCCCAGGCGGCTTGAGCTCCCAGGTTGCGATAGCAGAAATCAGGCTTGGCCGCCTTCACGGCGCCCGCCGCAATGAACAAATCCTGCTTGCCATCCAGGTCAAAATCAGCCCAATACGGTACGGTGTAGGCTCCCAGCGAATCGGTGAAAGCGTAGCCGGTTACGGGGGTGAACCCCAGTGGGCCCGCCGTTTGCACAAATAGCTTGCAGGGCTGCCGGGCCGCGGCGGCTGGGTGGAAACCGGCCGCGTGCACCAGCACCACGTCCAGGCGCTGGTCATTGTTGAGGTCGCCCAGCGCGCAGCCCCAGGCGGCGTAGTTGGCCAGGCCCGGAAAGAGGGCTGTGATATCCGTAAAATGGCCTGCGCCATCGTTGCGGTAGACGGCGCTGGGAAACTGGGCCAGCACCACGTCGGGGTCGCCGTCGTTGTCGAGGTCGGCCCAGCTGCACCCGCTGGCTTTCTGGCCGGCGGCGTTGTTGCCGATAGCCGTCGGCATTGCCTTAAACGTGCCGTTTCCCTGGCCCAGAAACAGGCCGTTGGGCGCGGCAAACAGGTCGAGCCAGCCGTCGTTGTTTACATCAATCCAGGCGGCGCCGTGGTACACGCCGGGCACGGTATAAGTGGCCAGCGGGTTGGCCGGGTCGCTGATGCGGGTCCACTCATTCTGCGCCGCCCCGGAACGGCCCAGCAGCAATAACCAGAAAAGGAGGGAAGCAGGGCGCATGGGCCGTCGGAATTGGTTTTTCCCAAAGCACGGCGGCAGCCCGGTCGGGGTGGTTAACCCCGATAAACATCACCCTTTTTACCCGCTGGCAATGGGGGTCGGGCGGTAATCCCGGCCGGGATTACCCTGTGCGCTTTGGCGAAACTCGCTGGGAGTTAGGCCGGTGGAGTTTTTGAAAGCCTTGTTGAAGGAAACCTTGTTATTGAAGCCCACTTCGTAGGCCACCTCAATAATATTGAGCTGCTGGCGCGAGGTATGGCTGAGTAATTCCTTGGCTTCCTCGATGCGCAGGGCGTTGATGTACTCAAAGAAATTCATGCCCAGCTGCTCATTCAGCACCTGCGAAAGGTGGTGCCGGCCCAGGTTGAGCCGGGCCGCGAGCGTGTTGAGGCGCAGGTCGCTGAGGCGGTAGAGCTTCTCGGTGCGCATGAGCTGGTCGAGCTGCCGGGCCAGGCGCACGGCCAGGTGCGGGGGCAGGCCGGAATTGCGGTAGCGGGCCTCGGGTTCGGGCTGCGGCGCGGGCTCCCGTTCAGGCCGTGGCTTGGCGGTAGCGGCTTGCGGTGGCACCATCGGCGGTAGTTGGGTGGGAAAGGCGGGGGGCTGCACCGTGGCCGGCACCCGCTCGAACGAAGGAAACTGATTGTGCTGAAAAATGTAGGGCTGCACGTAAGCCAGCACCGCCACCAGTGCAATGAAGCCGGCCATGCTGAAGGAAATGCCGTAGTCCCAGGTCCGGGTGAAGAAGTCCATCTGCACCAGCACGTAGTATGACCAGTTGGCCAGCACAAACCCCAGGTAGCTCAGGCTAAACCAGCGGGCCCAGTGCGCCACCTGCCGCAGCGCGCCAAAGGTGCCCTGCAAGCGTGCAATGGCCACCGCATAAACTGACAAATGCCCCAGATACAGCCAGGGCAGTGCCGCGTGGTAATAGGCGTAAAAGCCCGGCGTACCCCGCCCGGCTGCTTCCTGCAAGGCATGCCGCTGGGCCGGGGGCATGAGCAGAAACGGCAGCTGCACCAGCAGCGCCACCAGAAAGGGCAGAAAGTGCCACCGCCGGGCGCGCGACGCCACGGGCTGCTGCGTCAGCTCCTCCAAATACAGGTAAAACAGCGGCCCAAACAGGAAGAAGAACAGCTCGGGTATGCCATTGACGTAGGGGAAGAACTGCAAATAGCGGCTCCACCACAGCACGTAGTACAGCAGCACCACCGAAAACAGCACCAGAATGGTCACCACGTAGCGCACCTGCGTCTTGCGCTGGCCGGCCTGGCTATACAGCAGCGGGGCAATGAACAGCCCAAGAAAAGCGACCAGGGCGAAACCGGTGGTCCATTGGTCAAGGTTCGGCTCTTTCATGGCGCAGCAGGCTAAAGGTGAGGTCGGGAGGAGCGTATCTGAATAGATGCCGGAACCACAAAAAAGTGGCACGCCCCGTCCATAAAAATTTCAGCGCCCCGCCCAACGCGGCGGGTAGCAACGCACTACGCCGCCCCTGCCAGGCGGCGTGGTGCGTTGCTACCCGCCGCGTT
>NZ_JAGEMO020000170.1 GCF_017921975.2 Hymenobacter terricola
CTCGTAGAGAAAGCTCCAGTCGACGAGCTCCGCGAGCCGGCGGTAGAGGTTATGGGGCCGTACCCGCTCACTGAGCCGAAAGCGAACCACCTCCTTGTCGAGAAACAGCTTCTTGCCTTGCATCTTCCCTCTACGAACCCGGGTTCTGCAACAGCCACGGTCCGATTAGCAAAACGAGCGGATGCTCGAACGACCTCCTCCTTTATTTTCTCGAACGACTTCCTCCTTTAGTTTTTCGATAAGGTGGAAGGTCCTGGACGCGGAGTAGAATGGCGTCAGCGGGGCGTCCGCGATGAAAGGCAGCGGTGTCTAGTTTCACGGCTGACATCGGCACCGTGACCGTGCGCGGGGAAGCGGCGGCCCTTTTGGGGTGAGGGGCTCCTTTCCCCGGGGAGGTATTGGGTGCAGGAGTTGGCGTTGTTTGGGCGGAAGCAGGACCGCATAGGGCCACTAGCGTCAGGCCAAGTAGGAAAATGGGGTCGGGTTTCATAATCAGGGAAAAGGTGCAAGGGTGAAGAAACTGACTATGAACCTTATTGACGTTCATTCAAACGGTGGGTCGGTAAACACAGCCCGTTCAAAAATAGGAGGGTCTGAATTAGTAGTAATCGAAGTAGTGTACGTGGCAGGAGGAGTGGGTCGGCGAGGCGGTCGCCGCAGCGCGGAGCCACTCGGCGGGCCGCACCAGCGTTGGTCGCAGGGCAGCTGGGCCCTGCACCTGCAACGGCGGCAGGCTGTATTCCGCCCCGGGGCCGGTCTCTGGAACCTCAGCGAAGGCCGGGCCGGGTTGGGTGCGCCAACCGACCAGCAGGGTGCTGTCCGGTCGCACGAAGAGCGTCACCCGGGCCGAGTCCGGGCCCACGAGCCGGCCGGCGGACATGTGCCGCCAGTTTTGGGCCGGGGGGCCGTCCGCGCCTGGTGTGCGCGCCCGCCACTGCGCGTAGCGCCGCTCCCAGGCGCGGTGTTGGGAGCTTTCCACCGCGGCCCCGGCCATCCCCCAGTGCGGGTTGGGGTTCCAGTACACCGTGTCCATAGGGGCCAGCACGAGCAGGGGCTCGTAGAGTCCAAGCAAGGGGTCGGCACCGGGGGGCACCTGCACGCGGCGCACCACGGCCCGGACCAAGTAGGAGCCGCGGGGCTCGTGTTCCCCGGCACCCGGGCGCTGGCCCCGCCACCAAGCGGTGTCCCGGTCTGGGGCCAGGGGCAAACCGCACGAGACGCGCAGCGGCACGTAGCCTTTGTTGCGCACGTACACCGCCACCGACCGCTCGCTGGCCCTGGACAGGGCCACCTCCCCCGGGGGTGCCCCGAGGAACGGCAGCGTAAACAGCAGCGCCAGGCCCACCACCCCGAGAAAGTACAACCCCGCCCCGACACCGACCAGCAGGACAAGCAGTTTGCGCAGGGCGGCCCAAGGGGACGGTTTCATAAAACAAGCAGCAGGGTACCCCTCTATCGGCAACGGGGCAAAAAGTAACCCGATTGCGGCCCGGGGCGCCCCATCATGAATGCACGAAACCCAATGACCCTTGACTGTTCAGAGTTCAGCAAAAGGGTCCGAAGCGCAAAGGGAAAGTATAATTGGGCGCTAGATTTGGATGTCCCCTGCGCCGAGACAATCGGATAAGGTTGCTCTTTCGCTAATTGTATTGATAGAAAAACGTCCTTTTGGCATGGCTGAAGGAGAAGATGTCCTCCGCAAACGTTTCTATTAGGCCCGCCGGCGTGTAGGTAAACGCTTCCGTTCCCGTGGTGACTTCTCGGCGGTGGTCGCGGGTGAAATGGCGCCGCGATAACAACCGGTTGTTGTCGCCATACCGGTACGCCACGCCCGTGGTTCCTTCGGACTCCACGTAGAGCACCTGGCTTTTTTGCCCGTCGGACCGGTATTCCGTGAGTTGGGTGAAGAAAAGCTTTCCCTTGTCAAAGAGTTGCTCCCGGATCGGCCGGTCCTGGTCGTCGTACGAGGTTCGTTTGACCCGCCCGTTGATGCCGCTTCCGTCGATGGTGGACTCTGTTTCATGGCCTTTTTCGTCGTAGGCAAATCGTTCCTCGCTCAGGACTTGCCCCGTGGCCGCCGCGCGTGTTTTCCGCGCCAAGCGGCCGGCCGGATCATACGCCAAGCGCTGCACCTCTTTTCCGGTGTACCCGTCGGTGACGGAGATCAACTGCTGCCGTTCGTTGTAGTGATAGCGCCAAAAGGTGGTATCCTTCATGGCGGAATGCGTGGTTTTCGACCACAGCACGTGGTTTTCTTCGTTGAATTGCTGCGCGCGGGAGTGGCGAATCGTCTCCGCTAAAAAGCTGTCGTCCGAGGAAGCGAGCACATTTCCGCTGGGGTCGTACCGTTCCGTTGCGGCCAGCCGGGTTCCGGCGTAGACGCGAAGCTTGGTGACCTTTTGGGCCTTGAGCAGCGAGGCTTCGTTCGCCTGAGCCGCCGCCCAGGCGGGTAACGTAGCCAAGAGGAAAAGCAGCGTTCCTTTCACGGGGGTGATTTTTGGGTGACGGAAACGCTAAAGGTAGAAACCCGGCGTTTCTTGGCCTAAGCGACCCCACGTAGCTCCAACGCTTCGATTACCCCAGCCTCTAAGTGACCGCTGCAGTTCACTTAAACGGTCGTGGCTGTTGCAGAACCCGGGTTCGTAGAGGGAAGATGCAAGGCAAGAAGCTGTTTCTCGACAAGGAGGTGGTTCGCTTTCGGCTCAGTGAGCGGGTACGGCCCCATAACCTCTACCGCCGGCTCGCGGAGCTCGTCGACTGGAGCTTTCTCTACGAG
>NZ_JAGEMO020000171.1 GCF_017921975.2 Hymenobacter terricola
TGGCTGTTGCAGAACTCGTGGGTATGGCTGGCAAACAGCTTAAGTGAACGTGCAACGGCCTACAAGAAGTGTTTAAGGGACGTTTTTAGAGGCGGTGCCCCGGCGCAGAGGATCTTTCAGGGGCTACCCAAGACTTCCGCAACAGCCACTCTCGTTTATCCTTCGGACTATACTTGTAATAGGGCGCTTATCTTATCGCTTTACAGCCTTTCCTGTTCTCATGCTACCTATTTCACAACATGTACTGCGCGTTTTGATGGCCAAGGGGGATTCTTCTAATCCGGAACTACTCTCGCTCCTGCAAGAACTGGCCCCTTCGGCTACCGTGGACTTTATACTGCCCCATTACGATTTATACAATACCTATGCGATCCGTCTGGATATTGCTCAAGACTTGACGGGAGAATGGTATGAGGGATTAAAGGAAGCGGTAGAAGCAATGGCTGCTAGCTCGCTGGCGAACATCCGTTTTCTCGAAGTCGATTGCCTGGAGGGCGATTGCTCTCTATTTGTAGAGGAAAATTTGAAGGAGGTACTGGGCATTGTCTACTTCCCGCATAAGGTTGTAGAGGATAAGCCTCATTAAACGCTTCTTATTTTGAACAGCGCGCGTTTACCTTCGGACCGTTTTCGTAAACACTTGTCTTTACTATTTGGAACCATTCAGATACTTCGTACCCGTTCCCGGGTGATGTAAAAAAGCCCCCATAAGAGGGCGGTGCTCGGAAAGGGTAGCAGGAAACGCATATCCATTGAGTAAAAGGCAAAGTATTGCTGCGCTATCAATACAAAGAAGATATAGCTCTTGAGCAGCGTGTCGACCAGCAGCAGCAGAAATACCCCCGTTCTAATGCGCCGTTTGGCAGGGAAGAGACCACCGCTACACAGCAGTAGTGCCGCGGCCGCCGGCAGGAAAAACAGGGCGGACTCAACCAAGAGCCCTATCCGGCTTCCCTCAAGGAAGATAACGCGAAGGGCTTCATACAAGCTTCTATGAAAGGGTACACAAAGTGCCCAATACCACCCGAACAGCAACATCCCACTAAGCAGGAGCAATACGCTTGTGTACGTTAAAGGGAGTGCATACTTCATATGGATGAGAGGTAGTCTCACGGATATATCGTTGTCGTGACCGTGCCGCAGGCACTGATATGTTAAACATACCCTCCTTCAACTGAACGGCGCTTAGCGGTAGCCGGCTGGCACGGGGCCGTCGCAGGGCGCCGATGCAGCCCGCGCGCGGGTGAAGCGCCGCCACAGCCGTTCGGTTGGCCGGTAAGGCGCGGCTTAAGCGCAGCGGCGCCCGCCACGGGGCTAAACAGGGGGTAACCGCGGGCTTTTTCACCCCGTTTACCCGCGTAGGCGCCGGCAATGGTCGCCTGTCGGGGCCCGTACGAACGGATACGGGAGTTATAGGCCAACCTATAACTTGCCTATAACTCGCCTATAATTCGTTTGAGGCTGCCTATAATTCGCCTATAATTCGTTTGGCGCTGCCTATAATTCAAATGCGGGATGCCTATAATTCGTTTTCGACCCATTGGCTGAACCTAAGGTCGCTTCCCGGACTGGGGTGGGAGAGGGGGGATGGTCGGGGCCGTCCTCGTCCGCGAGGGGTGGCGCGCGGCGTCCGGGCGTCCAGGCCGGGCGAACGGGTTAAAATCAGGGGTTAAAACCACGGCCCAGTTAATTAAAACCACGGGCTCCGGAATTAAAACCAGGGCCCCAGGAATATTAACCGGGTTAAAACCACCGCCCCAGGAATATTAACCAGGTTTTAACCGGAATTAAAACCACCGAAACGGCCTTTTGGGGCCTTCCTTCGGTGCCGTCATCGGCGAAGAAAGGCCCCAAAAGGCCGCTTGTTGTGCGCGCGAGCCCAGAAAGGGGCGTGTTTTCGCCGCCAAGGGGGCCGGTCCCGCGCCCGAAGCTGGTTTTGGCGAATGGGACCGTTTTAACGAACACAGGAGCATCTTCGCATAGCTTTTCTCGCCTCCGTATTCCGTGAAGAACACCCTTACCCAACAACGCTGCGAATTGTGGGCGGCCAATCTATTGTTGTTTACCGTTCTGTTGGGTGGCATCGCCAGCTTCCTGGACGGAACTGCCTTTTTTGACGGGGGCACCGCGTACGGGGAAAAGGCCAAAACGGCCCTTGCGCTGGCCTTGGTGGTCGGGACCGTTTTCGCAGCAAGGCGCGGACATACGTGGGCCAAAGGGCTGCTGGTGCTGTACTACCTACTGGCCGGGGGGCTTTTTGCTTACTTTCATTTCACGGCCGGCTTAGTGCTTGGGTTTACCCGAGGGGCGTTAACCGCAACGCTGCAGGTGACCCAATGGCTGCTGCAATTCGTCGCGTTCCTACTCCTCCTTTGGAGTTTTAAGCGCAACAAACTCCCAGGGCCACTATAGCACTGAAAGACCGTGGCTGTTGCAGAACTCGGTTTAGGCGGTTCCGCTTTTAGGTAGCGACTTGGCGATTACCCAAGTGGGCGCTTTGGGGCGCCTGTTTCGCCGCCCAGCACGTGCATTTGCGGCCAGCAGGGGCCGGGGCAGGGCCACTGCCAGGTTCAGCTGC
>NZ_JAGEMO020000172.1 GCF_017921975.2 Hymenobacter terricola
GAGCATGCAAGCGTCGCAGGGCATGCCGTTGTCACAGGGGCGATTGCCGTGCTCGTCTTCGTGGTACGGACAGTAGTCGGTCTTGCTGACGATGTCACAGTCGACGACGCGAGCGCGCTTGTGATTCACGCTGTAGCCCTGCTCATTTGCGAGGCTATCTACAAACCTGCAGAGGGCCTGGTACTGAGGTGCGTAGCAGATGAAGTCGATGCACTTACCACCAATACAGATGGTGAAGTGCTCGTCATCGATGACCTCGCTGTCATCGTGAATGAGCTCGGCGGATTCATCACAGGCGTAGTCGGCCATGCGTAAGAGCATCTGGAGCGCATATGCTTCGGAGTAGTCACGACGATAGCAGTTGTCGTAGACCTTGCCTTCGTACATCATTCAGTCTCACCTCCGTTGATGAAAGCTTCGATGCGATCGAGGCAGGTAGTGACGTCCAGGTCAGAGCAGACACGCAGGGTATCGATCAGCTCACGGAGGGATGCCTTGGAGAAGCCGGCAGCGTTGGGCTTGAGCTCGAGCTTGCGATCGATGAGCATCTGCTCGATGCGGCAGGCCTCCTTATACGCGGGACCGGAGCCAGGGATGAAGTTGCCATCTTCATCGCGTTCGCAGTCATCCGACCACTTGGTGTGGGTCTTCTTGGACTGGACGGAGCGAATGGCGCGCACGATCTCATCGTAGCTCATAGCGGAGATGTCGTCAGCGTCGAGATGCATGACGGTCTTCTTGGGTTCTTGGGCCAGGTAGGATTTGACGTTCTTGAGCAGCTGCTCTTCCTGGAGACACGCGGTCATCAGGGTCTGGTAGTCGGCGCGACCGGGCTGCTTCTTCAGGCGGCACTTGGTGGATGCACAAGCCTTGATGGCCTTCTGCACTTCGCCGAGGTTGTTGTTGAGCTCTGCCGCTTTGGCGATAACGGCGGTCATATCTACAATAGGAGTCATAGCTTAATCCTTTCTCCCCGTATAGCCGATAGGACAG
>NZ_JAGEMO020000173.1 GCF_017921975.2 Hymenobacter terricola
CCCCGTATAGCCGATAGGACAGCTTTGATGTTGGTTTACAGGAGGCTGATCAGGTTATCGATGATGTCGCTCATGATGCCCTGGACCGTGTACTGACTGTTGACGACGCGGTCAAGGTTCTCGGGGTCGCCGCAATGCTTGGCGATGAAGTCAAGTTGCCGCTTGACGTTGCTCAGCCTCTGACGAAGCGCGTAGGTCATACCTTCGTTGGCGTACCAGTCATCGTAATGATCCTGCAGGAGCTGGAGCACGCCATCGTAGAGCTCAGGATAGACGCAGCTGGTGATGGACATGCCGTCGAAGCCGATAGTGAACTTCTTTGCGCAGAAACCGTCCATGGCATTGTCGAGCGCCTCACCGTTCAGGTCATCGCCGGGCATGGCGTCTTCGATGTGCTTGATGAGCTTGCGAACGTACGTGCCGTCGATGGCGCGATCGAGGTCACATTTCAGAGACTGCAACTTCTCTTCGCTGAGACACTCACAGTCCTGGCGACGCAACTGCTCATTAACGAGGTTGCGCAGGTACCCGAGGGTTTTGATATCGAACATAGCGATCTTCCTTTCTGCCCGTATAGCCGATAGCTCAGCTTGATGGTTGATTACTCTTCAGTGACCTTCACACGGTCGAGCCAGTCGATGTCCTGCAGGGCGGGAATCTGGCTCAGGAAGGCGCGCGGCTGCTTGGCGATCCACTCATCGGCGGTACGCTTGGTAGCGTCGAAGTCGGGCTCACCGCAGTAGTAGTCGATGATGCGCATGGGCTCAGATGCGTTGTTGGGCATCCACAGACACACGACGCTGATATCATGGCTGCTACGCTCGTCGAAAGAGACGAGGCGCTCAGTGGTGAATCCGATGCCGGACTCGTGAACGTAATTGACAGGCTTCATATCGATCTTCCTTTCTGCCCGTATAGCCGGTAGCGCAGCTGATTGGTTAGTTTTCGTCGTAGCTGATCTGCATTCCGTAGAAGCCATCGTAGC
>NZ_JAGEMO020000174.1 GCF_017921975.2 Hymenobacter terricola
GCGCTCAGTGGTGAATCCGATGCCGGACTCGTGAACGTAATTGACAGGCTTCATATCGATCTTCCTTTCTGCCCGTATAGCCGGTAGCGCAGCTGATTGGTTAGTTTTCGTCGTAGCTGATCTGCATTCCGTAGAAGCCATCGTAGCTGACGTTGACGGTGATCTCATGCTCGGTAGCGAGCTTGATGAGCTGGGACAGGGTGTAGTCCATGTAGTCGGCGCGGAACTGGTGGCGGATGCATCTCATGATGTAGGGGATGCGGGAGGCGTACCAGCGATCGGTAACCTCGATGCCATCGATGTTCATCTGGACCTTGATGAAGGGCTGTCCGTCCTTGTTCTTGGGCTTGCACTCCTTGTGGTAGTGGATCTTGGTACGATAGGTACCGGGCTGGATTTCACGTTGGATGAAGGTATTGTACAGAGACATTTTTCAACATTCCTTTCAGATTTAGATTTTTGATTTTGAAGAGTCGGAAGATTGTCGATCTTCTTCAGATCA
>NZ_JAGEMO020000175.1 GCF_017921975.2 Hymenobacter terricola
GTGAAATGTAGGTTTACTTTTTTATATTTATATGATATAATATATTTATAAGTTAAATAAATAATACTTATATGAATGAACTTTGAAAACTAAATATTAGTCTTTATAAGTCTATATAAAATTGTACCAAAAATAGGTAAAATAGAATTGAAAGGATTGATAGATATGAATAAAAATGTAGACTTAAAAGCAGTAGAGGCAAAGGCAGCAGAATACAACTTCAGTGAGGCGGACCTAACTAAGGCCATAAAAGCAGTGCAGTCGCGCAAGTGCAACCTTAAAAAGAAAAAGTTCCTTGCAGACTATGAGATAAAAATGGCTGCGATACTGGCTGAAGAGGAGGTCTTAAAAGAAGCTAAAAACCTGGTGGCTCCAAAAGAAAAGTTCGTGACAGACTACACATTAGAAGATGTAAAAGAGCTTGACTATGAGCGAACAATGAGAGCTATTAAGAGCATTCAAAGTGCTACTTGTAACAACCAGGGCGACCCTGAAAAGTATGAAAAGTACAAAAACATCGAGGCAATGTTATTAGAGCATAAAGCTGAGGTTAAGCCATTAGAAGATGGTGTAATCCGTAAGAATGACTTAAGAACAGTAATTGAAGCAATAAGAACAGCCGGTGAGGTAAGTACAGAAAAAGTACTTGAAATGCTTGAAAACTTAATGTAACTACTAACTGACTTATAAAGACTAGTATTTCAAAGTTCAAAAAGTGATTAAAGAAAGGATGATAACAATGGCAAATGAGGTAAGTTTTTTCCACGCAATGAGAATAGTGACTTTTGAGGAGGACCTTGAAAAACGAACTAGGTTACTTGAAATGATTGAGATGTCAAAAGACCAATGGGACTACAACCCATTTTATCGTAAAGTGTACGAGGAACTACAAGAGGATATTGAAAAGACAAAGAGGACATTAGAAGAGGCTAAGAAAGACTTAGAGGAAGCTAAGAAAAATCATGAATAAGTACGAGGGGCTTAGGCCCCTCAGT
The DNA here is from genome assembly GCF_017921975.2 of Hymenobacter terricola. GTDB lineage: Bacteria > Bacteroidota > Bacteroidia > Cytophagales > Hymenobacteraceae > Hymenobacter > Hymenobacter terricola. Next base: position 996 of record NZ_JAGEMO020000175.1, read on the forward strand.
AAAGAAAGGATGATAACAATGTTTAAGGTAGGTTATAGAAAAAACGAGTGGTTAGCAGTATGGTGCGATGAAAATGGGAATAGGTGCATAAAGGCTTTTGATACAAAAGAAGAGGCTGATACCTTTCTAGATTGTCGCTTTTGTAAGATTGGAGTTATGACTACAGCTTTCTATAATGCATTTGTAGAAAAAGTAATATCAGAATGGTGTTAAGCAAGAACGTGCATAGGGCCGGTCGAAAGACCGGCCTTTTTATTTTACCATGCAGGGCGGTCTCAGTCAGTCCGCGCGGTGGCTATCTACTAGTGCCAGGTAGTTTGCTTCAGCTTTTTATAGCTGGGCCCCGGCGGCTAAAACCCCGTGCAGTCTCCGTTGGTCCGCGCTGACGCGCCGCGGCTAAAACCCAGTGTGGCTTCAGTTAGTCCGCGCTGACGCGCCGCGGCTAAAACCCGTCGCAGCTTCAGTTGGTCCAAACGGGTCCTGGGCGGCTAAAACCCGTCGCGGCCTTTCTGTACAAGACGCAACTGTGTAGATAGCCTCAGTTTGTCAGTACTGGCCCCTGGCG
>NZ_JAGEMO020000176.1 GCF_017921975.2 Hymenobacter terricola
CGGCTAAAACCCAGCTCAGCCTCAGTTTGTCAACACTGACCCGCCGCGGCTAAAACCCGCTTCAGCCCGGCCGTGCAGCGCCGCCGTGAGGGGTAAAGAAAAACGGCAGCCTCTCAGCTGCCGCTCATCACTATCGTCTGTTATACCAAATAGTAGCTACCAGTTTAGCCAGCGTACCGTCGTCGTATGTTCTGAAGTCGCTAATGTCACCAGCTATATTATCGCGATTGTCTATTACCTCATTCGCATCGTAGTCGTCAGTCTCTAACACATCGGTGGTATTCAGCACCCAGCT
>NZ_JAGEMO020000177.1 GCF_017921975.2 Hymenobacter terricola
GTATTCAGCACCCAGCTACAACCGTCGACATACAGCCAGTAGATGTCACCATCGATGGCTACTTGGCATTTATACACCCAATTGCCGCCGCCAGCGAAATACTCTTCAACAGTTGTCATTAGCTTTACTTTTGTACTCATAGTCATAATCAATCATCCTTTCACCAAACAGTCACTGTTTGGATTTAACTTGCTATTTTTCCTTACATATATATTATACCACATTTGGCTGCGGATGTACACAGAAATTTGAAATTTCCGACCGTCACTCAATGGTCTGGATTGGCTGAAGCTAATCTACTAGTCTGTGGACAGCTCCGGTCCAACTGAGCGAAAGCAAGTCTCCGCGGAACCCATTGGTCCAAACTAGGCCTAGCCGCCTAAAACCCGCTTCAGCCTGACCATGCGGCGCCGCGTCTGAAGGGGTAAAAGAACCCCGCGGTAAGTACTTACCGCGGGGTGTCAATCAGTTATTA
>NZ_JAGEMO020000178.1 GCF_017921975.2 Hymenobacter terricola
AAATTGTATCATGCGCCCTCATTGGTTCGAGACGAGAAAGAGAGTGAGTTTGTCGCCTTGATTTCAGCAGGGGCAAAGCAATTTGTCGCTGATCGTCAAGGCTGGGTTTATCCATACGAAGAGCCAAAGTCATGATTGATTTAATTTCTCGTGCCGTACTTGGCACAAAGTACCAACATAGGCGAGATGATTTGTTAGCCGACGGATGGCATATCTTGTTTGAACACACCGACCAATTCGGTGTGTTCACCAAGATGCGCCACAGAAACGGCTCTATCATCATAATAACGTGTGACTATGGGACAGGAGAACTCAAACAAAAGACTGACGGACGAGAGGTGCACACAGAAAAGGTGTGTGAACCTTGATTGGCTCGAGGTGCATTGTCGTGAGCCTATCGGTCAGCCACACAATGCCGATTATTTCCGTAATCATGGATGCGAGGTGCAGGAACGTGAGTATGGAACACGTGTTTACAAGGAAATGTTT
>NZ_JAGEMO020000179.1 GCF_017921975.2 Hymenobacter terricola
CCGATTGGAGAGCCACACAACGCAGACTATTTCCGCAATCATGGTTGCGAGGTGCAGGAAAGAGACTACGGAACGAGGGTTTACAAGGAAATGTTTGTAATACTCGGTACTGACGGACTGCCTGCTATTGAAGTCCGTAGAAATCCATCATCCCAGGGTCTCAACGGCATCCATGATGCAGAAGAAACACACATCAGATTAAACAACCGCCTTTGCTACTTCGATGATTGCGCCATTTTGCTGAAAAAATTCCTCGATTTTCACCATTACACCGATGTGAGAATTTCACGTATTGACATATGTTTGGATTTTGTTCGGTTTGATTTTGGTGATGACCCTCAGAAGTTTGTCCGTAGGTATTTGAAACATCACTATGCGAAAATCAATCAGGGCGACATTAACGTGCATGGAAAAGATGCTTGGGAGGGGCAGGAATGGAACTCGTTAAAGTGGGGTAATCCTTTGTCTATCGTTTCAACCAAGATGTATAATAAGACACTCGAATTAAAAGACCATAAGTCGGGACTATATGGAAAGCCATATATACGTCAAGCATGGTACATTTGTGGGTTTATAGATGATATGCAGAGGGTAACAAAGGATGGTGAGTTAGTGAACGTGTGGAGGGTAGAATTTAGTGTAAAGAGTCCGAAAGCGAATTGGGCAACCATTGAGTTGAACGGACACCCGAAAGAGAAATACTCTCTCCCTAATAGTTTAGACGTTTACACAAATCGCTCAGACATACTAACGGCTTTTGCAAGTCTATCACGGCATTATTTCCGATTTAAGAAGTACAAGAAAGGAGTGAGAAAGGACAGATGCGAGGATAAGAAACTATTTGATTTCTCAGATGTGCAGAATGTTTACAAACTCACGAATGAAAGGAACGTTTGCGGAAATGGTGACAAGAGCAGGCAGAAGTTCAACCGCCTTTTACAACTACTCCAAGAATACGACATGACCCAATTTAATTCAGAGACAAAAAACGCTGCACAGACGCTCATTAACTCCCTCAAAGAGGAAATGAT
>NZ_JAGEMO020000018.1 GCF_017921975.2 Hymenobacter terricola
GCTAAAGACCGTTCGACTTGCATGTATTAGGCCTGCCGCTAGCGTTCATCCTGAGCCAAGATCAAACTCTCCATTGTATAAATTCCTGCACCTATTCGAAAATAGGCTGATGTCGAGTGCTGACCTTGCTCACATATTGACGTTATCGTCTAATTCGTTTCGCTTGGTTTATTCCACAGTGTCCTTTTCTCGAGAGAAAAATAACAAGTGAAACACTTACTATTTTGTTTGTTTCCGTCATTCAAAGAACGTGTGTTACTTCCATTCGAAGTAACAGTGTGAGTTGCGATTCAACTCCTTATGTTGATAAAGCAATGCACTAATTGTCATGGGAGTGCAAAAATACCAACTTCTTTTTACCCGATAAACACTAACGCGTTTTTTAAAAAAATTCGTTGATGTTTTCAAATTCAATTGCTTCCTATTGAGGCAGATATTTTGTTGCTATTCAAAACGTTAAACTCATTTCGTGTTTGGCTTTGTTCGTTTTGGGAGTGCAAAGGTAGAATATTTTTCTGAATCGACAAGTTTTAAGCGAAAAAAATTTTAGAATATTTTTGCTGCGCTTTTCAATTCTCGATGCCTCCTGTTGAAGCGGGGGTGCAAAGGTACGGTGACCTTTTTCGGTTTTGCAAGTTGTTTGAAAAATAAATCTTCAGTCCTTGTTTTCCGTCGCGGCATAATAGGACAAGCCTATCAACACTTGAGTTCCACACTTTTTCAGATTTTGCCTTAAGCTTGCGTTTCAGGGCTACCCATGGTCCGTTTGACGTTTTGGGACTGCAAAGGTAGAAGGACTTTGGGCAGCGGCAAGGGGGTATTCAACTAAATAGTTGGAAAAGGGTTATAAGTAGCTGATTGCTGGGATTAAAAAAAGTAGCTCAGCATTTGTTTTAATATTGACAAAGCGCATTTCAAAGTCGATTGGGGAATGAATCAGCTCGGTTATTGGCCATGGACTGGCCGGTAGTTTCTCCCGAAAATGCCGGTGGCATAGCTTCTACCGTTGCACACGGCAACAGCTATTCCCCTTTGTGACAGGCGGGGCAAGTGAATGGTTTGAGGTTTTTTTTCGCAAAAAAGTGCCGTGGTAAAGCCCCTACCCCACTGGGAAAGCTGTACCACGGCGCTTTTCTGTTGAAGCCTTTAAGCTTCGATTGCCTGTTTTTGCCTCTGGCGGGTGACTTAGCGGTGCAGAGTACTTACTCTGTCGGGGCCAACGCTGACAATGCGGATGGGAACCTGGAGCTCACGCTCCAGGAAATCGAGATAGGATTGAAGGTTGGCAGGGAGTTGAGCGGCGTCGGTAATGGCAGTTAGGTCGGTGTGCCAGCCGGGAAGGGTGACGTATTCGGGAGTAATGGTGGTGAGTTCGCCGGGGTCGGGAAGCCGGGGGGTACTTTCACCAGTGGCGGTGCGGTAGTGAGTGCAGGCCTGGATTTCGGTGAAAGTGTCGAGGACGTCGGCTTTCATGAGGTGAAGTTCGGTAACGCCGTTGAGCATGATGGCGTAGCGGAGGGCAGGCAAGTCTATCCAGCCGGTGCGGCGGGGGCGGCCGGTGGTGGAACCGAACTCACGGCCGGCCTGGCGGATTTGCTCGCCCACGGCGTCGTGGAGTTCGGTGGGGAATGGGCCGCTGCCGACGCGGGTGCAGTACGCTTTGGTGATGCCGTATACCTTATCTATATGACGGGGGGCAATGCCGAGGCCGGTGCAGGCGCCGGCGGCGATGGTGCTGGAAGAGGTGACGTAGGGATATGAGCCGAAGTCGATGTCTAATAAGGAACCCTGGGCGCCTTCGGCGAGGATGCGTTTGCCTTGAGTGAGAAGGTCGTTGAGGAGGTATTCGGTATCGGTGAGCTGGAGGGTGCGGAGGAATTCGACGGCGGAGAAGAAGTCGGCTTCAAGCGCTTCGATTTCCAGCGCCTTATTATAGTGTAAAGCGAGCGAGGCGTGCTGGGCAACTGCTTCCTTATAACGGATTTCAAAATCGGGCAGCAGGATGTGGCCGACGCGGAGGCCGACGCGGCCAATTTTATCGGAATAAGTGGGGCCAATGCCTTTGAGGGTACTGCCGATTTTAGAGCCCCCACGGGCTTCCTCGCTGATGCGGTCGAGGGCGCGGTGCGACGGGAGGATGAGCTGGGCTTTTTTGGAAACGTAGAGGTTTTTAGCCCAGTCTACTCCCCTATCGGTGAGCTTTTGGAGTTCCTGGCGGAAGACGATGGGGTCGAGGACGACACCGTTGCCGACAATGTTCAGAATATGGGGATGAAAAATACCGCTGGGCACCTGGTGCAGGACGTGCTTAATGCCGTCGAAGGTGAGGGTGTGGCCAGCGTTGGGGCCGCCCTGGAAGCGGGCTACGGCGTCATAGGTCGGCGCGAGGACGTCTACGATTTTGCCTTTGCCTTCATCGCCCCATTGGAGGCCTACTAATACGTCTACGGGCATGGTACTCTGGGTTGTTGTTTTTGAAAGCAGCGAAAGTGCTTAGCTGGCTGCCTTCGTTGGGAGAAATAATTACGGCGTGTTGGAGTATCGTTCCAAAGCCCTCGGGGGGTGCGGGATGACGAATGACAAAAAACAGCCGCCTTATTGGGCGGCTGGGATGAGTTGCTGGCGGGCGGCGGCCTCGTCGGCGGATACGGTAAAGATATTGTTTAGCTTCGTGACAGCCAGCATCTTCTTGGGATGGTCGGCGGGGTTGATGAGGACCATTTCGCCGCCGCGACTGCGGAATTTGGTGAGGAGCGCAACGAGGACGCCGATGCCGGTGCTGTTGATGTAGCGGATTTCGGAGAGGTCAACGGCGCATTGATTGAGGTCTTCGCCGAGGTGGCTGTTGACGGACTGGAGGAGTTGTTCGGTATCGGGGCTGCCGATGAGGTCGCCGGTGAGGCGAACGAAGAGAATGCCGTTTTGGACGGTGCTGGTGGTGGTCATGCGGGGGTGGCGGAACGGGCGGCAGCCTGGGCGCGACAGTCGCCGCAGATGCCGTACAGATTCAAAGAATGGTGCAAGATATGGAAGTTCAGCAGGTCACCGACCATGGTCTGGATGCCATGGATGCGCGGGTCGCAGAATTCCACCACCTTATGACATTCGGTGCAGATGACGTGGTCGTGCTGGCGGTAGCCGTAGCTTTTCTCGTACTGGGCAAGGTTGCGGCCAAACTGGTGCTTGCTCACGAGGCCTTGCTCCACTAAGAGGTCCAGGGTGTTATACACGGTGGCGCGGCTCACTTGCAGGCCGCGTTCTTTCATGCCGGCGTAGAGTTCTTCAACATCGAAGTGACCAGAGCGGGCGTAGATTTCTTCGAGGATGGCATACCGCTCGCTGGTTTTGCGCAGGCCTTTGTTCTCGAGGTGAGCAGTGAAGAGTTTTTTGACCTCCTCCAACTTATCGGTATTGAGTATGGCCTGGGAGGCGGCGCTGGGGGTGTGCTTGGCAGCGTAGCCCGTTTCGGAAGAGCCGCCCACCCCCTGCCCAGTTTCATCAATTGGCTCAGCGGCCGGGCCTGAGTGCTTGTGAGAAGCTATTGGGGTTGTGTTCACGGTATACTAAAGGTGTAGTGGGCAGGATGGGAAGCCACGGCTAGACAAGCAGCAACAACTGCTTTTGGTTCTTACCGCTCAAAATAGAGGTGGTAATGATTGGCGCAGCCGGGGTTAAAGGCAGCCTGGCAGGCGGGGCATGTATTGTCGCAGCTCAAGTAACCGGCGATGCTGAGTGTGCTTTTGCAGTTGCCGCAGTAAATGGCTTCGGTATGGAATCCCGATTTGGGCCAGACCACAGGCGCGTGGCCGGCAGTTTCGTGGTGGCATTCGATGCAGGCGTAGAAGGCTTCGCAACACTTGAATTTAATGGCAATGATATCCCGCTCGGAGTGATAGTGGGCGCATTGGGTGCGCTCATTCACCTTGGCACCGTGAATGATGATGGGTTCAACAATTTTCACGACTATGAATCAAACCGGTCTACTTGCAGCACGCCATTCACCTTACTCAGCCGCTGAATGAGCTTATTCAAGTGGTCGGTGTCATTCACAAATACCATGATTTGGCCTTCGAAAAAGCCGTCATTGGCGTCGACGGTGATGGAACGCATATTTACCTTCAGGCTGGTGCTGATGATGCGCGTAACGTCGTTGACGATGCCCACGCGGTCGGAGCCCTTCAGGCGAATACCGGCGAGGAAGGCCAGTTCGAGCTGGTCGGTCCATTTGGCGCGCACGATGCGGTTGCCGTAGTTCGACATTAAATCCACGGCGCGGTGGCAGCTGGTGCGGTGGATGATGAGGCCTTGGTCGGTTTCGAAGCCGAACACGTCGTCACCGGGAATAGGGTTGCAGCAGCGGGCAATGCTGTAGTTGAATTTGTCGGTGTGTTCGCCGACGACAAGCATATCGGGGCGCACGCCACGGATTTTCTGCACCTCGTTGTCGAACGTTTTTGGCTCGAGCACGGACGGCAAAGGCTTAGCGGAACTGAAAATCGACTCCCGGATGGAGCGGCCATCAACCTGCCCCACCGCGAGGCGGTAGTAGAAATCCTGAGCGCTGGGCACATTAAAATAGGCCAGCAGACGGTTGAAATTCTCCTGGGTATTGGGCACATTAATGAGTTCCATGCGCTTTTCCAGGATGAAGCGGCCGTCTTCGGCTTTGGCGCGCTTATCATCGCGCAGGAAATCTTTGATTCTGGACCGTGCCTTGGTCGTGATGACGTAATTCAACCACTCCTGCGTGGGGCGCTGCTTGTGCGAGGTCAGGATTTCAACCTGGTCGCCGTTGTGGAGCTGGTAGCTGAGCGGTTCCAGCTTCTGATTGACCTTGGCCCCGAGGCAGTGCAGGCCGATTTCGGAATGGATTTCGAACGCAAAGTCCAGCGCCGTCGCCTTATCTGGCAGAATAACCAGCTTGCCCTTGGGCGTAAAGGCGTAGACCTCCTTCACGAACAAGTTCTGACGAAACTCGTCCATGAATTCGAGCGCACTGGAATTATTGGATTCCAGCATATCGCGCACCTTGTTCACCCAGCCCTCGAGCGAGCTTTCGGGCTGGAGGCTGCCGGTATCTTTATACTTCCAGTGCGCGGCGTAGCCCTTCTCGGCGATGTCGTCCATGCGGCGCGAACGGATTTGCACCTCCACCCACTGCCCGGCGCGCGACATGACGGTGGTGTGCAGGCTTTCGTAGCCATTGGCCTTGGGCGTCGACACCCAGTCGCGCAGGCGGTCCGGGTTTGGCTGGTAGAAATCCGTCACAATGCTATATACCTGCCAGCAAGCCGCTTTTTCCTGCTCCGGCGGCACATCCAGAATCACCCGAATGGCGAACAAATCATACACCTCATCGAAGGTGATGTTCTGCTTCTTGATTTTCTTAAGGATGGAATAAATGCTTTTCGGCCGGCCCTTGATTTCGTAATCGAAGCCCTGTGCCTTCAGTTCCTCATCAATGGGCTGCACAAACTCCTTGATAAAGCGGTTGCGCGTCGCCTGACTCTGCCGCACCTTGGCCTTGATTTCGTTGTACGTCTCCGTATCGGTGAATTTCAGGTACAAATCCTCCAGCTCACTCTTTATAGTATAGAGCCCAAGCCGGTGGGCCAGCGGCGCGTATAGATAGAGCGTTTCCGAAGCAATTTTCAGCTGCTTGTGGCGCGGCATCGAATCCAGGGTCCGCATGTTGTGCAGGCGGTCCGCAATTTTGATAAGAATCACGCGCACGTCCTCGCTCAACGTGAGCAGCATCTTGCGGAAATTCTCCGCCTGCTCGCTCGTGCCGTACTCAAAAACGCCGGAAATTTTCGTCAGCCCATCAATAATCCGGGCAACTTTGGTCCCGAACTCGCGCTCAATATCCGAGATTTCAGTAGGGGTGTCCTCCACCACATCGTGCAGCAGCGCCGCCACAATGCTGGTTGTGCCCAGCCCAATTTCCTCCACCGCAATCTGCGCCACGGCCAGCGGATGCAGGATATACGGCTCGCCCGACTTGCGTCGCATCTCCTTATGGGCCTCCAGGCTCTGGTTGAAGGCTTTTTTGATAAGCTTGGGGTCCCCGTCCTTCAGGTACGGCTTGGCCGTGCGCAACAGGCGGCGGTAGTGGCGCAGGATTTCCTGGCGTTCGGCTTCGGGAGAGATAACGGGAGGCATAATAGGTAAAGTAACAACGCAAGGCGAGAAAAGGTGGCCCGCGGCGCCCTACCAAGGCTAGTTGTTGCCAGGCTTTGCACACAATGGATTTAGCGAGTACCTTTGCGGGCCCATAGCAAACGGCCCATGGGAAAGAGCACGCGGATATGGCGAAATTGGTAGACGTGCCAGACTTAGGATCTGGTGCCGCAAGGCGTGTGGGTTCGAGTCCCTCTATCCGCACTTTCATTTGATGTAGGCCTTCAGTCGTATAGGCTGGAGGCTTTTTTTTCAACCTTTCAACCTGGCCAGCGGAAGCGGGCTCCCTGTTTTGAACATTACCCTCGACAAGAACGACGAGCAGCTGACCGGGCTGCTGACCGTACACCTGACCGAAGCCGACTACACGCCCACCGTCGACAAGCAAATCAAAGAGTACACCAAGCGCGCGCAGGTGAAGGGCTTCCGGCCCGGCATGGTGCCCGTGGGCATGGTGCGCAAAATGTACGGCAAAGGCATTCTGGCCGAGGAAATCAACAAAATGCTGGGCAAGGCCGTGGACTCCTATATCAAGGAGAACAACATCAAGCTGCTGGGCGAGCCGCTGCCCGTGCCGAGCAACGTGGATTTCGACACCGACAAGGACTTCGATTTCTCGTTTGAGCTGGGCCTGCTGCCCGACTTCAGCCTGCCCGCCGAGGGTGCGCTGAACGTGGAGCGCCACCAGGTGACCATCGACGAGGAGACGCTGGCCCAGACCAACGAGCAGATTGCCCGGCAGTACGGCGAGACGACCAACCCCGAGGAATCGGAAGCGGGCGACTACCTCTTCGGCAAGCTGAAAAAGGCCGACGAAGAAGGCGAAGGCCGCACGGTGTTGCTGCCTATTAATAAGGTAACCGGCGACGTGGCGCAGTTCGTGGGCAAAAAAGCGGGCGACTCGATTACGTTCGACCTGCAAGCGGCTTTCGGCAACGACGCGGCGTCGATTTCGAACTTCTCGGGCCTGAGCAAGACGGAAGCCGCGGAGGCCACCGGCGACTACGTGCTGAACGTGGAGAAAGTGAACCGCACGGCGGCCCCCGAATTCAACCAGGAGCTATTCGACAAAGTATTCGGCCCGGAGACAGTTTCTTCGCAGGAAGAGTTTGATGCCAAAGTGCGCGAGACGATTCAGTCGAACTACGACCGCGAGAGCGACGGCGCGCTGAACAACAGCATCGTGGAAAACCTGGTGAACACAGTGGACATCAAGGTGCCCACGGAGTTTTTCAAGAAGTGGCTGGTGCGGGCCAACGAAGGCAAACTGACCCCCGAGAAGGTGGAAGAGCACTACAACGACTACGAGAAGGAGCTGAAGTGGAGCATGATTCGCAACAAGGTGGTGGAAGACGCCGGCCTGCAAGTGAGCAACGAGGAGATTGTGAACCGCACGCTCGATAAAATCATGGGCCAGTTCAACATGCCGAACATGCCCGACGAGATGCGCGAATCGATGCGCAGCTACGCCGACAGCTTCCTCAAGCAGGAGAACGGCAAAAACTACGTGAGCGAGTACGAGGCCATTCTGGCAGAGAAAGTGCTGGAAAACCTGCGCGGCAAAGTTGTTGTTACGGATAAGCCCGTAACGGCCGAAGAATTCCGGACCCTGCACAGCTAATTGCTAAGCAGCCCGATTTTTGGAAAAGCCCTTACTTTGACGAGTAAGGGCTTTTTTGTTGGGGTTTCGCCAACATTCGTTTACTTCGTTCGTCTTTCTAACCTCACCCGTGCAGGCTTTTGCCCGCACCACATTTTTCTCCAATGAATCCATTACTGAATAAGCAGGAGTTTCGCAAGTTTGCCGTGAAGGGCCAGGGGCTCAACGGGCTGGGCGTGGACCAGTATTTGAGCCACATGGAAGGCATTGCCCGGCCGTATGTGAACAACATGACCCGCTCGGTTATCGAGGAGCGTCCGCAGAACTTCCGGGAAATCGACGTGTTTTCGCGCCTCATCATGGACCGGATTGTGTTCCTGGGCACGGCCGTGGACGACTACATCGCCAACATCCTGACGGCCCAAATGCTGTTCCTGGAATCGGCTGATGCCAAAAAAGACATACTGCTGTACATCAACTCGCCCGGTGGCTCGGTGTATGCCGGTTTGGGCATTTACGACACCATGCAGTACGTGAACCCCGACGTGGCCACGATTTGCACCGGCCTCGCGGCTTCGATGGGCGCGGTGTTGCTGGCGGGCGGCGCGGCCAACAAGCGCTCGGCCCTCCCCCACGCCCGCGTGATGATTCACCAGCCGTCGGGTGGTGCGCAGGGGCAGTCGTCAGATATCGAAATCACAGCTCGTGAAATCCTGAAACTGAAGAAGGAGCTGTATGACATTCTGGCGCAGCACACCGGCAAAACCTACCAGGAAATCCACGACAATTCGGACCGCGACTACTGGATGCGCGCCGATGAGGCCAAAGAATACGGCCTGATTGACGAGGTGCTCGAGAAGAAGAAAGCCTAATCACGGATTTAGCCGGAGTTTCCGGATTTCACGGATTAATTGTTTAGCAAAAACGCTCCTGCTGGTTCAGCAGGAGCGTTTTTTGTTTTTGCATAGCCCTTTGAACAGCTTTACTTCACGGCGGTGGCGGTGGGTTGGAAGGCGGGGTGGCCGGCTTGCCAGAGGCCGAAAGCGTACATGTTGGCAAAGTTGCGGAAGGCTACTTTTTTGTCTTCGGTGAAGTGGCCGTTGTCGTAGTTGACTTGCATGAGCACGGGCTTGCCCGAAGTGCTGGCGGCTTGCAGGGCGGCAGCAAGCTTGCCCGGCTGCCAGACGATTACGCGCGGGTCATTCATGCCGCCCACGCAAATGACGGCGGGGTACTTGGTGCCAGGCACAACGTGTTGGAAGGCGTCCATTTCGTAGAGGCCCATGCACTGCACCGAGTCTTTCACGGTGCCGAACTCGGGGGCATTGACGGGGCCGTTGGGAGTGTTTTCAAACCGTAAGGCATTGGAGCAGCTCACGTTGCTGATGGCCGCCGCGAATAAATCGGGCCGCTCGGTGATGGCCCGGCCGATGAGGACGCCGCCCGCGCTGGTGCCCATGCCGATGAGGTGCTGGGGGCTGGTGTACTGGTTCTTCACGAGGTAGTCGCCGCAGGCAATGAAGTCTTTCCAGGTGTTGGGCTTGGTGGTCTGGTAGCCGGCACGGTACCACTTATCGCCTTTTTCGGAACCGCCACGAGGGTGGGTTTGGGCTATAATAATGCCTTGGTTGAGCAGGGCCAGGTTTTGCCGGCTAAAGTACGGAGTGGCCGATATGCCGTAGGCCCCGTAGCCGTTCATCAGGCATACCGCGTTGCCATCTTTTCTCAGGCCTTTGCGGTAAATGAGCGAGAGCGGCACCATCGTGCCGTCGTGGCTCGGCACTTCCAGCTCCACCACCACCAGGTCGGCCACACCGGGATAGTTCATGGGCACGTAGAAGGGGCTGATGGTCAGCTTCTGGCCGGTGGGGTTGTAGTCGTACAGCTTGCCAGGGTCGTTCCAGGAAGTCACGTAGACCAGCGCGTCGTTGTTCTCGGATGGGTTATAGGGTTCGATGCCTACCGTGCCGCGGGTGGGCACCGGCACATCGGCCCACTGCTGGGTGCGGGGGTCGTACTGCCGGAGGTGCTCGTTGATGCCGTCGCTCAGAGTCACGAACAGGTAATCTTTGGTCGACGTCAGGCGGGTGATATTCTGTGCGCCTTCGGGTAGCAGCACTTTGGCGGTGGCGGGGTTGGGCGCGGCCGCGTCGGTAACCAGAACCCGGCCGTTGGGCGCCCCTTTCACGCTGTGCAGGTAGAGCCGGCTGCCTATTTTGAGGTAGCTGTACACGCTGTCGGTGGGCGCGGCCAGGCGCTTCCAGGTAATGGTGGGCTTGCCAAGGTCGGCCGGCGCGGCAAACCAGGCATTGGCGCGGCGGTCAACCGAGCTTAGCTCCCCGTACAGCTGGGTGTAGTCGTTGGAGAAATACAGGATGGGATATTGGTCGGGGCGGATGCCCATGTTTGGGTTTTTAGTCCGCGAAAACAACTCGGGGTCGGCCTTGGGCGAGCTGCCGAGGCGGTGCAGCCGGGCTTTGGTGTTGAGGTTGCCCTGGGGGTCTTTGGGGTCGTTCGAGTTTTGCGGGGTGTAGAGGAAGCCGCTGTTGTCGGGCAGCCAGTCGACCGAGCCGCCGAATACTGCCGGAATGGTTTCGGGGCGAAACGCTTTGGTAGCCACCGTCATGGTGCGCAGGGTCGACAGTTCGGCCCCGCCTTCCTGCAAGCCGATGACCACCAGCTGGCCGTTGGGGCTGGGCGTGAAGGCCGTCATGGCATAGCTTTTCTGCTTGTCGGTGGCCAGCGTCAGGGGGTCGAAGAGGAGCTTTTCGGGGCCGGTTTTGCTCTCGCGTACGTACAGCTTGCCCACTTTCTCGCTGGGCAAGGTTTTGCGGTAGAAGTAGCGGGTGCCGCGCCGCTTGATTTCGCCGTAGCGCACGGCCAGCAGCTTGTCGTAGTCCTCGAAGGTTTTGATGAGCTGGTCGCGGCCCGGAATCTGGTCGAGGGTCTGCACGGTATAGTCGCCCTGGGCTTTGAACCACGCCTGCACCTCGGGGCTTTTCGTGTCTTCGAGCCAGCGGTAATTATCCACCACGGTCTTGCCGAAGTAGGTGTCGGTGACGGGGCGCTTGGGCGTAGCCGGCAGGTTTTGCGCCCAAGCCGGAAGCGAGGCGGCGGTAACGGTCAGGGCTAGCAGGCCCAATAAAATCGTTCTCATAGCAACCGTGGTTTTGGTGAAGAGGTTGGATTGATTGAAAGTAAGCACACACATGGCAGTACGATGCGGAAAAATTATTTATTAAGATAAATAATTTAAAACACCTCACGCACAGCAGCCGGTAGAACCATTCTGCACTGGCAGCTGGCTAATGGTACCGAAGTAGTGGGCGGGGGCGGTGCTGCTGGTCAGGCACCAATCACGGCCATGCGGAGCCGAACCGGCGCGGAGCTAGGCCCGGCTGGGCGCGGCGGAAGTACCGGTATAGCCGTGAAAACCCACCCTTTCGCCAGATGAGGCGTTATAGTTGAGGACGAAAAGACCAGTTCCAGATGTTGAGATTGCAGTTCCATAGTGAGTGCAGAAAGGGGAATTGAAGGAATCAGAAAGTCTTGGTTGGTGGCCCGCCCGGGGCTAAGCGGCTCAGAATTTGGCCGTGAGGCCGATTTTCCGGTAGCTCTGGTCGTAGCCGAGCTCGGCGAAAGCCCCGATATTCTGGGCAAAAAAGTAGCGGCCGCCCACAAACAGGCCTGACGTGACGGCGGTGGAGCTGGCCGTGCCCAGGGAGTTGCCTTCGAAGGAAACCCCGGCGTACCGCATGCCCAGGCCCACTCCGCCATAGGCATCAAACTTGTCGGACACGGGGTAGTGAAGCGCGCCGCGCACCATCACAATCACGTCGGTGTACTTCCACTTGTCGCCGTCGCCCAAATCGTAGCAGGCACTTCGGCCTGGGCCAGGGCCACGCCGACGTAGCCATCGGCGGCCAGCAGCAGACGGTAGCCGGCCGGGGCCAGCGTGGCCCGAATAAATTCGCGAACCTCGTCATTATCCTCAATAACAAGCACGATATCGGCATCCGCTCCGGGCGCTCAGCTCCGAAACCACACCGCCGCTGATGCTTTCCGGCGCATGCGTGCGTTTGATAAAGGAGGGAGCAGCGCTCACTGCTACGCCGCTCGCCACCGCCCGCAGCCCGCGCGGCAGCTGCACCGTGAAGGTGGCGCCCAGGCCCGGCTCGCTGGCCACGGCCACGGTGCCGCCGTGCAGGGCGGCCAGCTCGCGCACCAGCGCCAGGCCGATGCCGGTGCGCTGGCCATCGGCACCGGCGTCATTGGCCTGGTAAAACCGGTCGAAGAGGTGCAGCAATTCTTCGGCATCGATGCCCGAACCGGTGTCGCGCACGGCAACAGCCACGCCGCCCGCCGAGGTGGCCGCCACCGGCGGCAGCTCCGCCACGGTAACGGTGACCATGCCGCCGGCCGGGGTGAAGCGCAGGGCATTAGCCAGCAGGTTGGTGAGGATTTCCTTCAGCTTGCCGGCATCGAACACCAGCAGCACGAGGTCCCAGGGGGTTTCGCAGTACAGCATAATCTGGCGGCTTTCGGCGAGGGAGGAAAACGACACCACCAGCTGCCGCGCGGTGGCCGCCGCATCGCCGGAAGCGGGCAGCAGGCGCAGCGCCCCGGCTTCCAGCTTGCTCAAATCGAGGAGTTGGTTGATGAGCGTGAGCAGCTTGTGCGCGCTTCGCAGCACCAGGCTGCCCTGCTGGCGCACGGCGGGGTCGGCCGGTTCGGTGGCCAGCACTTCGGCCGGCCCCAGAATGAGGGTGAGCGGGGTACGCAGCTCGTGGCTGATGTTGGTGAAGAAGTTGGTTTTCACCCGGTCCATTTCCTGCAAGTGAAGCAAGGCTTGTTGTTCGAGCTGGCGGTTGGCCCGGTCGCGCTCGCGCACCTTGGTGTAGGCCCGCACGCCGTAAATAATCAGCCCAAACCCGCAGCTATACAGCACGTAGCCCACCAGGTGCGCCACCACGGCGGTCGAATACTGAAGGAAAACGTGGCCGGGCGGGCGCTCCACACGCCTGCTTCGTTGGCGGCTTTCACTTCGAACGTGTAGCTGCCCGGCCCCAGGTTGGTATAGGTGGCGGAAGTGGCCGTGAGGGGCCCGGCCCAGGTCTGCTCGAAGCCCCGCAGCCGGTATTGGTACAGCACTTTCTCGGGGTTGGTCAGGTTCACCCCCACGTAGTCGAACGTGAGGTGATTGAGCCGGGCGGGCAGCGCCATGCCCGGCGCAATAGCCGTGTCTTTGAGGAAGATGCGCAGGCCGGTGAGCTGGGTGAGCGGGGCCACGCGGTTGAACTGGGCGCGGGCGGGGTCGTAGTGCATCAGGCCGTTCACGGTGCCCACCCACAGCCGGCCGCCGGGCTCCAGGAGCACGGAATTTTGGTTGGCCTCCTGGCCCATAAAGCCTTCGTGCAAGCCGTAGCTCACGGTCTGGCCCCGGAGCGGGTAGAAGCAATCGAGGCCGCGGTTGGTGCCCACCCACACCTGCCCCACTTCGTCGCACTGCACGAAGTAGGGGTTGCTGGATTGCAGCCCCACTTCGGGGCCGAAGGCGTGCGTGCGGCCGGTGCCGGGGGAGTAGCTCAACACGCCCTGCCCAATGGTGCCCAGCCACAGCTGCCCGGCTTTTTCTTCCGATATCGAGCCCACGCTCAGGGTTTTGGCCTGCCCGTCTACGCGTTGGAACGTGTCGTGTTCGGTATCAACCCGAATCAGGCCGTGGTCGTCGCTGGCCAGCCACAGCCCACCCGCGTGGTCCCGAAACACCTGCCAGAACACGTCCGAAATCAACCCATTGTGCTTGGTGGTGAAGGTTTTGAACCGGTTCGTGGCCGGGTCGAACACCGTCAGGCCGAAGCCCGGGGTCACCAGCCACACCCAGCCGTGCCGATCTTCGGCAATACTCACCACATTGTGCCCCGCCACGCCGGGCACCTGGTCGAAATAGGTCCGGTGGCCGGTGGCGGGGGTGTAGCGGGCCATCCCATTTTCGCTGCCCACCCAGTTGTTGCCGTGCTGGTCGCGGCAGAGGCAGCGGATGTAGTGGCTGGCCTTGCCCGGCCGCAGCGGCACGGGCCGGCACTGCGGCCCGCCCGGCGGGCCCGGCTGCAGTTCCACCAGCCCAGCGCGGGTGCCCACCCAGTAGCGGCCGGCGCCCACGGCCGGCACTGCCAGCACTTCATTATCCGGAATTCCCTCGGGCTTGCCGCACTGCTCAAACCGCTCATCGGTGGGGTGTTGCGCAATGCCCTGGTCGTGCACAAACCAGATGTTGCCCTCGCGGTCTTTGAGCCGGTCGTTGTTTTCGTTGCTGTCGAGAAAGCTGCGGCTGGCCCGGCAGCGGAAGTGGCTGGCCCCCGCCGGCAATTGGCTGAGGCCGGCCGTGGTGGACCACACGTTGCCGGCGCGGTCCTGCACCACCCGCATCACCGGGATGGCGCACAGGCCTTTGGCCACGCCGTAGCGCCGGGCCCGCCAGGGCCGGGCCGCGGTGCCGGTCCCACTCAGGCGCACCAGGCCCTGGGCCGTGGCGCACCACAGCAGCGTGTCATTCACCCGTTGGAAGTGGTTGATGGCCACGTGCTGCACTTCCGGCGGCAGCACCGGGGCCGGTCCCGCGCGCGGGTTCAGCAGGGTCAGTCCCATGCCCGTGCTCACCCACACCCGGCCGGCAGGGCCGGCCGCCACGTGGCGCACCGAGCGCGAGGACAGGCCTTCCGCCACGCCATAATGGCTAACAATGGTATCCCGGGGCCGCAGTCCAGGCGGAACAAGCCGGCTTCCAGCGTGGCTACCCAGATGGTCTGGCTGGTGGCCGGAAACACGCAATACACGCCGGCCGGGATGCCCAGCCCACGCGGCCGGCAGCGCCGCACCTGCTCATCGGGCCGAACAAAGGACACGCCGCCGTAGTTGTGCCCCATCCATAAGGTGCCGTCGGGGGCGGCGGCCACGTCTTTCACGTGATTACCGGGCAGGCCCTGAACGGTGGAAAGGGTGCGGAATTTTTGCCCGTCGAACACACACCCCGCCCTGGGTGCCGGCCCACAAGTGGCCCTGGCCGTCCTGGCACATGGCGTACACCCTGGTCTGCGGCAAGCCGTTGGCCAGGGTGTAGTCGCGCAACGCCAGGGTTTGCGCGGCAGCCCCGGCAGCAAGCAACCACCGGCCGATAAATAGCGTCCTCAGCAGTATTCTCACCATATCGAACCAGCGTACCGTTACCAAGTAACTACATTGCAATAGCTTCCGTCGTACCAGCAATTGCCGAAAAACTACGCGATATATGCGCAATGCCGTATTGCTAGCCTTCGATGGCGGCACCATTTTTCTGGCCGCAGACGTTGGGCTTGTTGTACCTTTGAGCCCGCTTGTCTGAAAGCCAGCCCCTCCCACCCTATTCTATTCCTCCCTCCGTGGCCGAAATATCCTGTTCCTTTTGCAATAAGAGCAAGCGCGAAGTTGCCGTTATGATTTCGGGCATCAACGCCCACATCTGCGAGAAATGCGTGGGCCAGGCCCAGCACATTCTCGACGAAGAGGCCAAAGCCCAGGATGCCAGCAAGCAGCCCAAGTTCAACCTCATCAAGCCCAAAGCCATCAAGGAACATCTTGACCAATATGTAGTTGGCCAGGACGAAGCCAAGCGCGTGATGGCCGTGGCCGTGTACAACCACTACAAGCGCCTGATGCAGAAGCCCACCGAGGACGAGGTGCAGATTGAAAAGTCGAACATCATCATGGTGGGCGAAACCGGCACCGGCAAAACTTTCCTGGCCCGCATGCTGGCCAAAATCCTGCAAGTGCCCTTCTGCATCGCCGATGCGACCGTCCTCACCGAGGCCGGCTACGTGGGCGAAGACGTGGAAAGCATCCTCACCCGCCTGCTCCAGGCCGCTGACTACAACCTTGAAGCCGCCGAGCGCGGCATCGTGTACATCGACGAAATCGACAAAATTGCCCGCAAGAGCGACAACCCCAGCATCACGCGCGACGTGAGCGGCGAGGGCGTGCAGCAGGCGCTGTTGAAGCTGCTCGAAGGCACCAACATCAACGTGCCGCCCCAGGGCGGCCGCAAGCACCCCGAGCAAAAAATGATTTCGGTGAACACCGAGAACATCCTCTTCATCTGCGGCGGCGCGTTCTCGGGCCTCGACCGCATCATCAAGAGCCGCCTGAACACCAAGCCGATGGGCTTCGCCAAGACGAACCTTGAGGAGCAGGTAGATACCCAGAACTTCCTGCGCTACGTGACGGCTCAGGACATCAAGAGCTTCGGCCTGATTCCCGAGCTGATTGGCCGCCTGCCCGTCCTCACCCACCTCAACCCGCTGGACCGCAGCACCCTCCGCCTGATTCTGACCGAGCCCAAAAACTCGCTCGTGCGCCAGTACAAGCGCCTGTTCGGCATGGAAAACATCGAGCTCAGCTTCACCGAAGATGCGCTGGAATACATCGTGGAGAAGGCCGACGAATACCGCCTCGGCGCGCGCGGCCTGCGCTCCATCTGCGAGAGCATCATGACCGATGCCATGTTCGAAATGCCTTCCGAAGCCGATTCGGACGCGCTGCAGATTAACCTGAGCTACTGCCGCAGCAAGTTCGAGAAGTCGCCGTTGCGCCACATGCGGGCCGCGTAGCCTCCTAACGAAACCTCACCCCGGCCCCCCTCTCCAAAAAAGAGGGGGAACCAGTTCAGCCTAAGGAGTAAGAAAGAAAAGAGCCCAGCGCGAATGCGTTGGGCTCTTTTTGTGCATAGAGGTTAGCCAAGAACAGGACCGGTGCCCCCTCTTTTTTGGAGAGAGGGTGAGGTTAAATGCCCGCGCCGCTTGCACAAAAAAAGGCCCGCCAATCGGCGGGCCTTTTCCTTATCCAGCCAGGACATTCCCGGCCAAATCCATCCTTACTCCACTACCACGCGCTGGATGCTCGGAGCGCGGCCGTCCATCTGCACGGTGAGCAGGTAGGTGCCGCTGGCCAGGCTGGTGGTGGGCAGTTCGGTGGTGGTGCCGCTGAAGGTACGGGTACCTACTGTCTGGCCCAGCACGTTGCGCAGCGTAACCGAAGCTTTGCTGGCCGAAGCCGTCAGGGAGATGTGCATGGTGCCTTTGCCCGCCACCGGGTTGGGCCACACGCTGAACCCGCTCTGGTTGGCTTTGGCCGTGGCCGATACCACCGTCACGGTGAACAATACCCCGTTGCTGGGGATACCGCCGGCCGTGGTCACTACCACGTCGCCAGTGGTGGCGGTGGCGGGCACGGTGAAGGTGATGGTGTTGTCGTTCACCACGGTGAAGTTAGTAACGGCCAATCCGTTGAGCGTAGCGGCCGTGGCAGCCGTGAAGTTGCTACCCGTGATGGTCACGCTGGTGAGTGCCGGGCCGCTGGTTGGGTTCAGGCTGGTAATGATGGGAGCTGGTGGCGGCGTGGCGCAGTTTGTGCTCAGCACGAAATTGCCGGCCGATGTCTGGTAGCCAGTCACAAAAACCAGGTAACGGGTGCCGTACACCGAAGCAAACGTCACCGCAGAGGCGTATTGGGCAGCCCCGCAGTTTACGTCGTCGTTGCCGGCCACGCAGACGTAGGCCCCGCAAGGGCCCGAATACACAAACAGCTTGGTATCGAAATTGGTACCGGCGTTGCAAGTAGCAACGGTGATGCTGGCGCCGGTGCCGACGAGGGAATAAAATACGCCGCCTGCGTCCACGGTTTCGGTACAGCTGCCGGTCGGGTCACCGGTGTCAGTAGCCCCAAGAGTTGAGCCACTCACGTTCTGGCCACAAGTTAGCGCAATCGCATTGGCACAAAAGTCGTTGGGGATTGGCAACAGGAAAGCGACCGCCGACGTGCCAGTTCCGCCGACGCTTGTCACGGTGATAAAGCCGCTGGTGGTGCCGGCGGGCACGGTCACGGTAATCTGGGTGGCCGAGTTCACGACGAATCCGGGGGCCACCGTGCCATTGAACGTGACCTGGGTAGCGCCCGTGAAATAGTTGCCCGTGAGCACCACCACCGTGCCCACCGGGCCCGTGGTTGGAGTGAAGGAAGAAATAACCGGCACCAGAATGACGAACGGGGTAGTCGAGACGCCCACCCCATTGGGGGCTGTCACGGTGATAAGGCCGCTGGTGGTGCCGGCGGGCACGGTCACGGTAATCTGGGTGGCCGAGTTCACGACGAATCCGGGGGCCACCGTGCCATTGAACGTGACCTGGGTAGCGCCCGTGAAATAGTTGCCCGTGAGCACCACCACCGTGCCGGGGAGGCCCGAAGTAGGCGTGAACGATGTAATTATCGGCACCGGAGGCACCGTAAAATCGGTAGCCGAAGTGCCCGTGCCCAGCGGCGTGGTCACGGCAATGGGTCCCGTGGTAGCGCCGACCGGCACCGTCACGGTAATCTGGGTGGCCGAGTTGATGGAGAAGGCCAGTGCGCCCGTGCCATTGAAAGCCACCTGCGTAGCCGCCGTGAAGTTCGTGCCGGTGATGACCACCGTGTTGCCTATCGGGCCGGTGGTGGGCGTGAAGCTGGTGATGGTGGGCGGGCTGCCCACCAGGAACGGCGTGGCCGATACCGCCGTGCCGGCGGGCGTGGTAACCGCGATGAGGCCAGTGCTGGAGCCCGCCGCCACCGTGGCGATGATGCTGGTGGCCGAGCTCACCGTGAAAGTGGCAGCCGTGCCATTGAAGCTAACGGCCGTGGCACCCGTGAAGTTGGTACCGGTGATGGTAACGGCCGTGCCTGCCGGCCCGCTCGCGGGCGTGAAGCTGGTGATGGCGGGACCGGGGCCGGGAGCAATGGTGAAGTTTGCGTTCGAGACGTCGAAGAAGTAGTTATCGGCAGATTCCACCATCACGCGGGCCTGGGCCGTGGTCACGTTGGGCGCGTTTACGGCGGCGGTGCCATTGTTGGGCACGTTGGCGGCCAGCAGCACGGGGTACGTCAGGCCACCATCCAGGCTCAGGCGCAGGTTCACGGTGGCGCAGCTCACGGGGGCTACATCGGTGCCGGCTACGTCCCAGGTCACGGTTTGGGCCGCGCCGCCCGTCCAGCTCACGGCCGTGTTGGGGGCTGTTACCAGAAATGGGCCGGCGGTGCTGCTCACGCTCAGGTTCACCAAAGCGCTGTAGTCTACGCCGCCGATAACACCGGCCGCGCCGCTGTGGGTATCGCGGGCCGTGCACCGGAATTTGAGGGTCCGCGTCACCGTGGGCAGGCGCTCACCGAGCACGGTGGTGTTGTTCACCAGGTCGGTCAGGCGTGGGAAGTAGCGGGTGGCATCGAAGCTGGGCACAAAGGAGCGGAACAGCGGCGGCGTATCATTAGCCGCCTGGGCGGCGGTGGGCGACCCGGCCGGGCCGAGGTCCAACTCTTCCCACATATAGGTCAGGGGGTCATTTTCAGCGTCGGTAGCCGAAGCCGTGAGCTTGAAGGGGGTGCTGATGGGCAAGGTTTTGCCACTAGCCGGCGCGGTTACCACGGGAGCCGTGTTGCCGGTGGCGGTGGTAGTGCCGCAGGTAGTGGTGGCAATAAAAGCCTGCATTTCCTGGTAGTTGCCCGTGTGGAAGATGGGGTCGGAATGGGGTTGCAGGTCATTGGCCGAGCCGCAGATGCCGGCATAAGCCATGATGGTCGAGCCCGAGCCAGGCTCCCAGGCCGTGCTGGCGTTGCGGTTGCCACCGCCGCAGTTACCGCCCGTCCCGTTGAATGGATGATTGCCGGCAAACTGGTGGCCCATTTCGTGGGCTACGAAGTCAATGTCGAAGGCATCGCCCACGGGGTTCGGTAAACCAGTTACGCCCTGGGCCTTGCGGGTGCTGGAGCACACAGCGCCCAAGCTGGCCACCCCACCGCCACCGGTGCTCACCACGTGGCCGATATCGTAGTTGGCCGTGCCGATGATGCGGTCGATGTTCGATTGGTTCTGGCTCAGCAGCACGTTGTTGGTGTTACTGTCGTCGAAGACCGGCGAAGGCTGCGTGCCGATGCCTCTCAGGAAAATCAGTTGGTTGTTATTGGCTACCAGCACCATGCGCACGGCCAGCTCTTTTTCGTACACCCCCACCACACGGTTCACGGTGGCTACTTCGCCAGCCATTACGGAGGCAACGGTGTTGCCTTTCGTGACGGCGTATTCGGGCGTGCAGGCCAGGGCCAGGCGGTAGGTGCGCAGCTGCGGGCCGCTGAGCAGGGCGGCGGTACTGCCGCTGGTGCGGGCCGCCGTCGCCAGCCGCAGGGCAGTGGCCTTGGCGTCGGCAGCGGTAGCCACAAAACCGCAGGAAGGCGGGGTGCCGGCCGCGGCCCGGTTCATGTCTTTCCTATAGAATTCGAGGTAGTGCCGGGCATCGGTCCGGGTCACGGGGTCGATGTAAAAGCTGTTGCCGTTGCCAGTCAGCACCTGGGCATGAAAGCCGAGTTGCGTAATGTCGAGCCGTACCGAGGCCGAAGCATCGTCGAGCCCCACCCCGGCGTAGGTTTTAATGTCCGGAAACTGCGCGGCCAGGGCCGGGGCCATCACCGGGGCCTCGCGCACGGCAAAGCGGCCCGTGCTGCCATTGGGCAGGGGCAGCGCCAGCACCAGCGGAACGGCGTTGGCCCGGGTTTCCAGAGGGGCGGTGGCCAGGGCGGCGCGCAGGGCCGCCACGTCCAGGGTCAGGGCCTGGGAGTGAAACAGGGCTTCGGACAGGGGCGATGCGGCCGCGGCAGTCCGGGCTTCGGCATTGGCCTGAAAGAACTGCGGGGCCGACTGCTGGGCCTTCGCGCCCAGGGTCGTGCCCCACGTCAGGAGCAATGCCGCTCCTATTCGGCCCAGTTTTTTTCCAAACGAGGAATTAGTTGCCAGCCGTTGGGTGGCCGGCGGGCAGTGGTAACAAATCTTCATACTTAAGGTGGTTGAGGTGGAGACAGTAAATCTAAGGAGAAAACTGCCCGCCTCAAGTCCCTCAATCGCCCTATGCTGGCGAATAATCGACAAATCTACTGCATCAAATCACCAACCTATTTTACGCAAATCCAGTGCTCAGCTTAATCAGGGTCTATATACAGGTTTTTTGGCGCAAAAAGCATGAGGGAATTCACCGCCTCATGCTCGTATTTTATATATAGCACTTCCGGCCACCAAGCGTCGGGCAGGCATGGCCATTCTATGTCAGCGGCGCCCGCACTCAGCCGGCTTGCAGGTATTTCACCATCAGCTCGGCCGTTTTTTTGGCGGCCTGCTGCTGGCCCAGCTTGGCGCGCAGCTCGGCATAGCCGGTTTCGATGCGCGCCTGGTACTCGGCATTGGTGAGCAGGGTGCGGAGCTCGTCGAGCAGGTTGCGAGCGTTGAAATCGCCCTGAATCAGCTCTTTTACCACCTCGTGCCCCGCAATCAGGTTGACCAGGGAGATGTAGGGCACCTTAATCACCATTTTGCCGATGGCGTAGCTCAGGGCGCTGGTGCGGTAGCACACAATCTGGGGCACGCCAAACAGGGCGGTTTCGAGCGTGGCCGTGCCGCTCGTGACGAGGGCGGCCCGGGCGTGGCTCAGCAGGTCGAAGGTCTGGTCGAACAGGAACTTGATGCCGTTGCGCTCGAAGTGGCGGTAGTAGTTCGGGTCGAGGTTGGTGACGCCGGCCACCACAAACTGGTATTCCTGAAAACCGGGCAGAATGGCAATCATCTCGTGCAGCATTTCCTCAATTTCCTGCTTGCGCGAGCCCGGCAGCACCGCAATGATGGGCCGGGCCGGGTCGAGCTGGTTGCGCTCAAAGAAATCGGACGTGGGCTGAAATTCGGCCACCGCGTCGGCGGTGGGGTTGCCGGTGTAGTCCACGGCGTAATCGAATTTCTGGTAGAACTCCGTTTCGAACGGCAGGATGACGAACATCTTGTCGACGCGGGCCTTCACCTGTTCCACGCGGCCCTGGTTCCAGGCCCAGATTTTGGGCGAAATGTAGTAGAACACCTTGATGCCCTTGTCCTTGGCAAACTTGGCCATGCGCATGTTGAACCCGCCGTAATCGACCAGAATCAGCACATCGGGCTTATAGGCCAGCACATCCTGCTGGCATTGCTTCAGGTACCCGCGAAACTTGAGGACGCTGGTGGCCGCTTCCAGAAAGCCCATGATGGCCAATTCCTGGTAGTGGCGCACCAATTCGCCGCCCTCGGCCTGCATCAGGTCGCCGCCCCAGTAGCGGAATTCGGCGGCGGTATCCTGGCCGCGCAGCTCGCGCATGAGATGGGAAGCGTGAAAATCGCCCGACCGCTCGCCGGCAATGAGGTAGTATTTCATTAAAGCAGTTATCAGTTAGTAGTTATCAGTGAGCAGTTTGCCGTTATCATTGTCGTTATTTTTTGTCCGATAAAACCTGGTATTCCGGGCAACTGCTAACTGTTTAATTGATAACTGTTCACTGACCTTAGCCGCCGTAATATTCCACGAAATTGCGCGGTGTTTCGTAGAGCTTTACGCAGTGGAGCTGAGCCTGGGTGATGGCGGGCAGCTCGCGCTCGATGATTTGCCAGAAAGCAATGGCCAGGTTTTCGGTGCTGGCCATTTGGCCGGCCATGAAGGGCACGTCGAGGTTGAGGTTCTTGTGGTCCACCTGGTCGGTGACGTGCTCACGCAGCAGGTCGGAAAGGGCCTTCAAATCCACCACAAACCCGGTTTCGGGGTCGGGCTGGCCCTTCACGGTCACAATGAGGTCGTAGTTGTGGCCGTGCCAGTTGGAGTTGGCGCAGGGGCCGAAGACCTCGCGGTTGCGCTCATCGCTCCACTTGGGGTTGTGCAGCTTGTGGGCGGCGTTGAAATGTTCCTGGCGGCTGACGTATATCATGCTTTAGTTGTCCGTTGTTAGGTGTTAGTTGTCAGCTTTAAAGGGGCTTTCACCACCTGACAACTGACAACCAGCGACTACCAACTATGTGGTTTTCCGCAGCAAATATACAAAGAAGGGTACCCCGAACAGGGCCGTGACCAAGCCCACGGGCAGCCCCGCCGGCGGGTAGAGCAGCCGGGCCAGCAGGTCGCAGGCCAGCAGAAAGCTGCCGCCCAGCACCGCGCACCCCAGCAGATTGTAGCGCCCCGTGGTGCCCAGCAGGCCCCGCGTGAGGTGCGGCACGAGCAGGCCCACGAAGCCCACCGGCCCGCACAGCGCCACCACCCCGCCCGTGAGGCCGGCCGCCAGCAGCACCAGCAGCCAGCGCCGCCGCGCCACGGGCAGGCCCAGGGCGGCGGCCCGCTCCTCGCCCAGCAGCAGTAAGTTCAGGTCTTTCTGCATGAAAGCCAGCACGAACAGGCTGATGCCCAGCGCCGCCGCCGGGTAGGGCAGCACGGCCCAGCCGGCCCGCTCGAAGCTGCCAAAGGCCCAGAACACCACGCTGCGCAAGCTGCCTTCGGGCGAAGCCAGGAAGGTGAGCAGGCTGCCAATTGCCGCCGCCAGGGCTCCCACCGCCACCCCCGCCAGCAGCAGCGGGGCCGGCAGAATCCGGCCGCGCCGGGTGCCCAGCGCCACCACCAGCAGCGTGGCCAAAAAGGCGCCCGCCAGGGCCGCCACGGGCGGCAGATACACGCCCATAAACGTGAGCGAGGGCACCAGAACATACGTGGCAATGGCCCCCAGCGAAGCCCCCGAGGCCGTGCCCAGCAGGTACGGGTCGGCCAGCGGGTTGGTGACCAGGGTTTGGAGGAGGTAGCCGCTCACGGCCAGGCTGGCGCCGGCCAGCAGCGCCAGCAGCAGGCGCGGCAGGCGCAGCTGCACCAGCACCAGCTGGGCCGGGTCGGCGGGGTTATAGTGACGGAAAGTATTCAGGATGAAGCTGTACGATGTGGCGTAGCTGCCCACGCGCAGGCCCAGTACCAGCAGCGCCAGCATGAGAACGAGGCCGCCGGCCAGCCACAGAACGGGGCGCCGAACCTGCATCAGCGGGCGGAAACGGGGGGAGCGGATTCAGCGCGCAGCAGCAGCTTTTGCAGCTCGCGGACCGACTCGACTACACGGGGACCGGGGCGCTCCATCAGGTTGCCGGTGATGGCGTACACGCGGTGATTTTGATAGGCTTTGATGCGCTTCAGCTCGGGGTAGTTTTTGAAAAACGTGCTGTCCAGCTTCTCGAAGCTGCCGCCGAGCAGCACGTCGGGGTTCAGCTTGAGAATGTATTCGCGGGTGAGGGCCGGGTAGGGCTGCGGGAAGGTTTCCGTCACGGCATTCTGGCCGCCGGCGAGGCGGATTTCATCCGTAAACAGCGTGTTCTGGCCGTAGCAGTAAATGGGGTCCTGCCAGGTAATGGCCAGCACTTTGGGCAAGGAAGGGACCGGATGGCCCGGTGCACTGCCAAGCAATTTCAGGCGCTGGCGCAGCGAATCGGCAACGTGCTTGGCCTGCGGCTCCCGGCCCAGCAAATGCCCCACGGTTTCCATTCCCTTAAAAACGTCCTCCACAGTGCGATAGCGCTGGTAATACACCGGGATGCCCAGCTCCTTGAGCCGCTGGGCATCATCAACGGACGTGATGCCTTCGGTAGTGAAAACCACGTCGGGCTTCAGCAGCACCAGTTTTTCGAGGTCGAGCGGGTAGTTGTTCACCACCGGCTTTCGGGACACGGGGGCGGGAAAATTGTCCTGGGGCACGCGGGCCACGATGGTGGCGGTATCGGCCACGGCGTACAGCATTTCGGTCATGCTGGGGGCCAGGGCCAGCACGCGGCGCGGGTGCGCGGGCAGGCTGACGGTGCGGCCCAGGCCGTCGCGCACCGTGACGGTGGCCTCGGGGGCAGTGGCGGGGTGGCAACCCAGCAGCAGCGCCAGGGGTAAAAGCAGCAATCGAACACGCATGGCGCAAAGGTAGGCCGGCGGCTTCGCGGCCCGGCGCGCCGGTTTACCTTTGCTCCTTTCCAAACCCGCCCAGTATGATAGTAGTCACCGGCGCGGCCGGCTTCATTGCCAGCTGCCTTGTCTCCCGCCTCAACGCCGCCAATTTTAACGACATCGTCGTGGTGGATAATTTTTCCATCGAGAAGAAGCTGCCCAACATCGAGGGCAAGAAGCTGCGCGAGTATGTGGACCGCGAAACGTTTTTCGACTGGCTCGATGCCAACCACGAGCAGGTGGAATTCATCTTCCACCTCGGGGCCCGCACCGATACCGCGGAGATGGACCCGGCCGTGTTCGACCTGCTCAACCTGAACTATTCGAAGCAAATGTGGCTGGCCTGCGTGCGCTACAACCTGCCGCTGGTGTACGCTTCGTCGGCCGCTACGTACGGCGACGGCACCCTGGGCTATACCGATACCGACGAGGCCCTGTTCCCGCTCTACCGCCCGCTGAACCCCTACGGCGACTCGAAAAACGACTTCGACAACTGGGCCTTGCAGCAGGAGGAAAAGCCGTATTTCTGGGCGGGTTTGAAGTTTTTCAACGTGTACGGGCCCAACGAGTACCACAAGGGCCGCATGGCCTCGGTTATCCTGCACGCCTTCAATCAGATTCAGCAAACGGGCTCGATGATGCTGTTCAAATCGCACAACCCCGACTACACCGACGGCGGGCAGATGCGCGATTTCGTGTACGTGAAGGACGTGGTGGAAGTGTGCTTTTTCCTGCTGAACCACCGCACGCATTCCGGCATCTACAACCTCGGCAGCGGCCAGGCCCGCACCTTCCTGGATTTGGCGCTGAACACCTTCCAGGCCCTGGGCCGCACAGCCGATATCCAGTTCAAGGACACGCCGGAGGACATTCGCGACAAGTACCAGTACTTCACCGAGGCTGATATGAGCAAGCTCCAAAGCATTGGCTACGAGCTGCCGTTTACCCGCCTGGAAGATGGCATTCAGGACTACGTGCAGAACTACCTGGTGCCGGGCCGGTACATGTAGCAAGCAGCGGTAGAGACGCATATTTGCGTCTCGTTGCTCGCGCCGTTTGAATGTAACCTCAACGACGAGACACAAATATGCGTCTCTACTCCGCCTCTCCACTCGCTCCGTGACCCCACCCGCCAGTCCCGTTATTACTGTCATCGGCGGCGGCTTCGCGGGCACGGCGCTGGTGCTGCAGCTGCGGCGGCAGCCCGCGCTGGCCGGGGCCGTTATTCACCTCATTGAGCCCCGCGAAATCCCCGGTCCGGGCCTCGCCTATACGGCCCGGCGGCCCGAGTATCTGCTTAACGTGCGCCCCGGCGCCCTCAGCCTCTACCCTACCGTACCGGTCCACTTTACGGAGTGGCTGCACCGGCAGCCGGAAAGCGCTGCCGGTGTGCCGGAGTACGCTTCCCGCGCCACTTACGGCCGCTACCTACACGAGGAATTGGCCACGGTGCTGTCCTTGGCGGCCGGCGATGCGGGCGTGCGCTGGCACGCCACCACGGCCACGGCCGCCCCGCTCCTTTCCGATGGCCGCCGGGCCGTGCAGCTGGCCGATGGCACCGAAATCCGCAGCGACTACGTGGTGCTGGCGCTGGGCAATTTCCCGCCTCCCCCGCCCACCGGGCCCGATTTGCGCTACCTCCAGCACCCTGGCTACCACGCCGACCCCTGGGCCACGGGCAACCTGCGCCGCATCGGCCCCGATGAGGAAGTGCTGCTCATCGGCTCGGGCCTGACGGCGGTGGACGTGCTGCTGGCCCTGCGCCAGGATGGCCACCGCGCCCCGGTAACGGTGGTGGCCCGCCACGGCCGCTGGCCCGCCGCGCACCGCCCGGCTACAACGGCCTATCCCAGTTTTTACCCCGAGCTGGCTCCCGAAACCACGGTTACGGGCGTGGTGGCGGTGTTCAAGCGGCATTTGCGGGCGGCGGCGGCACAGGGCATTGACTGGCGGCCGGTGCTGGACTCGCTGCGGCCGGATTTGGGCCGCATCTGGGCGGCATGGCCGCTGGCGGAGCAGAGCCGGTTTTTGCAGCATCTGGCCGGGCTGTGGTCGGTGGCGCGGCACCGCAGCCCGCCGCATAATGCCGAGGCCGTAGCCGCCCTCACCGTCGTTGGTTTCGTGCAAATGCAAGTGGGAGCCGTGCGCGAAATATTGCCTGACGGCGACCAATTGCGGGTGCGCGTGCGGCCCCACGGCACGGCCGGCTGCTGGCACACGGCGCACCACGTTATCTGCTGCGCGGGGCCGCTGCTGGACTATGCCCGCATCGCCACTCCGCTGGTGGTGAGCCTGCGCGAGGCCGGCCACCTCACCCCCGACCCGCTGCACCTGGGCATGCTCACCGATGTGCACGGCGCGCTGCTGGGGGAAGATGGCGCGGCTTCGCCGACGTTGTTTACGCTGGGGCCCAGCCGGCGGCCGGCGTATTTTGAGTCGACGGCCGTGCCGGAATTGCGGCAGCAGGCCGGGGCTTTGGCAGCGGAAATTGCTAAGCGGCAATTCAACCGGGCTTAACTCTGGGGAGCATAAAAAAACTGCCTGAACCGTTCCCGAAGGAAACGATTCAGGCAGCAAAGCCCACGGCAAAAAGCTGAAATTACGCGGCCATGCGGCCGGTTTGCGCCGGAAACAAAGTCCGTACCGACGCTTCTTCCGCAAAAAACGAGGGGACAAGGGGCGTTGCTTCCGGGGCCGTAGCCGCAGCCGTTTCGTTGGCGTGGTGGCGCAGGGAGCGCATCAGGAGGTAGCGGTATTTTTCGGCGTCGGCCAGGGCCTGCTCGACGGCTTGCACCGCATCGGAGAGGGTGACGACGGACTGCAGCTCACGGCGCGGACGCCGGGCTTCGAAGACGTGACCATTGAGGTATTCGGCAGCAGATTTCATGGCAAAAGCGGGCTGTTTTTCAATCGACCTTCAGCGTACTTTACCAACCCCAAAAAGCCCGTTTTCATTCCCAATAAAACCTTTTACAGCAATCTTTTACCGCCCCAGAAGAGGCTTGAGAATCAGTAGCACCCAGGCTTCTCTCCCAGCGGTTTCACGGCCGTCTTTCACCCGATTTTCAGCACGATTTTGCCGAACTGCGCACCGGCTTCGAGGCGGCGCAGGGCGGCTTCGCCTTCGGCCAGCGGAACCACCTCATCGACCACGGGCACGATTTTCTGTTCCGTGACCAGGGCCAGCATGTCCTCAAAATCCTGGCCGGTGCCCATGGTGGAACCCAGGACGCTGAGCTGCTTCCAGAATATTTTGGCGGGCGGCACGTCGGGAATGGTCCCCAGCGTGCCCCCGTAGAACACGATGCGACCACCGGGCACGGCCGCGTCGAGCAGGGCGCCGAAGGCGGACCCGGCGGCGCTGTCGATGATGACATCGAACGGGCCGCCGGCTTGCTGGACGAGGGTTTTCACCCAGCCCTCGGTGTTGTAGTTGATGCCGCCCTGGGCCCCCAGCGCCTGGGCGCGGGCAATTTTCTCGTCGGAGCTGGAAGTGACCCAGACTTCGGCGCCCCGGGCGGCGCAGAGCTGCGCGGCCGTTATCGCCACGCCCCCGCCGATGCCGGTGACCAGCACCCGTTCCCCGGCCTGCACCTGGGCGCGGGTGAAAGCGGCCCGATAAGCCGTGAGGCCCGCCAGCGGCAGCGCCGCGCCCTGTTCGAAGCTGAGGTGCGCGGGCAGCGGGTGGATGTACTGGGCCGGCAGCACGATGTATTCGGCGAAAGTGCCGGGGTCGGGCATGCCCAGCACCACAAAATCGCGGGCCTGAGCGCGGGGGTTGTCGCCCCAGCGCAGGCCGGGGTTGACGAGCACGCGGCTGCCCACTGCGGGCGCGTCGGCGGGCACGCCGGGGCCGTGGGCGGCTACTTCACCAGCGCCGTCGGCCCCAAGGGTGCAGGGCAGCTTGATGCCGGCGTACTTGCCCTGCTGGATGAACACGTCGCGGTGGTTGAGGGCGGCGGCGTGCAGTCGCACCAGGATTTCGCCGGGGCCGGGCGTGGGCGTGGGAATTTCGCGAACGGTAGCCGGCTGGTGGACGGCATCAAGCTGGAGGGCGTGCATAATTTCAGTTTACAGTGAGCAGTGAGCAGTGAGCAGTGAGCAGTGAGCAGTGAGCGAACTTAACCCCATGCGATTTCACAATGCTTACGGACGGTTTTTGTTCGAGGCAGCATCCATCATCGTTGTCTTCCATATCCCAACTGCTCACTGCTCACTGCTCACTGCTCACTGCTCACTGCTAAATGAGGCCGCAAGCCAATCAGGGCCAGCGGGCCGGCGATGAACAGGCCCGTGGCCAGCCCGCCGAGGTGGGCGGCGTTGTCGATGTTGCCGGTGAGGCCGGAGAGCAGGTTGCTGAACACCAGGTAGAGCACCAGGCCCAGCATGGCGCGGCGGTCGGACTTATCGAGCACCAGCTTTTTGCCGATTAACAGCACCAGCAGCAGGCCGTAGAGGCCGAAAATGGCCCCGCTGGCCCCCACGGAATTGATGCCATCGGCGTGCCACCAGAGGCTGGCCAGGCTGCCGCCCACGCCGCAGGCCAGGTACACCAGCAGCAGGCGCAGCGGCCCCACCCGGTCTTCCACCAGCAGGCCCAGCAGCCAGAGCGAGAACATATTCAGCAGCAGGTGCGACATGCCGGCGTGCACGAACAGGCACGTGAGCAGCCGCCAGGGCTGGCCGTGCAGCGTGAGCCCCGACACATTGGAACCCCAGAGCACCAGCTGGTGCGCGGTGGGATTGGAGGCCGAGACGCCGCTGAGCACCATGAGGCCGAACACCAGCAGGTTGAGGTCGAGCAGCAGCGGCGTGGCCAGGAAGCGGCGCGAGGGAATAAACAGGCCGCGCAGCAGCTGGCCAATCAGCTGGGACCAGGTTTCGGCGGCGGGCAGCGGGAGCGGCGGGGCGGGGCGGGCGGCATCGGGCAGAAGCTCGCGTCGCCGCAGCTCGGCCACGGCGGCGGCCCCCACGGCGGGCGGGTAGCGGGCCGCGTTCTGGGCCAGGTACAGCAGCTCGGCCTCGGTTTTCTGGGCGAAGAGCTGGGCGGCCAGGGCGGCCGTGGAGCCGGGAAGGTTGTCGGGGGCGGATGAGTCCATTGGAACCGGACGCGGCAAGGAATGCGCCAGCCTGACCAACCGGCCACTTTGCCAGATGTTGGGCGGGCAGTAGCGCGGACTTTGTAGTCCGCGAA
The DNA here is from genome assembly GCF_017921975.2 of Hymenobacter terricola. GTDB lineage: Bacteria > Bacteroidota > Bacteroidia > Cytophagales > Hymenobacteraceae > Hymenobacter > Hymenobacter terricola. Next base: position 29,828 of record NZ_JAGEMO020000018.1, read on the forward strand.
TAGCACCGTTGCACTCGCGGACTACAAAGTCCGCGCTACGTTCCTCACATCCTTACGTGCTTGAGAATGGTGCTGTAGGGCCGGCCCGTGACCGGCGACTTCGGCAGCAGGCCCGACAACAAGTCGCTGACATCGGCGGTGCGCTTGCGGGTATTGTCGTTCTCGTAGGCTTGCGGGTTGTTGGCCACAATCAGCAAATCGCCCAGGCCTTCCTGCTGCTGCCGGGCCACGCGCGACATAATGTCGAGGTGGCTGGCCATGGCCGGGCTGAACTTGAAGCCATAGCGCATGGCCTTGTTCCACAGCTCCCAGCTGGCCCCTACGGCCTGCACGTGCCCCGGCAGGGCGGCATCGAGCTTGCCCAGGCGGGCCTGCTCGAATACGTATTCGGTCTGGGTTTCGGCCGTCCAGAACCGCTTGGCCAGCTCGCGGTACTGGTGCAGCGGCATGCCCGCCTTGGCCGCGGCGGCGCGCTCGGCGGCGGGAATGTGCTGCACCTGCTCCTGCACGCTCCGCAGCACGGCGGGCCCAAAATCGGGGATGACCGAAGTAGCTACTTCCGTGAGCCGGGGCGGGGCTTTGCGGGGCGCGGTGGGGGCGGTGGTAGCAGCCGGGGCCGGGTGGTTTTCCTGCTTGATGAAGTAGGCAGCCACGAGGCTCACCACCAGCACCGCCCCCACTAGTGCGGCCAGCAAACCGGTTTTGGGGCCGGTTCGGGCCAGCTCGTGCGGGGCCTCCAGGTTTTGGGGCAGGGGCGCGGCGGGCGCAGCTACCTGCACGCCGCGGCGGCGCAATTCGCGCCGGGCCCCGTCCACCAAAGCGGGCTGGTAGTGCTCGGGGTGCTCGACAAAGTACAGCAGCTCGGCGTCGGTTTTTTGTTGGTAGAAGCTGGTGGGTGAGTCGGACACGGCGGCGAATGGGGGCTGAGGAATGGAAGCAGCTGGCAAGATGGCACCGGCCGCGCAAACTGCCGCGCCCAACCGTAGGGCACCGCCGCCGTAAAGCCTCTAATGGGCCTGCATCAGGGCCCTGGCTATTCTTTCATTTCCCTTTCTTCATCGCCATGCCCAGCCCCGAGCAAACCCCCACCGACCCGCAACCCGACCAGGCCAGCTCCGCGTCGACGCCCGACCAGAGCGCCGAAAGCGACGCCACCATCAGCACGACTCCTAACCTGGACGTCGACACCGATTCGAGCACCGAAAATACCGGCCTGCTCCCCAGCAGCACGCAGCAGAACATGGGCGACGGCGCGGGCATTCGCGGCGACTACGGCGACGCCAGCCAGACCAACGGCCTCGAAGGCGGGCCCGACCAGAGCGCGACCGACCAACCGATGACCGACACCGAGCTGACCGGCTCCTGAAGCACGAGTACCGCGAATTTCCCATTCGCCGCCGCACCATTTTGGACCAGTGGCAATGGCGGGGCGGCGGATGGGAAATTCGCGGTATTCATTCACGGCGTAATTTGCAGCATCATTCGTGTTGCTGAATTTTATTGATGCTTCGTTTCCCCGCCGCTGGTCGGCTTCTGTTGTTTCTGCTGCTGCTGAGTGGCGGCTTACTTTCGGCCCAGGCCCAAACCCCGGCCGACTCTACCGAAACGGTTGAAGCCCTGCCGCCCCCCAAGCGCGAACTGCGCGGCATGTGGATTGCCACCGTTGAAAACATCGACTGGCCCAACCAGCGCGGCGAGGCCCCCGAGCAGTACCGCCGCGACTACCGCCGCCTGCTCGACGCCGGCCAGCGCGCCGGCCTCAACGCGGTGTTCGTACAAATCCGGCCCGCGTCGGATGCCTTTTACAAGTCCGACATCGAGCCCTGGAGCAAGTGGCTGACCGGCGTGCAGGGCAAGGCCCCGGCCGGTGGCGACGACCCCCTGCCCTTCCTCATCACCGAGGCGCACCGGCGCGGCATGGAATTCCACGCCTGGTTCAATCCCTACCGCGCCACCATGGATTCGGTCACGCGCCGCCTGGCCCCGAACCACCCCTACCGCCAGCATCCGGAGTGGTTTCTGCGCTACGCCGGGCAGCTGCTCTACAACCCCGGCCTGCCGGCGGTGCGAGCCCACATCACCCGCGTCATTCTGGACGTGGTGCGGCGCTACGACATCGACGCCGTGCATTTCGACGATTATTTCTACCCTTACCCCGAGCCCAACCAGGTGTTTCACGACGAAGCCGCCTTCCGCGACTTCAACCCCGAGGGCATCGCCAAGCTGGCCGACTGGCGCCGCAACAACGTCAACGTCCTCATCCGCGACCTGCACGACAGCATCCAGTCGGCGAAGCGCTGGGTGAAGTTCGGCATCTCGCCTTTTGGTGTCTGGATGAACAAATCGGCCGACCCACTGGGCTCCGATACCCGCGCCGGGCAGCCTTCCTATTCGAATCTGTACGCCGATTCGCGGCTGTGGCTGGAGAAGGGCTGGATTGACTACATCCTGCCGCAGCTGTACTGGAGCACCACTTTCCGCCTCGTGCCCTACCCCATTCTGCTCGAATGGTGGACCCGCAACCACTTCGACCGCCACCTCTACATCGGCCACGGCACCTACCGGATGCTCGAAAGCACGCGCTCCGACACCACCTGGCGCAACCCACGCGAGCTGCCCCGCCAAATCCGTCTCAACCGCGGCTACGACGGCGAGGCCAGCGGCAGCGTGTTCTTCTCGGCCAAATCCCTGCTCAGCAACCCGCTCCACACCACCGATTCGCTGCGCCTGAGCCTGTTCCGCTACCCGGCCCTCATCCCCACCATGCCCTGGAAGGATGCCGTGCCGCCCCTGCCCGTCACCAACCTCACGCTGCGCCGCCTCAGCCACTACGTCACCCTCAACTGGCAGTCCGGCCCGCCCGCTCCCGACGGCGACATCGCCACCTACTACGTCCTCTACCGCTTCGAAGCCTCCGAGCGCAGCACGCCCAACGACCCGCGCCGCATCCTGGCGCTGCCCCGGCCCGCGCCCGGCTTCCCCGCCACCTTCGTGGACACCACCGCCGTGCCCGGCCAGGCCTACGCCTACTACGTGACCGCCGTGGACCGCCTGCACAACGAAAGCCGGCCCATGCGCGTCATCACCAGCGGGCAGCAGGGCCCCGAGCTGGCCGTGGGCCAATCACCCGCCGGCACCGCCCGCCCGGCGCAGCCCGCCTCGCCGCCCATCGCCGCCAAGCCGAACCCCACGCCGACGAACCCGCGCCTCACCCTGCCCGCCAGCGAAAGTCCCGACAAAGCCGCCCCGTTCACCAAAGTCAAAATCAAGGAGAAGCCCCGGAAGCGCGGCTTCTTCGGGCGGCTGTTTGGCGGCGGGTGAGCCGGCAAATTGCCCGCCACAGGTGGCGGCATACCTGAGCACACCGGTGAAGGGCATTGCCACAAGTGGCGGGCCGTGTGGGCACACCGGTGAAGGGCATTGCCACAGATGGCGGGCCGTGTGGGCACACCGGTGAAGGGCATTGCCACAGGTGGCGGGCCGTGTGGGCACACCGGTGAAGGGCATGGCCACAGGTGGTGGTCCTACTAAGCACACCGGTAGTGGGGCCTGCCGCATGCGGTAATGCCCATCGGCACTACGCCCACGGCATTGCCGCATGCGGCAATGCCAGTGGGGACCGCACCGATGGCACCTGCCGCATGCGGCGGAAGCTTTACCGACTACCTACAGCAGCTTATATTCGAACCTGACCCGCGCATTGGAGCCGGCGGTGCTGGGCTTCACGCTCAGAATCCGAAGCAGCGCCAGCTCGGCACCGCGCACGCGCACGGCGTACACATCGTCGGCCGCCACGGGGCCGATGTCGGTGAGCAGGGCCGCCGCGTTGGCGTAGAGGGTGGTGCCCACGGCGTTGGCCGTGGCCGAGGTGTAGAAGCCTTTATCGAGCTGGGCGGCGGTGATTTTGACGTAGCGCGTGGTGTTGGCCGCCGACAGCGTGATGGCGCTGCCGTTGAGGCCGCTCACGAACAGGTCCTTGGCGGTGGCCGGGTTGGCGGCGGGCTCAATGAGGCCGGTGCGGAAGTTGAACGCGAGGGAATCGGGCGTGGCGTTGGGGCCGCCGCTGATGCGGCCGGTGCGCAACGTGGCCAGCGGCGTGGGATTGGTGACGTTGATGGCCGGCGCGGTGGCGGTTACCGTCTGCACGGCGCCGTAGGCCACGAACGAGAATACCACCGACTGGCCCAAAGCCCCGCGCGGAACAGTCACGTCAATGGTGCGGGTGTTGGCCGCGCCGTTGGAGGGATTGCGCACCACGCCCACCCGCACCGGGGCCCCGGTGCCAATGCGGTAGAACGTGGTGAGGCTGTCCACGGCCTTGAACAGCGGCGCGGCGGGCGCGGGCAGGGCCGGCGGCGTGGGCACCACTCCAATACCGGTTTCATTGATGATGAGCGAATAGCCAATGATGTCACCCTCGCTTTGCGCGGTGGCCGCCAGCCCGTTGCGGTAGGTGGCCGGCGTAGCGCCAAACTTAATCGTGATGGGCTGGGCCACGTTGTAAGTGAAGCGGCGCAGGCGCCTGGCCCCGTTCTGGAACGTCAGGGTCACATCGACGCGCACGGGCACGCCGTTCACGGCGTTGGCGGGCACCACGTAGGGGACGGCTTGGGCCAGCAGGCCCCCGGCGGCGTTGAACGTGCCATTGGCCGGGTACGTGCCCGTCACCACCGAATCGGCCTTATTCACCACCTGAAACACGGTGATGTCGCGCAGCTTATCGGTTTCGGCGTAGGTGACGTAAAGCGGCACGCTTTCGCCCGGCGCGTAGCGGGTGCCCAGCGGCACGCGGGGCAGGCCCAGCCCCGCAAATCCCGGGTCCTCAACGGGCTGGTAATAATCGTCCAGCTCCTTTTTACAGCCGCCGAGCAGCAGCCCCAGGAGCGGCAGCGCCAGCAACAGGTTTTTAAACGAGAAACAGTTCATATCGTGAGGTATTGAAGTCAAGGGAAGGAAAGGCATTTGCACTGAGAAGGGGAACCGTCATGCAGAGCGCAGCGAAGCATCTCGCGTGTGGTGGTAATCTCAATCGTTGGCCGTCATTGGTTGGTGGTGGCACGCGAGATGCTTCGCTGCGCTCTGCATGACGGCCCTTTTACTCAGTCAGACAATGCCGTTACGGCCGGTCAAACCACAGCGGCTTGGTCACGTAGTCCTGGTCGGAAGTGGCCCCGGCTTCGGTGTAGAGGCCGATTATGGCGTTGGGGTTCACGGTAACTTCGGTGGCGCCGGGCAGCAGGCGGCGCGGAAGCTTGCCGGCCCCCAGCGGCGGGTTGTTGTTCACGTAGTACGGCAGCAGGAAATTGACGTACAGGTCGGCGCGGTAGTCGTAGCGGCGCAGGTCCGACCACGAATCCGGGTTCAGGAACATGGCAATGTATTTCTGCTCCATGATGCTGCGCAGCGTGAGCGTGGCCTCCGTCTGGGGCACGGCGCTGCTGGCCAGGTAGGCGGCAATCTGCCCATCGAGGATGACCGGGAACGTGACGGCCGGCGGCGAATACGAGCCGCCCGCGCCCACTTTTTTCATGTGCGCCGTGATGCCGGCGCGCAGGGCGGCCAGGGCGCGGGGCTTGTTGCCGGCCAGGAACTCGGCTTCGGCCTCAATAAACTTCAGCTCGTGGTAGGTGATGGCCTCGTAGTAGCCCAGGTCGCGGGCGTACCAGCTGCCATAAAAGTCGGTGAGCGTGGAGCCGGGCGTGAGGTTGGCCGTGGTGCTGGTGCCGCGGCCGGGGTCGATGCCGGTGCTGATGGTGGGCGTCAGGATGCCGAAGCGCGGGTCGACCACGCCGGGAAACGTGGTGCCGTTGAGGTATTTGACGATGTTGGAGGAGAACGTGGCCGTGCCGAAGTTGGCGCGGGTCACCCCGAAAATGTTGGTCGTATTCGCCAGCGGGGCCACGGCCGTCTGGAAGTTGATTTGCGCGTCATCGGCCGAAGTTCGGAAGGCGTTGTTGCACAGGGCCAGCACGGCGTTGGGGTCGTAGTTGGCCTTTTTGGTGAGGTGCTGGGCCTGGCGGGCTTTCAGGGAATAGGCCAGGCGCACCCATTTGGCGGGGTCGCCCTTGTAGAGAATGTCGCCGCTTTCGCTGGGGGCCGTGCTGTAGAACGGCCGGAACTCCGCGCTGGCGGGCTTGCTCATTTCCACAATGCCCTCGTCGCAGAGCTGGTTGATGGTGGCGTAAATCTGCTGCTGCGAATCGTACTTGGGCGTGAAATTGGCCCCGCCCTGGTAGGCTTCGGAGTACGGAATATCGCCCAGCATATCAGTAGCGTGGGCCAGAATCATGGCCTGCATGATTTTACCGGCGCCCACGTAGTACGGCGAGCCTTCGTCCTGCGCCACCTTCTGCATCACCGGAATGTTGCCACCCGACTGAAAGTAGGAGTAGTTGAAGGTATTCGTGCTCTGCGCATTGGTGAAGTAGTACTGGTCGTTGCCGCCGCTGTTGGCCGTGCGGCTCACCACGTACTGCGTGATGTAGGGCGTGCGCAACGCCGTGAACATCTGCGTCTGAATGCCGTTGGAAATAATGCCTGGCAGCAGGAAGTTGGGCGTCGAGACGACCGGATTGTTGGGGTTGTTGTTCACGTCGAGAAACTTCTCGCACGCGGTCAGGGCCGGGAGGCTGAGTAAGAGGCCGAAGCCCAGAATATATCGTTTCATGGGGTTAGTAGTTAGTGGATTGGCCGTCGGGCCGTCATGCAGAGCGAAGCGAAGCATCTCGCCTGAGAAAGTAAATCATTCGCTGCAACAGCATTGATTACTGCTGCACGCGAGATGCTTCGCTTCGCTCTGCATGACGTGCTTTTTAGACCAGCACATCGGTTAGAAATTGACCCGCACGGCCATGTCCACGCCGCGGGTGGCGGGCACGTTGCCGTAGTCGAAGCCGTTGGAGCCGCCGCCGCGCACGCCCGCGCCGGCTGCGGCCGTTTCGGGGTCGGCACCGCTGTACTTGGTCAGCAGTATTAGGTTGCGGCCGGTCACGCTCAGCTCCACGCCTTTGATGAACTTGGTGGGACTCAGCAGGCTGGCGGGCAGGGCGTAGCTGAGGGTGGCGTAGCGCAGGCGGGCCCACGAGCCATCTTCGATGAAGGCGGTGCCCACCCGGCCCAGAATGCTGGTGTAGTAGGCCTGGGTCAGCTCCACGGGGCGGGTATTGGCCGCGTACACGGTGTTGCCGCTGGCGTCCTTGGTGGCCACCACGCCGTCGAACACGACTTGCTTGTAGCGGTCCACGGTGCGCGGCGAGGTGCCCACGCCGGTCTGGTACCAGTCGTTGCCGTTAATCACCTTGCCGCCCACCCGGAAATCAAACAGCGCGGCCAGCGACAGGCCTTTGTAGGTGAAGGTGTTGGTGAGCTGGGTGGTGAAGCGCGGGGCGCGGTCGCCGGCGTAGGTCAGGTTGGTGTTCACGCTGGGGTAGCCTGTTTTGGCGTCAACAATGACCTGGCCGTAAGCGGGGCTGGCGGGGTCGGTCACGCGCACAAAATCGGTGGCCCCCACGCCCGTGATGGGCCGGCCCGGAAAGGCGCCGCCCTCGTGCACGTCGGTGATGAAGGCATCGGACTGAAACACCACCGTGAGCGGGTAGGGCAGCTCTTCGACGCGGTTGGTGTTGTGGTAAAAGTTGGCAATAATGTCCCAGCTGAAGTCCTTGCCGCGCACGGGCGAGCCGGTGAGCGAAACTTCCTGGCCTTCGTTGGTCACCACGCCGCCGTTGATGTATTGGAGGATGAAACCGGCGGCCTGGCTCACGCGGGGCGCGATAATCTGGTCCGAAGTGCGCGAGTAATAGTAGTTGAAATCCAGGCCCAGCCGGTTTTTGAGAAACTGGAGGTTGGCCCCGGCTTCGTAGGTGCGGGTGCGCTCGGGCTTTAGGTTGGGATTCGAGCCGAAGAAGTCGTTGCGGAAGCCGCCGCCGATGTAGGTATTCTGGGCCAGCGCGGCCTGAATGCGGTAGGGCTGCGTATCCTTGCCCACCTCGGCCACCGAGGCGCGCACCTTGCCATAGTTCAGGATGTTGCTCTGGTCGAGACCCAGGGCTTTGGTGAACTCATAGCCGATGCCGGCCGAGCCGTAGAGGAAGCCCTTGCCGTAAATCTTGTTCTGGTCGGGCCGCGGCAGGGTCGAGGACCGGTCGTAGCGGCCCTGCAATTCCACAAATACCTGGTTGAACGCGCTGATGCTCAGGCGGGCGAAGTTGCCGATGAGGTGGCGCTTGGTATCGCGCTGCAAGGCGCTGCGGTTCACGGTATTATTCAGCCCCACAAAGCCGGGGTTCTGGAAAATCAGCCCGATGTAGTCCACGGCCTGGTCCTTGTTTTCCTCAATGGTGCTGCCCAAAATGAACGTACCGCCGAAGTTGGGGCCGAAATCCTTGGTGAACGTGGCCAGCGTGGAGGCCGTAATCAGGCGGAACTGGTCCACGGTTTCGGCCAGGCCGCCGTTCTGGTTGCCCACCTGCGAGGTGCCCACGGCCCGCACCGAGGTATTGCGCGAGGTGTACAAATCGGTGCCAATGTTGTGGCTCAAGGTCAGCCATTTGGCCACCTTGAAACTCAGCTGGATGTTGCCGATGAAGCGGTTGGTGCGGTCGGTCTGCGGGTTTTTCTCGACGGTGAAATAGGGGTTGTCGGCGTCGGCATCGGTGCCGTTGCCCAGGGCCAGCAGGCGGCGGCGGGTGCCGTCGGGGTTGAGGTAGTTGCGGGCGTCGTCGTTGCGCGGCCAGTCCAGCAAGCTCAGCAGGTAGCCGCCCGACGACCCGAACAGGCCCGGCCCCTGAATAGGCCGCTCGCCACCCGAAGTCAGGTACTGGGCTGAACCACTGACGCTGAGTTTGGGCGAGATTTCGGCCGTGCCCGACAGGCGCACCGTGGTTTTGTCGTACTTGCTCTGGGGCGTCACGCCGCTCTGCTGCAGGTTGGAAGCCGAGACGAAGAACGTGGCCTTGTCCGAGCCGCCCGACATGTTCAGGAAGTTCTGGTAGGTGTAGCCCTTGCGGTAGAAGTTGGCCAGGTTGTCGTACACCGGCTGTCCCGGCGCAAAGCGCGGCCCGAACGAAACCCGCGTGGTGCCATCAAACAAGCCGTTGGAACCCTGGCCGTACTGGTCCTGCATCTTGGGCAGACGGTTCACTTCATCCACCGATACCTGGCTGCGCACGTTGAGCGTGGTGCGCCCGGCCGTGCCTTTTTTGGTGGTAATCACCACCGCGCCACCGGCGGCACGCAGGCCGTAGAGGGCGGCGGCGGCCGGCCCTTTCAGCACCGTGATGCTGGCAATGTCCTCGGGGTTGAGGTCGCCGGCGCGGTTGGCCGAGCCCACCGAGCGGCCCAGCAGGCCGTTGAACTGCGAGCCCGCACCCGGCGCGGCGCTCTCCGAAAACGAGCCGTTGTCCATTATCATCCCGTCGATGACGAACAGCGGCTGGTTGTCGCCATCGAGCGAAGTGCCGCCCCGGATAACGATGGCCGCGCCTTCGCCCGGCGCCCCGCCCGAGGACGTGATGTTCACGCCGGCCACCTTGCCTTGCAGCGCGTTCACGAGGTTGGTCTGGCGCGAATCGATGATGTCCTTGCTCTTCACTTCCTGCACCGAGGTCACGAGCGTGCGCTTGTCCTGGGCAATGTTGTAAGCCGTCACCACCACTTCATCGAGGCCGGTGGTGCTTTCTTTCAGGGCCACATCCACGGCGCCGGCGGCGTCCACCGTGCGCTCCTGCGAGGTGTAGCCAATGAAGCTGAACACGATGACGGCTCCCGGCGCGGCCGATACCGAATAGCGGCCGTCGGCGCCGGTGGTGCTGCCGGTGGTGGTGCCCTTCACCAGCACGGTCACGCCGGGCAGCGGGCTTTGGTCGGTGCCGGAAGTCACGATGCCGGTGACTGAGCGGGAAGTTTGGGCCCAGCCGGGAGAGGCCAGCAGCACGCCCAGCAAGAGCAGGAATAGCCAGTAGGTTTTTTTCATGGGAACAGGAATTAGTGGGAAATCGAATAGGAATCGGTGAAATTAGCCCCGCAGATGCCCAGCACGGCGCGGGCCAGCTTCGGCCGGGAGCATCAGGGGCTGAAGGAATTAAAACAGTGCAGCAGCATATGCCCTATGCAGAAAAAGGAAGAAGAAGGCTTCAAATGTGCGAAATATTCAGTTAATACTCATGAAAGGTCGACTTTAAGAAAATGGCTATTTTTCCGGGAAAGCACAATTACATAAAGTTTTTCTGATATTAGTGGTATGCCTTTTATCCCCACCAAACCCACTTCACTATGCGAAACTCTTACAAATCAGGCAATCTGCTCCACCGTTGGGTCGGACTGCTGCTGTGCTTGTTGTTGGCGGTGCCGGCGGCGGCCCAGTCTCCGCAGCGCTACACCCTGAAGGGCCGCGTGACCGATGCCGGCGGCCACGAGCTGCCCGGCGCTACCGTGCTGCTCAACGGCACGGCGTTCGGGGCGGCCACCGGGGCCGACGGTGCCTACGCGCTGTCCACCACCGTGGCCCCCGGCGCCTACACGCTCACCGTGTCGCTGATTGGCTACGCGGCCGTGTCGCGGCCCCTGACCCTGGGCGCCGATGAAACCGTGACCACCGACGTGGCCCTGACCGAAGCCCGCCAGAAGCTGGACGAAGTGGTGGTGGTGGGCTCCACCATCAGCGCGCCCAAGCGGGAGCTGGGCAACGCCATCAGCACGGTGCGGGCCGAGGATTTGGCCCAGAGCGGCTCGGGTGGGCTGCTGAATTCCCTGCAGGGCAAGGTGCCCGGCGCCCAGATTACCCAGAACTCGGGCGACCCGGCCGGCTCGCTCTCGGTGCGGCTGCGCGGCGTGCACTCGCTGAGCGGCTCGTCGGACCCGCTGTATGTGATTGACGGCGTGATTGTGAGCAACGCCAGCACCAACGTCTCGCAGCTGGCCCTGAGCAACGACATCGGCGTGGCCAATGCCGGCCAGAACCGCCTGGCCGACCTGAACCCGAACGACATCGCCAGCATCAACATCATCAACGGGGCGGCGGCGGCGGCCCAGTACGGCTCGCGGGCGGCCAACGGCGTGGTGCTCATCACCACCAAACGCGGGCAGAACGGGACGCCCCGCGTGTCGGTGTCCACCAGCTTCAACATCAACGAGCTGCGCAAATCGGTGCCGGTGAATACGTACGGCAAGCAGTTTGGCTTTGCCGGGCTGCGGCTTTATACCATCGGGGGCATTTCGGCGGCCCAGATTGCGGCCAACCCCGGCACGACTACCACCAACATTACCCGCGCCGGCGCGACGACGGCGCTGGCATCGAACCTGGTGGACGTGCCGCGCTACAACTACTTCGACCAGATTTTCCGGACCGGCAACGGCACCGACGACGGGGCCTCCATCGCGGGCGGCTCGGAGAACACGCAATACTACGTGTCGGCCAACTACCTCCGGAATCAGGGCATCATCAAGGGCACCGATTTCACGCGCTACAATCTGCGGGCGCGGGTCGACCAGCGCCTGGCCAGGTGGGCCAAGGTGTCGGCGGGGCTGAGCTACATCAACAGCTTTTCGAACGAGAAAGCCAACGGCAACGTGTTCTACAGCCCGATTAACTCGGTGAACATCACCAACAACATCTACGACATCACCCAGCGCGACGCCGCCGGCAACCTGCTGGCCGTGGAGCCCACCCGCGTAAACCCGCTCTCAACCATCGAGGACATGAAATTTACGCAGAGTGTGAACCGCACCGTGAGCGACGTGCAGGTGAACCTGACGCCGTTCAAGGGCTTTTCGGTGGATTACGTGCTGGGCGTGGATGCGTATTCGCAGGTGGGCCTGAGCTACATCCGGCCCTACCCCTACCAGGCCACGGCCGGCCTGCCCGCCGCCCGCTACCCCGGCGGCTTCGCGGCCAACGGCAACAACGCCGTGCTCCAGCTGAACTCCGACGTGAACCTGGGCTACGAGGTTAATTTCAATGATAACCTGAAGCTAGGCCTGCGGGCCGGCTACAGCTACCAGTACAGCCAGCAGGACTACACCACCACGCAGGGGCAAAATCTGGCGCCGTTCATCACCACGGTGTCGGGGGCGAGCAGCACCACCGTGGTGTCGGCGGCCAACGTCGACCGCTTCGATTTGAGCGGCTACTACGGGCAGGCCACCATCGGCTACCGCAACCTGGCGTTTCTGACGGGCGCGGTGCGGCGCGACCGGTCCTCAAAGTTTTCCAGCACCGAAACCAACCAGGTGTACCCCAAAATCAGCGGCTCGCTGGTGGTGTCGGACCTGGCGTTCTGGCAGAACAGTGCCTACGCCAACGCCTTCAACAGCCTCAAGCTGCGGGCCAGCTACGGCGAGGCCGGCAACCTGACGGGCATCAATTCCTACGAACGGTTCTACCCATTCCTGCCGGTGGGCTTCCTGGGCAAAAACACCATCGTGCCCGGCACCCAGCTGGCCAACCCCGCCGTAAAGCCTGAGCGCATGGCCGAGCTGGAATGGGGCGCCGACTTTGGCTTCCTGCGCGACCGCCTGACGCTGGGCGCGACCTTCTACTACCAGAAAATTAACGACCTGGTGGTGCGCCGCAACCTGGCCCCGAGCACCGGCGGCTCGGCCATTGTGAACAACGTGGGCACGATGGAAAACCGGGGCCTGGAACTGTCGCTGAGCGCCACGCCCCTGAAAACGGCCGACTTTACCTGGGACATCTCGGTCATTTTCAGCCGCAACCGCAACAAGGTATTGAGCCTGCCCGGCTCGAATGGCGCCATCCAGGCCATTTCGGTGGATAACGCGGCCGGCGCGCCGGTGTACCTGCTGGAGGGCCAGCCGGCGGGCGTGTTCTACGGCTCGGGCTACGCCCGCAACCCCGACGGCTCGCTGCTGCTCACCTCCCAGGGCTTCCCGCAGGACGAGCGCACGGTGGGCCAGGCCGTGGGCTCGGCCAGCTTCACACCGGCCCGCAGCGGCGACGGCCAGCCCAGCTACGGCACCGGCTCCACCATCGCCAACATCATCATCGGCAACCCCAACCCGAAGTGGACGGGCTCCTTCAACACCACGCTCAGCTACAAGAAACTATCCCTGCACTTCCTGCTCGATGCCGTGCAGGGCAACAGCGTGTTCAACGCCGACAAGCGCACCCGCCAGGGCGTGGGCCTCGGCGATTTGGCCGAGCAGGAATTGCGCGGCCAGCTGCCGCGCGGCTACATTTTCGCCATCTACAACACCCAGGAATTCCGGGTTGACGACGGCTCCTACGTGAAGCTGCGCGAAGTGGCGTTGAACTACACGCTGCCCACGTTCACCAAGTTCATCAGCGCGCTGAACCTGACGCTGGTGGGCCGCAACCTGCATTCGTGGGACAAATACAACGGCTTCGACCCCGAAACCAGCGCCGGCGGCTCGTCGGACCTGCTGCGCGCCATCGACTTCGGCAACGTGCCCATTCCGCGCACCTATCAGGTCAAGCTCTCGGCCACGTTTTGAGTGTAGCGCGGACTTTGTAGTCCGCGTGTGAGCCGTTCCGATGCGGACTACAAAGTCCGCGCTACCCTCCACTTCCAGCAATCATCATCATGAAGAAAATATTCACCCTCGCCGCCCTGCTGTCGATTCTGACGCTGGGCAGCTGCAACAAGGACTACCTGAACCCCAGCACCGCCAGCCAGGACCAGGTCGTCACCTCCTCCGACGGCCTCATCACGCTCTGCAACGGCCTGCAATACCGCTACAGCGCGGGCGGCCTGCTCAGCGTGCTCTATAATACGGTGGCGGCCGGCGGGCTCAGCACCCGCGAGCTCACGATACTCAACGTGGGCAATATCGAGGAATACAACGTCAGCCTCGGGGCCGGCAACCTCACCAACAGCAACGGCGTGGTGCGCAACCTCTGGACCCAGGCCCAGCTGGTGCGGGCCAATGCCGACCTGATATTGGCCAACGTGGGCAACGCCCCGGAAGCTGGCACCCGCAGCGGCATCGTGGCTTATGCCAGCATTTTCCGGGCGCTGGCGCTGGGCACGCTGGCGCAGTATTTCGAGCAGATTCCGCTGGTGACCCAGGAAAACGCGGCATTTTCTGACCGCGTAACGGTGCTGCGCAATGCCGTGGCCCAGCTCGAAGCCGCTGCTACCCTGCTGGCCGCCACGCCCGTTTCGGCCGATTTCACCGCCAAAATCGTTCCCGGCCTCGACCTGCCCAACACGCTGCAGGCCCTCATCGCCCGCTACAGCCTCGAGGCCGGCGACTACGACAAAGCTCTGGCCGCCGCCGGCCGCGTGGACCTCACCAAACGCTCCCTGTTCAACTTCGACGACAACACCCGCAACCCGCTCTTCGAGACTTCTTTCGGCAACAAAAACGTGTTTGAGCCCACCAACGCCAGCCTGGGCCTCACCGGCGCCCTCACGCCCGACCCCGCCGACCAACGCATTCTCTTCCTCATTCGCAGCAACCCCCTGCCCACCCAGAACCTGGGCACCGGCTTCTACACGGCCAACAACGCGCCCATTCCGGTGTACGTGCCGGGCGAAATGCTCTTGATTCGGGCCGAAGCCTACGCCCGCAAAAACGACCTGCCCAATGCCGTAATTGAGCTGAACCGCGTGCGCACCAAAGTGGCCACCGCTGTCGACCCTCTCGGCGCAGCCCTGCCCGCCTACGCCGGCCCCGTAACCGCCGCCGGTATCCTGACGGAAATCCTGCGCAACCGCTATATTGAGCTGGCTTTTCAAGGCTTCCGGCTCGATGACAGCCGCCGTTTCGGCCGCCCCGCGCCGGGCACCACCGGCGCCGAGCGCAACCGCAATTTCTTCCCCTACCCCCGCGTGGAGCGCGAAAACAATGCCGCTACGCCGGCCGACCCGGTGATTTAGCAGCTTCCCGCTCCCGAAGCCGGCACGTTCTGGGGCTGGGAGTGTGGTTCCCCCAGCCGCGCCGGTACATTTGACTACCCAAAACATCCTCTCCCCATGCCCCTCGCCGCCACCGTTTATTCCGATTCCGAAGTAGCCTCCGCCGCCGTAGCGGCCCAGATGGCCGACCTCATCCGCACCCGCGCTGCCGAGGGGCGCAGCTGCGTGCTGGGACTGGCCACCGGCTCGTCGCCCACCCGCGTGTACGAGGAGTTGGTGCGCCTGCACCGCGAGGATGGCCTGAGCTTCCAAAACGTCATCAGCTTCAATCTGGACGAATATTACCCGATGGCACCCGACTCGCTGCAGAGCTACGTGCGCTTCATGCGGGAGTATTTGTTCGACCATGTCGACATCAAGCCCGAGAACGTGCACATTCCCGACGGCACCGTGCCCACGGCGCAGGTGGCCGCGTTTTGCCAGCGCTATGAGGAGGATATTCAGGCGGCCGGGGGCATCGATTTGCAGCTGCTGGGCATTGGGCGCACCGGGCACATTGGGTTCAACGAGCCCGGCTCCGGCCCGGCCTCCCGCACCCGCATGATTACCCTGGACCACGTCACGCGCACCGATGCGGCTTCGGACTTTTACGGCGAGGAAAACGTGCCGCGCCGGGCCCTGACCATGGGCGTGGGCACCATCCTCGAAGCCCGCCAGATTGTGCTGCTGGCCTGGGGCGAAGGCAAGGCCGCCGTGGTGAAGCGCATGGTGGAGGGCGAGGTAACCGACACCGTGCCCGCCACTTACCTGCAGCGCCACCCCGCCGTGCAGGTGGTGCTGGACGAAGCCGCCGGAGCCGAGCTCACCCCGCGCAAAACGCCCTGGCTGCTGGGCCTGCCCTGCAACTGGCACGACGACGCGCTGGTGCGAAAAGCCATTACCTGGCTAGCCCGCACCGTCACGAAACCCATTCTCAAGCTCACCGAGGAAGACTACAACGAAAACGGCCTCTCGGAGCTGCTGGCCCAGTCCGGCCCGGCCTACGACATCAACATCCGCGTGTTCAACGAGCTGCAGCACACCATCACCGGCTGGCCCGGCGGCAAGCCCAACGCCGACGACGCCTACCGTCCCGAGCGCGCTGGCCCCTTTCCCAAGCGCGTGCTCATCTTCAGCCCGCACCCCGACGACGACGTGATTTCGATGGGCGGCACCCTGCTCCGGCTCGTGGACCAAGGGCACGAAGTGCACGTCGCTTACCAGACGTCGGGCAACATCGCGGTGTTCGATGACGAGGCCATCCGCTTCGCCGATTTCGTGGCCGATTACGACCACACCTTCCGCCTGCCCACCAACGCGCCCACCGAAAACCTGTACCACCGCGTGGCCGATTTCCTCAAAAGCAAGCAGCCCGGCCAGGTCGATTCCGAGGAAGTGCAGGAGATAAAGGGCCTCATCCGGCGCGGCGAGGCCAAGAGTGCCTGCCGCCTGGCCGGCATTCCCGACGCCAATGTGCACTTCCTCAACCTGCCCTTTTACGAAACCGGCCGGGTGCGCAAAAAGCCCCTTGGCGACGAGGACATCCGCCTCACCATGGAGCTGCTGAACCGGATTCAGCCCCAGCAGATTTACGCTGCCGGTGACCTGAGCGACCCGCACGGCACCCACCGCGTATGCCTGGCGGCTATTTTCGAATCCATTCACCGCCTGCAAGCCTCCGGCACGCCGTGGCTCGACGACTGCTGGGTGTGGCTCTACCGCGGCGCCTGGCAGGAATGGGACGTCGACCAGATTGAGATGGCCGTGCCGCTCTCGCCGCAGGAGCTCACGCGCAAGCGCCGCGCCATCTTCAAGCACCAAAGCCAGAAAGACCGGCCCCTCTTCCCCGGCGCCGACCAGCGCGAGTTCTGGCAGCGCGCCGAGGCCCGCAACCGCACCACCGCCAAGCTGTATGATGAGCTGGGCCTGCCGGAATATGAAGGCATTGAGGCCTTTGTGCGGTGGGAGTTTTGAGTTAACAGAACGAACCCCAAAGAACGTCATGCGGAGCGCAGCGAAGTATCTCGCGTGCCGCCATTATTCCTTTTCTTGCGATTGAATTACTTCCGCACGCAAGATGCTTCGACTGCGCTCCGCGTGACGTTCTTTGACTAAATCCCTCCCCACCCGCGCCATGAACACCACCACCCAAGCTGCCCAGGAAACCACCGGCACCACGCCGCTGGTTGAGGCCTCCCAGCCCGGCCGCCTCATCAGCCTCGACGTGTTTCGGGGCCTCACCGTGATGGCCATGATTCTGGTGAACAACCCCGGCGACTGGGGCCACATCTACCCGCCGCTGGAGCACGCCGAATGGAACGGCTGCACGCCCACGGACCTCATTTTCCCGTTTTTCCTATTCATCGTGGGCGTGAGTTTAGTGTATGCGCTGGACGGCCCCAAACGCCAGGGCGGGCCGCAGGGCGCGGTGTTGCTGCGCGTGCTGCGGCGGGCGGCCGTGCTGTTCGGCCTGGGCCTGCTGCTGTCGCTGTACCCAAAATTTGACTTCTCGGCGGTGCGCATCATGGGCGTGTTGCAGCGCATTGCACTGGTATTTCTGGGGTGCAGCGTCATCTTCCTGAAAACCAGCTGGCGGACCCAGCTGTGGCTGATTATCGGCTTCCTCCTTGGCTACGCGGTGCTGTTGCAGCTGGTGCCCGTGCCCGGCTTTGGTCCCGCCAACCTGGAGCCCACCACCAACCTCGGCGCCTGGCTCGACCGCTCGGTATTCGGCGAGGCCCACCTCTGGAAAACCAGCAAAACCTGGGACCCCGAAGGCCTGCTCGGCACCCTGCCGGCCCTGGCCACCGGCCTGCTGGGCGGCCTCACCGCCCAGTGGCTGCGCCGCAAGGACCGCGAACCAGCCGCCAAAGTGGCCTGGCTGTTCGTGGCCGGCGGGGCCATTATTCTGCTGGGCCTCATCTGGGCGCCGTGGTTTCCCATCAATAAAGCCCTGTGGAGCAGCTCTTATGTGCTTTATACCGGCGGGCTGGCCATGGCGGGGCTGGCCGCGCTGTACTGGATTTGCGATGTGCAGGGCTACCGCGCCTGGACGCGCCCGGCGCTGATTTACGGTGTCAACGCCATTCTGGTGTTCTGCCTGTCGGCGCTGCTTTCGCGCACGTTCGGGCTGTTCAAGCTGGCGTTGCCGGGGGGCAAAATCGGGGGTTTCAAGGAGTGGCTGTACGAATGGGGAATTGCCCCGCACTTTGCCGACCCGCGCAACGCCTCGCTGGTGGGGGCCGCGCTGCTGATTCTCATTTGGCTGGGCATTCTCAGCTGGATGTATAAAAAGGGCGTGGTGCTGAAGGTGTGAGGAGAAGCAATTTCAGTAGAATTGGCCGTCATGCAGAGCGCAGCGCAGCATCTTTCCCGCAATGGTAATCCAATCGACAGGATTTAGTTAAGCGGTAAAGATGCTGCGCTGCGCTCTGCATGACGTTCTTGCGGTACTAAGCAAGTATTCGCAACAATGAAAATCCTCATCATCGGCGGCGGCAACATGGGCCTGACCTACGCCCGCAGCTTCGTGCGCGCCCACATCACCTCGCGGCTCGATTTGCGCCTGCTGGCCCGCTCGCCCGAGCGGGTGCCGGCCCTGGCGGCGCATGAAATCGGCACGGTGTGGGGCTCGCCGGCCGAGTGCGTGCCGGGCGCCAGCATCATCATCCTGGCCGTGAAGCCGCAGGACTCACCGGCCCTTTTCGATACGCTGCGCGGGTTGATTCAGCCCGACCAGCTCATTCTCAGCATCATGGCCGGCGTGCGGATTGAAACGCTGCGTACGGCCCTGGGCGCGCCCAAAGTCATTCGGGCCATGCCCAACCTGCCCGCCCAAATCGGCATGGGCATGACGGCCTTCACCAGCACCGACGCCGTGACCCGCGCCGAGCTGGTGCAGGTCCAAAACCTGCTCTCGACCACCGGCAAAACGGTGTACGTGGAGGAAGAATCAGCCATCGACGCCAGCACGGCCATTTCCGGCAGCGGCCCGGCCTACGTGTACTACTGCATGGATGCCCTGATGGCGGCGGCCACCCAAATGGGTTTCAGCGGCGCCGAAGCCGAGCTGCTGGTGAGCCAGACCTTCCGCGGCGCCGTGGAGCTATACTCCCAATCGGGCCTGAGCTGCGCCGACTGGATTGCCAAAGTGGCCTCCAAAGGCGGCACCACCGAAGCGGCTTTGCAGGCGTTTGGCGCGGGCGCGGTGCGCGAGGGCCTGATGGCCGGGGCGGGCGCGGCGCGGGATAGGGCCGAGGAATTGGGAAAGTAGTAAATACGCCAGATGAGCATGACGTTCTTTTAGCCCATAATTACGCCACCGAATAGCCCGCAAAATCCTTGCGAAGCTGCGTTTTGAGCAGCTTGCCCGTGGCGGTGTGCGGCAGCGAGTCCACGAATTCAACGGCGTCGGGCTCGCAGAACTTGGCCACGCGGCCCCGGAAGAAATTGAGCAGCTCATCGGCCGATAACTCCATGCCGGGACGGCGCACCACGATGAGCAGGGGCCGCTCGCTCCACCGGTCGCTGTGCACGCCGATGACGGCGGCCTCGGCCACGGCGGGATGCGCCACGGCCAGGTTTTCGAGGTCGATGCTGGAAATCCACTCGCCGCCGGACTTGATGACGTCCTTCGAGCGGTCGGTGATTTGCATGAAGCCGTCGGGGTCGATGGTGGCCACGTCGCCGGTGCGGAACCAGCCGTCGGACGTGAGTTCACCGGGGGTGCCGCTGCGGAAATAGTCGGCCACCACCCAGGGGCCGCGCACCAGCAGGTCGCCGAAGGCCACGCCGTCGTGGGGCAGCTCGTGGCCGTCGTCGCCCACTATTTTCATATCGACCCCGAAAACCACGCGGCCCTGCTTGGCCAGCACGGCGGCTTTCTCGGTGGAGCTCAGGTCCAATTGAGTGGCTTTGAGGCGGCTGCCGGTGCCCAGGGGACTGGTTTCGGTCATGCCCCAGGCGTGGGTGATGGTCACGTTCAGCTCTTCCACGAAGGCCTTCATCAGGGCCGGCGGGCAGGAGGCGCCGCCCACCACCGTGCGCCGCAGCGTGGTGAACTGGCGCTGGCCTTCGCGCATGAATTGCAGCAGCGCCAGCCAGATGGTGGGCACGCCCGCCGAGAAGGTAACATTCTCGCTCTCAAACAGCTCATATAGGCTCGCACTGTCCATGCCCGCGCCCGGCAGCACTAGTTTCGAGCCGTTGAGCGGGGCGGCGTAGGGCAGGCCCCAGGCGTTGACGTGGAACATGGGCACCACGGGCATAATCACATCCAGCGCCGAGCAGCCGAGCGAATCGGGCAGCGAAATGCCGTAGGCGTGCAGCACCGTGGAGCGGTGCGAATAGAGCACGCCCTTGGGCTGGTCGGTGGTGCCGGAGGTGTAGCAGAGCGAGCAGGCCGTGTTTTCGTCGAAAGTGGGCCACTCGTAGTCGCCGGTTTCGGCGGCCAGCAGGTCCTCGTAGCTGCACAGGCCGGGCAGGGCCGACTGCGCGGGCAGGTGCTCGCGGCCGGCCATCAGCACCCATTTTTCCACGGTGGGGCACACGGCAGCGAGGCGTTCCACCAGCGGCAGAAAGGTCAAATCGAAGAACAGGAACCGGTCCTCGGCGTGGTTGATGATGTAGACGAGCTGCTCGGGAAACAGGCGCGGGTTGATGGTGTGGCACACCGCGCCGATGCCGGCCACACCGTAGTACAGCTCAAAATGGCGGTGGGTGTTCCAGGCCAGGGTGCCCACCCGGTCGCCGTTTTCAGTGCTGAGTTTCAGGAGGGCCTGGGCCAGCTGCTTGCTGCGGCGGTTAGCGGCGGCGTAGGTGTAGCGGTGAATGCCGCCCTCGGGCAGCCGCGACACAATTTCGGTATCCGAATGCCACTTGGCGGCGTGCTCGATAATTGTGGCCACGCGCAGCGGCTCGGCCATCATCAGTCCTAACATAGGGGGTGGGGTGGGATTTGGTGGAGTAGGATTTCACGCAGTGTCGCGGAGTGTTTAAGCGCAGTGTCCCGCAGTGTTGTTCTTACAGGCCGTTCACGAGGCGGTGCATGTGTTCTTTGAGGCTGTCCACATTGAAATTAATGAGCTGGCCCAGCTTCAACTCTGAAAGCTTCAGGTAAGTCAGCAATTGCTTGTAATGAACCGGAAGCAATACTTCAACCGACTTTAATTCGACAATAACTCTTTTTTCGATGAGCAAATCCAGTCGGTAGCCTGCGTCCAGGCGTTGGCCACCGTACACGAAAGGCAACGCAACCTGTCGCTCAACCCGTAGCCCTACCTGCTCGAGCTCATAGGCCAATGCGAGCTCATATACCGCCTCCAGCAGCCCCGGCCCCAATGCCGTGTGGACCTTATATGCCGCACGTCGAACCTCAAAAGAAATGGCATTCTCATCCATCTGGCAAGTATAAACCATTCAACAGAAAAACACTGCGGGACACTGCGATAAACACCCCGTGACACTGCGTGAAATTCGCTACCGCGCCGCCTCAATCGCCAGCTGCAGCAGCGACGAGCGCACACTCAGCTCCGTCAGCTTATTATTCCGGCGCGTGGGGTGCACGCGGTTAGTCAGCAGCACCACCACCAAATCCTTTTCCGGCTCTACCCAGAAGTAGGTGCCCGTGAAGCCGGTGTGGCCGTAGCTGCTTTGCGAGGCACTTTTGGCCGAGTTCACGGTGGGGTTGGCGGCGGGGCGGTCGAAGGCCAGGGCGCGGCGGTTGTCGGGGCAGAACTGGCAGCGGGTCCAGTCGGCGAGGATGGTTTTGTCGAAGAGCTGCTGGCCGCCGTAGCGCCCGCCCCAGGCGTAGGTCTGGGCGAGCTTGGCCACGTCGTTGGCATCGCCGAAAAGGCCGGCGTGGCCCGAGAGGCCGCCGAGCAGCGCCGCGCCTTCGTCGTGCACCGTGCCGTGCAGCAGCTGCCGCCGGAAAGCCGAATCAACTTCCGTGGGCACGATGCGGCTGAGCGGAAAGCGGTTGGTGGGCCGGAATCCCAGCGTGGTAGCGCCCAGCGGCCGGTACACTTCGCGCTGCAAAAAGGCATCGAGCGGCTGCCCGGTGCGGGCCTTCACCAACTCCGGATAGAGGATAAACGACAGGTCGGAATACACGTAGCCCGGCTTGGCGTTCAGCGGCGAGGCTCCGATTTCCTGGTAGATGCGGGCCGGTAAATCCTTGCGCGCCCACAGCCCGGCCGCGGCCGGCAGCGGGAATCTCGCCGACGAATCGGCCCGGAAATAGCGGCGGCGCAGGTCGCCGTTCTTTTTCGTCAGCTCCTTCCAGAACGGAATCCAGGCTTGCAGGCGGGCTTGGTGGGCCAGCACGTCGCGCATTTTCAAATCGGCTTTGTTGGTGCCGCGCAGGAAGGGAAAATAGTTGCCCAACGTGCTGTCGGGGCTGAATTTGTGGGCGGCTTCCAGCTTGAGCAGCGCGGGCGTGGCGGCCAGCAGCTTGGTCATGGAGGCCAGGTCGTAGAGGTCGTCGTTGCGCACCGGGCGGGGGATGGTGGGGAGAAAGGTAGAGGGAAGCAGGGAAATTGCTTTCGGCTTTCTACCCGCTTTTGCCGGCTTCTCCTTCTTCCCCCCTGCCAGCTCTCCCTCGCTCCCAAAGCCCGCATACGTCTGGTTGCCATAGCTTTTGCGGAGGACCACGGTGCCGCGCCGGGCAATGACGACCTGCGCCCCCGGAAACGCCTGGGCCGCCAGCGCCCGGCCCACTAGGCTGTCGACGCGGGCTTCGAGGCGGGGGTCCATGCCTTCGTCTTCAGGGTTGGCGTAGCGCAGGCGGAAGCTGCCGGCGGTGCGCAGGCCGAAGCCGCGCGGGTACTTGTCGCTCACCGTAACGGGCAGGCGGCCGGTGGCCGCGATGCCGCCAAAAATGGCCTGGGCCGCCAGGCTTTGGGCATTCGGGCTTTCCTGGTAGGCCAGCACCACGGCGGCGGCGCGGTCAAGGTCGCGCACCTTGGCCACGGCGTAAGCCGAGCCGAACACGCTGAGCACCAGCGTTTGCTTCTGGGTCACGAGCTCGCGCAGCAGCAGGTTGGTTTCCGGTGTGATGCCGAAGCTGGTGGCCGGCAGCCGGCCCAGGCTTTGCAGCGACACCAGAATGAGGTTGTAGGGTTTGAGGACGTTGCGCAGCTGGGCCAACTCATCGAGCGTGGGCGTGGCCGAGGCACGGAAATGGGCCGTGGGCGAGTAGTCGGCCACGGCTTTCTGGAAGTCGGTGGTGTCGGCGCTGGTGCTGCCCAGCACCAGCGTGGCAATGCGCAGGGTGTCGAGGCGCTGGAGCGGCAGCAGGCTTTTCTGGTTGCGCAGCAGCGTGATGCTCAACTCGGTGAGGCGGTGGCTGAGGTACTGGGCGTGCGGCGGGTTGAGGTCTTCGTAGAGGTTCTGGAGGTCGATGGGGCGGTAGTGGTTCAGGCCGGCCCACTGCTTGAGGGCCAGCACGCGGCGGCAGTGCTGGTCGATGTCTCTTTGCGAAATCCGGCCGCTGTCCACCGCGATACGCACCATTTGGAGCGCCAGCGGAATGTTCTTGCTGAACTCCAGAATGTCGTTGCCGGCCATGATGGCGCGCACGTCGGCCTCGCCGGGCGGAAACATGCTGATGACGCCCTTCATGTTCATGGCATCCGTGAAAATCAGGCCTTTAAAACCCATCTGCTCGCGCAGCAGGCCCGTGATTATGGGCCGCGACAGCGTGCTGGGGCCGGGTATCGTGTCCAGCGCGGGCACGTTGAGGTGGGCCACCATCATGCCGCCCAGGCCGCCCGCAATCAGGCTGCGGAAGGGCGGCAGCTCCAGCGAATCGAGCCGGCGGCGGTCGACGCGCACAGTGGGCAGGGCCAGGTGCGAGTCGGCGTCCACGTCGCCGTGGCCGGGGAAATGCTTGGCCACAGCCAGAATGCCGGCGTCCTGCATGCCGCGCATGTACTGGCGGCCGTCGCGGGCTACGGCGGCCGGGTTTTCGCCCCAGCTGCGGAAGCCGATGACGGGGTTGGCGGCGTTGTTATTCACATCGACCACCGGCGCGAAATTGACGTGCATGCCCAAACGCCGGAACTGCCGGGCCACCTCCTGGCCCATGTCATACAGCAGCGCGGTGTCGGTTTCGCCGCCCAGGCTCATCTGGTAGGGGAATTTCACCACGCTATCCAGGCGCATGCCCACGCCCCATTCGCCGTCCAGGGCCACCAGCAGCGGCACTTTGCTCTGGCTTTGGTAGCGGTTCAGCAGGCGCGCCTGCCGGCCGGGGCCGCCCTGGAAAAATATCAGCCCACCAATGCCGTACTGCTGAATGAGAGTCGAAATGGAGTCCTCGTCGATGCGCTTGCGGTTGGAATACGCGGCCACCATGAACAGCTGCGCCGCCCGCTGGTCGGGCGTGAGCACGCGCATCAGGCTATCGACCCAGGGCGAATGCAGGTATTGGGTGAAGGCCGGCGTGCCAACGGCCGGCTTTTTTTGCTGGAGCGCGGCCCGAGCGTTGGCCCGGCGGGCGGCTTCGACGCGGGGCAGCGTGGGCCGGCGCACGGGGCCCACCGGGCGGCGCTGGGCCGAGGCCGACAAAGAAGCTGCCAGCAACGACAGCAACAGGAAAATGCGGAGAAACGACAAGGGCGGGAAGCTATAGTTTATGCGAAAGTAGCGCCGCCGGCCCCTTTCCTGTTCCGGCCGAGCGCCGCCGCTGCTCGGCTCACTTACAAGTGCTCCACAGCTTAATACGGCCCACGCCGGCTATTCGCGCATCGGCCGGCCGTGGGGGCAGGCAATGGCATCCTGCAAGGAAAACAACCGCGAATCCGACAAAAAATTACGGTCCGGCTTTCCAGCCTCCTTCGCCATTCCAACTCACGCCGGACAGCTCAGGTAAAAAATAATTACACAATTTTTATATATTTTTTTGTTTTAATACAAAAACCTGACAATCAATAGATTGTGTTTAAATATCGCAGTACTTATTCATGCCTGCCAACTCATCCCCTATTGCAGGCTAGGATTTAGAATCTATATTGCTATGGCTTTACTTAGTTTGAATTGAATTATTTCACACTTACCAACTGCATTTATTTGATAACGTGCATGCAGGCGAAAGCACGCACAGCTGACAATCGTTCTCGCGCCATGCTTTCCAGCCTACCATTCTCATTAAAAAGCTTATTCACAAACCTTTTTTTTTCTCTCATGAAAAACTTTTTACTCTTTGCAGCTGCGAACCACGGCCAGCGTAAATCCATTTTTATCTGCGCGTTAAGCTTGTTAATTATCCCATTCTGCACCAAAGCTCAAACCCTTTCCAAAACTCAAACCTTTGATGGTGTATACACTGGCCCAGCTAAAGAAAGCGAGCTGGGTTTTACAAAGGTTGCAAGTGCGGCTTATTTCAACAATTCTACTACCAATGCTGCCGCCGGCAATTTTGAAACTTATGGAGTGAAAAATACTGGCAACAGTTCTCCTGGCACTGTTGCCTCAATAGCTTTCGACGCCCAGATTTTCCAAAAAGGGTCTGTTAACAACATGCTGACTTTTCAAGTCGGGAGCCTTGGATACAACTCCCCTAACCCGGCATACACTGATGGCTTTGGAAACGGCAGTTCCATCGTGGTAAGCCTGACTTTAACGAATGCCAGGACGGCAGCTGTAGCCACCGCTACTGTCACGATAAACCCAACAGCTCCTAGAAACGGGCCTCTATTCGTTGCAGGCAATACTTCCGGTTCCCCTGTAAATGCTACCATAACCGGTGCAAACGCGCAAACCGTCACCGCCAGTGCTGGTACTATATCAGGTGTTAACATTACCCTTCCTAACTTCACTGACAGAACCGCCGTAGCCACTACAATAACCCTTACCACTTCGAGCAGGAATATTCTTGTCTTGGACAACGTCACAATTTCTTCGGGCTCGCCCCTCCCCGTCGAGCTCACCCGTTTCGATGCCGCTGCCAAAGGCGCGGGCGTGAACCTGACCTGGGCCACGGCCACGGAGAAGAGCAACGACCATTTCGACGTGCAGCGTAGCGCCACCGGTGGGGTATTCCAAACCATTGGCAGCGTGCAGGGCCAGGGCAATACCACCAACGCCCACGAGTATGCCTTTGTGGATAGCCGCCCGCTGGCGGGCCTGTCCTACTACCGCCTGCGCCAGGTTGATACCGATGGCACCAGCGCGTATTCGCCCGTGGCCACGGTGCAGACGAAGCTCGGCGGCGAAGTTGCCGCGTAC
This sequence comes from Hymenobacter terricola, assembly GCF_017921975.2. GTDB lineage: Bacteria > Bacteroidota > Bacteroidia > Cytophagales > Hymenobacteraceae > Hymenobacter > Hymenobacter terricola. Next base: position 55,933 of record NZ_JAGEMO020000018.1, read on the forward strand.
CCCAATCCCAGCGCCGGCACCGTGACCCTGCCCGCCAGCACCGGCCCCGTGCGCTACCGCGTATTCAACGCCCTGGGCCAAACCCTGCTGAGCGGCCAGGCCGCCGGCGAGGCCCAACTCGACGTGAGCAAGCTCACCAAGGGCACCTTCTACCTGGAGCTAACCACCGAAGCCGGGCACACGACCCAGCGCCTGATGCGCGAATAGCCCCGCCCCCGCACTCCCACCGAACGAGGCATCAGCCCGGCACCCTTTGGGGATGCCGGGCTGATGCGTTTTTGGCGGGAGTGAAGCCGGATTGGCAAGGCCCGGCCCGTACGATTTACCGGGCTTGCCTCCGATTGTGCGGCAGTCTTACGGGCTGAAATCCAAGGCATCAGGCCCGATTCGGAACCCGGCACCATGCGGCCGAATAATATTGATTGCCGCCCCCTTAAACTACAGGGCGTGGGCCGGGTCTGCTTTGCGCCCGTTGCGCCGGCCGGAAATCCGTGCCGCTCGCTCATTTTTCATCCCACGCTTTTCATGAATACACTCCTACGTTCGCGGGTGCTGGCGGTCCGCTGGTACCCAACTATTGTCTTGCTGTGCCTGCTGGCCATGGGCCGGCCGGGCCAGGCACTGGCTCAGGTGAGCCCCGGCACCCTGAGCCCGGCCACCAGCACGGTGTGCGCGGGCTTCAACTCGGGCGTGCTCACGCTGAGCGGCAACACCAACCCGGTCGTAAAATTTCAGGCCGATTTCGGCAGTGGATTTGTGGACATCGCGAGCAGCGCCGCCCAGACTTACACCTTTGCCAACCTGACCCAGACCACCAGCTACCGCGCCGTGACGCAAGGCAGCTCCGGCGCTGCCACGTCCAACGTGGCCGTTGTAACTGTGAATCAGCCGCCCACGGCCACCATCAACTCGCAGGGGCCCACTACGTTTTGCCAGCGGGGCACCATCTTCCTGGTAGCCGGGCCCAGCGGCACAGGCTATTCGTACCAGTTTCTCCTAAATGGCCGCGACATTGCCGGGGCCACCGCCCAGACCTACACCGCCAACGTGACGGCCGCCGGCAACTACTCCGTGCGCGTGACCGATGCCTTCGGCTGCTCGTCGGTTTCAGCCCTGGTGCAGGTGCGCGTGAATGCCAATAACGTGCTGGCTCTGAGTGCCGGCGGGCCCACCACCTTCTGCCAGGGCGGCTCGGTGCAGCTTTCGGCCAACATTACCGGGGGCGGCACCAGCAGCTACACCTACCAATACCAGCTGAATGGCAACCAGATTCCGGGCGCCACCAGCGCTACGTACACGGCCACGGCCAGTGGCACCTACTCGGTGGTGGCCTACAATCCATCCACCTGCTCGTCGACCTCCAACGACATTGTGGTGACGGTGAATCCGGTAACAACGGTGACGCTCTCCTACCCCGCACCCAGCTACTGCCAGAGTGGCCCCAGCAGCCCCACGGCCACGGTTTCGCTCACGGGTGGTACGTTCTTTACCTCCACCGGCCTAAGCCTGAACACCGGCACCGGCGCCATCAACCTGGCCCAAAGCCAGCCCGGCACCTACATTGTGGGCTACACCAGCGCCGGCACCTGCCCGGCCAGCGCGGCCACCAGCGTCACCATCACGGCGGCGCCCACGGCGGGTTTTAGCTACGTGGGCGGCAGCCGGTGCGCGGGCAGCGCCGGCGCCTTCGCTCCCACCGCCGCCACGGGCGCCACGGCCGGCAGCTACACCGCCACCCCCACCGGCCTGAGCCTAAATGCCAGCACGGGCGCCATCAACCTGGCACAGAGCCAGGCGGGTACGTACACCGTCACCAACACCATTGCAGCCGCCAATGGCTGCGCGGCTACTTCGGCCACCACAGCGGTGGTGCTCACGGCTCAGCCGGTGGCGGTGCTGGCGGCTGGTGGCCCCACCACATTTTGCCAGGGCGGCAGCGTGGTGCTCACGGCCGGCGGCGGGGCCACCGGCGCCACGTATCAGTTTTTAAATACCGGCCAGGCCATCAGCGGGGCTACTTTGGCCACTTATACGGCCACGGCGGGCGGCAGCTACAGCGTGGTTGTGACCAACGCCAGCGGCTGCGCCAGTACCTCGCCCGCCACCACCGTCATCGTGAGCCCGGCCACCACGGCCACCTTCACCTACCCGGCCGCCAGCTTCTGCCGCAGCAGTGCGCTGCTCACCACGCCCACCATCACGGGCACGGCGGGCGGCACGTTTGCAGCCCCCACCGGTCTGGCTATCAGCGCCAGTACCGGGGCCATTACGCCCAATGCCAGCACGGCCGGCACCTACGTCGTCTCCTACACCGTAGCCGGCTCCTGCCCGAGCAGCAGCACGGCCAGCATTACCATCACGGCGCCGGCCACAGCCACTTTCAGCTACGCCAACGCGGCCTTTTGCGCCACGGGCACGGCACCCGCGAGCCTGGCGGCCGGCAGCACGGCCGGCACCTTCGCCTCCACTAGTGGTCTGGTATTGAATGCCAGCACCGGCGCTATCAACCTGGGCACGTCCACGGCCGGCACCTACCCCGTCACCAATACCGTGGCCGCCAGCGGGGGCTGCGCCGCCACGGTGGCCACGGCCACCGTCACCGTGAGTCCGCTGCCCGCCCAACCCGTGCTCACGTTCCTGAACGGCGTACTGAGCACGGGCGCTGTGGCCGGGGCGAGCTACCAGTTCTACCTGAACGGCAGCGCCATTGCCGGGGCCACGGGAGCCACCTTCGCCGTTGCCCAAAACGGCAGCTACACGGTGGTGGTAACCGGAGCCAATGGCTGCGCCTCCCTGCCCTCGGCGGCGCTGGCTGTGGTGGTCACGGCTACCCACGCCAGCCAGGCTGCTTTTGAGCTGACGGCCTACCCCAACCCCACCCTCGACGGCCGCCTCACCGTGGCGATGAGCGGGGCGCACCCGGTGACGCAGCTGACCGTTTTCAACGCCCTGGGCCAGCAGATGCTGACCGCGACAGTACCAGCCGCCGCCACTTCCCGCGAGTTGGATTTAAGCGGGGTAGCGACTGGCATCTACATGCTGCGCGCCACCACAGCCAGCGGTACTGTGACGCAGCGTATTGTTCGGCAGTAATACTAAAATGCTTACATGCTCAAAAAAAGACCTCAGTCATTACCATAAGTAGTTTTTAGGCAATAACGGCCGCCACTTGGCATGCAATATTTCGCCTTTTCAACTCACCCGTTCTTCATTTTTTCCTGCACTTTCAGCCATTCGGAATTAACGTTGAAAAGAATTTTCAAAATTGAAAATTCCTCATATTAATTTCATCTTGTAAGTGTAGGTTTAATACACATTCTCACCCTAAATTTTTTGTTACCATGAAGAAGCTCATGCTTTCGCTCTCGGCCGCCCTGTGCACCTTCGCCGCCGTAGCCCAAACCACACCTGCTGCACCTGCCAAAGCCCACGGCGGGCACCACGGCCACCATGCCCACCACACCGGCACGCACCACAAAAAATAGTTGGGCGGATTGCCTGACGATATTAAAAGCCTCTCCGGCGCGTCCGGAGGGGCTTTTTGTTTATACTACCACGTAGTAAATCCCGACGCTGGTTTTGCGCCTAACTCCCACTTCATGCTCCTAACCTGGCTCCTGGCCGGCGGCCTGCTGCCCGGACTCGCCCCTGCCGATACCACCACCGAGGCCCCGCCACGGCACTTTGCCACCGCCCTCAGCTATGGCAGCAACTCAACCTACTTCGGCCGCTCACAGGCCACGGCTTTCCCCTACCTCGCCGCCGATTTCACCTACACCGCCAAAAGCGGCTTCTATGGTTCCGTGGAGCTGTATAACCTATTGAACACACCCACTGCCCTCGACGAAACCGACCTGACCGTGGGCTGGGACCACGACTTCGGCGAAACCCTGGATGCCTCGGTGAGCTACTCGCGCTTCGTCTTCCCCGCCGGCAGCGAGCTGGTGAAATCCAACGTCAACAACGCATTTGATGTGGGCCTGGGGCAGGATTGGGGCTTTTTATACTCGCGGCTGAGTGCCACGTACCTGTTTGGCAAGTCGACGAGCAAAGGCGACGCCTTTCTGATTCTGGAAAACTCCCGCTCCTTCGAGATTCCGCACGTTTTGGGGGCCGCCAACTACCTCACCATCGAGCCATTAGTGAGCGCGGCAGCCGGCACGCAGTCCTTCGTGGAGGCCAGCCTCACCAAGCGCAACGGTGCCAAAAACCGCAACGTCCGCCGGTTCAGCATGGTCGATTATGAGTTTGCCGTGCCCGTGAGCTACACCGTGGGCAAGCTGGAGCTGGCCGCTGGCTGGCGCTACATCATCCCCGTGAACCTGCCGGCCGACGACGTGGACTCGCGGGCCCTGGCCATCTGGACAGTGGGCCTCACGCTCACGCTGTAGCGCCTGGCGGCTGCCTTTTTTGGCCCGCACCCGTACTACTTGGTAGGATTGATTTTCGAACCCTCATTCTGCTAAGTATCATGCTGATTATACAACTACTATTGGGCCAGCGCGGCCATTGGCGGCTGGCCTTTGCGAGCGGCGCGCTGCTGCTCGGTGCCTGTAGCGGCCAGGCGCCCCTCGAACAGTCCAGCGGCGGCCAGGGCCGCTCCACGGCCGTGCAAGCCGATTCGGCGGCGATGGCCACGCTGCCCACCGAAGCCTGCGGCCTGCTCACGGCCCGCGAGGTGGCGGTCCTCACCGGCCGGGCGGTGCGGCAGCAGGCCCAGGGCGACGCCTGCCGCTTTGTGGAAGCCGACCAGCCCGCCAGCCCCGATGCCGTGGTCACGCTGTCGTTTCGGCCGGCAGCGGCATTCGCTATCGCGCAGGCCGGCAACGACCTGCGCCGGCGCAACATGGTGCCCGTAGACGGCCTGGGGCGCGAGGCCTATTACGACGACAGCCACGGCGACCTCTACGTGAAATTGCCCGAGCGCACGCTCGTCATCGGGATGCCGCGCCGCGCCCGCAACTACTCGCGCGAGCGGGTGGCCCCGGAGCTGGCCCGGCTGGCGCTGGCGCGTCTCACGGCCCGCCCGGCGGGGGCACCGGCGCAGTAGCAAGCGTGAACAGGGGCCATATCAGGCGGTTTCGTAGCTTGCGGCACATTCCCATTCTCACATGAAAAAATTTGCCCTCGCCGGCCTCGTTGCCGCCGCTCTCACCACGGCCTGCAACCAGACCAAAACCACCGAAACCGCCGCTGGCGGTACGTCCGGCACCGCGGCCGACTCCACCAAGGGCCTGCCCGGCCTGTTCAGCAGCTACTGGGAGAAGCAGTCGCGCCTCGACCCGATGTCGGCCACGGCCCAGGGCGACAACCGCTACAACGACCGGCTGCCCAACGACGGCACCAGAGCCTACCGCGACACGCTGACGGCTTTCTACCAGGATTACCTCGGGCGGCTGGAGAAATTTGACCGCACCAGCCTGAGCGACAACGACAAAATCAGCTATGACATCTTTCAGTATGAGATGAAGCAGCGGCTGGCCGGCCTGAAGCTGAACACCTGGATGATGCCCGCCAACCAGTTTTGGGGCCTGCCCCTCACGCTGGGCCAGTACGGCTCGGGCGAGGGCAACCAACCCTTCAAAACGGTGAAGGACTACGACAACTGGCTGGGCCGCGTGCGCGGCTTCACGGTGTGGACCGATACGGCCATCGCCAACTTCCGGCGCGGCGTGAAGGCGGGCGTGGTGCTGCCCAAAACCTTGGTGGTGAAGATGATTCCGCAGATGCGCGGCAAGGACATCGTGGTGACGGACCCGGCCAAAAGCCTGTTCTACGGCCCCATCACGCGCTTCCCCAAGGACTTTTCGGACGCCGATAAAACCCGCCTGGCCGACGCTTACAAAAAAGCCATTCTGACCGAGCTGGTGCCCAGCTACCAGAAAATGGGCGACTTTCTGGAGAAAGAATACCTGCCGAAAGCCCGCACCACGAGCGGCATCGCGGCCATTCCCGGCGGGCCGGAGATGTATAGCTACTACGTGGCTTACTGGACCACGACGACCAAAACGCCGGCCGAGATTTACAAAACCGGCCTGGCCGAGGTGGCCCGCATTCGCGGCGAGATGGAGCGGGTGAAGAACGAAACCGGCTTCAAAGGCGACCTGAAAGCCTTCTTCGAGTACCTGAAAACGGACAAGAAGTTCATGCCCTATAAGTCGCCCAGGGAGGTGCTCGACGCCTTCCGTAAAATCCAGGCGACCATCGACCCGAACCTGAAAAAGATGTTCGGCCGCACGCCCAAAACCCCGTTTGAAATCCGCGAAACCGAGAAATTCCGCGAAGCTTCGGCTTCGGCCGAGTACAACCAGGGCTCACCGGACGGCTCGCGGCCCGGCATTTTCTACGTGCCCATTCCCGACGCGGCGAAGTTTAACACCACCTCCGGCATGGAGTCGCTGTTTCTGCACGAGGCCATTCCGGGCCACCACTACCAGATTTCGTTGCAGCAGGAAGACAAGGACTTGCCGAAATTCCGGCGCTTTGCCTGGTACGGCGCCATGGGCGAGGGCTGGGCGCTCTACACCGAAAGCCTGGGCAAGGAACTGGGCCTTTACACTGACCCTTACCAGTATATGGGCGCGCTGGGCGATGAAATCCACCGCGCTATCCGGCTGGTGGTGGACACCGGCCTGCACACCCGCAACATGACCCGCGAAGAAGCCATTGCCTACATGATGGCCAACGAGGCCATGTCGAAGGACGGGGCCACGGCCGAGATTGAGCGCTACATGGCCATCCCCGGCCAGGCGCTGAGCTACAAAATCGGGGCCCTGAAAATCCAGGAGCTGCGCGCCAAGTACCAGAAGCAGCTGGGCAGCAAGTTCTCGCTCAGCAATTTCCACGACGAGCTGCTGAAGGACGGCGTGATGCCGCTGGCCGTGCTCGAAACCAAGATGGACGCCTGGGCCGCCAAGCAGTGAGCAGAAAACCGTCATGCTTATCTGGCGCCCGCGTAGTCGAAGCAGCTCGTGTGGGGTTGTAACTCAATCGGTCAACGATGCGAGCGAGGTGCTTCAACCGGCTCAGCATGACGTTCTTTTTTCCTCAGCCTTCATTCAAAAGCCCGCACCGGATTGTTCCGGCGCGGGCTTTCTTTAGTGTAAAAATCACGCATCTTTATGGGCAGGCAAGCTGAATTAGCGTAGCTTGCCCGCTTACTTCGTTGTTGATGCACAAGCTTTTTCTGGCTATGCTGGCGCTGTGGTGCCTGTTGGCGCATCCGGCGGCGGCAGCTGCGCCGGTTGCTGGTACTACCGCGGCCACGCTGCTGGCCAACCTGTTCAATAACTACTGGGAGGACCGCGCCCGGCTGTTTCCGCTGATGGCTACGGCCCAGGGCGACAACCGTTTCAACGACCGGCTGCCCAACGACCAAACCCGCGCTTTCCGCCAGCAGCAGGCGCGTTTTTACCAGCGCTACCTGAACGACTTGCTGAACATTGACCGGGCCCGGCTCTCGGCCGACGACAAGCTCAGCTACGACATTTTCCAGCACGAAATGCGCAGCCGGATTGAAGGCACGCGCCTGAAGACGTGGATGATGCCATTTGCCCAGTTCTACAGCCTGCCCACGACGCTGGGCCAGCTGGGGGCGGGCACGGGCGCGCAGCCCTTCAAAACGGTGAAGGACTACGACAACTGGCTGGCCCGGATGAGCAGGTTTCCGGTGTGGGCCGACTCGGCCATCGGCAACTTCCGGCAGGGCATGAAGGCGGCCGTGGTGCTGCCCCGCGTGCTGGTGCTGAAAATGGTGCCCCAGCTCCAGGCCCAGATAACGGCCGACGCTTCCAAAAGCCTGTTTTATGGGCCCATTACGTGGCTGCCGGCCAGCTTTTCGGCCGATGACAAGGCCCGCCTCACGGCTGCCTACCAGCAGGCCATTCTCACCGAGATAGTGCCTACCTACCGCAAGCTGGCCGACTTCCTGAAGACCGAATACCTGCCCCAGGCCCGCAGCAGCAGCGGCCTGAGCGACGTGCCCGGCGGCGCCGAAATGTACCGCTACGACGTGCGCCTGATGACCACCACCGACCGCACGCCCGACGCCATTTACCAAACCGGCCTGGCCGAAGTGAAGCGCATCCGGACCGAAATGGAGGCCGTGAAGAGGCGCGTGGGGTTCAAAGGCAGCCTGCCCGGCTTCTTCACCTACCTCAGCAGCAACTCCCGATTCACGCCCTACAAAACGCCGGAGGACGTGCTGAACGCCTTTCGCGGCATCCAGGCCCGCATCATGCCCAACCTGCCCAAGCTGTTTGGGCGCGCGCCCAGGTCGCCGTTTGAGATTCGGCAGACGGAGGCTTTCCGCGCCGCCACAGCCTCGGCCGAGTACAACCGGGGCACGGCCGACGGCTCACGGCCGGGCATTTTCTACGTGCCGATTCTCGATGCCACCAAGTTCAACGTGACTTCCGGCATGGAGTCGCTGTTTCTGCACGAGGCCATTCCGGGGCACCACTACCAGCTGTCGTTGCAGCAGGAAAACACCAGCCTGCCCAAGTTCCGGCGCTTCGCCTCCTACCCGGCTTTCAGCGAGGGCTGGGCACTGTACTGCGAAAGCCTGGGGCGGGAGCTAGGCCTCTACACCGACCCCTACCAGCGCATCGGCGCGCTGGGCGACGAGATGCACCGCGCCCTGCGCCTGGTGGTGGACGTGGGCCTGAACGCCAAGGGCATGAGCCGCGAGCAGGCCATCGACTACATGATGGCCAACGAGCCCATCAGCGAGCAGGCCGCCACGGCCGAAATCGAGCGCTACCTGGCCATGCCCGGCCAGGCCCTGGCCTACAAAACCGGCCAGCTCAAGCTGCGCGAGCTACGCAGCCGCTACGAAAAGCAGTTGGGCAAGGCCTTCAGTCTCCGGGCTTTTCATGATGAGATTCTGGCCGGCGGCTCCATGCCCCTGGCCATTCTGGAGCGGCGGATGGATGCCTGGGCGGCCCGGCAGCGCTAGGCAAAGACCCGACAACGGTGGGAAGAGAATTGTAAGTCCGACGGCAAAAACCCGGACCCTGGGTGTAGCCGAATTAGCCTATCTTGTCGGCTTATCATCGATTTTCACCTAAAATTCCTCTTATGCTTCAATTGTATCCCCCGGCTGGCCGCTGGTTGGCGGCCTTGCGGGCCGGTTGCGGGATGGCCTTCGCCCTGCTGGCTACCCCGGGCAGGGCCCAAATGGCCAGCCCACCCACCGCACCGCTCGACCTGGCGGCCGTGGATGCCGTGGTGGCCCGCACCCTCAGGGGCTTCAACGTGCCGGGCATGGCCGTGGCCGTGGTGAAAGACGGGCAGGTGGTGCTGGCCAAGGGCTACGGCGTGCGCTCGCTGGCCACCAAAGCCCCGATGGATGCCAACACCCTGGTCGGCATCGCCTCCAACACCAAGGCCTTTACCGCCGCCGCCCTGGGGATGCTGGTGGACGAGGGCAAGCTGCGCTGGGACGACAAGGTGACCGATTACATCCCCGAGTTCAAGATGTATGACCCCTACGTGACGGCCGAGTTCACGGTGCGCGACCTGCTGTGCCACCGCAGCGGGATGGGCCTGGGCGCGGGCGACCTGATGTTCTTCCCGGATTCGTCGGATTTTACGATTAAAGACGTGATTCATAACCTGCGCTATTTCCGGCCGGTGTCGTCGTTTCGCAGCAAGTTCGACTACGACAACAACCTGTACCTGGTGGCCGGCGAAGTAGTGGCGCGAATTTCCGGCCAGCCGTGGACCGATTTTGTGGAAGCCCGCCTGCTCCGGCCGCTGGGCATGACGCGCACTGCCACCGGATTTGCCCGCCTGCCCGACCCCACCAACGTGATAGACGCCCACGGCCCGGTGGACGGCCAGGTGCGGGTTATCCAGCGCGACCGGGACGCACTGGCGGGCGCTGCCGGCGGCATCTACAGCAGCGTGAACGACCTGAGCAAGTGGGTCCTGATGCTGCTGGGCGGGCCGGGCGCGCCGGCTCCGCTGCTGAAACCCCGGACGCAGTGGGAGCTGTGGTCGCCCCAGACCATACTGCCGCTGAGCCCGGCCCCAACGCCTTACAACACCCACTTCTCGGCCTACGGCCTGGGCTGGTTTCTGAACGACGCGCGGGGCTACAAGGTGGTGTCGCACACGGGCGGCGAGGTGGGCATGGTCACCAAGGTGCAGCTGGTGCCCGAGCTGCACTTGGGCATCATCGTGCTTACCAACCAGGAAGACGGGTTGGCTTTCACGGCCGTTTCGGCCCATATCCTGGACCATTACCTGGGCGTGACCGGCCAGGACCGGGTGCAGGAAATGCTCGGCCACCGCCAGACGGCGTCCGGCGAAACCGATAAAATCACCGCCGCTGCCTGGAAGCAGGTGGCCCTGGCCCAGAAGGCCGCCCCCAAAAAGCCCGATTACAGGGCCTATCTGGGCCGCTACCACGATGCCTGGCTGGGCGACGTAAACCTGTACCTGCAAGGCAACCAACTGTGGCTGCGCGCCGTGCGCGCCCCGCGCCTGATGGGCCAGGTCCTCCCCTATCGCGGCAGCACTTACGTGGTGCGCTGGAAAGCCCGCAGCCTCAACGCCGACGCCTTCGCCACCTTCGCCCTCGACGAGCAGGGCCACGCCTCGGGGTTCAAGATGAACCCCATTTCGCCCGCCACCGATTTCAGCTACGACTTTCAGGACCTCGACCTGAAGCGGGTGGCAGAGCCCGGCCCGGGCGCGGGCCAGTAACGGGTAACGGGCTTTATCTTCACGGGCCACAACATTTTGCTGATTTTTTTCTTCGCATGCTGATTTCTTCTCACGCCCGGCGGCCGGCCGGTTTTCTGGCGGTGCTCGGCCTGGCCGGGGCCCTGTTTTCCACTCCTGCGATGGCCCAAACCACTGCTTCCACCAGCGCGCCGGCCACGGCCCGCGCCGACCAGCCGCCCCTGCTCGCGCCCTGGGGCGGCCCCCACGGCGGCGGGCCCGCTTTTGATAAGGTGAAAGTGGCCGATTTCAAGCCCGCGCTCGAAACGGCCATGGCCGAGAACCTGGCCGAAATCAACGCCATTGCCACCAACCCGGCCGCGCCCACGTTCGAAAACACCATCGCGGCCATGGAGCGCAGCGGCGGGGCCCTCGACCGCGTGCAGGCCGTATATGGCGTCTGGAAATCGACGCTGAACGACAAAGCTTTCGGGGCCGTGGAAACCGAGATGGCTCCCAAAATGGCGGCCTTCAACGACCAGATTTCGCAGAACCTGGCCCTGTTCAAGCGCATTGAGGCGGTGTATAGCTCGCCCGCTACCAAGCAGCTTACCCCCGAGCAGCAGCGGCTGGTGGAAGTCGACTACAAGCAGTTTGTGCGCTCGGGGGCCAAACTTGATGCCACGGCCAAGGCCCGGCTGTCGGCCATTAACCAGGCGCTGGCGGGGCTGTTCACTAACTTCTCGCAGAACGTGCTGGCCGAGGAGGCCGACTCGGTGCTGATGCTGAAAACCGACAAGGACCTGGGCGGGCTGCCGGCCTCGCTGCGCGACGCGGCCAAAACCACGGCCGGCACGCGCAAGATTGCGGCGGCGGGCGTCATCACCAACACCCGCTCCAGCATCGACCCGTTTCTAACTTACTCCGACCAGCGGGCGCTGCGCGAGAAGGCGTGGCGCATGTTCACGAACCGGGGCGACAACGGCGGCGCGCACGACAACAACGCCCTCATCACCCAGATTCTGCAGCTGCGGGCCGAGCGCGCCAGGCTGCTGGGCTACGCCACCCACGCCCACCTGCGCCTCGACAACACCATGGCTAAAACGCCCGAAGCCGCCATGCAGCTGATGGAGCAGGTGTGGAAGCCCGCCGTGGCCCGCGTGCACGAGGAAGTGGCCGATATGCTGGCCCTGGCTAAAAAGGAAGGTGCCCCCGCCAACTTCAAAATTGAGCCCTGGGACTACCGCTACTACGCCGAAAAGGTGCGCAAAGCCCGCTACGACCTCGACCAGAACGAGGTGAAGCAGTATTTGCAGCTCGATAAGATGCGCGAGGGCATGTTCTGGGTAGCCGGCGAGCTGTTCAACTTTGCCTTCGTGCCCGTGACCGATGTGCCCGTGTACCACCCCGACGTGCGGGTGTGGCAGGTGAACGATAAAACCACCGGCCAGCAGGTGGGCCTCTGGTACTTCGACCCCTACGCCCGGCCCGGCAAAAACTCGGGCGCGTGGATGAATGCCTACCGCAACCAGGAGCGCATGGACGGCAAGGCCGTGACCACCATCGTGTCGAACAACTCGAACTTCGTGAAGGGCAAGGACGGCGAGCCGGTGCTCATTTCCTGGACCGACGCCACCACGCTGTTTCACGAGTTCGGCCACGCCCTGCACGGGCTGTCGAGCAACGTGACCTATCCCACCCTTTCGGGCACCAGCGTGGTGCGCGACTACGTGGAATTTCCCTCGCAGCTGCTCGAAAACTGGCTGGCCACGCCGGAAGTCCTCAATAAGTTTGCCCTGCACTACCAGACCGGCCAACCGATTCCGGCGGCGCTGGTGGCCCGCATCAACAAGGCCAGTACCTTCAACGAAGGCTTCGCCACCACCGAGTTTCTGGCCAGCGCCCTCATCGACATGAAGCTGCACCTGGCCGGCAGCCAGAAAATCGACCCCGACAAGTTTGAGCGCGAAACCCTGGCCCAAATGGGCATGCCCCATGAGCTGGTGATGCGCCACCGCACGCCGCAGTTCTCGCACGTTTTCTCCTCCGATGGCTACTCGGCGGGCTACTACTCCTACCTGTGGTCGGTGGTGCTGGCGGCCGATGCCTTCAGCGCCTTTACCGAGGCCAGCGGGCCTTACGACAAAACCGTAGCCGCCCGCCTGCGCCAGAACGTCTTCACCGTGGGCAACACCGTGGACCCGGCCGTGGGCTACCGTGCCTTCCGGGGCCGCGACCCGAAGATTGACGCCCTGATGAAGGAGCGCGGTTTCCCGGTACCGGGGGCCAAAGACGGCCCCAAAGACCCGGCCGCCAAGCCCCGCGCCGCCGCGAAACCGAAGGGCAAATAGGCGGAAAACACAAATAAATAGCAGCGCGCAACTGCCCAGCCGCAAAGCGGCGGCACGCTGGTAGTAAATAAGTCAGGAAGTATTTCTGAGCCGCAAAGCGGCGGCATCTATCGCAAGCAAAGAGTGCCGCCGCTTTGCGGCTCAGTTCGGTTTTCAATCCGTTACTACCAACGTGCCGCCGCTTTGCGGCTAAGGGGAGGCACCAACCACATAAGCCCTAAACCTAAATAATAACTCCTTCAGTCACGAACTAAGCGCAGAATCTGGCTGAACTGCGCGCCCTGCACCCGCACCAGATAGGCGCCCCGGCTGGTGCCCATCAGCTGGGTGCGGGTGCCGCCGGCGCAGGCCTGGGCGGCCTGCACGGGGCGGCCCAGCAAGTCGAGCACGGTGGCGGTGTAGGTGCCCGGCGGCAGGGCCGTGAGGTCGAGGGTGGCGGGGCCGGCTCCGGCCGGGTTGGGGTACAGCTGCACGGTGGTTTCGGCGAAGCGCACGGCCCGCACCGGGGAGTACTGGGCGCTGCCGTCGGCGTCGACCTGCCGCAGACGATAGTAGAGCACGGTGCCCAGGCGGCCGGCGGCGGGGTCGGGCCAGCGGTACGAATGGGTTTCGGTGGTGGTGCCGTGGCCGGGCACGGTGCCTATCAGGCTGAACTTCCGGCCATCGGGGCTGCGCTCGACTTCGAAGCGGGCATTATTTTTCTCCGAAGCCGTGGCCCAGCTCAGCAGCGCGTCGGAGCCGTGCGTCGTCGCTTCGAAGGCGGTGAGGATTACCGGCAGCGGGGTGATGGCGCTGCTAAGCTTGAAAATGGTGCCGCTCTGGTCGTCAGAAATCAGCAGGTTGCCCTGCGGGTCCACGGCGGTATCGACGGGCCGGGCCCAGGCGTTTTGCGTGGCATCGTCCAAAAAACCGGTGACTAAGTCGGCTTGTACGCCGGGCGTCTGGGTGGCGGTATTCCAGGGAAAATAGACGACTTTATAGCCCGTCCGCAGCTGGCGGTTCCAGGAGCCGTGCAGCGCCACCACGGCCCCCCCGGCGTAGGCGGCCGGGAAGCCGGTGCCTTGCAAAAACGTGAGCCCCAGCGCCGCCGAGTGCGCCTGAATTCCTTTGTTGATGCGGTCCATGGCGTTGGGGTCCACGGCGCCGGTGCGGTTCCAGTCATAGTCCAGGTCGAAGGGCATGTTGTCCAGACCTGCGTCGGGGTTGGGGTTGCAGAAAGGCCAGCCGTAGTTGCCGCCGTCGCGCACCTGGGTAAACTCGTCGGGCGGGTGGTTGTCCACGTAGCTGGTCATCACCTGCCCGTAGTTGCCGGTGGCGTCGTTGTACGGGTAGGGCGTGTTGTCGCGGTTATTGACCACCACCCACAGCGTGTTGGTGCCGGGGATAAACGCCAGGCCCTCGGCATTGCGCAGCCCGCGGGCGAATAGGCGGCCGTTGCTGCCATCGGCGTCATATTGGTAAATGGCGCCCCGCACGGGGTTGCTCTGCGTGTCGGACAGGCAGGCGTTGCACGTCGAGGCGATGGACACGTAAAGCTTGTGGTTGCCATCGAGGGCCAGGTTTTTGAGCTGATGCCCGTAGTTGCCGCCCAGCTCCGGGGTGCTGGCATCGGGCAGGCCGGTGATGACGACCTGCCGGCCCTGGCCGGTGAGGTCGCCGGGCTGGTACACGTAGCGGTTTATCTGGTGGCTTTCCGACAGGTAGAGGTACGTGATGCTGCCGATGGTGTGAAATACCAGGTCGTGCGGATTGCGCAGGCCCGTCACAAAATCCGTCACCACCGGCGTGCCGCCCGCGCTGCCGGGGCGCACGAGCGCCACCTTGCCCGCGCCGGGCTGCGACACCAGCAGGTTGCCGTCGGGGGTGAGGGCCATGAACCGGGCCCCCGGCACCCGGGCATACACGGCCAGCGCGAAGCCCACCGGCACCTGCACGGTGTGGGGCACGTCGAAGGGCGCGCTGGCCAGCGCGGCGGGCACCGTGAGCGTAGCGGCGGTAGCGGCGGGTAGCACCTGGGCCGGGGCCTCACCAGCCAAACCAGCGCAGAGTCCCGCCACGGCCCAGCAACGGCCCAGGCGGCCAGCACCGGCCGGGGCCAGCTGCAACAAATTAATTTTCATGCGGATAGATGTTAGCAAACATGAACATTACCAAGACTGTAACAACAATTTACTGCTTTTTGTGAGAAGTATTTAAAAGCGGAGCCTTGGGGCTGACCCGGCATTTTCCCGCGTTTCAAAAATTCCTGTGTTCCTGGTTTTGCAGCCGCTGCGGCTAACTTGCCGCATCACCTACCCGTGGCGGCCCATGCCCCCTCCTGTTCTGTCAACTGCCCCCGCGTTTCCCCGCGCCCTGCCCTTCATCATCGGCAGCGAGGTGGCCGAGCGGTTCAGCTACTACGGCATGATGACGATACTGCCCACGTTTCTGGTGGCGCAGTTTTTCAACCCCACTCACAGCACGGCCCTGACGGGCGAAGCCGAGGCCCGGGCCAACGCGCTGGTGCACTCGTTTTCGGCGCTGGGCTACGCCCTGCCGGTGGTGGGCGCGCTGCTGGCCGACTGGGTGCTGGGCAAGTACCGCGTCATCCTCTACTTGTCGATTCTGTACTGCGGCGGGCACGTGTTGCTGTCGGCGTTTAATGACGATTTCAGCGGGTTCCGGCTGGGGCTGCTGGTGGTGGCGGTGGGCATGGGCGGCATCAAGTCGAGCGTGACGGCCAACCTCGGCGACCAGTTCACGCCGGCCAACGCCTCCCTCCTGCCCAAGGCCTACGGCTGGTTTCAGATGAGCATCGACGTGGGCGCGGCGCTGGCCACCATTCTCACGCCGTTGCTCTACGCGCACTTCGGGCCGGCCGTGGCGTTTGGCGTGCCGGGCCTGCTGATGGCCACGGCGGCCTGCACCTTCTGGGCGGGGCGGCGGCGCTACGTGCGGGTGCCGCCCACCGGCCTGCGCGCCGGCCTGCGCCAGACGCTGGGAGCGGGCGAGGGCCGGGCCGCCCTGCGCCGGGTGGCGGTGGTATTCGCCTTCGTGCCGGTGCTCTGGATACTGAACGAGCAAAGCTCTTCCGAATGGGTGCTCCAGGCCACCCACCTCAACCGCGAGCTGTGGCCGGGCTTCACGCCGCTGGCCGAGCAGCTGCAGCTCTCGGGCATTGTGTTCGGCATTGCGCTGAACCCGCTGCTCACCTACGGGCTGTACCCGGCCCTGGCCCGGCGCGGGCTGCGGCCCACGCCGCTGCGGCGCATGGGCGCGGGCATGGTCATCGCCACGCTGGGCGTGCTCATCGTGGGCGCGGTGCAAACGCGGGTGGATGCCGGCGGCCACCCCTCGGCCTGGTGGCAGGTTCTGGCCTACTGCGTGCTGGTGGGTGGCGTGATTATGGTGGCCATCACGGGGCTGGAGTACGCCTACACCCACGCCATCAGCGCGCTCAAAAGCCTCACCACGTCGCTGTGGGTGCTCACCATCGCGGCGGCTAATTTTGGGCTGAGCCTGGTGAACGGCAGCATTGCGCGGGGCGGCTGGCTGGCCGGCCTGCACGGGGCCAACTTCTACTGGTTTTCGGCCGGACTGATGGCCATGAACGTGACACTCTTCGCACTGGTAGCGGCGCGCCTGCCCGAGAAAGTCTACATCGGGAATCCGCCGTTGGAGCCGGCGGCAGCCGAATAATTCAGTATACTGCGGCCATGAACATGCTCTTGCTGCTCCTGCGCACGGCGGCCCGACCGCTCCCGCGGCTGGCGCTGGCGCTGGCGCTCCTGCTGCCGGCCTACCCGAGCCTCGCCCAGCGCCGCTTCGAACTGGCCGATATCGGCAAGGTGGTGAGCGTGACCGACCCGCAGCTCTCGCCCGATGGCAACAGCATTCTGGTAGTGGTTTCGAGGCCCAACCTTGGCACCAATCGCCACGAAGCCGAAATCGTGCTGGTGGACGTGGCCAGCGGCCGGCAGCGCGTGCTGGTGGCCGGCCGGCCCACCGCGAAGCAGCCCCGCTGGTCGCCCACCGGCAACCGGGTGGCGTTTCTGGCGCGCCCCGGCATGGGCCAGGACGCGCATACGCAGCTGTTCGTGCAGTCCTTCGCAGGTGCCGCCGAGGCCCGGCAGATAACCAACGGGCCCACCAGCGTGCAGCACTTCCGCTGGAGCCCCGACGGGGCCACGCTGGCCTACACCGCCGCCGATGAGCCCGCCAACCAGGCCGAAACCGAGCGCGGCAACGACCGTTTCGAAGTGGGCGATGGCAGCGCCACGCTCACCGCCGCCCCGGTTCCCGACCATCTCTGGCTGGCCGATGCTGCCGGCGCGCAGCCCGCCCGCCGCCTCACCAGCGGCCCCTGGAGCCTGCCCAACGATTCTTCCGAACCCTTCGACTGGGCTCCCGATGGCCGCACGCTCGTGTTCACGCGGCGCGCCACGCCGCAGACCGGCGACCTGAATTCCACCCTCTGCACCGTGAATGTGGCCACCGGCGCCATGCGCGAAGTAAGCGGCCCGCCCCGGCAAATTGAGCTGCCGGCGTTTTCGCCCGATGGCCGGTGGATTAGCTACCAAACCCCACGCGACACGGGCTCTTTTGAGGCGCTGGAATTCCAGCTGATTCCGGCCGGGGGCGGCCCCGCGCGCGCCCTCACCCGCACCCTCGACCGCAATCTGCAACGCGCCCTGTGGAGCCCCGATGGCAAAAGCCTGCTGGTGGGCGGCAACGACGGAGCCGGCGTTTCCATCTGGCAGCAGGAGCTGACCGGCCGGAGCCGCAAGCTGCCGCTGGGCGCGGTGTCGCCCAATGGCAGCTACTGGGTGGAAATGTCGGTGGGCCGCCGCAATTCTATGGCCCTCACGGCCAGCGAGCCGGGCCGCCCGGCCGAGCTGTACTACCTGGCCTCGCCCAAGTCCGCGCCGCGCCGCCTCACCGATTTCAACCACGAAACCGCTGCCCTGGCCCTGGGCCGCATGGAAACCGTGGACTGGACTTCGGACAACCTGCGGCCCAACGGCATCCTGACCTACCCGCCCGACTTCGACCCGGCCAAAAAATACCCGCTGGTGCTGATGATGCACGGCGGGCCCTCCAATTCCTCACGCGTGGCGTTTTACGGGCTGGGGCAGGCGGTGGCGGCGCACGGCTACGTGGTGTTTCAGCCCAACTACCGGGGCAGCGACAACCTGGGCTACGCCTTCCAGCGGGCCATTCGGGGCGATGCGGGGGCCGGGCCGGGGCGCGACGTGCTGGCCGGCATTGCCATGCTGGAACGGCGCGGCTGGGTCGACACCAGCCGCATTGCGCTAAGCGGCGCGAGCTACGGCGGCTTTATGACGGCCTGGCTGATGGGCGAGCCGCGCCGCTGGCGCTGCGCCGTGGCCGGGGCCGCCGTGGTCGATTTGCTCGACAGCTACAACCTGAGCGACAACAACGCCGCCAACGCCGTGCACTACGGCCCCTCGCCCTGGCTGAGCGCCGAAAACCTGGCGCGGTACCGGGTGCAGTCCCCCATTTCGCGGGCCACGCGCTGGCGCACGCCCACCCTCATCCTGCACAACGTGGGCGACTACCGCGTGCCCATCGCCAACGCCTATAAATTCTACCACGCCCTGAAAGACAATCACGTACCGGTGCGCTTCGTGGCGTTTCCCATTGCGGCCCACGTCCCCGGCGACCCCGTGCGCAGCGCCGAATGGAACCGCCTCTGGCTGGAATGGCTCGATGAATACCTGCGGCCGGACACCGCGCCCACCGCCAAATGAAACGGGCCGGGCAATGAACTTCGGGCGGCCCGGCTATTGCACCGCTGCAAGCCTGGCAGCACCATTTTTGCCAGCTACGTACAAATCCATTCACTTTCCTGCTATTCATGAAAAGACTATTCCGCTTCACTTTGCGCCTGCTGGTAGCGGGCCTGGCTTTGGCCGCGCCGCTGGCCGCCTCCGCCCAGAAAAAACCAGCCGCCAAAACCGCTGCCAAAGCCACCACCGCCGAAAGCGCCATTCACGAAGCCGATATCAAGCGCGACCTGTTTGCCCTGGCCGGCGACCATTTCCGGGGCCGCGAGGGCGGCACGCTCGACGAGCTGAAAGCCTCGGTGTGGCTCGCCGAGCAGATTCGCGCCATTGGCTTGCTGCCGGCCGGCGACGACGGCACCTATTTCCAGTGGTTCCATTTGCAGCGCACGCGCCTCACCAAGGCCAGCCGCCTGAGCATCGGCACGCACCAATTGAAGCCGAACCAGGACGCCCTGGTTTTCGCACCCACCACCTACGCCGTCACGGCGCCGCTGGTGTATGTGGGCACCGGCACCGCGTCGGAGATGGCCAAAATCGACCTCAAAGGCAAGGCCGTGGCGCTGCTGTTTTCGGGCCAACCCACGGCCGACCTGAGCTTTCGGCGCTTCCTGACGGCCACCCTGCGCGACAAGTCGGTGGAGCTGATGAAGGCCGGCGCGGCGGCGGTGATTTTTGTTTCCGATTCGCGGGCGCAGGCCGTGTACGAGCACTGGGGCCACATTTACGAGCGCGGGCGCTATGGCCTGCCCGGCGACCCCAACACCAAGATGGTGGACACGGCCCCCATCATCCTGCTGCCCGAATCGGCCAAGGACTGGGTGCAGCAGGCCGGCCAGCAATTCAGCACCGATTTGAAAGTAGAAAGCTTCCTCTATCCCACGGTCAACATCGTGGCCAAAGTGCCCGGCACGGATGCGCAGCTGAAGAAAGAATACGTCCTTTTCAGTACCCATCAGGACCACGACGGCGTGCGCGCCCCCGTGGCCGGCGACTCAATTTACAACGGCGCCGACGACAACGCCACCGGCTGCGCGGCGCTGCTGGCCATCATGCGGGCCTTTAAGCAGCAGCCGGCCCGGCGCTCGGCGCTGTTCGTGTACCACGGCGCGGAGGAGCGCGGCCTGCTGGGCTCGCGCTACTACTCGGCCAACCCCACGGTGCCGCAGGCCAGCATCGTGGCCGTGCTGAACGCGGAGATGATGGGCCGCAACGTGGCCGATAGCGCCGCCCTGCTGGGCTCCATTCCGCCGCACCTCAACTCCTCGGACCTGGTAACAACGGCCCTGGCGGCCAACCAGGCCGGCCCCAAATTCAAGCTCGACACCGAATGGGACAAGGCCACCCACCCCGAAGGCTGGTATTTCCGCTCCGACCACCTGCCCTACGCCCGCCTGGGCATCCCGGCCATCATGTACACCTCGCTGCTGCACCCCGACTACCACACCCCGCGCGACGAAGCCAGCCGCATCGACTACGCCAAGCTGACGCGCATGACCCAGTGGATGTACCTTACCGGCTGGGCCGTGGCCAACCGCACCGCCCCCCCTGCCCGCGAGCCCGGCTTCAAGCTGGAACGCTAATTTCAGTTAGCAGGGAACAATTAGCGGTGAACAATTTTAGTTCGGAAGCCTTATCTGCTAACTGTTCCCTGCTAACTGCCAACTGACCTTTCATGCGCCACCTCACCGCCGCCGACATCCAGGCGTTCGAAAAGATTTACCGCCTCAACCTCGTCAACGGCCTGCCCGGCTTCAAGCCCGCTAATCTGGTGGGCACGGCCGCGCCCGACGGCGGCACCAACCTGGCCGTCTTCAGCTCGGCCCTGCACCTGGGCTCCGACCCGCCCCTGCTGGGCATCATCACCCGGCCCACCACCGTGCCCCGCCACACCTACGCCAACCTCAAAGCCAGCGGCTGCTATACCCTCAACCACGTGCCCGTGGCGCTGGCGGCCGCAGCCCACTACACCTCCGCCAATTTCCCCGACAACGTTTCGGAGTTTGATGAATGCGGCTTCACGGCCGTGTTCCGCGGCGATTTCCCCGCGCCCTACGTAGCCGAAAGCCCGCTCAGCATCGGCCTGCGACTGCTGGAAGAGCACCACATCAGCAACGGCACGGTGCTGCTGGTGGGCACCGTAGAGCACATTTATCTGCGCGAAGAAGGCCTGCGAGAAGACGGCACCCTCGACCTCGTGGCGCTGGCCGATGCCTGCATTTCCGGCCTCGACGGCTACCACGCAGTGCAGCCGCCGGTGCGCTTTGGCTACGCCCGGCCGGGCCAGCCGCCGGTGGCGGAATAAGGCTCGGCGGGTGCCGCGAGCACCTCGTTGCCTCGAACGCAAAAAGCCCGCCACCGGGATGGCAGCGGGCTTTTTGCGTTCGAAGCAACGAGGTGCTATTTTTTTGGCTGGGCCTGGTCCACCGGGGCCATCTGGCCGCTGGCGGTTTGGGGCGAAGAAGCGCTGGCACCGGCCGGGGCCGAATTCAGCTTGTCTTGAGTAGTGCCGTTTTTGATGGCCGTGGCCGAGCCCTCGCCCGTGGCGGCTGGCGCTTTCTGCTGGTTATTGATACTGTCGCGGCTGATATCGGCCGTGTGCCAGCCGGGAGGGTTAGAAAAACCGCGCTTGAATTGGGTATTTTCGCCGGGGCTCCAGCGGTTATCGCAGGACGAAAGCGTGGTTGCCAGGGCAGTGCCCAGCAGCAGGGCCAGGGCGAAACGGGAAGAAAGCTTCATGAAGTGGTGCTAGGGATTGGGAATGCAAAGTACGTTGATTTCGGGCGGAAGGCCAACGGAATATCGGGGGTGGCGCTACTTTCGGGCTTCATTCCCGCCTCACGGCCGCCCGGCCTTCCTGCTTATGTCCGATTCCGCCCCCCGCCAGCCGTCCCGCTTCCGCCGTGCCCTGGGGGCCGTGGGGCGGGCCGCCCTCCTGCCCGTGCGCGGCGCCGGCTACCTCGTGCGGTCGGGCAAGGCGCACCAGCATTTCTTTCTGCCGGTGCTGAACGGGGCCCTGGGCGACCAACTGGCCGCCCGCTTCGACCCGCGCGCCATCCGCCTGAGCTTCCGGCGGGGCGGGCAGGACGTGGCCGTGGCCGACCTGCGCCTCGCCGAGCCCCTCCAGAAAACCGTGGTGTTCGTGCACGGCCTGATGGGCGATGAGCTCATCTGGCAAACCGGCTTCCAGGACCCGCCCGGCAGCCGCCGCTACGGCCCGCGTTTGGCCGAGGAAACCCACGTCCGGGCACTGTACCTGCGCTTCAATTCCGGCCTGCACCTTTCCGAAAACGGCCGCGAGCTCAGCCGCCTGCTCACCGAGCTGGTAAATACCTACCCCGACGCCATCGGCGAGCTGGTGCTGGTGGGCCACAGCATGGGCGGGCTCATTATCCGGAGCGCGGGGTATTACGCTGCGCTTAATGAAGAATTGGGAATGAAGAATGAAGAATTGAGGCCGGTACCCAAAGCTCCAGCCACCGATAATTCCTCATTCTTCATTCCCAATTCCTCATTAAGCGCAACGCCCGCGCCCTGGCTGGCCCATCTGCGGTCGGTCTTCCTCATTGGCACGCCCAACGATGGCTCGTGGCTGGAACAAAACTCCCACCTCACGGCGCGGCTGCTGGAGCGCATCAACCTGTTTCCCACCCGCTTCCTGAGCAAGGCCCTCAACCAGCGCAGCAACGGCATCAAAGACCTGCGCTACTCCATTCTGGTGGACGAGGACTGGCAGGACGCCCACGCCAACGACCTCACGCCGCCGCGCACGCCCGTGCCGCCGCTGCCCGGCGTGCGCTACCACATTCTCATGGGCGCGTGGCTGCGCTCGACCCGGCCCTCGGCCCTGCGCGAATACTTTGGCGATGGGCTGGTGGGCCAGGGCAGCGCCCGCGGCCACGCCACCTTTGGCGATGAGGTCGCCCTGCCGGCCGGTGCCCAGGTGCGCACGGCCGTGTTCAGCCAGCAGCACCACGGCGGCCTGCTCACCCACCCCGAGGTGTTTCAGTACCTCAAGCAGTGGGCCTGAAGGCGGGGCGGCCAAGGGAAATAAAAGGGCCATATCCGAGGAGGGATATGGCCCTTGTTGCTATCTCAGCACTTGGCAAATCAGGTAGTGGTGCCGCTGGTGGTAGTGCCAGTGGTAGTGGTGCCCGAAGTCGTGCCAGTGGTAGTGGTGCCGGATGTGGTGCCGGTAGTAGTGGTGCCGGATGTAGTGGTACCGGTAGTAGTGGTACCGGTAGTAGCGCCGGAGGTGGTGGTACCCGTAGTGGTGCCGTCCGTGGTGCCGGAGGTGCTGCCCGAAGTGGTGCCGCTGGTGGAGCCGGCATTTTCAGAGGTGGTGCAAGCGCTGAAAACAGTGAGCGACGAGCACAGAACGGCGCCGGTCAGCACAGAAAGCCATTTACGTTTCATAGGGCATGGGATTGGTAAAAAGAAAGGTATTGCTACCGTTGACTCTGTGACTATACGAGCGTTAGCTGCGCGATTTATTCGTATTTCCGCCCAAAAACTACTTATTTCCTATTCCGTATTTTTTACCAGAGCGGGAGTTTCCGCGGGCATTTCACAGTCGCACAGCACTTCGCGGACGGGCTTGGCCACCCGGTAGTCGGGCAGCGACTCCTCCTTCATGTACACCACCGAAAGATGCCGCAGCGGCGCATGGGCAGGGTTTTCGTGCCAGATGCGCAGCAGGTAATTGCAGTAGTAGGGCCGCATCCAGGCATTGCTCACGAAGAGGTAATTCTCGGAATACTTGCGCCACCGGTCGTTCTTGAACAAGGCCACCACCGCGGCCGGCTTGGCGTAGCGCACGGGCGCGCCGCCACGGTTCAAATCGAGCTGGCGGCCGTCGGCCGTGGTGCCTTCCAGAATGTACCAGCCATCGTCCTTGAACACCGTGGGCGCAAACATGCCCCAGTGCTGGTCGACGCGAAAAAGATAGCCAAACCAGCGCACCGGCGCCGCCATCAGCCGGCCCGCCGGCCGCAGCACGGCCACGTCGTCGAGGTTCCACCAGCACACGTAGGCCAGCACCACGGCCACCAGCGTTTCGCGCACGTCGCGCAGCAGCTGCCGGCTCCCGGCCGAGGGTTCGCGGGTGCGTTCCAGGCGCAGCCGCCACGGGGCCTGCCAGGCGGGCAGGCGCGGCCGCCAGCGCCGGAGCCGCGCCGCGTGCGGCAGCAGGCGCGCCTCCAGCCAATCCACGGCCACGGGCGGCAGCAGGCCCAGCACCGACGCCATATTCACCAGGAAAAACAGGCCCACGTACAGCGTAAGGCTGATGCCGAGGTGAAACCCAACCAGCACCCCCACCACCAATAGCCGCCACCGGGCCACGCCCACCGGCAAAAACAGCGCAAACGGCAGCAGCAGTTCGGTATAATACGTGCCAAAGGTGAGGAAGCGCAGCAGGTCCGGGTGCGGATAAAGCAGCCGCCCCACGGGCAGCAGCAGCTGGTCGAGACTGAAGGCGTAGTAGAGCGCCGTGCCGGTCTGGGTCCATTCGGGGCCGTTTTTGAGCAGGGCGGTGCACCAGTACAGCAGCGCCAGCTGCACGATGTAGGCCACCGTGGCCGCGCTGAAATAGTCAAGGCGCTCGGGGGCCGGCCGGGCGCGCGCATCCCAGGACCACACGCGCCCCCAGGGCAGGAAAATCCCCCAGAACAGCAGCATCCGCAGGAGGTCGTCGCCGCCCTGGCAGATGAGCGGATTGCGGTTTTGCACCGACACCAGCAACACCCACGAAGCCACCGTAGCCAGCCGCGTGTGGTAGCCGGCCAGCAGCGCCCCGGCCAGCCCGGCCGCCAGCGCAAACAACGCGGCCTGGGCCTGCCACAGCCCGCTGGCGGCGTGCAATGAAAACTGGTAGGGCGTCCAGGCGTGGTCGAGCAGCGCGGGCAGGGGCAGCACGCCCATGTTGGCGTAATGGGCCTCCAAATCAGTGCTGCGAATGGCCAAATCGAGCAGTACTACGGCGGCCGTGGCCATGCGCAGCAGCGCCAGCGCCCGCAAATCGAGCACAAACGGCCGCCGCAACACGCTCCAGAAACCCGGCGTGGAAGCGGCCGGGGACTCACTCACGACCGGTTCGGGCTCCTGAACGAGTTGGGATAGAAACGGAGCACGGTCCATAGATTGGCGGAAATTTTGGGCCGAAACCGGCTACTACCCAACAAGACGGAAAGCTAGTCATTGGCGCACCCCGCCTTTTCGCCTTGCTAAAAAGAATGCGTAAAGCGCCGCTTAGCGCGTGGTCGAGCCGCTGGTGCTCAGCGCTTGATGGTGTCCATAGCACCGCTGGTGGTGCCGCTCATGGTACTGGTCGAGTCGCTGGTCATGCTCGTGGAGCTTGAGGAACCGGCCGGGGTAGTGGTCGAGGTACTGGTTTCGGTAGTGCTGGTTTTGTTGCCGTTGCAGGCGCTCAGCAGAGCGGTGCTGATGGCAAATGCCGCCCCGAACACAGAGGTTTTTTTGATGAGCATCGGATTGCAAGGTTGGTTGACTGGGTAGCTATACGGACAAGCCCAGGCAGCCAACCGCCGCATAAACCCGTATTTTCGCCCGCATAACTACGTAGCAAGCAGACAAAACCAGTTTTTTACCCGCCCTTATCCGTTCCGCATCGGCACTTTTCCTGCGCCGGCCCAACCCGATACCGGCCGGGCCGTTAAGGACCAACTGCCGGCCTTGCCATCCTTCCCATGCCCGATACCGCTCCCGATACCATCCTGTTCGACGGCGTGTGCAACCTCTGCAACGGCTTCGTGCAGTTCGTTATTCGCCACGACCCCAACGCCCACTTCCGCTTCGCCGCCCTGCAAAGCGACGCCGCCCGCGCCTTGCTGGCCGCCCAGGGCATTGCGCCTGCGGCCCTGCCGGCCGAGCCCGAATCGGTGCTGCTGCTGAGCGGGGGGCAGCTGTATTCCCACTCTACGGCCGTGCTCCGAATTGCCCGCGGGCTGGGTGGCGGGTGGCGGCTGGCCGCGCTGGGCTGGGTGCTGCCCCGCGCCTGGCGCGACGCCGTCTACCGCTTCATTGCCCGCCACCGCTACCGGTGGTTTGGGCGGGAAGAAAGCTGCATGCTGCCCACGCCGGCGCTCAAAGCGCGCTTTTTGTAGCGGGCCTGGCCGGGGCAGCAGGCCACACTTCCGGAAGCAAAAAAAGAAGAAACCTGAAGCCATCGGGGTCGCCCGGCACGCTGCCTGAGGCAGCAACTTGCTGGGAACAAATTTAATTTTTCTAATAATTACCTATTGCTATTAACTAATCTGCTTCCGATTCAAAAATAATTGCGTAGCGGTTTACGTGAACTATCCTGCGTTATGCGTTGCTTTGCTATTCTCTGAATGGCAGCTGGCAATTTTTGGATTTTGCCAGTTGCCGCCTTGGCCGCTATGTTGGGGTTCAGGCAATGTATTATCAGGTAATTATTTGGCTATGCGCAACGGCTACCGGGCAGTTTTCTTCGTATTTATCACCACCCTGCTGCTGGTGGGGGAAGCCCACGGCCAGGCGCCCCCCCCGCTGTGGCAGCCGGTGCCCCCGCCGCTGGCCCGCGGCGCGGCAGCCTCCCTGGCGCCGGCCAGCTGGTTCGTGCTGGATGCCGCCCAGCTGGCCGCCCGCCTGGCCCTGGCCCCGCCCGAAACGCAGCCCGCCAAAGCCGTAGCCCTGGAGCTGCCCTTTCCCGACGGCACGCTGCACCGCTTCGCCATTTCCCGGGTGCCGGTGATGGCCCCGGCGCTGGCCGCCCGCTACCCCCAGATTCAGACCTACGCCGGCCGGGCGCTCGATGACTTTGCCACCACGGTGCGCCTGGAAACGACGCCCGCCGGCCTGCACGCCCAGGTGCTCACCCCCACCGGCCCGCTCAGCATACTGGCTGACCCCAGCGCTGCCAGCCGCTACCAAAGCCAGGCCGATGCCCCGCTCGATTTCGACTGCCTGGCCCTGCCGGTACCGGGCCGGGCGCTGCGCACCCTGGGCGGCACTCCCCCCCTGCCGCCTGCGCCCTACGGCAGCCAGCTGCGCACCCTGCGCCTGGCCCTGGCCACCACCGGCGAATATTACCAGAACCCGGCTTTTGGCAATAACAGCCTGGTCACTACGATGGCCAGCCTCGTCACGCTGGTGAGTGCCCTGAACGCCGTGTATGAGCGGGAGCTGGCCGTGCGCCTGCAGCTCATTGGCAGCAACAACCTCCTCATTTACACCGACCCGACCACCGACCCTTATACCAACAGCACCCCCGGCACCATGATTGATGAAAGCCGCGCTTCTATCAACACCGTGATTGGCAGCGCCAACTACGACATCGGCCACGTGCTGGGCTACCGGGCCGGGGGCTACTCCGGCGTGGCCTACATTGGCGTGACGTGCCTCGATGCTTTCAAGGGCGGCGGGGCCTCTACCGGGGCCTCGCCCGGCCTGATGGCCACGGTAACCACCCACGAAATGGGCCACCAGCTCGGGTCGGCCCACACGTTCAACGGCGACCAGGGCAATTGCAGCGGCGGCAACCGCAGCGCGGGCCTGGCCTACGAGCCGGGCGCGGGCAACACCATCATGTCGTACGACAGCCGCTGCTCGCCCGATAACGTGGGGGCCGGCATCACCTATTTCCACGCCGGCAGCCTCAGCGCCATTATAACCGACCTGGGGAGTGCTTGCGGCTCCGCCACGGCCACCGGCAACCAGCCCCCCAGCCTCACCGTGCCGCCCAGCACCTACACCATTCCGCTGGGCACGCCCTTCGCCCTGGCCGGCAGCGGCACCGACCCCGACGGCGACGCCCTTACCTACTCCTGGGAAGAGCTGGACACCGGCAACCCCAGCGGGCTGGCAGGCGCGGCCACCGACGTGAGTGGGCCGCCGCTGTTCCGCAGCTTTGCGCCGGTGGCCAGCCCGGTGCGCACGTTTCCGGCGCTGACTTCCATTCTGAGCAACACGGCTTCGCTGGGCGAAATACTGCCCCAGGTGGCCCGTTCCCTCAATTTCCGCCTCACGGCCCGCGACAACCACAGCGGCGGGGGCGGCGTGGCCGGGGCCAACGTGGCCCTGGCCGTGGCCGCCGCCGGCCCGTTTGCCGTCACCACCCCCAGCGCCGCTTTCACCGCCGCCCCCAACAGCCTCTACAACCTGGCCTGGAGCGTGCTTGGCACCGACCAGGCCCCGGTGAGCTGCGCCAACGTGCAGGTCCTGTTCTCCACCGATGGCGGCCTCACCTTTCCCACCGTGCTGCTGGCCAGCACCGCCAACGATGGCACCGAACAAATCCGGCTGCCTAACGCGACCACGACCCAGGGCCGCCTGAAAATCCAGGCCCTGGACAACGTCTTCTTCGCCATCAACAACGCCAACCTCACCCTCTCCGGCGCCGCCGTGCCCCTGCCCGTAGAGCTCACCGCCTTCACAGCCGAGGTGCGGGCAGCCACGGCGCACCTGGCCTGGGCCACGGCTTCGGAGAAAGACAACGCCGGTTTCGCCGTTGAGGCCTCCGCCGACGGCGCCTCTTTTCGCCGCCTGGGGTGGGTAGCGGGCCAAGGCAGCAGCGTGAGCCCCCGCCAGTACCAGTTCGACGACGGCTCCCTGGCCACTTACCCCGGCCCGGCTGTGTACTACCGCCTGCGCCAGCTGGACCAGACCGGGGCCGAAACCTTCTCGCCGGTGCGGGCCGTGGCCGTGCCCGGCGGCCTGGCCGCCCAGCTGCGGGTGTGGCCCAACCCGGCGCGCGGCACCGTGGCGGTAGCGGGCCTGCCTTCCGGCCAGGCCGTGCAGGTATTCGACCTGACCGGCCGGCTGCTGCTCACCGGGGCTCTGCCCGCCAGCGGGCTGCTACAGCTGGTGCTGCCCGCCCGCCTCACGCCGGGCATCTACGTGGTGCGCGGCGGCGGGCAGGCCCGGCGCCTGGTGGTGGAGTAGCTATTAAGTTGTTAGCAGGCTAATAATCATTTGAATGACAACTGACAACCCGTTTACTTTTGGCTGACTGCCCGGCCCGCAGGTGCGATGCCCGGTGGCTTTGCAAGCCTAGTTTGGGTATAGACGTCGGTAAAAACCAGGTTTCTGTCGTTTTAAGCGGCTTTTTGGGGGTGAATGCGGGTATCTTTGGGGCGTACTGTCGTACACATTACCTCACTTTCTTCCCCTTTTTAAGCTTATGAGAGCTTTTACCCGTATTGCGCTGGCCCTGGTGGCCGGCACCGGCCTGGCTGCTTCAGCCCAGGGCCAGGCCCTTCCCAACCTCAACCTCGAAACCTGGACGCAGCGGACTACCGCCGTGGGCACGGGCGTGGAGGCGCCCCAAAACTGGCAGACGACCGACGACTTGTACGGCGACTTTTTTGGGTCTTTGCCAAACAGCACGACCACCGTTTCCAAAACGACCGACGCCCACGGCGGCACGTATGCGGCCCTGCTGACCAACAAGCTCTACACGCTCCAGGGCGCTTCGGCTACGCTGCCGGGCATTATGGCGCTGGGCAGCCAGATTAATTTCTCGTCCGACGGCGCCGAGATTACCGGGGTTCCCTACACCAGCCGGCCCACCCAAATCCAGTTCTACTACAAGCTGACGGGGGCGGCGGCGGCCAGCGACTCGGCGGCCATCTTCTTCTCGCTCACGCACAACGTGGCCGGCAGCACCCAGGAAGTAGCTTTCCGGGGCGTGCTGCTGCCACCGGTAGCTACCTACACGCTGGTCACGCTGCCCATCACCTACTCCAGCGCCGCCGCGCCCGATTCGGTACACCTTACCTTCCTTTCCAGCAACACGAGCCACCCCACGGTGGGCACGCAGCTGTTTGTGGATGACGTGACCATCGGCACCGTCACGGCCACCCGCAACGCCGAGCTGCAAGCCGCCGTGAGCGTGGCGCCCAACCCCAGCACCGACGGCCGCTTCACGCTGAACACCACCCAGCCCGCCCTGCTGGCCGCCCCCTTCACCGTGACCGATGCCACCGGCCGCGTGGTGCTGCAAGGCCCCAAAGCCAGCCCCGCCGCCCTGCGCGAAGTTGCCCTGGGCGACCAGGCCGCCGGCCTCTACACCCTGCAGCTGCACACCGAGCAAGGCACGGTGGTGCAAAAACTGGTGGTGAAATAAGCCCGCCCACCCCTCTTCCAGCGTTGCCAACGGCCGCCCCTCGGGGTGGCCGTTTTGGTTTTGGGCGGCCCCGGGGAATCGGCCCGCAGTCCCGGGCCGGTGGCTGAATCGAGCCTTTAGACCACTGTTCAAGCTACAATTAAATATTAAATTTAATATATCTTTATAGGACGCCGGCAAGCGGGTGCGTTTGCCCTGGCGGGGCCCTGGCACTGCCTCACCCTTTCTTCCCTGTCTCATGAAAACAACTATCCACCTCCTGCGCCTCCTGGTGGCCGGCGCGGGCCTATTGGGCGCCGCCCCGGCCCCGGCCCAAACTTTTCCCAACAGCAACCTCGAAACGTGGGTGACGCGCAACGGCCGGGAGGTGCCGTCCAACTGGCTGACCACCGACGACTTCATCGGTGGCATTTTTCCCACGGGCACGGTGACGAAAACCACGGTGGCGCACGGAGGCTCTTTTGCGGCCCAGCTGCAGACGCAGGCCGTGGCGGGCGTTGCTCAGTTTCCCGGCATCCTCATCCTGGGCACCACCCTCAACCGCAGTTTTACCGGGCTGGGCGGCGTGCCATTCACGGGCCGGCCCCGGAGCTTGCAGTTTTATTACGAGCTCAGCGGCACGCAGGCCCTGGCCGATTCGGCGGCCATGTACGTGCTGCTCACCCGCCGGGTGAATGGCGCGGCCACCCTCGTGGCCGGCGCCAGCTACGTGTTTTCGGTCCCGGCCGCCAGCTATGCCCCGGTCACTTTGCCGCTGCAATACACTTCGGGGCTGGCCCCCGATTCGGTATCGATGGTCTTTATTTCGGGCAATTCCCGGACCGTGACCACGGGCACCACGCTGCGGATTGACGATATTTCCTTCACTGGCACGGCCACGGCCACCCGCGACGCGGCCCTGAGCGCCGCCCTCACCGCCTTCCCCAACCCCAGCCCCGACGGCCGCTACCAGCTCAGCAGCGCCGAGCCCGACTTGCTGGCCGCGCCCCTCGCCGTGCTCGACGCCACCGGCCGCGTGGTACTGCGCGAAGCCGCTCCGCCCAGGGCCGCCGCCCCCACCCGCTCCCTCGATTTGAGCGCCCTGCCGGCCGGCCTCTACACCATACAGATTTTTACCCCCAGCGGCACCGTGACGCAAAAGCTGGCGCGCTAAGCCACCCGGCCGCCTGCGGGCGCGGCGGGCACCCGCCGGACAATGTACCCCACCCGATAACCTTCCATCTTACTGACTTGCCTACGCGATGAAACGCCGTGCATTCCTGGCTTTGCCGCTGCTTTTGCCCGCAGTACCGGGGCTGGAAAACCTGCTGCTGGCCGCCCCAGGCCCAACCAAAGGCGTGAAAGTGGACGCCGGGCAAGACCGGTTCGGGCAAAGCTTCACGTATTTGGGGGCCCGCTTCGAGTTGAAGGTGTCGGGCCAGGACACCAACGGCGGCATGAGCATCTACGACACGACCCGCTTCGAAAAGATTGGGCCCCTGCTGCACACCCACACCAACCTCAACGAGTGGTTTTTTGTGACGGGCGGCGAATTCAAGTTTCAGGTGGGCACCGAGCTGTTTCGGCTGAAGGCGGGCGATTCGCTCTTTGGCCCGCTCGGCGTGCCCCACGCCTTCGTCAAAACCAGCGAGGAACCCGGCCGGCTCATCATCCTGCACCAGCCCGCCGGCACCATGGAAGCGTATTTTCTGGAAGCGCGCCAGCTGAAGGACCCCACCCCGGCCGAGCGCGAAGCCCTGCTGCGCAAGCACAGCATGATTCCCGCCGGCCCGCGCCTCACCCCCGACTAACGCCTGGGCGCCCGGCCGGCGCTCCGGCCTACCGCCGCCGCTCCGCTTCGTACACGCGGCGGCCCAGGTCGCGCAGAAAGGGCAGGCCGATGGCGTCGTACTCGTACTTGTCGTCGTTCAGCACGCCGTCGGCGTTCACATACAGCACGGCGCTGAGCAGGAATTCCACGCCGTTGGCGCGGTCTTCCACGTAGGCGTTGTCGATGAGAAAGCCGTAGGCCTGGCCGATTTTATTGAACGCCCGCACGCCCGGCGGCAACGGCGCGAGGCCGCCCCCGCCCAGCAGGAATTTGGCGTAGGTATCCGGGAAATGCGCCCTGTCGTAGCGCGGGTGGATGCTTTCGCCCGGCGGCTGCGACAGAGCGGCGCGCAGCAGCGCATAATCGTCGGGCTGGAGGCGCAGACGCTCGGCCGGCGGCACGGTTTCGGGAAAGAGCACGGCCCGGAGCAGGCGCTGCAAGTCGGGCAGCGAAAACGTATTCCGCTGGCCGAAATCCATGGGCTTATTTACTACTTCGGTGCCCTTCACGTAGGCTCGCCCGATGCTTTCATCGCGCAGAGTCAGCCGGGGCCAGGGGCCGGCGTAGTACCCGGCCGGCTGCTGGTAAAGCAGCTGCGTGGCGGTGGTATCGGCGTAGAAAGCCACGGGGTTGGTGTGGCGGCTGGCGGGCTCCTGGTCGCCCACGGCCAGGCGGTGCAGCAGGCGGCTGTGGCGCAGGCCGAGACGCTGCAGTTCGCGGTTCAGCTCTTCGGGGCCCACAAATTCGTAGAGGCGATTGAAGGCGTCGTTGTCGCTCACGAGTAGGGCTTTGCGCACGTAGTTGGCCAGCGTGGGCCGGCCGCTGGCGCTGCTGGTGTCGCGCCGCACCGGCGTCTGGCCCGCGAAGGCGGAGTCCGTGAGCATCACCGATTCCGGCATGAGGCCGGGGATTTTTTCGGTTAAAGCCCGCAGCTTTTGCAGGGCCAGGGCGGCGGCGGCCAGCTTCACGGCGCTGGCGGGGTAGAAGTATTCGCGGGGCCGCAGCCGGTAGCCGTAGCTCCGGAAATGCGGCGTGCCGGCCGCGTCGCGCCGGATGCGGGTGTACAAAAGTTGCAGGTGGTACGGGCCGGGGTGGGCCAGCACGCGGCCCAGGCCGGTGGTGTCGTGCCGCAACAGCTGCCGCAGCGGATTCGGCAGCAGCTGCGCCGCCACCGGCCCGGCCAGCAGCGCCAGCGCCCCCGATAGCAGCAGTCGAATCCAGGCCCGCCTCATCAGAAATGCACCTGCTCGGCGTGGTGCAGGTAGGCTTCGTCGATGGTGGCGCCCAGGCCCGGCGTGGTGGGCACCGCCACCACGCCGCCGGCTTGGTATTGAATGCCGCCCACCACGG
This sequence comes from Hymenobacter terricola, assembly GCF_017921975.2. Classification (GTDB taxonomy): domain Bacteria; phylum Bacteroidota; class Bacteroidia; order Cytophagales; family Hymenobacteraceae; genus Hymenobacter; species Hymenobacter terricola. The sequence continues at coordinate 89,002 of NZ_JAGEMO020000018.1, forward strand.
GGTCCTCTGCGAACATGAGCGGGGTGTCGAAATCGCAGTACCGGATGGCGTCGTTGGTGAGGGCGAGGTGGGCGGCGGCGGTCATGCCCAGGCGCGATTCGAGGAAGCCGCCCACTTGCAGCTTCATGCCGGCGGCCTGGCCCAGGCGCGCCACTTTCTGGGCCCGGTGGAAGCCCGACGACTTGCCCAGCTTGACGTTGAGCAGCCGGCAGGCCCGCAGCTGAATGAGCCGGGCCGCGTCGTGCTCGTCGCCGCAGCTTTCATCGGCCATGATGGGAATGGGCGAGGACGCCGACACCCGGCTCAGCTCCATGAAATGCTGGCGCAGGATGGGCTCCTCGCAATGCTCAATGTCGAATTCGCCCAGGGCTTGCAGCACGGCAATGGCGTTGCTGGCCGTGTGCCAGCCCTGGTTGGCATCGATGCGCAGCGCGTGCGTGGGCCCTATGCCGTCCCGAATGGCCCGGATGCGGGCCACGTCCGCCGCCAGGCTGCCCCCCAGCTTCACCTTGATGGCCGGGAAGCCCTCCTGCTGAAAGCGCGTGGCATCGGCCTGCATCTTATCGGGCGGGCCGAAGCTCACGGTCATGTCGGTGGTCAGGACTTTGCGGTTATTCCCGCCCAGAAACTCATAAATCGGCAGGCCCGCATGCTGGGCCGCAATGTCGTGCAGGGCAATGTCGAAGGCACTTTTGATGCTGCTGTTGCCGTAGATGATGCGGTCCATCTCGGCCAGCGCCCCGGCCAGGTCCAGGGCGTCGCGGCCCTTGAGGGCGGGCGCAAAATACTGCGCCACGATGAAGGCCGTATCCACGCTCTCCCCGTTGATGGTGAGAAAAGGGCTGCTTTCGCCGTAGCCGGTGTGGCCGTCGGCCGTGCGAATGACCACCACGATGTTCTGCACCGCGTGCAGCGGCCCGAGGGAAATCACGAACGGCTCGCGCAGCGGCACAAGCAGCTTGTAGATACTGATGGCTTGGATGGTGGTGCCGGGCATGGGAACGAAAGGCTAGGCTGCAAATGACGGGGCCCGAACGGAATAAGCAAGTAACCTGGCTACCCAAAGTTGCGGACGAGCCGCAGCGCGGCGACAGGTTTGTAGCCAACCCTGCATTCCGCATCCTGCTGGCCCTGCTGGCGTGCGTCACAGACGCGCGCCAGCAGGGCGGGGAACACCGACATACCAATCCCACCGGAGCTACCCGGCCCGGCGCGCATTGAAGTGGTAGCGCAGGCCAATCCCGGCCCCCGGCTGCACCTGCCAGTGGTAGTAGTCGCGCGCGTTGAGGTACCAGTTGTTGGTGGCCTCGGCCGTAAGCTCCAGATGGGGCGTGAGGGTGAAACCCACGCTCAGCCCCCCCGTGATGTACCCGTTTTTCGCCCGTAAGTCAAGCTCGGTCTGAGTGGTGGGCTGGCCGGTCACGGTGTTGTTGTTTTCATAGTGATAGTGGTGTAGCAACACCGTGGCCCCCAGCAGGGCATCGAGGTGCAGGCGGTGCGCGGGCTGGCGGGCCAGCCGGAAGCGCAGCAGCAGCGGCACCGCCGCATTAAAATACGTGTCGGTTTGGGCGTAGGTAAACGGCTGCCCGGCGTTGTTTATCCCGCTGAAGCTGTCCGCATGCGACTGGCTGCGCTGCATGTAGCCGCCCTGCACCGCCAGATGCGGCGTAATCTGATAGCCCAGATACCCATACAAGGGCCCAATGGTGCCCTCCTGGGCCGTGAAGACCGAGGTGGTGGCAAAGGTCTGAAAGGCGGCCAGCCCGCCAACATACCACCGGTAGCCTGGTGCCGGACCGGCCCCGGCAGCCTCCTGTGCCCGGGCGCCGAAGCTCAACGCACCCAGCAATAATGCACCGGACCACACGCGTGAAAAAGTAGCCATAACGGGGGTAGCCGGGGAATAGACGGCCGCCCGTAGTATCGCCGCCCCCGGTCTTTTATTGCGTGGCTATTCGCTTTTTTCCTTCCGCCTCAGAGGTAGCTGGTGTGGCCGGGCAGGCGGCCGAAACGGTAGCGGAAGCCCAGCCCGACGGTGGGCGCCAGGGCCGGCCCACCGGTGGCCGCGCCGCTGGTGTAGCAGCGCTGGTTCAGGGCGGCTTCCACCAGCACATCGGCCCCCGGCCCCACGTTGCCCATTCTGGGGGCGCGGCGGCCGACGGCGGGCGGGGGCCGGGCCCACCCCGACACCCCGCCCACCCCTCCGAACCCCCAAAAGACCTTACGCTGAGCGTCCGGAGGGATACGCTGAGTGTCCGGAGGCGTGCGCTGAGTGGTCGGAGGCGTGCGCTGAGTGTCCGGAGGCGTGCGCTGAGTGGTCGGAAGCGTGCGCTGAGTGGTCGGAAGCGTGCGCTGAGCATTCGGAGGCGTGCGCTGAGCATTCGGAGGCATGCACGCAGCGTTTAGCCGAATGCGCCGAGCCGGCGGAGGGATGCGCCGGCCGATTAATGGGCCGCGCGGCTCGGGCGGAGCCAAATGCGAAACATTTCGCTACCTTGGACATACCTCCGGCTGCGGTTGGGGCTAGTTGTCTATCCCAGTACCCCTTTTTCCTTTTTGCTGATGCGCCAAACGCAACCCACGCCCCTCTTCAACATGGCCCAGAGCGAGCTGATTAAAACCAGTTTCGACAAACACGGCTACCTCGTGCGCGACGCCGCCGAGCTGGCCCCGCGCGGCGTCGATGCCCCGCGCGTGGCCGCCTTCGACAAGCAGCGCCAGGACTTCGAGGCCCTGCCCACCGACATCGAGCTCGATGCCGCCAGGCAGAACACCACCCTCGCCAAAGACAAGGTGCAGACCCAGGCCGTGACGGAGCTGCAAGCCATCATGGGCATCGTGGGCACGGTGCACGACGTGCGCTCGGCCAGCTACAAGATGTTCGGGAGCGCCGGCCTCACCAATGGCCCCGCCTCCGACCTCTACGTGGGCCTGCTGCGGGTGGTGCGCGTGGGCCGTGCCCACCTGGCCGAATTCGCCGCCAAGGGCCTCACCGCCGCCATGCTGGATACGCTGGCCGCTTCGGCCACCGAGTTTCTGGACCGCCTGGGCAAGCAGCAGGACGCCGAAGCCGCCCGGGGCCGCGCCGCCGACGGCCGCATCCTGGCCGGCAACGCCCTCTACACCGAGCTTATCGACCTCTGCGGCATCGCCAAGGCCCTCTACGCCACCACCGACGCCCGCAAATACGCCGACTACGTGGTGACGGATGCGCCCGCGCCGGGCGGGGGAGCGGTGCCGCCCAAGGTGTAGTTTCGGGGTCGATTGGAAGGAAACAGGGCACCCCGTGGGGTGCCCTGTTGTGGTTTCACCTGATTGGAGCATCCACACTATCATTCCCTACTTGACTTACCCATATTGAATCCATATCGCAGGCCCACCTCATAGCCATAATTCACCTTTCGGGCATTTGCGGCATAGTCCGGGGCAGTTAGGTTGCGGTTAGCAGTGGCTTGCACCAGCAGGTCGAGATTAGACGCCAGGCGATAGAATGGGGTACGTGGTGGAAGTAACCAAAAAGACCTGCGCCCCATATTCAACCCCCAGGTAATACCGATATCGCGGCACAAGCTTCCGGCTGCCGTGCGCCGAGGTAGCTGCATTATCAGCAGCGACTGGCGCATTCTGTGCAGCGCAATGGCTGATTGGCCGTGCGAATATAAGCAAGCCAAGTAGTACACATCTGTTCGTAAAACCTTTGCCGTACATTATCAATGGGCTTTAGCGCAGAAATAAAGCAACTGCCCCCCTGCTGGCCCCTGCTGGCGCGCGCCAGCAGGGGGACGCGCGCCAGCAGGAGGTCCCAAGATGGCGCGGAGTACGCCCCCGCGCCATCGTTAGGCTACCGGCACGGCGTCACCAACGGGGGCCGGCAGCTTTTTAACGGCGGGCGCGGGCGGCGGCACCACGTTCACGCGCACCTCGCCAAAGCCCACGCCCACCACGAGGCTGGGCAGGGTGAGGCCGGTTTCCAGGGTGGCCTCGGTCACGACGGCGGGCTGGCCGTCGGCGGTGACGGTGATGGGGCCGGCCACGCCGTGCAGCACCACGCGGTAGGTGCCGTAGCTGGGCCGGTAGTCGCCTTCGATGGCCTGGGTGAGCACCAAATCGGTAGCCGAGCCGGTGACGGTGAAGCGGCGCACGGTGCGCTGGCCTTCGCGGTAGGCGTAGCCCTCGCCGCCGTCGTCGTAGTGCACGCTTTCGGCCCGGCCGTTTTTGTAATACACGTGCAGGGTGAGCTCCTCGATGACTTTTTCGCCCACGTATTGCAGCACGGGCTGCATGGTGACCACGGCCCCGGCTTTCACGAAGAGCGGAATGCGGGTGAGGTCGGCGTTGGCCCACACTTCGGCGCCGCCGGCGGTGGGCGCGTCGGTCCAGTAGTAGAACCAGTCGCCGCGGGGCAGGTACATCCAGCGGCCTTCGGCGCCGGGCTGGGTGATGGGGCAGACCAGCAGGTTGTCGCCGAGGCCGAATTCGGCCATGCGCAGGTAGGTTTCGGTGTCGTTCTGGTCGAGGAAGGTGAGCGGGCGCAGCATGGGCTTGCCTTCGGTGGCGTACTGCCAGAAAGCGGTGTACATGTAGGGCAGCAGGCGGTAGCGCAGCTCGATGAACGAGCGCACGATGTCGGTCACGGCATCGCCGAAGCTCCAGGGCTCCTGGTCGCCGTGGTCGCCGGAGGAATGGGTGCGAAAGAACGGGTGGAAGGCCCCCAGCGCAATCCAGCGGGCATAGAGCTCGCCGGTGGGCGTATCCACAAAGCCGCCGATATCGGACCCGATGAAGCTGAAGCCCGAGATGCTCAGGCGCTGGCACTGGATGTTGGCCAGCCAGAGGTGCTCCCAGGAAGCAATGTTGTCGCCGGTCCAGCCGGAGGAGTAGCGCTGGCCGCCGCTGTAGGTGCTGCGCGTGATGGTGAACGGCCGGTTGGGGTAGCTGTACTTCTTCACGCCATCATTGGTGGCGCGGGCCATCTGCATGCCGTAGATGTTGTGGGCCTTCTGGTGCGAGGCCGAGTGGCCGTCGTAATCGAAGCGGACATCGGGCGGGAAGGTGCCTTTTTCGAACACCGCCGGCTCGTTCATGTCGTTCCACACGCCGCGCACGCCAATGTCCTGCACCAGCTCCTTGAAGAGGCCCGCCCACCACTCGCGCACCCGGGGCGCGGTGAAATCGGGGAAGTTGCAGAGGCCGGGCCACACCGAGCCTTTCATCAGCGGGCCATCGGCGCGGCGGCAGAAGTAATCGTTGGCAATGCCCTCCTGGTACACCGGGTACTCGGGGTCAATCTTGATGCCGGGGTCGATGATGACGATGGTTTTGAAGCCGTCCTCGGCCAGTTCCTGCACCATGCGCTTGGGCTCGGGGAAGTGCGTTTTGCTCCACGTAAAGCAGCGGTAGCCCTCCATGTAGTCGATGTCGAGGTAGAGGGCATCGCAGGGAATCTGGCGGTCGCGCAGGCCGCTGGCAATTTCCTTCACGTTGCTCTCCGGGAAGTAGCTCCACTTGCACTGGTGGTAGCCCAGCGTCCAGAGCGGCGGCAGCTCGGGCGGGCAGGTGAGCAGGGTGTATTCCTGGGTCACCTCCATCAGCGTGGGGCCGTAGATGAAGTAGTAGTTCAGCTCGCCGCCCTGGGCCCAGAAGCTGGTCACGTCGGCCCGCTCGGCCGCAAAGTCGAAGCTGGCCTTGAAGGTGTTATCGAAGAAAATGCCGTGGGCAATTTTCTGGTGCAGCACGTGGTAGAACGGGATGTTCTTGTAGAGCGGGTCGGAGCCCTTCACGTAGCCGTAGGTATCGGAGCCCCAGTTGGTGAAGCGCTTGCCGCGCAGGTTCATGTTGTCGGGCTTGTCGCCGAGGCCGTAGTAGTGCACGCCGGCGGGCACCTGCTTGCTCATCTTCACGATGTCGTTGCCGGTGTCGTAGTCGTACTCCCAGTGGAAGCCCTTTTCGTCGTCGCTGAGGATGGTGCCGGAGCGGTCGAGCACGCGGGCCTTCAGGTTTTCCTTCTGGATGATGCAGATGAGGCGGGCCGTGGTGAGGCGGTAGTGGTCGGGCTTTTCGCGGAACTCCACCATGGCGGGCTCCTGCCGGGCGGTGGCATCGGCGGGCACGGCGTAGGAAAAGTCGGACGAGAGCGGCCCATCGGTGAGGTAGCGGAAGCGCAGAATCTTATCACTGAGCACGTGCAGCAGCAAGCGCACACCGTTCTGGCAATTAAAAAGGAAGCGGTGGCCGTCGAGCTCATCGGCCCGAATAATTTCGCCGGGATAATGTTCCTGGTGGCTTTTGGCCGCCAGGTCGTTCACCATGTAGTTATTTTCCTGAATCGTGGTATCCATAAATTAATTCTAAGCAAAAGGCAAAACGCTCCGTTAAATCGGGCAAAAAAAGACCGGCCACGCCGGTTAAGTGAAGGTTGAGTACGCAAGTTACTTTTTTCTGGTCCGGCCGAACCGGATTTTTTGCCAAGATATGGGCCGGATGGCGTAGCATTGAGGATTGATTGGCCGCCCAGCCGCCATAAGCGCAGCCAGGGGCTATATTTAGTTTCCCCACCCCCCATGACCCTGCCCGAATTTTCCGTTTTGCTGCTGGCGTGGGATGATGCTGACCCCAATGTGGTGGTGCTCGGTGGCTCGGCCCTGCTCCCCACCCTGCCGCTGGTGTACCAGATGGCCGCGCAGCAGCCCGTGCTGGCCGTGTATCCGCACCTGCCCCCCGGCGAAGCTACCGGGCCGGGCCGGGCCGCTATCATACCCCAGGCAGCACCTGCGCCTACCGCCGAACCTACCACCGGCCCTAAAACGACCATAACGGAGGCCGCAACTCCTCCCCAAGCGCCCATTGGCGCCCTGGATACGGCCGTGGCCATGCCCGGCGTGCGCCTGTTGCCCAGCCCGGCAGCCGTTGCCAAAACCATGGCCGTGCCGCAACCGACATCCCGCCTCGTGGGCCTCGATGACCTGACGCCGGTCAGTCCCGCGCCGCTGCAAACGGCGCGGCGGCCGCCCGTTGCCAGCCTGCGCAGCCAGCCAGCGGCGGCCGCCCGCAGCCAGTGGCCCACCGGCAAGCACGCGCCGCCCACGGCAAGCTGGCAGGCCCCGGCCGCGCCGTACGCTGGCTCGGCGGAAGCCCGGTATTTCCCGCCACCCCCGCCTGCTCCACCCCGCCCCGCCGGATTTACCGAGCCGGTGGCAGCCGGTCTGGCCACCCAAACGCAGCCCGCCGCGCTACCTGTTCGGCCAAGGAGCGCAACTATACTACGGCCTAATGGGCGACCGCAGGCTGGCGACCTGCGCTTCGACCCCGACCCGGAATTGCCCCGCGTGCACCACCCCGAAGCATTCGACGAGCCCACCGAGGAAGTAGGCCCCGCCGAAGCCAACGACATTTCGGCCCCGGAAGACGACCTCCTGCCCGATGAGCCTGCCCCGGCGCCCGAAGCCCCGGTAGCCGTTGCGCCCGCTGTTCCGGCTCCGGTTCCGACCCCGGTTCCGGCCGCTGAGCCGGCCGCGCCTGTGGTGCGGAAGCCCGCGCCGGAGGGGCTGAACTTCCGCATGATTCAGTACGCCCGCCGGGCGGCCCAGCTGGTGCAGGGCCGCGCCGATTTCGGGGTGATTTATGCCCCAAACTGGCCGGCGTGGCTGGCGGCGCTCGAAATCCGCAACAGCTCCGGCCAGCCACTGGTGCTGTACGCGGCCAGCCTGGCGGCCGACCTGCCCGACCCGGCCGAGCACGGCTGGCAGCTGGAAATGGAACGGATGACCATGCGCCGGGCCACGCTCATTCTGGTGCCCGACGTGGCCGTGCGCCGCCGCCTGCACCAGCTGTACGGCAACGCCATTGGCGAAGTGCGCGTGGTGGCCGCCACTGACGAGGATGCCGTGCAGCGCGTGTTGCGCGAAGTAGCCATCTGGTAAGCGCCCCCGGCCGCAGTTTAGCGCGAAGCGCATAACTGCTGGCCTGCCGATGGGGCGGGTTTGCAACTCGCTGCCGCAAAGCGGCAACCCCGCCAGCCCTACTTTTTATCAACATGGCCTGCCCCATTCACAACCAGGAAGGCCTCTACTTCATCACCTGCACGGTGGTCGAATGGGTTGACGTCTTCACCCGCCCGCTCTACAAAGACCTTATTATCGACAGCCTGCGCTACTGCCAGCGCCACAAAGGCCGGGAGCCATTCGCGTATTGCCTGATGGCCAACCACCTGCACCTGATAGCTCGCGCCGCTGAAAACCACGTCTTGTCCGATATCATGCGGGATTTCAAGAAACGCACGGCCAAGGGAGCCTTTCGGGCGCTCCACACCAATCAGCAGGAAAGCCGGCGGGGCTGGCTGGAATGGATTCTGCACAAGCAAGGCGAATTTAACCCGCGTAATACCCGCATTCAGCTTTGGCAGCAGCCCAGCCACAACGTAGAGCGGCAATCGGAAGCCATGACGCGGCAGAAGCTGGAATACATCCACCAGAACCCGGTGCGGGCCGGAATTTGCTATCGGGCCGAGGATTATGTGCATTCTTCGGCGGCATTTTATGCGGGCTTGGAGGCAGTGTTGGTGGTGGGGCGAGGAAATTTGGGCGGTGTAGTGGCGAGTCACAATCCCGCCCCACGGGGCGGCCCGCAGTTCGCTGCGCTTACACTGCGGCCAGCGGTGGCCGCCGCGCCGGATTGACCTGGAATTGGCTTCCTTTGTTCAGTCAAGCCATACTTTCTATTCTCAAAAGCCTCTTGCCATGCAGCCCGAACACGAATTTGAAGCCGTTTTAGAAGCCGGCGATGGCGATGGCGGCGTTTTCATCGTCCTCCCCTTTTCGGTGCCCGACGTTTACGGCACGCGGGGCCGGGTGCCCGTGCAGGCCACCTTCGACGGCTACCCCTACCAGGGCAGCGTCACGCCGCTGGGCGATGGGCACCACGCCCTGCATATGCTGAAGCAAATCCGCAAGGCCATCGACAAAACCATTGGCGACACGGTGCGCGTCACGCTTTCGCGCGACGTGGCAGAGCGCAAGATGGAAGCCCCCGCCGACCTGGCCGAAAAGCTGGCCGCCGAGCCCAACGCCGCCGCCTACTTCGCCAAGCTGGCCTACACCCACCAGCGCGAATATGTGCGCTGGCTCGAAGGCGCCAAAAAGCCCGAAACCCGCACCCGCCGCCTGGGCGAAATCGTAGAAATGCTGGCCCAGGGCCGCAAGCGCGGCTAGTTTTTTCTTGCCTGAATAACAGGCCGTCAGGCCGAGCGCAGCCGAGGCATCTCGCGTGCCACCACTAATTTAACTGGTCCAACGAAGCGAGCGAGATGCTTCGGCTGCGCTCGGCCTGACGTTCTAACATCAAACTCCTACCAAATTCCTCCATTGGTTTCCCACCCAACCATGCTCATTTCCATGAAGAAAAGTTACCTGTTGCTGCTCCTGTCGCTCCTGCTCCCAATGCTGGCGGGTGCGCAAGCCGTTGCCATCGACCGCGTGAACCCCACCAACTGGTGGGTGGGCATGAAAAACCCCAGCGTGCAGCTGCTCATCCACGGCCCCGGCGCGGGCACGCTGGCTTACACCATCAGCTACCCCGGCGTGAAGCTGGTGAAAACCAACACTGTCGAAAACCCAAATTATGCCTTTCTTGACCTCGTCATTGCGCCCACGGCCAAGCCCGGCAAGGTACAGATTGTTGGCAAAAAAGGCAGCCAGACCGTAGCCCACAGCTGGGAGATGCTGGCCCGCAACAACAGCCCCAAAGGCCAGGGCGTGACGGCGGCCGACTTCATATACCTGGCCATACCCGACCGGTTTGCCAACGGCGACCCGAGCAACGACAAGTTTGCCGACATGCGCGACCCGAACCTGGACCGCGCCAACCCGTTCTTCCGCCACGGCGGCGATTTGCAGGGCGCCGCCCAGCGCATCCCCTACCTCAAAGACCTGGGCGTGACGGCCGTATGGTTTACGCCGGTGCTCGAAAACAACCAGCCGCTCACCAACGAGGGCGGCACCATGCGCGCCTCCTACCACGGCTACGGCTTCACCGACCAGTATAACGTGGACCGGCGCCTCGGCGGCAACGCGGCCTACAAAAGCTACGTGCAGCAGGCCCACGCCGCCGGCCTGAAAGTGGTGCAGGACGCCGTGTACAACCACGTGGGCAACACGCACTGGATTTTGCAGGACCTGCCCATGAAAAGCTGGCTGCACCAGTGGCCCACCTACACCAACACCACCTACCGCTACACGCCCATCACGGACCCGCACGCCGCCCAAATCGACCGAAAAATCACGCTCGACGGCTGGTTCGTGCCCTTCCTGCCCGACCTCAACCAGCAGAACCCCTACGTGGCCAACTACCTGATTGAAAACGCCATCTGGTCGGTCGAGAACTTCGGCGTCGATGCCTGGCGCATCGACACCTACCTGTACAACGACCAGCCGTTTATGAACCGCTGCAACGCGGCGCTGCTGGCCGAGTACCCGCGCATCCACATTTTTGGCGAGTCGGCGGTGACCAATGTGGTGGACCAGGCCTACTACACCCGCAACAAAATTGACTTTCCCTTCAAGTCGAACCAGCCCGGCGGGCTCGATTTTGTGCTCGAAGGCGCCATGCTGGCCGGCCTGAAGGAAGCGGGCACGCCCGCCGCCACCGGCTGGGACGGCGGCCCGCAGCACCTCTACCAGACCCTGGCCCAAGACGTGGTGTACCAGGACCCCACCAAGCTGGTGACCTTCCTCGACAACCACGACCACGACCGGTACCTGTCCGTCATCGGCGACGACCTCGACAAGTATAAAATGGGCCTGACCTGGCTGCTCACCACCCGCGGCATCCCGAGCATGTACTACGGCACCGAAATCCTGATGAAGAACTTCAAGGACCCCACCGATGCCGAGGTGCGCAGGGATTTCCCCGGCGGGTGGCCCGGCGACAAGGAGGACAAATTCACCGCCGCCGGCCGCACCGCCCGCGAGAACGAGGCTTTTGATTTCGTAAAAAAACTGGCCACCTACCGCCGCGGCCACCCGGTGCTGCACGACGGCAAGCTGATGCAGTACCTGCCCGAAAATGGCCTCTACGTGTACTTCCGCTACGATGCCACGGGAACGGTAATGGTGGCCTCGAATGGCACCGACAAGCCGGCCACGCTGCCCACGGCCCGTTTCTCGGAGCGCCTGAGCGGCTTCACAAAAGCCCGGAATGTGATGACGGGCGAGAGCCTGGGCAACCTGGCAACGCTGCAACTGCCCGCCAAAACCGCCGTGGTGCTGGAGCTGGGGAAGTAGCCCCGAATAGAATGCCGAAGCTGTTTAAAAAGTCAGCCGGTCATGCTGCGACCAGCTCAGCACGGCGCACTTTTTTAGTTTCCCCAACTTTTTAAACAGCTTCCCCAACAAACGACGCCAGCACAAGAGGCCAGTAACAACGCTGAACGGCAACACCCGGCCCGGGCTACCGCACGCCCAATCAATTCGATGTTTACCTTCAACTCACGCTCCAACGCTGTCCGGCTTACCCAGACCTTCTTGGAATGCCAACCATTGAGCAACAAGCCATTGGCAAAATAGCTATTTGAATGCCTGCGTAAAAAGGCCTGCGTCGATAACGTTTACCAAGGTATGAATCAGCCAATCTGTCTATTAAAAAGTGCTGATTATCCATTTCAATCGACTCAGGCCGCCCCCAATTTTACGCACCTCATCCATCATCAGCCGTCTAAGTGCCATGGCGCATGCACTTGCGTATTTCCTGCTCCCCTCCTGCCTGGGTGTGGGAATGGCTTTGCACGTCTCCGCGCAACCATCAGTGCACGATGTGCGCGGAGCAGCACCCGTGGTGCCGCGGGCTTCGGAGCCTGCCGCCGCCCCTCATTGAGTGGGAACCTGGACGTGGGGAGTGCCCGCTTGTAGCAAGCCCAACGATTTTGGCCGGCAAAGCGGCCCAGTCATTTAACCCTCGAAAAGGGTTCTGGACCACTTTTAAATTGTCGCAAAAATGGACATCACTTATTACGGCCACTCCTGCTTCCTGGTCGTGGCCGGGGGCAAGCGTCTCCTGTTCGACCCCTTTATTTCGGGCAATGAATTGGCCACGCACATCGATATTGAGGCGATTCAAGCCGATTACATTTTCGTGTCGCACGGTCATTTCGACCACATCCTCAATGTCGTAGCCATTGCCAACCGCACCGGCGCGCTGGTGCTGGCCGGCTGGGAGCTGTACAATTATTTCGGCGCGCAAGGGGTAAAGAATGTGCATCCAATAAATCCAGGAGGGCAATTCACCTTCGATTTTGGCACGGTCAAGGCGGTTATTGCCCAGCACTCCAGTAGCCTGCCCGATGGCAGCTATGCCGGCGTGGCCAGCGGGTTTTTGGTGCAAGCCAAGGAGGGCAACTTCTACTACAGCGGCGACACGGCCCTGACCCTGGATATGACCTTGATTCCGCAGTGGGCCGACCTGGACTTTGCCGTTTTGCCCATCGGCGATGTGTTGACGATGGGAGTGGATGAGGCCATTCAGGCGGCCGCCCTGGTTAAGGTTAAGCAAGTTATCGGGGTGCATTACGATACGTTCGAGTTTATTAAAATTGATAAAGCCGACGCCATGCAAAAGTTCGAAAAAGCCGGCCTGGCGTTGCATCTGCCCGCCATCGGGGCCAGCATTGTTCTGTAGGCTGCGCGGGCACTCACTCGGGCCGCGTAACGGCGCGGCCACCCCGCCCTGCACTCAGGTAAGCCGATGCAGGACCTGCCCGAAAACGGCCTCCACGTGTATTTCCGCTACGATGCCCACGGCACCGTGCGGGTAGCATCCAACGCCACCGACAAGCCCGCCAGCCTGCCGGCCGCCCGCTTCGTGGAGCGCCTGAGTGGCTTCAGCAAAGCGCGGAATGTGATGACGGACGAGAGCCTGGGCAGCTTAGCTACGCTACAATTGCCCGCCAAAACCGCCGTGGTGCTGGAGTTGGGGAAGTAGCGCAGGCGACAATTTAAGCGCAACGGCGAAGCGGCTGAGACCTCAATTCAATGCAATCGGCGTACGCGACACATAATTCATGCATTGCTACTGTTTAGCCATCCGTCTCTTCGCCCAGGCTGTGGCCAAAGGGCAGTCCGGATTCGCTACTCCCGCGCCAGCACCAGCGCCACCCGGCTCGGCACGTACAGGCTGAGCTGGTGCTCAAACGTCTCGTATTCGTAGCTTTCATCAGGCCGGTCGAAGCCGCCGAACTGGCTGTTGTCGGAGGACAGCACCACGCGGTATTTGCCTTCCTCCGTCACCCAGAAGCGGTAGTCGGTGAGGCTGCGCTCGACGTGGAAGTTGATGATGAACACCAGCCCGGCGCGCTCGAACGCCAGCACTTTGTTTTCCTCGTCCTCCTTGAGCAGCTTGGCGGGGCCGGCGGCCAGCAGGTGCCGGGCCTTGGCCAGGTGAATCATGGCCTTGTCGAACTCGCCCAGCTGGTGGTATTTCAGGTCGGGATTATCGGCCAGGTTCCATTGGCGGCGAGCGAAATGGTAGCTCCAGCCGTTGCCCTCGCGGGGGAAGTCGACCCACTCGGGATGGCCAAACTCGTTGCCGATGAACGTGAGGTAGCCCTCGCCGCCGGTGGCCAGCGTGACCAGCCGGATGATTTTGTGCAGCGCCACGCCACGGGCCGCGCCGGGGTCGGGGTCGCCGGCCTGCATGTGGGTGTAGATGCCGGCATCAACCAGCCAGTGCAACAGGGTTTTGTCGCCCACCAGGGCCTGGTCGTGGCTTTCGGCGTAGGCAATGGTTTTCTCGCCGGCGCGGCGGTTGGTGAGGGTGTACCACAGGTCGCCGAGGGGCCAGTTTTCGTCGGGCGTGTGCTTGAGCAGCTTAATCCAGAAGTCGGGAATGCCCATGGCCAGGCGGTAGTCGAAACCCACGCCGCCTTCCTTGATGGGCCGGCACAGGCCCGGCAGGCCGCTCATGTCCTCGGCAATCAGCAAAGAGCCTTTCTTAAACTCGTGGGCCAGCGTAGTGGCCAGCTGCAGGTAGAGAATGGCGTCCTCATCAGCCGACGGGCCGAAGTAGTTGTCGTAGTTCATGAAGGCCACGCCCTCGCCGTGGTGGTGGTAGAGCATGCTGGTCACGCCATCGAAACGGAAGCCGTCGAAGTGGAATTCTTCGAGCCAGTAACGCAGGTTGCTGAGCAGGAATTGCTGCACCTCGGGCCGGCCGTAGTCGAACAGCTTGCTGTCCCAGCCGGGGTGGTTGCCGCGCTCGCCCTTGTGGAAATAGAGATTGCCGGAGCCGTCGAAATCGGCCAGGCCCTCGGCCTCGTTTTTCACAGCGTGCGAGTGCACGATGTCGAGCAGCACCGCAATGCCGCGCCGGTGCGCTTCGTCGATGAGAAACTTCAGGTCCTCGGGCGCGCCAAAACGGGAGCTGGCGGCAAATAAATTGGCCACGTGGTAGCCGAACGAGCCGTAGTACGGGTGCTCCATCACGGCCATCAGCTGCACGGTGTTGTAGCCGTCGGCCTCGATGCGGGGCAGGATGTTTTCAGCAAACTCCCGGTAGGTGCCCACCCGGCCTTCCTCCGTCGCCATGCCCACGTGGGCCTCGTAAATGAGCGGTTCCGGCGCGGCGGTGGCCGTTTTGAACTTCTGGTCGGTCCAGACGAATGGGGTTTCGGGCCGCCACACCTGGCCGGCGTAGTCCTTGGTGTGCTCGTCCTGCACGGCGCGGCGCAGGGTGGCGGGCAGGCGGTCCTTGCCCTGGCCGTTGGCCACGACGTGCACCTTGTAGCGGCTGCCGTGGCTGAGGCGCTGGTCGTATTCCGCATCGGGCAAAAAGGCTTCCCACACCCCAAAATCAAGCTTGTGCAGCGGGTTGGCCTGCCGGTCCCAGCCATTGAAATCGCCGACGATTGATAGCGCATCGGCGCCGGGCGCCCACTCGCGGTACACCCAGCCGCCGCGGGCCGCGTCGTGGTTCAGGCCCAGCTGCTGGTGGGCGGTGGCGTAGTTCAGCAGCGAGCCGTGGTACTGTTCGATTTCGGCCAGGCGGGCTTGCAGGCGCTCCTGGCGCTGGCGCAACACAGGCTCGTAGGGAGCCAGCCAGGCGTCGTTTTTGACGAGGGTGAGCGGGGCCGGGCGGCGGGCCTTGGCGGCGGGAGCGGTGGGGTTCGTCTTGGCCATGATGCAGGGAAGGTTTACGTCAAATGTAACGAGCCGGCACGGCTGGTTGGGCAGAGGCCGCCACTGGCCGGCAATTCTACCTTGCTCAACGGCAATTCGGTAGTGCTGGTTAGCAATCGGCGGAAACGTAGCGTTAATTTGTTCGATGATGAAATACCGTCTACTCACCCTTCCGTTGGCGCTGCTGCTGGCCTGTTCGGCCGAGCGGCCGGTCACCTCTACCTCGCGCGCCTTTGAAGGGGCCCTGGCCACGCCAGTGCCCAAGGCCGCCGCGCCCAGGCTGGCCCACTACGCCATGGTGGTGTCGGCTCATCCCGAGGCTTCTAAAATTGGCACCCAGATACTTTTGCGCGGCGGCAATGCCTACGACGCGGCCGTGGCCGTGCAGTTTGCGCTGGCCGTGGCGCTGCCCGTGGCCGGCAACATCGGCGGCGGCGGCTTCCTGCTCTACCGCGACCGCAACGGCTCGGCCGGCAGCCTCGATTTCCGCGAAACGGCCCCGGTTGGCGCCACCCGCGATATGTACCTCGACAAGCAGGGCAACGTGATGCCGGGCCTGAGCACGGCCGGCACGCTGGCCGTGGGCACGCCCGGCACCGTGGCGGGCATGGTCACGCTGCACAAGCAGCTGGGCAAGCTTTCGTGGGCTACGCTGGTGCAGCCCGCCGTGGCCCTGGCCACCAGGGGCTTCCCGCTCACGGCCAAGGAAGCCGCCGGCCTGAACCGCACCCGCGCCGATTTCCAGAAGTACAACCCCGGCAACCCGCCCGCTTACCTGCGCCCCGGCGGCGGTGAGTGGCAGGCCGGCGACACCCTGCGCCTGCCCGAGCTGGCCCGCACCCTCACCCGCATTCGCGACCAGGGTCGGGCCGGGTTTTACAAGGGCGAAACCGCCCGCCTGCTGCTGGCCGAGATGAAGCGCGGCAACGGCCTCGTGAGCCAAACGGACCTGGACGGCTACCGGGCCAAATGGCGCGAGCCCCTGCGCGGCCGCTACCGCGACTACGACGTGATTACGATGCCGCCGCCCAGCTCCGGCGGCGTGGCCCTGCTGCAAATGCTGCAAATGCTGGAGCCGCTGGACCTGGCCCAGGCCGGCTACCACTCGCCCCTGGCCGTGCACTTCGTCACCGAAGCCGAGCGGCGCGTGTACGCCGACCGCGCCACCTACCTCGGCGACCCGGATTTTGGCCTCGTGCCCACCCAAAAGCTGCTGGATGTGGACTACAACCACCAGCGGGCCGGCTCTATGCGCTCGCGCGGCCGGGCCTCGGCCAGCGCCGATGTGACCGCCGGCACCAACCTGCCCGGCTACGAAAGCGACCAGACCACCCACTACAGCATCGTGGATGCCCTGGGCAATGCCGTGAGCTGCACCACCACCCTCAACGGCGCGTATGGCAGCCGCGTGGTGGTGCCCGGCGCCGGCTTTTTGCTCAATAATGAGATGGACGATTTCAGCGTGAAAGCCGGCGTACCCAACTCCTATGGCCTGGTGGGCGGCACCGCCAACGCCATTGGGCCCGGCAAGCGCATGCTCAGCAGCATGACGCCCACCATCCTCACGCGCAACGGCAAAGTGGCCCTGGTAACGGGCACGCCCGGCGGCAGCACCATCATTACCAGTGTCTTGCAGTCCATCATCGGCATTGTCGACTATGGCCTGAATGCCCAGCAGGTGGTGACCGCGCCCCGCCTGCACCACCAGTGGCTCCCCGACCAGATTGAGGTGGAAGCCGGGGCCCTGCTGCCCGCCGCGCAGGACACCCTCAAGGCCCGCGGCTACCACCTCAACCCGCACCTGCCCTGGGGCCGCCTCGACATCATTCACATCCTGCCCGACGGCACCCTGGAAGGCGGTGCTGACCCGCGGGGCGACGACACGGCCCTGGGATATTGACCCGCGCCGTTACCCAACCCAAAGAGCGTCAGGCAGCATTGCCCGACGCTCTTTTTTTGCCCAGCCCCAAGGCCAGCGATGTTCGACGGCGGCTTGATTTGCCTCAGCCGGCTTCACTCGTAAAAATTTCGCATCCGCCGGATGGTCGTCAGGACTACCCAGTCGCCGAGCCGGGGCATGAAATTGTGGACCAGCACAATGATGCGCCCCAGCGCCGAAATGACGGTGCGCGGCCGGCGCTTGCGGATGTGGCGCCGGATAATGTGGGCCACTTCGACCTGCGTTTTTTGCCAGCGCTGGGGGCGGTGCGCAATGGGCACGGGCTGCCCGGCCGCGTCCAGCACCCGCTTGTCGGCGTCGTTCTGGGTGAAGCCGATGTGCACCACGCCAAAATGAATGCCCGTGTGGGCCAGCTCCAGCCGCAGGGTGTGGGCCAGGTTGGCCACGGCCGCCTTGCCCGCGCAGTAGGCCGAGCCGCTGGGCATGCCGTTGAGGGCCGAAATGGAGGAGATGAACGTGACGCTGCCCCGCGTGCGGATAAGATGCGGCAGGGCAGCCTTGAGCGGAAACACCGAGCCGTACACGTTGCTGTCGAGCACCCGGCGAAACACGTCGGGCTGCATGTCGGCGAAGTAGGCACGCTGCGAAATACTGGCGTTGGTCACCAGAATATCGACCTGCCCGAAGGCCTGGATAGCGGCATCAACAAGCCGCTCGCAGGCGGCGTAGTCGGTCACGTCGGCCACGCAGCTGGCCACCGCGAAGCCGGCCGCCAACAGGCTTTGCCGGGTGTGTTCGAGGCGCTCGGCGTTGCGGCCGTTGAGCACAACGGCGGCCCCGCTCTCGCACAAGGCCCGGGCCGTTTCCCGGCCAATGCCCGACTCCGAACCCGTGACAATGGCCACTTTGCCCGCGAACGGCCCGGTATGCGCCAGCGGAGCCGGAATGGTGGCCGGCGAAGTACCGTTGAGCGGGTTCGAACTAGACATAGTGGTTGGTTTTGAACCAGTCGAAGGCCTCGGCAATGGCCTGGTCAATGGGGGTTTGGGGCAGGTGAAGTTCGCTGATTGCTTTCCGGGCGCTGAAATAATGGCCGTCGTTGGCCACGGCCACCATCGCTGAATTGAGCTGGGCAGGGCGACCGCTCAGCCGGGCCCACACGTCGCAGCCCCGGCCGTAGAGCCGGGCCAGCGCGGCCGGAATTGGCCAGCGCGGCATCGGCCCACCCATCGTGGCGGCCATCAACTGAAAAGCTTCCCGGTAGCTCAGGTCCTGGCTACCAAGAATATACGATTCACCCACGCGGCCCTGGGTGAGGGCGTTGACGGTGGCCACGGCCACGTCGCGGACGTGCACGTAGTTTTTGCCGCCGGCCGGATAGCCCGGCAGCTGGCCCCGGTACAGCTCCAGCAGCAGCGCGTTGGAAGTGGGTTTGGCATCGCCGGGCCCCAGCATGAACGTGGGATGCACCAGCACGGCCGGCAGCTGCTCCTGGGCCACTGCGCGCAGCACGGCAGCGGTGGCGGCCTGCTTACTGTCCATGTAATCAAGGCCGTAGCGCTGGCCGGCGTAGGGCCGGGTTTCGTCGCCGGGCGCCTGCCGGGTGCCGAAACCAAAAACATTGGCCGTGCCCACGTACACCAGCCGCTCGATGCCTGCTTGCCGGGCCAGCGCCAGCACGGCTTCGGTGCCGCCCAGGTTCACGGCCCCCACGGCGAGGTTGCGGGCGGGGTTCACCTGGGCCAGCGCCGCAGCGTGGATGATGGCCGAGCAGCCGTCGGCCGCGCCCATTAGGCTGGCTGGCTGCGTAATATCACCCTCCCGGATTTCTATGGGCAAGCTTGTCAGAGTGGGCAATGGGGAAGCCGCCGGCTGACTGCCGGGCCGGAGCAGCGCCCGCACCGGCAGCCCGCGCCGCCGCAATTCGGCCACGAGATGCCGCCCCAGAAAGCCGTTGGCACCGGTGACGAGGACGGGCTTCGCCATCAGCGGTAGTTGAGCATGGCTTTGTAGGTGCGCGCGATGCGGGCGGGCGACACCTTCAGGAAGAACAGCGAAAAGGCCGTCAGGTTGGCGATTTGAACCCGCAGCCAGCCGTTGGTTTCGTATTTGCGGGCCGATATCAGCACGTCATGCGGCACAATCAGGAAAAGGGCGGCCCGCCGGATGCGGATAATAATTTCGAAGTCCTCCATGATTACAAACCGCTCGTTGAAGCCGCCCAGCCGCTGAAACAGCACCTTGGTGATGAACAGCGTCTGGTCGCCCCCGCGGCTCATCAGGCCCTCAAACCGGGTGCCGAAGCTGTTGATGCGCAGCAACGGATGGCGCGAATCGAACCGAAACCGGTAGCAGCCCGCTTCATAGCCCCGCCCCACCGCCGCCCGAATGGTGGCCACGTAGCCGGGGTGAATGCCCACATCGGCGTGCACGAAATAGAGGATGTCGCCGGTGGCGTGCGCGGCGCCGTGGTTCATTTGGGCCGCCCGGCCGGGCCGGGGCGCCAGCAGCACCGTGGCCCCGGCCCGCCGGGCGGCGTCGGCCGTCCCGTCGGGACTGTGCGCGTCCACTACCAGTATCTCGACTTCGCGGCGGGGGTCGTACCGGCGCAGCTCCTGTACCAGCCGGGCAATGGTGGCCGCTTCGTTGAAGGTGGGGATGATAACGCTGAAGGACATGAATAGAAACGGTGCGAACGCACAAAAATGGCTGCTTTTTTGGCATTCCCGGCGGCGCCCGGCCACCGGCGGCCAGTTGAAGCCCAAAGCCGTATTTGCCGGCCGCTGAGCCCCATTCCGTGCCGGCAGCAGCTGGCTCAACAAGCAGGCCCTGGCTCCCTTACGAGAAAGCCCGCGCGTTGAGTTTGCCGCCGCAACATCTATTCTGCTGCGGTCCCGCGTATATTCCCAGCAATGAACACCATCCGCCGAACTACCCGCAACGCCTTCGTGGCTTTAAGCGCCTGCACGATAGCGACTTTACTGGCTTTTACGACACCTGCTACCGCGCCGGCCGCTCGCCCGGCACACGTAGTCACTACCGCCGCCGTAGACCATAGCGCCTACGATAAGCTGTTGAAAAAACACGTCAACGACAAAGGCCTGGTGAACTACAAGGGCTTTAAGGCCGACGAGAAGGCGTTCAACCAATACCTGGATATGCTGAGCAAGAACCCGCCCGCCGCCAGCTGGACCCGGCCCGAGCAAATGGCTTACTGGATAAACGCCTACAACGCCTTCACCATTCGCCTGATTCTGGACCATTACCCGGTGAGCAGCATCAAGGACATCGGCTCAAAAATCAAGATTCCGTTCGTGACCACGCCCTGGGCAGCCAAGTTTTTCAGCATCGGCGGCAACAAGATGAGCCTGGACGAAATCGAGCACGGCACGCTGCGCAAGAAGTACAACGACCCGCGCATCCACTTTGCGCTGGTGTGCGCGTCCGTGTCGTGCCCGCGCCTGCGCGCCGAAGCCTACACCGCCGCCAAGCTCGAAAATCAACTCGATGACCAAGGCCACGACTTCCTGAACAACCCGGCCAAAAACAACGTCCACAAAGACGCCGCTCAGCTTTCGAAGTACTTCGACTGGTACAAAGGTGACTGGAACGACAACGGCCAGTCGGTGGTGAAATGGGTCAATAAATACTCAACGACCAAGATTGACAACAGCACCAACATCTCCTTCCAGACCTACAATTGGAACCTGAATGAGCAGTAAGCACCGCCCCGGCGGCCAGCCATGCGGCGGCGCGTAGGCCCCCGCCACCTGCTCTGGCTGGCGGGCCTGGGGCCCGCCGCCGGGCAGGCCCAACCCGCCAAACCAACGGCCCTCGCTACCCGCCGCTACGCCATTGAAGTGGCCGGCATCCGGGTGGGCACCATGACGGCCACCCGCCAGCCCCAGCCGGGCACCCCCGACGTGACGTTCACGCTCACCAGCGACGTGAAGGTAAATTTCCTGGTGTACCATCTCAAGGTTTACTACCAGGTAGTCAACCAGGTGCACAACGGCCAACTCCTGCTCTCGACGGTAGTGGCCCACACCAACCAGGGCGATTTCTCCTCCCGCACCGAATGGAAAGGCGACCATTACGACATCGTGGCCGACCAATACAAATACCAGCACCGCGCTACTGAGCCGCACCCCATCACCTACACGGTCACCAATTTATTCTTCGGCGAACCCACCAGCCAGCCCCGCGCTTTCGCGGAGTATTTCGGCGACTACTTCGCCCTCAGCCCGGCGGCAGCGGGCACCCACCGCGCCCAGCGCGACGGCCGCGAAGACGAGTACCAGTACACCAACGGCCAGCTGGTCACTATCATCAAAAAGAACTCAATCAAAAACTTCGTTATCAGGTGGCTGCCATAGGGCTCACCAACAAAAAAGGCCCCTCAGTGAGGGGCCTTTTTATTAAATTGGGCATCGCAATCGGCGAGCCCGGAATGCTTTAAGTTGTCAGTTATTAGTTGTTAACAGGCAGACGCCCCCTTGGCTGGCAACTAACAACGAGCGACTAACAACCCGGTTACTTTCGCACGACTGCTTAACTATTAGCTCTTCCGGTTGGCATTGAAGCGGGTGTGCTGGTCCTGCACCACCACGTCCAGCTCTTTGGCCAGGGTGTTGTAGCGCGAGATATCCATCAGCTTGAGGCGGGCCAGCAGGCGGTCGGCTTCTTCGAAGTTGTTCATCCACAGGTTGGCTTCGGCGGCGTCGTACAGGGTGGCGGCCGTCACTTTTTCGTCGATGCGGGCTTTTTTGTCTTTCGGGTTCGATTCCGTCAGCGCCTTGCTCCACAGGGCCACGGCTTCGCCGATATTCTTTTGGGCGTCGGCGGCACGGCTGGGGTCGGCCAGCAGCTTGTAGCCCATCAGCGCTTTTTCGTAGGCCTGGGGGTACTCGTCGTAATTCACCTTCTTGTCCGTCACCACCCAGATGGAGGTGTTGCGCGTGATGGGGCGCTGGCCAAACTTACTGTCCAAATACTCGGTCACCAGCTTCATGTTAGTTTTCATCGAGTTTTCGTCCAGCTGGCGCAGGTACGCGGCCTGGTTGTTCCGCCAGAACTTGTTCAGGCCGTCTTCGGTGGCGAAGGCTTCGGTTTTGCCCACGGTGTAGGTGTTGGTGGCTTCCACCAGCTCGTCGAGCAGCACGGTGCCGTCCTTGGTGGTCACCTTCACGGCGATGGGCGACTTGTAGGATACCTCGTAGGCGTGCTTGATGCCGTCGCCGGTCGAAACCCCGGCAAGTTGCACCGAAGAGCCCTTCACCGCCAGCGGCGTGACGGGCCCCTGCGTGAAGCCGTCCAGACTCACCGTCACGCGCAGGTCCCCGTCGGGGCCTTGGGCGCGCTGCAAGCCGCTCAGGCTCACATAAGTAGTGGCCAGCGTTTTGGCATCGTACACCTGGGCCGTGTAATCGGCCGCCGGAATCACGGCGTCGCCGGGCTTGCGCTCATCAAGCAGGAAGCGGTTCATGGCCTTTTCCTTCAGCGACTGTGCTTTGTATTCCTGCTTGTCTTTTTCGGCCTTCGATTTGGCGTCGGATACGGCCGATTCGTGGTCGGCTTTCTGCTGCTTCACGGCATCAACGTAGCGCAGCACCACCTCGGGCGAGTAGGTGCGGGTGCCCGCCGGAACCGGCACCATGGGCAGGCGCACGTAGTCGAAAGTAACTTTTTGAGCATCGATGCTCTGCCCGAAGGTAGTGGCGGTGCAGAGCAGGGCGGCGCCCAGGAGGGGTAACGAATATCGCATAAGCTGGTTAAAAATGACTTAAAAGAGTAAAAAATGAAAAAAGCCCACAATGGGGCCTGTAATTTACTAAATATCTGACCAATATGCCTGTTTATTTTGGTGCCCTCAAGCGCAACCGACCGGTTCCAGCCCCAAAAAGGGGCCATCCGGCTCGGCTGCCTGGTGAGCAGCTCGCGCCGGATGGCCCCTTTTTGGGCAGTTAACAAAGCTGCTTAGTGAGCAGCGGGCACCCGGGCTATGAGGCGCAGGTTGCCGGCGGCGGCAATCAGCTTCTGGCTGATTTCGCGGGCTTTATCGCCGTTACCGCTGAAGTTGTGCACGGACAGAGCCGACTGGGCCGTCAGCTCGCCGAGGTTCTGGAACGCGACGGCCATGCCGGCGGCGTTGTTGCTGTCGATGTGGCCGCGCAGGGTTTCCAGTTCCTGGGCGATGGGGCGCAGCGCGGGCTCGTTGGTGGAGCGCAGGTGCTGAATCCAGTTATCAATCTGGTTGTAGCCCGTGCCGGGGTCTTGCTGAAAACCGCTGCTGATGGAGTCGAACAGGACGCGGATGCTGGATTCTACTTCGGAAATAAAGCTCATGGAGAAGAGTTGGTAATTGGATGAGGCGATGCAGTGACGGATGTGGCCGGCCGGACTTCGGCGGCAAAGATACACCGCGAGGCAGGCACACGGGCAACCCGCGGCCCCCGGGCTCAGCGGCAAGCCACCCAAATTCAACGCCGGATTTTACGCAAAAAAGGCGGCCAACTCAGTGAGTTGGCCGCCTTTTTTGGGCAGTTGGCAAGAACCGGAACCTAGCCTTTCAGCTGGCTGGCGGCCGTGCTGAGGGCTTGGCCGAGCTGCCGCAGCTTGTCCTGGGCATCGGGCGTGGCCGAGGCCGCCACCTTAGTTGTGTGCTCGCCCAAAGTGCTCAGGCTGCTCGCCAACGCACCGGTATCGGAGTTGCCGCTTGTGAGGGCGTCGTGCAGGTTTTGCAGCTCCGAGCTGATGCCCGACAGCTGCTGGTTGCCTTGCAGGGTTTTAATCCAGCCAGCGATGTTGGGACCGGCTGCGCTAGCGGCAGCGGCCAGGCCGCCTTGCAAGGCGTTGATGGTGGCATCGAGCTGGCTGGTGCCCAGGCTGCTCTGCGATGAGGAATTATCCATGGTGCTGAAAGGAGTAAAATGTGAAATAATACCCTACCAACCCATCGTCCCGGCAATTGTTAAGTGCCCGACGTACAACATTTTGTCATTAAAAAATTGTTATGTCGCAGCCAAACTTTTCCGCTCGCTGCCGCTTATGCGGCGGGCTTTTTAGTCCTCGCCTGGGTGCAATTCCTGCACGTCGGGATGGCTGTAGTTCACCACGATAACGGAGAAAGGGTGCGGCTCGCCTTCGCGCTTCTCGATGCGAATGGCGCCGGCGTCGCGCAGCTTGTTGAGCAGGTCGCGGCGCTCGTAGTCGGGCAGCTCGGGCAGCTCATCGGTGAGCAGGCGCATGAACGGGCCCAGCCACAGCTCGGTCACGCGGCGCTGCTGCTTGGCTTCGAGCTTCTGAAATTCGGCCAGCATGAAGGCCAGCGTGCGGCGCTCCACGTCGCTGGCCAGGCGGCGGACGGGGGCAAAATCGGGCACTTCCTCGGCCGGGCGCACCGCCGGAGGCCGGGCGGCGGCCGGCACGACAGGCCGCGGCACGCTGGCCGACGGCACCATTCCCACCAGCACGGGTTTGGATACGGCATCGGCGGGCGTGGCGGCGCGGGCAGCCAGCGCGGCGGCCGAAGGCACCCCCGCCAGACCTTGCTCGCGCAGGCGGCGGCTTTCCTCGATGACGCGCAGGCGGTCAGCGCGGCGTTTTTCGAGCTGCCCGATGCGCTCCGGGGCCAGCAGGTCGCGGGCGTCGATGAACTGCTGGGCGCCGATGTTCTGGAGCAAGTCGCCGGATACGGACTCGCGGAAGCCAGCCACCAGCACCTGCCGGGCCTGCCGGCGCAGGTGCTGCAATACGGGAATGTAGTCGCGGTCGCCGGCCACGAGCACGAACGTGCCGATGTCGGGCCGGGTGTACATCACCTCCAGCGCGTCGATGCAGAGCTGCATGTCGGCGGCATTTTTGTGGTCGGTGCCCAGCACGTTGCGGGTGCTCACGCCCATCAGGTACAGGGCGCCCTGCGGGGCGGTGGCCAGGCGCTCGAAGTCGGCGTAGGCGTAGCTGATGAGGCAATCGAGGCCTTTGGCGCTCAGCTGCTCGCGCAGCGTGCGGATGATGTCGAGCACGTAATCGTTGAGGTCGGGTGGGTCTTGGAAGTGGTTTTTAAGGAAATAATAAACGTTTTCAAAGTCGATGAAAACGGCGGCGTAAGAGGAAGCGGGCGACTTGGGCGACATATAGCAAAGGTATTATATCCCAGGACGGAAAAAGCTGTCCCACTGTGAATTTATGGCGCGGCTTCCCAATTGGTGCGTCGCCGAAGAATATTCCCTAGACCGGGCCGCCCTTCGCCCCTATTGGCTTCGGCAGTAACTTGCCGCTTCCAGCTTTTCCTGTTTAATGAAGGTGTATTCCCACTTCCTTGTTTCCGTTTTAACCGTAGCGGCGGCGTTGCTGCTGCTGCCCGCCGCCCACGCCCAGCGCGCCGACAACGGCCGGCCGGCCGATGACCCGTTTGGGCGGCGCGTGGTGCCGGCGCGGGCGGTGCCGGGCGGGCGGTATAAGTCGCATGCATTTACCAACAACGCCCTACTCGTTGAAGCCACCGATGGCAGCCACCTGCAACTAACCCCGTGGGCAGGTGGAGTGCTTAAAGTCGATTATTTTCCGCCGGGCCATTCCCTTACATCGGACACCTCCATAAGTGTGGTGCAGCAGATGAGTGACACACGTCGCACCGGCTGGGGAATGCCTGCTGTTTTCAAGCAGTTTCCAAATTCCAGCATTGATTTACTCATCAACACTGGTCCACTAAGTGGTGACATTATCAGCATTCACAAAGACCCGCTTCGCATAATTCTTTACGCTAAAGACACTTCGGCGCCGCTGTCCTTGTCGCAGTCATTGCCCTCGTTCGACGTAGCCGTTCCCTTTCGCCGCGAAGCCGCCGCCCCTACCTCCGCCACTACGGCCGAGCCCGGCGGCACGGCCGTGCGCTTCCGCCTCGCGCCGGGCGAGCGGCTGTACGGCACCGGCTCCCGCGCCTTGCCCGTGGACCGGCGCGGCTACCGCCTGGAGCTGTACAACCAGGCCCATTACGGCTCGCAGAATAACGAGCCCAACCTGAACATCACGCTGCCCACGGTGCTCAGCAGCCGGGGCTACATGCTGTTTTTCGACAACCACGCCCCCGGCTACCTCGACCTGGGCAAGACCGATAAGAACGTGCTCGAATACGGCGGCGAGGGGCTGGCTTCACTCTCCTACTTCGTGATAACGGGCCGCGACCAGGCCGAAATCCTGAACCGCTACACGGCCCTAACGGGGCGGCAGCCGCTGCCGCCGCGCTGGGCGCTGGGCCTCATCCAGAGTCGCTTCGGCTACAAAACCGAGGCCGAAATGCAGCAGGTAGCCACCCGAATGCGCCACGAAAACTTCCCTCTCGATGCGCTGGTGCTGGATTTGTACTGGTTTGGCGGCACTACCAGGCAAGGCGATTTGAGCTGGTACCAGCCCGGCTTCCCCGACCCGGCCGGTATGATGAGCCGCCTGAACCAACAGGGCGTCAAGACCATCCTGATTTCGGAACCTTACGTGATGCGCACCTCGCGCAACGATTCCACGGTGCGCACGCGGGGGCTGGTGGGCACCACGGCGGCCGGGCGGCCATTCACGGTGGCCTCGTTCTGGGCCGGGCCGGCCAGCATTCTGGACGTGTTCAAGCCGGCGGCCCGCAACTGGCTGTGGGGCTACTACCGCACGCTGCACAACCAGGGCGCGGCTGGCTGGTGGAGTGACCTCGGCGAGCCCGAAAACCACCCCGAAGCCATGCACCACGTAGGGGGCCCCGCGCGGGCTGTGCACAACGCCTACGGGCAGGCCTGGGCCAGCATTTTTCAGGAAAACTACGCCCGGGAATTCCCCGAAGAGCGGGTGTTCAACCTGGCGCGCTCGGGCTGGGCGGGCATGCAGCGCAACTCGGTGTTCCCGTGGTCGGGCGACATCAACCGGTCGTGGAGCGGCTACCAGGCCCAGATTCCGGTGATGCTGGGCATGGGCCAGGGCGGCGTGGGCTACATGCACTCCGACGCCGGCGGCTTCTGCGTGGGCGGCATCGACCCGGAGCTGTACACCCGCTGGCTGCAAATGGCCAGCCTCTGCCCCATCCTGCGGCCCCACGGCGAGGGCGTGCCGCCGGAGCCCTACTATTACCCCAACCCCTACAAAAGCAGCGTGCGCGACGCCGTGCAGCTCCGGTATCAGCTGCTGCCGTACCTATACACCCTGGCCTGGCAGAATGCCACTACCGGCGCGCCGCTGGTCCGGACAATGGACTTTGATTATCAGTATGCTTCTGCTTTAATAACCTCGCCTGCACCCCCAACAAAAAGCAGCGAAGCCAGCTATCTCTTTTATAAACAAAAAGTTGAAAGGAATACGAAGCTGGACTCCACAACCGAGAACAACGGCTGGGATATTCCGCTTCCTATCAAATCCACTCAAGCCACTGCTGGCTCATCAGGCGACCTCAATGACCAATATCTTTTGGGGCCCAACCTGCTGGTGGCGCCGGTACTAAACCCCAGCCAGCGGCGGCGCAACGTGTTGCTGCCCAATGGAAACTGGATTGACTTTTACACCAACCAGACCTATGCCGGGGGCCGCACGGTGAGCGTGCCCGCGCCGCTGGCCCACGCGCCGCTCCTGGTGCGGGCCGGGGCCTTCCTGCCGATGACTGCTTACCGGCCCAGCACCGCCCAATACCGCCCCGACACCTTGCTGCTGCGCTACTACCCCGACCCGGCCACTCCGGAATCGGAGTTCACGATGTACGACGACGATGGCCATTCGGCCCAGGCGCTGGCCCGGCACCAGTACGAAACCCTGACCATGCGCGGCTTCTGCACGCCAAAGCAGACCGACGTGATTCTGAGCAGCAACGGCGACTACCCCGGCCAGCCGGCGTTCCGGCTGCTGCGGCTGCTGGTGCAGCGGGTGGCCGCGCCGCCCACCGCCGTGTACCTCGACAACCAGCTGGCCCCCGCCGAAGGCTACGCCTACGACCCCGTGAAGCATGAGCTGGAGGTGCATTTCCTGATGAACGCCGGCGTGGCCGTGAGCATTCGGGGGCTGCGGTTGCTGAATGCTCCGGCCACCGGCACTGACCCCGAAAGCTTCACCCTGGAAGTGCCCGACAGCCGCAGTTTCGGCCCCAACGGCACAACATTGAGCTACGTCTGCGACGCTACTTCCGGGGCGGCGGGCCTGCTGCTCATCCGCAACGCGCAGGGCGGCGTGGTGCGCACCCTGTCCCTGGACCCTGGCCCCGGCCGCCACGTCCTGGCCTGGGATGGCCGCGACGACCGCCACCGCCCCGTGCCGCCCGGCGTTTACGTGGCCGAAACCGCCGGCCAGCACCAGCGGCTGATTGTAACGCAATAACCCATGATTCCAATGCCCTTCATGCAGCCTTTCGACACCACCCGCCTCCATTTCCGGCCCTTCACCGAGGCCGATACGGCCGGCCTGTTTGCCCTCGACTCGGACCCGGCCGTGCACCGCTACCTCGGCGGCATTGGCGGGCAGATGGCGGCCGAACCGGCCCACAGCGCTGCCACCATTGCCTTCATCCAGGCCCAGTACGTGGCCAATGGCATTGGCCGCTGGGCAGTGCTGCTGCGCGCAACCGGCGAATTTATGGGCTGGGCGGGGCTGAAGCTGGTGTCCGGCCCCATCAATGAGCAGCGTGATTTCTACGACCTGGGTTACCGTTTCCGGCCGCAATTCTGGCGGCAGGGCTATGGCTACGAAGCGGCCCAGGCCTGGCTCGACTACGGATTTCAGACGCTGAAATTGCCCCAAATATGCGCGTATGCCGATGCGGACAACGCGGGCTCGCGCCGCATTCTGGAGAAAGTGGGCTTGCGGCGGGGCAATGAGTTCATGGAAGGCGGCACCCGCTGCGTGTGGTACGAGGCCGATAATCCGAGCCCGAAATAAGGCCGAACGGCGGGGCCAGGGCACTCTTGCTTTTACTTTGGAACGACTGCTTAGGGACCAGGCAGCGTTTCGGGCGTGTTGCCAGTTGCTGGAAACCAGCGAAAAATCACCTGCACCAGCAGCACCCAGCCCACGGCGCTGCTCCAGCCGGCCAGCACATCGGACGGGTTGTGCACGCCCAGGTACATGCGCGCCCAGCCCACGGCCAGCGAGAACAGCGGCGCCAGCGGCCAGACCAGCCAATGGGCCCGGTACCGCCAGCACAGGAATAGCAGCGCCGTGGCAATGGCGGCCGTGTCCATGGCGTGCCCACTGGGGAAGCTGAGCGTGTGCTCGGGCCGGATGCTGACCCAGAGCGCAGGCCGGGGCCGCGCCACCAGTCGCTTGATAATCTGCGTGAGCAGCATCGAGCCGCCCACCGACACCGCAAACACCCACGCGGCTCGCCCCTGCCGCCGCACCAGCAGCCCCAGAAAAATGAGCAGCCCCAGGCTCACCATCGGCCAGGTATTTCCGATGATGGTAAGGAAGATAGCCAGCTTATCCAGCCCTGGCGTGGCGTGCCGGTGCCAGAATTCCAGCAGCGGCACGTCCCAGCGCAGGCCGCCAGCGTGCACCACGGCCACCGCCATCCAGGCGAACACCGCCCACGCCACCACCAGTCCCACCAGCAAAGGCATGAGCGGAAGGACGGAGCGTAGACGGGGATGGAGCGGAAACATCAAGCGAGGCCGAACGTGGAATCGGCCGCAATAAACGCCGGAAGCCGCTACGCGGCAGCGCTGGCGGCCTCATTGGGGGCCGATACCACGGTGGGCAGCCACCGGTGCAAGCCCTCGCGCCACAGCCGCCGCAGCTGGTGGAACTCGGGCGAAAACAGCACGTGCAGCCCCGCCACCCAGCCCACCGAGCCCGTCCAGCCGGCCAGCACATCGGACGGAAAGTGCACGCCCAGGTACATGCGGCTCCAGCCCACGCCGAGCACGAACAGCGGCCCCGCCACCCAGGCCAGCCAGTGGCCCCGGTGCTGCCAGAGCAGAAACCCCAGCGCCGTAACCAACGCCGCCGCGCCCATGGCGTGCCCGCTGGGAAAGCTGTAGTAAAACGCCGGCTTGAGGCTAATCCACAGCGCCGGCCGGGGCCGGGCGAACAGCACCTTCACCAGCAGGTTCAGCGCCATGGCCCCGCCCACCGACAGCCCAAAAAACCACGCCCGCGAGCGCGTGCCCCACACGGCCAGCCCCACCGTAATCAGCCCGGCCACAATGCCCATCGGCAGCGGGTCGCCGGCGGCGGTGAAGCCCAGCGCCAATCGGTCCAGCAACGGGGCAGCATGCCGGTGCAGAAACTCCAGAATCCGCTTGTCGCCGATGAAGCCCCCGGATTCCCAGATGTCCTCGGCCACGTTCACAAACACCACCCACGGCAGCACCAGGCCGGCCAGCAGGGCCAGCAGCAGCATTCGGTGCATCCGCAAGCCGTGGCGCAGGCGGAGCCAGAAGGTGGGCATGGGCAATTTGGCGGGGAGTTGATTGGATGAAGCAAAACGCCATGCTGAGCGCAGCCGAAGCAGTTCGCGTGTGGTAGTAATCAAAACCGTTGAACGATTGAGTCACTACCACACGCGAGCTGCTTCGGCTGCGCTCAGCATGACGGTTAATCAGGCATGACAGGTTAATAGCACCTTCGCTGCATGCCCGAATCCGGCCTACTTCCCAAACTCCAGCACCCGGAACGTGCCGGGCACGATGCTGGGCCGGGGGCGCGGGTTCTCGGTGGTGGGCGCCGGCGTGGGGCCGTAGTCGGCGGTGCAGGTGAAGAGGTGGTGCGACTTGGGGTCGATGGCAATGGTGCGGGCCCCGCGGGCGGTGGGCAGGTTGGCCACCACGGTGTATTTGTCGGGGGTATCTTCGTGGATGACGGTGAACGTGCCCGAGCCACCGTTCGACACGATGATGTTGTTGGTGCTGGGGTCGAAAGTGGCCCCGTCGGTGCCCTTGCCAGTGGGCAGCACGGCCACTTGCTTGCCGGTTCTGCTGTCGGTTACCACCAGCTTTTCGTTGGCACAGCCGCTGAACAAGCGGTTGGTTTTGGGGTCGTAGCCGAGGCCGGTGGGCTCTTCGCCGGGAGCCACGGAATGGCGCTTGAGCACGGCCAGGGTTTTGGCGTCGAACTCGATTACCTCGCTCTTGTTCTCGATGTTGACGAAGATGTGGCCCTTGCCGTCGGTGGCGGGGGCTTCCACGTCGCCGCCCAGTTCGGCGGTGCCCACCACG
Source organism: Hymenobacter terricola (assembly GCF_017921975.2). Lineage (GTDB taxonomy): Bacteria > Bacteroidota > Bacteroidia > Cytophagales > Hymenobacteraceae > Hymenobacter > Hymenobacter terricola. Next base: position 120,237 of record NZ_JAGEMO020000018.1, read on the forward strand.
GCCCCGGTGGCGGCGTTGAGCACGGTGCTTTTGCCGCCGTCGTTGCTGAACAGGAACACGCGCTTCGAGAAGGCGTCGTAGAGCAGCGCATCGGGCTTGGGGCCGGTGGGAATGGGCGCACCGATGTGCTCAAACGTTTTCAAATCGAACACCACGCAGGTACTGTTGCGCCCGCAGGTGATGTAGCCGCGGCCCGCGCCGGGCACCACGTCGATGCCGTGCACGCCGGGCGTGTCCTTGACGGTGCCGATGACCTTGCGGGTCTTCAAATCCACCACTTCCACCTGCGTGCCGTGCGACACGTAGAGGCGCTCGCCGGCGGGGTCCACCGAGAGGTAGTCCCAGCCGCCCTCCCCGCCAATGGCAATGGTGTTGAGCAGGTGGTAGGGGGCAGCCGGGGCGGGCGGGGCCACCGGGGCCACCGTTTGGGCCAGGGCCGGCCCACCACATAAAATCAGGCCCAGGGAGGCCACAAGCAGCAGGTTTTTCACAACGAAACGCTTAGGTGAGAAAGATGGCCGCGAAGGTCGCCCCCGATTCTGTAGCCAAGCTGAAGTGCCCCCACCTACCGCGCCACCACATCAAATACCACCTGAAAATCGTTGCGAATAGCGTAGCTGCCCAGGTTTTGAAAGAAGGACGCAGAGTTGTAGTTGACCCCAAACTGGGTACGGTCAACCGAAACGGTACCGCGCAGGCGCAGGCCGCCGCCCGGCGCGGCTTCCACCGCCACCGGAAACGCCACGGGCTTGGTCTGGCCCTTGAGCGTGAGCGTGCCCCGGGCCTGCCCCGCCTTAAATTCCGTGAGCTCAAACACGGCGGTCGGGAATTTCGCGGCGTCGAAAAAGTCGGGGCCGCGCAGGTGCTCGGCCAGTTGGGCCTGGTCGTGGGCGATGGTGGCCATGTCGACCACCACGCGGGCGGCGCGCACCGTTTGGCCCTCCGCGGCAATGCGGCCCTCGCGCAGCCGGATGGTGCCTTGCGGAGCCCAGGTGCCGGCCTCGGCGTGGCCGGTCCAGGTGAGGGTGCTGGCGGCGGGGTCGAGGCGGTAGGTGGTGGCGGCGGGCCGGGCGGCCAGCAGGAAAAACAGCGGCAACAGGGCGAGGATGAGGAGCTTTTTCATAGGAATCAATGAAAAGAAAATGGGTTGAATGGATTGCAGTGAGTGACGGAGGCGGCCTATTCTGGGGCTTGCACTTCGGCTTCCGTTTCAATCAGCCCATAGCCTTTGTAGAGCTGGCCCTGGGCATCTCTGGCGATGACGAACCAGAGGGCATCGCCGCCGTAGAGGTGGGCGGCGCTGTCGGTGTAGCGGTAGTTTTTGGCAAACGTGTAGGTGACGCCGCGCTTGAGCCTGCCGCCGGGGCAGTGGAAAAGCCGGGCAAATTCGGCGGGCGTTTCCGAGAGGTTGCGCTGCCAGCCGGCGTCGCTGTACCAGATGTAGCTGCCGCATTTCACGATTTCGAGGTCAGCCATTTCAGCGCGCACCTGGGTCTGGTGCTTCCAGAGGTAGCCGCCCGGCTCGGCGGGGTTGGGCACGGGGTACACGGGGTTGGGCGTGTGCCAGAGGGTGAGGGCCACGGGCAGGCGGCGCAGCTCATCGGGCAGCACGCGGGAGTGGTTGGTCCAGGCCGGAGCGGGTTGAGCGGGGCTGGTTTGGGCCGGGGCCAGGGCTGGGCGGAGGGCCAGCGCGCACAGCGCCGGCAGCAGGAAACGAGGCATGGGTTGGGGCGTTTGAAGTACGACCCAAAGGTGGCCCTCGCCCCTGCCCGCCATCGCCCCAAAATCGGATGTGGGACGTCCCACATCCGGTTTTGGGCCTTTTTCAGCCTGAAAGCCTAGGCCTGGTACTCGCGCGGGGCCACGCCGGTCACTTGCTTGAAGATGCGGTTGAAGGTGGTTTTGGAGTTGAAGCCGCTTTCAAACGCGATGCCGAGCAGGGTAAACCGGCGGGCATCGGGGGCGGCGAGGCGGCGCTGCACTTCGGCCACGCGGTAGCCGTTCACCAGGTCGTTGAAGGAGCGGCCGAAGCCGGCGTTCACCGTGAAGGATATCAGGCGCGGGGGCAGGCCGGTGTGGGCGGCCAGCTCGGCCAGGGTCAGGGTGGGGTTTTGGTAGAGCTGGTCATCGACGAGGGCCCGGCGGATGCGCTCCATGACGAGCGGGTCGGGCGCGGGCGGAGCTAAAGCCGGTGGCTCAGCTTCTTCCGCCACCGCGCTTTTTGCGGCTGGGATTCCGGCCAATTCCTGAGCCGCTTCGGCCACTTCAGCCGCCGCCACGGGCACGGGCAGCGCGGCCAGTGGCACGGGAGCTGATTCAACCTCGGCCACCTCTTCCGGGGCGAAATGCACGGCCCGCATATCGGCCTGCCGCAGGCCCACGACGCCGATGACGAACACCACCACCCCGAGCAGCTCGGTCGAGTAATCGTAGCGGTAGTACACGCCGAAAAACTCGTGCAGCACCAGTTCCGCCAGCCACTGCCCGCTCACCACGGCCAACAAGAGCAGCAGCCACCGCAGCCAGCGCAGCCGCAGCCGCGAGGTTTCCGAGAAATTATCGAGCAGCCAGCGCCCGTACTGCCGCAGCAGGCGCAGGCTGAGGAACAGGTACACCATCAGCGACACCCAGGTACCGATGAACTCCAGCCGGTAGGTAAACGGCCGGTGCACATGCTCCCAGAAATTGAGGCGCACCGCGTAGGGCTGGAACCGCAGCCACCAGTACAGGCCGGCTTGCAGCAGTACCGGCAGGAAATGCAGCCCGTAGCGCGCCCGCCACCGAAACCCGTGGTTCACGAGGCTGCGCACGTAGAAATACAGCAGCGGCCCAAACCCCAGCGAGTAGTAGATGGGCGAGAAATACAGGCCCGCGTTCTGCCCGTACAGCCCCGAAACGCGGAAAAACCCATCGAGCACCCACAGCGCGATGGCCACCATGAGCAGGGCCAGAAAGCGGTTCGACACCCGGTTGAACGGCGCGCTGGCCAGCAGCCCGGCTGCAAACAAAGCCTGCGCGATGACGGCAAACAATGCCACCGCCATAAAGGAAATCGTGAGTTGCATAGGTGCTCAAAGCCAACCGGCCACCGCAAAGATGCACCCCCGCTGCCTTGCCCGATTTTCTTTACTTTGCGGCATGACTCACGCCTCGTTTTCCTGCCTGCAGTGGGCCTTGCTCCTGCCGCTGTTCGTGCTTGGTGCCTGCCAGTCGGGCCCCAAGTCCACTACCGAAACCGAGACGGCAGCCAAGGCGCCCGTGCCCGATTCGACGGCTTTCACCATCAGGCACCCGGCGTGGGCGGCCAATGCCACCATTTATCAGGTCAATGTGCGTCAGTACACGCCGCAGGGCACGTTTCGGGCGGCCGAGCCGGACCTGCCGCGCCTGCAAAAGTTGGGCGTGGGCATTCTCTGGCTGATGCCGATAAACCCCATCGGCGTCAGCCACCGCAAGGGCACGCTGGGCAGCGCCTACTCCGTGCGCGACTACCGCACCGTGAACCCCGACCTGGGCACGCTGGCCGATTTGCAGCACTACGTAAACACGGCCCACCGGCTCGGAATGCACGTTATGCTGGACTGGGTGGCCAACCACACCAGCTGGGATAATGCCCTCACCACAGAGCACCCCGACTGGTACACCCGCGACAGCACAGGCAATTTCCAGCCGCCCGTGGCCGACTGGCAGGACGTTATCGACCTCGACTACCGCAAGCCCGCCCTGCGCCAGTACATGACCGAAAGCATGGCGTACTGGGTCAAGAACGCCGGCCTCGACGGCTTCCGCTGCGACGTGGCCGGGCTGGTGCCCACCGATTTCTGGAACGACACCCGCCAGGAGCTGGAGAAGATAAAGCCGGTGTTCATGCTGGCCGAGTGGGACGAATTGTTTCCGCCCACCTTCCTCAAAAAAGGCGAGTTCACGCCCCACACCCACTTGCTCGAAAAGGCCTTCGATGCCACCTACGCCCTGCGCCTGCACGGCCTGCTCGACAGCCTGGGCCGGGGCCGGAAACCTACCACCGAGCTGGCCCGCTACTGGGCCGCCGAGCGCCGGATGTACCCGGCCGGAGTGAACCTGATGGCCTTCACCAGCACCCACGACATCAACGCCTGGGACGGCTCGGAGTACGAGCGCCTCGGGGCCAATGCCCTGCCCGAAGCCGTGCTCACGATGCTCTGGCCCGGCATTCCGATGCTCTACAACGGCCAGGAAGCGGCCATGAAACGCCGCCTCCGCTTCTTCGATAAAGACACCATTCCGTGGGGAAATTACCCGCTGGAAAGCTTCTACACTACGCTGTTGCAGCTGAAGAAGCAGCACCCGGCACTGCGAAATTTCGATGCGGCATCAACGTTTCGGCTGTTGCCCAGCCCGCCCGGCACCGTGGTTTTTGACCGCCGTAAAGACCTGGAAGGCGTAGTAGTTGCCGTAAACCTGAGCGACAAATCGCAACGTGTGACTCTGCCAGAAACTCCAAGCGCGCTGGGTTGGTACTACGTTTCGCTATTCGATGGTCACACGCAGTCGGCATTCGGAAAGACCAGTAGCGTAACGCTGCCGCCCCACGGTTACCAGGCCTGGCAACAAGTCGCCATGAAGTGATGCCAGGCTAATTTAAACCCCGGGCTGGATGTTCCAACCGGAATAACGTATCCATTAGTCGGCGCGTCCAACCGGGCTAGCCCAGACTGCGACGGCCCTGTTTTACCTCCCTACATATTTCCGCATGCTCCTTTCCTCCCTTTTCGATACCGAGCAAATCAACCGCCTCATCCGGACCCGGCGCAGCACGTTCATTCCCCAGTTCGTGCCCGGCCGGGTGATTCCCGACGACATCATCTGGCAGCTGCTGGAAAACGCCAACTGGGCACCCAGCCACAAGCAAACCGAGCCCTGGCGCTTCACCGTGTTCACGGGCGCGGGCCTGCAAAAACTGGCTGCATTCCAGGCCGATTTGTACGCGCAAACCGCCGGCCCGGCCTACAAAGCGGGCAAGCATGCCAACCTGCGCAACAACCCGCCACAGTGCTCGCACGTCATCGCCATTGCCATGAAGCGCACCGAGCCGCGCCTGCCCGAAATCGAGGAAATCGAAGCCGTGGCCTGCGCCGTGCAAAACTTGCACCTCACCGCCCACGCCTACGGCCTCGGCGGCTACTGGAGCAGCGGCGGCATCACCTACACCGAGGAAGCCAAAGCGTTTTTTGGCTTAGACGCGGAGGACCGCCTGCTGGGCTTCTTTCAGCTGGGGTACATTGAGGTGCCGTCGCCGCCCGGCGAGCGCGGGTCAATACACGATAAAACCCGCTGGGTAAGCGAGTAGGCCGTTATTTTCTTCCCGGCCCGTTGTACTCACCCGGCATCCGCACCAGACGAGCACAACGGGCTTTTTTAACCCGCGCAAACAATCTCAATTGCTCCATGCCGCCCCTCCTTGGCCTGCACCACGTCGCCGTTATCTGTTCCAATTACGAAGTTTCGAAGCGCTTCTACACCGAAATTCTCGGCCTGGAAGTGTTGGCCGAAACCTACCGCGCCGCGCGCAATTCTTATAAGCTGGACCTGGCGGTGAATGGCCAGTACGTGCTCGAATTATTCTCTTTCCCCAGCCCGCCGCTGCGCCCCAGCTACCCGGAGGCCGCCGGCCTGCGCCACCTCGCCTTTGCCGTGGCCGATGTGGCCGCCGCCATGCAGCACCTGGAGCAGCACGGCGTGCCCTGCGAGTCCGTTCGCCTTGATGAGCTGACCGGCTGCCGCTTCACCTTTTTTGCCGACCCCGACGGGCTGCCGCTGGAATTTTACGAAGCCTGAACCCAGCCCAACTCGTAACTCATAACTCATAATTTCCCCCATGCAAACCCGTGAACTCGGCCGCTCCGGCCTCGCTATTTCGCCCCTCATGCTGGGCGGCAACGTCTTCGGCTGGACCATCGACGAAGCCACTTCTTTCGCCGTGCTCGACGCCTTCGTGGCCGGCGGCGGCAACGCCATCGACACGGCCGACGGCTACTCGGTGTGGGTGCCCGGCCACGTGGGCGGCGAGTCCGAAACCATCATCGGCAAGTGGCTGCAGCGGCGCAGCCGGCGCGACGACGTGGTGATTGCCACCAAAGTGGGCTGGGAAGTGAATGCGGAGCACAAGGGCCTGAAAAAGGACTACATCCTGCGCGCCGTGGAAGGCTCCCTCAAGCGCCTCCAGACCGATTATATCGACCTTTACCAGTCGCACAAAGACGACCCCACCACGCCCGTGGAGGAAACGCTGGAAGCCTACGCCCAGCTGGTAAAGGAAGGCAAAGTGCGCGTCATCGGGGCTTCTAATTTCACGGCGGCGCGCCTGAGCGAGTCGCTGGCCGCCAGCAAGCAGCACGGGTTTCCGCGCTACGAGACGCTGCAAAACCTATACAACCTCTACGACCGGGAGGATTTTGAGCAGAACCTTGCCCCGCTCCTGCTCGAAGAAACCATCAGCGCCATTCCGTATTACGGCCTCGCGGCGGGCTTCCTCACCGGCAAATACCGCGACCAGAACGACCTGCAGAAAAGCCCGCGCGGCGCCGGCATCGGCCAGAAATACCTGAACGACAAGGGCCTGAACCTGCTCACCGCCATCGATGCCGTGGCCAACCGCCAGCAGGCCACGCCCGCCCAGGTGGCCCTGGCCTGGCTGATGCAGGCCCCCGCCGTGACGGCCCCCATTGCCAGCGCCACCAGCGTGGGCCAGGTCACGGAGCTGCTCGAAGCCACCGAGCTGCGCCTTACGGCCGAGGATTTGGAGACGCTGGAAACCGCGCAGCCAGTGAAAGCGGCGGAGGGCGAGTAATTGCCGAACGAAGTGTTTTTCTGCCCCGGCCCGCTCATTTCCTAACCTAGGTCAAGCGGCCGCGGGGCCAACTTGCGGCCGCGTACCAACGCCTTGCCATTCCCTTAAACCCTCGTCCCACCCATGCCCACCAACCACCGCGTAAAACTAGCTTCCCGCCCCGCCGGCGGCCTGCCCCAGCCCGCCAACTTCGAATTCGACGCCGTCGAGACGCCCGCCCTTACCGAGGGCCAGGTATTGGTCAAAATCAGCTACATTTCCCTCGACCCCGCCATGCGCGGCTGGATGAACGAAAGCCGCTCCTACATCAAGCCCGTGCAGATTGGCGACGTGTTCCGGGCCGGCACGGCCGGGCAAGTGGTGGAATCGCAGAACCCCGCTTTCGCGGTGGGCGACTACGTGACCGGCAACCTCGGCGTGCAGCAATACGCCGTGGCGGGCGCCGGGGCCACCGACCCCGCCAGCCCCGAATACCTGGTGAAAGTGGACACCCGCCTCGCCCCGCTCGAAACCTATTTGGCCACGCTCGGCATGCCCGGCCTCACGGCCTACTTCGGCCTGCTGAACACCGGCCAGCCCAAAGCGGGCGAAACCGTGGTGGTGAGCGGCGCGGCCGGCGCCGTGGGCAGCGTGGTGGGCCAGATTGCCAAGCTCAAAGGCTGCCGCGTGGTGGGCATTGTGGGCGACGAGGAAAAGGCCGAATACTGCACCACGGAGCTGGGTTTTGATGCCACCATCAACTACAAAACCGAGAACGTGCGCACTGCCCTGCGCGCCGCCTGCCCCAAGGGCATCGACGTATATTTTGACAATGTGGGCGGCGAAATCCTCGATTTCGTGCTGGAGCAAATCCGCCTGCACGCCCGCATTGTCATCTGCGGGGCCATTTCGCAGTACAACAACACGACGCCCGTGAAGGGCCCCAGCAACTACCTCTCGCTGCTCGTGAACCGCGCCCGCATGGAAGGAATCGTGGTGTTCGACAACGCCGCCAACTACGCCACCGCCGCCCGCGAAATGGCCGGCTGGATTCAGGAAGGCAAGCTGAAATCGCCCAAAGTGCAGGTCGAGCACGGCATCGAAAACTTCCTGCCAGCGCTGCTGAAGCTGTTTTCGGGCGAGAATTTCGGCAAGCTGGTGCTGGCCCCGTAGCGCCGGCGTACTTTGTAATTGGCAGAACGGTCCGGCTGAGCGCAGGCTCAGCCGGACCGTTCCTACTTTTCAGCAATGCCTATTGCGCCGTGATGTCCGAATACTCGTAGTTCAGGGCTACTTCCAATGGCTGGCCATCGGCTTCGGCGTAGGGGTACACGAAGTAGTTGAGCGGCGGGCCGGCCTGCTTGGGCGTCAGCTCCACATCGCGGCCCCGGGTAAATTCGACGCGGTTTTCGTCGTGGGCCCCGAAGAAGTAGGCGCGCTTGTCGGGGTTCTTGGCGGCTTCGGACGCATCGACGGGCACCCAGCCGGTTTCGGGGGTGAAGAACTCGGCCCAGCAATGGTAGCCTTTGATTTCACCCTTGCCCCGGCCCACCGGCAGCGGCAGCCCGATGCTGAACCGCGCCGGAATGCCCAAGGCGCGGCAGTAGCCGATGACGATGGCGTGAAAGTCGGTGCAGTTGCCGCGCCGGGCGTCGCAGGCGTAGTAGATGTCGCCCCGGCCCCAGCCCTGGCCGGTTTTGTCGTAGGCCACGGTGCTCACCACGTGCTCGTAGATGGCGCGGGCTTTTTCAAGCGGGGTTTTGGCGTGGGCTTTGGCCACCACTTCTTCGGCCTGCTGCTTGATTTTGGCATCGAGCGGCACGAGGCGGTCGGGAGCCAGCCAGCGGGCCATATCGGGGTCCGTTCTTTCCTTTTTGGCTTTGCTGGCAGCGTCGGCCGTGGGGCCGTTGGCGCGCAGGTTGAGGTGCTCGCGGCGCGTGATTTGGGCCGTGAGCTTCACCACCAGCGGCGCGGTGGGCACGGCGGCCGGCCGCAGGTGCAGCATCTGGTTGCCGAAGGCGCCCTTCTCAATTTTGTACGGCACCGGGGACTCGATTTTCAGGTCGGCCACGTCCTGGTTGGCGTCGGTGTGGGGCACGGGCAGCCAGAGGTCCAGGGTTTGGGTGCCGGCCGGGGGCACGGGCACGGTGGCCGTGCTGGTGAGCGCAAAGATGCGGCTGCGCGGCGCGGCGGCTATTTGGGCCGAAGCCCCGAAGCCGGACAGCGCCGCCGCCGCGCCCAGCAGCCCCACCCGAATGGCGGGGGAAATCAACAACGAAACGTTCACGGCAACGAGGCAACAGGTCGCTGCTGGCGGGCGTCGGCGAAGCTGGACCGGGACGAAAATCAGTCCCAGCTCGACGGCCAAAGCAAGGCGCTTTGCCCGTTGACGCGGCGCTCCGAAAAGCGCCCGCCAGTCAGGGCCAACCAGACCCCAGCAGTGCGGCAAAGGTACGACAGGCCCAACCGCGGGCCGTCCGGCGCGTACCGGTGGAAGCGCCAACCGCTTTCCGTCCATGCTTTTTCTCGCCGAACCCATCACGCCCTTCGACTGGCACCGCATGCTGTGGACGGCCGACGCCCCGCCTGCCTTCCTGTTCGAAGTGGCCTTCCGCTGCGTGGCTACCTACATATTGTTGCTGGCAGCCCTGCGCGTGACGGGCCGGCGCGGGGTGCGCCAGCTCTCCATTTTCGAGCTCAGCATCATCCTCGCCCTGGGCTCGGCGGCCGGCGACACCATGTTTTACCACGACACGCCGCTGCTGCCCGTGGCGGTGGTGTTTGTGGTGGTGAGTGGGTTGTATTGGTTTTTCAACCGGCTCACCGAGTGGTATCCGCGCTTCGGCGACTGGCTGGAAGGCACGCCCATTTTGCTCATCGAAGAAGGGCGCATCAACGTGAAAAATCTCAACAACCTCAACCTCACGCAAAAAGAGCTGTTTGGCGAGCTGCGCCAGCAGCAGGTGGAGCACCTCGGCCAGGTGCGCCGCGCCTACATGGAAGCCACCGGCAACCTCAGCGCCTACTTTTACGCCCCCGAGGAAGCCACGCCCGGCCTGCCCATCTGGCCCGAACTGCTGGCGGCCTCCCGGCGCCGCATGGACGCCGCCGGGCCCCACGCCTGCTGCCAATGCGGCCAGGTGCAGGAGGTGGCGCGGGGCGAAACGGCTACCTGCCCCGTGTGCCAGAATGCGGAATGGGTGCCCGTGTGCAGTGCCAAGCGAGAGGCGTAAGCCCCTGTTTTGTGCATTAGCCCGTCATGCCGAGCGCCGCCGAACCCAGCCGCGCCCTCCGGCAAATCCGGCAGTTTGGCGCCCTGCTCAACCAGTATCATCGCACCCACCTCAACGCCCCGTGCCGCCGGGTGCTCAACACATTCGTCCTGTAAAGCCCCGCAAACGGGCTGCAAAGGAGGGCTAAGCGCCGGGTAATTTTGGGGGTTAATGCGGCCGAGGCCGCGCCGGCCAGGCGCGCATGAGCGCGGGCCGCATTTTCCCGTATAATTTCAGTTGCCTCATGCATACCTCCCCTGCCCCGGTTATGACTGGACCCACCGATACTTCCGAATTCGTCGATTCTACCGCGCTGGCGCTGCTCCACCTGCGCTGCCCCCGCTGCCACACCGGCAAGCTGTTCAGCTACTCCGCGCTGAACGTCACGAAATTTGCCCAAATGCCGGCGCAGTGCCCCGACTGCGGGCAGTCGTTTGAGCCTGAGCCCGGCTTCTACTTCGGCTCCATGTACTTCACCTTTGGCTTCAACGTGGCCACCTTCCTGGTGCTGGGCGTGGCGATTTACTACCTGCTCGGCAACCCCGATACATGGGTGTATGTGAGCATCATTACCGGGGCCACGGTGCTGCTCACGCCGGTTATCCTGCGCTATTCGCGGGCGCTGATGCTGTACCTGTTCGGCGGTGTGCAGTACAACCCCAACTGGCGGCAGCACCGCCGCGTTGGCGCGTCGAACGAGGACTGAGCAACGGCTGTAGAGACGCATAATTGCTTCTCGTCGCCCGCACCGTTTGGGTGTTTGTTCAACCAGGTCATCGTTCAACGCTGAGATGCCAGGTATGGCGCCTCTACAATCGTTCACATACGCAAAGCCCCGGCCGCTTAAGAAGTAGCCGGGGCTTTGCGTTTCTCAAAAAATAGCTCAGCGTTGATTGCGGCGACCAAGCACGCCGAAATCGTATTGCGGCCGGCGTAAACGGCTTGTTCCAACGGGCCGAAATATAACTTCGGGGTACTCGTTCTAGCGCAGCACCTGGGCCCGCCACACGTTGTTGCCGGGGTTCACGTCGGGCAATAGCTTGGTGGGGTTGAGGCGCACCAGCGTGAGCGGGGTGGTGGAATTGTAGCGGAACGTCCAGGTGCCGCCGCGCTGCCAGATTTCGACCGGCAGGTGCACGCGGGAGACGTTGCCGCTGGTTTCGGTGACTTCGGCGGTGACGGGCATGGCGGCCTGGCCCCGGTTTTCGATGGTGATGAGGGCGCCCTGGGCGGGGTCCTGGTTCACGTAGGCCACGGTGGTCACGGCCTGGTCCAGAATCCAGTTGTTGTACACCCACTCGCGCCAGAACCAGGTCAGGTCCTCGCCGCTGGTTTCGTTCATGGTCCGGAAAAAGTCTTTGGGCTGCGGATGCTTAAAGGCCCAACGCTTGATGTAGGTGCGGAAAGCGTAGTCGAACCGCTCCGGGCCCAGGATTTCGGAGCGCAGCAGAAACAGGCCGAAACCCATTTTGCTATACGCCGCGAAGCCCAGGTTGCGGGCCTGCGTCACGTCGGGCACGGTGTAGGGCGGGTCGGTGGCGGGGTCGAGGATGCCGCGCACCACGCCGCCCACCAGCCGGGCCGTGTCGTTGAGCTGCTTCCGGTACTCGCCGTTGTTGAAATCGTTGCTGGACAGGATGTTGATGAAGGTGTTGAAGCCCTCGTCCATCCACGGGTATTTGCGTTCGTTCGAGCCCACAATCATCGGAAACCAGTTGTGGCCGAATTCGTGGTCCGTCACGCTCCAGAGGCTGGCTTTGCGGGCGTTCACGCCGCAAAACACAATGCCCGGATACTCCATGCCGCCCACCACGCCGGCCACGTTGGTGGCCACCGGGTAGCTGAACTCATACCACTGCTTCGAGTTGTATTCGATGCTCTTCTTCACGTACTCCGTCGCGCGGTTCCAGGCCGTGTCCTGCGCCGCTTCCACGGGGTAAAGCGACATGGCCAGCGACTTGCGCCCGCTGGGCAGGTTCATTTTAGCTGCGTCCCACACAAAAGCCGCCGACGCGGCCCAGGCCACGTCCCGCGCCCGCTGGCAGCGGAAATGCCAGGTGAGGCGGCCGTTTTTGCCACTAGGGCGCGAGCCGGCCTGCGTCACCTCATCTACTGAACGCACGATGACGGTCTGGTCCGAGCCGGCGGCTTTGGCCAGGCGGTTTTGCTGGGCGTTAGTCAGCACTTCGGCGGGGTTCACCAGCTCACCCGAGCCGCCCACGAGGAAGTTGGCGGGCACGTTGAGGGTGTAGTCGAAGCTGCCGTATTCGAGGTAAAACTCGGCCGCCATGTAGGGCAGCGTGTTCCAGCCCTCCACGTCGTCGTACACCTCCATGCGCGGGTACCACTGCGCCACCTCGAAGATTTCGCCGTTTTTGGTTTTAAGCCGGCCGAGGCGGTCGGCGCCGTATTCGGGAATATTGAAGCCGTAGGCGACGGTGATTTTCAGCTTGTCGCCGTGGGCTTTCAGCGCCTCGGGCAGGATGATTTGCATCCGCGTGTCATACACGTGGTAGTTGGCCTGCACCTTCTTGCCGTGCAGCTCCACGGTCACGGTTTGCAGCGAGTCGCCGCCCTTGAACCCCCGGGCCGAGTTGCCAAAGCGGCCGCCCACCACGGGCGTCACGGCCGCCCCGCGCGAGTCGGTCCGGAACAGGTTCTGGTCCACTTGCAGCCACACGAAGGGCAGGTTGTCCGGGCTGTTGTTGGTGTAGGTGATGGTGGCGGTAGCCGTTACGCGGGCCGCTTTCTCGTCGAGGCTGGCGTTGATTTGGTAGTCGGCCGCGTTTTGCCAATACGCCGCGCCGGGCTGGCCGCCGGCCGTGCGCGTGGGCGTGGCCAATTGCTCAATAAACGAGGGGTTGAACAGCGTGCGGGCGTCATACGCCGGGCCGGTAGGCACCGGTGGTTGGAACTGCGCCACGGCCGGGCCGGCCACGAGCAGTGCCGCGCCCAGCAGCCAGCCGGGCAGGAAATTTATTTTCATGCGAAAATTCAGGAAGAAAACGAAGAATAATTACACAAATGAACGTCATGCAGAGCGTAGGGAAGCATCTCGCGGGCCACCGCTACATATTGATGGCATCACGATTGAGTCACTTACCCGAGCGAGATGCTTCCCTACGCTCTGCATGACGTTCTTGCACACGCCACTACAGCCGGGCGCGCACCAAGCTCATCAGTCCGTTCAGGTCGGCCGCGTCCATTTCCGGCGCTTCAATCAGCGGCGTCAGCGCCCCGGTTTCGGAAGCGGCAAAGGCGGCCGGCAGCGGATGCGCCCTCCACTGCGGGTAGTCGCGCACAAACTCGTCGCGGTGCAGGAATCCGACCGGCATGGGCAGCTTTTCAATAAATTCTTTCCACTCCGGCCGCATCGACGTGGCCCCGTAGGTGATGGCGCACAGCGAGCACGGGTAGGTGCTGGGCGAGAGGATTTTGTGGAACATATCCTTCAGGCCCACCAAGCGGCCGCCGGCGGCATTGTACACGAAAAGCAGGCGGTGGGGCATGGGCAAAGTGGGAAGCGGAACAGGTTTGGCCCGCAAGATAAAGCCGGCCAACCCGGCGGAACGGCCAACCGGCCCGGCCTATCTTGCGCCCCTTATCCTTCGGCCTTGCAAGACACTCCTTCGCTCCTTCCACCGGCCCGCGCCGGCCGTTTCCATTCGTTGCTGTGGCTGCTGCTGGGGAGCCTGGTGCTGCTCTACGGCGGCCTCTACAACGGCTTCCCGCTCGTGACCTACGACACGGGCACTTACCTCGGCAGCGGCCTCAGCGGCATCGTGCCCGACGACCGGCCCATTACCTACGGCCTGTTCACGCGCCTCACCAGCCTGAATTTCTCGCTGTGGTTCGTCATTTTTTTTCAGTGCCTGCTGCTGGCCGGGCTCCTGCTGCGCTACCTGGAAGTGTACGTGCCCCGGGTGCGGCACCCGGCCACGCGGCTGGCCTTGCTCCTGGCCTTCATGTGGGCCACCGGCCTGTCCTGGATTAGCTGCGAATTGATGCCGGATATTTTCACGGCCATCGGGCTGCTGGCCCTGGGGCTGGTGCTGCTGGGCCGCGCGCCGAGCGCGCCGGGCCGGGTGGGGTTGCTGCTGCTCACGCTGGTTTCGGCCATGATGCATTCGTCCAACGTGCTCACGTTTTCGCTGGTGGTGGGTGGTTTCGGGTCGTTGGCGTGGGCGCGGGGCTGGCTCCGGCGGGGCTGGGTGCGCCCGGCCTACTGGCGCCAGAGCCTGGCCACGGTGCTGGCCGCGTGGCTGGTGCTGCCGGCCCTGCACGCCGCGTTTGGGGGCGATTTCGCCATTTCCCGCGCCGCGCCGGCCTTCCTCATGGGCCGCTTATCGGAAACCGGCATCCTGGAGAAATTCCTCGACCACAACTGCGGCGATAAGCAGGCATACTCCCTCTGCGCCTATCGCGACTCGCTGCCCAACACTGCCAGCGCCTTCGTGTGGAGCCCCAAAAGCCCCATGAACCTGACCGGCGGCTGGAACGCCCACCTCGACGAGTACCGTGGCATTATCAAGCAGGTTCTCACCACCCCGCGCTACTACCCCTACCTGGCCTCGGAGGCCGTGCAGGCCACTTTTCGCCAACTCACCCACGCGCTGCACGGCGCCGGCGCACCGCCCGCCTGCGGGGTCGATACGCCGCCGTGGTCGCAGGTCAGGCTCTTCCGAAACGGCTACGAGCTGAAGGAATACATGGCCTCGATGCAGAACCAGAGCCTGCTGGACTTCACGGCCCTCAACGAGCGGCTGCCGTGGGTGTACCTGCTCTCCATCGTGGCCCTGCTGGTGGGTTTGGCGCAGCCCGGCATCCGGCGCCGAGTGGGGCCGGCGGGGGCCATGCTGCTGGTGCTGGTGGGCGTGATGCTGGTGGCCAACGCCTTCGTGACCGGCAACCTGGCCAACGTGCTCGACCGCCTGCAAGTGCGCATGGCGTGGCTGCTGCCGTTCGCGGCCCTGCTGCTGGCGGTGCAGCACGGCCCGGCGGTGCTGGCGGCGGGGCTACGGCGGCTGCTCGCGCAAGCCTATGAGCCCCCAAAGGAAACAGACAGTGATTGATGGTAGCAGTTAGGCAGTTGGATAGTCGAAATAAGCCGCAAAGCGGCGACACGTTGGTAGTACCTAAATTAAAAAACAGGAATGAGCCGCAAAGCGGCGGCACTTTTCGCTGGTTGAAATGCCGCCGCTTTGCGGCTCTGAACGCGTCGGCAATCACAATAATACCAACGTGACGCCGCTTTGCAGCTAAGATATTGCGCCAACTGCGCAAGTCATATGGCACAATTATTCCTGGATGGTCAGCTTAGCGTAGGTATAGCTATTGCCTTCGTGATTCCCATTCCACATTCGCTTCTTTAAAATCAAAACATTAGTGGAAAGCCAGTATACATCATTTGGCTCCCAGGTCATGGGCTCAATGGATGGTTCCAGCTTCCAAACTTCCCGCCATTTATCATTCTCAAACCGAAACAGGCGAATGCTATTCGGATAGGCCCAGTATTCTATACCGCCCGAAATAGCGACAAAACTTTTGAAGTCGGGCGAATACCTAGGCAAGTCGTACAGCTCCGTCTTCTGCCCACTTTTATCGAGCAGAATAAAGTTTGACCATTCGTAATGATTGTGCTCAATTAAGTGGCATTCAAACTGCGGCAAGTAGCCGCGATATGCAAATTTTTCCCAGTCAGGGTTTTCTTCATCGATGTTGTTGTCGCGGAAAACCCGATTGCCTTTTGCCGTAGGAATCGTAATTCGTCCATGCTGCTTTTTCAACGGAAACGTCATTACCGGCCTGGTTAAAACACACGTGTTTTTCGCCGCCAAATACGCCGCCTTCGTCAACGGGCTGAACGTGACCCGCACCGGAGCCGGCCCGGCAGGAATTCTCAGCAACAACGCCAGCAGCAACAGGAGCGCAGGTTTCATAAAATACTTGGGTTGCGAATACCCCGACAAGGTAGCGCCGGCCGCATCTTTGTAATCATGCCCAACCCCGCCGCTCCCCTGCCCTACCTCGTTTTCGATTTTGACAGCACGTTCACCCAGGTCGAAGGCCTTGATGAGCTGGCCGATATCGCCCTGCAAGGCCACCCCGACCAGGCCGCTGTGGTGGCCCAAATCCGGGCCCTCACCGACCAGGGCATGGCCGGCGAAATCGGCTTTCAGGAGTCGCTTTCCAAGCGGCTGGCGCTGCTCGGCGCCAACGAGCGGCACCTCGCGCCGCTCATTGCCCGCCTCAAAACCAAGGTGAGCGAGAGCATCCGGCGCAACGGGGCCTTTTTCCGGCAGTTTGCGGATAGGATTTACGTGGTCAGCAGCGGGTTTCGGGAGTTTATCGAGCCGGTGGTGGCCGAGTTCGGCATCACGCCCGACCATGTGCTGGCCAACACCTTCACGTTTGACGCCGCCGGCAACATCACCGGCTGCGACCCGGCCAATGTGCTGAGCCGCGACGGCGGCAAAATTCGCCAGCTCGTGCTGCTCGATTTGGACGGGCCCGTGTACGTGCTCGGCGATGGCTACACCGACTACCAAATCCGCGAAGCCGGCCTGGCCCACCGCTTCTACGCCTACACCGAAAACGTGGCCCGCCCCACCGTGGTGGCCCGCGCCGACGAAGTGCTGCCGACCTTTGACGAGTTTTTATATCAGCTTAAGCTTCCGATGACCCTTTCGTATCCCAAAAACCGCATCAAGGTTCTGCTCCTCGAAAACCCCGACGCCCGCGCCAAAGAGCTGTTCACCCAGGAAGGCTACCAGGTGGAGGAAGTGAAAGGCGGCCTCGACGAGGACGAGCTGATTGCCCGCATCGAAGGCGTGAGCATCCTCGGCATCCGCTCCAAAACGCAGGTAACCCAGCGCGTGCTCGACGCCGCCAACCGCCTGATTTCCATCGGCGCGTTCTGCATCGGCACCAACCAGATTGACCTCACCGCCGCCATGAAAAAGGGCGTGGCCGTGTTCAACGCGCCGTTTTCCAATACCCGCTCGGTGGTGGAATTAGCGCTGGGCGAAATCATCGTGCTGGCCCGCCGCATCCCCGAGAAAAACCCCAAGATGCACGCCGGCGAGTGGGACAAATCGGCCAACGGCTCGTTCGAGATTCGTGGCAAAACCCTCGGCATCGTGGGCTACGGCAACATCGGCAGCCAGCTGTCGGTGGTGGCCGAGGCCGTGGGCATGAAGGTGGTGTACTTCGACGTGGCCGAAAAGCTCCAGCTCGGCAACGCCGTGAAGTGCCGCACGCTTGAAGAATTGCTGCCCCAAGCCGACGTGGTGACCCTGCACATCGACGGCCGCTCCGAGAACCAGAACTTCTTCGGCTCAACCGAATTTGCCCTGATGAAGCCCGGCGCGCTGTTTCTCAACAACGCCCGGGGCCATGTGGTGGACGTGCCGGCCCTGGCCGCCGCCCTGCGCAGCCGCCACCTCGGCGGCGCGGCCGTGGACGTGTTTCCGTACGAGCCTAAAACCAACCACGAGAGCTTCGAAAACGAGCTGCGCGGCCTGCCCAACGTGCTGCTTACGCCCCACATCGGCGGCAGCACGGCCGAGGCCCAGCGCAACATCGCCGAGTTTGTGCCCGAGCGCATCATGCAGTACATCAACACGGGCAACACCCAGCAATCGGTCAATTTCCCCAACATTCAGCTGCCCACGCAGCAGGCCCACCGCCTCATCCACATCCACGCCAACGTGCCCGGCGTGCTGGCCAAAATCAACAACGTGCTGGCCGCCCACCACGTCAACATTCTGGGCCAGTACCTGAAAACCAACGAGCTAATCGGCTACGTGATTACGGATATTAACCGCGAATACGACCACGACGTGATTCAGGCCCTGCGCGAGGTGGAGCACACCATCAAGTTCCGGGTGCTGTACTAGGTTCCGGCAAATTCTACCTTTCCAATCTGCTGCTGCGGTGAAAAAATACGTCCTGGCCGTATTGCCCGGCTTCCCGGCGCTGGCCCAAGCCCAAGCCCCGGCGGCTTTTACTTTAAAAGGCAGGCTGGCTCAGGTGGCAGGCCCGGCCAAGGCGTACCTGCGCCGCGAAGGCTTGCAGCACGCCAAAATCACCGGTTCGGCCCTGACTGCCGAATACCAGGTGCTGACGGCACAGCTCAAGCCCAGTACCGAGCAGCTGGACGCGCTGTATGCCCAGTACCGGGCCGCCCCCGGAGAAACAGCTGGACACGCAGACCGATGCCCTTGAAAAGGTGCAGATGGGCATTTTTGCCGCTTACATCAAGGCCCACCCGCACACCCTGATGAGCCTCGGCGCCGTGAGGGAACTGGGTGGGGCCGTGCCCAACTACGCCACCGTGGCACCGCTCTTCAACCTGCTGGCCCCGAGCGTGAAGGCGACGCCTGAAGGCCCGGCCTACGCGGCCACCCTGCAAGCGCTGCAACGCATAGCCATTGGGGCGCAGGCTCCGGATTTCACCCTGGCCACGCCCGAGGGCAAGCCCGTGGCCCTGTCCAGCTACCGGGGCAAGTACGTACTGGTCGATTTCTGGGCCAGCTGGTGCGGCCCCTGCCGCCGCGAAAATCCCAACGTAGCGTCGGTATACCAAACCTACAAGGACCGGAATTTCGAGGTTCTGGGCGTGTCCATCGATGTGGAGCGCAACCGGGCGCAGTGGCTCAAAGCCATCAAAGATGACAACCTGGCCTGGACGCAGATATCGGACCTGAAACAGGAAAACGAGGCCGCAAAACTATACAGCGTGCACGCCATCCCACAGAATTTACTGGTTGACCCCAGAGGCAAAATCGTGGCCACGAACCTGCGCGGCGATGAGCTAAAAACGACCGTAGCACGCTTTATTCCTTAGTTGATTAAGGCTGACAGTCCAGTTATTGCCCGTGCACATGTAGTCTTGCAAAGCGCTTCAGCAGTACCCCAAGTAAGCATAACAGTTCGAATGCTAGCCAATTAAACCAATAGGGAATTCTTGCTTCTGCGATTTAAGTGTATTAATTTACGATACACTTACACTAAATCGTTATGGCAAATTTCAACCACTTTTCCCCAACGGTGCGGCCGGTGTGGCCCAATTCAGCAACACCCTGGCCATTGCTTTGGCTACTGGCCGCGATTTCGCTGCTGGCCGCGCAGCCCGGCTGGGCGCAGGATGTGTCGCAATATCGATTTGCGGCCAGCAGCAGCACTTTTACGCCCATCGTTGGGGGCACAGCCGTGAGCAATCTATCGGCAAATGATGCCATCTCGGCCAATATCCCGCTGCCGTTCACTTTTTACTACGGCGGCCGGGCCATCAATTCCATTCAGGCCACTACCGACGGGTACATCGACGTGCGGGGAAGCAGTACGTATTCGCAGTCAATCAATGGGTTGGGCCTGGGCTTGACGACCATCGCGCCGTACTACGACGACATGACCGGCGTAAACGGCACGGCCTCCTACGCCGTCACGGGCAGCGCGCCGAACCGGGTGTTCACGTTTGAGTGGCTGAACTGGGCCGACGGCTACAACGCCACTACGCCCAGCCTCTCGTTTCAGGTCAAGCTCTACGAAGGCACCAACGTAATCCAGTTCGTGTACCGGCCCGAAGCGGGGCCTTTTGACAGCAGCATTGCCAGCGCGTCCATTGGCATCGATGGCGGCTCGGCGGCGGCGGGCGGGCGCGGCAACTTTATCTCGCTGGCCGATGCCTCGGCCAGCCCCGCGGTGGTGAACAACGCCACGGCTGCCCTGCCCGTCAACACCATCAATACCCGGCCCGCCACCGGCCAAACCTACACCTTCGCCCCGGCAAATGCCCTGGCCGCCCACGCGGCGCTTGGCGCGGGCAGCATCGAAGTCTTTCCCAACCCCGCCCAGCGTGCCTTCACCCTGCGCCTGCCGGCCCTGGCAGCCGAGCGCACGGCCCAGGTCACCGTCATCAACAGCCTGGGCCAGCCGGTGCAAACCCGCTTGCTGGAGCTGAACCCCGCCGGCACCCAAACGCAGGTCGACGTGAGCGCGCTGGCGGCCGGCCTGTACACCGTGCGGCTGCAGGCCGGCGGCCTCAAGGCGGCCCAGCAGGTGGTGGTAGAATAAGCCTGATAATGTAGAGACGCGACCCTTCGCGTCTTGTCGTTGCTGATGTTGTTGAGAATGCGCAGCACCAGTCGTTCAACGAAGAGACGCGAAGGGTCGCGTCTCTTCGTTCTAATACGGCACGTAATTTTCCCACTGCCAGGGCGTGGTTTTGTCGCCGAGCAGCTTCTCCAGCAGCTCTTTGAAAATATGCTCGGCGTTGGAGCTGTTGCTCATCAGCAGGATGGCCTTTTTGCGGTCCTGGAAGATGACGCTGTGGTTTTCCCAGCCGTCGTCGTGGCCTTCCTTGAAGTAGGCGTGGCCGTAGGGCGACTCGAACGTGCCCCAGCCCAAGTCGTAGGCCAGCCGGATGGCGCGGTTACTATCGGGCACGACCACGGATGCCATGGGGCCAAACTGGCCCTTGAACGGGATGCGGACCTGGGGCCGGGTCATTTCGGCCTGGGTGGCAGGCTTCAGCAGCTTGCCCTGCATCACGCCGGCCAGGAAGGCGGCGTAGTCGGCGGGCGTGGTTTCCATCGAGCCGGCGGCCTGGGCTTTGCTGCGCTTGTGCGTGCCCAAAACCTGGCCCTGCTCGTCGTAACCCAGGGCGTAGTTGGCATCGAAGGCCGGCTGCCACACGTAGCTGGTGTGCGCCATGCCCAGGGGCTGGAATATTTGCGTGGCGCTCAACTCCAATAAGCCTTTTTGGGTGATGGCTTCGATGACCAGCTGGAGTATTTGCAGGCCCTCGCCGGAGTACCAGTATTGGGTGCCGGGGTTGAATTTGAAGCGCAGTTTTTTATCGGGCGCGAGCCAGCGCCAGTTGGGCAGGCCGGTGGTGTGGGTGAGGCACTGGCGGGCCGTGAGGAGCTTCCACCGGTCGTCGCCGGCCAGGTCCTGGTAGGCCTCGTATTCGGGCAGGGGCTTGGGCAGGTATTGCGCCAGGGGCTTGTCGAGGCCGAGGCGCTTTTCCTGCACCAGCTGCATCACCAGGCAGGCAAAAACTGCCTTGCTGAACGAGGCGGCGTACATGGAAGTCCCGGTTTCCAGCGGGGCTTTGGTTTCGAGGTTGCGGTAGCCGTAGGCTTTGAGGTAGCTGACTTTGTTGTTTTCCAGCAGCGCCAGGGCCAGGCCGGGAATGTGGGCCGTGTCCATCAGCTGCTTCACCAGCCGGTCAATTTCCGGGCCTTTCAGACTGCGGCCATCCAGGGTGTGAAACGTGGCGGCGGACTGCGCCCGGGCTTCGAACGAAGCAACAAAAAGCGCGTTGAGCAGCAGGCAAATAGGAAGCATCGTTCGCATAGCAGCGGCTGGAATGGACAGAATTGAAAAGCTGCGCTAAAGAAAGCATTTCCGCTCCAAACGAACCATGCCGGGCAAAAGCAACGGCCCCCGACACTCCATGACGGAGGCCGGGGGCCGTGGTTATTTCAGACTAAATCCCGGCTCGAAAATCGTCGGCTTATTGCCGGGTCACTTTGCGGGTGATGGTGCCGGTGGCGGTGATGAGGCGCAGCACGTACACGCCGGGGGCCAGGGCGGGCAGGGCCACCAGGGCCTGGGGCGCGGCGCTCAGCTGGAGCTTGGCAGCGTATACCGGGCGGCCGGCCAGGGTGGTGAGGCTGACGGCCGTGGCCTGGGGCTGGTAGCTGCCGGGCAGGGCCACCGAAAGGCTTTCGGCGAAGGGGTTGGGGTAGGCTTCGGCGGTGGTAACGGCGGCAGCGGTGCGGCTCAGGGTAACTACCGGCGAGTAGGCCACCGTCCCGTCCAGGTCTACCTGGCGGAGGCGGTAGTAGCGGCGGGCGGCAGCCAGGGCCGTGGCCGAAGCGTCGAGGTACTCGTAGCTGCGGGCCGTAGCGCTATTGCCGGCGGCGGCCAGCTCGGCCACGGCGGCGAATTCGGTGCCGTTGGCCGAGGCTTCCACCACGAAGCTGGCGCTTTTCACTTCCTGAGCGGTGGCCCAGCTCAGGCGGTTGCCGGTGCTGGCGGCCTGGCCGGTGAAGGCGGTGAGCACCACCGGCAGCGGCGACGACGACAGGGCGGCCACTTGGTTCTGCTCGAAGCGGTAGATGGTACCGTTGGCGTCACCAACCAGCAGGTCCAGGCGGCCGTTGCCGTCGAGGTCGGTGATGAGCGGGGCGGCGTAACCGCCTTCGGCGTTGGCGGTGGTGCCCGCCGTGGTGCCCATGTTGATGGCCATACTGCCGTTGGTGGTCAGGTTGCCTTTGCTAACGAAGGTGGTGGCGTAGCGGGCCGACTGCTCGTAGCGGGTGATGGCGCCCAGCTGGCTGCCCATGATGAGGTCGAGCAGGCCGTTGCCGTCCAGGTCAAACACGAGGGGCTTGGCCGTGCCGTTGGTGGCGGCGCCGTCGGCTTTGATGTTGGCGCCGGCGGCCTGGATGTTGCCGGCATCGGGAATGAACGTTGTGGCGTTCACCGAAACAGCCTCGTAGCGCTTCAGCAGGCCGGAGTAGTCGCCAATCAGCAGCTCCAGCTTGCCGTCGCCGTCCAGGTCCGTCACGGCCGGGCGGGGGAATTGGCCGCCGGTCACCAAATCGCCGCCGGTGCTCACCTGAATATTGGTTTTGGCGGTGAAAGCGACCGAGCCGGCAGCCGTCTGCTCGAAGCGGGCAATGCGCTGGCTGTCGCCGGTGCCCATCAGCAGGTCGAGCAGGCCGTTGCCGTCGATGTCGCACACGGTTGGCTTGGCGAAGTTGGCTACTTTGATGTCGGTAGCGCCCACTTGCAGGTTGCCGATTTTGGTGTAAGCCAAGCCGTTCACGGCCGTTTGTTTCCAGTATTCGATGTTGCCGTTGCCGTTGCCAATCAGCAGGTCGGCGCGGCCGGTGTTGGTGAGGTCGGCGCAGGTGGGCGTGGAGTAGGACACCGTGCCGTAGGCAGGTATGGTGGCGGCCGTCACCCGCATGCCGCTAAAAGTGCTGCCCTTGGCAGTCAGCTGCGGGAAGCTGGCCCCCGACGAGCCGCGGGTGATGCCCAGCTGGTTGGCCGAGACGGCGTTGCCGGCGGCCGTCGTCACCACCAGTTTGCCGGTGCTGGCGGCCACGGGAATCGTCACGAGGATGGCCGTAGCCGTGTTGGACGTAATTTTCAGGGACTGGCCGTTCAGGAGCACCGCAGTGGCACTGCCCAGGCTCAGGCCGGTGATGGCAACGACTGAGCCGGCGGTGGCCGAAGTAGGCGTAAACGAGGTAATCGTTTGGGCCGAAGCCGCGACGGGCAGGAACAAGGCAAAGGCCGCCAAAGCCGTCCGGCGCAGGGTTTGCAAAGAATCGGAAGCGGAGAAAAACGACATATTGACGACAGAAGAAGTGGCGGGGATGAGGGGTCTGCGGTGGTTGTTCCGACTTGACGATACAAAGCTGGCGAGAGCCGCCCGCCGTTATTTTTCCTATCGTTTAACCCCGGTCCTCCCTCGTCGGACCCTCCTTAATTCCCAGCGAACGGAAAGGCCCCGCCCCACGCCCCACGGGCTGCCGGGGCGGCTCATTGCATCAGAGCATGTTATGGGTATAATGGCCTGGTGCACCGCAGCAGCCCAGAACCAGCCGCGGGCCGGACCAGCCCGGCATTTCGCAGGCGTTGCGCGGTAGGCTGGCAAAATCACGCGCCCCCCCGGCACGGGGCCACTGCCGCGGCACCCAACAGGCGTTGCGGCCGGTCAGCATCCGGCATTCTCCCTATCCGAAGCGTTGCGCCACTTATAGCTTACAGCCGCTCGCGCACCTGGCGCAGCACTCGTTCCACCTCGTTGCGCATGTCGCCGCTGTCTACCACGTGGTTGTTGTTCATGAAGCTGAAGGCCACCAGCCGGCCGCTTTTGGTGCGCAGGTAGCCGCACACGTTGAGGTTGTTGCTGAGGGTGCCGGTTTTGCCCCACACCCAGGGGCCGGCCGCGTCATGGTAGCGCTTGCGCAGGGTGCCCTGGCCTCCGCCGGCCGCCAGCAGGCTGAGCAGGCGGCGCTCCGGCACTTCCTGGTGCAGCTTGAGCAGCAGGGCCGTGAGGGTGCGCGGGGTGATGAGGTTCAGCCGCGAAAGCCCCGAGCCATCGACCCAGAAAATGGGGTCGGGCAGGCCGGTGAGCAGGTTTTTGCGGGCGTAGCGAATCACACGGGCCGTGCTGAGCGAGTCGTGCTTGCCGATTTTGGTGCTGCACATCAGCAGCAGCTGCTCGGCCAGGAAGTTGTCGCTCACGCGCAGCATGCGGCGGTAGAGGGAGTCGACACGCAGCCCGTTGAGCGTCCGAATGGAATCCAGGCCCGGCCGGGGGCGCCACACGGCCCCGGTGGTGGCCCGGCGCAGGGTGTCGCCCAGCAGCCGCAGCATCAGCCCGCTGCTGGTGACGAAGGGCGTTTCATCGACCCACTTTTTGTTGGTGGGCAGCACGTAGAAGCGGTTTTCCTTGGGCGTGCGCAGGACGTGGGTGTCTTTGTCGAAGTCGGGCGTGAGCAAATCGGGCGAGGCCGGTCCCACCAGCGGCGCGAAAAAGCGCGGCAGCACCCGCACCCGCGACTGCGGCGGCAAGGGCGAACGCACGGCGGCCACGCCCCCGGCCCGCACTGGCAGCGGCGGCGTGGCATAGAAGCGCACCGTGTTGCCGTAAATCGGGAAAGCCGTGCGCTCGGGCTGGAAGTAGTAGCCGTAGTCGTCCCAGGTCCAACTGGGGCCGAAGGGCGCGACGCAGGCAATGGCGCAGTAGGCCAGGTTGTGTTCGGGGCGGTGCAGCAGGAAGCTGTAGGCGCGGCGGCTGGGCACGTCGCCGTGCAGCAGCGTAGGGTCGCCGGTGCCCTGGAAAAACAGCGTGTCGTTGCGGCTGAAGTAGCGCAGGCTGGGCAGCGAGTCGCCCAGGATGTGCAGCCCGGCGTAGAAGCTGAACATTTTCATGTTGCTGGCCGGGGTGAAATACTTGGCGTCCTGGTAGCCGTAAAAAGGCCGGGCGCTGTCGGCATACGCCAGGCTCAGGCCCACCTGGTGCTGGCGCAGCACCGGCGAGGCGGCCAGCAGCGAATCGAGCCAGGGCAATGGGTGGCCGGGCGTGGCCACCTCCGGCGCGGCCGGCCGCTTATCGGTGCCGGATTGGGCGCAGGCCGGCAGCTGGGTGGCCCCCACGATGAGCAGCAATAGAAAGTAGAGCGGACGTAGCATCGGCCGCAACTTACGCAGCAAACGGGGCTGGGGCGGCTTTATAGGCAACAAAAGATGCAGCAGCGAGCGTAGCGCGGACTTTGTAGTCCGCGTCCCGGAACGAGCTGGCGGCGCGGGGACGCGGACCACAAAGTCCGCGCTACAGCAAAAGAGCAGGGCTTTGGATTGGCAAATCCGTAGCTTCTGAATATGGTGGCTGAGGGCGTCCGCAAATTTGCCACGCTGTACAAGCTGCTGGCCAATGGCACGCTCACGCCCGAAACCACCCTGTTCTGAGACGAGCCGGAGGCCAACCTCAACCCTGCCCTGCTAAAGGAAATGGCCGCCGTGCTCACCGAACTGGCCAGGGCGGGCTTCCAGATTATTCTGGCCACGCACAGCCTGTTTTTGCTGAAGGAGCTGCACATTCTGGCGCAGCGGGAGAAACAGCCGGCCAGGTATTTTGCGCTATTTGCGGGCGAGAACGGGGCCACGCAGGTAGAAACCAAGGACGATTTTATCCAACTCGAACACGTTGCGGCACTGGATGCGGAGCTGACCCAGACCTTCGATTTTGAGGATGCCTTAGACCAGGACTATGCCGGTGATTCCTGAGGGCAGCCTATTGTTTGATTTCCCGGACGCCGACAACTGGCACGCTTTCAAGTACGACGAGAAGGACAAGTCCAGGCCTGGTTTCTACCAGGAATGCCTCGAAAAAACGGACGGCATCAAAGGCGTGGACATTGTGGCCGGCATTTCACCCGGCTTTCACACCATTACGCTTATTGAAATCAAGGATTTCAGCGGGCACGCGCACGACTTGAAAGAGGAGGTGCGCAGCGGAGCAATCCCCTTGGAAATTCTCCAAAAAGCCCCGCATACGTGCAGCGGCCTCTACTTGGGGGCGCGCAACAAAACCCCATTGCTAGCCCCCGACCTGCGGGCAGCGGTTCGGCGCCCGTCCCAACGATTGGAAGTGGTTTTCTTTTTGGCCGAAGACCCCGTGCGGACTTCCTTGCCCGCCCATGAGCGGCGGCAGAAAGAGCTTAGCCGCCGTACTCGCCGGCAAGACTTGCTGAAAAAGATGCGGGAGAAATTCAAGCCGCTGGGCATTCCGTGCGATTTGGCGGAGTTGGGTGACCTACCGGAGCGTTGCGGCTGGACGGTGACCACCCCCCAAGCCACTGACGAAACCTAGCCAATGAAACATATTCCTCTTGCAAAGCCGAATATGTTTCACATCTTGAAACTTATTCTGTGCTTGCCTGCGAATATGTTTCAACGCTTGAAACTTATTTTGTTCTTGTCTGCGAATATGTTTCACCACATTCCAGCGTCATGGCCCGTCCTTCCAATTTCCCCGATTCGCGCCTGGCCATTCTGCGGAAATACCTGGGCTTGCAGCAGCAGGAGCTGGCCGGCTTTCTGGGCATCAGCCGCAGCCTGCTGGCCAACCTCGAAGCCAACCGGCGCTCCATGAGCCGGGAGGTGAGCGAGCGAGCCGCGCCCTTGCTGGTCCTGTTGCCCGAAGCGGCGCTGCTTGCCGTGCTCGCCCCGCCCACGCCGCCCCCCACCCTGCCGGCGGTGCCCGCCCCCGGCCCGCTGGAAGCCCGCCGCGACTTTTGCCTATGGCGGGCCGCCAACCTGCGCTACGAGCTGCGCACCCTGCATGCCCAGGCTACCATCGCCAACCGCTGGCAGCAGGCCGGGCCCACGCTGCTGGCCGCCCTGCCGCCCGCTGCCCCCGACCCGGCCCCGCCCGGCGAGTGGGCCCGCCTCACCTACCCGCGCCTGCTGGCGGAGCAGTGCGCCACCGCCTTCACCCCCGACGACGCGGCCCGCTACCACCTGCTCCGCCTCCAAGCCGAAGCGTTGGAAACGGAAGCGGCCGCTCTGGCCGTGCTCCTGGGGGCGTAGGACGGCGGGGCTGGTTACATCAACGCAAAGCAGAACGTCATGCTCATCATGGCCGCCAAAAAATCAAATCCACCCATCAAGCGGTTGTTGTCGACTTTCCTCTATCCCCCGCAACCAACCGCATAGTATGTCCACCAACGCCCTGTTCGCGCCCTTTGCGCTGAAATCGCTGCAACTCAAAAACCGCATCGTGATGGCCCCCATGACCCGCTCCTTCTCGCCCAACGGCGTGCCGGGGGCCGATGTGGCCGCCTACTACCGCCGCCGGGCCGAAGGGCAGGTCGGCCTCATTCTCTCCGAAGGCACGGTGGTGGAGCGCCCGGCCTCGTCCAACGACCCCAACATTCCGCATTTCTACGGTGAGCAGGCCCTGGCCGGCTGGCAGCACGTCATCGACGAAGTGCACGCCGCCGATGGCAAAATGGGCCCGCAGCTCTGGCACATGGGCGTGATGAGCGGCCACCGCTCCGGCTGGCAGCCCACCGAAGCCTTCGAAGGCCCTTCCGGCCTGCTCAAACCCGGCCAGCCCACCGGCAAAACGATGACCGAAAACGACATCACCGACACCATTGCCGCCTTCGGCCGGGCCGCCGCCGATGCCAAGCGCCTGGGCTTCGACTGCCTGGAGCTGCACGGCGCCCACGGCTACCTCATCGACCAGTTTTTCTGGGCCGGCCTCAACCAGCGCACCGATGCCTACGGCGGCGACGCCCTCACCGCCCGCAGCCGCCTCGCCGTGGAGCTGGTGCGGGAAGTGCGCCGGCAAGTGGGCGACGATTTCGTTATCAGCCTGCGCCTCTCGCAGTGGAAGCAGCAGGACTACGACGCAAAGCTGGCCCACACGCCCCAGGAAATGCAAGCCTGGCTCGCGCCCCTGGCCAACGCCGGCGTGGATATTTTCCACTGCTCGCAGCGCCGCTTCTGGGAGCCCGAGTTTGAGAACGAAGGCTCTGAGTTGAACTTCGCCGGCTGGGTGAAAAAGCTCACCGGCAAAACCACCATCACAGTAGGCTCGGTGGGCTTATCGGGCGAATTCCTGGCCGGCTTCGCGGGCGAAGCCTCGGAGCCGCGCTCGCTCGATGAACTCCTGCGCCGCTTGGACCAGAAGGAATTTGACTTGGTGGCCGTGGGCCGCCAGTTGATTGTCGACCCGAATTGGGTGGAGAAAATCCAGCACGGTCGTTCCAATGAGCTGAAAGGCTACAGCCGCGAGGCGCTGCACACGCTGGTGTAAGCCACGCAGGCAGTAACAAGAAAGGCCGTCATGCCTCGGCCACGCTCGGCATGACGGCCTTTTTTGAGCCAAACAACACCAACCGCTACGCCAGCACCGCTTCCGTTTCCAGCACGGCCGGCGCTTCTGCTCGCTCACTCAGCCCGTCCAAGGCCTGCGTGAGGTCGGCAATCAGGTCGTCGGCCGCTTCCAGGCCGATGGAGAGGCGGAGCAGGCTATCGGCAAAGCCGGCGGCGCGGCGCTGCGCGGCCGGAATGGCCGTGTGCGTCATCGACGCGGAGTGGCACACGAGGCTCTTGCCGCCGCCCAGGCTCACGGCCAGCTTGAAGTAGTGCAGGCTGGTGGCCAGTTGCGTGGCTGCTTCCACGGTGTCGTCGTTCAGCACCAGCGCGATGATGCCGCCGAAACCATCCGGCTGCTGCTTCCGGGCAATGGCGTGGTTGGGGTGCGATTCCAGCCCGGGGTAGTACACGGCGCTGATTTCGGGACGGGTTTGCAGAAAGCGGGCCACCTGCAGCGCCGCGCTGCAGTGCTGGGCAATGCGCAGGTGCAAGGTTTCGAGCCCGCGAATCACGAGGAAGGAATCGAACGGCCCGAGGATGGCCCCCGAGGCGTTCTGGATGAACTGGATTTGTGCGCCCAGCTCCGGCGTGGCGGCTACCACGGCCCCGGCAATCAAATCGGAATGGCCGCCCAGGTACTTGGTGGCGCTGTGCACCACAATGTCGGCCCCCAGCAAAATAGGCTGTTGCAGCACGGGCGAGGCAAACGTGTTATCGACGCACAGCCAGGCCCCGGCGGCGTGGGCCAGCTCTGCCAGCGCGGCAATATCCGAAATCTTGAGCGTGGGGTTCGAGGGCGTTTCCAGCCACACCAGCTTGGTGCGCCCGGTGATGGCCTCGGCCACCTGCGCCAGGTCGGCGGTGTCGCAATACACGATGTCGATGCCGAAACGGCGGTAAACGTGCTCAAACAGGCGGAAAGCCCCACCGTAGATGTCGTCGATGGCCACAATCTGGTCGCCGGTCGAGAGCAGCTTGAGCACCGCATCGATGGCGGCCATGCCGCTGGCAAAGGCGTAGGCCGAATGGCCGTGTTCGAGGCCGGCCAGCAGCTGCTCCAGGGCGCTGCGGGTGGGGTTGGCGGTGCGGGAGTAGTCGAAGCCCTTGTGCACGCCCGGCGACTCCTGCACGAACGTACAGGTCTGGTAGATCGGCACCGAGAGGGCACCGGTTAGCTCGTCGACGGGGAAGGACTGAATGAGGCGGGTGGAAGCTTGCATGGGTATCTGGCGTTTTTGTGGTTGAGACGAAAACGCACCCGGTTACCTAAGCACTTACGCAAGATTTCTTACCGAAAGAGCCTAAAAAAAGCCCTTCCGACAAGTCAGAAGAGCACAACCGCTGCAGACGGGAAAGCATCTTGTAGACTTATCTTCTCCCAAGCCGACCGAAGTCGCCTCAGAACAGGATTTAGCACCTGGTATTGCTACTGGTTGCTAAGGCATCGCAGGGCCTGTCCCTCCGCCTTTCTTGATAAGTGCTCCGATTAGGGAGCGCACCGCAAATATAGCGGCCGGATTAAATCGCGCAAGCAGTTAGGACTGAAAAAAATTTGGCCGTCATGCTTCGCTGCGCGCTGCATGACGTTTTGCTACCAACACTCCACCTCCGCCCCTACCGCTCAATGTGCTTCACCTTCGCCTCGTCCAAATCGAGCTGGGCTTCCTGCTGGCTCAGCACCTCGTCGTCGAAGGAATCTTGGCGGCGCAGGTGGGTCAGGGCCTGGCGCTCCACGTCCAGCACGTCGAGCAGCACGAGGTGGTACTGGCGCAGAGTGTCGCGGCCCGACTCATCGATTTCCAGCGAATTCAGGGTGCGGGTAGTCAGGCTCACCTCGGTTTCCATGCGCTGCTGGAGGCGGGCAATGAGCTCATTGCTCGCCAGCTCGGCGGGGTACTTGCGCTTGAGGTGGGCCACGGCGGCCGTGCGCAGATGCAGGCGCACGCCGGCTTCCTGGGCTTCGAGCGGCTGCCGGTCGTCGCGCTCCACTATTTTGGTGAGGCGAATAATGACCGGCAGCGAGAGCCCCTGGAGCACCAGCGTGACCAGAATGACCACGAAGGTGATGAACAGTATCAGGTTGCGCTGGGGAAAAGCCTGCCCATTGGCCGCCAGCAGCGGCACCGACAGCGCCGAGGCCAGCGACAGCACCCCGCGCATGCCCGCCCAGCCCAGCACCAGCGTGCCCTGCCAGCCGGGGCTGGGCTCGCTGGCCCGGATGCTACGGCTCAGCCAGCGCGGGATGAAAGCCGCCGGAAACATCCACAGCAGCCGAATCACAATCACCAGCCCGCTCATCAGCAGGCCGTAGGTGATGGCTTGCTGCAGGGAATAATTGCCCAGGCCTTCCACCGCAATGGGCAGCTGCAAACCGATGAGGATGAATACCAGCCCGTTCAGAATGAAGCTTACGCTGGCCCACACGCTGTTGGCCTGGAGC
Source organism: Hymenobacter terricola (assembly GCF_017921975.2). Classification (GTDB taxonomy): domain Bacteria; phylum Bacteroidota; class Bacteroidia; order Cytophagales; family Hymenobacteraceae; genus Hymenobacter; species Hymenobacter terricola. The sequence continues at coordinate 151,174 of NZ_JAGEMO020000018.1, forward strand.
CGGGTATTGGCATCAAAAACCTGGTGCGAAAGATGCGAGAGCAGCAGCCCACCGCTCACCACGGCCAGCACGCCCGAAAAATGGAATTCCTCGGCCACCAGATACATCACGTAGGGCGCCATGAAGGTGAGCACTGTGTTGATGCTGGGCGTGGTGGGCAGGTATTTATGAATCAGGAAAAAGCCATAGGCCACGCCCAGCCCCACGGCCAGCCCCATGCTGCTGACCACCACAAAGCTGGTGGCCGCCTGCTGCCACACAAACAGGCCCGAGAGCACGGCCGCCAGCGCAAACCGAAACACAATGAGGCTGCTGGCATCGTTAATCAGGCTTTCGCCTTCCAGAATGGCCGTCACCCGCCGGGGCACCCGAATGCCGCGCAGCACCGAGGTGGCCGCCACGGCATCGGGCGGCGAGATGATGCCGCCCAGCAAGAACCCCAGCGCCAGCGTGAAGCCCGGAATGATGGCCCGCGCCACGTAGGCCACGATGAGCGAGGTAAAGGCCACCAGCCCAAACGCGAGCAGCCCGATGGGCCGCCGCCAGCGCCAGAAGTCGTTCCAGGAAGTCGTCCAGGCCGCTTCGTAGAGCAGCGGCGGCAGGAATATCAGGAAAATGAGGTCGGGCGCGATGGCCACGCGCGGCAGGCCGGGCACGAAACTCAGCGCCAGCCCGCCCAGCACCAGGAAAATGGGGTAGGAAATGTGCAGCTTCTGCCCCAGCATCACCAGCAGAAAGACGGCGAAGAGCAGGCCGAGAATAAGCAGGAGGGTGGAGTGCAGCATGGGAATTGATTGGATTGAGCAGCCCAAAGAAACGTCATGCTGAGCGTAGCCGAGGCATCTGGCGTGCAGCAGTAACTCAATCCTTGAACAAAAGAATTACTCCCCCACGCGCGATGCTTCGACTGCGCTCAGCATGACGTTCTTATCAGGCATGAGCCCCTGCCAGCCGCCCTCACCGCGCAGATTTTTCCCAGTACCAAATCCCTAAGCCGTACTTTTGACCCCCGTCATGCCCGAACGCTCCAACCCCTCCCCCTCCGCGTCGGCAGCGAAATACATTTTCGTTACCGGCGGCGTCACTTCTTCACTCGGCAAAGGAATTGTTTCCGCCTCGCTCGCCAAGCTTTTGCAGGCCCGCGGGTTCCGAGTCACCATCCAGAAGTTCGACCCCTACATCAACATCGACCCCGGTACGCTGAACCCGTACGAGCACGGCGAGTGCTACGTGACCGACGACGGGGCCGAAACCGACCTCGACCTCGGCCACTACGAGCGGTTCCTGAACACGCCCACCTCGCAGGCCAACAACGTCACCACCGGCCGGATTTACGACCACGTCATCCGCCGCGAGCGCGAAGGCGCTTTCCTCGGCAAAACCGTGCAGGTGGTCCCCCACATCACCGACGAAATCAAGCGGCGCATGCTCCTGCTGGGCCAGACTGGCCAGTTCGACGTGGTTATCACCGAAATTGGCGGTTGCATCGGCGACATCGAGAGCCTGCCCTTTGTGGAGGCCGTGCGCCAGCTCCGCTGGGAACTGCCCGAGTACGATTCGCTGGTTATTCACCTCACGCTGCTGCCCTATCTGAAGGCCGCCGGCGAGCTAAAAACCAAGCCCACGCAGCACTCCGTGCGCGATTTGCGCGAAGCCGGTTTGCAACCCGACATTCTCGTCTGCCGCTCCGAGTACCCCATTCCGGCCGAGATGCGGCGCAAAATCGCGCTGTTCTGCAACGTGAAAATCAACTCGGTCATCGAAAGCCTCGACGCCGACAGCATCTACTCGGTGCCGCTGCTGATGCGCAAAGAAGGCCTCGATGAGCGGGTTATCAAGCGCCTGAAACTGACCGGTGGCGCGCAGCATCCTGATTTGGAAGCCTGGAAGGACTTCCTCGGCAAGCTGAAAAACCCCACCGAGGAAGTGACCATTGCCCTCGTGGGCAAATACGTGGAGCTGCCCGACGCCTACAAATCCATCAACGAAGCCTTCGTGCACGCCGGCGCTCAGAACGAGTGCAAAGTCACGGTGCGCAGCATTCAGTCCGACAACATCACCCACGAAAACGTCGCCGCCCTGCTGCACGGCTGCGACGGCGTGCTGGTAGCGCCCGGCTTCGGCGAGCGGGGCTTCGAGGGCAAGATTGCCGCCGTGAAGTACGTGCGGGAGAACAACATTCCGTTCTTCGGCATCTGCCTGGGCATGCAAGTGGCCGTGGTGGAATACGCCCGCAATGTCATGGGCCTGCCCAACGCCAACTCCACCGAGATGGACGCCCTCACGCCCAACCCCGTGGTGGCCATGATGGAAGAGCAGAAAAACATCACCCTCAAAGGCGGCACCATGCGCCTCGGGGCCTACGCCTGCGACCTGCGCCGGGGCTCGAAAGCGGCCAAGGCCTACGCCAAAAACCACATCAGCGAGCGCCACCGCCACCGCTACGAGTTCAACAACGAGTACCTGGCCCAGTTCGAAGCGTCGGGCATGCAAGCCACCGGCACCAACCCCGAAACCGGCCTGGTGGAAGTAATTGAGCTGCCCACGCATCCGTGGTTCGTGGCCGGCCAGTTCCACCCCGAGCTGAAAAGCACCGTGGAAAACCCGCACCCGCTGTTCACGCGGTTTGTGCGCGCCGCCATTCAGCACCGCAAGGGCTGATTCAATGGTCAGCCCTAAAATCTGACGTGCCCCGGTTCTTTGCGTAAAGCAAAAGAGCCGGGGCATCGTTTACGCACCCAGCACCACTTCGCGCTTTTACCGGACGGATTGCCGCGTTCCGCGGCGCTCCACTCGCAATGACAATGAAGCCCGCGTGCGCGCCGTACCTTTGCCCCTTCGCAACCCTTACCAACTAATGGATAAAAATCAAGCAACCGGCCTTTTCCTGATTTCGGCCTTGCTCCTCGTGTACCTGTTCTTCTTCAGCCCGAAGAAGCCGGATGATAAAGCCACCGGCAAAACCCCGCCTGCCACTACGGCCGCCGCCAAAGCCACCGCTGCTGCCGTTCCACCTGCTTCGGTGGCCGCCATTGCCCCGGAAGCCGCCCTCGATTCCACGGCCGGCGTGGTGAAGAACGACAGCCTGACCAACGACAACCTCCGCATCGCATTTTCGAGCCGGGGTGGCCGCATCACGGCCGTGCGCCTGCGCAAGTACAAGACGTTCTTCGGCAAGCCGATGGACTTGTTCGATGCCAAAACGGCCCGCATGGACACCAAATTCCGCACCGTGGACGGCAAAACCGTCAAGTTTTCGGATTTGAATTTCCAGTCCGTTGCCTCCAAGGCGACCGATGGCGCTTCGGTGCTCACCTTCACCGCGCCCGTGGCCGGGGGCAGCATCGTGCAGACGTATTCGCTGCCCGCCAACAGCTTCGAGCTGAAGTACGACCTGCGCCTGAACGGCCTGGAGCGCACCGTGGCCCAGGAACCGCTCACCTTCACCTTCGTGGATGAGGTGCGCCAGACCGAGCAGGACCTCAAGCAAAACCGCAACCACACCACCATCAACCACTACCTGGCCGCCGGCGACCAGGGCGCCCTGGCCGAAGCCAGCGAGAAGCCCGAAGAATTCAAAGCCGCCGGCCCGGTACGCTGGGCCGCCCACAAGCACGACTTCTTCGTGGCCGGCCTCATCGCCGACCAGCAGCCTTTCAGCGGCGGCGCGTTTAATGCCGACGTCAACCTAGGCGATTCCACGACCATCAAAACGCTGAGCACCACGCTCACCCTGCCGGTGGCGGAGGTGGAGCAGGGCCGCGGCCAGTACCGCTTCTTCTTCGGCCCGAACTCCTTCAACCTGCTGAAAAGCGTGGCCCCCGAGTTCGACCGCAACGTGTACCTCGGCTGGGGCCTGTTCCGCTGGGTGAACCGCTTCGTGGTGCTGCCGGTGTTCCACTTCCTGGAGCAGTACATCAGCTCCTACGGCCTGATTATCGCACTTTTGGTGCTGCTAATCAAGCTGGTAACCTGGCCACTGACTTACAAAACCTACGAGAGCCAGGCCCGCATGAAAGTGCTGAAGCCGGAGATTGACGAGTTGAAAGCCAAGTACGGCGACGATGCGACCAAGGTGCAGCAGGAGACGATGAAGCTCTACTCCACCTTCGGCGTCTCGCCCCTGAGCGGCTGCGTTCCCACGCTGCTCACCCTGCCGATTCTGTTCGCCATGTTCCAGTTCTTCCCGAACGCCATCGAGTTGCGCCAGCAGACGTTCCTCTGGGCCAAGGATTTGAGCAGCTACGACGTATTCATCAAGCTGCCTTTCTTCGTGAAATGGTACGGCGACCACGTCTCCATGTTCACGCTGATGATGACGGCCTCCACCCTGCTCATGACCTGGCAGAGCAACCAGACCAACACGGCCATGCAGGGCCCGATGAAGACCTACAGCTACCTGATGCCCATCATCTTCCTGTTCGTGCTGAACAGCTTTGCCGCCGGCCTCACCTGGTACTACTTCGTGTCGAACGTCATCACCTTCGCCCAGCAGGCCATTACCAAGAGCTTCGTGGACGACACCAAAATCCGCGCCCAGCTCGACGCCAACAAAATCAAGAACAAGGACAAGAAGCCCGGTGGCATCCAGGGCCGGATTGCCGATGCGATGAAAGCCGCGCAGGAGCGCGAGGCCCAGGCCAAGCGCAAATCGTAGTCAGAACAATAATAAAAAGCACGTCATGCTTCGGCTACGCTCAGCATGACGTGCTTTTGACGTGCTGTTTTCTGTTAACAATTCTCCATAACCGGCAGAACGAAACCCCAGGCACGGTTTTCGTTCTGCCGGTTTTTTGTTTGCCTACTTTCACCGCTCAATCCTCAAACCCGCCATGCGCTACCTCCCCCTCCTGTTGCTGCTGAGTTTCTTCAGCTTCGCGCTGCCCGCCTGCGCCCAAAAGGCTACGACGACCCAGAAAACCAAGACCAAAAAACTCAGCAAAAAGGCTGTTGCCGCGCAAGCCCGGGCCACGAACGACGCCGCCCCGGTTCTCACCTTTGAGCGCACGCCCTGCTTCGGCACCTGCCCGGCCTATTCCATGAAGGTTTTTGCCGATGGCCGCGTGGCCTACGAAGGCCGCCACGCCGTGCCGATGATGGGACCAAAGGAGTTGAAATTGCCCGCCTCGGCCGTAGCCGATATGCTGCACCAAACGCAGGAAGCTCATTTCGACCAGTTTCAGGCCAGTTACTTGCGCGGCACCACGGACCTGCCCAGCACCATCATCGGCGTGAAGCAGCCCAACGGCCAGTTCAAATCCGTGACGGTGGAAGAAGGCGCGCCGGATAACGTGAAGATGCTGGTTACCTACCTCAGCAACCAGTTTGATGCGCTGGCGCAGCTAAACGGCGCGGAGAAATAACCGGCGGCCAGTGCCGATTTGACCCTAATTCACCTTGCCTGCCCCGGGCTTAAAAACCGTCCGGAAAGCCTTGAGGGCCGCCGGATGATAAATCGTGGCGTGGGTTTCCTGCGGCATGGGCTCGTAGTGCCAGGCGCCGGTGCGGGTGGCTTCGGGGCCGGCGGCTTGTGCCAGCTGGCGCGTGGCCTTAAGGTCGCCCTGGCTGCTGGTGGCCAGGTACACGACGGGCAATGGCTTGCCTGCGGCCCGCACCAACGAGGCGGCCTGCGCGGCGAGTTGGCCGTTGTTCCACCACAGGCTGGGGTCGAATGCGAGGTAGGTATTGAACAGTTTGGGTTCCAGCAGCAGGGTTTCGACCACGAACAGGCCCGCCAGCGACTCGCCCACGATGGCCGTTTCGGCCGTGGTGCGGTAGCGCTGCTTCACCTGCGGCATCAGCTCCTCGCGGATGAATTGCCGGAACGCGGCCGAGCCGCCCACCTTGGGCGCAATTTTCTTGTCCTCGGCGCTGGTGGTGGGGCCCGTCAGGTCGCGCCGGCGCTGCGTGTTTTCGATGCCTACCAGGATGAACGGCCGCATGGTGCCGTTGCCCACCGATACCTGCACCAGGCCCGCCACATGCAGGAAATCCTCCGCCATCCCGCCATCGGGCATGTAGAGCACCGGCAGCCGCAGCGTGGCCGAATCGGCATAAGCCGGCGGCAGATACACATTAATGCGCCGGGTTTCGCCCAGCACTTTGGAGTCGAGCGTGAACGTTTGCCCCATCACCAGCGGGGCGGCCGGGCTCGGGGCTTGCCCGCGCACGCCCGCCGTTCCGGCCAAGGCCACTGCCATCGTTGCCACTACAATTCGCAAATACTGCATAGTCTGGTTTGAGTGAGTTGAGTAGCTGCTACTCCTTCCGCACCCGTTCCAGCAGCAGCTGGTTCATTGGGTTGGGCGTGAGGCCGCGCACGTTGTTCTGCGTCAGGCGTACCACTTCATCGTAATACAGGCTGATAACGGGGCATTCTTCCACGATTATCCGGTCCATGGCCTGGTACAGGGCCGTGCGCCGGGCCACGTCCGGCGTCCGACGGGCCTCGTCGTACAGCTGGTCGTAAGCCGCATTTTTGAAGTGGGTTTTGTCGGGGCCGGCGGGGCTGAAATTGGGGCTGTAGAACAGCGCCAGGTAGTTTTCGGCATCGGGATAATCGCCCAGCCAGCTTTTGGCGAAGAAGGCCACCCGGCCATTGTCCACCAAGTCCTGCTGGGCCGCCGATTGGTTGATGTCAATCTGGACCTGCACGCCCACATCGGCCCACTGCTTCTGCAAATACTCGCCTGTCTCCTTGCGTTCCAGCACCGTGCTGAGGCGCAGGCGGAGCGGGCGCTGCGGCCCGTAGCCCGCGGCGCGGAGCAGCTGCCGGGCCTTTTGCGGCTGGTAGGTGTAGCCGGGCACCAGCTTCTGGGAGAACGACGGCAGCGCGGCCGGCACGAAACCCGAGGTGCCCGCCTGCCCCACCCGGTTGAGGATGTAGGTGAGCATTTCGGGCTTGTTGAGGGCATAGTTGAGGGCCTGGCGCACGCGCTTATCGCGCAGGGCGCGGCCCTGGGTGGCTTGCTCGCCGGTCAGGTTGGCCGAGTCGAGCTGGAAGCCCAGGTATTCGTTGTTTAAGTACGGCACTTTCTGCACCGTGAATTTGCCTTTGAAATCGTCCCGCGTGGTGCCGTCCGGGTTCATTATCAGGTCGCGCGAGCCGGCCCGGATGCCGGACAGGAAGTCCAGCTTGCCCTGCATAAAGGTCAGAAACTCCGTCTTGCGGTCGGCCAGGAAGCTGATGGCCACGGCGTCGAGGTAGGGCAAGCGGCGGCCCTGCTGGTCGCGCCGCCAGTAATTAGGGCTGCGCTCGTAGAGCAGCACGTTGCCCTCGTCCCAGAGCTTGAACCGGAACGGGCCCGTGCCCACCGGATGCTCGCGAAAGTCCTTGCCGTATTTTTCCACGGCCTCGTACGGCACCACATAGGCGTAGGGCATGGTGAGAATGCCCAAAAACGGAATGAACGGCTCCTTCAAATGAATGCGCAGCGTGGAGTCATTCGCCGCCACGAAAGCCGTGTCGCTGATGCTGCCATCGGGCTTCTCCAGGACTTTACCCCGGAAAATCCAGCCGCCGGTGCTGGCCGTAGCAGGGTCCAGAATGCGTTTGAAGGAGTATACGAAGTCGTGCGCCGTCACCACGCGGCCTTTACCAGCGGGAAAAACGTCGCTGTCGTGAAACCGCACGCCGGGCCGCAGCACGAAAGCATACGTTCTGCCATCGGGCGAAATACTGAACGAGCGGGCCAGCGCCGGGCTGGGCAGCAGGGTCGAATCGAGTTCCAGCAAGCCGTTGTAAAGCTGCGCCACGGCCCAGGAATTGGCCTGGTTGCGGGCAAAAGCGGGGTCGAGCGAAGTGAGGGCCTCGGGCTGGTTGTAGCGAAACACGCGGCGCTCGGCGGCGGCGGGGCGGGCCGCGTCGTGGCAGCCGGCCAGCGCGAGCAGGGCCAGCCAGAATCCAAAGGGCTTAGCCAAGGCACGGGCCCAACGAGCCAAAAAAGGGGGCATGTGAACAGGGAAAGAATGTATCTTTGTGCAATGCTACGGCAAAAGTTATTAGTTATTAGTTGGCAGTTGTTCGTTGTTAGTTGTTAGTTAGGAGCCATTGAATGGCCCAGTAACTGACAATGAAGAACCAACCGCCGCCATCCGACAACTGACAACGAACAACTGACAACTAGAGACTCATGGGAAAAATCATCGCGGTAGCCAATCAAAAAGGCGGGGTGGGCAAAACCACTACTTCCATCAACCTCGCGGCGTCCCTGGCCGCCCTGGACTACCGGACCCTGCTCGTCGACGCCGACCCCCAAGCCAACGCCACGTCCGGCGTCGGCTACGACCCCAAGGACATCCAGAACAGCATTTACGAGTGCATGGTGGACGGCATCAACGCCCAGGACATCATCCTGCCCACCAATATTCTGCCCCACCTCGACCTCATGCCCTCCCACATCGACCTGGTGGGCGCCGAGGTGGAGATGATAAACCTGCCCAACCGCGAAGAGAAAATGAAGGAGGCCCTGCGCCCCCTCGCCGAGCAGTACGACTACATCATCATCGACTGCTCGCCCTCGCTCGGCCTCATCACGGTCAACGCCCTCACGGCGGCGCACTCGGTCATCATCCCCGTGCAGTGCGAGTATTTTGCCCTCGAAGGCTTGGGTAAGCTCCTGAATACCATCAAAATCATCCAGAGCCGTCTCAACACCGAGCTCGAAATCGAAGGCATCCTGCTCACGATGTACGACGTGCGCCTGCGCCTCTCCAACCAGGTGGTGGAGGAAGTGCGCATGCACTTCCAGCAGCTGGCCTTCGACACCATCATCCCCCGCAACGTGAAGCTGAGCGAGTCGCCCAGCTTCGGCATCCCCGTCATCCTGCACGACGCCGAAAGCAAAGGCTCCATCAGCTACCTCAACCTGGCCCGCGAAATCGTGGAGAAGAACAGCGTGGAAGCGCGGCCCGAAGAAACGGCTGAAGACGAGCGGATTTAGAGCGTTGACTTTATTCGGTTCTGATTATGATTGATAAACGGACCGCCCCAGTCGCTTGGTCAACCTTGATGTATGAGCTAGAAGATGCGCAAGAGCATCTGATGAACTTGTGCAAAGAGATGAATTGCAACAGCGAATACAGCGATATTGAATTCCAAATCGATATCGCTCACATCTATTCCCATCTGAATCGGGCCTGGAATGGAAGAAACGCTACGGAGAAACAGTCAGATGATGAGGTCCTATGGCGCCAGTGGAGTCAATTCCCGACTGATATTGAGCCGCTGTAACCGAAAGCAGCTTTGACCACAGCCCCGGCGGGGCGGCATTTGTTGAACAGGTGCCGCCCCGCCGGGGCTTTACAAAAGCACAAGTCCGTAACTTACTGTCCATATGTACACCTCGCCAGACCATCCGTTGATTGGCATTGACCCGGAAATCCGGTTCGGCCGGGCGTGCATTATCGGCACCCGAATCAGTGTGGACGATGTGCTGGGCTGGCTGGGCAACGCCGACATTATTGAGGATTTCCCGGAATTGGATGAGGACTTGATTCGCGCCTGCCTGCGCTACGCGGCGGACCACTAACCAGCCTAAGTTTTAAGCTGCACCTCCCGCCCCAAACTTCCCGGCTTGTGCTTCGCCCAACAATCCGTAATTTTGAAGTTCCGTATGCGCCGCACTTTCGGCCAACAGGACCTTGCCGAGATGACCCCAGAGAAGAACGACGAGAAAAACGCGCTGCCCACCCCATCCCAGCTCGTGCCCAAGCGCAAGATTGGCGGCCTGGGCCGGGGCTTGAATGCCCTGATTGAAGGCAGCTACGAGAAAAAGGGCGACCGCCCCGGTCCCGGCGACCGGCTGGTGTCGCACCCCGTCAATTCGGTGGGCTTTATTTCGGTCGACCACATCGAGGCCAACCCCTACCAGCCCCGCACGCATTTCGACCAACAAGCCCTGCAGGAACTGGCCGAAAGCATCAAAATTCAGGGCATCATTCAGCCCGTGACCCTGCGCCAGCTCGGCACCAATTCTTACCAGCTCATTGCCGGCGAGCGCCGCCTGCAAGCCTCCAAGCTGGCCGGTCTGGAGACGATTCCGGCCTACATCCGCAAGGCCGACGACCAGCAAATGCTGGAAATGGCCCTGATTGAGAACATTCAGCGCGAGAACCTGAATGCCATCGAAATCGCCCTCAGCTACCAGCGCCTGCTGAGCGAGTGCAACCTGCGCCAGGAAGAGCTGGGCGACCGGGTGGGCAAAAACCGCTCAACCGTCACCAACTACCTGCGCCTGCTCAAGCTGCCGCCCGACGTGCAAATCGGCCTGCGCGATTCGGAAATCACCATGGGCCACGCCCGCGCCCTCATCAGCATCGACGACCCCAAGCTGCAAGTGGAGCTCTTCCGCAAGATTGTGGCCGAGGAGCTGTCCGTCCGCCGCGTGGAGGAACTGGTGCGCGCCGGCTTCGGCCGGCCCACGGATTCAGCCAGCAACGGCGGCTCAACCAACGGCCCCGCCGCCCAGCCCGTGGTGCCCGCCGCCGAGCTGCGCCGCACCGAGCGCTACCTCGCCGACCGTTTTGGCTCGCGCGTGCAGGTGCGGCCCGGCCCCAAGGGCAGCGGCGAAATCAAAATCGCCTTCGATTCGGTGGAGGACATGCAGCGGATTCTGCATATTCTGCAGCCGTCGTAGCGGCAGCCGGTGGCCGGCGATACCGCGCCCGGCGGCTCCATTCCATGTCAAACACGCTAAAAACCGGCGCTTTCCGTTAGCAGGTTTGTTATGAACAGATTGTATTCCCGCTTCGCGATTTTGCTGGCCCTGGCCGGCTGGCTGCTGGCCGGCCCGGCCGCACAAGCCCAGGTTTTCACCCCCACCACCCCGACCGTTATCCGCCCCGATACCACTGAGCGCCGGGAGGTGGTGGTGTCGCCCCAGGCCAAGAGAAGCAAAGCTGCGGCCGATTCGGCCAAGCGCACCGAGCACATGTTCCGGGCCTTCGGCTACAAAGGCATCCGCCTGACGCGGCCGGGCAAAGCCGCGCTGCTGGCCGCGATTTTGCCGGGCTCCGGCCAGATTTATAACCGGGCGTGGTGGAAACTCCCCTTGGTGTATGGCGGATTGGGCGGCGTGATTTACGGCGAATACTTCTACCAAAAAGGCTACCGGGAGTTCGCCGATGCCTACAATCACATCACGGAAAGGCAGGACAACCCGGTTACGGGCGCCAAATTCAAGATTGGCGACCAGGAATTGGGCTCCCGCGCCAAGCTATCGAACAGCGTGGAGGCACTCAATACCGGCGTGGTGGCCTATCGCGGCTCCCGTGACATTTTCTACCTCTACACCGGCCTCGTTTACGGCCTGCAAATTGTTGATGCCCTGGTGGATGCCCACCTCAAAAACTTCGACGTGAGCGACGACCTGACCTTCCACTGGGAGCCCACACTGATGGCCGTGCCCGGCCAGGCTTCTGCCCTGCCCACCGCGCCGGGCCTGCTCTTCGCCCTGAAGGTTAAATAGCGGCTTTACGCGACGGCTAAGGCCGGACGGTGCCGGCCAAGCCAGAAACCCAGGCGGCCACCACCAAGCCTCAACCTCCTGATTAACTACCTATTCGCATGAAAATTCTACTCATTGGTTACGGCAAAATGGGCCAGACCATTGGCGCGCTGGCGGCCCAGCGCGGCCACGAGATTGCCGGCATTGTGGACCTGCACGCCAGCCAGGCCACCATTGCCGATTTCACGCCCGCCACGGTCGACGTAGCCATCGAATTCACGCACCCGGATTCAGCCTTTGCCAACGTGATGGCCTGCCTGCGCCAGGGGCTGCCGGTGGTGTGCGGCTCCACGGGCTGGCTGCACCACTTTGAGGAAGCCGCCGCACTCACCAAAGAATTGAACGGAAGTCTGTTCTACGCTTCCAATTACAGCGTGGGCGTGAACCTGTTTTTCCACTTCAACGAGTACATGGCGGCCAAAATGCACCAGTTTGGCGGCTACGACGTGGCCGTGCGGGAAATTCACCACACCCAGAAAATCGACCAGCCCAGCGGCACGGCTCTCACGGCCGCCGAAGGCATCCTGCACCACTTCCCCGGCAAAACCACCTGGCGCAACGCCCCCGCCGAAACGCCCGCCGAACTGGCCATCCTCAGCGAACGCACCGGCGACGCGGTGGGCACGCACATCGTCACCTATACCTCGGCCGTCGATACCCTGGAACTCAAGCACGAAGCCCACAGCCGCGAAGGCTTTGCGCTGGGAGCCCTGCTGGCGGCCGAATGGCTGCCCGGCCGGCACGGCGTATTCGGCATGAAAGAGCTGCTGGGGTTGTAGCCGCTCTGGCGGTTGGCTTTCCACTGCGTTTCTTTGCATGATTTTAGATGCCAGGCCAAGCGGCGGGGCATCCAAACCCTGGTGATTAACTGAACACCGTAGCGCGGCGGTCCGCATGCTGACTACTTCCTACTGGCTACTTCTGATATATGGCTTTGCTCAAAACCGACCCCACCACCGCCCCCCAGGCGCCCAAAACGAAGACCCGCGAGTGGGCCGATTCGCTGATTTTTGCCATCGTGGCGGCCACGCTCATCCGCTGGGCCACGTTTGAGGCTTATACCATTCCCTCGCCCAGCATGGAAGCCTCCCTGCTTGTGGGTGACTACCTGTTCGTGAGCAAGCTGCATTACGGCCCCATCACGCCCCAAACGCCGCTGCAAGTGCCCCTCACCCACCAAACCATCTGGGGCACGGGCCTGAAGAGCTATTCTGACCTCATCCAGCTGCCCACCTACCGCCTGCCGGGCTTCTCCGAAATCAAGCGCAACGACGTGGTGGTGTTTCACGTGCCGTGGGAGGCGCAGTACCCGGCCGATTTGCGCACCAACTACATCAAGCGCTGCGTGGCCGTGGCCGGCGATACCCTCGAAATCCGCGATGCCCAGGTGTACCTCAACGGCAAGCCCGGCGTGGCCCCTCCCGGCCTGCAAACCACCTATTTTATGCAGGTGGACAACCCCAACGACGAAGTGCTGGCCGCCCTGCACGCCCAGGGCGTGGTCGACTATGAGCAGCCCAACGGCATGCCGCAGGCCGTGGCCCAGGCCGATGGCAAATTTGGCTACGCCATCAGCTGCACGAAAGCGGCGCACGATTACTTCGTGAAACAGCCCTACGTGAAGCGGATGGACGTTATTCAGCCCGAAGTGCAGCTGTTTCCCGACGTGGCCGATTTCCGCAATTCCGGAGCCATGAGCGCCACCCCGCGCAAATGGTCACTCGACAGCTACGGCCCGCTGCCCATCCCCAAGAAAGGTCAGACCATCACCCTTTCCCCCGGCAATGCCGCCATTTACTACAAAATAGTGGCCCACTACGAGCACAACGACGGCATTACCTGGAAAGACGGCATGATTTACCAGAACGGCAAAATGCTCACCAGCTACACCGTGAAGCAGAATTACTACATGATGATGGGCGACAATCGCCACAACTCCGAGGATTCCCGCTTCTGGGGCTTCGTGCCCGAAGACCACGTGGTGGGCAAAGCCGTCCTCATCTGGCTGTCCATCGACCCCAACGCCGATTTCTGGCACAAAATCCGGTGGAGCCGCCTGTTCAACATCATCCACTAAAGCGAAAACCACGCTGTCATTGCAAGTGGAGCATTCCGCGCATCAAGCGGAGACGCAACGCAACAACCCGTCCTATCAACGCCACCAGCGCTGAAATGTGATAAGCCCCGGTATTGCTCTTGTTGAGCAGTGCCGGGGCTTATCGTTCTAGAAAGTGTTTGGGTTGTACAGGACGGATTGCCGCGTTTTGCGGCGCTCCGCTCGCAATGGCAAACACCTACCACCTAATCGGCTCAAGCCCTTCACTCACCAGCCAGGCATTGGTCTTGCTGAATGGTTTGCTGCCGAAAAAGCCCTTGTCGGCGGCGAATGGCGACGGGTGTACCGATTTTATTATCAGGTGTTTCCGCTCGTCAATCAACTCGGATTTTTTGCCGGCATACGCGCCCCAGAGAATGAAGACGACGTGTTCTTTCTCTTCCGAAACCTTGCGGATAACCGCATCCGTGAATTCCTCCCAGCCTTTCTTTTGGTGCGAAGCGGGCTCGCTGGCGCGCACCGTGAGGGTGGCATTCAGGAGCAGGACGCCCTGCTGGGCCCAGCGGTCGAGGTTGCCATGGGGCGCGGGCGCGGTGCCGGGAATATCGGCTTGTAATTCTTTGAAAATATTTTGGAGCGATGGCGGCGTGCGCTGGCCTTCCTGCACCGAAAACGACAGCCCGTGCGCCTGATTGCGCCCGTGGTACGGGTCCTGGCCCAGAATCACAACCTTCACCTTGTCGAACGGCGTGGCCGCGAAGGCGTGAAAAATCTGCGGCCCGGCCGGATAGACGGTGGCCGTGGCGTATTCGCCTTTCACAAAGGCAATAAGGCGCTGAAAATACGGTTTTTCGAACTCATCGGCTAGCACAGGCTGCCAGCTTTCGGTTATCTTTACCATTGAGGTTTTGAAGAAAATAAACGGGCTTCCTCGGCGTTCAATAGCCGATTTTGCGTAAAAACAATTTCAGCGGGCGGCTGTTACGCCCGCAGCTACCTTTTAGCTACGACACCTATGCCCACCACCACTACGCAAGGCGTCACCGTTTCGGTTACGACCAATTACCTGCCCGACTACTCCAGCCCCGGCCAGGAGCATTTTGTGTTCGCTTATAAAATTGAGATTCGCAACAACAGCGAGTTCACGGTGAAGCTGTTGCGACGCCACTGGCACATCCACGACGCCAACGGCGTGGTGCGCGAAGTGGAAGGCGAAGGCGTGGTGGGCCGCCAGCCGGTGCTGGAGCCCGGCGAGGCGCACCAGTATGTGAGCGGCTGCAACCTCAAATCCGGAGTGGGCAAGATGCGCGGCACCTACCTCATGGAGCGCCTTGCCAACGGCCAAGAATTCTCGGTCGAAATTCCGGAATTCACCCTCATGGTGCCCTACCGTCTGAATTAGGACCTTTCAAGTAGTAGCAGGATAGTGGGCGGCGGTGCGACCTTTGCGGCTCGTATTTGCCCGCCCGCTTCTTGTTTCAACTCCTCGCTTACCTCCGCTTCTGGCTCCGTTCGGGCAATGCCCACGGGCTGCACTCGCCGTTCGTGTTTGGGCTCTACACCTCGGTGGTGCGGCACACCGGCAGTTTTGGGGCTTACACTGCCGTGGAGGCCCGGCGGCGGCAGCTGCTTACTAGCCGGGAGCGCATCAGCGTCACCGATTTTGGGGCGGGCTCGCACACCGGCGCGGGCCAGCTGCGCCGCGTGGCCGACATTGCCCGTACGGCGGCCAAGCCGCCGCACCTCGCGCAGCTGCTGTTTCGGCTGGTCAATCATTTCCGGCCCGCCACCATTCTGGAGCTGGGCACCTCGCTGGGCCTCACCACCGCTTATCTGGCCGCCGCCGATTCGCGCCACCACGTCGTCACCTTCGAGGGCTGTCCCAATGTGGCCGCCGTGGCCCGCGAAACCTTCGCTATGCTGGAATTGGGCAGCATCGCTATCGTAGAAGGAAATATCGACGACACGCTGGCCCCGGCCCTATTGGCCCTGAAATCACCCGTTGATTTCGCCTTTTTCGACGGGAACCACCGCTACGAACCCACGCTGCGCTACTTCGAGCTGTGCCTGGCGCACCGCACCGAAGAGTCGGTTTTTATCTTCGATGACATTCACTGGTCATCCGATATGGAACGGGCCTGGGAAGCCATCAAAGCCCACCCCGAGGTGATGCTGACGGTGGATTTGTTCTACATCGGGCTGGTGTTCTTTCGGAAGAATCAGCCCAAGCAGCACTTCTCGCTGCGGGTGTAGCGCAAGTGAGCAGGTTCGTGTTTACGGCAGCTGGTTCAACTCCACCTCGCCGGTGTCCTGCAACGCCTGGCGCAGGCGCGTGAGCCGCTGCAACAGGGCTTCCAGCTGGTCGAGGGGCAGCATATTGGCACCGTCGGATAGCGCGGTGGCGGGGGTGGGATGGGTTTCGATGAACAGGCCATCGGCCCCCACTGCGATGGCGGCTTTGGCGATGGTTTCGATGAGGGCGGGCTGGCCGCCGGTCACGCCGCTGCTTTGGTTGGGCTGCTGCAGGGAGTGGGTTACGTCCATCACCACGGGCACGCCGAAGCGGCGCATGGCGGGCAGGTTGCGGAAATCCACCACTAGCTCGGAGTAGCCGAAAGAGTTGCCGCGCTCGGTGAGAATGACGTTTTCATTGCCGGCCTGGCGCACTTTGTCCACGGCAAATTTCATGGCCTCACCGCTCAGAAACTGACCTTTTTTGATATTTACCACCTTGCCGGTTTGGGCAGCAGCGATAAGTAAATCGGTCTGCCGGCACAGGAAAGCCGGGATTTGCAGCACGTCGACGTATTCGGCGGCCAGGGCGGCTTCGGTCGATTCGTGGATGTCCGTCACGGTGGGTACGCCGATTTCGCGCCCTACTTTTTGCAGGATGCGCAGCGCCGTTTCATCGCCGATGCCGGTGAACGAATCGGCCCGCGAGCGGTTGGCCTTGCGGTACGAACCTTTGAAAATGTAGGGAATCCGGAGCTTATCGGTGATGTGCTTGATGCGCTCGGCGATGCGCAGGGCCATGTCTTCGCCCTCGATGACGCAAGGCCCGGCCATGAGAAAGAACTGGCCGGAATTGGTGTGGCGAAAATGCGGGAGGGTGTTGGCGAGAGCGGTGAGCATGGGCTTTGGTATTGAGTAAGAAGTAGTGAGTCATCAGAAAAAGAGGCCGTTAGATTATCAAGAATAACATAACTGCTCTCCATACTTTCTACATACCACTTTATTCTGGTTTCTTTTTCAGACAGATGAAAAGTTCGCGCCCCTGCCGGGGCTTGAGGGAATTGGTGGCAGTTTCGAAATGCCGGAAATCAAAATACGGAGCAAAATAGTCGCGGTATTCGTCTTTGCTGCCGCCAAACGGCGGCTCCTGCACCGGGCCAAAATCGGTATCGAACAGCACGCCCATGAGCGTGCCGCCGGGCCGTAGCAGCGCCGCGCACTGCTGGGCATGCGCGGGCCGCAAGGCAGGGTTGAGGGCGCAAAAAAACGTCTGCTCCACAATTAAATCGTAGGGCGGGTCGTTGGGCAAGGCAAAGAAATCGGCCAGCAGAAGGTGTTCTTTCGGAAAACCGGGCACGCGGGCAGCCAACGCCTCTAGTGCTTCGGGCGCGATATCGGCTACGAATACTTGCTGGAAGCCTTGTTGGTGCAGGTATTCGGCCTCGTAGGCCCGCCCGGCGCCGGGGATGAGGATGCGCGGCTGCTGCACTACATCGAGCTGGTCGAAATAGGCGCGTAGTGGCGGGGTGATGGTGTGGGCATCCCAGCCGTCGCGGCCGGCGGCGTAACGGCCTTGCCAGTAGGCCGCATCGAAGTCTGGGAAAACCGTTTCCATTCAGCCAAAGTATAGTAGAAACTTGCCAGGGGACCAAAGTCCCCTATTTTTACGCCCAAAGGTACGTGCCGCGTCGCGGCAGGCATCTCGAATCTCTCACCCTTTTCTCGCTTAACTATTCCCGTATGGACCCGAACGAAACCCCCGAACCCCGCTCCAACAATAGCCGCGTCCTTCTTTGGGTGGCCCTCGTCCTCGTGCTGCTGGGCATCAACGGCGTCCTGTTCTACCTCAACAACCAGAAGGGCCAGCAGAACGAAGTGCTGACCACCGAAGTGAAAGCCAAAGACAGCAAGCTGCAAGAGCAAATCAAGCAGTACGAAGCTTTAAAGTCTGATTTTGAGCGCCAAAGCCAGGAACTCCAGGCTCTGGGGCTAAGCAACGACTCGCTCGAAGCCAAGATTGCCGGCGTGAATGCGGACCTGCTGAAGCTGCGCTCCTTCAAGGCCGGCAGCTTCTCCATTGCCCAGCAAAACCTGTTTAAGAAGCGCGCTCAGAACCTGGAAAGCCAGCTGCGCAAGAAGGACGACGACATTGCCCAGCTCAAAAAGGACAACGAAACGCTCTACACCGAAACCACCACGCTGAAGGAGAAGCAGAACAAGCTGACCGATACCATCAGCACCGTGGTGCGCAGCAACAAGGAGTTGACGGAGAAAGTGGGCGTGGCCTCGCGGCTGCAATCTGAAAACATAAAAGTGGCCATCATCACCTCCAAAAACAAGGAGAAAGTTGACGAGAAAGAAGAGTTCAAAGCCAAGCGCGTCGAAAAAATCAAGGTCACCTTCAACCTGTCCCGCAACGACGTGTCGCCGAAGGAAACCAAAGCCATTTACCTGCGCATTCTGGAGCCCGATGGCGCGGCCCTCTACAACCTGAGCACCGGCGGCGGCACCTTCACCGTGGACGGCCAGGAAGCCTTCTACACGCAAAAACAGGATGTGGTGTACGACAACACAAAGCAGAAGCTGGAATTTGTGTACGCCAAAGGGGCCGAATACAAGAAAGGCCAGCACACGGTGGAGCTGTACGAAAGCGGCCAGCTGATGGGGAAAACCACGTTCACATTGAAATAGCAACGGTGCGGGCGGACGCCTCCCCCCGGCCCCCTCTCTGAAAAGGAGAGGGGGAGCTAGCCATCAGGAGCAAAACCGGTGCCCCCTCTCCTTTTCGAAGAGGTGGTCAGGGGGTGAGGCGCCTGCCAGAACAGTACCACTTGCACATGGTCGATTGCTGCGTTGCGCCAAAAAAAAGCCGCTCCTGGGAGCGGCTTTTTTTGTGGGCACCGGGCCCTACACGGGCAGGTGGGGCGCAGAGCCGTGAGGGCGGCCACGTAGGCCGCAGCCTCGTCATAGAGCGGCGTGGCGATGTGCAGCTCGTACTTGTGTAGCTCTAAGGTCGTCCTCGCCGTGGCTGTCGGCCTGGCTGGTGAGGCGGCCGATTTCGGACTGCGCGGCCACGATAAGCTTGGGGTTGGTGAGGGTGGCGAGGTCGGCCTGGGCGTCGGTGATGTCGGTGACGAGGCGGGTGGCCTCGGACTAGCGGGATTTGGGAGAGCCCAAGGTTTGGATTCCGACGCCGAGTGTGCCCTTGCGGGCACCGGCCACGTCGCGCTTGAGGGTGAGGGGGGGCAGCATGGCGTCCACGGTGCGCTGGGATTTC
Organism: Hymenobacter terricola; assembly: GCF_017921975.2. Classification (GTDB taxonomy): domain Bacteria; phylum Bacteroidota; class Bacteroidia; order Cytophagales; family Hymenobacteraceae; genus Hymenobacter; species Hymenobacter terricola. The sequence goes on from NZ_JAGEMO020000018.1 coordinate 170,246, forward strand.
ACGCCGCTCAGGTCGGGAATGGCAGTAGGCATAAGCTGGAGATTTGGTTGCGATTAGAATTAAAAATAAGGAACTTCCGGGCGCAAGGCACGGGCCGCATCCGGTTCGGCAAGGGCCGGGGGCAGGCCGGTCACAGCGGCGCTCGCGGGGCCGGGCATTTCGGCGGCGCGGCCCCGTTGTGGGTGTGCCACTCGGCGGCGTCCCCTTGCAGCTGCCCCAGCCGCCCCAGCTGGCCCTGGCGCTGGGTGGGGGTGAGCGGGGCGGTAGCTCCGGTGCTGGCCAAGGCAAAGGGCAGGGCCTGGGCCGCGTTCAGGCGGGCGGCTCCGGCGCGGGCGCGGGCGGGCAGCTCGTGCGTGAGCGCCACGGCCAGCACGGCGGCCTGGGCTTGGCAGCGAGCCAGGCGCTGATGCACGGGTTCCCAATCGGCCGGGGGCGGGGGTCGGGCGGGGTGGCCAGCAGGGGCCGGGTGCCGGCCTCGGCATCGTTCACCTTCCGCTGGGACACCCCCAGCAGGGCCCCACATCGGCCTGCGACAACCCGAACCGCCGCACAGCCTCCAGCAGGCCAGGCGGCATTGCTTTAATCCATCGTTGCCATATGTGTTGGCGCTATTGGGGCCACCGCTCGCCCGCAGCCCCGCCGCAAGTTTATGCCGGGCCAGGGGTTGGATTTTTACTTTTTTCCAAATCCAACCCCGCCCCTACTCCACCAGCAGGCGCTGGGCCGGGCCGGCGCCGCGCAGCAGGTAGAGGCCGGCGGGCAGGCCGAGCAGGTCGAGCGCGGCCTCGGGGCCGGCTGGGGCGGGGTAGTGGCACACGGCCCGGCCCAGGGCATCGGTCAGGGTCAGGGGCGCGGGGACGGTGCCGGCGGGCAGGCGCAGGGTGGCCGTATGGCGGGCGGGGTTAGGGTAGAGCGTTGCCGGAGCCAGGGCGCGCCCGGCGGCCTTAGCCGTGAGGGTGGCGTCGGTGAGGGCGGCGAGGAATCCAAGGTTTGTGTTGAGGTTCGGGTTGGTCAGGGTGATAGCGCTGAAGCCCGCCGTGTGGCTGGCAAAATACCCGGCCGCGTACACGCTGGTTCCGCTCACGGCCAGTGCGTTGGCTCCATCAAACCCCGTGCCGCTGGCCCGCTGTGCCCACGCGAAGCTGCCCATGCTGCCCGCATTAGTCAGTTTGGCCACGAATACGTCGGTACTGAACGCGGTGCTGGAATTGGTCAGGGTTAAGGTGGCGAGGCCAAAGCTCGCCGTAGAACTGTCGAAAGCACCAGCCACATATACGCCATTTTCACTCACAGCCAGCACGTTGACTGTGTCGCTGCCCGTGCCCCCTGCTCGCTGCGCCCACACGAACTGGTTGCTGGACGGGTTGAATTTCGCCACGAACACGTCACGGTATCCGATACTCGTTAGCGTGGTGCCGCCCAGCACCACCGTATTCTGGAAATTCCCTGCCAGGAACACATTGCCCGCCGCATCGACGGCCGTAGCCGTCACTATCGAGAAATTATTCGCAACTGCCGTGGCCACCGCCACGGCCCGCGCCGACTGCCAGGCCGGGGCCGGGGCCGCCGCCGGCAGGCGCAAGGCCAGCAGGAGAATAGCCAGCAGGGTGCGAGCCACCCCGGCAGGAAGTGGGAAGGAGGAAAAGTTGAAGATGGAAAGGAAGGAAATGGAGAGGAATAAAAGTTGCGGTAGGGCCAGCCCCGCACCCTACCCTACCTTGTTCGTGGTCTCGAACTCGTCCAGTTTGGCCAGGGTGGCGGAGATATTTTCCGTAAAAAGCGTAACCACGGCACCTTTGGGCGCGGTTTTCAGGATGTGGTCGATGGCATCGGGCTCGTGTTCGATGTAGGTAATTTTCAGGTCCGGCTTGTCGAGGCGCAGGCCACGCTCCATGATTTCACGCAGGTACCCGGCCGTTTTGCCGCGCAAGTCGGTGTCCTGGCGCAGAATCACTTCGTCGAAAATGCGGCCCGCAATGCGGGCGAAGCCCAGCGTGTCCTCGTCGCGGCGGTCGCCGAGGCCCGATACCACGCCGATTTTATGCGTGGCCGTCGTGGCCTCCATGAACTCGGCGAATTTGGTGATGCCCGCCGTGTTGTGGGCATAGTCCACGATGACTTCGAAGTCCGGAAACTTATACATGTTCATCCGGCCCGGCGTTTTCGTGCCCGAGGGCACAAACGTGCGGAAAGCCGTTTTGATGGTGTCCTTATCGAACCCAACCACGTAGCCGGCCAGGGCCGCGGCCAGACAGTTCTCGATGTTGAAGCCGGCCCGCCCGCCAAAGGTGATGGGAAACTCCACGGCCCGGTCGATGCGCACCTTGTAGGAGTTGCGGTAAATCGTGACGTAGCCTTCTTCGTACACGGCGGCCACGCCGCCGTCGGCCACATGCTCCAGGATGCGGGGGTTGTTTTCGTCCATGCTGAACAGGGCCACCTGGCAGTCCACGGTGCGGGCCATGGCGTACACGAGGTCGTCGTCGGCGTTGAGCACGGCCCAGCCGTTTTTGCGTACCGTACGGGGCAGCACGCCCTTCACGGCCGCCATTTCTTCCACGGTATGGATGTCGCGCAGGCCTAAGTGGTCAGCGGCCACGTTGGTCACCACCGCCACGTCGCAGTTATGGAAGCCCAGGCCGGAACGCAGCATGCCCCCGCGCGCCGTTTCCAGCACGGCGTAATTAATGGTGGGGTCCTTCAGCACAAACTCGGCGCTTTGGCTACCGGTGCAGTCGCCTTTTTGCAACTGCACGCCCTGAATATAAATGCCATCGGTGGTCGTAAACCCTACTTTGTAGCCGATGCTGGCCACCAGGTGCGCGATAAGGCGGGTGGTAGTGGTTTTGCCGTTGGTGCCGGTCACGGCAATAATCGGCACGCGGGCCGTGCTACCGGGCGGAAACAGCATATCGACCACCGGCGCGGCCACGTTGCGGGCGAGTCCCTCGGTGGGCGCAATGTGCATCCGGAAGCCCGGTGCGGCGTTCACCTCAATCACGGCGCCACGGCTCTCGTTGAGCGGTACGGCAATGTCCGTGGCCATCAAGTCAATACCGCAGATATCGAGGCCCACGATGCCGGCCACCCGTTCGGCCAGCAGCACGTTGTAGGGATGCATCTGGTCGGTCACATCGGTGGCGGTGCCGCCGGTGCTGATGTTGGCCGTGCTTTTCAGGTACAGAATTTCACCGGCCGGCAGCACCGATTTCAAACTCAGGTCACGGCCTTTGAGAATATCCAGCGTAGGCTTGTCGGCCTTGATGCTGGTCAGCACCTTCTCGTGGCCAATGCCCCGGCGCGGGTCCTCGTTCACTTTGGCAATCAGTTGCTGAATCGTGCTTTTGCCATCGCCGGTCACGGCAGCGGGCGTGCGCCTGGCGGCAGCAATGAGTTTGCCGTTCACCACCAGCAGCCGAAAATCGAACCCCTCAATGAACTGCTCCACAATTACGGCCCGCGAGTACACCTGCGCGGCCACCAGGCCCTCGGCGGCATCCTTCCAGTTCATGATGCGGATGGTGGCGCCCTTGCCATGGTTGCCATCGAGCGGCTTGGTCACGATGGGGAAGCCCAACTCCTCAATGGCATCGCGCAGGCCCGCTTCCGAATACACGGTGGTGCCACGCGGCACGGGCACGCCCGCATCGTTGAGCATGGCCTTGGTGCGGTTCTTGTTGCCGGCCACCTCCACGCCCGCGTGCGAGGTCAGGTTGGTGGTAGTAGCCCAGATGCGGCGCTGGTTCACGCCGTAGCCCAGCTGAATAATGGAAGTATTCTTTAGTTGGATGTAGGGAATGTTGCGCGAAGCGGCTTCGGCCACGATGCTGTAGGTACTCGGGCCAATAAACTCATCTTCCCGGATTTCGTGCAGTTCGGTAATGAGTAACTTCAAATCCACCTTTTCTTTCTTGCAGAGGGCTTCCACAATGTCAACGGCCGCCTCAGCCGCGCGACGGCCGGCGCGCTCCTCCTGGTAAGCAAACACCACGTATTCCAACCCTTCTTCGTGCGCCGGGTAGCTCTTACCCCAATACACCGACATGCCGGACTGCCGCTGCAGTTCCAGCGCTACGTGTTGAATAACGTGGCCCAGCGGCTCGCCATCGTTGAGGGCCTCCAGGGTCAGGGGCTGGTGCTTGGCGGCCTTCTTGCCGCTCATGCCGCCCGGCTGCACCTGGCCAATGTTGGGAAAAAGCTTCATCAACCGGCCGGGAAACCCTGAGATGGAATTAGACCATTTCCCGGCAAATTCCTGCAAATCAACTTTGGCTACGATGAGTTTATGGTGTTTAACAGACCAATAGCTCGGCCCGCGCATCGTGCGGAGGTCAACAATTTTCATAAGATGGCGGAGTGGTAAGGAAGACGGGTTTGACGACAAGCGGGGCACTGCCCAGCTTGGCTACGAAATGTAGGCATAATGCCGCCCAAAACCCGCAAAGCGCGCCACTTGCCCCGAAAAAAGCCTCCCAGGTTGACTGCTTATTTCCTGATTCCACGAAAATACTTGATGTCCCAGAGCTTGCTCAGGGTCCTGATAACAGCGCTATTAGCCGCGACTCGCCGCCGCCCGTCCCAACACTCGCCGCTGCCGAACGTTTTTTCCGGTCGTATTTGGGCTATAAGCAGCAATCCCCGAAATAAGCACGGGGCTTGTTTCGGGGATTGCGAACTTGAAAGAGGTGACGGGCGGATTCGAACCGCCGTAGGAGGTTTTGCAGACCTCTACCTAGCCACTCGGTCACGTCACCAGTAATGGGCTTTTGGGAGCGCAAAGGTAAGCAGCCCGTTTTGGCTGGGCAAGGTGCCCGCACAAAAAAAGCCCCGACGCGTGCGTCGGGGCTTTTTTTCAAACGATGCTAAGCGTTAGGCTTTGGCTTCGTCGTCCTTCTTGTCGGCAGCTTCGTCGCTACCGGCTACCAGGCCTTTGGCCTTTTCAACCAGGTCACCAGCTACTTCCGAAGCTTTGGTGAAAGCTTCCGAATGCGTTACAGCATCCACAGCGTCCGAGGCAGCGTGCTTCACTTTGTCGAAGGTTTCGCTGTGCGAAACGGCTTCGGCAGCGTCAGCGGCCACTTCTTTCACCTTGTCGAAGGCAGCAGCAGCAGCACCGGTGATGCCGGCCAACAGGCCACCCTCTTCGGCTGCCGGAGCAGCTTCAGCGGCGGGAGCCTCAGCCTTAGGAGCCTCAGCTGCCGGAGCAGCTTTCGGGGCTTCAGCAGCAGCAGGCGCTTCAGCAGCGGGCTTGGCAGCCGCAGCTTTCAGCTTTTGCTCGCCAGCCTTGCGCTCATTGCCCATCATCTGGTCGCGCAGGGCGCTCAGCGCGTCGAGGTCGCCGAGGGTCGACTTCTCTTCCGTCTTCTTCAGGTCGCTGATTTTGCCTTCACCCTGGGGCTCGCCCGCTTTGGTGTTGGTTTTCTTCTTGAACTTGGAGTTGCGGTTGTCGTCTTCAGCGGCGGCTTCCTTGTTGTAAACAGCCGTGTGCGAGAGCACGATGCGACGGTCATCCTTCGAGAATTCCGTTACGCGGAAGTCCAGCGCTTCGCCGTTTTCAGCGGTCGTGCCGTCCTCTTTCACCAGCGATTTGGGGTAAGCGAAGCCCTCGATGCCATAAGGCAATTCGAGAACCGCGCCACGCTCCGACTTCTCGGTGATGGTAGCACGGTGCACCGAGCCGGGGGTGAACACCGACTGGAACGTATCCCAGGGGTTTTCTTCCAGCTGCTTGTGGCCAAGGGCCAGGCGACGGGCGCCGAGGTCCAGTTCCAACACGACTACGTCCAGTTTGTCGCCCACCTTCACCATTTCCGATGGGTGCTTGATTTTCTTGGTCCACGACAGGTCGGAAACGTGTACGAGGCCGTCCACGCCCTCTTCCAGCTCAACGAACAGGCCGAAGTTGGTCAGGTTGCGCACGAGGCCGCTGTGCTTGGTGCCCACGGCGTACTTGTCGCCGAAGTCGCCACGCGTCCAGGGGTCTTCGGTCAATTGCTTGATGCCGAGGCTCATCTTGCGGTCTTCGCGGTCGAGCGTCAGAATCTGCGCTTCTACCGTGTCGCCCTGCTTGATGAAGTCCTGCGGGTTGCGCAGGTGCTGGCTCCAGCTCATTTCCGAAACGTGGATGAGGCCTTCCACACCGGGCACCACTTCCATGAAAGCGCCGTAGTCGGCCACGTTCACGATGCGGCCCGATACTTTCGAACCCGGCTGCAGGTCGGCCGGCAGCGAATCCCACGGGTGGGGAGTCAGCTGCTTCAGACCGAGGCTGATACGCTTCTTGGCTTCGTCGAAGTCCAGAACCACGATGTTCAGTTTCTGGTCCAGGGTTAGCACTTCGCTCGGGTGAGCGATGCGGCCCCACGAGATGTCCGTGATGTGCAGCAGACCGTCGACACCGCCGAGGTCGATGAACACGCCGAAGTTGGTCATGTTCTTGATGTTGCCTTCCAGAATCTGGCCTTTCTCCAGGTTGTTCAGGATGGCCTCACGCTGCTTCTCGAGGTCTTTCTCGATGAGTACTTTGTGCGAAACCACGACGTTGTCAAAAGCGGAGTTGATTTTCACCACTTTCACTTCCATGCGACGGCCCACATAAATGTCGAAGTCGCGGATAGGTTTCACGTCGATTTGCGAGCCGGGCAGGAAGGCTTCCACGCCGTCGAGTTCCATGATGAGGCCGCCTTTGGTGCGACGCTTCACCACGCCTTCGAGGATGGTATCCAGCTCGAGGGCATCGTAAATAGCCTTCCAGGCCTGCTTGATTTTAGCTTTCTTGCGGCTCAGGATGAGCTGGCCGTTGATGTCTTCCTGGTCTTCGATGAACACCTCCACCTCGTCACCGATTTTCAAATCGGGCAGGTCGCGGAATTCAGTAATCGACACCAGACCATCGGATTTGAAGCCGATGTTCAAAATAACGTCGCGGTCGGTGATGCCAACCACGGTGCCCTTCACAACTTCTTCTTCCTGTACGGTCGTCAGCGTGTCGCCGTACATTTTCTCCATCTCGGCGCGCTGGTCCGAAGAGTAGTTTCCACCAAACCCGGTGGCTCCGACATTATCCCAGTCGAAATCGTCAATCAATTCTGCCATAATAGCTTGTGGGTACCTCTTAGGTAAACGAGAAGGCCGGTGCCCGGGCCAATCCGCGGTTCTTGTTGAACACCTTGCCGTTAGTGAGCAAGGCCCGCCACCCTGGCGGGGGCGCAAAGGTACGGGTTTTTGTACTCAAGTAATTGCTTTTTTGCACAAATGGCCTTTAACATCATAGCGCCTCAGTGCGGCGACATTATGCCGATGAATTCATTAACGAAAAGGACAGCTTCTTTCATTAAAATCCCTTGAATGTGTTTATCAATATCTTTCTCTTGCACAGGCACTTCCACAGTTGCAAAAGTTCGTGCATCGTCTTTACTCACCTTCACCCTGGATTCAAAATACTCAACCGCAAAGGCATCGTTGGCTTCGCCCCAAGCCACCATTGAGTGCACCAAGGCATTTTCCAGCACCGATTTACGGACTGATTTGCAGAAAGCGACAGTGCCCACGCTGGTAATTCACGGCGATGAAGACCAAAACGCGCCCATTGCCAACAGCGGTGCCCGCACGGCCAAGTCGATTCCCGGCGCGCAATATCAAGTGTACGAAGGCGAGCCTAACGGTTTATTCTTCACCGCAAAAGATAAGTTGAGCCGCGACTTACTGGCTTTCATCGGCAAGTAAGCAGCACTGGATAAAAGTCCCGAGCGGCCCGACAAAAAGCACTGCTTTTCGCCGGGCCGCTCTTTTTAATGCGACATCAGAATTAGCTTTGGCCGCCCCCTCCTACCCGTCCAAAGTTCAAACCTGCTGCATGAGCATTGCTTCTTCCCTGGCCAAATTGTCTTTCTGCTGGCGGCTGGCCCGTACCCCCGCCACGTTTCTGCGGTTGGCGCTGCATAGCAGAGCGGCCGCCCGGGGAGGCAAGGCGCCTACCGCAACCCAAAAAACCGAGCAGGTAGCGTACCCGTTGAACCTAGCCAACGCGCCCAATGCCACGGTGTTGCGCACGTATGCCGGTGACCTCAGCATCCTCTACGAAATTTTTTGGCAGCGGGCCTACGACTTGCCCCAGCTGCAAAACGGCACGTTCCGCACGGTGGTGGACGTGGGGGCCAACGTGGGCCTGGCCGCGCTGTACTTTCTGGAGCGATTTCCGGTTTCCCGGTTGATTTGCGTAGAGCCGGAACCGGCCAACTTCCGGCTCCTGCAAACCAACCTGCGCGGCACCTCTGCCGTGGCGCTGCAAGCGGCGTTAGCAGCCACCGATGGCACGGTAAGAATTGATTCCAGCCCGCAGGCCTACAATGCCAAAATCAGCGCCGAAACCGGGACCACGGAAGTGGCGGCCATTTCCATGCCCACGCTACTGCAATCGCAGAGACTTTTCTGGGTCGATTTATTGAAAATAGACATCGAAGACTACGAGCAGCAGGTGTTTACCGGGCCCAGCGATTGGCTGGCGCAAGTAGGAGTTTTGCTTATCGAAATTCACTCAACGGCCAGTCAGCTGGCAGTGCGGGAGGCCGTGCAGGCGCAGGGGTTCAGTTGGGAGCAGGCGGCCGGACGGCACCCCGAAACGGGGCTCTTCGTCGCCCGCAATCCCCGGCCGGCAAGTCAGTAAGGCCCAAAGCAAAAGACCTCACCCTGACCGAATTGGCTGGGTGAGGTCTTTCATTTTAAAGAGAAAATATCTGGTTGCTAGGCAGCGCGGCCCATCTGGCGCAGGAATCCGACGTGGGAGGCGATGGCCGAGCGGGTGCGGGCGTAGTTGTTGTACGTCACATCAAACTCAACGCACACTTGCTGCACAATTTTGCTGATGGCGGGATAGTGGACGTGCGAGATTTTTGGAAATAAGTGGTGCTCAATCTGGAAGTTGAGGCCGCCTACCAGCCAGCTTACCACTTTGTTGTCGGTGGCGAAATTGGCAGTGGTGCGCACCTGGTGAATGGCCCACTCGTCTTCGAGCTTGCCGGTGGTGGCGTGGGGCACGGGAAAGGCAGCATCCTCAACAGTGTGGGCCAGTTGGAACACCATGCTCAGCACCAGGCCGGCCACGGCCGTACTCAGGAAGAAACCCACCAACCACGGCAGGAAGCCAACCATGTAGATGGGCAGCACCACGTAGAGCACCAGGTTCAGGGCCTTAAAACCCCAGAAGCTAACGTGCTCGCCGGTGTTCATCGGCTTGAGGCCGATGGCGCCAATTTGGCGGCTGAAGTACTTCTGGTAGTCCATGGCAAAAATCCAAGACGAGTAGAGCATGCAATACAACAGCCAGAAGTAGAAGTGCTGGAAGCGGTGCAGCGGGTGCTTGGGCTGGTCGGGGGTCATGCGCATCCAGGGCTGGATGTTGATGTCGTCGTCGTGGCCCTCGATGTTGGTGTAAGTGTGGTGGATGAGGTTGTGCTTGGAGTTCCACATGTAGGGACTGCCACCCATCACGCCCAGCGTGTAGGCCGCCACGCGGTTCACCCAGCCAAAGCGCGAAAAGCTGCCGTGGGCCCCGTCATGCATTACATTGAAGCCCACCGAGGCAATGGCACAGCCCAGCAACGCGCATTCGAGCAGCGCCCAGCCGGTGGCAGGCGTGAAGAACACCAGGTGCACGTAGAGGCCCACCATCACGGTTACGAGTAGCACCGCCTTGAACAGTAAGCTGAAATTTCCCGTCATCGGCCGACCGGATTCCTCAAAGTATTGATTTATCCGGGTTTTTAGCTCGGAGTGAAACGAGCGAGTAGCAGCGAACTTGGGGAGGGCCATGGGCGGAGTTTGGAAAATGGAGTTTGGAAAATGAAGGACAAATGTACTTCTTCTCCAACCCCCTACCGCTGAACTTAGTTTAAATATGCGTGCCAGTTCTGGTCAATCGCGCCCGCTGAGAGCTTCAGGAAGCCGGCCAACGTGGGCTTTTTGGGATGCTGCCGAATGGTGAGACCGGCCTCATTGGGGGTGTGGTGGCCCTTTGCGTGGTTGCAGCGGGCGCAAGCAGTGAGCAAATTCGTCCACGAAGATTCTCCGCCGCGCGAGCGCGGCACGACGTGGTCGAGGGTTAAATTTTTGGTCGACCCACAGTACTGGCACTCGAAATGGTCGCGCTTGAAAATGTTGTGGCGGCTTAGGGCAATGCCTTTGTAGGGCACGCGCACGTACCGCTGCAAGCGGATGATGCTTGGCTTGGGGTAGGCATGCGAAATGGTGCGGAGAGTGCCGTGTTCTGACTTGGCTACCATTTCCGCTTTGTCGAGAAATAAAAGCACAAACGCTTTTTGCACGCTGCACAGGGTGATGGCGGTATAGTCGCCATTCAGCACTAACACTTTTTGGTCCATACACACTTGGGGGCTCGGATAACCCGCCGAAAGCTAGCGGTTTCCGAGCGTATAAACAAGCGGCACGAGGTTAAGTTCAGCGAGCGTGACGTTCCTTTTTCCACCATTGTGGCCTCCCTTCTACTCCGGCAGCAGGCGCTTCAGCAGGCGCAGTTTGTGGCTGTAGCGTTGCCGGTCGCGGTTGAAGATGCCGTTGTGGTCGAGCGGGTCGAGGCGAACTTCGCCGTGGGCGTGGAGGATTTGGCCTTCGTCCATCACCATGCCCACGTGCACGATGCGGCCCTCGGCATTGTCGAAAAAGGCGAGGTCGCCGGGCCGGGCCTGGGCCACGAAGTGCACCGGCCGGCCGTGGTCAATCTGCTGGCGGGCATCGCGCGGGAGCTGGATACCGACCAAGCCATAGAGCTGCTGGCACAGGCCGGAGCAGTCGAGGCCGAAAATGCTTTTGCCGCCCCACACATAGGGCGCTTTCAGGTACATGAGGGCCGTTTTGCGCAGCAGGGCGGCCTGGCGGGCAGCATCGGGCGCGGCAACGGGGTTGGTGGCGGTGCCGTTGAAAAAGTAGTTGCGCTCCCCAATGCGCACATTCATGCCATCGAAAAACGGCAGGCGGCAGCCGAGGGTGAGCGGGATTTTGGTGGTGGCGTCGCTCACGGCCTGCACCACATCGAGGGCGCGGGGATGGTCCTGAGCGCACCAGGCGGCGTAGTATTCGGGCGAGACGGGCGTGTACTGTTTGGCGTCAATCCAGCCCACGTAGTCGTCGGCGGCGAGCTGCACCTGCAACCAGCTGTTGTCCTGCGTGACCAGAATCTGATAGCACTCGCCAAACAGGAGCTGGGTAACCAGTTCGGCCCGGTCGTTGGGCTCGGCGCGGACGGGGACGGCGCTCAGGGCGCAGATGCCGGGATTCAAAATAATGTGGAAAGGTGGGTGATGTGGAAATGTGAGAATGCAGATTAACTCATGCTTCCAACAGACCACAAAGATGCTACGGTTGCCCCGAATGAAGCTTTACTAAAATCACATTTCCCACACTCCTCACGCTGCCCACATTCCCTGCATTTCCCACATTCTCACATTCCCCATATTTCCACATCATCACATTCGCTCCATATCGCGCTTCTGGGCTTTCTCCTTGAGGTCGTTGCGTTTGTCGTAGAGCTTTTTGCCCTGGGCAAGGGCGATTTCGATTTTGGCGAAGCCCCGGTCCGTCACGAACAGGCGCAGGGGAATGATGGTGAGGCCCTGGTCCACGCTTTTGCCGGCCAGCTGCTTCAGCTCGCGCTTGTTGAGCAGGAGCTTGCGCTCGCGCATGGCGTCGTGGTTGTTGTAAGTACCTAAGGAATAGGGCGCGATACGGATAGAATGAATCCAGAGACTGCCATCGGTATGGAAAAGGCAGTAGCCGTCGGTGAGGTTGACGTTGCCTTCGCGGACGCTTTTTATTTCGGTGCCTTGCAGCATCACGCCCGCGTCGTACTTGGCCAGGAACGTGTATTCGTGGCTGGCGCGGCGGTTTTTGATGTTGATAATGATGGGTTTATCGTCTTTGGCCATTGGGCTAGTTGTCAGGTGCTCGTTGTCAGTTGTCGGGCCAACGGCGGCGGATGGGGCGGCAAAGGTAGAACGGTGGTGCTGGGTAGCTACGTCAGCTTCAGGCGCGGGTTGGGGCTGCTGAGCTGGGTGGCAAAGTCGCCGGCTTCGAATTGAAAATGGGCCGTCATGGCCACCATGGCGGCATTATCGGTGCAAAAGGCGAAATCGGGGATAAATACCTGCCAGCCTTGCGCCACGGCTTCGGCTTCCAATGCCGTGCGCAGGCCGGAGTTGGCCGCCACGCCGCCGGCCAGGGCAACCTGGGTGAGGCCGGTATCGGCGGCGGCGCGGCGGAGCTGGCGGAGCAGCGTGGCCACAATGGTGTGCTGAATGCTGGCGCAAAGGTCGGCCAGGTTTTCGGCTACGAAATCGGGATTGGCGGCGGTTTCTTTTTTCAGGAAGTAGAGCACCGAGGTTTTCAAGCCACTGAAGGAGAAGTCATAGCCGGGCATGGCGCCTACCGGGAAGGCAAAGCGCTGCGCATTGCCCTGGCGGGCCAGCTTGTCGAGGTGCGGGCCGCCGGGGTACGGCAGGCCGAGGAGCTTGGCGGTTTTGTCGAAGGCTTCGCCGGCGGCGTCGTCGATGGTTTGGCCGATGACTTCCATATCGAGGGCCGATTTCACGACCACCAGCTGCGTGTGGCCGCCGCTCACGGTGAGGCACAGAAAGGGAAAGTCGGGCTTGGGGTCGCGCAGGAAATGGGCCAGGATGTGGGCCCGCATGTGGTTCACGGCCAGCAGCGGCTTGTCGAGGGCCAGGGCCAGGGTTTTGGCAAACATGCCGCCTACCAATAAGGAGCCGAGCAGGCCCGGCCCCTGCGTGACCGCCACGGCGTCGAGGTCGGCTTTGGTGATGCCGGCTTCCTGCAGGGCGGCCGTGACGACGGGCAGCAAGTGCTGCTGATGGGCGCGCGAGGCCAGCTCGGGCACCACGCCGCCGTATTGCTCGTGTACTTTTTGGGTGGCCACGACGTTGCTTAACAGCTGGCCGCCAGCCAGGACAGCCGCGCCGGTGTCGTCGCAGGAAGACTCGATGGCGAGAATAATGGGGTGAGCGAGCATAAAAACAAATTCTCTGGAATGGGCCGGGGCCACGGGCAGCGAAGTGGAGCTGTACATGGAGGAAACCGCCGACGCTGGGCAGACTAAGCGGCGGCAGTCCGGCGTCAGCGGCCCGCAAAGTTCGGCCGAAGGAGTTGAACCCCAGCCCAACCGTGACCGTTCCATTGGCCTGATAGTTGACTTGCGCTGTCCTGCGCTTGCCTGCTACGGCTAAAAAACCGCAACTTTGCGGATTGACCCGCGTTTTTCGCTCTCAACCTTCTTGCTCCGGTGCGTCGTTTCTTCTCCATTTTGCTAAAAGTGCTGCTGGGCCTCGGGCTGGTGCTGGTGCTGGTGGTGGTGGGGGCGCTGGGGGCGCTGCGGGTGCCCAGCGTGCAAACGCGCCTGGCCCACGAGGCGGCCGATGTGCTCACGCAAAAACTTGGGCAGCAGGTCACTATCGGGCGGGTGGACGTGCGGCCGTTTTCGCGGGTGCTGCTTGATGGGGTGCGGGTGCAGGACCGGCGCGGCGGCGAGCTGTTCAGCATTGGGCGGGCCGATGCCGACATTTCGCTGTTTTCGGTGTTTGACCCGCGGCACCTGCACATTGCCACCCTCACGCTGAATGAGCCGCGCTTCGAGCTAAAAAACCTGCCCGGCCAGCCCGATTCGACCACGTTCAGCCAGTTTATGCGGGCCATAAAGCGGCTGATGGGGCCTTCGGACACCACCAAATCGGCTCCGTTCGATTTCAAAATCGCCGACATTGCCCTCCGCAACGGCCACTTCGCCATTGAGAAGGCCGACAAGCCGCACGCCAAAACCTACGGACAAAGCATTGACTACGACCACCTTTTAGTCGACAGCATTTACGCCGACATCTCCAAAGTGCACTTGGGCGACACGCTGGGCCTGCGCATCAGCCACCTGCACGCCGTGGAAACGCCTTCGCAGACGCAGCTGCGCGAAATCACGGCCGACATGAAGTACGGGCCGCACTTCTGGGAGTTTAAGGATTTGAGCCTGCGCGTGGGCCGCAGCCAAATCAAAGATTACGTGCGGTTTGAGTTCCGGGTGTTCGGCAATTTCTCGGACTACAACGACTCGATGAAGACCATTGCGCACCTGCGCAACTCGAAGGTGTATTCGGACGACATCGCCAAATTCGCCCCGCAGCTGGCCACCATGCACGAATCGGTGGCCATTTCGGGTGATGCATCGGGTTATGTACGTGATTTTAAGGTAAATAACCTGGACGTGCGCTACGGGCAGGGCACGCACATCGTGGCCAAACGGGCCCACGCCGACAACCTGCCCAACTACAAGGAAAGCTTCATCGACCTGCGCCTGCTGCCTTCGGTGGTGATGACCAGCGACTTGAAGAAGTGGCTGCCGGCCTCGGCCAACAAAATTGTGCAGCGCCTGGGCACCGTGAAATTGCAAGGCCAGATGCTGGGTTTTTATAATGACTTCGTGGCCAATGCCTCGTTCGACACCGCGCTCGGCTTTGTGGCGACGGACGTCAACCTCAAGACCAAAACCGACCTCACGCACGCCACCTATGAGGGCACGGTGCGCTCGAATGCCTTTCAGCTGGGCAAGTTTCTGGGCGATGAATCGGTGATTCGGGACGTGACGATGAACGGCCACGTGGCCGGCGTGGGGTTCCTGCCGCCGTTTGCGCGCGGAAAGGCTACCGCTACGGTGCCGAGCATCTGGCTGAATGGCTACCGCTACCACAACATCGCGCTCAATGGCGACTTTCACCAGCAGGCGTTTAGCGGCCACCTCAGCGTGAACGACCCGGCCGTGCGCCTCGTGGCCGATGGCCATGTAGACCTGGACCGGGAGCACCAGGACGTTGACATTCAAACCAAAATTGAAAAGGCCGACCTGCGCGCCCTGGGCCTGATGAGCCAGCCGCTGACCGTGGCCACCACGGCCGACGTGAAATTTAAAGGCGTACAGCTCGACTCGCTCATTGGCCATGCCTCCCTGCGGCACTCCCGCTTCACGCTGGCCGGCCGCAAGCTGGCCCTCGACACGCTGGACGTGGTGAGCACGCGCAACAGCCGCAACCAGCGCCGCGTCACGCTGCGCTCGGAGGCCGTGAATGCCAGCCTGGCCGGCGCTTTCAATACCTCCGATGTGGTGCGTGACGTGCAGACGCTCATCACCGAGTACCGGCTCAACTTTGAAAGCAACGCCACGGCCACGGCCAACTATTACCGGCGCAAGCAACAACGGACGCTGCCGGTCTATCAGGTTGATTTGCTGTTGAATTTGAAAAAGCCGAACCCGTTGCTGAAGCTTTTTATGCCCGACCTGGAGGTGGCGAATAACAGCCGCATCGACGGGTCTTTCCGCAACGGCGCCACCTCGATTCTCCAGCTGGGCGGGCACTTGGACAGCCTGCGCTACGGCCCGGTGCAAACGGTGAACGACGATTTTGACTTCCTCACCTCGAAGCTGCCGTACAAGGCCGACATCCTGGCCCAGGCCAGCGTGACGAGCGACCGGCAAGTGCTGCCCACGCTGGGCCGCACCGAAAAGTTTATTCTGGAAGGCGTGTGGGACCAGCAGCGCATCAACTTCTCGACCTCGCTGGCCCAAACGGGCACCACCAATAAGGCCACCATCAACGGTTCGCTGGGCTTTTTGCCACGCGCGGTGGAGGTGGTGTTTCGTCAGTCGGGCCTGCACCTGCTGGACAAGGACTGGACCATCGCGGCCGATAACTCGGTGACAATTTCGGATTATGGGCGCGAGTTTGATATTAAAAACCTGGCCGTTAGCAACGGCGTGCAGTTCGTGGGCGCGCAGGGCTTCATCTCACCCAATGCCGGCAAGCCACCCCTGCAATTACAAGTAAAGGACTTCCAACTGGCCACGCTAAACACCCTGACCGGGCAACGGCTGGCCGGCCGCGTGAACGCCCAGGGCACCGTGAGCGGCGTGTACGGCCCGCTCACCATCAACAGCACGCTGGGCGTGGATTCGTTGAGCTACGACGGCACCCTCATTGGGCAAGTGGCAGGGCGCGGCGACTGGGACAACGCCGCCAGCAAGCTGCGTGTGAACCTGGACGTGGCCCGCGACCACCAATCGGTGCTGACGGTGCTGGGCGACATCGCCCCGAAGGACCCGACCAACCAATTCAACCTCACGGGCACACTCAACGACGCGCCCATTGTGCTGGCCCAGCCGTTTTTGGGCTCCTTGTTCAAGAACCTGGGCGGCACCGGCCGGGGCGAGCTGCGGCTCACGGGCTTGTTTGGGGCACCCAATCTTATTGGCGCGGTGGACGTGAGCAACGGCCGGCTCACCTTCGGCTATCTGGGCACCACTTACACCTTTGCCGACCGTATCAGCTTCACCAATACCAGCATTGCGTTTCATAATATCAAGCTGCGTGATGTGCTGGGCAACACCGGCACCGTGGACGGCATCGTGCGCCACCACGGCTTCAAAGACATGAGCCTGGAGATTGCGGCCAGCTTCCGCAAAATGCAGGTGCTCAACACCATACGCAAAGACAACGACCTTTATTTCGGCACGGCCTACGCCACCGGCACGGCCCGCGTGACCGGCCCAACCGATGACCTGAACATCACGGTGCGGGCCAGCAGCGAGGCGGGCACTCGCCTGTCGCTGCCGCTCGACAACGCCGCGCACGCCCAGAAAGCCGGCTATATCAAGTTCGTGAACAACAACCCGGTGGGCGACACCGTCATCACGAAAAAGGCCGTGGCCATCGCGGCGCAGGACAAAGTTGACCTCTCCGGCATCACGCTTAACATGAACCTGACCGTGACGCCGGATGCCTACCTGGAAATCCTGCTCGACGAAAGCACCGGCGATGTCATTCGCGGCTCGGCGGCCGGGCAGCTGCGCATGGCCATCGACACGCGGGGCGAATTCAATATGTTTGGGCAAGTGGAAATCGTGCGCGGGGCGTATAACTTCACCCTGCAAGGCCTGGTGAACAAGGAATTTGTGGTACGGCCCGGCGGCATCATTTCCTGGAACGGCGACCCGCTGGCCGGCGAAATGAACGTGACGGCCACCTACACCCAGCGCACCTCGCTGGCGCCGGTGCTGGGCACGGGCTCGACCGGGGCGGCGGCCGTGGTGCCCGTCACGGCCGTGATGACTTTGACCGGGCCGCTGCTGCTGCCCGCCATCCGGCTGGGGCTGGAATTCAACGACGCGCCGGGCACGCTGCAGGGCGATTTGGCGGCGTTTACGGCTTCACTGCGCAACGACGAGCAGGAGCTGAACCGCCAGGTATTCAGCCTGCTGGTGTTTAAGCAGCTGTCGCCGCCGGGCTCTTTTGGCAACACCATTTCGCTGCGCGGCCAGGACAATACGGTGCAAAACAGCCTGGGCCAGATTCTGAGCACGCAGCTGGGCCTGCTCACTTCGCAAATCGACCAGAACCTGGAAATCGATTTCAACATCAACGGCCTCACGGCCGAGCAGTTGCAGGCCCTACAGGTGCGTCTGAGCTACTCTTTCCTGAACGGCCGCCTGCGCGTGACGCGGGAAGGCGGTTTCACCAGCAATGCCAACCTGGTGAACGCCCCCGGGGGCTCGCTGCCCGTGGGCACGGGCAACACCGCCGGCCAGGCCTCGCTGCTCGGCGACCTGAGCCTGGAATACTACCTGCGGCCCGACGGCAAGTTCCGCACCAAGCTGCGCTACGAAACCACCCCGCGCGACCTGGAAACCATCAACCAGCCCCGGGCCGGCCTTTCGCTGCTGCACACCGAGCAGTTCAACTCGTTCGGCGAGCTGTTCAGCCGCAAAAACCCCGGCAAGAAGGAGCGCAACACCCAAAAAGCCCGCCAGGGCAAGGAAGTGCTGACCGTGGACGAAGACCCGCGCTCGAATCTGTAAGTGTGGGTAGGTGGTGTCAATAGGAACATCAGGCTGAGCCTGTCGAAGCATCTGTACCGCAGTACTAATTCAATCACATGAGTTAGTGGCGCGGTAGAGATGCTCCGGCAAGCTCAGCATGACATTCTTTTTACTTATCCCTTCCGTTACCTTTGCCTCAATATGGCCGACCCCACCACCTCACATACGCGCAAGAAAAAGCTCGGCTCCTACCCTACTTTGCTCGTGGTGTTCAGCATTACGCTGGCCTTGGTGGTGATTGGTTTGTTCGGCCTGCTGCTTATCCACGCCCAGAAACTCTCGGAAGTGGTGCGCGAAAACCTGGAAGTGCAGGTGTACCTCGACCGCAACCTGCCCGAAACCGAGCTGCTGCGCCTGCAGCAGGACCTGGGCCAGCAGCCTTTCGTGGCCGAGCGCGGCGGCAAGCCCCAAATCAAGTTCGTGAGCAAGGAAGAAGGTGCCCGCCAGCTGCTGCAAAGCACCGGTGAGGACTTCCGCCAGTTCCTCGGCGACAACCCGCTACGCGATGCCTACGTGCTCAAAATCAAGCCCGAGTACACCGACACCGTGCACCTGCACCAGCTCCAGCGGAGCGTGGCGGCCCAGCGCGGCGTGTTTGAGGTGCAGTACCCGCAGGACCTGTTTGCGAGCATCAACAACAACCTGACGCGGGTGAGCCTGGTGCTGCTGGGCTTTGCGGCGGTGCTGGTGCTGGTGGTGGTCATTCTGATTAACAATACGATTAAGCTGGCGCTGTTTTCGCAGCGTTTTCTCATCCGCTCCATGCAACTGGTGGGCGCGACGCGGCTCTTTATCCAGCAGCCATTTTTGCGGCGGGCTACGTGGCAGGGCCTGGCCAGCGGCGTGCTGGCGGCGCTTATTCTCATTGCCCTGCTGCAATACGCCTACCTCGAAGTGAGCGAGCTGCGCATGCTGCGCGACGACTTCCGCCTGGGCCTGCTCCTGCTGGCCGTGGTGGGCCTGGGCGTGGTAATCGGCTTTTTCAGCTCGGCCCGCGCTGTGCACAAGTACCTTCAAATGTCGCTCGACGACCTGTATTAATTTTTAATTGTTGGTTGTCAGGTATTCATTCCCGGCGCTGGTTAGACCTAACAACGAACAACTGACAACTGACAACTAATTATGACTCCCAAACCCGTTTTTCACTTTGCCTTTGGCCCGCGCAACTACCGCCTGATGTGGTTGGGGCTGGCTCTGCTAGCCGTCGGTTTCATCACCATGATGTTCGGCGATAAGGAGAACTACGGCGAAGATTTCGTCGGCATCACGCTGGGGCCGCTGCTGCTCATTGCCGGGTTCGGGGTTGAATTTGCCGCCATCATGGTGCGCGACCAAACGCTGGCCGTGCCAACGAGCGCCCCCCTGGCCGCCCCCAATTTCACCGCTGAAACCGTGGCCGCGGCCAACGCGCCGGTGGCCGCCCCCGCTTACAAGCGCCTGTAATTCCTGTTTCTGATTATGACGTATTGGCACGCGCTGCTCCTCGCCATCGTGGAGGGCATCACCGAGTTTTTGCCCGTTTCCAGCACCGGGCACATGATTATTGCCTCGGCCCTGTTCGGCATTCCGGCCACGCCGTTTTTCAAATTATACCTCGTCGTCATTCAGCTGGGGGCCATTTTATCGGTACTGGTGGTGTACTGGCGGCGCTTTTTCCAAAGCATCGACTTCTATTTGAAGCTGCTGGTGGCCTTCTTGCCCATCGTGCTGGTGGGCCTGCTGCTCAAAAAGCACATCGATGCGCTGCTCGAATCCGTCACGACGGTGGCGGTCATGCTCGTTGTCGGTGGCGTGGTGCTGCTGTTTATTGACCGCTGGTTTCCGCAGGAAGACTCGCAGGAAGGCGGCCACCCCGTCACCAATCCCAGCTTCAAAGAAGCGCTGATTATCGGCCTGTTCCAGTGTCTGGCAGTGGTGCCGGGCACGAGCCGCTCGGCGGCCACCATCATCGGCGGCCTCACCCAGAAGCTCACGCGCCGGGCAGCGGCGGAATTCGCCTTTTTTCTGGCCATGCCCACCATGGCAGCCGCAGCGGTGAAAGACGTGTACGACTACTACAAGGAAGCCAAAACCCACGGGGTGGACCTGGGTCATTTGTTTTCTGCCGAACAGGTGAAGCAGCTTGCGTTAGGCAACGTGGTGGCCTTTGTGGTGGCGCTGCTGGCCATCCGGCTGTTCGTGGGCTTCGTGGCGAAATACGGGTTCCGGGCCTTCGGCGTCTATCGCATCATTGCGGGTGGTATCTTGTTGATTATGCTGGCGCTTAAACTTCCTTTGAACATCGTGTAATGACAAAAACTCTGGCCGATTTTGACTTTGAAGCGGGCGAAGTCCTGCTCCTCGAAAAGCCCCTGACGTGGACTTCGTTCGACGTGGTGCGCAAGGTAAAAAACGCGTTGCGCATCAAGAAAATCGGCCATGCTGGCACGCTCGACCCGTTGGCTACCGGCCTGCTCATTCTCTGCACCGGCCGGAAAACCAAGGAAATCGACCTGATTCAGGCCCAGGAAAAGGAGTACATCGGCACGTTCCGTCTCGGCGAAACCACGCCCAGCTTCGACCTGGAAACCGCCGTGGATTTGGTGCGCCCCTACGCCCACCTCACCGACGAGCAGATTACGGCCGCCACGGCCCAGTTCATCGGCCTCATTGAGCAAAAGCCGCCCCTGTTTTCGGCCGTAAAAATTGACGGCAAGCGCGCCTACGAACTGGCCCGCACCGGCCAGGAAGCCGACATCAAGTTCAAAACCGTGGAAATAAAAACCTTCGAGCTGACGCGCATCGCGCTGCCCGAAGTGGATTTCCGGGTAGTGTGCTCCAAGGGCACATACATCCGTAGCCTGGCCCGCGACCTGGGCGTGGCCCTGGGTTGCGGCGCCCACCTCACGCGCCTGGTGCGCACCCGCATCGGCGAGTTTCGGGTGGAGGACGCGTTTTCGCTCGAAGCCATTGAGGCCCTGCGGCCGGGCCGGCCCGACGGTGCCGGCCCGGCCCGGCCCGAGCGCCCGCGCACCGCGCCCAACCGCGCCGGCCTGCAGTATTTTGCCGCCCTCCAGGCCGATGCTTTGGCCGCGAAAGAACATCAGGCGCCCGATGCGGCGGCCCCAGCCCCCAAGCACCAGCCGGAATAAACCCCGCTCCGTTTCGCGGTGAATAAGCCTTTATGAGGTGTCGCGGCCACGGCCCACGGTTTGGGTAAGCCGAGCGCCCGCTACCTTCGCGGCGTTTCCAGTTCCATTTTTCGCTTCCCCCCGGTGCCCCATGCACGTCATCCGCGACCCGGCCCAGTTTCCGTTTCTGACCAATGCCGTTGTCACGAGTGGCACGTTTGATGGCGTCCACCTCGGGCACCAGCGCATTCTGGCGCGGCTGCGCGAGGTGGCGCGGGCCAGCGGTGGACCGGCGGTAGTCATCACCTACTGGCCGCACCCGCGACTGGTGCTGGGCCCGCCGCCCTCGCACCCCGAGCTGCTCGATTTGCAGCTGATTAACACCCTGGACGAGCGGATTGCCAAGCTGGCCGAATTCGGCGTGGACTACCTGCTCATCGTGCCCTTCACCCGGGAGTTTGCGCAGTGGACATCGGAAGAATACATCCAAAACCTGCTCTTGAAAACCGTGGGAGCCAGGCAATTGGTCATTGGCTACGACCACCGCTTCGGCAAAAACCGCGAAGGCGGCTTCGACTATTTAAGCCAGAATGCTGACCGCTACGGCCTGACGGTGGAAGAAATTCCGCGCGAGGACGTGGACGCCGTGGGCGTGAGCAGCACCCGCATCCGCCAGGCCCTGCGTGAGGGCGACATTGCCACCGCCAGCCGCTACCTCGGCTACCACTACCCGCTCACAGGCCTGGTGGTGCACGGCCAGAAGCTGGGCCGCACGATAGGCTACCCCACCGCCAACCTCGCGGCCGTGGAGCCGCTGAAGCTGGTGCCCGCCCGGGGCATCTACGCGGTATGGGCCATCACGGCGGCCGGCACCCGGCACCAGGCCATGCTCAGTATTGGTGTGCGGCCCACGATTGGGAATGATTTGGCGCAGACAATTGAGGTGAATCTGCTGGATTTCAGCGGCAACTTGTACGACCAATTGCTGACCCTGGAATTTGTGGCCTGGCTGCGGGCCGAAGAAAAATACGACGGCCTGGACGCGCTAACGGCTCAATTGGCGTTGGATGCCGAGAATACGCGGGCGGCGCTAGAAATCAGATAGTTGATTTAAAAATGGACCCCAACCAGACCTTCAAAACCAAAACAGGATTCTGTCACATCATGCCCGACAGAATTGTGCTGACCCGCGACGGCATTGCGGGAAACATGGCCAAGGCCACTATTGGAAACACTATTTGGCGAGCCCTGACAATTTACACAATACTAGCGGCAGTGCTTTTTTATTTTGCCTTCGAGGCGTTCCAAAAAGGTCAGAAATCAGAAGCCATTTTCCCGGGAGCACTGGGCATTTTTCTGCTCTTCGGAATACTGAGAAGCCTAAATAACTCGGCCACGCCGGTCATTGAGCGCAACCGAATTCAAGCGGTCAACTTTATAAAGGGCATTAGGTGGGTGACCCGGTCGCGCTTTGAGGTGTTGTTTGCGGATGAGCGGGGCAACATCAAGAAAAGACTAATTATGTTGCCGGGTTCGTTGACGGGTGGAGCAAGCGAAACGGAGAAAGCCCTCGAACTGATGATGAAAGAGAAGCTCATTACCGCTCACTAATCGTTTTATTTCTTTTTATTTTATTCTAATCCTGAAATTATGCGCGTTTTACTATTCTGTTTATTAACATTTTGCTGGTTTGAAACCTTGAGCGCGGCGCACGCTCAGGGCAAGCTCAGCGGCGTGGTGCAGGACTCGGCCACGCACGAGCCGCTGGCGTTTGCCAGCGTATTTCTGGCCAACACCACGCTGGGAGCTACCACCACCGAGAAAGGAGAATTTGAGTTTCCGCGCGTGCCCAAGGGCACCTACGACGTGGTGGGCTCTTACGTGGGCTACCGCCTGGCCAAGCAAACCGTCACGGTGGGCCCGGCGCCCCAGGAGCTGAAGCTGCAGCTGGCCGCAACGGGGAACCAGCTGGGCGAAGTAGTGGTGCAGCCGGCCCCCAACAAGCCGGAAGAATTCCAGCGGTTCACCGACATGTTTCTGGGGGGGAGCACGTTTTCGGAGCAGTGCCACATCAGCAATCCCGAACAGGTGCGCGTGTTTTTCAACGACTCGACCAAGGAGCTGACGGCCCAGACCAAAGGGTATTTGCAGGTCGACAACGACGCCCTGGGCTACCGCCTCAAGTACTACGGGCTGTATTTTGCCTACGACGACGAGGCCGGCTCCATTACGTATTACGGCCAGCCGGTTTTCGAGGAAATGACTCCGCGCGACGAGCGCCAGCGGCAGCAATGGACGGCCAACCGCCTTACGGCCTACAAGGGCTCGTTCATGCATTTTCTGCGCTGCGTGTACACCGACCGCGTGAAGACGGAAGGCTTTTTGGCGCAGCAGGTGCGCATGGTGCCCAATCCCCGCTTCGAGCGCGCCGAACGCCAGCGCAAACTTCTACTGGCACACCGGCCCAACGGCGCGTTCACGCCCGCCGAAAAGGACTCGCTGGCCCGCTGGGACCGCCTGCCACCGGCCTTCGCCACGCTCTACCCCGCCGCCCGACCCATCGACAGCCTGCGCCGGGTGTCGGCCGATGGGCAGCACACCTTTTTGCGCTTCTCGGGTGAGCTGCAGGTGGCCCACTTCGGCGAAGCCCCCGATCCGCGCTACAACCGGCCGATGGGCACGCTGGGCCCTGCCCGCACGCCCTACCCCGCCAAGCGGCAGGTGTCGCGCCTGAAATTGCAGGACGGCGAGGCCGAGATTCAGGCCGATGGGTCGGTGATTAACCCGCTGGAGGTATCAGTGGGCGACTACTGGGGCTTTGAGAAAATCGGGGAATTTTTGCCGTATGACTACGTCCCATCGGCCGAGCCCGCGCCGGTTATGCCTGAAAGCAAGAAGCAGCAGTAGCGCAACTTTCACTGCAATACGCTTTTACTCAGTGCTGCTGTTGCTTGGGCTGCTTTGGTGGCCGGGCTTCGCAGCGGCGCAGGTGCCGGCTTCCGTCATGGGGCAGGTGCGCGACTCGGTGACGCACGCGCCGCTGCCCTTCGCCAGCGTGTCTCTGGCCAACACCAGCCGGGGCACCACCACCGATGCGGAGGGCCGCTTTCAGCTGCCCGGCATTGCGCCGGGCCACTACGATTTGGGCGTGAGCTACGTGGGCTACCGGCTCTACGGCCAGCCGGTGAGCCTGACCGGGCCGCTCGTGCTCAACCCGGCCGTGACTCCGGCGGCCCAGCAGTTGGCCGAAGTGGTGGTGCGGCACGACCCCAACCGTGAGGCTGACTACCAGCGGTTCAAAGAGTTGTTTCCGGGCAGCTTGGCGCTAGCCCGGCAGTGCCGGATTCTGAACCCGGACGGCGTGCACGTCGATTTCAACCCGGAGCAGAACGTGCTTTCGGCCGTGGCATCTCACGCGCTGGAAGTGGAAAACCCGGCCTCAGGCTACCGCCTCAGGTTTTACCAGCTGGATTTCCGGGCCGAATTTGCCAACTAAACCATGGGCCTTACGCTGCTCACTCAAGTGGTTTTCAAAGAAATGAGCGGCACCGAGCGGCAGCAGAAGCGCTGGGCTGCCAACCGTGAAAAGGCCTATCCGGGCTCCTACCAGCACTTTTTGCGCAGCATCTACACCAATCGGGTGGCCGAGGAAGGATTTCGGGTGCAGAAGCTGCGGCGCGTGCCGAACCGGCACCGACTGGCGGCCGACAGCGTGCTGCGCGTGCGGCAGCGGCAGGGCCTGACGGCCAACCTGCCCGATTCGCTGCTCAAGGCCTTGCGCCAGCCGCGCATCCTTTCCTTCCTGTATAAGACTGTGCTGCCGCCCGATAGCCTGCGTCGCGCCGAGGCGGGCACCGGCCGCGTCTGGCTGCGCTTCCACGACTTGCTGGCCGTGACCTATGAGCGCGAGTCGCCCGATGTGAACTACCGGCTGCGGGGCCCGGATTTTATTTACATCCGGCCCAGATACCAGGAATCGGTGGTGCATTTGCACCAGCCAGAAGCGGCCGTGGAGTCGTTTGGGGCGCTGGTGGTGCCGCTGGCCGTGCTGAGCGAGGACTACTGGGGCTTTGAGAAAATCGGCGAGATACTGCCGCTCGATTACCAGCCGCTCGCCGCCCACCCAGGCGACGCGCCCGCCAAACCCGCGCCCTGATGTAATTTTCGGCCCCAACGGTGGCACCGCCGCCCAAATCCCACCCATGATAGACAAAACCGTTCCCCACGCCCAGGCCGCCCTCCAGGGCCTCGCCGATGGCATGACCCTGATGCTCGGCGGCTTCGGCCTTTGCGGCATCCCCGAAAACTCGATTCAGGAAATCCTGCGCCTCGGCGTGAAGAACCTGACCTGCATCTCGAACAACGCCGGCGTCGACGACTTCGGCATCGGCCTGCTGCTGCAAACCAAGCAGGTGAAAAAGATGATTTCGAGCTACGTGGGCGAAAACGCCGAGTTTGAGCGGCAGCTGCTGAGCGGCGAGCTGGAAGTAGAATTGATTCCGCAGGGCACGCTGGCCGAGCGCTGCCGGGCGGGCGGCGCGGGCATTCCGGCCTTCTTCACCCCGGCCGGCTACGGCACCGAGGTGGGCGAAGGCAAGGAAAGCCGCGAGTTCAACGGCAAAATGTACCTGATGGAAACCGGCCTCATCGCCGATTTTGCCTTCGTGAAAGCCTGGAAGGGCGACACGGCCGGCAACCTGATTTACAAGGGTACCGCCCGTAACTTCAACCCCATGATGGCCACGGCCGGCAAAATCACCGTCGCCGAAGTAGAAGAATTAGTGCCGGCCGGCGAGCTCGACCCCAACCAGATTCACACCCCGGGCATCTTCGTGCAGCGCATTTTTCAGGGCGCGCACTACGAAAAGCGCATCGAGCAGCGCACGGTGCGCGCCTGATTTGCTGATTTGTTAATGGGTTGATGTGCTACTTTTTGAAGCACATTTGTAGGGTTTCCACGAATTTTCCAAGCACAATGAAACGGACTTCTCTCGCGCTGCTTCTGTTGCTGAGCGGCTACGGCGCGGTTGCCCAAGTGGCAGCCCCGGCCCGCAAGGCTACCCGCCCAAACCCGGTGCTGCGGGCGGCGCCCACGGCCGCCCCGGCCACCATCGACCCGGCCGGTGCCCAGCGCATCGACCAGCTGCTGCAGGAATACACGGTCGATAACCGTGTACCCGGCGCCATCGGCCTGGTGCTGCGCGATGGCAAAGTGGTGTACCGCAAGGCGTTTGGCTTCGAGGACGTGGCAACCAAAACGCCGCTGCGCACCGACGCCATCGTGCGCATTGCCTCCCAAACCAAGGCCCTTACCAGCATTGGGCTGATGATGCTGTACGACGAGGGCAAATTCCAGCTCGACGACCCCATTTCGAAGTATTTGCCGGCCTTTGCCCATCCCAAAGTGCTGGCCACGTTCAACCCCGCCGACTCCAGCTACACCACCGTGCCGGCCAACCACGAAATCACCATCCGGGAGCTGTTTACGCACACGTCGGGCATCAGCTACCCGGTGATTGGCACGAAGGAGGCGCGGGCGATTTATGCTAAAGCCCACATTCCGAGCGGCATTGGCACGCCGACTGGCCTGCTGGCCAACTCCATGGACGCGCTGGGGCCCCTGCCGCTGATGCACCAGCCCGGCGAGCGGTTCACCTACGGCCTGAGTGTGGACGTGCTGGGGCGGCTGATTGAGGTGCTCTCGGGCCAGCCCCTGGATACGTACCTGCGCACCCGCCTGTTTGAGCCGCTGGGCATGAAGGACACCTGGTTTTACCTGCCCGCCGACAAGCAGGCGCGCCTGGCCCGGCTCTACACCGAAGACGCGGCCAAGGCCACCGTGCTCACGCTGCCCCACGACGGCATGACTCCGGATTACCCCAAGGCCGCGGGCACGTATTTTTCCGGCGGCGCGGGCCTCTCGTCCACCATCGACGATTACGCCCACTTCCTGCAAATGATGCTGAACAACGGCACCTACCAGGGCCACCAGCTGCTGAAACCCGCCACCGTGGCGCTGATAACGCAGAACCAGATGGGCGAGGTGAGCCAGGGCGGCAATAAGTTCGGCCTCGGCTTCAGCATCACCACGGCCCAGAACGCGGCCAAGCAGCCCGGCAGCCTGCAGGAAGGTTCTTTCGAATGGGGCGGCATTTTCGGCACCACCTACTGGGTCGACCCCAAGGCAAAGCTGGTGGCCTTGATTTACACCCAGAAATACCCCAACAGCACCGGCAACGACCTGGACGACAAGTTCAAGCCGGCCGTGTACCAGGCCTTCGTGCCCGACCCAAAAGCGCCGGCCGCTTCCGCCGTTTCGGGCACCAAATAATCCGGCATTTCAGCCTTGAAGGCCGCGCTGCAATCACCCCCCACCCAACCCCAACGGAACCACAAAAATCCGTTTCAATCTGTTTAAATCCGTTAAATCTGTGGTCTTATGCTTGACAAACACGGCATCGCCAAACGAATAGCCCAGGAGGTGAAGGACGGCTCCTACGTCAACCTCGGCATCGGCATTCCCACGCTGGTGGCCAATTACATCCCGGCCGGCATCAACGTCGAGCTGCAGTCCGAAAACGGCCTGCTCGGCATGGGCCCCTTCCCCACCGAGGACCAGGTCGACCCCGACCTCATCAACGCCGGCAAGCAAACCGTGACCACCCTGCCCGGCTCGAGCCTCTTCTCCTCGGCCGATTCGTTCGGCATGATTCGCGGCGAACACGTCGACCTCACCATCCTCGGGGCCATGGAGGTTTCGGAGCGCGGCGACATCGCCAACTGGAAAATCCCCGGTAAGATGGTGAAGGGCATGGGCGGCGCGATGGACCTCGTGGCATCGGCCAAAAACATCATCGTGGCCATGCAGCACGTTGCCCGCGACGGTTCTTCCAAGCTGCTGTCCGACTGCACGCTGCCCATTACCGGCCTGCGCTGCGTGAAGAAAATCGTGACCGAGCTGGCCGTGCTCGACGTGACGCCCGACGGCTTCGTGCTGCGCGAGCGGGCTCCCGGCGTGACGGTGGAGCAAATTATAGCCGCCACCGCCGGCAAGCTGGTGGTGCCAGCGGGCGAAGTGCCGGAGATGGTGATTTAGTGGTGCTTCAGGTATCCGACGCTCCATAAGCAGCACGTATCTTCGTAACCACCCATTACTGCGACCTTATGCGCCGACTCCTACCCCTTTTGCTCCTGGCCACCGCCTCCACGCTGGCCCAGGCCCAGGTTTCCCCCATCATCGACCGGACCGACATGCCGGCTCCGGCCAGTGGCGTCGATAGCCTGCGGCTGAGCGTGGCCCGCCCGGTGCTGCCCGTCACCGCCCCGCCCCTCACCCGGCGCGGGGCTAACCAAAACTGGAATTACGCCGGCCTGGCGCCCATCTCTCAGCGCGTAGAGAAATACGTGCCGGTGGCCACCGTGACGGCCACTTCCGTGTTTTATGTGTTGACATTCGGCGCGTTGGGAGGCGTGAACCGGGCCACCGTGGCCTCGCCGCAGGCCCTGCCCGGCGCCTTCCCCGTGCCGGTAACCGATACGTACCAGTTCTACGCCACTTCGGCCGCCACAGCTTCGGCCCAGGATTTTCGGGCGGTGGGCTTTGGTGCTTCGCTGAATGGCACGGCGCTGCCGGTTACCTACGCCAACCAGGCCCAGCAGGACGTTATTTACCGCTTCCCGCTGAGCTTTGCCAGCGCCGCCGACTCCAGCAATTCGTTTTTCCAAACGCCAGCGGCCATCGCCACGGTGGGCTACCTGAGCCAGAAACGCAAGCGCGTGAACCGGCCCGATGCCTGGGGCACGCTCATCACGCCCTTCGGCACGTACCAGACGGTGCGCGTAGTCACCACCCTGGTTGACCACGACAGCGTTTCGTTCAGCGGTGTCAGCCAGGGCTTCACGCTGCCCACTACCCGCGAATACAAGTGGCTGGCCAAAACCCAGCACGTCCCGCTGCTCACCATCACCACCACCCTGCTGGCGGGCCAGGAAACCATCACCGGCGTGGAATACCGCGACAGTTACCGCCGCATCATTCGCCTCGGCACCCGCGACGCGGCCACCGATGCCGTGCTGGCGGCCTACCCCAACCCCTCGGCCGTGGGCGGCCCGCTCGCGCTGAGCGTGCCGCTGGGCAGCGGCCCGCTCACGGTTTCAGCCACCGATTTGGTGGGGCGCGAGCTGTTCCGACGCAACTTTTCGGGCAGCACCGGCCTGCTCAGTCTTGGCGCCGAAGCCTTCGGAACCTTCCGGGGCGTGGCCCTGCTCACCGTAACTACTAGCCAGGGCACGGCCACGCGGCGGGTGGTGCGGGAGTAATTTTTACCGGTTTCCGCACCGTTCGGGCTGGTTTTTTGTTTGACTACCCGTTGGCGACTGCCGCCAACGGGGTTTTTTACGGGTAATTTTGTGGGGGCAAACGTTGCTCCCGCTCTCTGCGGACGCACCCTGTCCGGTTTTTACAGCACTTTCGTTTTCAATTATATGGCTACTTCTTCCAACGGCAAAGCTGCCGCTACCACCAATGGCCACGCCACGCCGGGCGGTGCCCACGCCAAAAAAATAGGCAAGCCCGGCGCGGCGCTGGTTGCCGAGCGCCTCACGCCCACCGCCGTGCCGGCCCACAAACTGGTGCTGCGCACCCTGCGCCGCTCCGATTTCAAGGCCATCAAGGACATCATGGACCAGGTGTATTCCAACATGGAAGGTGCGTGGTCGGCCGACGAGTTCAGCGCCCTGATTCGCAAGTTTCCCGATGGTCAGATTGGCATCGAGGACAACGGCCGACTGGTGGCCGCGGCCCTGGCCATCATCGTGGACTACGACAAGTTCGGCGACAAGCACACCTACGCCAAAATCACGGGCAACGGCAAGTTCGACACCCACGACGCCGACGGCGACACGCTCTACGGAGTGGACGTATTTGTGGACCCCGAATACCGCAGCCTGCGCCTGGGCCGCCGCCTCTACGACGCCCGCAAGGAGCTGTGCGAGAACCTGAACCTGCGTGCCATGGTGGCAGGCGGCCGCATTCCCGGCTACGCCGCCTACGCCAATGAAATGACGCCCGGCAAGTACGTGGAAATGGTGCGCAACAAGGAGCTGGTCGACCCCATCCTCACGTTCCAGCTCTCGAACGAGTTCTACGTCCGCAAAATCATCCGCGGATACCTGCCTTACGACTCCGAATCCAAAGCGTATGCTACTCTCCTGGAGTGGATTAACGTGTATTACGAGGAAACGGAAAAGCTTATCGGCAACACCAAGTCCAACGTCCGCATCGGCATTGTGCAGTGGCAGATGCGCGCCACCCGCAGCCTGGAAGACTTGTTGCAGCAAATCGAGTTTTTCGTGGACACCGTAAGCGGATACAAATCTGACTGTGTGCTGTTTCCGGAGTTTTTCAACGCCCCGCTCATGGCCTTGACCAACGAGGATTCGCCCTCGGTGGCTATCCGGGCCATGGCGGCGTTTACCGAGCCGATTAAGGCCAAAATGATGGAGCTGGCGGTGAGCTACAACATCAACATCGTGGCAGGCTCGATGCCGGTGTACGAGGAAGGCAAGCTGTTCAACGTGGCCTTCCTGTGCCGGCGCGACGGCACCGTGGACGAGCAGTACAAGCTGCACGTCACGCCCGATGAGGCCAGCTACTGGGGCATGCGCGGCGGCGACAAACTGAAATGCTTCGACACGGACTTTGGCAAAATCGGCATCCTGGTGTGCTACGACGTGGAATTCCCCGAGCTCTCGCGCATGCTGAGCGACGAGGGCATGAAAATCCTGTTCGTACCCTTCTGGACCGATACCAAGAATTCCTACCAGCGTGTGCGCCTCTGCGCCCAGGCCCGCGCCATCGAAAACGAGTGCTACGTGGCCATCACCGGCTCGGTGGGCAACCTGCCCCGCGTCGAAAACATGGACATTCAGTACTCGCAAAGCGCGGTATTCAGCCCCTCGGACTTCGCCTTCCCGCACGATGCCATCGTGGCAGAGGCCACGCCTAACACCGAGATGACCCTGATTGCCGACCTCGACCTTGACCTACTCAAAGATCTGAACACCAGCGGTGCTGTGCGCAACCTGCGCGACCGCCGCAAGGACCTGTACTCGGTGAGCTGGGTGAAGAAAACCGAGCGCGACGACGAGCTGCTGGCTCAGGGCGAGGAGCGCCTGCCCAAAACCAGCCGCCGCAAGGCCATCGCGGCAGGGTAAGCCAGGGCTTAGGCAGTAAAATTCAGGAGGCGGCTGTGGGAACGGCTGCCTCCTTTTTTATGCGGCTACTCTTCTGTGGCCAGCAGCTTGTAGTACAAGGCCGTAGCGTGCAGCTTGCCGTCATTGTTCAGAAAATATTCCGGAATCAGGCCCACCAGCTGGTACTGCAGGCGCAGGTAGAGCTGCTCCGACACGTCGCCGTGCCGGGTATCGAGCACCAGGGTGGTGCGGCCCAGCTCCCGGGCTTTTGCTTCCAGCGCCCGCATTATTTGCTCGCCAAGGCCTTGCCGCCGGGCCTGGCTGTGCACCATCACCTTAGCCACTTCGGCCCGGTGCGGGGCGTTGGGGTTGAGCACCAAAACCAATTGTCCGGTGGCCAGCACAGCTTTTGTTTGGGGGTGCCGGGCCACCAGCAACACCCGTTGCCCGGCCTCCACGGCCGCCACTATGTCCTGCCAAAACTGCTGCGCTTCGGCGTGGGCCATTGGAGGCATAAACCCAATTGAAGCGCCCGAATCGACCGCATCCTGCAATAAGGCAATCAGTTGCGGCAGCAATTCCTGGGTTTCGCTGGCGGTAAGCATTGAAATAGCAGCGTTCATTTCAGGCCGGTAGTGGGGTGGTTGGTATTGCAAATAATGCCCCAGGGCCATCCAATATCCAAACTTCTGTGGCCTGAGTACAGCCAGGACGTGCGCTTTTTTGCGTAAACTTCGGCCCCAAATTATTCCCGCTAATCCTCAAACCCACCACATGCGCGTTTTCATCACCGGAGCCAACCGGGGCCTGGGCCTCGAACTTACCCGCCAGTACCTGGAGCGCGGCGACCAGGTTTTTGCCGCCAGCCGGCAGCCCACCGACGCGGGCGACCTCCAGCGCCTGCGCCGCCAGTACCCCGACCTTCTCGTACTGCTCCCCCTCGACGTGACCAGCGCCGAATCAATTGCCGCCGCCGTGCAAACCGTGAGCACCACCACCGACGGCCTTGACGTGCTCATCAACAACGCCGGCGTGTATCCGCACGCCGGCTCCGGCGATGGGCACCAGCGCCTGGGCCAGCTCACGCACGACGACGCCATGGAAACCATGCAGGTGAACGCCATTGGGCCGCTGCTGGTGTCGCAGGCGCTGCTGCCGCTGCTGCGCGCCGGGCGCAAGGGGCGCATCCTCAGCATCTCCTCGGGCCAGGGCTCCCTCACCTGGAAAGCCACCGGCGACCCCTACCACTACAGCGCCAGCAAGGCCGCCCTGAACATGTACATGCGCAGCCTGGCCGTCGAAATCGGCCACCTGGGCCTGATTTCGGTGCTGGTGGACCCCGGCTGGATGCGCACCGAAATGGGCGGCGACAGCGCCACCCAGGACCCGGCTGACTCGGCCCGCGGCATTATCCGCCTGGCCGAGCAGCTGCACGCCGAAGAAAACGGTAGTTTCGTAACCTGGAAGGGGTTGCCTGTGCCGTGGTAATATCTTATATTTCAATGATTTATATCTAACAAACCCTCCTACTTTAACTGTTGTGCATTCTTTGAAAAGCCGCTCCGCAAGGGGCGGCTTTTTTGCGTTACCCGGTTTGAATTATTGCAAAACAAGTAGTCTGATTATCAATTTCCTATTTCCTGGCACTACCCAGTAAAACTCTTCTTTCAGCCGGCTTTATTTCGGTGTTACCCTTCTGTAATTTTACCACACCCGCCCCCGCTCAACCTAATAAAGGCCTCTGTGGTAGCAGCTGTAGAGCTACTTGCCGGCGTGGTTTCACTTCTCATTTTTTGTTCATGAGGAAATCCTCTACATTGAAACTGGGTCTGGCTGCACTCGGCCTATTGCCCCTGACTGCGCTGCACGCGCAGTCCATTACTCCCCAACAGGCCTTTGAACAAGCCCTCGCAGTGCGCACACAGTGGGCCGGTCCCGGCTTCCCGGCCGCCGACCTGCGCCTGAGCAGTACCTACGCCGACGCCAACGGCCTGGAGCACGTGTACGTGCAGCAGCTGAACCGGGGGGCATTCCGGTGTACAATTGCGTGCAGTCGCTGGCCCTGATGGGCAGCCGACTGGTTTCCCACGCCGGCGCCTTCGTGCCGGCCAAGCAGCTGGCGGCCCTGTCGGCCAGTCCAGCCATTGGCGCGGCCACGGCCATGAGCCGTACGCTGCAGCACCTGGCCCGGCCCTACGCCGCCACACCAAAGGCATAAAAAAGGCCCGCTGAGTTCAGCGGGCCTTTTTTATGCGCGGAGGGGCGCAGCGCTAGCTGCCCATCGACAGGTGCGCGTGGTCTCGCAGCACGGTTTTGAGGAAAGGGCCATCCTGCAAGTCAGTGTAAATGCCGGTGATGGCCTTGACCTTGTTGGCCACCTCATTAAGCAGCAAATAGTTTTCCTGCTTGGCGCTGTGAAACAACAGCTTGCGAATGAGGGCTACGTCGTGGTCGGACAAAGCGGCGGCCTGGGCAAATACCGGCTGATAGCCGGCGATGGCCGCCACATCGGCCGCCATTGGGGAGTTGTAGTCGGGCCGCTTTTTGAGGCTGATGACGGTGGTGCCGGCCGCGAGGTCGCCCAGGCGCTGGCCCCGGCCGTTGAGCAAAATGGTAATCAACGCGCCCACGCCGGCCGTCATCACGATTTCGATGGGGCGCAGCAGCCAGCGCAGCAGGTAGTCGCCGAGGCCGGCGCGGGTGCCGTCCACGCGCACCACGCGCAGGTGCAAGGCCTTTTTGCCCAGGGTCTGGCCGTTGAAAAACACTTCGCAGACCAAGAAATAAAACGTGGTGGGCAGCATGGCCAGGTAGGTACCCACCACGCCCACGCCGCCGATGTTCAGCCGGATGCTCAACAGATTCCAGGCAATAAACCACGTCACGTACAGCCCATAGTCGATGAGCGTGGCCACGATGCGGTCGCCAACGCTGGCGATTTCATACTCCAGGGTGACGTTTTGGGTGGTCTGAATGCGAATCGTACTCATGAGCTGAATAAAGGAAACGGGGCGACGGGCCGCGCAAACAAAGTCGAAATTTACGCTGCCGACGCCTGTTTTCCGCTGGCTTGCACCCGGCTTTTTGTCCCGGCGGTAGTTGGGGGCCGGCTAGGCCACATCGGCGCGGCTTGCTACCTTTAAGGCTCTAACCATGCCCCATGCGCGAAGCTCTTTTTCTGCGGCAAAACCAGGCCCGTTGGCAGCAGTACGAAACCAAGCCGACGGCCAGCCCCGATGAGCTCGCCGCCCGGTTCGTGGCCCTGACCGACGACCTGGCCTACGCCCAAACCTTCTACCCCGAGTCGCCGACCACGGCTTACCTGAACGCCCTCACCGGCAAGCTGCACCAGGCCCTCTACAAGAACAAGCCGGAGGCGCGCGGGCGCTTTGGCCAGTTCTGGGCGCGCGAGCTGCCCCTGGTGGTGAGCCGCCACCACGCCGTGCTGGGCTGGGCGCTGGCCTTCTTTGCGCTGTGCACCGCGCTGGGGGCCCTTTCGGCCGCCTATGACGACACCTTCGTGCGCTCCGTTCTCGGCGACAACTACGTGAACCAAACCCTGGAAAACATCCATAAGGGCGACCCGATGGCCATTTACAAGGGCGACGACGAAACGTCGATGTTCCTCCAAATCACCTACAACAACATCAAGGTGGCGCTGCTCACCTTTGCCTCGGGCATCACGCTGGGCCTGGGCACAGGCTACCTGCTGTTCACCAACGGGCTGATGCTGGGGGCTTTCCAGTATTTTTTCTATCAGCAGCACGTGCTGGCGGCGTCGGTGCTCACCATCTGGATTCACGGCACGCTCGAAATCTCGTCCATCGTGCTGGCCGGGGGCGCAGGCTTCGTGATGGCGCGGGGCCTCCTGTTTCCGGGCACCTACGGCCGGGGCGAATCCTTCCGGTTCGCAGCCCGCGAGGGCGGCAAGCTGGCCCTGGGGCTGGTGCCCATTTTCATGCTGGCCGGCTTCCTCGAAAGCTTCGTGACGCGCCACACCGAAATGCCCATGGCGGCCAGTGTGGCCATTATTGGCGGGTCGGCGGCCTTCATTCTGTGGTATTTCGGGTGGTATCCGTGGCGGTTGCGGCAGCAGGGAGCCACGCTGCCGGGGCCAGCCCGGTACTAAGTTGTTGGTTGTTGGTTGTTAGTTCTTAGTGTGTAGACAGCGTCTTGACTGACAACTAACAGCTGACAACCCGTTTACTTTTGAACGACTACTTAAAAGCCAAAGTCTGCGCAGCTCCAGATTCCCGCTTTCTCCCCTTTTCCAGCTTTTCCCTTTTCAAATGCGCCAACGCTATACCCAGGAATCCGATTTTCGCCAACAGCGGGATTTCGGCCAGAAAATCACCGCCACGTTCGAGTTCATCGGCGCGCATTGGCAGGGGTTGGGGCGGGCCCTGCTCTACATTGTGCTGCCCACGGCCCTGCTACAGGGCCTGGTGGCCGGCCTGCTGAA
Source organism: Hymenobacter terricola (assembly GCF_017921975.2). GTDB lineage: Bacteria > Bacteroidota > Bacteroidia > Cytophagales > Hymenobacteraceae > Hymenobacter > Hymenobacter terricola. The sequence goes on from NZ_JAGEMO020000018.1 coordinate 205,950, forward strand.
CCGGCAGATGTTCACCAATGGCTTGGTTGCCGGCAAAACCTACGGCACCGGCTCTGGGGTAACCGAGCGCCTGGCTATGTTCAATTCTCTGCGCCAGTCGCCTTATTATTGGGTAAGCGTTGTGCTAGGCGCCATTTTCGTCACCATGCTGGTGCTCACGGTGTATGGCTACATGCTGCGCTGCCTGCGTCCCAACCCGTCGAACGAACCCATCACCGTGGGCGAGGTGTGGGCCGTCGTGCGGCAGCAATTCCTGAGCTCCTTCTTCTCGTATTTCGGCCTGATTATCCTCGTTATTCTGGCCTCGATTCTCCTCTTCTTTCCCGGTATCTACATCGGCGTGGCATTTACCTTGTTTTACGTGGTGAAGGTGGTGGAAGGCACTGGTTTTGGGGCCACTTGCAGCCGTTGCCTGCGCCTGACGCGGGGCAAGTGGTGGTCCACGTTCGGGCTGGGGTTCATCATGTCGCTGATGCTGGGGATAGTGGCCGCCGTTGTGGGTGGCGTTGCGGGCGCGTTGGCCCTGGGCCTGGGCAGCGTCCTCGGCTTATATCATGCCGGAGACGCTGGCGCGACTATTGGCCTGTTTACGGTGGTTACGTCCTCCCTCGGGGGCTTGCTTTACCTGCTGATTTATCCGCCGCTGCTCGTGGCATTAGCGTTCCAATATTTCAACCTCGTGGAGCGCCAGGACGGCGTGGGCCTGCACAACCTGGTCAGCCAGCTGGGCCAGGCCCCCGTCGCGGTGCAAAACGCCACCTATCGCCCCGATGAGGAGGGCGAATACTAAATTTTAATGAGGAATGAGGAATGAGGAATTTATTTTTGGCTTCAGGTGAAGCTGTTTAGAACGTCCGTTCGCCGCTGTAGAGACGCCGTTCGGGCGACTTTCTAAACAGCTTTGGTATCATTCTTCATTCCTCGTTCCTCACTAAACGCAGCGCTTCATTCCTCATTAAATTATCCACCACGGCTTTGGCTTTCTTTTCCTGTTGGTTTCGGGTGTTGATGGTGCTGGCGGCCCTGGGCGCGGGCGCAGCCCACGCGGCGCCACCGGCGGAGAAACCGCCCACCACCCGCACCCTGCCGCCCGACCTCGGCCCCGCCCCCACGCTGCGCCACCCCGACGCGGCCCGCCTGCGGGAGCTGCGCGGCCAGCGCGCCTTTCAGTACGAAGAGCCGGTGGCCCGCCCCGAGCAAAGCGCCTGGGACGCCTTCAAGGCGCGGCTGTGGCGGGCCATTGCCGAGTGGCTGAACAGTCGCAGCTACAGTCATTTCTGGCGCTGGGTGTTCTATGCGCTGTTTTTGGTGGTGGGCGTGTTCGTGGTGCTCAAGCTGTTGCAGCTGGACATCACGGCCATGCTGGGCCGCACGCCCCGGCGCGTGGGACTGGCCTACGATACCGCCGCTGAGAACATTCACGAAGTAGACTTCGCCACGCGCCTGGCCGAAGCCGAGGCAGCCGGCAACCTGCGACTGGCCGTGCGCCTGGGCTATTTGCAGCTGCTCAAAGCCCTTTCCGACCGGGGCCTCATCCTCTGGCAACCCGACAAAACCAACCACGCCTACCTGGCCGAATTGCCCTTAAACGGGCCATTACGGAACGATTTCCGCGAAATCACGCGGCAGTTTGAGTTTGTGTGGTACGGCGAGCTGGCGCTGTCCGGGCCGCTGTATGAGCGGGTGCGGGCCGGGCACCGCGCTTTCCAGCGCCAGGTGGCGGGGGCCAACGTTGCCCGCCGCGCCGCCTGATTTATCTTTCTGCCTTTATGACTACTCTTCGCTGGTATTTAGTGGGTTTGCTGGCCCTGTTCGGGGCCTACGTGGCGCTGGAATACTACCGGCCCAAGCCCCTGGACTGGCGGCCCACGTTCGTCAACAAGGACAAAATTCCCTATGGCACCTACGTGCTCTACGACCAGCTGCCGCACCTGCTCGGCACCGATTCGGTGGAGATGACCCGCCTGCCCATCTACAACCAGCTCACCGGCGTTTCGCTGGAGCTGAGCGATGCCATGACGGAGGCGCAAACCCACACCGTGACCAGCCCGCCCGACACCGCAACGGCTACGGCCACGGCTTCGGACTCAACGGCGGCGGATTCGGCAACTTCTGATGCTGATTCAACCGAGGAAACCGCCGATACAACTCCCGGCCGCGACACTGCCGAAGCTCGCGTCCCGGCTACCGGCAGTGTCGCTCAGGAAGAAGAAGAGGACGAGGACGGCCAGAACCACAATTGGTCAGAGGAACACCTGTTGGCGGCACGGGCCAACTATTTGTTCGTCAACACCCGTTTTCAGGCCGGCAACACCGACACCCACGCCCTGCTGCGCTTCATCGGCAATGGCAACGACGTGTTCATCGTGGCCGAGGATTTTGGCGATTCCGCTTCCGCTTTTCTCGACACGCTGGGCGTGCGGACCCGCACCATTAATGTGCCCACCCACGCCGGCCCGCAACGCCTGCCCGTGGTCGATTCGGTGACGGTGCGCTTCACCAATCCGGCCCTGGCCGGGCCGCGCTACCGCCTGCCGGGTGCCGATGCCAACGTCCGGTTCGTGGTTGATTCGGGCCGGGTGGGCCGCGCTCTGGCCGCTGATGCCCAGGGGCGGCCCGTGCTGGTGCGCCTCAACTACGGCCGGGGGCACGTGTATTTGTGCTCAGTGCCCATTACTTTCACCAACCAGTACGTGCTGCGGCCGGCCACCAGCCAGTTTGCCGCCACGGCCCTCTCCTACCTGCCCGCCCGCCGCACCTGGTGGGACGAATACCAGAAGCAGGGCCGGCGCGGCGACCAGTCGCTGCTGCGCATCGTGAGCGGCCACGAAGCCCTCAATACCGCGTTTTATCTGCTCGTTGTTGGCGGGCTGCTCTTCGTGTTTGTGGAGGCGCGCCGCCGCCAGCGCATTATTCCCACGCTCAAGGCGCTGCCCAACACCACGCTGCTGTTCACGCGCACCGTGGCCAGCCTGTACCGCCAGGGCAGCAGCCACGCGCTCATTGCCGAGAAAAAAGTCGGTTTATTTATGGATTACCTGCGCACCCGCTTCCAGGAAACCAACCCGGATTTTGGCGATTCCGACTTCCGCGAGCGGCTCAGCCAGAAGTCGGGTCTGGCCCGGCCACGGGTTGACGAGCTACTTCGCCTCGTAAACTTTGCCCGCACCGCGCCCCAGATGACCGACCGCGACCTGCTGCAACTGAGCAAGGCGCTGAGTGATTTCAGGCGGGAAGCCAGCCGTTAAAACCGTTTTGCACTGTGCCGGGAAACGGCAATTTCAGCGAATTGCACTATCCCGTTACCTTCAACTTACCAGCCTTTCAACCAGATTATTACCTGCAGTAAATTACTGTTTTTGCTTCGCTTCGACCAGCGGTATTACGTGCCGCCAAATGTAATGGAAAACAATAACCTCGATACTACTTTCGGTGCTGATCCGGCCGGCCTTTCGGGCAACGTGCCCGCGCTGGATGCCCTGAATCCCGCGGCTCCGGCCAGCCCACCGGAAACCCCTAGCAAACCGGCGGCCCCGGAAGCAGCCTTCGCCCCGCGCACCGATTTTGCCCGGCTCACGGCCCAAACCGATGCCATCCGGGCCGAAATCGGCAAAATCATCGTCGGCCAAACCGACTTGCTGGAGCTGCTGCTCACCGCCGTGCTGGCCGATGGCCACGTATTGCTGGAAGGCGTGCCCGGCGTGGCCAAAACCCTCATGGCCAAGCTGCTGTCCCGCACGCTGGAAGTCCCGTTCAGCCGCATCCAGTTCACGCCCGATTTGATGCCGAGCGACGTGCTGGGCACGTCGGTGTTCCGGCAGAACAAGGCGGATTTTGAGTTTCGGCCCGGCCCCATTTTCGCCAGCGTGGTGCTGATTGACGAAATCAACCGAGCCCCCGCCAAGACGCAATCGGCGCTGTTTGAGGTGATGGAGGAGCGCACCGTGACCCAGGACGGCACCACCTACGCCATGCCCGAGCCCTTTTTGGTACTGGCCACCCAAAACCCCATCGAGCAGGAAGGCACCTACCGCCTGCCCGAAGCCCAGCTTGACCGCTTCCTGTTCAAGCTGCACGTGGGCTACCCAACGTTGGCCGAGGAAGTGCAGATTCTGACCGGCCACCACGCCGGTTTCGGCAGCACCAATCTCGAAGCTGTGCAGCCCATTCTCAGCGCCCCCGACCTGGCCTCGCTGCGCCAGCAAGTGCGCCAGCAGCGCGTGGAGGCCAATATTCTGGAATACATCGCCAAGCTGGTGGGCCAGACGCGGGCGCACAAATCCTTGTACCTGGGCGCTTCGCCCCGCGCCTCATTGGCCCTGCTGAACGGTGCCAAAGCCCTGGCCGCTCTGCGCGGCCGCGACTTCGTAACGCCCGAGGACGTGCAGTTCCTCGCGCCCAGCGTGCTGCGGCACCGCATCATGCTCACCCCGGAGCGCGAGATGGAAGGCGGCACCCCGGACGAGGTAGTGAAACAGATTATCCAGAGCGTGGAAGTGCCACGGTAGATGTAGTTTGCTGGAACGTCATGCTGAGCGCAGCCGAAGCATCTCCCGTGCAGCAGTAAAATCAATACACCCGACCATAATTTTTCACTCTGCTAACTCAATAGGCCATGAAGAATAACATAGCATCATTGCCTGTCATGGCGGAGGCTATTCAATCTGGGGCGGCAGCAATTCTGCTACTTAAGCATCTGTGCTGCAGCCACTTTTTATGACAAACTTCTTCCTCACACCGCGCTTTTTCCAGGCGGTGGCTTTATTGGCCGCTGGCTTCGTGGTGGCCTTTTTTCTGCCGTGGCTGCTGGGACCGATGCAAATTGCGCTGGGCCTTATAGTGATGCTGGTGCTGCTCGATGCGCTGCTGCTCTACGCGCCCACCAAGGGCCAGACCGCGCCCGTATTTGGCCGGCGCGTGATGGGCGAAAAGCTGGCCAACGGCTCGGAGAACGACATTCAGCTCTACATCGAAAACCACTACCGCTTCCCCATTCAGACCGAAACGATTGATGAGATTCCGCACCAGTTTCAGCGGCGCGACGTGCTGTTTCGGGCCAGCATCAAGCCGGGCGAAACCCAGATTATCAACTACCAGCTGCGGCCCGTGAAGCGCGGCGAGTATGAGTTTGGAGCGGTGAACATCTACGCGGCGTCGCCGCTGGGGCTGGTGCGCCGGCGGTTTCGCTACGACCAGAACAAGGTGGTGCCCGTGTACCCGTCGTTCCTCCAAATGCGGCAGTACGAGCTGCTGGCCATCCACAACCGCCTCACGGAAGTGGGCGTGAAACGCATCCGGCGGGTGGGCCACAGCCAGGAATTCGAGCAAATCCGGCCTTACGTGGCGGGCGACGACCCGCGCAGCATCAACTGGAAAGCCACGGCCCGCCGAGCCGGCACGGGTACCGACGACGCGCTGGTGGTCAACCACTTTCAGGACGAGCGGGCCCAGCAAGTGTACTGCCTCATCGATAAAGGCCGGGTGATGCGCATGCCTTTCGACGGCCTCAGCCTGCTCGACTACGCCATCAACGCTACGCTGGTGGTCAGCAACATTGCCCTGCTCAAGCACGACAAAGCCGGCCTGCTCACCTTCTCTAATCGGCCGGGCGCTACGCTGGCCGCCGACCGCCGCCCCGGCCACCTCCTGAAGCTGCTGGAAATCCTCTACCGCCAGAAAACCAAGTACCTTGAAACCGATTTTGAGCTGCTCTACGCCACGGTGCGGGCCCGCATCAAGCAGCGCAGCCTGCTGATTCTGTTCACCAATTTCGAGACGCTGCACGGCATGCAGCGGCAGCTGCCCTACCTGCGCCGCCTGGCCAAAGACCATTTGCTGCTGGTCATATTTTTCGAAAATACCGAGCTGCGGGAATACCTGGACGCGCCGGCCACCACCACCGAAGACGTGTACAACCAAACCATTGCCGAGAAATTTGCCCAGGAAAAGCGGCAAATTGTGCTGGAATTGCAGCGCTACGGCATCTATTCGCTGCTCACCGCACCGAAGGATTTGACGGTAAACACCATTAACAAGTACCTGGAATTTAAGGCCAGGGGAATGATATGAGGTATTTCACGCAGGGTTTCGCGGTGCTAAACCGCAGGGTTTCGCAGTGGCGTTCTGGGGTAAGCGCACTGCGACACCCTGCGCTAAACCCTGCCAAACTCTGCGTGAAACTGGTCCTGCTCCTGCTCACCAGCACCGCAACGGCCCAAAACCTCATGCCCCTGCCCGCCGAAATGCACTGGGGCCAGGGCCAGCTCGGCTGGAAGGACGCCCTGAAGCCGCAGCTCAGCGGCCCCACCGATTCGGCCGTGACGGCGGCCCTTGGGCGCACGCTGGTGCGGTTGCGCCGCGATGGCCGCAACCTGCCCGGCACGGCAACCGTGCCGCTTCAGATTCGCTACGGCCGCACAGGTAACCCGACCAGCTTTGATTCGGAAAAATACAGCCTCCGCGTCACGCCCATGGGCGTTTTGCTGGACGCTCCCACCAGTCTGGGCATTCTGCGCGGCCTGGCAACCCTGGAACAGCTGCCCGTGCGGGACGGCCACCACAGCTACCTGCCCGAAGTCGACATTCAGGACCAGCCGCGCTTTGCCTGGCGCGGGCTGTCGCTCGATGCGGCGCGGCATTTCCTGCCGGTGGCCGTCATCAAGCGCAACCTCGACGGCATGGCGGCGGTGAAGCTGAACGTGCTGCACTGGCACCTGACCGACGACCAGGGCTTCCGCATCGAGAGCAAAGTGTTTCCGCGTTTGCAGCAGGCAGGCAGCACCGACGGCTTGTTTTACACCCAGGATGAGGTGCGCGAAGTGCTGGCCTACGCGGCGGCGCGGGGCATTCGGGTGGTGCCCGAGTTCGACGTGCCCAGCCACACCACCAGCTGGATTGTGGCCTACCCACGCCTGGCTTCCAACGACTCGACCTACGCGCCCTACCGGCTCTGGCGCACCACCAACGTGGCCATCGACCCCACCCGCGAAACCACTTACACCTTCCTCGATTCGCTGTTTACGGAGATGACGGCGCTGTTTCCGGACCCGTATTTCCACGTTGGGGGCGACGAGAACGACGGGCGCAACTGGCGGCGCACCCCGCGCATCGTGGCCTACATGCGGGCGCACGGCATGGTGAAGGCCGACGGCAAAACCGTGGATAAGCACCAGCTGCAAACCTATTTCAACCGCCGGGTGCTGGCTATGCTGCAAAAACGCGGCAAAACCATGATTGGCTGGGACGAAATCCTCGGCCCCGATTTGCCCAAGGAAGCCGTTATCCAGAGCTGGCGGGGCAAAAAAGGGTTGAACGACGCCGCCAAGCTCGGCCATCCGGTGCTGCTGTCCAACGGCTATTACCTGGATTTGAACTACTCCGCCGCCAGTGCCTACGCCGCCGACCCGCTGCCAGCCGATACACCCCTCACCCCTGCCGAGCAGAAGCTGGTGCTGGGCGGCGAGGCGGCCATGTGGACAGAATTTGCCGATTCCGCGATGGTGGATTCGCGCATCTGGCCCCGCGCCGCCGCCGTGGCCGAGCGGCTGTGGTCGCCCCAGGCCACCTCCCAAAACGTGGCCGATATGTACCGCCGGCTGGCCGCCGTTTCTACCGAGCTGGCCACGCTGGGCCTGCGCCACCAGCGCACCCCCGAGCTGCTGCTCAAGCAAATGGCCGGCCCCAATAACGTGGCCCCCTTGCGCACGCTGGCCGAAGTTATTGAACCAGTGAAAGAGTATAAGCGCCACTTCCAGGGCTACAGCTATACCACCCAAACAACCCTGAACCGCCTGGTAGACGCCGCCCCGGCCGAGTCGGAAACGGCCCGGCGCTTCGGCACGCTGGTGGATAGCGTGGTGGCCGCCGGGGCGCTCGCCCCGCTTCACGTGCCGGCGGCGGTGCGGCAGGTGTCGGCCCTGCGGGCACAGCTCCTGCGCTGGGAAGCCAACGATGTGCTGTTGCAGCCCCTGCTCCTCAGCAACTCTGCCCTGCGCGAATATGGCCCGCTTTCCACCCAGCTCACGGCCGTGGCCAGGGTGCTGCTGGAGCGCCTCACGCAGCTGCAAACCGGCCAGGCGGCCTCTCCCGCGTGGCTGGCCGCCGCCCGCGCCACGCTGGACGCCGCCCAGGCCCCCGCCGGCCAGGCCGAGCTGGCCGTACTCAAGGCGGGCCGCAAGCTGCTGGGCAGCTAAAGCACAAGCGCCAGACCGTAAACTCAGCTCCTGAATTTTGGTAAATATCCCGAAGCTGCACCTTGCAACTCTGCGGCTGGGCCTGCTGCTGGCCCTGGCGCCGTTCCTGCTGCTAACGATGTTCAACCAGCCGTTTCTGGATGATTTCCGCTATGCCAACTCGACGCGGGAGCACGGCCTGTGGGCCGTGCAAAGCTGGCTGTACCTGACCTGGACCGGGCGCTTCACGTCCTCGTTTATGCTCACCGTGCTGAATCCCGTCACTTATGGCTGGCTGGGCGGCGTGAAGGTAGTGGCGGCCGTGTTTTTTGTGGCGCTGTGGGCCGGCATGGCGTTTTTCATTCGGTCATTGGTGCACTCAGCCGCACGGGCCGCGTGCTCACGGAGCACGGCATTCTGGGCGTCGGGGATATTGCTGGCGCTGTTTTGTAATGCGACTGCTTCGCCGTTTTCCTTCTTTTATTGGTTTAGCGGCGCGGTGGGCTACTTGGTGCCGCTGCTGGCCCTGCTGGCTTTTTGCGCCCTGGCGGTGCGGGTTGGCTGGGGCCAGGAGTCCCGGCCCTGGCGGTGGGCCTGGCTGGCGTGTGGCCCACTGGTGCTGGCCATGTCCGGCTGCGAGCTGACGCTGGTGCAGGGCGTGCCAGTGCTGGCCCTTTTGGGTTACGCCCTGCCTCGTGCCAGCCGCCCCAAATGGTGGCTGTGGGTAGCGGTGGGCGCAACAGCCGGAGCCCTCGATGTGCTGGCCCCCGGCAACTGGCTGCGGGCCGGCGCCATGGCGCCCTACGACCGGCTTTATGCCTACCGCTGGCTGGTGCTGGGGCCGCGCAGTGCCTATTCGGCCGTGCTGTTTCTGGGCCAGCCCATGGTGCTGCTCACGCTGGTGGTGGCCGGCGGGGCAGGCCTGTGGCTGGGTTTTCAGCAGCGGCCCCACGCGCAGCCGCTCCCGATGCCAAGCTGCTGGCGGGCAATCCTCCTGGCCTTCGGCGTGTTGAACGGGGCCGGTTTTGTGCTGTTTCGCTACCTGATTGTGGGGCCGCCGTTGCCGCGCGGGCAAAATGAAATCCTGCTGGTTATGCTGATTTCAACCGCCGGCCTGGCGTGGGCCGCGGCCCGGAATTTGCCGGCCCTGGCCGCTTGGGAACCCCGCTTTCGGCGCTCCGGGCTGGCTTTTGGACTGCTGATTGCGGGACTCCTGGCAGCCGGGCACGTGCCCCGGGCCTGGTGGGAGTTGTGCACCAGCGCCGCCCCGTTCGACGCCCAGATGCAGGACCGATACGCCCGCTTGCGGGCCGCGCACCGGGCGGGCAAGGCGGCGGCGGGCTTGCCCGCCCTGCACCTGCGCTACGGCCACGTGCTCATTCCACTCCAGCGATTCGACCCCGGCGTTGAGTTTGATGTTGACCTTGTGGCGGGGTGCAGCAGCGTCCATAACTGGATAGTGGCGCGGTACTTTAAAGTGCCGGATGCCTGCCGCTTGCCCCTTGCCGAGCCCGCTGCCAAGCCATAAGTGTAGGGCCACCCAAGCTGCGGCCCGGCGTCTTTTTCCCACAGCCCTGGTTAACTTGCCAATATGGAAGCAGAAATTACCCACGCCCTCGCCAACCTCAACTTCACGGCCATCGACTTTGAGACGGCCAACGAGCGCCGCGACAGCGCCTGCGCCGTGGGCGTGGTGCGGGTGCGCGGGGGGCAGCTGGTCGACTCGTTTCAGACGCTTTTGCGGCCCCGCCACCTGCGCATGGACTGGCGCAACCAGCAGGTGCACGGCATCGCGGAAGCCGATTTGCACGGCGCCCCTTCCCTGGCCGATGCCTGGCCGCAGCTCCTGCCCTACCTGCACCGCCAGCTGGTGGTGGCCCACAATTCGGCCTTCGACGTGAGCGTGCTCGAACACACGCTCCGCGATTTCGGCCTGCCCGTTCCCGCCTTCCACTGCCTGTGCTCGGTGAAGCTGGCCAAGGTATGCTGGCCGCATCTGGAGCGCCACCGGCTCAACCACGTCGCGGAGTATTTCAACATCCCGCTCAACCACCACGACGCCCTTTCCGATGCGCGGGCCTGCGCCGAAATCACCGTGCGGGCCTTCCAATCGGGCGCGGCACTGCCGCTCTCGTTCAAGCAGCGCGAGCTGACGGCCGGCCTGGCGGCGCGGGCGGCTAAGCTGCAATATTCCAGAGTCCGCTAAGCTCCTCTAAGTAGTTGTCCAACAGTAAACGGGTTGTCAGTTGCTCGTTGTTGGTTGTCAGTCATACGATTATGAACTTACTAACGACTGACAACTAATACCGAACAACCTAAAACAGCACCGCTACCTGCATGCGGCCGGTGTGCACGGTGTTCTGGCCGCTGGCTTTGCGGCCGTCGTAGGCCAGGGTGATGTTCAGGCCGTTGCTGAGGCGCTGCTCCACGTTCAGGTTCCAGGTGAAGTTGCTGCCGGGGCGCAGGGCGTTGAGGATTTCAATGGCCACCACGGAATTAAGGGCCGTTGGGTCGACGTCGAACTTGACGCGGGTGAAGTGGGTGGCGGCCGTCACGGTGCGCTTGCTCACCTGGCTGAGGCGGGTTTCGAGGCCCAGGTCATCGAAGATGCCGGGGTGTAATTCCGCGTTGGCCACGTCGAGCGTATTCTGCTTCTGGGTGTGCATATAGGTGCCGGTGAGGCGCAGCGAAGGCGTGGGCTGGTAGCTGATTTCGGGCTGCACGGTGTAAATCAGCAGGCGGTAGTTGCGGGTGAGGAGGTAGGTGCTGCTGGCCTCGCGGATGTCGCGGGTGCCGGTGAGGCGGCCCGTGAACGAGGTGGCCAGCGTGCGGCGCAGCAGCACGCTCTGCGTGCTCAGGTTGCGGCGGTCGAAGCCTTGGTCGAGTAGGGTTTTCTGTTGGGTTTGCTGCACGGTAAGCTCGCCCCCAAAGATGGGGTTGGAGCGGTTAAAATACACCGTATTTCGCACCAATTGATTAAAGGCCAGCACTTGGTTATCGTCTTTGTCGAGGCTGAACGGCACGAGGCGCGAGAGCAGCGAAGGGTTGGTGGTGCGGCGGTCAACGGTGACGCTGCTCAGCGTGGCGAAGCGGGAGGCTATGCCGCGCCAGCCGCCGGCTTCGCGCCAGCCGCGCGGGGCCGCCGTGGTGAGACGGTAGCTGAGCCGGTTGGTAAACGCGGTGATGTAGTCGGCCGTGGGCAGGTATACTTTGATGTAGGTTCGGTACTGCGCATCAGGCGTTTGGGCCTCAAAAAACTCGTCTTTCTGCTGTCGGCCGTCGCCGTTGGTGTCGATGTAGTAGTGGGTGCCCTGGCCGGCGGGCACAGCCAGAAAAGAGTAGTCGCGCTTCAGCTCACGGCCGGTGGCCACGCTGTAGCTCAGCTCGGAGCGGATTTGGTTTTGCAGCAGGCTGGCGTTGTAAAACACCTGCCCCAGCACGGTGCGGTTGCGCGCCAGGCCCAGCGAATCCAGGTCGCGGTAGGTGGCCAACACCCGGATATCCTGGGTTTTGCCGAGGCGCGAAGCCAGGGTGCCCTGCCAGGTTTGGGCGGTGCCGCGCAGCCGGAGCGCGTTTTGCTCGGCGTTGGGGGTTTGGTCGCGGCGGTAGCTGTAGTCGAGGCGAAACTGGGTGCGGGCCGAGTCGCGGCTCTGGATGAACACGTCGTGCTCGTCGAAGTAGTTGGCCGAGCGAATGGTGTCGGTGGTGGTCGAGCTGACGCGGTTTTTATCGAAACGGTAGGTGTAGCCGGGCACGATGCGGCCGCCCACGTACCGGCCCGTGGCCTCGCCCCGCGCCCAGTCGGAATGGAACCGGCCGGCATCGGAATTCAGCACGAACAACGACCCGCGCAGCTCCAGGTTGCCAAACTTCTGAGCCGCATCCAGCCAGTGCTGCAGGCCGTTCACTTCGCCGGGCCGGTAGCGCCGGCTCAGGCGGTAATTGACGCTGTTGTTAATGTCCTTCGCCGCCCCCACGCTGAAATTGAGGATGTTGTCTTCGCGGGCCACCGGCGTGGTGCCGGTGGCCTGCACCGGGCTGGTGTTGCTCCAGTTGCGGTCGAATTCGATGTCGCGGTAGCGGTCAATCGGCGAGAAATGCTTGCCCGTGTACTCGTAGTCGAGGGTGGAGCGCAGCCGGTAGCCCCGCAGCAAGCCGGCGGCCAGCGCGGCGGGCAAGCGGCGGTTCTGCATCGAATAGCCCACGTGAAAGGCCCCGTCCTGGTCGCTTTCCGACGAAAACCGGTTGCGGTCGAGGCGCGAGTGAGCCGCGTCCACAAACACCGTCGTGCTGCTATCTACCTGGTAGCTAATGCCACCGGCCACCATCTGCTTCAGCAGCGGCGTGGGGATGAGGCGCACCGGCTGGTAGCGGCCCAGGTGCGGCCCCAGGTATTCGTACACCCGGCCGTTGGCGCTCTGGAACCGGGGGTCGGTGCTCAGCCCGTAGTCGCCGTTACCCTGGCCCACGTCCGTAAAGCGCACCGTGTAGGAGCCCCGCAGCGAATCGACGGGCGTGGTGCTGCCCACGTAGGTGAACACCGGCACCCGCTGCGTGCCCCCGGCGGGCACCCGCAAGTCGCGGTGGTACTGCACGATGCGGTGGTCGTAAGCCGTCGAATCGCCGCCGGCAAAGGAGGCCACGGCCACGTTGCCGGCCCGCCGCAGCTGCGCCCGCAGGGTGTCGTTCAGGTTGAGGTTGGGGGCGTTGTCGGGGTTATCGGCTTCCTGATACAGGTTGCCATGCACGCTCAGGCGGCCAATCTGCTGGTAGTGGCTGGCGGCCACTAGTGAGCGCGAATAGTTGAGGTCCGAATATTCGAAGTCAATCTTAATCCGCGAGTTGCGGGTAATCAGGTGGCGCGGCGTGAACGTGACTTCGGCCAGGTTGTAGTCGATGACATAGTCCGCGTCGAAGCCCCGGGTTTGCAGGCGGCCGTCGAGGTACACCTTCTCCGAGTTGGCCAGCACGATGATGTACTGCTCACCGTTTGGCCCGTTGAGGCGGTACGGCCCCTGCACGTTTTCGATGGGCGCCACGTCGGTGCTGGCAAACTTGCCCTTGGCCACCCCGCCCGCGATGGCCGTGGACGAGCGCCACGCCACGCCCTTGCGCACGCCCGCGCTGCTGGCCACGGCCCCGGTCAGGGGCGCCCGGTCGCCCAGCGGCAGGGGCGCGCCGGTGCCGGGCACCTGCCGGTTGGGGTCCGTGAGCTGGGGCTGGCTGATGGCCGGCGGGTTGAGCGTGGCCGGCAGCGAGCCATTCACCACCTGCCCGGCCACGCCGTTCAGAAACACCGCGTTCGACACGCCCTGCGACACGCCCGAGCCGGCCAGCCCCACGATGGGCGGGCCGAAATTGGCCTCGGCCGCCGCGCCCTGGATGTTTTTGTAGTAGCGCAGGAAGTAGTCGGGCTTGTTGCGCAGCACCACGTCGCCGGCCGTCAGGTTCCAGTTGGGGTTGGCCAGGGTGATGTAGATTTTGTCGAACTGCTGCAGCTGCTGGGTATTGCCCTCGGGCTGAAACGGCACGTTCTGGTCCGAAATAGCGGCCGTGAGGTGAATGTTCTCAGCCAGCTGGCCCTCCAGCTGCAGGTTCAGGGCCGAGTTCACAAACACGTTCTGGGTGTTGCCAAAGCTGAGCCCGCGCGACAGATTCCCGGTTTTGCTGATGCCCGGCGTGTTCAGAATCTGCTCTTTCACCGAAAAATCCTCGTACCCCATCACCGGCCGCCGAAAGCCGATGCTGTCCATCAGGCTGCGCGGCCGGCGAAACCGGGCGGCCGTGAGGCGCAGCGGCAGCACCCGGTAGCACACCAGCACCGAGTCGGGCCGGCCCGCGCCGCTGCTGTCGCGCGGGGCGGGCCGCACGTAGCGGTAGCGGTCGGTGCGCCCGTCGTAGTCCAGCCCGTGCCCATTGGCAATAACCGACGAGGGCACCACGGTCAGCGTATCGGCCAGGGCAAAGCTGGTCGTATCGCGCCCCAGGGCCAGGCGCACCCAGCGGCAGCGCCGGGTACTGGGCGGCGGGGTCGTACCCGGTAGGGCCTCGCCTGTTTTCCTAGGTTGCCCCTGTGCAAAAGCACTCCCGCTGGTGAAAAACAGCGCCGCAACGAGCAGGCCCACCAAGGGGAAGCACAGGCGTAAGCGGCGAATCATGCGGTAAAGGTCGGGTTTGGCGGGTAACGACGGAAGCGGGCGGTTTCGTGCCGTTGCGCTGGCATCCGGGCCGGTGTTATCCGGCATTATCCCGCCAGCGGCAGCTCGATGAAAAAGTCCGTGCCCTCCCCCACTGCCGTTTCAAACCAGATTTTGCCGCCGGCGCTCTCAATCCCGCGCTTGGCCACCGCCAGCCCAATGCCCGAGCCGCTGGCTTTGGTGGTGAAATTGGGCACGAATACCTTTTCCCGTACCTCCTCGGAAATGCCCGCGCCGTTGTCGCGGATGGCCACGCGCACACTGCCCGCGCCCGCCGTGGCCAGCGACACGTCGATGTGCGGCTCGCGGCCTTCGGGCACGGCCTGCCGGGCATTTATCAGCAGGTTGTTGAAGGTGCGCACCAGCAGGTTTTCATCGGCATACACCAGGTAGCGGCCGGTTTCGGCGTCGGGCGGCAGGTGCAGCTCCAGGGCGCCGTCCTCCGCATCGGGCTGGTGCAGGGCGGTGCAGCGGCGCAATATCGCGGCCACGTCGAGGCGCTCGGGGCGCATGGTGGGCAGGTTGGTGAAGGTGCTGAAACTGGTGGCAATGTCGCTCAGCACGTCAATTTGGGTGATGAGCGTTTGGGAAATCCGGCTGATAAGCTCCTCCGCGTTGGGCCGACGCTCGGCAATGGCTTTCTGCAGGAACTGCAGGCTCAGCTTCATGGGCGTGAGCGGGTTCTTGATTTCGTGGGCTACCTGCCGGGCCATTTCGCGCCAGGCGGCTTCCTTTTCCTGGGCGGCCAACTCGCGCTTGCTGGCTTCCAGCTTGGTGAGCATCGTGTTGTATTCGCGCACCAGCAGGCCGATTTCGTCGTCGGAGCTGCGGTAGTCCAGCAGCTCATTCTCCCCGGTGAGCGTGGTTTGGGTCAGCTTCTCGGTGATGAGCTTCAGGGGGGCGGTAAGCTGCCGGGCCGCCACAAAAGCCAGCCCCAGAAACAGCAAAAACATCAGCGTGAAGATGTTGAGAATGGTGGTAAATAGCTCCGTCAGCTTGGTATTCAGCTCTTTCTCGGAGTCGAAGAAGGGAATGCCCACGTAGCCCAGAATGGGCCCGGTCGGCATGGCCGTTTCGTCGGCCGACGACCCGTCATCATCGTCAAATACGGAGTGCACCGCGTAGGTGGGCGCTTTCTTCGGGGGGCCGTCGGCTTTGCCGTGCCCCAGCGCGTGGCCCGCCAAATCGGTCGCCACGACTTCGTCGGCCCCCGCCCGCACGGGCAAGTACAAAGCGTTGAACGACAAGGACCCCGCGCGCTCGGTGAGCAAGGCGCGCGGCCGGTTGTGTTCGCGCAGCGCCACCACGGCCTGTGGGCTCAGCAAGGGCCCCAGCAGGCCCGTATCGAAGATGATGGGCTGGCTGCTGGCCAGCAATTCCCCGTGGGCGTCGTAGAGGTTGAGGTCGGTTTCTGTGAGGGCGGCCACGTTCTTGGCCAGGACAACCAGCGTGGGCCGCGCCGTGCTGTCGGACAACAGGTGCCGCTGGCGGCGCAGGCTTTCGAGGGCCAGCTGGCCGCGCCGCTCGTAGGTGCGGGACAAATCGCGCTGATACGAGGCAATGAGCTGGCTGGCCGTGGCCACGCTCACCACCAGCAGCGGCACCACAATGCCCACGTTCAGCAACAGCTGAATGCGGGTACTGAAATTGAGCCGTAGCTGGTGCGCGGCCCGGCCGCGCACCAGCAGCACCACCCCGCCCGCCAGCAACCAGACCAGCGACGACAGCAAAAACTGAAACGAAAAATTGGCCAGCCAGTCGCTCGGCGAGTACGTGGCCGTGGTCACCACCACGGTCCGGTTCATCGAGCCGCGCACGCCCAGATGGTGGTAGCCCCGGCGGTTCAGGCCGCCCACATACAGACGCGGTTCGGCCAGTAGGGAAGCAGGCAGGCGGTTGGCATAATCAAAATCGCCCTCGCTGTACACCAGTCGGCCGTGGTTGTAGCCCGCGTAGCTGAGCTCGGTAGCCAGGCCCGGCTGAAAGAATTTCTGGTCGACCAGCAGCTCCGGCAAGACGCTGTAGGAAGTCAGCTTTTTGAGCGTCAATTCCACGCGCACCGCCCCCAAAGGCAGGCCAATGCCGTTCACCCGCTGGCCGGGCACGGTGATGTGGGCCACGTAGCGCCGCGAGCCAAACGGGTTGTCGGACTGCACCAGGTACACGCCAGCCTGGTCGGTGGGCGTGGCAATGCGCGCGGTGGCCGCGCGGGCCGCGCTTAGGCTGGGGGTACCCGGCGCGGCCCCCACGGCCGCCCCCGAGGCATCATAGAGGGTGATATTGCTCTCGTATTTATCGAAATAATCGCCCAGATATTGCCGGGCAATGCGCTCCCGCACCACCTCGGGCCGCCCAAAGGCCGCCGACAGCGCCCGCCGGACAAAGGGGTCGGCGGCGATGTCGTGCATGCGCTCACCCAGGAGATACTCGCCCTGCAGGTCATTGTCGATAAGCAGGTTGCCGGCCAGGCGCTGCTTGTCCACCAGCAGCTGCTTTTCGAAATGCGCGTAGAGCGCCAGCGCCCCGGTGGCCGAAGTCAGCGCCAGTAGCAGCACCACCAGCATCGCGGCCTGGTAGCCGCCCGTGGTAGGCTCGGCGCGCAGGTTCACGGCCCGTACCAGGGCCGCATACAGCAGCAACACCGCCAGCAGCAGCAGCCACGGCTCGCCCAGCCCCAGGCCCGTGCCCAGTACCGGCAGCGCAGCCAGCGCCGGGCCCAGCAGCAGCATCCGCCGCGGCACGTGCTGAAGCAAGGCCCCGGCCAGCTGCGTCAGCCCGAAAAAGCCCACCAGCCACGCCGCCGTGTGCAGCAATGCCACCAGGGCCAGCAGTACCCAGAAGCCCGTTATCTGCAGGTTGTGGGTCACGTCCAGGCTCAGCTGTGAGCTGCCAAAAACGGTGACATAATACGCAAACAGCAGGGCCGTCCAGCCGCAGAAAGCGGCGCCCACCCCGGCCGCCGCCACTACCTGCCCGCCCGGCGTGCGCGGGGCCCGCACCCAGGCCAGCACGCTCCAATGCTGCCACAGCGCCGCGGCGCCCGTCGCGACCAGCAAAGCCAGCAGGGCATCCAGCAGCAAATCGCCCAATGAAGGCGCCCACCACGAAGCCGCGTACACGCGCGGGTCAAACAGCGGCAGCTCGATGAATGAATACGGCAGTCCCAGATGCAGCAGCACCGCCCGCAACGCCGCCAGCGGCAGCACCAGCGCCGCCACCGCCGCGCCCGCCCGCCCGGCCCGCCACCACCGCCAGGCCAGCAGCAGCCACCCCGCCGCATACAGCAAACTCCCCAGCGCCAGCAGCGCCAGCGGCACGTATTGCCCCGTTAGCGGGTTGGGTTGCAGCCGCTTAATCGAAAACAGGTAGTGCCCATCGGCCGCTTCGAAACGCGCCGGACCGTGCGCCGAGCTATCGGCCACCACCTGCAGCTCCATGCCCCGAAACAGGCCTTGCTCACCTCCCTCCCGCAAGTACCGGTTGCTGATGCCATAGTGCCGTTCGAGCGGCAGATAGGTCAGAATCAGATACCGCCCGGCCATCCGGCGCAGCAGCAGGAAATCCCCCACCGGCGTTTCTATCAGTCGCTCGGGGCTGAGGCTGGAGGTTTCGTTTTCGGGCCGCAGGGTCGCATCAGACCAGTAGCGCAGCGCGCCGTTTTCCAGCACGTACGTGGGATAGGTGGTCTGAGCCATCAGCTTCTGGAAGCTGTAGTAGCCGCGCGGCAGTTGCTCGGCTACGGAATCAGCCTCGCGGCGCGCCGTGGCTTCCGCATCGCGCACGAGCTGCTGCAGGCGCATCACGTCGGTGCGCTGCACCACGCCCGGCGTCTGAGCATAACGGCTGGCCAGGTAGCCGCCCACAAAACACAGCGCCGCGGCCAGCAACAACAGCCACGGCAAACGACGCCCCGGAGGATGTTGAGAGATGGGTTTGCGAGGGTATTGAATGGTCTGCAAAAAAAGAAGATTCGAGGCCAATAGTAAGCCTAAGCTAACGCCCTGCGCAGGAGTCAGGCAATGAACAGCACAGCTTAGGTTTGTACGCCCCGCAAAATCCACGCCTAATAAAAAATACCACCCATGGGCAGTATTTTCAATCAAAATAACTATTCCCTCCTAGCTGTATAGTCCCAGCGTGAGGAGGGTCGGGTCACGGGTAAAGATAGCCGGGTTCTTTTGCCACTGGATACTGTTGGCGAATTGGTTCTGGGGTAAAAAAGGCTATTTTCGGAGGCATCTTAACCGCCTCTGCTCATGAGCCTGCACCTCCAACCCAGCACGCCTGTTCCGCCCCAAACGCGCCAGGTAGCACAGGCAGCTTTTCCGCACGGCAATCGCTATATGCAACTGCGCGATACGCTGGGCACCCTGTATGACGACACCCTCTTTGCCGACCTGTTTCCACCACGCGGGCAAGCGGCCCAGGCGCCCTGGCAGTTGGCGCTGGTGACGCTGCTGCAATTTGCGGAAAATCTCTCCGACCGCCAAGCGGCCGATGCCGTGCGCAGTCGCATTGACTGGAAGTATCTGCTGGGCTTGGAGCTGACCGACCCCGGGTTTGACTTTAGCATCCTGTCGGAGTTTCGCCAGCGGTTAGTGGCCGCCAAGGCCGAGGAGCGTCTGCTCACACACCTGCTGACGTGTTGCCAGGACCAGCAGTGGCTGAAAGCCGGGGGTAAACAGCGAACGGACTCGACCCATGTGTTGGCGCGTGTGCGGGATATGAACCGCCTGGAGTGCGTGGGGGAAACCCTGCGCTTCACGCTCAATCGCTTGGCCACGCTCTTGCCCGACTGGTTGGCCAGCCAGCTGCAACCGGAGTGGGCCGCCCGGTACGGTCCCCGAGCCGAGGAGTATCGCCTGCCGCACACCAAACCAGAGCGATTGGCTTATGCGCAACAAGTCGGTCAGGACGGCTGGTGGCTGCTGGAGCGAATCGAACAGGATGCACAGGCCGCCTGGCTGTGGCAGTTGCCAGCCATTGATGTCCTGCGCCGGGTCTGGCTCCAACAGTTTCGGCTGGTGGACGGCCAACTCAACTGGCGCGTGGAAAATCAGGACGAATTGCCTCCTTCCGCGCAGCTCATTAGCTCTCCCTACGATATAGAAGCTCGTTTTAGTCGCAAACGCACCACGACGTGGGTGGGCTATAAAGTCCATTTGAGCGAAACCTGCGAAGCCGACCACCCGCATTTGATTACGCAGGTAGCCACGACCGTCAGCACGGAGGCAGACTCGATTACCTTGCCGCAGATTCAGCAGGGATTGGCGGACCAGTCGTTACGGCCGTCCCAGCAGTTGGTCGACACCGCGTACGTGAGTGCCGAACTGCTCGTCCAGAGTCAGCAACTTCATCAGGTGGAGTTAGTCGGGCCCGCTCGGAAAGACCAAAAATGGCAGGCTTTAGCGGGGCAAGGATATGCGGCGGCGGATTTCCACGTGGATTGGGACGCGCAGCGAGCTACTTGTCCCCAGGGGCATCCGTCGCAATCCTGGATTAAGACGCTGGAAAAAGGCCAGCCCCGCGTGTTTATCAAGTTTTCGCGCAAGCACTGCGGGCCCTGTCCCGTGCGGGCGCAGTGTACACGAATGAAACGCCGAGCCATTAAGTTGCGCGCCGATGCCCCGTATCACGCTTTGCAAGCCGCCCGAGCGCGCGACAGCCGGGCGGACTGGCCCCTACTTTATAATCAGCGAGCGGGCATTGAAGGCACGCTCTCGCAAGGGGTGCGCGGCTTTGGCCTGCGCCGTTCGCGCTACGTGGGCCTGGCCAAAACCCATTTACAGCACGTCTTTATTGCTGCGGCGATGAACCTGTCGCGTATCGTTAACTGGTTAAACGACGTGCCGTTAGCCCAGACCCGTCGGGCCGCCTTCGAGCGGTTGATTCCGCCAGCAATGGCTTAAAACCAATTCGCCAACAGTATCCAGTGGCAAAAGAACCCGGCTATCTTTACCCGTGACCCGACCCTCCTCACGCTGGGACTATACAGCTAGGAGCTGCGTGGTACACAATCAGCAGCAGCAGGATGATTATCCCAATGAAAGGAACAAAATATTCCACCGCTGCCGCTGCGCCATAGCACGCCATTCCCACGCGGGGGTGCGCCCGCTGGCCGTGAAAAAAGTCGGCTTGCGCAGGCTCTTTCAGCAATGCTGGATGGTCGCGAACGCACGAGAACATGGGCAGCCAAGCAGCCTACATCAGGCAGGCAATCAGCGCGTAGAAGGCCACGGCAACCCCCTCATCAGTCGCGTTTCCTTCCCGAAAAGCCTGCGCCAGTACGCCCGTCGGAAAGGTCAGTAGTATGGTAGTTGCCAAAATGCCCAAGTTCCAGCCCTGCAACCCCAAGCTCACGGAGCGCAGTTGATGAAAAAGCGCAAGGTGATTGAGCCGGATAATGCCTATGTAAGCGAAGGAAAACGAATAGGCTACCAACGGCGGTCACAGCCGTACCAACGCGTCAAGCAGATGCCCGGGCTCCGATTCGGGCACTCTAAATTCCAGCACAAGAATGGTTATTGCAATGGCAAATACCCCATCGCTGAAGGCTTCGAGTCGATTGGTTTCGTCTAATTGCTGGTGGTGGCGGCGCATGGGCTGTTCTGCGAAGAACCAAGGTAGTGAAGTAGGGGTAAAATGTCGAAAGAAGCTGTCGTATAGCTAATGCTAGCCAAGCTACGTTGCTTTGCCGATTTGCGCCCAAATTCGACCAAGTGAAGGGCCATTGATGCCTAAAACTGCTCGGCCAGCAAGCGCCTAAATCGCTCCCAGCCGTGCGATTGGGCATACCGCTTCTGACGCGGCTGTGACGCGTGCACGCTGCAGCGGCACTTGGACGACTTCGCAGCGTTGGGCTTGCTCACGCGGCGGCAGAAACCAGGACTCAATCGCTACGGGTTGCCCAGCTTCCAACTGGTGCTGCGCGCTGATTTTCTGGACTAGGAATGGGGCAAGGAGGTGCCCGTTCCCGAGGCGGTCGTAGGCCTCCGCCAGTACCGGCGGCCCACTTTGTCGCGTCCCCCGTGGCCCTCCTCTCCGAGACCGCGCTTGGCGCCCCGTTCGCTCGGCCCTGAAACAAGTCGAGGCGCTGCGAGAAAAGCTGAGCCGTGCCTTTCGGCAGTAAGGCGGGGGAGCAATACGACATTTTACGGGCGTTGGAAAGGACTTCATAACGTAAAGTCTAGCAGAGCAATAGGAACATCTCCAAACCGGTCACTTATCCACCCGATAACGGCCACCGGCTGTCGCTGGGCGGTACTAAAAAGCACAACGACGACCTCTGGCTAGTGCCTTTTTATACCCTCTCCCGCTGGATACTAAAGCTCCCTTTTGACACTGAAGCCCCTTAAGGATTCAGATATTACATGAATGATTTTTATACATTCTTATACCTTAAACCATGCAGTGTCGAGTACTCCTTGACTTAGAAATCGTTGGCTACTTGTGATATTACGAGAAGCACGAAAGCTGAAGTGGCAGGGGAAGCTAACTGTTTGGTCAGTTGCTCTAATATTCGTGCTTTTTGTAATACTCCCCCTCTTCGGAGGCTTCAACTCTGGTACCTATTCGCTGTTTCGTGCTTTTTGTAATAGGAGGACCACTGCTGTATCATAATAAATCCCGTAAAACACTGAATTTGAGTTTTTTTGATTTGTGATTCCAATGGCATTGCTATTACAAAAAGCACGAAAAAAACAAACCTGCTCAATAAACCCAATTATGCAGTATCAATTCAGCTCTTACTGACACCGACTAGGGGGAAATTTGAAACTAAATAAATTAAAAAGCGACCCCCCATTTAAACGGTCGTTTTATTTATTAACCTATTACCTATATTATAGGTGTCATAACTATTTGAAAATCAAGTGCTAAAATGGCCAATCTATTACAAGAAGCACGAATGTGCTATTACAAGAAGCACGACGAAGTATTACAAGAAGCACGACGAAGTATTACAAGAAGCACGAAAAGAAAGTAACCAGCTATTACAAAAAGCACGAACACCTATTACAAGATTATTTTTTGTAATAGATTGCGACAGCAACTCCTACCCATCCCCTGCTGTCCTATGCAAGCTACCTTGTTCGACAATGCTAAGCCTGAGCCAGTTAATAAGCTAGTAGTTCAGCGCAATGACTTGGTGAACGCCCGGTTTGCACTCACGACTCTGGAAATGCGCCTGTTCATGGCCATGCTCTCCCGGATTCACCGGGAGGATACCGAATTCCGCGAGATGCGAATTCCTGTGACGGAGGTAGTGGCGTTGTCAGGCCGTAGGCCGAGCAGCAACGACTACCAACAACTCAAGGACATGTGTGCCCTGCTGGCTTCGCGGGTGATTTACATTGAGCGGCCTAGCAAGAAAAAGCGCACCAATAAGGTAACTGAGGATGCGCCAAGCTTCTCGAACACTCCACTAATGGCCTATGCGGACTACAGTAGCGAGGAACGGGCCTTAGTGGTACGGTTCAACGACCGGGTGCGCGACTATCTGCTGCAACTCAACGAAGGCAATTTCACCCAGGCGCAGCTGATGCAACTGCTGAAGCTCAAGAGCGCCCACTCCTACCGGATTTACTGGCTGCTCAAGCAGTACGGCAGCTTTGGCTCGCGGACCGTCCGGGTCGATGACCTCAAACGGCTCCTCGACTTGGATGGACAGTACAAGCAATTCCCATTGTTCAAGATGAGGGTACTGGACCGGGCCAAAACGGAGCTTGCCCAAACCAATCTCGCTTTTGAATATGACCTGCTACGGGGGACCGGGAAAGGGGTCGAACAGATTCGCTTTCGCTTTGCTCCGGTTGCCAGCGAAGCATTGCTGACCGCGGCCTTGGCCTTGAATGAATGGCAAAAGGCCCTGGCCGATGTGGGGGTATCAAAAAGCAGTATTGAAACCATCAGCGGGCTAATAGACCAAGGAAAATTGGAGCCCGGGTACGTCCTTTTTGTCGTCAATCAGCAGCGCGGCAAAAGCAGCCAGGGGAAAATCAGCAGCTTGGCCGGCGCGGTATTCACGGCCATTACCAAAGGCCACGCCCTGGAGGATTATCAAAAATCCTTGGTGGCCCGACAGAAAGCTGCCAGTCGCAAGAATACGAAAATCGTAGCGGAGGCACTCCGCTACCGTCTCGACGACGTTCGGGAGTCCTACGAGCTCATGAACCGAAAGAAGCTGGCCAAGGGAGCGACTTTCGAAGAAAACCTGCAACTCGTGTATCTATCCCAGGGATTTAGCCAGGTGCAGGACGCCGGCGGGGTCGATTGGTTAGTCAAGGAGTAGTATCAGCTCATACTAAATAGCAATTTGTTCAAGGCAATACGGATGATATTTTTCATATTTATTGAAAATATGTATTTATAATATGTATCGTATTGGGTGCATTGATTAGCTTTACGGCCCTTACGCAAGTCTTTGTCCTATGCATGTTCTCTCTTTTGCCAATAACAAGGGCGGTGTGGGTAAAACCACCTCTGCGCTCTGTGTGGCCCACGCTTTGGCAGAGCAAGGCTTTCAGGTAGCGCTGCTTGATTGTGACCCGCAAGCAAATGCCAGCAAAACGTTTCAGGTGCCGGCCGGCGTGCCGCACCTTGGCGAGGTGCTCGAAGAGAAGCGGAGCCTGGCACAAGCGCTCTACCGGGTGGGACCGAATTTGCAGCTGGTACGGGCCGAACGCTCGCTGGCACAGCAGGAGAAAGTTTTTGGCACACAGCCTGACTACATTTTCTTCTTGCGAGACCAGCTAGCGGGGGTAACGGGCGTAGATTATGTGGTTATCGATACGCCACCTTCCCTGGGTGCCCTGACCGTCGCCTCGTTGGTGGCCAGCGAGGCCGTCTTTGTGCCGTTGCATCCGGAATTTTTCGGCAACGAGGGCATGACCGCCCTGCTGGATATGTGCTCGCGCCTGCAAAAGAACTTCAATCCCAAACTCCGGGTTGGGGGAATCTTCTTTACGGAATATGCTCCGTCGTATCGGCGAGCCCTGCACCACCAAGTGGTGCAGCAACTGCGCGACGACCCTGCGCTGGGGCCGTTGGTGATGCAAACGACCATTCGGGAGAATGTCGCTTTACCAGAGTCGCAGAGTATGCGGCAAAGTATTTTCTCGTGGGCTCCGCAGTCTAACGGGGCCCAGGACTACCGTAACCTGACGGCGGAAATATTAGAAAAGGTTGGTTGATTTCAATGTCATCCATATTATAAATATAAACAATATGAAAAAGTCGGGCAAGATGAACATGATAAGCAACATGACCAAGGTAGAGTCGGTACCGGCCCAAGCCGCCGATGCCTTGCTCTACGACCTTGGCAATCAGCCTATGTCCAGCCAAAGCACGGCAGCTCTTATATCGGTCAAAGAAACGGCCATTGCGAAGGTGCCATTCACCAACCAGCTCACTCCTGACACGTTTTTGCGGCTGAAGCAATTCGAATGCTGGGGCGGGATGGAGATTCAGGATATTCTGGAGGAAGCCCTGACTGCTTTTTTCGCGGGCAAGCCGGAAGCCGACCGTGAGCTACCCGCCAAGGCGAAAGAAAAGCTGAAGAAGAAGCTGCCAAACTTGCGGTAGTAAGCGCAAGAGCAGAAAGTCAGCGTGATTGCCTCAATTTGCAATTTGCAAATCGTGAATTATGCGTAAGCATAATGGCATGCGCCCTCAGGAGGAGATTCTACTGCTAAGGCTGACAGCTGACGTTGCTCGGGGCCAGCGAATTACCGGGCAAAACCCTGGCGCAGGCACAGTACCTTGGTCCGGCCGAAGTATCGGCGGCGCTGCAGCGCTACCAGTGTAGCCGGTTGCTGCAAGCGGCCACCAAGCGGCGCCAGGTATGTGGGCTTTGTTATTCCTGCAGCATGGCTTGTCTTGCGTGTTCCCTGCGCATCCGGGGCGCGGGGAGTGGCCACAGGTCCCCGCACCGTGCCGACGGATGCGCCGGAGCCCCATTCCACTTCCAGCTGCACATCACCTTCCAGGTATAGGGCCACCGCTACCCCGCCACACTGTCCCAGGTCGCAGTAGGAATTACTTCATGATGCTTTGTAACTGCTCACTTTCTTTATGGAAGCCGGCTTTAACCACGGTTTTTATCCTTCAGGCCCTGGCGGAATTTGCCTTCTGCGACCGTCCCCCACGCGGCTCCAACGTAGTTGGCCAACCGCACAGGCAGGCGCGGGCACCACGCTGGGCCCGGCCACGTATTTTCAGCCGCTAAAGCCGGGCGGCCCGCAAAATCTGCGCGGTTTTTATTTGGGACGGTTTACGGGCAAGAACATGGTGTATAATAACTTGGAGCTCTGGCTCAAGCCGCTGGACGTCGCCTCCTCCCTGCTGCCCGGCACGTTGGGGCTGGTGGCTTTCAACGATGTGGGCCGGGTGTGGTCGCTGGGCGAGGTATCGGCGAAATGGCACGATGGCTACGGGGCCAGGCGCTACTTTCTGCCGGCGCAGCTGTTACAGGCAGGGGTAGTATTCTCTGAAGTAGGCACTTACCCGTATGTATGGGCTGGTTTCAGGTTTTAATCAATCTTAAACGTCTTAGCTGCCAGCCGTCGGTCTGGCTTCTGCTCAAAAACTAACTTTCGACTTGCTGGTTTGGCCCTCCACCAGTAAGTAAGTTTATTACCGGCCACAAAACTCCTCACAATCCAACATGACAGCACATAAAGAACAAATTGCGCCCGCCAGCGGCAAGCTGGGCATCCTGCTACCCGGCATGGGCGCCGTGGCCACTACCCTCATTGCCGGCGTGCTGGCCGTGCGCAAGGGCACCGCGCAGCCCATCGGCTCGCTCACCCAGATGGGGAAAATTCGAACGTCGGCCGGAAACCCGAAAATCAAGGATTTCGTGCCCCTGGCCGACCTTCAGGATATCGAGTTTGGCGGCTGGGACGTGTACGGAGACAACGTGTACGAGGCGGCCCTGAAGGCGGGCGTGCTCGACTACAAAACCCTGCAGCCCGTGCGCGCCGAAATGGAGGCCCTGGTGCCCATGAAGGCCGCCTTTGACCCGCACTACGTGAAAAACCTGGACGGTACCCACGTCAAGGAATACACCGCCAAGCTCGACCTGGCCGAGCAGGTTATCGCCGACATTCGCGCTTTCAAAGCCGGGCGCAATTGCAGCCGGCTGGTGATGGTGTGGTGCGGCTCGACAGAAATCTACCACGAGCACGGTGACATTCACCGCACCTTGGCCAGCTTCGAGGAAGGGCTGCGCACCAATGCGCCCACCATCGCGCCCAGCATGATTTATGCCTACGCGGCCCTGAAGGAAGGCGTACCGTTCGTGAACGGCGCACCCAACCTGACCGTGGACGTGCCCGCCCTGCTGGAGCTGGCTGCCCTCACCGGCACGCCCGTGGCCGGCAAGGATTTCAAGACCGGGCAAACGCTGATGAAAACCATTGTGGCCCCCGGCCTGAGCGCCCGCTCGCTGGGCGTGAAGGGCTGGTTTTCGACCAACATCCTGGGCAACCGCGACGGCCTGGTGCTCGACGACCCGGATAACTTCAAAACCAAGGAAGTATCGAAGCTGAGCGTGCTCGATAGCCTGTTCAACCCCGAGGAAAACCCGGAGCTGTACGGCGATATGTACCACAAGGTGCGCATCAACTACTACCCGCCGGCCGGTGACAACAAGGAGAGCTGGGACAACATCGACATCTTCGGCTGGCTGGGCTACCGGATGCAGATTAAGATTAATTTCCTCTGCCGCGACTCCATCCTGGCCGCGCCGCTGGTGCTCGACCTGGCCCTGTTTATCGACCTGGCTCAGCGGTCTGGCATGAGCGGCGTGCAGGAATGGCTGTCGTTCTACCTCAAAGCCCCGCAAACGGTATCGCCCGACCTGCGGCCCGAGCACGACATCTTCAAGCAGCTCGTGACCCTGCACAACACCCTGCGCGGGCTGATGGGCGAAAGCCCGGAAGTGGCCGCCATTGAGGAGCAATACCAGGATGGCCCGGCTGTTTAACTGCTGCTGCGCCGCATGTATAAGCTAATTGCCTCGGTGCTGGGCATCGGGTACGTGAAGGGCGGGGGCACGGTAGCCGCCGTGGTCTGCTGCTTGTTCTTGTACCTGGCCCGCGCCAACGAGGCGTTGCTGCGGCCCTGGCCAGCGGGCCTGCTCACGGCAGGCCTGCTGGCCCTGGGTACGCTGGCGGCCCAGCGCATGGAGGGGGCCTGGGGCAAAGACAGCTACCGGGTCGTCATCGACGAGGTGGCGGGCATGTGGGTGAGCATGTTGCTCATCCCCATCACCGGGCCACGGCTGCTGGTGGGATTGGTCCTGTTTCGATTTTTTGATATCGTTAAGCCGTTGTTTATTAGAAAAATGGAGCAAATACCCGGCGGCGCGGGCGTGATGCTGGACGACGTGCTGGCCGGCCTCTACACCACCCTGCTGCTGCACGCCGGGATACAATTAGGCTACTTATAACACCCCGTGCGCTACGCTCAACTGCTCCGGGTGCAGGCCGCTTCGGCAGCCGGTACCGCCGTCGATTTTCTGGTGACCATCGCCTGCGTGGAAGTCCTGCACAGCTGGTATGTGCTGGCCACGGTGCTGGGCAACGTAGCCGGGGGCCTTACCAATTTCTACCTCAACCGGCACCTGGTGTTCCGGGCCACGCAGCAGCGCGCGCCGGTGCAGGGGGCCCGGTACCTGGTGGTGTGGCTAGGCGGCATGCTGCTGAATGCCACTGGTATTTACCTGGTTACCCATTTCCTGCACGCCAACTATCTGCTAAGCAAAACCCTGGTTTCCTTGTTGGTTGGGCTGGGGTTTACGTATTCGCTACAAGTGCATTTTGTGTTTAAGAAGTTATGAATTATCTATCTGCTCGGTACTATTTCCTGCCTGGGGGCCGGCTGTTTTGGTTGGTGCTGCTGCTGGCGGTGCCGACTGTTACTCTGGCCCAAACCACCACCATCAGCGGCGTGGTGACCGATGCCAAAACCCGGCAAAAGCTGCCCTTCGTGAGCGTGGCGGTGCCCCAGGCGGCCATCGGCACCAACACCGATGAGGACGGGCACTATACCCTGCGCGTACCGACGCAGTACACGGCCCTGGTTTTCACCTACCTGGGCTACCGCACCGTTACCAAGACCTTCACGGCCGGCCCGGGCCCGGAGCTAAATGTGCAGCTAGCGCCCAGCGCGGCCCAATTGGACGAGGTGGTGGTGCGCGGCACCAAGGTGCCGCGCTACAAAAACAAGGACAACCCGGCGGTGGCCCTCATCCGGCAGGTTATCGACCACAAAGAGCAGAACCGGCCCGAAAGCTACGCTTACGTGGAAGATGAAAAATACGAGAAGATGACCTTCTCGTTCAGTAATTTATCCGACAAATTCAAGAGCAAGAAAATTTTCCGCAACTATCAGTTCCTGTTCAAAAAGCAGGATTCGCTGGCGGCGGGTGGGGTCAACATTCTGCCCATTTACATCGAGGAAAAGCTGGCCCGGGAATACTACCGCAAGGAGCCGCCGAAGCGTCGAAGCGTCGTGCTCGGCAGCAAGCAGGTGCAGTTTGATAAGCATTTCATTGACAATGAGGGGCTGAGCGCCTATTTCAATCGAATGTACCAGGATATTGACATTTACGCCAACAATGTCTCGCTGCTCGGCAACCAGCTCCTGAGCCCGATTGCCAGCAATGCGCCCACGTTCTACCAGTTCTACATCACCGATACGCTCCGGCAGCACTCGCCGCAGCTCATTGAGCTGAGCTTTTATCCGCGCAACAAGGGCGATATGCTGTTTGCGGGCAAGCTATACATCACGCTCGACGGCAACTACGCCGTGCAGCAGGCCACGCTCTCGGTGGATAAGCGCATCAACCTGAACTTCGTGAAGCGCCTGGATGCCCGGCTGGAATTTGCCGAAAACCCCGACCGCCGCTACCACCTGAGCAAAACCTTTCTGGGCATCGATTTCGGGATTTCGGAAAAAAGCTCGGGCTTTTACGGCGAGCGCACGGTGCAGTTCGATAAGTACCGGATTAACCAGCCGGAACCCGACAGCGCGTACGACGCGCCGACGCGGGTGGCTGTGGTTGCTGATACCTCGACGAGCCAGCGCACGGCTTTTCTGGTGCAAAACCGGCCCGACAGCCTGAGCCAGGTGGAAAAGGCAATTTATAAGAACGTCGATACCCTTCAGACCATCAGGTCGTTCCGGCGCTCGCTGGAGCTGTTTACCTTCCTGCTGTCGGGCTACAAGGGCTTCGGGCCCTTCGAGCTGGGGCCGGCCAATACCTTCTACAGCTTCAACCCCGTGGAGGGCTTCCGGCTGCGGCTGGGCGGGCGCACGACCCCCGAGCTGAGCCAGCGCATTTACTTCGAAACCTACGGAGCCTACGGCTTTCAGGATAAGAAGTGGAAGTACTTCCTGAGTTCCACGTACTCGCTTAATAACCAGTCCATCTATAAGTTTCCGCAGCACTTCGTGCGGGGCAGCTTTCAGCGCGATACCCGGATTCCGGGGCAGGAGCTGCAATTCGTGCAGGAAGACAACTTCCTGCTCTCCTTCAAGCGCGGCGTCAACGACAAGTACCTCTACAACGACGTCTACCGGCTTGACTACGTGCACGAGTTCCTCAACCACTTTTCCTACACGCTGGGCTTCCGCAAGCTGCAACAGTCGCCGGCCGGCGGCCTCTATTTCCAGGATTCGGACGCCAGCACGCCCGACCCCATCCGCACCCTGACGACGACGGAGCTGTCGCTGGGCCTGCGCTGGGCCCCCAACGAAACCTTTTACCAGGGCAAGCTCTACCGCACCCCCATTATCGGGCGCAACCCCATCTTCTCGGCCCTGCTCACCACGGGGCTCAAGGGCGTTTTGGGCGGCGAGTACACTTACCAGAACGTGGTGGCAAACGCCACCAAACGCTTCTACCTCTCGCAGCTGGGCCACGCCGACGTGACGCTGGAAGGCGGCTACGTATTCGGGCAGGTGCCGTTTCCGCTGCTCGACATTCACCGGGCCAACCAGACGTACTCGTACCAGCTGAACTCGTATAACCTGATGAATTTTCTGGAATTTTCGAGCGACCACTACGCCAATCTGTTCATCGACCAGAACTTCAACGGGTTCTTCTTCAACAAGCTCCCCCTGATAAAGCACCTCAAGCTGCGCGAAACGGCTTCCCTTAAACTCCTCTACGGCGGCATTCGCGCCGAAAACGAGCCCGCCCGCGACCCTGCGCTCTACCAGTTTTTGCGCGATGCCCAGGGCCTGCCCACCACCTTCACCCTGGGCCGGCAGCCCTACGCCGAAGCCAGCGTGGGCGTGGCCAACATCTTCAAACTGTTTCGCCTCGACATTGTGAAGCGCCTCACTTACCTCGACCACCCGCACGTAGCGGAATGGGGCCTGCGCGGCCGCTTCAAGATAGATTTTTAACGCCTGTCCCATGGATTTTACTGCTCTCCGCAACGCCCTGCAAGCCGGCATCTACCGGGTTATCAACCCGTTCGTGCACCTGCTGATTAAGCTTGGCTTCACGCCCAACGCCGTCACCCTCACCGGCTTTGTGCTGAATGTGGGCGTGGCCGTGGTGTTCATCGTGGGCGGCGAGGAGGGCCACCGGGGCGACCTGCGCTACGTGGGCTGGGGCGGCGCGCTGATACTCTTTGCCGGTCTCTTCGACATGCTCGACGGGCAGGTAGCGCGCCTGGGCAAGATGCAGAGCCCGTACGGGGCCCTGTTCGATTCCGTGCTGGACCGCTACAGCGAGCTGGTCACCTTTCTGGGCATCTGCTACTACCTCATCGCGCACCACTACCTGCTGGGGTCACTCTTCGCCTTCATCGCCCTCATCGGCTCCATGATGGTGAGCTACACGCGGGCGCGGGCCGAGGGGCTGGGCGTGCAGAGCAAAGGCGGCCTGATGCAGCGCCCCGAGCGCGTGGTGCTGCTGGGGGGCAGCGCGCTGGCCTGCGGCATCAGCTCGGCGTTTTTGGGTGGCGACTACAAGCTATTTGTGCCGGGCATCCCCTTCCACGTCTTCGAAACGATGTCCATCCTCACCTTTCCGATTACCGTGCTGGCCGTGCTGGCCAATATCACGGCCGTATCGCGCCTGCTGGGTGCCAGGAAAGCGCTGTCGCTACCTGCGCCGCGGCCCACGCCGCCCGCCGCGCCCGCCAAAAAAGCGGCAACGGCCGCAATGCTGCTAATCGGTTTGTTGAACAGTGCTTCACTGCAGGCAAGCCCGGCGCGACAGCCCGGCCCGGCCTTTCCGGTGCCAACGGGCATTGCCAACCAGCTGTTCTACTTGCAACGCGACCCCAATCCCAACACGGTCATCTACCAGCTCAACGTCAACAGCGCGGGCCAGCTCAATGAGAAGGAGCCCGTGCGGGTATTCTGGATACGCTACACCGAGCAGAGCCAGCAGCAAGACCTGAGCTTTATTCAGCGCCGGTTTGCCTACGGGCTGACGGCCAAAAAACTGGCGCTCAACAAATATGAGCTCAAGTTTGCCGCTTATAACAAAGTCCCGTTCTATCTGCAGCGGTCCGGTGTGGACAAGACCTTCCACGTTTTCACGGTCATTGCCAATCAGCAAATTGCGCTGACCCGCGTGTACCTGCACATCGAAGGCGGCACGTTCTGGGTGCCCAACGTCAAATACATTGAGTTCAAGGGCTGGAATGCGGCCACCCAACAGCCTGTGGTGCAGCGCGTAAATGTGTAGCCCGGCTACTTCCTGATGCCTCCCGAACCGCCGCAACCGCGCAGCATGCTCCCTTCTTCTTTGTCCGCCGGCCGGCAAGGCCGCTGGCTGGTGCCGGCCCTTTCGGTGGCTTACCTGCTGTTTTCCTATTTCCTAATCGGTTTTCGGCCCGAGCAGTTGGTGCTGGTGGGGCTGTGCAACGCCTGCTATTTCCTTTCAGACACGACGCGCCGGTTCATCACCGGCTTTTCCATCTTCGTCGTGTTCTGGATTCTGTACGACTACATGCGGGCGTTCCCGAACTACGCCTACCGGGCCGTCGATGTCGCGCAGCTTTACCACACCGAGAAAAGCCTGTTTGGCATTTCGTGGCACGGCCAGCTGCTCACGCCCAATGAGTTCTGGCTACTCCACCACACCGCCTGGCTGGATGTGCTGTGCGGCATTTTCTACCTGTGCTGGGTGCCTATTCCGCTGGCTTTCGCCGGATACCTGTTTTTCCGCAACCGGCCGCTGTTTTTTGCCTTTTCCCTGACCTTTTTGCTGGTCAATATCCTGGGGTTCATCGTGTACTACCTGCACCCGGCCGCGCCGCCGTGGTACGTGCAGCAGCACGGCCTGCAATTCCGGCCCCTCATCATGGGCAGCACGGCCGGCCTGGCCCGGTTCGACAAGTTAGTTGGGATGAGCATTTTTAAAGGCATTTATGCCAAGAACGCCAACGTCTTCGCGGCCATGCCCTCGCTGCATTCGGCCTACCCCGCCATCGTGTTGTTTTACGCCGTTAAAAACCGGTCGGGACTGTTCAATGCTTTTTTCCTGGTGGTGATGTTGGGCATCTGGTTTGCCGCCGTTTACACCAGCCACCACTACGTGCTGGACGTGCTGGCCGGCATTGCCATTGCCCTGACTGGCATCGGCATCATCCGCCTGCTGCTGGCCAAGAGCGCACTCTTCAACCAATTTATTGTCAAATTTCTGCGCGCCACGAGTCCGGTCCCGACGGCCGGATAGCACTCGCCGGCCACGGGGCCAAAGCGCTACTGATAGCTGAATCTTTTATTCTTCGACCTCACAATACCTCCTCATTACTTCCTCCTGACATTGCGGCTGCCTTGCTGGAGCGCTGGCCCGCCGCCCCGTCCTTGCGCCGTTTGTCAGGTTTTGGCGTGTCTTTCATGCGTAAGGAAAGGTACTGCCCAATGCTGTCCAGGTTTACTGGGGTGGTCTAGTTGAGCAGGAGAGAATTAGGTGATATTGGCAAGTTGTTGCTGATGAAAGAGATAAGGCTTTAAATAGCCGCTGCTGGAGTGACGCCGCTTGTGATTGTAGTAGTCAAAACAGTCCGCGACGCGGGCTTGGGCACCGGCGAGGTCCGTGAAAACGGGCCAGTCGCAGAGTTCGAGTAGCTCCGTTTTCAGGCGCGACCACAGGCTTTCCGCCTGGGCATTGTCGTAACACTCGCCCCGGCGGCTGTGCGAGCGCTGGGCTTTGGCGTCGCGCAGTAGCGCTTTGTAGACGTTACCGACGTCCTGCCCGCCCCGGTCGGAGTGCACAAGCAGGCCAGAGACGGGCCGTTGAGCCAAGAGCGCCCGCTGCAAAGGGGTGGTAACCAGTGCTTCAGGTACATCAGCCCGTGCCTGCCAGCCCACGACCTGCTTGGTGCAGACGTCTTGAAAGGCGCAGCAGTAGACCCACCGGCCGTTGGCCAAGGGCAGGTAGGGGATGTCGCCGTCCCACCCCCGATGGGCTTGCGTCGGGCGCGGCTGGTCGAGCAGTAAGTTCGGGGCGCAGCGCTGGCCATGAGTCGAATCCGTGGTGCGTGGGGTAAAGGCCTTGCGCTGCAAGGCTTTGCGACCGTGACGGCGTAAGGCCGTGCGGAGGGCCTGCCGGCCCACCCGGTGGCCCAACTCGCGCAGTTCAACTTGTAGTCGGCGCGTGCCATAACGGCGCTGCCGGTCGTCAAATACGTCGACCAGCACCGTTTCCCGGGCGGGCGCTGCGGTAGTTTCGGGGCGCTGGCACCACGCGTAGTAGCGGCTGGGCACGACGTGCAAAACCTGGCAGAGCAGCTGCACGGGATAGTGAACGCGTTGCTGGTCAATAACCTGCAGCTGACTCACCAGGTCGGGGGATGGGAGAAGATGGCGATGGCTTTTTTTAACATCTCCAGCCCCTGCGCCTGCCGGCGGCCGAGGTGCCCGCAAGGCGCGCACCTCGGCCGCCGGCAGGCGGGTCAGCGGGCAAGGGCTGTTGGGCCGCTTTCTGCCACTGATAAAGTAATTTAGCATTGATGGTGAGGGCACGGGCAGCGGCCCGCGTCACGCGGCTTTCGCGGGCCAGCCGCCGGGCTTCGGCGCGAAAGGCCGCATCATACCGCGGCCGTTTGGAGGAAGA